>NZ_JBEOPF010000001.1:0-1543655 GCF_040309805.1 Psychrobacter sp. CAL346-MNA-CIBAN-0220 | reverse complement strand
TGTTCTCAGTATTTAAGTGTTGTAACCAAACAGTTAGTCCAAAAGCCGCTCTCGTAATTGAGAGCGGCTTTTTTTATTGGTATATACGTTGATGTCTAAAAAGCAGCGTGCTACTAAATATAAATAACATTGAATAGGGCTTTAATGCTCGTATTCATGAGGTTTTATCAGATATAAGTCAGCTGTTAGATTAATATGACTAAATAATGCCTTAGAACTTGCATTCTAACTAAAGACATGTATAATTGTCAGCCTTAACACCCATAGGCGATTGGCTCAATTGGTAGAGCATCGGTCTCCAAAACCGAGGGTTGTAGGTTCGAGTCCTACATCGCCTGCCATCTTCTTAGTATATCTGGTTGTACCCATCATCTCCAAAGCGAGTCCTTTATGAGCAATAATCAAGATAACCTCGATAATAAGTTATCTGATGCCAAGGCGGCTGGTGGTGGACTGCTGACTAAAAATAACCATATATCAGCGAACAATACGTCTGCTGTTGAAGTGGCTAAAACTGGCTCAGTAAAAGATATGCTACTATGGCTACTAGCTATCGTAATTTTAATTGGTGCGACTCTAGCTAATCAGTATCTACCGGGTTACTGGCAGCCTGCCAATGATGTCTGGATACGTATTAGTATTATTGTCGCCCTTTTTGTGTTTGCGCTAGTATGCTTAGCACTGACCCATCAAGGTCGTGCATTTAAAACATTATTAACAGACGCTGCGGTTGAATTACGTCGCGTGACATGGCCAAGTAAAGACGAAACCTTTCAATACACATGGCAAGTGATTGTCGTGATTGCAATTGTTGGGTTTTTTATTTGGTTATTAGATAACTTTTTTAATTGGTTTGTTGGCTTATTTATTGGTTAAGTTGAGCGTATTAGCAACTTTTAACCGCCGTATTATTTCTACGGTTTACTTATAACGACTTATTTATAATGGTCAGGAGCGTGACATGCGTTGGTATATTGTCCAAGCGTTTTCAGGATATGAAAAGCAAGTACAACGTTCATTAACTGATCGTATTAATCGTAGTGACTTTGCCGACTCATTCGGTGACGTGTTGGTACCTACTGAAGAAGTCGTCGAAATGAAAGACGGCAAAAAACGTAAAAGCGAGCGTAAATTCTTTCCAGGATATGTATTGATCCAGATGGAAATGAATGATAATACTTGGCATATCGTCAAAGAATGTCCACGTATTATGGGCTTTATTGGTGGCACACCAGAAACCCCTGCGCCTATTACGCAAGTAGAAGCGGATCGCATCCTAAACCGTCTGATCCAGACCGAGACTAATCCACGTCCAAAAACTTTATTTGAGCCGGGTGAAGAGTTATTGGTAATCGATGGTCCATTTACCGACTTTAAAGGGTTGGTTGAAAGAGTGGATTACGAGAAGTCTAAATTACATTTAACTGTAAACGTATTTAATCGACCGACTCAGGTTGAACTTGAGTTTAGTAAAGTTGAAAAACTAGACTAGACAACTATAAACCGGGGAGCTATTAATCAGTACCGTATTGTTTTTATAATATGTAATATTGGTTTAGCGTTATCACCCATTTAGGAGACAGTTATGGCTAAGAAGATTGATGGTTACATCAAACTACAAGTCCCTGCAGGTAAAGCAAACCCTTCACCACCGATTGGTCCAGCTTTGGGTCAAAAGGGCGTGAACATCATGGCTTTCTGTAAAGAGTTTAACGCTGCGACCTCAAGCCAAGAGCCAGGTCTACCGATTCCAACTGTGATCACAGTATACAGCGATAAATCTTTTACCTTTATCATGAAATCACCACCAGCTGCGTTTTTACTACGTAAAGCTGCGGGCGTTACTAAAGGTTCAGGTACACCAAATACGGCTAAAGTCGGTAAAGTGAATCGTGAGCAACTTGAAGAAATTGTTAAGACCAAAAATGCAGATTTAACTGCCGCTGATCTTGATGCTGCTATCCGTACCGTCGCTGGTACCGCACGTTCAATGGGTATTACCGTGGAGGGTGTATAATGTCTAAGCTAACCAAACGCCAAAAAGAAATTCAAAACCGTATTGATAACGAAAAACTATACACTATTGAAGAAGCGGTACAGATCTTAAATGATTTACCCGCATTAAAATTCAAAGAGTCTATCGATATCGCGGTAAACCTAGGTGTTGATCCACGTAAATCTGACCAAGTCGTTCGTGGTGCAACCAACCTTCCTGCAGGTACTGGTAAAACCAAACGCGTTGCTGTGTTCGCACAGGGCGCTGCTGCTGAAGCTGCTAAAGAAGCAGGTGCAGACATCGTTGGTTTTGAAGATCTAGCAGAGCAAATTAAAGCCGGTAATATGGACTTTGATGTGGTTATTGCTGCTCCTGACGCGATGCGTGTTGTGGGCCAATTAGGTACGATTTTAGGCCCACGTGGCTTGATGCCTAACCCTAAAGTCGGTACCGTAACGCCAAATGTTGCCGAAGCCGTAACCAACGCTAAAGCCGGTCAAGCTCAGTATCGCGTTGACAAAGCGGGTATTATCCATGCGACTATCGGTCAAGTTGGCTTTACTGCTGAGCAAGTGATGCAGAATGCCCAAGCGCTTATGGCTGATCTAAAACGTGCTAAGCCTGCAACGTCTAAAGGTATTTTTATTAAGAAAATTACCCTGTCTAGCACTATGGGCCCAGGACTAACAGTTGATCCTGTTCCTTATCGTGTTGCTAAATAAAACTACTTTATTAATTAAGCAGGTTAATTAATATAGGTACTTTATATTACAATATTTTATTTAAAATATTGTAATAACAAATACCAACGAATTTTAAATATTAGGTCAGCGTAGCCGTCGCTACGCTGTCTAAGACCGTAGGTAGAGAACAGTTTGGTGATGTGTTTAGCATCGATAAGCTGGTCTTGTTAATCGACGACAGATGAAAATCTTAGTTGGCCTACGCAGACGGTGGCCCACACAGTTTACGACAAGAGCGGATAGGGGGAGTTAGTCATATCGTCCTATTACTCAATGTCACTCTGATAACGGTGCCGTAATCAGTCGTTACCAGTAGGCAAGTTGCTATTGGTAATGTGTCGTATCAAGTCAGTCTCACCTTATGACTGCTGTTTTTAGAAGCTCGGATTATCAAAATCTAAGTGGCTAAAAGCTTAAATCATAAGGCGGCTGATAAGATTAAGGAGTTAACTTATGGCATTAACGCTAGAACAAAAACAGCAAGTTGTGGCTGAAGTGTCTGAAGTTGCTGCTAATGCGTACTCAGCGGTAGCTGCCGAGTATCATGGTATTGGTGTTGCAAAGCTTACTAAGCTGCGCGAACAAGCCCGTGATCAAGGTGTGATTTTGAAAGTGGTAAAAAATACCCTAGCAAAACGCGCTTTTGAAGGTACTAGCTTTGAGTGCATGTCAGACAGTCTAACTGGTCCATTACTTTTGGCTTTCTCAATGGACGATTTGGGATCTGCGGCTAGAATCATTTTTGATTTTAGCAAAGATAACAACGCCCTTGAAACCAAATTGGTATCAGTTAGTGGTAAATTATTTGGTCCAGAAGATCTAGAACGCGTATCGAAGCTTCCAACTCGCGACGAAGCGATCTCTATCTTGATGGCAACCATGAATGCACCAGTGACCAAGCTTGTCCAAACTATGAACGCAGTTCCTGGCAAGTTTGTTCGCACCGTAGCAGCAATCAAAGACGCAAAAGAAGCTGCTTAATTGCTTGTTTTAACGTAACTTTAATATCGCCGGTTGCACTTTATTGCCAGATCTGGCAAGCAGTCCAAGCGATATTAGAATCAATTAATTTTTATCAGATAACGGAGAGTTCTCATGGCACTATCTAAAGATGATGTGTTAAACGCAATCGCTGAAATGTCAGTAATGGATATCGTTGAGCTTATCAGCGACATGGAAGAAAAATTCGGCGTAACTGCTGCTGTTGCTGCTGCTGCACCTGCTGCCGCTGCTGCCGGCCCTGCTGCTGAAGAACAAGACGAATTTGACGTTATTCTTGCCAGCTTTGGCGAGAAGAAAGTTGCTGTGATCAAAGCAGTACGTGAAGCGACTGGCCTTGGTCTAAAAGAAGCGAAAGATTTGGTTGAAAGTGCTCCAACACCAATCAAAGAAGCTGTTTCTAAAGCTGACGGCGAAGAGTTGAAAAAGAAACTTGAAGACGCTGGTGCAACTGTTGAACTAAAATAAGTTTAACTTTGTACGAAAAAAGCTGGTGATGCCTTGCATTGCCAGCTTTTTTTTATTATAATAACCTGCTTGACCTTTTGTGTCTGCTAACACACGTACGCATTAACGGTGGATACCCATCAAAAGGACAGACAATATAAATGCAAGCAACCACGCCAGTTTTTGAAACCAGATAATATAGGCTAAACGTCAGTAGATGTTTGGCGTTTTTTTGTGGCTGTATACTTCCTTAGCAAAACGGTCGTTTATATTGATCTTAACCATTAGTTATCCTAATTTATTTTGCTCCTCATTCAGTATGGTTTTACTGTCAGTATTAAGGCTTATAGACGGTAGATAGGAGTGACGACATTATTATTGTGTGCTTACACGATTTAAACATCTGGCTCTCATAATAGGCTGATTAACTGAATTACCTATTGAAATTTTGAGTAAAGGTAGCCATGTAGTTATATGGTTTTTGATATTGCGTTCAAGTGTGCTGTGGTAGCTAAGCCAGCATTAAGTTTCGTCTATAAGTTTAAACCGCTATTCTAATTTATACTGCTGTTGTTTATGACCAACAACGATAATAAGTGATTGTTATTTAATCCTTATATATATTTAATTATCATATATTTATTGGCTGTAGATATGATGGGTTGTAGAAAAGAATAGTTGTAGCAAGAACCGTTTTTTTATTATCGTTTACGTCGCTAAGCGTGCATAGCATTTATGCACGCTGGCCACGCTTTTAATTTGTTTTCACGTCTACTGTAAGGACTCTCGATGGCATATTCTTATACTGAAAAAAAGCGTATTCGCAAAAGTTTTGCCGAATTACCCACTGTGATGGACATTCCCTATTTACTGTCTATCCAAGTAGATTCCTACGAGCACTTTTTGCAAGAGCACAAAAAGCCAAAAGCTCGTGAGAATACGGGTCTGCAAGCTGCGTATTCCTCTATTTTCCCTATCGAAAGTCACTCTGGTAACGCAGAGCTACAATTCGTTGAATACTATTTAGGTACGCCTGAATTTGATGAGCGTGAGTGTATCTTACGCGGCTCAACCTTTGCTGCCCCTATGCGCGTCAAAATTCGCTTGATTATTAAAGATAAAGACAGCAAAGATAAAGACAGCAAAGCGGCGATTAAAGATATCCGTGAGCAAAGCGTCTACATGGGCGAGATGCCATTGATGACCAACAACGGTACCTTTATTATTAATGGTACTGAACGGGTTATCGTGTCTCAGTTACATCGCTCACCAGGCGTGTTCTTTGACCATGATAAAGGCAAATCACACTCCAGTGGTAAAGTTCTTTATAATGCCCGTATTATTCCTTACCGTGGCTCGTGGCTTGACTTTGAATTTGATGCCAAAGATTTAGTCTTTGCTCGTATTGACCGTCGTCGTAAGCTATTGGCCTCTATTATTCTACGCGCTTTAGGTTTAAGTACTTCTGAGATTTTAGATTTATTCTTCGATAAAGTAGCGGTTTATAAAGGCGAAGAGCAGTTCGAGATTGATTTGGTTGCTGATCGCTTACGCGGTGAGATGGCGCAGTTTGATATCCTATCACCTGAAGGCGAGGTGTTGGTTGAGCAAGGTAAGCGTATTAACGCCCGCCGTATCCGTCAGCTTGAAGAAGCGGGTATGACTAAGATTTCTGTGCCTGATGAATATTTATATGAGCGTATTTTAGCAGAAGACATTATCGTTGATGATGAAGTAATTGCTAAAGCTAACACGCTAATTGACCATGAATTATTGGTGAAATTAAGCACGACAGACATTAAAGAAATCAGTATCCTATTTACCAACGATATTGATCAAGGCAGTTATATTGCCGATACGCTACGCGCTGATAGTACCTCAAGTCGCGAAGAAGCGTTGATTGAGATTTATAAAGTCATGCGTCCTGGTGAGCCACCAACGGTCGATACCGCTGAGAAACTCTTTGACAGTATGTTCTTTAACGCCGATCGTTATGATCTATCAAATGTCGGTCGTATGAAGTTTAACCGCCGTTTAGGTTTAGATTTTGATGATACTGCTGACCCTGATATTCAGCGCGAACGTAGTGTTCTAACTAACGGTGACATCGTCAACGTTCTAAAAGAGCTGATTGAGATTCGTAATGGTCGCGGCGAAGTCGATGATATTGACCATTTAGGTAACCGCCGTATTCGCTCAGTTGGCGAGATGGCAGAAAACCAATTTCGCGTCGGTTTAGTACGTGTTGAACGTGCGGTGAAAGAACGTTTAAGCTCAGCTGAGTCTGATAACCTGTCACCACAAGATTTGATTAATTCAAAACCTGTTGCTGCGGCGGTGAAAGAATTCTTTGGTTCAAGCCAATTGTCACAGTTTATGGATCAGAACAATCCGTTGTCTGAGATTACCCATAAACGTCGTGTATCTGCATTAGGACCGGGTGGTTTGACCCGTGAGCGTGCCGGCTTTGAAGTACGTGACGTTCATGATACTCATTATGGTCGTGTCTGCCCCATTGAGACTCCTGAAGGCCCGAACATCGGCTTGATTAACTCGTTAGCCATATTTGCTAAGACTAACAGTTTTGGCTTCTTAGAGACGCCTTATCGCCAGGTGGTTAATGGTCAAGTCACTGATACGATTGAATATCTGTCAGCGATTGAAGAAGTGGGTACTGTGATTGCACAGGCCGATTCACCAATGACCGAAGATGGCGCATTGAGTGATGAGATGGTCAGCGTCCGTAGCTACGGCGAATTTGTCCGTATGCCCCCTGAAAAAGTGACCCATATGGATGTATCACCAAGTCAGGTGGTATCGGTAGCGGCAGGCTTGATTCCATTCCTAGAGCATGATGATGCTAACCGTGCCTTGATGGGCTCGAACATGCAGCGTCAGGCCGTTCCTACATTACGAGCTGATAAGCCGTTAGTCGGTACTGGCATGGAGCGCCATGTCGCGCGTGACTCTGGCGTCTGTGTTATCGCTAAGCGTGGCGGTGTGATTGAAGATGTTGATGCGTCACGTATCGTGGTACGTGTCAATGAAGATGAGATGACTGCCGGTGAGGCAGGTATCGATATTTATAACTTAATCAAATATACCCGTTCAAACCAAAATACTTGTATTAACCAACGTATTATTGTTAACCAAGGCGATGATATCGCCACCGGTGATATCTTAGCTGATGGTCCTTCAACGGATCTTGGTGAGTTGGCCTTGGGTCAGAACATCCGTATCGCATTTATGCCGTGGAATGGGTATAACTTCGAAGATTCAATCTTGCTGTCTGAGAAAGTGGTTAAAGAAGATCGTTTTACCACCATTCATATTCAAGAATTGACTTGTGTGGCACGTGATACCAAGCTTGGCACCGAAGAAATTACTGCTGATATTCCAAACGTTGGCGAAGCGGCCTTATCAAGTCTTGATGAAGCCGGTATCGTCTATATCGGTGCTGAAGTTGACTCTGGTGATATCTTAGTGGGTAAAGTCACGCCAAAAGGTGAGACCCAATTAACCCCAGAAGAGAAACTACTACGGGCAATCTTTGGTGAAAAAGCCGCTGATGTTAAAGACACGTCTTTACGTGTACCAACGTCAAGCAAAGGCACGGTTATTGACGTGCAAGTCTTCACCCGTGATGGCGTCGAAAAAGATGCCCGTGCTCGGGCGATTGAAAAATCACAACTCGACAGCTATCGTAAAGATTTAAAAGAAGAGTTACGTATCTTTGAAGAAGCAGCACGTGGACGTATTGGTACGCTACTTGATGGCCAAAAAGTCAGTGGTGGTTCTGGACTAAAAGCTGGTACCGTTATGGCAGCAGCTGATATGAAAGATATGAGCCTTGAGACCTTACTTGACATTCAGCCGGTTGAAGAAGAAATCTCTGAGCGCTTGACCCAAATTGCAGAGTATTTGGTCGATAAGCAAAAAGATATCGATACTAAGTTTGCTGAGAAAAAACGCAAACTGACGTCAGGGGATGACTTAGCGCATGGCGTGCAAAAAATCGTTAAAGTTTATCTAGCGGTCAAACGTCGTATCCAGCCTGGTGATAAAATGGCCGGTCGTCATGGTAACAAGGGTGTGGTATCACGTATCATGCCAGTTGAAGATATGCCTTATGATGAGCACGGTAACACCGTAGATATCGTCCTGAATCCACTTGGTGTCCCATCGCGTATGAACATCGGTCAGGTACTAGAGACCCATTTGGGTATGGCCGCCAAAGGCTTGGGTGAGAAAATCGATGGTATGCTTAAAGCCCAAGCAGCGATGGTAGACTTACGTGATTTCTTAGACCAAATCTATAACAAAGTGGGTGGCGAAAGTGTTGATCTTGATAGTCTAACTGATGATGACATCATGACGTTAACTGATAATCTACGTGAAGGTGTGCCAATGGGTACCGCCGTATTTGATGGCGCGCATGAGCACCAAGTCAAAGATTTGCTAGAGCTTGCGGGTCTCGCAAGAGATGGTCAGCAAACCTTATATGACGGTCGTACGGGTCAGAAGTTTGACCGTAGAGTAACGGTTGGTTATATGTATATGCTCAAGCTTAACCATTTGGTTGACGACAAAATGCATGCGCGCTCAACGGGTTCATATTCACTGGTCACGCAGCAGCCGCTTGGTGGTAAAGCTCAGTTCGGTGGTCAGCGCTTCGGTGAGATGGAAGTGTGGGCACTAGAAGCTTACGGTGCCACTTACACCTTGCAAGAAATGCTAACCGTGAAGTCGGATGACGTTGAAGGCCGTACCCGTATGTACAAAAACATCGTCGATGGTGAGCAGTATATGGATCCAGGTATGCCTGAGTCCTTTAACGTACTGACCAAAGAAATCAAATCATTGGGTATCAATATTGAGTTAAAGCAAACGCACTAAATATGGCTGACTGATTCTGAATTAACGTGACTGATGTTATTAGTATTTATAATGTTATTAACGTTAATTAGTAAGTTGGTTATTACTCTTAGTTGTCAACTAAAGGCAGCATGCCCCTTGCTGCTGCTTTTAGTCATTTATCTCAACCCTATTCATTGCCTTCATTCATCTTATCAGCGACGACTTTTTGTCGCCATCAGATGATTATAAAGATAACGGAGAAGCAACTTGAAAGATTTACTCGATATCATGCAAAGCCCTACCAGCAATGGTAACCATGAGTTTGATAGTATTCAAATTACTTTAGCCTCACCTGACGTTATTAAGTCATGGTCGCATGGTGAAGTTAAAAAACCTGAAACCATTAACTATCGTACGTTCAAGCCTGAGCGTGATGGTTTATTCTGTGCCAAAATTTTTGGGCCAGTAAAAGACTTTGAATGTCTATGTGGTAAGTATAAGCGTCGTAAATTCCAAGGCGTTATCTGTGAAAAATGTGGCGTAGAAGTCACGACTGCTAAAGTGCGCCGTGATCGCATGGGTCATATTGACTTAGCGAGCCCTGTTGCGCATATTTGGTTCTTAAAATCATTACCAAGCCGTATTGGTTTGTTACTTGATATGACCTTGCGTGATATCGAGCGTGTTCTTTATTTTGAAAGCTACATTGTCACTGAGCCTGGTTTGACCAGCTTAGAGCGCTATCAGTTGCTTGATGATGAAGATTATTTCAGAGCGCTTGAAGAATTTGGCGATGAGTTCGTAGCTAAAATGGGTGCGGAAGCCGTACGAGATCTGCTAAAAGATATCGACTTAGATCTTGAGATTGATGAGCTGCGTGAAGCTATTCCGCAAACCGGATCTGAGACTAAGCTTAAAAAGATGTCTAAGCGTCTTAAGTTATTAGAAGCCTTCCGGGACTCTAATAATAAGCCTGAATGGATGGTCATGACCATCTTGCCAGTATTACCGCCAGACTTGCGTCCGTTAGTACCACTAGAAGGCGGTCGTTTTGCAACGTCAGATCTAAATGATCTTTATCGCCGGGTTATTAACCGTAATAATCGACTTAAGCGTCTGCTTGAGCTGAGCGCCCCTGATATCATCGTGCGTAACGAAAAGCGTATGCTACAAGAATCAGTCGATGCGTTATTAGATAACGGTCGTCGTGGTCGTGCTATTACGGGTAGTAATAAGCGCCCATTGAAATCTTTGGCTGATATGATCAAAGGTAAGCAAGGTCGTTTCCGTCAAAACTTACTGGGTAAACGTGTCGATTACTCTGGCCGTTCGGTCATCGTAGTAGGTCCAACATTACGTTTGCATCAGTGCGGTTTGCCGAAAAAGATGGCGCTTGAGCTTTTCAAGCCATTTACTTATTCAAAATTATTATCACACGGTATGGCAACCACCATTAAAGCGGCCAAAAAGATGGTCGAGCGTGAAGAGCCACAAGTGTGGGATATGCTAGCGATGGTCATCCGTGAGCATCCAGTACTACTAAACCGTGCGCCTACTTTGCACCGTTTGGGTCTGCAAGCGTTTGAGCCAGTATTGATCGAAGGTAAAGCGATTCAGTTGCATCCCTTAGTTTGTACTGCGTTTAACGCTGACTTTGATGGTGACCAAATGGCGGTTCATGTGCCATTAACCTTAGAGGCGCAGCTCGAATCACGTGCCTTGATGATGTCGACCAACAACATCTTGTCACCTGCCAACGGTGATCCAATCATCGTACCATCACAAGATGTGGTCTTAGGTTTATACTATATCAGCCGCTCGTCAGTTAATGCGCAAGGCGAAGGCATGATTTTTGCCACCGTTAATGAAGCATTGCGAGCGATTGGTTCTAATGATTTACATGTGAATGCTAAGATCAAAGTACGGGTTACTGAAACCCATATTGATGACGACGGCAATCACACTAAAGAAATCAGTATCAAAGAGACCGTTGCTGGTCGTTTGCTAATCTGGAACATCATGCCTAAAGGTATGGCGTTTGAAGAATGCAACCAAGAGATGACTAAGAAAAACATCTCACGTTTGATTAACTCTTGCTATCGTAAGATGGGCGTCAAAGACAGCGTTATGTTCGCTGACCAATTGATGTATCTAGGGTTTGCCCAAGCAACGCTATCTGGTGTGTCTATTGGTCTGGATGACATGGTCATTCCGCCAAGTAAAAAGCAAATTATCGAAGTGGCTGAAGCTGAAGTTCGTGAGATTGAAGATCAATTCGAACAAGGTTTTGTGACTGCTGGTGAGCGCTATAACAAAGTAGTTGATATCTGGTCACGTACCAATGACAAAGTCGCTAAAGCGATGATGGATAATTTGGCAACCGATAAAGTGATTAATGCGCAAGGTGTCGAGGAAGAGCAAAAATCTTTCAACTCTATCTTTATCATGTCAGACTCTGGCGCTCGTGGTAGTGCGGCGCAGATTCGTCAGCTTGCTGGTATGCGCGGCTTGATGGCCAAACCGGATGGCTCAATTATTGAGACTCCGATTAAAGCCAACTTCCGTGAGGGTTTGACCGTACTTCAGTACTTCATCTCAACCCATGGTGCGCGTAAAGGTCTAGCTGATACCGCATTGAAAACCGCTAACTCAGGTTACCTGACTCGTCGTTTGGTCGACGTTGCACAAGATTTGGTTATTACCGGTGATGATTGTGGTACGGATCAAGGCTTGCTCATGACGCCACATATCCAAGGTGGTGAGATCATTGAAAAACTTGGTGATCTGGTACTTGGCCGTGTCACTGCTCGTGATGTGACTTATAACGATGATGCCGATAAAATCTTGATTCCAGCGGGTACCTTAATCGATGAGCATTGGGTCATTACGCTTGATGAAAACGCGATTGATGATATTTGGGTACGCTCAGTTATTACTTGTAATGTGTCGCACGGCGTTTGTGCACAGTGTTATGGTCGTGACCTTGCTCGTGGTCATAAAGTTAATATCGGTGAGTCAGTCGGTGTTATGGCGGCGCAGTCTATTGGTGAGCCTGGTACTCAGCTGACCATGCGTACCTTCCACGTGGGCGGGGCAGCAAGCTCAGCATCAGTGGATAACAGCATCTCTGTCCGTAATGCTGGTCAAGCGCATTTTGAGAATATGAAAACCGTTCAGCATACTGATGGTCACTTGGTTATCGTATCGCGCTCAGCTGAAATCGCCCTAACCGATGAGCTAGGCCGTGAGCGTGAGCGTTACAAAGTACCTTATGGTTCAAGCGTTTTAGTGAAAAGTGAAGATTATGTCGAAGGTGGTCAAACTATCGCTAAATGGGATCCGCACACGCATCCTATTATTACTGAATTTGCTGGTAAAGCACGTTTTAGTGATATCACCGATGGTTTAACAGCCACTGTTAAAGTTGACGACGCCACGGGTATGAGCTCATTTGAGATTCTAGCAACCCGTGACCGCTCAAATACTGCTAAAGACTTACGTCCGGCAATTATTTTGAACACCGATGCTGGCAAAGAAGTGGTTTACTTCTTACCTGCTGAAACGATTATTCGTGTCAGCGATGGTGAAAACGTGGCAGCAGGGTCGATACTAGGCCGTGTACCACAAGCAACTTCAGGTACCAAGGATATTACTGGTGGTTTACCACGAGTTGCGGATTTATTTGAAGCACGCCGTCCAAAAGATCATGCCATTATGGCAGAGATGACTGGTGTCGTAAGCTTCGGTAAAGAAACCAAAGGTAAAAACCGCTTTATCATTACTAATGAAGACGGTGAAGTTCACGAAGAGCTGATTCCAAAATGGCGTCAAATCAACGTCTTTGAAAATGAGACTGTAGCACGTGGTGAAGTTATTGCTGATGGTCCACAAAACCCGCACGATATCTTACGTCTAAAAGGTCAAACGGCGCTTGCTAACTATATCGTTAATGAAGTACAGGACGTATACCGCTTGCAGGGTGTGAAGATCAACGATAAGCACATCGAAGTTATTATTCGTCAGATGTTGCGTAAAGTTGAAGTCACCGATGGCGGCGATTCAAGCCACTTTAAAGGTGATCAACTTGAATATGCTGATATCAAAGCGCTGAACACTAAACTGGCTGAAGAAGATAAATTCCTAGTTCAGTATGAGCGTCAATTGCTCGGTATCACTAAAGCCAGCTTGGCTACTGAAAGCTTTATCTCAGCGGCTTCTTTCCAAGAGACCACACGGGTTCTAACCGCCGCAGCAGTTACTGGTAAAGTAGATGAATTACGCGGCTTGAAAGAAAACGTGGTTGTGGGTCGCTTGATTCCTGCTGGTACTGGTCTTGCGTATCATAAAGCGCGTAAAGACAAAGCTGAGCAGAAATTGCTCGATAAAAATCAAAATGCAGCGTTTGATATGACCACTGCTAGCAGCGATAGCAAAGACTTTACTAGTTTTGATGAAGCTTTTGCTCAAGAGCTCAACCAAAACAATCAGTAGTTGAAATGGTATTTAGCTAGATTTTAATCTTATAATAAGAAGCCAGCCATGTTGCTGGCTTTTTTGTACCTCTAAAAAAGTAAAAAACTGATTATTGCTTTTTTTAAGAAATTTACTTAAGAAAATAGTACACTAAAAAAGCGATTTTATTAATCGTAGCTGTTATTGATTAATAGTTGTTTACCATTAACATAAGGATAAGAAACCTATGGCAGGTAAAAGTCGCGTTGCCAAATATCAAGCAGATCGTACCAATCAAAAGTTATATTTTTGTCGTTTGGCCTGTCAAGCTGCAGGTAGTAGCAAGGATAAGCAGCTGTATCAGGCACAGTGCGAGACGGCTATATTTCATTTATATGGGACTTTTCTGGCCTTTATGCAGGAGTTATCACAGTTTTATGGGCTGACTATGACGGCCCCGACTTTAGTAGATATTGAGCAGGCACTTAGCGAACGTACGCAAGTGTCACCAGAGGTACAGCGCTTACAGCAGTTACAACAGCAAGGATTTTTAGCAAATATAGAGCGCGCTTATCAGCGTTGTCTATATGCTGTACCGCTTAACAACTCAGGTGATGAGGCTACAAATACTACCGAGATAGAGCCGCGAGATTTGATCGTTAATGTGGTGACGTTATCAAATCAATGGTTGCCTGATGAAGCAACGATACGTGAATGGCGCCAGCAGTTTCTAGAGCTTATCGAACAATTACGGGCAGGTATGGTAGAGTTTTAGTAAGTGCTAGCAAAAGTGATTTAATAGTTAATCACTATAAAGGTATTTGAAAAATACTTAGTAAGTAAAATCAGAATTTATATACTTTATAAAATCACCCATAAAAAATGCTTGCTCAGTGATTACTGAACAAGCATTTTTTATTGAAAACAGTTTTTATAAACTGGGTTTTTACGCCTGCAATACGAGTAATTTATTCTGGTATTGGCGGCAAACGTTCTGCTGGTATTGCTGTTAACGGATTTTGCGGTACATTGTCGTTGCTAGGTTTTGGTATGGCTATGGGTTTGTTAATAGTGTCTTTGCTAACTTTTGGTTTTGTAGGCTCAGGCTCAGTGACAGGTTCAGGCTGCTTACGCTGTTGAGTTCTAGTCTTGACTGGTTTTGCTACCCTGTTGGAACTGGCTTCGTCATCATCGGGGATAATTATGCCGTCATCAGTCATCTCTATCACCCGTTGTTTTTGTTTCTCTGACTTAGCACGGTTATTGAGTGATACCCATTGATAAGGAACATTTTTTAACTGGGCTCGCATAAAATCCATCCATACGGGTAGTGCGGCTACCCCACCATACTCTCGGCGACCAAGAGTCGTAGGCTTATCAAAGCCCATCCATACAACAGTTGTATTAGTAGGATGAAATCCTGCAAACCAAGCATCTTTAGCGTCGTTGGTCGTACCAGTTTTACCACCGATATCAGTCCGACCGAGTGCTTTTGCCCGAATGCCAGTACCACGTTGTATCACATCACGTAAGATATCTGCCATCTCATAAGCCACTCGTGGCTGTAAGATACGCGGTGCTTGGGTGGCAAGTAAGTACTGAGTAGTAGGAGCTTGGAGGCGATCAGCTGCAGGGCTTGCATCATAAACGCTAAGATCAATAGCGGTGTTGTCTAGAGGCAAGCTATTAGCATCAGTGATATCTTTTAAATCAGGGGTTGCGACTGCTTCATTATCAGCTGGTTTATTGGTATTTGCAGCTGCCTTTTCATTCGCTGTAAGCTTATTATGCTCTTCAATTAGCTGTTGGTTGAGCTCATCAACTTGTTCGTTAAAGCACAAGGCACAGGCACGCTGCGGATTGGCTTGGAACAATTGCTTATTATCATAGTTATATATTTGTTCGATAAAATAAGGTTGAACACGGTGACCACCATTGGCAAAAGACGTATAGGCAGTCGCCATTTGTAGGGGCGTCGCTTGACCGGCGCCAAGTGCCAGTGACAAGGTTGTTGGTAGCTTTTCTTTATCCAAGCCAAACTGATCTAATAAGCTACGGGCATCGGAGATACCGATAGCTTGTAGTAGACGGATGGACACCAAATTGCGTGATAAATATAGACCACGGCGTAAGGTGATATCACCTAAAAAACGTCCGTCAGAGTTCTTAGGTTGCCATTCGCCCACTTGAATGGGGCGGTCTGAAACAATACTATCAGGACGATAGCCTTTTTCTAATGCGCTAGTATAGATAAGCGGCTTAATAATCGAACCTGGTTGCCGCCAGCCTTGTAAGGCACGGTTAAATTTACTATGATTAAAGTTAAAGCCACCAACTAATGCCTTGACCGCGCCAGTCTCTGGATTTAAGGAGACTAAGCTACCTTGTACATCAGGTATTTGTGCCAGTTTCCAGCCGCCGTTATTGGTTGGTGCTAGGCGAATATTATCATTTTTACTAACAATTTTTGCTGCGTTATTAGGATAGTAGCCGATACGATCGGCTGAGAAATATTTGCGTGCCCAGCTCATACCCGACCAGTTGACTGTCACACTTTTACCTGATGCCATCATCGCCTCAAAACTACGAGAGTTCACTTTGGTAACTTTAGCTGGATACATATTGCCATAACGGCTAAAGTTTTCAAGCGGCTCATCATTTGCTTCAGCGCCACGCCAGCCATGACGATGATCATAAGCGATTAGTCCTTTTAATACCGCTGCTTCAGCATCCTGTTGCGCTTGACTGTCAACGGTAAGGCGCACACGCCAGCCGCCATTAACGACTTCTTTACCATAACGGTTAACCAAGGCATAGCGCGTCATCTCTGCCAAATACGGCATATTAACGTCAAGTTTTTCTTGATATAAATTCAGCCCGATTGGGGCATTAACCGCTTCTTCATATTGAGCTTTGCTGATATAGCCAAGCTCATGCATACGGCCAACAATCCAGTTACGCCGAGTCAGTGCGCGACTGGGATTGGCAACGGGGTTGTATTTTGAGGGGGCTTTTGGCAGGCCTGCCAGCATTGCCATCTCAGCAACCGTAAGATTCTCAAGCGATTTACTATAGTATTTTTTGGCAGCGGCGCGGATACCATAAGCCCCTTCGCCTAAGTAGATTTTATTGACATATAGCGTCAAAATATCATTTTTGCTCAGCTCGTCTTCTATCTTGCGCGCTAAAAATAGCTCTGTTAACTTACGATTTAAAGTACGCTCTGGACTTAGGAAATAGTTTTTGGCGACCTGCATCGTAATGGTAGAACCACCTGTTTGACCCTCGTCATCAATAACCGCTTCGGTAACCGCACGTCCAAGCCCTTTAATGCTAATCCCGCTATGTTGAAAAAATGAGGAATCTTCTGCTGCTAAAAAGGCATGGGTCAAATTCTCAGGAATATCATCAAAAGTAACTGGTAGTGATAGGCGATTGCCATATTGACCGATTAGCTTATCATCACTGCTATAGATCTGTAGTGGCATCTCCAAACTGACCGTTTTAATTTCTTGAGTGCTGGGTAGGGTGGGCGATAAATACATCGCCATACCATAAAACCCAATGGGTACGGCCAGTGCTAGAATAACTGCCAAGGCCAGACAGGCAATGACAAGTCCCACCAAAAAGCGTAGGAAATGAGTGGTAGCATTTTTTTCGGTCATAGTGAGACTTATTGATTAAAATTTGCAACAAATATTATATTATACTCTGAACAAAATGAGTGGGTCATACTAAAAGTGTAATTTCTCTTATGAAGAGATATCATCTCGCATGAGTGGTATATTATAATAGATAAATGGTTGAATACGTCTATCAAGTAACGTATTGTATTTGATAATTAAAGATAACTATCAAAATTGTATTTGATCACTAAAGATAACTATCAAAACGTACATTTTATACAAGGTAACGTGTTTGTGAGGCTACTTTCTGCTAAAGGTCGACATTTGGTCGGGATAGATATTCGCACCACGTCAGTAAAGTTAGTCGATATACAGCGTAAGCAAGGGATATTTTATTTAAAGTCTTACGGTATTGAAACATTACCGTTAGGTGCAGTCGTCGATAAGCTAATTGTAGACACCGAAATGGTTGGTGCGGCTATTGCGCGTCTAGCAAGGCGCTGTCAGGCAATAGGTAGTGATGCGGCTACTGCCGTTCCAGGTTCAGCAGTTATTACTAAAGTTATAGATATGGATATAGCGCTAAACGATATTGAACGTGAAGCCCAGATTCGTTTGGATGCGGAACAATATATTCCTTATCCTTTAGAAGAGATCAATCTTGATTTTGAGGTACTGGGCCCCTCGGCTGTCGAGGACGGCATGGTACAAGTAATGTTAGCTGCCTCGCGCTCAGAAAACGTTGATCAGCGTGTTGATGCGCTCACCTTTGGTGGTTTGAATACTAAAGTTATGGACATTGAGTCGCATGCGATTGAGCGTGCTTTTGGGCTTATGGTAAACAATCTACCCGGTATACCAGAACTGGTAGCACTGGTTGATATTGGTCACAACCAGACCACCTTATACGTCGCCAAAAATGGTGAATTTGTTTATAGCCGTGAGCAGTTGTTTGGGGGTTTGCAGCTGACCGAAGGCATCCAGAACCGCTACGGCTTATCATTTGAAGAGGCCAGCATCAATAAACGCGAGCGGACGCTACCTGATGATTATTATCCAGAGATTCTAACGCCTTTCATGGAAAATGCTATTCAGCAAATCATGCGATCCTTGCAGTTTTATTTTTCCTCTAGTCAGCATAAAAGTATTGATCAGGTCGTACTTGCTGGAGGCAGCAGTTCTATTCCAGGTCTTTCTGATATGGTGCAACAAAAGCTTGGTGTCCCAGTCACTGTCGCCAATCCTTTTATCAATATGACCATAAACCCCCATATAAATAGCGAGCAACTGATAATCGATGCTCCAAGCTTAATGGCCACGTGCGGTCTGGCGTTAAGGAGCTTTGACTGATGGCTCGTATTAACCTACTGCCTTGGCGGCAAGAAGAACGAGAACGCCGTAATAAAGAATTTATTATCTTAGTGGTTGTAGTGACCTTGCTGGCGCTATTAACTGCGTTTGCAACATGGAGTTATTTCAATAATGAGCTTCATGAACAGCGCGATGCGAACGCGCTCATTGAGCAAGAAAACAGCCGCTTAGATACGGCATTGACTGAAATTGATAACTTAGAGCAGCGCCGTAAAGATATTATTTCGCGCATGCAAGTCATTCAAGATTTGCAAGGCCAACGTCCTGTCCCTGTTCATTTGTGGGATGATATTGCCAAAGCCATACCACCTGGCCTCTATCTAAATAATCTAAAACGTGAAGGTGATCTGCTTACCTTGACCGGTCTTGCGGACAATCCTAATGTGGTTTCAAGCTTGATTCGCGATTTAGATAAGAGTCAATGGATGGGTGATTCTGCTGTACGTAATATTCAGCAAAATATTACTGCTTATCAGTCTGTTCCTAAGCTTAATGAGACTGTAACGACTGGAGAGCAGTCGCGTCCGGTTTACCCCGAAGACAGCTATGTGCAGTTTGTCATTACGACCCAAGTGCAGTTAGAGGCCACCAGTCTGGCTGGCAGCGCTGAGCTTGGAGGTAAGTTATGAAGTTTATCGGCCAAAAAAGTCTAGTCAAGCCTAAAAAGACAGCCGTTCGCCGCAAAAAGCCATTTAATTTGAATGACTTTCGCCGCAGCTTTGAGTCATTAGATTCTGAAAACTATGGTAGTTGGCCACTACCAGTCAAAGTGACCTTACTTGGATTTGTCATCGCTTTTATCATTACTTTATCTTGGGCGCTGCCAATCAGTAATAAGACTAACGAAATCAAAGCCGCAGAAAGTGAGCAGCAGACTTTACTTGAGGGCTACCGTGAAAAAGAGTCACGCGCTCGCCATTTAGAAGCCTATAAAACCCAATTTAATCAGATGGAAACGGAATTTAATACCTTACTTGAGCAGCTACCTAAAGATACTCGAGTATCGGAGCTGGTGGAGGGTATTAATATGACTGGTGTTGCTAGTAATATACGCTTTCAGGATATTTCAGTAGAACCTGAGATTGAAAACGAGTTTTTTATTGAGCAGCCGATTCGTATTGCGGCATTAGGAGAATATCATCAGTTCGGCAGTTTTATCAGCGGTCTTGCGGCATTACCGCGTATTATCACTATGCATGATTTTGAAGTCAGTAACCCGCAGCCTACTTTGGATACCGTACCGGAGCTGAATTTGATATTACAGACCAAAACCTATCGCTCAAAAGAAGTGATACCGAAAGACGTCGCGGTGACAGACGATAATGTAGGGAGCAACTGATGTGAATATTAAACCACAATTGCCAGCCCTCCTAACCCTGATTATCATGACTTTGTGGTTAACAAGCTGCTCGGATCGCATTGGATTGGAAGAGCAGGCGTTAGCTGAGATTCGGAACTCGCCCTCGCAGCCTATTGAGCCACTGCCAAAAACTGAGCGGGTTGAAGACTTTGTCTATAGTGCCAGTCTGCTACGTAGTCCATTTCTACCGCCAAGCTTAGTTAATGTCCAAGGTCCAACTGCCCCTATTAATGGCGTACGTCCTGATATCACACGCCCTAAAGAGCCGCTTGAGCAATATGAGCTCTCGCAGCTGACCTTTCGTGGGATATTAATCTCTCCTGAAGGTCAGCTGTATGCGCTGATACAGCGTCCTGATGGGTCAGTCGCGAGCGTCAAAGTAGGGGATTATCTTGGACTAAATGATGGTCGTATTGTGGAAATTACAGCGACCCAGATTAATTTAATTGAAATTGTACCAGACAGCCGTGCCGGGTTTATCGAGAGGCCTCAGTCGCTGGTTTCCCCTAGCTAGTTTTCCATATATGGTAGATTGGTAGGCTCTTTGAGGAATAAGTAATGACAGTAAGTAATAACAAGGTAATGATGATGAGCAACCGATTTTTCTCTACCTTTGCTATATCTACCTTCGCCATATCTTCGTTAGCAGTCAGTATGGCCGCTATTAGCAGCCCAGCCTATGCAGAACAGCGTATCAATAATGTTTCTGTGATCCAAACTGCGCCAGCGGTCACTCAGCTACGCTTGGGGTTTACGGGGGTACCCGTTCTGCCTGCTGCTTATCAACTTGCCGATCCAAGCCGCCTAGTATTAGATTT
This sequence comes from Psychrobacter sp. CAL346-MNA-CIBAN-0220, assembly GCF_040309805.1. Classification (NCBI taxonomy): domain Bacteria; kingdom Pseudomonadati; phylum Pseudomonadota; class Gammaproteobacteria; order Moraxellales; family Moraxellaceae; genus Psychrobacter; species Psychrobacter sp. CAL346-MNA-CIBAN-0220. Next base: position 1,522,986 of record NZ_JBEOPF010000001.1, on the reverse strand, counting down.
TGAGCAGGTACAAAACGGTCTTGCTAGCCGCTTTACTGACTATAATATTGGTATGATCACTGACGTTACTACCTTAAATAATGACAATACCACGCGTCTGATCGTTGGATTAAAACAGGAGGGTAATTATACCACTACGGTGAATGGTAATGATTTATTACTCACTATTACTGATCCTGATCGTCCGCTTATAACTAACGATGCGGCGATGACCACTACTGCAATTGTGACGCCTATCATCGAAAATAGCAGTGTAGTAGGCGCTAGTAATGAGCTCCCCGCTGATACTATGGTTGTACGGGTCAATCCTCTCTTAGATCCTAACCTTGCTTCCTCGCAAGTGAGCAAGCAATATAGCTATGATGGTCTGACCGCCCTTAATTTTGCAGCAGGAAACAATAGGGGCGGTAATGTCAGTATTACGCTTGCCAATGAAGCGATTCCTGTTGATGTACAGCGTCAAGGTAACAAGCTAGTGGTACGTATAACTGGCAGCACTATTCCCAAAAACTTATTACGCCGCCTCAATATCAATAGCGGTCTGGTAGATACTATTGATACCAAAAACCAAGGTCAAACTGGTATTATCACTATTAATATGATTGACGACTATGAGTATCAAGCGTATCAAGCAGGCAATCAGCTTAACATTGAGATTAGTCAGCCTGAACTACTGCGTGAGCCGACTATAGAAGAAAAAGTCTATAGTGGGGAAGCACTATCTATGGAGTTCCAAGATGTTGAGATTCGTAGCGTGCTTGATATTCTAGCGCAGTTTACTGACATGAACGTTGTTGCCAGTGACTCAGTAGCCGGTAACATCACGCTACGCCTGATTAATGTTCCTTGGGATCAAGCTCTCGATATCATTTTAAAAAGTAAAAATCTCGGTAAACGTGAAAATGGTAACGTCATACTAGTCGCACCTGCTACTGAGCTTGCGGAGCAAGAAGCGCGTGAGCTCGAAGCCCAGCAAGCGATTGCAGCCTATGCGCCCCTACGGACAGAGTATATTCGGCTTAGCTACGCTAAAGTGCAAGATGTCCTTAACCTTATCTCTCAAGGTAGTGGGCCTACGGGTAGTAGTGGCGGTTTGAATAATGCGGTGCAAGACAATAATACGCTGCTATCCAATCGCGGCACAGTGACAGTTGATGAGCGTACCAATACTTTGATTATCAAAGACGTGACATCAAGCATTGAAAATATCCATAGACTGATTAGCAAAATCGATATTCCAGTACGCCAAGTGATGATTGAGGCGCGAATTGTCAGCGCCTCTGACAGCTTTAGTAAAGAGATCGGCGTGCGTTGGGGTATTTTGTCGAATGGTGCGGCCAACAACCGCAATCTATTGGTCGGTGGTAGTAATAAGACTTTGGCAGAGCTTAAGGACTTTACCGTACAGACCACCATCATTGATGGACAAACGGTATCTTATCCTAAATATGACATCAGTAGTCCTGATAATTTAAACGTTGATTTAGGCGTCGCAAATCCTGCTGGACGTATTGCCTTTGGCTTGCTCAGTATGTCTGATGTGATGCTTGATCTTGAGCTGTCGGCCCTGCAAGCAGACAATCGTGGTGAGGTCATCTCTACACCTAAAATATTGACCACTGACAAACAAACCGCCAAAGTCTCTTCAGGTACTCAAATTCCTTATCAAGAAGCGGCTGCCAGTGGTGCAACATCCACCAGCTTTAAAGAAGCAGCCCTAAGTTTAGAGGTTACCCCAAACATTACTCCTGATGGCAAAATTGGCATGCAGCTTAACATTACCAATGGTACCCCAACTATTATTAATGGTGATGTGGCCATCGCTGAAGATTCTATCTCTACTAACGTGATCGTAGAAGATGGTCAAACCGTCGTACTGGGTGGCGTCTTTAAAAATCGTATCTCTAAAGGGGTAGAAAAAGTCCCATTCTTAGGAGACCTGCCCTATATTGGCCATGCGTTCAGACGTGATATGCGCAGTAATGATAAGCAAGAGCTGCTCATCTTTGTAACCCCGAAATTGATTAATGACGGCATCAGCCGTTTAGACTAATAGAACCAAGCTCATATTTAGCTGGATCAAAAGTAAGTCTGTACGCTTGCTTTTTTATTGGCTGATGTTTACTAATAGCTAATTTTTATCAGTAATAATAAAGTCTCTTTACTAGCCAGAATATCGATGACGTTGTATGATAGTTAATTTATCTGAGTGAGTGTTATGTTGGAGGAACTGCCGTCGGTGTTTTTAGTCGGGCCGATGGGCGCTGGGAAGACCACTATTGGCCGCCTGCTCGCCAAGCAATTGGGGCGATCGTTTGTGGATAGCGACTGGTACGTCGAATCGCAAACGGGCGCTGATATTGCTTGGATATTTGCTAAAGAAGGCGAGGCAGGATTTCGCGCACGTGAAACGCGGGCAATTGATGAGTTAACTCAGCACCAACAGATTGTGCTAGCAACTGGCGGCGGTGCAGTCATGCGGGCTGAAAATCGTGAATTCTTACACCAACGCGGCATTGTGGTGTATCTTAATGCGCCTGTTGATGTGCAAATGGCGCGCACCTCCAAAGACAAATCGCGGCCGTTACTACAGCAGCCCAATCCCAGACAGATTTTACAAAACTTATATCGTATTCGCGACCCTTTATACCGGCAAGTGGCGCATATTATTTTGCCCACTGGACACACCTACCCACGACATATGGTTCATCAACTATTACAGCAATTAGAGTCCTTTCTGGTGCCTACTGCTATTGATAGAGCCACAATCACCACCGATTCAGGCTCATCTGAAGACTAACTACCTATAAGATAAGTAGAGGGGTCACTTCAAAGATCAAAGTGGCACAGTAACCTATTAATTAAGTGGCCAAACCGATCCATCAAAGTTGTTTAATAGTATTTATAAGGGTATCGAACTTATTGAAGATGGTATGGCAATCATCCATGTAAGATACCTCAGTGCAAACGTCTAATCAAAGGGGCAGAAGGAGCGCTTATGACCACACCACAGTTTGATAGTAGCTTGACGGTTCATACTCAAAGCCATGATTACCCAATTATCATTACAGCAAAAAGTATCATGGCTGAGCAAATTGCACCCTATATTAGCGGTCAGCAGGTGTTGATTGTCACCAATGAAACCGTGGCACCTCTATATCTGCAGCCATTACAGCAGGCGCTGGCAGAAAATTTTACGGTAGCGGTCTGTGTCCTGCCTGATGGTGAGCAGTATAAAAATCAGGCCAGTATCAATCAGATTTATGACAGGCTTATGATGCAGCACTTTAACCGTGATGTGACATTAATTGCGCTTGGCGGCGGCGTAGTGGGCGATATGACTGGATTTGCAGCGGCAAGTTTTATGCGTGGGGTGAATTTTATCCAAATCCCAACCACGCTGCTATCACAAGTGGACTCCAGTGTTGGCGGCAAAACTGGCATCAACCACCCGCAAGGCAAAAACATGATTGGCGCGTTTTGGCAGCCGCAGATGGTACTTGCTGACATGAGTACCCTACAAACCTTACCTGCGCGTGAGCTGTCGGCAGGGCTTGCAGAAGTTATCAAATATGCCCTAATCATGGATGTGGACTTTTTAACATGGCTTGAGCAAAACCTGCCTGCCATGATGGCATTAGATTTAGTAATACTTGGCGAGGCGGTGAAGCGCTGCTGTGATTATAAAGCTGCGGTTGTCGCACAAGATGAGCGCGAAGCAGGCTTGCGGGCACTGTTGAACTTTGGTCATACCTTTGGCCATGTGATTGAAACCCATGAAGGCTATGGCAGTTGGTTGCATGGTGAGGCGGTCGCCGCCGGTATGGTGCAAGCTGCTGAACTGTCACACAAAATCGGCTGGTTGAGCGCGGATGAGGTGGCTCGTATTAAGCGCGTCTTAGCGCTAGCAGATTTACCCACCACACCGCCGCCCATTGCTGTGCAGACTGCCTTGGACTTGATGGGTCATGATAAAAAAGTGAAAAACGGACAAATCCGTCTGATTTTGTTAAAATCATTAGGACAAGCCATCCTGACAGATGACTTCGATGCCCAGTTCCTCACAGAGGTACTGTCGCAACACGCAGTATAAGTTTGTAAGCTACTCAGGGTGTGTCATCAACTTATCTTATTTTAAGCCTCACACTCTAATGGTCGATATATCCTAGTACTAGGTATGTAAGATAGGTTTTCCATTAGGCGCCGGTAGCTTCTGCTAACTTTTATATGTATAGCCTTAATATGCATTACCTACTATTACATTACTTACTATTACATTAACTATGACTGAATGACAACTTTAACCACACTTGTATCAGCGTGTTTATAATATTTTTCCAAGGAAACACTCATGGCAGCATCGAGATCAACGACTGGCCCCGCACCCAAGTCCTATCGTCGCCAAGCGCTAATTTGGTTGATGATGACCTTGCTATTGGGGATTGTAACCGCACTGATTTGGATGTTTAGTCAAACCCCAGCAATCGGCGCTAAAATCGAGAATGCACCGATATCAGTACCGCAATCATTGAGCGGAGAGCTTAAGCAGCCATCGTCTATTGAAGCGCTGCATGAGCTCGATACTGATGTGCAGCCGATTACCTTTGAAGATACGGTGCGCGATTTACGCAATTATCCTGATGAGTTTAAAGACAAACGTTATTTGTTGGCCAATAAAGGCAAGTGGACCATACAGGTCATGAATGTTGCAGAAAATGAGGTCATTGTTAGCTATTTAGAAGGTCGCGAAGATCGCAAAAAATTCTCTTATTTTCGCTACCGTGATGAAGACAGTCAGCCGCGTTATATGCTCACTTATGGGCTCATGAGTAGTTCACAAGAGGCGGTAGGCGCAGCTAAGCTGATAGACTTTGGACTGCCAGCCGATGTGCGTGTATTGCCTGAAGAGGTCAATCGCTATATCGGCATTATCGATAATTATGAGCGCCCTGGACCTATTAAAGATCTCAGCACTAGACGCTCACGCTCAGTGAGACTGCAGCCAACCAAGCGTGAAGTGCCTGTTCGCCAAAGAACTGAAACCTCGACTGAGGACCTAGCTAATAATGACAGCAGCCAAATGGCAACTGACGATGGTGAGAGTATTCGTCAATCAGCGGACACCTCTGACACTTTAGCGGTTAATGAAGAGCGTACGATGGCAGCCGAAAATGATAACGGCGCATCGGCCCCGTCTAAAAAGCTACCGATTGTACCCACACCGAAATCACCAAGCGTCGCTAACAATACCGAAAAAAGTAATGCCAGCTCAGACACCAGTAATAAAAATACGGCGGCTACCAAAAACAATAACGACAGTAGCAAAGAGATTATAGAAGAGAAAGGCAATTAATTTCTCATAATAACAATCGTTTATATCGAGCCCGCTAGATGTCATGTCTAGCGGGATTTTTTATGGGGTCATTATTTTTAGATCGTATCATTTGATGGTGATGGGGTATCAATAATTATGCTTGGAGGTACTTAGCAGTGGCTAATAACAAACTTATATATCTTACTGATAATAGCTATTACTATAAAAGATGAGCGTCTCAAGAGTAAATATTAAGATGGCTGCTTGTAAATTTTGGCAAATAAATTAATAAAAAAGACTGGATTTTTGGTCTAGCATTAATTAAGATGATTGTGGGCGACGCTCTGTATAGTTATCGTAAATAGCTATTTATATGGTTATTCTATGATAATTTATTACAACTATTTTGTAGTTTTAAACGCTGTTTCTTGCTATCGCTATTAAACATATTGCAAGCGACACTACCTTTCTTATGATATTCTCACTAAGGGTTATTAGGGCGTTTGAACACGAAGCGTCTGATATTCACATTTAATCGATCACCTTGTCATTAGGTGCTCGATGAGCTGATCGTCCGTCGCTGCGCCTGTCATATTGACCTGCGTCACCTAACAATAACAGACGATAAATAACGCGCCAACGCTTAAGCTGCTGGCAGCTCGGTAACTGTTTTTCAGTGCTTTATTTTAGCAACTGTATTTTACCTATCTACTATCTGCTGGTTTTGATTGACCGTTACTGCGTTTGCTCTCGAATAAATGCGATAGTGATGATTATTTTTATCTCTATCAAAGCGCAAGCATTTATCACTTATTGCGCCATTAATTCGGATATACGAATATTATTCATTAGCCCGTTCTGCTTGCGGTATTAAGTCTATTATCTGCATTAGATATAGGCTAGCCGCTCACTTAAAAGGACAAGCCATGTCAATGATATCCTCCCACACGCATTTGGCGACCCCAGATGATTTCTCCGATAACTGCGGTTTTGGTCTGATTGCTCACATTGAAGGTCAAGCCAGTCACGATTTAGTAAAAACCGCCATTCATAGTTTAAGCTGTATGACCCACCGCGGCGGCGTCGCGGCTGACGGTAAGACCGGTGACGGTTGCGGGTTGCTACTGGCGACACCTATTAAGTTTTTTACCGCTATTGCTACTGAGCAGCAATTAGACATTACGGATAATTTCGCCGTTGGTATGGTATTCACCAATTTAGAGGATGCCAAAGCCCAGCATAGTAAGCAAGTATTGAGCGACGAGGTTACTGCCCAAGGATTAACCGTTGCTGGCTGGCGTGAGGTGCCTGTTAACCTTGATATCGTCGGTGAAATTGGTCGTGAGACCTTGCCGGGCTTTGAGCAGATTTTTGTCAATGCTCCTGACGGCCTTGCTGCTGATGATTTTAACCGTAAGCTGTTTGTCGCCCGCAGAAAAGCCGAGCAACGCTTAGTTGATGATGAGTTGTTTTATGTTTGCTCATTAAATTGTCAGACCATTATTTATAAAGGTTTGGTAATGCCATCAGACCTACCAGCGTTTTTTACCGACTTACAAGATCAGCGTTTGGCCTCGCATATCGTGGTCTTTCATCAGCGTTTTTCTACCAATACCCTACCGCGCTGGCCACTGGCACAGCCGTTCCGCTATCTTGCTCATAACGGTGAGCTCAATACCATTACAGGTAACCGTAGTTGGTCTGAGGCGCGTACACCGAAATTAAAATCAGCCAAACTGCCTAATATCGGTGAGTTGCATCCGCTGGTCAATAGCAGTGGCTCGGACTCATCAAGCTTAGATAATATGCTTGAAGTCCTGATGTCAGGTGGCATGAGTCTCTTTCACTCTATGTCTATTCTAGTACCGCCTGCGTGGCAAAACGTAGATAGTATGGATATGGACTTGCGGGCGTTTTATGAGTTTTACTCGCAACATATGGAGGCGTGGGATGGGCCAGCAGGTCTGGTTATTCAAGATGGACGTTATGCGGTATGTATGCTCGATCGCAATGGTCTGCGTCCGTCGCGCTGGGTCACGACTAAAAACGGCTATATCACCGTTGCCTCTGAGATTGGGGTTTGGGATTACGCATCAAAAGATGTGATCGCCAAAGGCCGCGTAGGTCCTGGTCAAATGCTGGTCATTGATACCTTGACTGGTCGAATTCTAGATACTGAGGCAATCGCTACTTTACTTAAAAACGCTCATCCCTATCGTAAATGGCTGCGCGAAGAAGCGACGCGTATCCGTGATGATGAGCGCTTAGAAGAACAATTTGCCGCGCAAGCATGTCGTGGTGACCAGCTCAAAACCTTACAAAAAATGTATCACATTACTAATGAAGAGCGTACTGAGATCATTCGACCGAATGCCGAAAATGGTCAAGAGCCAGTCGGTTCGATGGGCGATGATACCCCAATGGCGGTGCTGTCACAGCAAATTCGTCATGTGGGAGATTTCTTCCGTCAGCAGTTCGCACAGGTGACCAATCCACCGATTGACCCACTACGTGAGTCTATCGTTATGTCACTACAGACTTGTTTAGGCGCTGAGACTAATGTGTTTTCGCCTTCTGCCAAAGATGCGCATCGTCTGATTTTGTCCTCGCCAGTGTTATCAGCCAGTAAAATGCAGCAGATTGAAACCATAGACGATCCTGCTTTTCAGATAGCGCGTATCGATTTGAACTATGAGCGCAGTCAAGCGTTATCAGCTGCGATTGTTACTATCTGTGAGCAAGTGGCAAGCGCGATTCGTGCAGGACATACGCTGATTGTGCTCTCTGATAAAGATATCGATGCGGATAAAGTACCGGCCAATGCCATTATGGTCACTGGCGCGGTACATCATTATTTGATTGCCGAAGGTATTCGTACTGATGCTAATCTAATTATAGAGACAGGGCTAGTGCGCGATTCACATCAAGTGGCTGTATTGATTGGTTTTGGTGCTACCTGCGTTTATCCTTATTTGGCTTACGATGTTATTGACGACTTGGTCGCTACTGGTGAGCTGTTAGGCGATCCGATTCAAGCCCGAGTGAATTTCCGTAAAGGCTTAGATAAAGGTTTGCTAAAGATTTTATCCAAAATGGGTATTTCTACCATAGTCTCTTATCGCGGCGCCCAGTTATTTGAAGCGGTTGGACTCTCTGAACCTGTGGTTGATTTATGCTTTAAAGGGGTACAAAGTCGGATTAAAGGCGCAACCTTTGCTGATCTTGCCGCTGATCAAGCACAACTAGCCGCCAATGCCTTTAAGCGCCGTGCGCCGCTTGATCAAGGGGGTCTGCTCAAGTTTGTGTTTAATAAGGAATATCACGCTTTTAATCCTGACGTGATTAACAGCCTGCATACCGCAGTACGTACGGGTAATTATGACAATTATCGTCACTATGCTGATTTGGTTAATAGTCGTCCAGTCGCTACCTTACGTGATTTATTACAGCTAAAGACTAATAATCCTATTGATGTTAACGAGGTTGAAGATTCTGCGAAGATTTTAGCGCGCTTTGATTCCGCTGGTATGTCGTTGGGAGCGTTGTCGCCTGAGGCACATGAAGCGATAGCCATGGCAATGAATACTATTGGCGGGCGCTCAAACTCAGGCGAGGGCGGTGAAGATCCTGTCCGTTATGGCACCTTACGTAATTCAAAAATCAAACAAGTCGCCTCTGGTCGTTTTGGAGTAACGCCTGCTTATTTGCGCTCAGCTGAAGTCATGCAAATCAAAGTAGCACAAGGCGCCAAACCTGGTGAAGGTGGTCAGCTGCCGGGTGGTAAGGTCAATGCTTTAATTGCGCGTTTGCGCTATTCAGTGCCTGGGGTGACCTTAATTTCACCGCCGCCGCATCATGATATTTATTCTATTGAAGATTTGGCCCAGCTGATTTTTGATTTAAAACAAGTCAATCCTGATGCTTTAGTTTCGGTTAAATTGGTATCACGTCCAGGAGTGGGTACGATTGCAACAGGCGTGGCAAAGGCCTATGCCGATTTAATTACCATTTCAGGCTACGATGGCGGTACAGCCGCTTCGCCACTGTCCTCTATTCATCATGCGGGATCGCCGTGGGAATTGGGTCTTGCTGAGACCCATCAGTCGCTACGAGTTAATGGCTTGCGTCATAAAGTACGTATCCAAACTGATGGCGGTCTTAAAACTGGCCTTGATGTGATAAAAGCGGCAATACTGGGTGCAGAAAGTTTTGGCTTTGGCACGACTCCAATGATTGCCGTTGGCTGTAAATATCTGCGCATTTGTCACCTTAACAACTGTCCGACTGGGGTTGCTACTCAAAAAGCTGAGCTACGTGATAAGCACTTTATCGGTGAAGCGGAAATGCTGATTAACTTCTTTAGGTTTGTTGCGACTGAAACTCGTGAATGGCTGGCGGCATTAGGCGTACGTAGTATGGAAGAGTTGGTCGGTCGTACTGATTTGCTCGAGATATTAGAAGGCACAACCGATAAGCAGCGCCATCTTGATTTAACCCCTTTATTGTATAGTCATCCCGCGAGCGCGGGCGCCCCGCAAACTTGTCAAGTAGCGCGTAACGAGCCGTTTGATAAAGGGTTGCTGGCTGAGCAAATGATTAGCGACATGCTACTTAATATTCGCCAAGGTAACGGCGGGGATTATAGCTATGATGTTGGTAACTGTGATCGCTCTATTGGCGCCCGTATTTCAGGTGAGATTGCTCAAGTATGGGGCAATCTAGGCATGAACGATATGCCTATTAAGCTGCACCTTACCGGTACTGCAGGGCAAAGTCTGGGCGTTTGGAATGCAGGCGGCCTAAATATTGAGCTTGAAGGCGATGCCAATGATTATGTTGGTAAAGGCATGGCAGGCGGCGAGATTGTTATCTATCCACCGAAAGACTCTAGCTTTGTCGCCCGAGATACCGCCATCATTGGTAATACTTGTCTATACGGCGCAACTGGCGGCAAGCTCTATGCTGCTGGCACGGCAGGCGAGCGCTTTGGCGTACGCAACTCGGGCGCGCATGCCGTCATCGAGGCCACAGGCGATCACTGCTGTGAATATATGACCGGCGGCATCATCACTATTCTTGGGCGCACAGGGCTTAACTTTGGTGCAGGGATGACTGGTGGCTTTGCTTATGTACTCGATATGGACGGCGACTTCTTTGATCGCTGCAATCATGAGCTGATTGATCTGAATCGTATCTCGAGTGAGCAAACTGAAGAGCATCGGATCTATTTGCAACAAGTGATTGAAAGTCATGTGGATAAAACTGGCAGCGTTTGGGGTCAAGCCATATTGGCTGACTTTGAGCATTACGCGCGTAAGTTCTACTTGGTCAAGCCCAAAGCGGCGAACATTGTAAGCTTGCTTAAGAGTACGATGGCAGACCCGCAATAAGGGTTGTAGCCAAACGTTTTAAGACAAGTTTACCGTTCACATGTTTTAAGCAGGACAGTGGCAGTACTGAAAGCGGAATACATTTTTTAGTTGGCTTTATTAATGATGGTTAATAGCTGCTGTTGATAACGCCTGCTTTTGCTAACTGCCATTGCCCACTATAGAAGAGAATTTCACCATGGCAAAACGCTTAGATAATAGTTTTCAGTTTTTAGACGTACCGCGGCTGGAGCCCATCAAAAAAGATATCGTCACTCGTGCTACTGAGTTTGTTGAGATTTATAAACCGGTTGAGAGCGAGTCAGTGGCGCAGCAATCGCATCGTTGCCTTGAATGTGGCAACCCTTACTGTGAATGGAAATGTCCGGTACATAATTATATTCCTAATTGGCTCAAACTAGCGACCGAAGGACAGATATTTCAAGCTGCAGAATTATGCCATCGTACCAATACTTTGCCAGAGGTTTGTGGTCGTGTCTGTCCACAAGATCGCTTATGTGAGGGCGCTTGTACCCTCAATGATGGCTTTGGCGCAGTGACTATTGGTAATGTTGAAAAGTATATCAACGATACCGCTTTTGCCCTTGGCTGGCGTCCAGATATGTCTGATGTGGTTTGGACCGACAAAAAAGTCGCGATTATTGGCGCAGGGCCAGCAGGTTTGGGTTGTGCCGATATTTTAGTTAGAAATGGCGTGACGCCGGTGGTTTTCGATAAACGCCCTGAAATTGGCGGCTTACTGACTTTTGGTATTCCTGAATTTAAAATGGAAAAAGACGTCATGCGCAATCGTCGGGTTATCTTTGAAGGCATGGGAATCGAGTTTCGCCTAGAGACAGAAATCGGCACAGACGTTAGTATCGATGAGCTCCTGAGTGATTACGATGCGGTCTTTATGGGAATGGGTACTTATACTTATATGCGTGGCGGATTTGCAGGCGAGGAGCTAGCAGGTGTCCATGACGCCCTAGATTTTTTGATTGCCAATGTCAATCGCTGTAATGACTGGGAAAAAGATCCAGAAGAGTATATTGACCTCAAAGGTAAAAGGGTCGTGGTACTTGGTGGCGGTGATACCGCGATGGATTGTAACCGAACCAGTATTCGTCAAGGCGCTGGAAAAGTCGTCTGTGCCTATCGCCGTGATGAAGAAAATATGCCAGGCTCCCGTCGGGAAGTGGTCAATGCGCGCGAGGAAGGCGTTGAGTTCTTATTCAACCGCCAGCCTACTGAAATCATCGGCTTAAATGGCAAGGTCAATGCGGTTAAGGTGGTCACTACGCATCTGGGCGCGCCAGATAACCGTGGTCGCCGTCGTCCTGAACCGATTGCCAACTCTGAAGAGATCATTCCTTGTGATGCGGTGATTATGGCCTTTGGTTTCCGTCCTAGTCCTGCCGACTGGTTTGAGTCGCAGCAAGTAGCGATGGACAGCTCTGGTCGCGTATTAGCGGCGGAAGAGCAAACCTTTAAATTTCAAACTAAGAACCCTAAAATATTTGCAGGTGGGGATATGGTTCGTGGTTCTGACTTGGTGGTGACTGCCATTTGGGAAGGCCGAGAAGCTGCCGAAGGGATATTAGACTTTTTAGAAGTATAATTTTCTTAAGCTTGCGTTAGCTAAACGCTAGCGAAACAGTAAGTTTTTTGTATTGTGTGCTAGCATGCTTTGACCTTTAACGTCTTTTACCTTTTAATAGGTGAAAGGCGTTATTTTTTTGCTAGTTGCTCTGTCAAAATATTTGCTATTCGAAGGCAGTTGCGCTGCAAAGACAGTTATTTTACGAATATATTATCTGCTGATATCAATCCTTACTTTTTAAATTATTTCTCACTTAAAAAATTTTCAATTAAAACCCACTTAAAAAAAGAGTATTCCTGCGTGAAACTGACCTTTTGGCGGCGATTTACCGCCCCGCTTATTGAGCCTTATGCGCGCTATCAGCACGCTGACGTCTTACATGCCATACGCTTGGGTGTGGCGGTGTTAACGGCATTATTGCTGAATAAACTCACTCATTTACCACATGGAGAGTGGACAACGATTACTGTCTTTGTGATATTAGGTTTGCTGCAATATCAAGGGGCCATCTATACCAAGGCCAAAGAGCGAATCTTAGGCACTTTGCTTGGGGTAACAGTCGGACTGGGGGTTTTATGGCTAAGCCAAGATATTGGCACTTGGCTGTGGTTATATTATGTACTTATCGGTGTTATTAGCGGTATCATCGGTTATGTAGCGGTTAAGCAGTTGGGTTATATTGGTTTGCTTACGGGTATCACCATGCTGATGATTGTCTCAAGTCCTGACCGAAGTAACATTGGCCAAGATGGACTTTACCGCGCGTTCAATATTTTGCTAGGTGCGGGCGTGGCAGTAGCAGCGACCTTGATTTTACCGCTCAAGTCGACTTTGATGTGGCGCTTTTTATTGGCAAGTAATCTTGATACCTGTAGTAATCTATATGCAGACGTCGGTAACCATATTGATGCTGAGGTGCTTATCCCTAAGCCTTTGAAATATACCAAGGTTACCCGCTTATCAAGTCTTACTTATCCTGCGAGCAGTTCTATACCGGACGTGCCCGTTAATAAATCCTTGGTTAAGGCACTACAGAAGATTAATAAGCGTCTGTTAGCAGTGCGACCACATATTGCAGCGACTGCTAGTGAATCAGGGATCAAAAAAGAGACGCTAGAGACTATTCAGCGTACTCATCGCAATATTATCGGTACGATTGATTTGTTGTTAAGTGCCGCGCCGCGTTTGGCAAATATTGAGATTGATGAGGACAATCATATCTTGCTGATGCACTATCAGCATGAGCTGACACAAGCGATGCAACATATGGCAGCGGTGCTACGCAGCCCAAATGATGAAGTTTTTCGTCCCATTACCCGCATTGCGGTCTCCGAATATCCGAGCGTGCAACATTTAGCATTCGAGTGGCAGGGATATTTTTGGTTGACCCAAACCTTGCAAGCACAGCTACAGCTGCTCAGTGATTTATTGCAAGCTACCAAGCCACGCTGGTTTTCGGCCTCGGGTCTCCGTTATCAGCGCCGCGAACAACGCCGAATTGATGAGCATGGCGGCGAGACTGATTTGCATTTATAGATACTAAAAAACGCTGATCGCTAACGGTCAGCGTTTTTTTAATACTTAGCTATTAATCAATCATACTTAACGACCAGTTTTTAGCTTATCCCAATACTGCTGATAAACTTGCAACGCATCATCCCCAACATCTTCTTGGAATTCTGCTTTTGCTAACACTTCCTGACTGGGATAAATGACCGGATTATTACGGACTTCTTCTGGCATTAGCTCACGTGCAGCCAAGTTAGGCGAGGCATAACCTATCTCTTCACTCACAATCTTGGCGTTTTCAGGTTGTAGTAGATAGTTGATGAATTTATGCGCGGCGTCCACATTTTTAGCATTTTTGGGAATGACAAAGTTATCCATCCATAAGATTGCGCCTTCGGTTGGATACTTATAGACTAAGCTGGTTAAACCTTCATTATTGGCCATCACTGCCTCACCATTCCAGGTCATACCGATATTAGTCTCACCTTCGATATAAGGAATACGCGTGGCATCTGAATTAAAGGTTTTGACATTGGGCATTAGGGTGGTGAGCTTATCGTAAGCGGCCTTAATTTCATCAGGATTACGGCTATTACCCGAGTAGCCAAGAGTCAACAATGACATGCCAAACACTTCGCGCATATCATTCATTAGCATCACCTGACCTTTATACTCAGGACGCCATAAATCATTCCAGCTATTAACCGTTGCAGGGTCGATCATATCGCCATTAATCGCAAGGCCTGTGCTACCCCACATATAGGGAATTGAGTATTTATTTTCAGGGTCTACTTTCTTATTGGTAAAGGAGGTATCAAGATTCTTAAAGTTGCTTAGTTTTGACTTATCTAGCTCTTGTAATAACCCTTCTTTCGCCATTTTTTCAACATAATAAGTCGACGGAATAGCAAGGTCGTATTGGCTGGAGTCGTCGAGCAATTTCAGCTTGGCATACATCGCTTCATTAGAGTCAAAAGTGGTGTAATTGACGCTAATACCGGTCTCTTTTTTAAAACCATCAAGAATCTCTTGCGGCATATATTCCGACCAATTATAAAGATTAAGCGTTACATCACTGGTAACAGCGCTGTCGGTCGCGGCATTATCAGAGTTGCTACAACTGGCAAGCGCCAATCCAATAGAACCAATAGCCGCACATAACAGTGCTTTGGGTAGCACATGAATAGAGGCGTGAGAGGCGGTGTTAGTAGACAGCTGGGATGATAAACGAGACAAAATATCTCTCCTAAAGTAAGACAAATTGATAAAAAACGAGCGCATGATACCTACTTGTCGCAGGTTATAATACTGTTATGGTTATGATATGTAGTAATTTAAAGGGTGATGAGTTTAATTCTCTTGGCTGTTATCAACGCTAAGCATACGGCCTCGCATCATGATGATAGTTAATCTCATGCTATGATGGGCGCTGTTTACGGTCTAATTATTCATGTCATTAAAGTGGCTGTTTTAATAAAAATAACACCATCAAGGATGAAAAATCATGAGTCAGAATTACGCTACCATACCGGCTCTATTAACAGAGAAGGTTGCTATTGTCACAGGCGCCAGTCGCGGCCTTGGCGCACAGATTGTCCAGAAAATGGCAGCAGCTGGCGCAAGCGTTTGCGTCAATTATCTCAATAGTAAAGAGTCTGCTGAGGCGATCGTTGCTGATATTATAGTGGCTGGTGGACAAGCATTTGCTTGTCAAGCAGATGTCACCGAGCTTGAGCAGATGCAGGCAATGGTAGCTGACGTTATCGCGCGGTATGGGCGTATTGATATATTGGTCAATAATGCCTTACCTAGTTATCAATTCAACCCAAGCGCCGACTACACCAGTATTGAAACTGTTAAATGGGCGCATTTTTCCCAGCAAATAGACGGTATTGTTAAAGGCGCGGTCAATACAGTACAAGCGGTATTACCACAAATGAAAACCCAGCAGATGGGTAAGATTATCAATATCTCCACCAACTTGGTTTATAATCCGGTGGTGACTTATTACGATTATACCACCGCAAAATCAGCCTTGATTGGTCTAACGCGCAATCTGGCTTCGGAGCTGGGACAATATGGTATTCGCGTTAACTTACTGGCAGGTGGACTGCTAAAAACAACTGATGCCAGTAGGTTAACCACAGAAGAAGTGTTTGATTATATCGCGACTACCACGCCCCTTCGTCAAGCGACCTCAGTAGCGGACTTTGCTAATTCAGTATTGCTACTGGCGTCTGACTTAAGCGCGGCGATTACTGGCCAGTCCATCGCTGTTGATGGCGGTCTGACCATGCCTTGATAACTTCAGCAGTCGCTAACCAAATTCGATGTAATGGTACAAGAGAGATGAGATGAACAACCGTAAAATTGCTGGCATTATCACCGCTGTCGTTGGCATATTTGCTATTATTGTCTTCTTCAATATCGGCATGAATACCCCAATTCTAAGCTGGCCGCTAGAAGCGTCTCTAGGTGTGGCTTTTACTATTGGCTGGCTAACCAGTGTGCCGACATGGTTGGCTTATGTGCTCGCTACTTTAGTATTTATTTTGATTATTGTAGGGTGTTATAAATTTGGTAGTAAGGTTTATGGTTGGGTGACGAGACGGGGTTAAAAAAAAGTCTTTATTTAAGATTTTTTCACGATTTCTGCTCTATATGTAAGTGATCGAGCACCGCTTGTATACCGTACTCTTCAATAGTACCAGTGACAAAATCTGCCCGCTCTATAAGTGCGGGTTGCGCATCACCCATTGCTACGGCAAACCCGACCAAGTCAAACATCTCTAAGTCATTCATCCCATCACCAAATGCCATACAATCGCTCACATCTACGGCGTAATGCTGACATAGATCTTTAATCCCCCGTGCCTTGGATGCATCTACTGGTAATATATCTGCACCAATATGATGCCAATGAACCAGTTTTAAATCATCCTGAGCAAAATCAACCTCTTGCATTTTATCCTCTTGATTGTTAAAGAATACGGAACATTGATAGACAAGGTTTGATTTATAATATTCTGGGTCAAGGATAGAGTTTGGCGTTATCGCATTGTAATCACGCAAGCGCTCGTTTTCATCTGACCATGCGATATGAGTCGCCGAGTCAAATTTATGAATGAGTTCACTTTTTTGGCACAGCTGCACAATCTTACTAGTCTGCGCATCTGATAATGGATAATGACTGATCATGCCGTTGTTGTTGAAGCTATATTGTCCATTCATACAAATGATGGCATCTAATACATCAGCCTCAAGTAAAGCTAGAATATCAGCAGGTAATATCGCTTTGGAACGTCCTGTTGAAATCACCAGCTTAATGTCAGTCTTGGCAAGCGCTTCAAGAGTTGCCTTATTATGTTCGGCAATAATACCTTTGCGACTCAACGTATCATCGATATCAAAAAATATGATTTTAGGGGTGGGTGTTTTCTTATTCATAGTGGCTTTGGCAGTCCTATTTATGGTAAATGTGATTTTTCTTTATTCTTTTAAAAACGACTAGTAAGCTTTGCCAAAACTATTTGGCGTTACTTAGATGTTGTTGATGTTTTGTCATTATCCATTTTGTGCGTAGGCTAAGCTTTTAGCCCAACCATTTAAAATATAAAAAATTGAGATTAGAGCAAATCTACCCAACCACTTCAACCGAAGTCACGTTCTGAAAGCCTCTTGGGAGCTGACCGCCACGGCTGCCACGTTTAGCAGTGTAATTCACTAAGTCCATCGGCTTCAACGTCACATGACGCTTACCGGCCGTAATAATCAGACTGTCTTGCTGACGTAATGGCGTGATGGCCAGCACTTCTTCTTTATCTTTAAGAGTAATCATTTTATTACCTTTACCGCGAGCCTGTTCCGGTAAATCGCTCAGTGCAAAGATTAATAAATATCCAGCATTAGTAACCACGGCAAGATGGTCAGGAGCATGATTAGAAATTTGATTATTTTCGGTAGAAAGCGTACTGCCGTTCTCTGAATTGATATTCGTATCACCTTGAGCATCAATACGCGCGATAGGTAATAGTCGACTATTAGCAGCAAGGTTAATGATATTTTTACCTGCCTTTTGATTACTATCCAGATTACTAATGGTGTTAATGAAACCATAGCCTTGTGAGCTTGCTAAGATAAGTCGCTGGTCATTGTCACCAGTCAGTAGCTGCTCAAAAGTGGCGCCTGCTGCCGGTTTTAAGACGCTGGTAAGTGGATCACCCTGACCACGAGCCGAGGCAAGATTGTGCGCATCGATACTATAACTGCGTCCTGTGCTATCGAGCACGTATATTTTCTCATTAGATTTACCGCGCACGTGTGCTTGATAGGCATCACCTGAGCGATAGCTCATACTAGCAGCATCGACCTCATGGCCTTTGGCTGCGCGGATCCAGCCCGCTTTGGATAATACAGCGGTAATCGGTTCACTGGGTACAAGGTCTGATTCTTTTAACGCCTGCGCTTCTTCACGTTCTGCAAGTGGCGACATGCGATTGTCACCGTGCGCTTTCATGTCCTCGGTAAGCTCATTAATGATAAGACTAGTCAGACTACTAGGGTTATCTATACGCTCTTGTAGAATAGCGCGCTCAGCTGCTAGCTCATCTTGCTCACGTCTCAGTTCCATTTCCTGTAGCTTTGCCAATTGACGCAGACGAATATCTAAGATGGCATTGGCTTGAATATCAGTTAAATTATAACCTTGCATTAACGCTAATTTTGGATCGTCCTCTTCACGAATAATACGAATGACTTCATCAATATTTAGATAAGCAACCAGTAAGCCTGCGAGGATATGTAAGCGCTTATCAATTTTATCGAGGCGATATTGCAAGCGACGCATGACTACTGAACGGCGACAAATGAGCCATTCCTCTAATATCTCTTTTAGGTTTTTGACTTGCGGTTTACCATTTAAGCCAATCATGTTCATGTTGACGCGGTAGTTGCTTTCAAGATCGGTACTGGCAAACAGATGACTCATCACCCGCTGTACATCGACCCGCGTTGAGCGCAATTCCAAAACGATACGACAAGGATTTTCGTGATCAGATTCATCATGAATATCAGTGATCCAAGGCAGCTTCTTATCTGTCATCAGTTTGGCGATTTGCTCTTGGATTTTATTGCCGGATACTTGATAGGGTAGCGCGTCAATGATAACTAAATTCTTCTCTTTATCATCAATATGATAAGTGGCGCGCATTTTATAGCTGCCGCGTCCGCTCTCATAAATAGCTTGCAAGTCTTTTTTGCTGGTAATGATTTCAGCAGGGGTTGGCAAATCTGGGGCTGGTATTGATTGAGTTAATTGCTTGACGGAAAGCTCAGGATTTTTGAGCAGACGAATGGCCGCTCGTACCACTTCATTGAGATTGTGCGGTGGAATATCGGTGGCCATCCCGACCGCAATACCAGTGGTACCATTTAATAAGATATTGGGCAGGCGTGCAGGTAAAGTAGTGGGCTCTTGCATGGTGCCATCGAAGTTATCTTGCCAATTGACCGTTCCTTGCCCCAATTCTGCTAGTAAGGTATTGGCGTAGGCCGACATTTTTGCTTCGGTATAGCGCATCGCAGCAAAGGATTTAGGGTCATCAGGGCTGCCCCAATTACCTTGGCCGGTGATCAGAGGATAGCGATAGCTGAACGGCTGTGCCATTAGTACCATCGCTTCATAACAGGCACTGTCACCATGCGGATGATATTTACCCAGCACATCACCGACTGTCCGCGCAGACTTTTTGGGTTTGGCAGTTGATTTAAGACCCAGCTCACTCATAGCATAAATAATACGCCGTTGTACTGGTTTTAGACCATCAGCAATATTGGGTAGCGCCCTATCCATGATCACATACATGGCATAGTTGAGATAAGCTTGCTCGGTAAATTCGGCTACAGAACGGGTATCCATAGGTTCACTAGGAACAGTAGGGGTAATCGTATTATCAATAACATCAGGCATAGAATAGGTTTCGCTTTTAGAGTTTTGTATTTTAAATAACAGTTTGCTTATTAGATTTTATATAGATGAGAGGCGATTTAACACAGAAGTGCTCGGTTAAAAACAGGCTGAAAATAAAAACAAGATAGGGCTATCGTAAAGGAAATCGTGACAATTAAAAAGGTACATGTCGTAATAGACGACAGTACGTGACGTCTACGGCGTGCCAGTAGCACGCTGATAGGAACGACTCTTTTTTATTGTGAACTGACTATATCAGGAGCAGTATCAAAGTGTTGGATAATAATGGGTTTGAGCCAAGTAATAATGAAGTCATAGTGTCACTCAGTTTTGTTCTTTCGTGGGTTTTTTAGATTCAATGCCAGATTGTGATAAATGACGGTTAGCCCCATTCTTTGTTAAGCAATTTTTTATTGAGTAAAAAAGAGCGCTAATAAGCGGATTAAGAGCTAAAAGGAGCCAGTGGGTTCAGGTAATGCTGGCCATTGATATCGAAATAAACTCTCAATAAGGCTAGTCGGTAATACACTACCGTTTAGTAGTAAAAATCGCCTAAAACCACCGGTAATAGTGCACTATATTATTGATATGGTTAAGAATATAAGTCGTCAAGTTTCTTTGCGTACTCTAATGCCAATCTTTTAGATTGAGTAGTGTGTACAAAGTGTGTATGTTAAAGATTACAGGGTTATTTACCGCGCATCATTATTAGGAGAAATAAGATTATGGACAATCAAGGTCAAGATAACTTAACCCGGCGTGATGACAAAGTTTGGCTTAAAACCTATGAAGAGCTTGGGCTAACTTATGATATTGAGCTACCAGCAGACGATACCTCGCTCATCGATATCTTTGAGCAAAGCTTTACTAAATACAATAATAAAACTGCATTTGTATGCATGGGCTCGTCACTGAGTTTTCAAGAAGTAGACCTTTATAGTCGGCAAGTTGCTGCTTATCTACAATCATTAGGTTTGGTTAAAGGCGATAAAGTTGCGGTGATGATGCCCAATATTTTGCAACTACCAGTGACCGTCATTGGTGTACTGCGGGCAGGCTTTACGCTGGTCAATGTTAATCCTTTATATACCACTAAAGAGCTTGAACATCAGCTGACTGACTCAGATGCTAAAGTACTGATTATGGTTGAAAACTTTGCCAAAACTTACCAAGACATTGGACGTAAAGTGGTTGATCACGTGGTCATTACTGGTATGGGCGATTTGATGGGCACGCTTAAAGGCTTCATGGTCAATACGGTCGTCCGCCATGTCAAAAAATTAGTACCCGATTATAAAATTGCCAATAGCGTGAGCTTTAAAGGTATGTTGAAGCAAGTGACGATGGGTCAATACAAGCGCCCAAGCAATATTAGCCTCGATGATATTGCCGTTCTGCAATATACTGGCGGTACAACTGGGGTCGCAAAAGGGGCGATGTTGACCCATAAGAACTTGATAGCAAACCTTATCCAATGTGATACTTTTTTGGGCACTGCCTTTGATCAGTTTGACAGCAGTAACGAGCAGCCAGTGATTATGACTGCTTTACCGCTATATCATATTTTCTCATTCACGGTTTGTGGTATGTTTGGTCTCTATCGCGGTTGTATTGGACTTTTAGTGCCTAACCCACGCGATCTTGATAGCTTATTGAAGGCCTATAAAAACAATCCGCCCGCATTTTTCCCCGCCGTAAATACCTTATTTAATGCCCTTGCCAATAATGAAGAGTTTAAAGCAATGGATCATAGCAAGCTGCGCATAACCATGGGCGGCGGCATGGCAGTACTAAGTTCAACTGCAGAAAAATGGCGCCAGATAACCAGTAATATTATCATCCAAGGTTATGGTCTATCAGAAACTTCGCCAGTAGCGACTGCCAATCCATATAATAGCGCTACCTTTAGCGGCACGATTGGCGTACCGATGCCAAGCACTGACGTGGCTATTCTTGATGACGCTGGCAATGAGGTCCCACTAGGCGAGCGCGGTGAAATCAGTGTGCGTGGACCACAGGTAATGAAAGGTTACTGGAATCGTGAAGAGGCTACTCGTGAATCTATGACCGATGACGGGTTTTTCCGTACTGGTGATATTGGGGTTATGGATGAGGTCGGTTATATTACTATTGTTGATCGCAAAAAGAATATGATTCTAGTCTCTGGTTTCAACGTATATCCGAATGAAGTTGAAGAGGTTATGGCCGGTCATCCACAAATTTTAGAGTGCGGCGTCATTGGTGTTGAAGATGAGAAAAGTGGTGAGGCTCCAAAAATTTACGTCGTACGTCGAGATGCTAGTCTCACTAAAGAAGAAGTTCTCGCCTACGCTAAAGAGCATTTAACCGGTTATAAGCGCCCTCGTTATGTTGAGTTTATCGATGAGCTACCGAAGTCCAACGTCGGTAAGATTTTACATAAAGACTTACGTAAATTAGAAGAAGACAGCCATGCGTAATCTAAATAGTTAGCGGTTCGCTGACAGTTAATACTAAGAAGAAAATGATAAGGATAGCAATAGGCGGCCTTATCATTTTTTATTGGGGCGCTTCATTAAATAGTATTTTTCATCGCATGATAGCAATGCGCTTTTACCCGATAAGCCTTTACTATGCATAGAGAACTTTTG
Source organism: Psychrobacter sp. CAL346-MNA-CIBAN-0220 (assembly GCF_040309805.1). Classification (NCBI taxonomy): domain Bacteria; kingdom Pseudomonadati; phylum Pseudomonadota; class Gammaproteobacteria; order Moraxellales; family Moraxellaceae; genus Psychrobacter; species Psychrobacter sp. CAL346-MNA-CIBAN-0220. The sequence goes on along the minus strand of NZ_JBEOPF010000001.1, from coordinate 1,500,593 downwards.
GCAAAACTGCTATAGTGACTACAGATACAAGTTTTGTTTTAGCGATAAAACTGCCTTCGACTATTTGATTCCAAGAATCATAAAAACATTGTAAGTGTCTTGTCTGTAGTGACTTCCAGTGCAAAAAATATCACTAATAGACACCACATTTGACTTCTCAGTAGATTATTCTATGGCTTTAATTGTAACATTTAGGGAAAGTTATGACTGACAGTATCAATAAAAAAGCGCCAAACCTTAAGCCTGTAAAAGGCAATAAAAGTAATGCCCATAAAGATGCACAGTCGATAGCAGAGACAAGCGCATTTCCAACAATGCCGACTATTCCAAGTGATCGCCCATGGCTTAATGCTTATGAGCGCTATGGCATCAGTGCTACTATTGATATGCCAGACGATGAAACTTCCTTGCTTGAAGTGTTCGAGCGTAACTTCCGTCGTTATGGTCAAAAACCGGCCTATATCTGCATGGGCGCTTCAATTAGTTTTAAACAATTAGACCTATATAGCCGTCAAATTGCCAGTTATTTACAATCGTTAGGGTTGGTTAAAGGCGATAAAGTGGGCGTGATGATGCCCAATATTTTGCAATATCCTATTGTGGCGCTTGGTATTATTCGTGCCGGTATGGTGTTGGTCAACGTCAATCCTTTGTATACCAGTCGTGAGCTGTCACATCAGTTGCATGATAGTGACGCTAAAGCATTATTTATCGTTGAAAATTTCGCGAAGACCTATCAAGAAGCGACCGATAAAGGTCAAGTTGAACACATCATTGTCTGTAAGCTTGGCGATATGCTGGGCATGGTCAAAGGAGCTGTAGTCAACCTAGTTGCACGCCATGTCAAAAAAATGATTCCAGCTTATAACTTACCTGACAGTACCAGCTTTAAACACGCGCTTAATGCTGTCTCTGCCAGTAAATATCAGCGTCCGGATTTGAATTTAAGTGATGTGGCGTTATTACAATATACCGGTGGGACAACCGGTGTCGCAAAAGGCGCGATGTTATCTCATGGTAATTTAGTTGCGAATATGCTACAGATTAGCGCCTTGATGAACAGTGCCTTTGATGATGATGCCAGTGCTGACGATGTGATTTTAACCGCGCTGCCGTTATATCATGTCTTTTCATTTATGGTCTGCGGCATGTACGGTATGTATCAAGGCTACGCAGGATTACTGATTCCCAATCCGCGCGATATTGACAGTCTCATTAAAGAAATTGGCAAATATAAGCCATCATTTATTCCAGCGGTAAGCACTCTATTTAATGGTTTGGTACACAAAGAGAGCTTTGCTGAATTGGACTTCTCTAACCTAAAAGCGGCTATTGGTGGTGGCATGTCAGTATTGCCTAGCGTCGCAAAAGAATGGCATAAAATTACTGGTTTGCCTATTGTTGAAGGCTACGGTTTGTCTGAAACCTCACCAGTAGTGGCCTTTAATCCAATGACCATTGCTGAATTTACTGGCAAAATTGGTATTCCAGCGTCTAGTACCGATATCGTACTGATTGACGAGGATGAAAAAGAAGTCGCCATCGGTGAGCGGGGTGAGATTTGTGTCAAAGGCCCGCAAGTCATGATTGGCTATCAAAACCGCCCTGAAGAAACTGTGGAAACCTTTACTGCAAATGGTTACCTAAAAACTGGTGACATTGGTATTATGGATGAAAAAGGCTTTATCAAAATTGTCGATCGCAAAAAAGATATGATTTTGGTATCAGGCTTTAATGTCTACCCTAATGAGATCGAAGAGGTCATGAGTGAGCACCCGGCGGTTAAAGAGTGCGGCGCGATTGGTATTCCCAATGATATGCGCGGTGAAGATCCTAAAATATTTGTGGTCAAAAAAGGTGAGGTGACGGAAAAAGAGCTGCTCGACTTTGGCAAAAAACAATTGACTGGCTATAAACGTCCCCGTCATGTGCAGTTCGTTGACGAACTTCCCAAATCAAACGTTGGTAAAATTTTGCGTAAAGAATTGCGTAAAATGGAAGGCTTAGAATAAGGGTGCAAATAATTAAGTAGAGATTTCTTTAATAACGACTTGGTAAAGACGATTTAGTAAAGAACAGTGCTTACCGTGGTTCGTAAATGCTAAAATTTGCTCATTTATCTTTACCAAATCGTATCTATAAAGATATAAAACAAGGTCAGCTATACTGAGAAATAGAGGCGAAATTACTTTTATTGTCTCCAAGTTTCAGCAGTATTTTTTGGCGAAAACGCAGCGCAATAGTAAGTGCTTATCTTGCTATTACGCGTCTGTCACGTTAGGATATCTCACTATTATTGTCTGCCAAGGTGTTTGATAATCAGCTGTTATCATATTTTTAAACAACCACTGGCGGACTATCCATTTTTATAAGATTACTTTTAAAACACCGCTTTTAAAATCTCGTACTAGGAAAAATTATGCGTATTGACAACCGTGAGCTCGATCAACTTCGCTCAATTAGCTTTGAGCGCCACTATACCAAGCATGCCGAAGGGTCAGTGTTGGTCAGCTTTGGCGATACCAAAGTATTGTGTACAGCCAGTGTTGAGTCAGGCGTGCCACGCTGGCTCAAAGGTAAAGGTAAAGGCTGGATCACCGCCGAATACGGCATGTTACCACGGGCAACCAATACCCGTAATCAGCGCGAAGCGGCACGCGGTAAACAATCAGGTCGTACTCAAGAGATTCAGCGTCTCATTGGCCGTAGTTTGCGGGCAATGATTGATTTGAGTAAGTTAGGTGAAAACACCATTTACCTCGATTGTGATGTGTTACAAGCTGATGGTGGTACACGTACTGCTAGCGTTACTGGTGCTGCTATTGCCTTAATTGATGCATTAGAGGCCATTCAAAAAACCAAAAAGCTTAAAGCTGATCCATTAATTGGATTGGTCGCTGCGGTCTCTGTCGGCATGAAAGATGGCAATGCTTATTTAGACTTAAATTATGAAGAAGATGCCAGCTGTGATACGGATTTGAATGTGGTCATGACTCAAAAGGGTGAGTTTATCGAGCTACAAGGAACTGCTGAAGAAAAACCATTTACCCGCGCCCAAGCGGATGACATGCTAGTGATGGCTGAAAAAGGTATTGCCGAGTTGATCACCATGCAAAAAACCGTCCTAGGCTGGTAGTCTCATTGTTAATAGTGATCTAATGGACGTTTAACTGCTTTTCATCACTTACCAATAACTCCGTAACAGGTAGTAACCCATGCTTAAGCTGACTGATGACGGCGCCAAGATTACTTTACAAGGACAGCCACAAGCAGGTGAAAATGGGCTGTTCTGGTTTGGTGCGGCATTGTTAGTGGGCGCAGTAGCGGTGGCACTGGCCATGAGCCTATTGCCTGAACGCTTAGCCATTGGTGCGCTTGCACTGCTGATTATTGGTAGCTTTATCTTTAATCGGCAGCGCCAACAGCGTAAAAAAGCCATGAGTGGTGTTATCAGTAGCGGCATCCTATGGGTACGTAATGGCGAGTTGGTGCATGATAACCAAGGTAAGCGCGAACATATAACCCTAGTTGAAGGTGACAAAATCACCTTATATGGTGAGCAGCTACAAATCGTTGATGCTACTAATCTACGTAAATATCATATTAGCGGCTTCGATAATGTACAAGAAGCCCAGGCTACCAAAGCGATCTTACAAGGCCAACCCCTTAACAAACGCCACGTCAATATTAAGATGAATAGTGACTAATAAATAGTGATAAGCGTTGTTTATTAATCATGCTCTTTACCATCTGAAAATCACTATTTACTCTTGCTCAAATACCGCTTTTCCACCATAGCAATATCCTAATCTACGAAGGTGTTACCCTAAGCAGTAGCCTAATTTTTTAGCTTATTCAGCTTTGCTTTTATTTTTATCATCTATTTATAATTAATAGTGCTTGCAGAAACTTGTCTAGCTGTATTATAACTAGGGTGTTATAAATAAAATTAAATTATTCAAACCTTACTGATTCAAACCTTACTATAGTCATTATGACTGTATTGACAGGGAGCTGGTCATGCCACCTTTGCTGGTTACTGTTATGAGCAAACTGCCGTTTGTTCATCATTATTATTTAATGCTACCTCGCTATTTACCTATTCAAGCGACCGTTATAAAACAAATATCAGCTGCCACTTTATTATCAGTGTTTGTCATGAGTGCCAGTTATGTCCATGCAGACAGTATGAGTGCACTTATCGCACAAAAATCTGCTCAGCCTGAACTAACTGCTCGCTATACAGCGTCGCAAGTCGCCGTACCTTCTGCTAGAATTAGTACCCGCTCTACCATTCAGCGGGCACGTACTGAATACCCAAACTATTCTAATCATATTAATAGCATTCCTGCCCCTGTCTTTAATAATTATAGCTATAAAAAACAGCCTTTAAATCCTCCTGCTATTAAAACTTCGTATCGCTACCCTAATGTATCGCGCCAAAATCCTGTTGTGTTGCCCGCTTTTTTAACAGGAAGCTATGATAATGTCGATAGTGAGTATTTGCCGCTGTTGAGTAATGCTGAGACCCAAAGTAACACCGCCGCTCGCGAGGTGATCAGTACGGCCCGTGCCATGGCACTTAATGAGCGCACTATCATTCAAGGGGGTTGCTGGGATTATCTTGATGCCGTATTTAAACGAGCAGGAGTGACCCGCGATACCGTGCATGAAGGCGCTTATGAACAAGGCCCCTATGCTAATAGTAACGAGATTGAGATTGGTGATTGGCTATATTATATCAATCATGGCTACAATGATGTTGAGCACAGCGGGCTGTTTGTCGGTTGGGTCGATGAAGCGGCTAAGCAAGCATTGATACTAAGCTATGCTGGTGAAAGCCGCCAGGAGCCTGCACGCTATCGCGTCTATGATTTGAGTCATGTGTATCAAATCATGCGCCCTAGTGTTTAGATATTTAGTTCATTATAGTGGCGCTATGATGTCCATTGAGCTTAGCATGCTTGTTTTGATAAGCGAGATATAACCTACGTTCAAATTTTTTATGGTGACTATATTAAACTGACGGTACTGATAAAATATATTTATTCAGACATAAAAAAGCGTCCGTAGCTAATAAGTTACGGACGCTTTTTTTATTAAAAGTTAGCCGTTTTTAGCAATAATAAAATTTAGAATGGCTTAACCACGACTAATATAACGATAGTGACTAAAGCAAAAACGGGTACTTCATTAAACCAGCGCCAAAAAACATGTGACTTATATTGTGGGTTATCGACCAGCTTTTTACGATAAAAGCCACAAGCGCTATGATAAGCAGATAATAGAACCACTAGAAAAATCTTGACGTGGAGCCAGCCTTGGGTCTTGTAAACATCCCAACCTAAGAACACCATCCACAGCCCAAAAGTCCAAGTCGCAATCATCGAGGGAGTCATGATACCGCGATATAGCTTACGCTCCATAATAATAAAACGCTCGTGACTGACCTGATCGTCACTCATCGCATGATAAACAAACAGCCGTGGCAGATAAAAAATAGCCGCAAACCAAGTGACCATTGAAATAATATGTGCCGCTTTAATCCAATTAAAATAATCTGCCATAGCTTGATCTCTTATTACTCGGTCTTTTAATATTTCTGTTTCTGACTATCGATAAACGCTGACAATTTTAAACCTATGTCATCACTGCTGCAACGCTGGCAAGCTTACCTTAGGCTGGCACTGGCAAATGATAAAAGTCTACTGGCATAACATCAGGTTAATTTGATTTAGTCGGCCAACATCATTTGTGATTGATGACCGCTCATCGCATCAATAACTGGCAATTGCTTGGGTGCTCTTGGCGCTGCAAATTGCTTGGTTAAGCCTAGCTCACGCATTAATCTATCATCGCCTGATTGACTGGCATTACCGGTCGTTAGCAACTTATCACCATAAAAAAACGAGTTAGCCCCTGCCATAAAGGCTAAAGATTGCTCAGCATCGGATAAGCTCTCACGACCAGCAGACAAGCGCACATAGCTACTTGGACAGCAAATACGCGTTACCGCAATGGTACGAATCCATTCAAGGACGGATAGCTCACCCTCTGCTAATACTTTATCGCCGATTGGCGTGCCTGCAATAGGGACGAGTAAATTAACCGGAATAGACTCAGGTGCTTTGGGCATTTTGAGCAGCTCATGTACCCAATCAACACGGTCCTCCCGGCTCTCGCCCATGCCAACGATATTACCGCTACAGACATTGATTCCCGAATTGCGCACGTTGGTAATGGTATCTAGGCGCTCATCATAACTGCGAGTGCTGACCACTTGCTCATAGTAGCGTCTTGAGGTGTCCAAATTATGGTTGTAGTAATCCAGTCCGGCATCGGCCAACTGAGTTGCTTGGTTGGTATCAAGCATACCCAAGGTCATACAAGTTTCAAGCCCTAACGCCTTGACTTCCTTAACCAGTTCGACCACATACGGCATATCTTTGGCACTCGGATGTTTCCACGCGGCACCCATACAAAACCGCGATGAGCCAGAGGCTTTTGCGCGTTTGGCGGCGGCAATCACCTTATCAACATCTATGCGTTTTTCTGCTTGTAGTTTAGTCTTATCACGGTGATGACCTGATTGTGAACAGTAGCCACAATCCTCAGGACAGTTGCCCGTTTTAATAGACAGCAAAGTACTGATCTGTACTTCATTGGCTACAAAATGCTCACGATGAGTGGTTTGCGCTTGCAATAGTAAATCCATCAATGGCAAGTCAAAAAGCTGTGCTATTTGTTCGCGGCTGTGTTTGCTGGATGACGTTGTGGTTAGTATAGAAGACTTAGCGAAGAAGTCGGTTGCGGTGTTCGGAGACATATTAGTCGCTTCAGTAGTGGGTTCTGTGATTGAAAGTAGTCCTGCCATGAATTAAGTCCTTTTATAAGCAGTGGTAACTGTGACAAAAATCTGAATAGTTAGATTTGGATAAAGAGTAGGGGGCGTTTCACTAGATATTTGAAGATATAAAAAAGGTCGCAGTAACCGTAGTATACCGCAACCTTAATGAAAATAGCAGGGTGGTGCTGGCAAGCAGTCATGAGTGCAGCTGCTACCTATCTAATGCATGTTCTCAGCAATTATTTGCCAAGTTTATGCTTAGCAACACCGATCCAATGTTCAGCGAATTGTTGCGCTTTATAGGCGTAAGGTTTGGCACGTTCAATATGAGGTTTGAGCTCGTCAGGTATGGCCGGCACAATGTGTTTAGCAAGCTTATTAAACCACATCATTAAGCTATAGTCGCCATCTATGCTTAGTTTACCCTCTTGTACCGCAGTCATAAAGGCGGGAAGACTGCCTTTGGTTAACAGTTTCACACCAGTCATTGAATCTTTAAAATTAATAGTCAAATCTGCGTTGTCAGCGTGCCCACTATGTTGACTAAACTGCCCATTATCAAAATTAAAATAGCGCGCAATATCAGACTCATCACTGGCAATTTCGATAGTGACTTTACGATCAGCTAATATCTTTTTTATATCTTCATTATCGCTATCGGCAAGCATAGATAAACGGTAGCCAATGATCGCCAATAAAACATCTAATGGATCGGATTTGATATCTAAAACAGGAACAGTAAACATAGTCAGACTCCTAAAAAGTGAGAGGTAAAATAAAGCGTACTTTATAACAATTTTGACCCCAATTATATAGTGGCAGCATTAAATTATAAACTATTAGCCATCTTACAATCTTTAGTAGTTGCGTAGAGAGCGTTAAGCATCGTGTACCAATCGAGCAGTAAAAAAGCCCTGCTATGGAGCATCTTTATTAGCGTTAGTAGTAACTTTATTATGGAGTAATAATTTTATTATGAAATGATAGTTATATTATAAAGCGACAACCATACTATAAAGAAAGGATTCTGTAAAAATATGGTTATTATGATGCTAAGTGTATTATCTGATGCTATCAGATTTAGTGAAAGCGTGGCTCATAACCGTCATCGTAAACAGGGGAATGCTCAATATAGCGCGCCGCTTCTCGTTCACGCTCTTGGGTCATAGTCTGGCTGACATTGTCATAGCGTAGCACACGATATAGTATCCAGCCACATAGCGGTAGCCAGCTGATACCTATTGCCGTCACGTAGCTGTGCCATTCTGATAGCACTACCCAGTTTAATAACACACTCTGGATAATTTCAACCGCAAGCCAGTACCCCATACCACCAAACAGATACCACAGCAGCCAGCGCTGGGAGGATAGAGCGATTGCAACCATCAAGCCCACTAACAGACCGTAGCCAAGCACTGCATCACTGCTCCATGTACCCATACTGTCGATAGAAAATATAGTTAAAAACATCATTCATCTCGCTCATCACAGGGTTATCCCAACCACTCCATTATGAAAGCTTGGCGAATAAATCTAAAGGGGGTCGGTGCGGATTTGCGACAACCGTTGACGTTTAGTTTAGACGACGATTGCTACGATGACCCCACCAAGATAGCGCTGATACTAAGATAGCTCCCAATAACATCAGTCCTAAAGTAGTGAGCCAATGCGGACCGCTAGGATAGTGCCACGGTAGAACATTATTGATTGCCTCAGCATTGAGTGTGCCTAGCGCATCTGTTTTCCACGGCCAGACTTTCACTAGTGAGCCAGCGATAAAGCCTGTTAAGAGCACCAGCGTCCCTTGGTAATAATGCGCTAATAGCCATTTCAAAAGGTGGGTAAATAGTAGCAGGCCACTTACCATGCCGGCCATTACCGTAATGATGATAGAGAAATTAAAAGTGTGCACTGCCTCTAACACCGTATCATAAGCGCCTAGCAGTAATAAAATAAATGACCCTGAAATACCAGGCAGTATCATTGCACAAATTGCCACTGCGCCAGCAAAGAATAAATAAGGTAAGCTTGGCGTCGTCGTGAGTAGCGGCATACTACTAATGACTACTGCAGCGACCAGTCCAATAATAAATAAACCTGCGCGTGCCACATTCCAACGTTTAATTTCTGTCAATAAGATAATGACAGTGGCAACCACTAAACCGAAGAAAAATGACCAAATCAAGAGCGGTTGAGTGTCTAGCAGGTTTTTAATTATACCTGCTAAGGTCACAATGCTAGTTCCAATACCCAATAGCAAACACAATAGAAACGTTGCGTCAACGTAGCGCCAAACGGCAAGCAAGCCTTTAATTCCGCCTTCTTGCCGAAACACCCGCCAAAGACTGGGACCAATACTACCAAGGGCATTAATCAAGCGCTCATAAATACCGGCAATCAGCGCAATCGTACCCCCAGAAACACCCGGCACAATGTCAGCGGCACCCATCACCATTCCTTTGACGTACACGCCTAATAGTTGCTTTGGGTTATCTTGTGGTGATGGTATTGCCTCAGATTGTAGGCTTGGCGACGGCGCGTCCGGCCGTGGTGATGGTGATGCCGTCATGGATATTCCTTCCTGGTTTAAAAGTCGTAAAAATAAGCATTAATGCTCAGCGCTAGTAAACAATAAGCTGAGTTAGCAATAAAGTCGCTAACTCAGCTTATAGCGTGCACGGATTTTTTATCAGACACAGCTGATAGTATAAGACCGATTAAAAGTCTTTATTTTGCAGGGACAAGTGCCGGATAGCCAAGGGCGTAGAGCACACCTTCAAGGCCGGTGACATTGACAGCGGCATCAGCACGCGCTTGTACGATAGGTTTGGCTTGGTAAGCCACCCCTAAGTCCGCATTGGCCATCATCGGCAGATCATTGGCACCATCACCAACACAAACCACTTGCGACATCTCAATGCCCAAACGCTCTGCAATATTAGCAACGATAGCTGCTTTTTTTGCACCATTGACAATAGGCAGTTGCACATGACCAGTGACTTCGCCCTCGTCAACGTCCAAATGATTGGCATGCACCTCATCAATGCCTAACTGCTCAGCAATATAACGGGCAAAATAAGTGAAGCCACCTGAGACTAATACCGTATGATAACCTAACGTTTTAAAGGCACTGATAGTGGTATGAGCGCCTGTCGATAGAGTTAGGCGCGCACAAATATCATCGAGTACGGTAGTCGGGATGCCTTTTAACAAAGCCATACGCTGGGCAAAAGACTCATCAAAATCTATTTCACCGCGCATTGCGGATTCAGTGATTGCGGCAACTTGTTCACCGATACCCGCCGTTTTTGCCAGCTCAACGATAACTTCTTGCTCAATCAAAGTTGAATCCATATCGAAGCAGACCAATTTATGGGTACGCAGCATATGACCAATAGATAAAATATGGCAATCGACTAAGTTTGAGCTGTCAAGCCCTGGGTTTTGTATCGGACTGTTGTGTTGCATATTGTCGTTTTGGGTATCAACAGCCTGTGGCGCTTTATTATCATTTTTGGCTAGATAATTTTTTGCTAACTCTTGACGTAAACTGGTGGTCAGTTGATCGTCAATAATATGGGCAGCAGCCGTCTTTTTGGCAGGATGCATAAGGGTTGCGGTAACGGGCACTAGCAAGTAACGAAAGACCTGTGCGGGAACAAAAGGTTGCTTAGAGGTTTGGCTAGCATTAGAATCAGCGTCAGACTTAGTATGAATATCAGAGTCAGGAATCGCAATATCGACAAAGGTTGCCTCTTTATCTTCTGCAACCGTTACTAAATGCCAGTTTGGTTGTGCGTCAACCCATGACTGAACATACTGATGGATATCAAGCGCGGGTACATGCGCTGGCAATACGACAATTAGCGCAAAGACAGGGAGCGATTGCAACGCGTCAAAATCATGCAAGTCGGTAGCATCAGGTAATAATGATGCTACAGAATCGACGGCTTGTTGCCATGCTTTGCTGTCTTTTGGTAACGAGTAAGGCGTATTTTTTGGCATGGCTCAATTGTCCCTTGTAAGCTCAGATAAGATTAGGAATAATAACAGCTTTACCGTGCCTCGCCTATACATGACCGGCGAAGAAAACGGAATCTATGAAAACTGGATTTATAAATACTACTATGGTGCTATAGTAGATGGTGTTGACTGAGTGAATAGCACTATTTGACCCTTTGTTCGGGCTATTGTTAGACAAAGCCAGTTTTAGATTAAGCACATTAGCAGTACACTCTTCCAGAAAATGAGCGACAGTCTCGTTTTTTAATTTCCCTCATTCAAAAAAGTTTACCATACCATGATGTATTTAGCGCCGCGGCAAGGGTTGTTTGCCATTATTATTCTGGTCAGTTTTTGCCTGCAAACCTTACTGCTAGTGATCAGCACTGACCAGCAGCTGACCAAAAGTCGTGCGCAAAAAGGCGAGCAAATGGTCGCCCAACTTATCGATGAGGCGCGGCTGTCTTTAGAAAATAAAGACCGTGTGAGTCTTAGTGTCATTGCCAATCGCTATACTAGCGAACAAGATGTCGCACGGATTTTAATTAAAGACAATAATAATGATGTGCTGGTACCGGTAGGCAATGCGCCGATGCAGCAGGGCGATACCATCAGCCAAATCGCGACTAAGGGTGATGCGGTCATTGGTAGTGTGGCGCTGACCCTCAAAGACATTAGTAAAGGTGAGATTATCGCCAAGCAATGGCCGTTTGTCATCGGTTCAATGATATTGCATTTATTTTTGTGGCTATTATATGGCTATATTGCCCGTCCCACCAAAGAGCAAATCAATGCGCTGAGCCGTGATATTCAAGACTTGCATCGTGAGCGATATGCCCAAGGAGGACCATTCTTTGGTGGTCAGGCTCCTAATTTTAACGCCGAAGGTAGTGATGATAACGCTGTAAATGAGAGTCGCAACGGTGGCAATAGCCAAAATGCGAACCACGAAGCTGCCCATAAAGAAGCTGCTAATAAGTCTGCTACCGTCAGTACCACAGGCATTCATGATGATCTTAACGCTTATCTAAAGTCGCAACAAAATAATGGCGGCGATTCTGAAACGCAAGACAGTACCAGTCTAGACCCGAATCATATACAGACTAAGGCGTCTAGCACTGATATAAGCGCTAACACGTTCACTAGGAGTGCTTCTAAATTGTCTGCTACCCGCGCTTTTGATAGTGTGAGTGTGCAGATTATGTTCCATGATGAATATAATATGCTTGAACGTCTAACGCCTGAAATGCGGATGCCTTATCTTGCACTCTGTACCCAGTTATTGAATCAAGCGCTTACCGAACTACTCAGACAACCTTTGCTATTAGGTGTCAGTGCCGTCAACCAGCCTCGTTTTGATGACAAAGGTGCGTGTGCGCTGCTCAAAGCGGATAATAGTCATGCTAAAGTGGCGCTGGCAGGGGTGATGTTAGCTAAGCTGTACTTAATGCTGAATAAGATTATCCATGACAAGCATATTGAGCTGTCACGTTTTGCGCTATCAGCAAAAGCGGGAGTCAGTGATAGTGGTCAAACGGCTGCTATGACCCAATTACTAAAGAGCATTGGTAGAAAAGAGCAGATGCTTATTTTGTTGCCAAACTCTGGTTTCAAACAAATCGGCAATCATGTACAAGTTCATAGCTTAAAGCGCCCAACTACCGTTTATGAGCGAGAGTGTGCGGTGTTCGATGGTGGCAATGATGCTATGATTCAGCGCCTAGCAGATGTGCGTAACAAGGTGCTAACGACTGGAAATGAAGATGAATAGTTGACGCTATCGCTATCCTTATGGTAGATATTAAAGTTGCTGTAGGTGTAAAAAGAATTGACAACGTTCAACAGAGACTTTATAAGGCATATATATATCAATTTATTTTAAGACCTGTGCGCAAATAATAGGAGTTTGTCATGAGTGACGCTGATATCGATGACGAGTTTGATGGTGAATTTACCGATGATGATGATGCCAAGATGGTAGAAGAAGCAGAAACTAGCGTACGTACGCGCTTAAGTAGTTTAGAGAAACGCCGCTTAATCGATAATTTGTTAGAAGAAAAACGTTTGGCTAAAGCCCTTAAAGATGAGCTAGACGACTTAGATGATTTTGATGAAGATGGCGATGATTGGGATGATGATGATATTTAGGTATTAGATAAGCCTTAGGCAAGCGCACAAGCATTTATCATTACGTAACTGTGCTAATCTAATTGAATAATATTGTCAATGTTTAACCAATGCTATTTTATAACGACCATTTTTAGAACAACCATTTTTGTCATAGTTATTCACTCTTACTTATTTAACGATTATGGTTTTAATGACTACCGTTTTAATGACCACATCGCGTGTAACAGACTGCATTTAACAGATAAGCAATTGTGCTCAGCACATGCTATCTACCTAAGGACAACTGTATTATGAGCAACCAATTAAGCTTTGATGAATTGCTGGATTTTTTAGACAATCAAGAGAGCCAGTTTGTGCTCGATAGTGTCGCCACCCATGGATTTTTGACGGCGACTGTTATTGGTCGTCCGCTACCGAACTGGATAGATGCACTGTTTGAAGGTCATGTGAAAGACGTTCCAGAAAACGTTATCGATGGTATTCATCGCTGGCGCGCCTCCATTATGGACGAGCTCAAAAATGAGACTCCTATTGAACTACCATTTAGTGAAGATGCTGGCAATGAAGAAATTGCCGTTGATTTTTCAGATGAGTCAGATATTGTGGCGTGGTCAATTGGTTTTGTTGATGCCATGTATGGTGATGAGGCCAGCGATTGGTTTGAAGATGAAGATACTGCCGAAGATGTGGCCGTATTAACCTTGCCGATGATCGTACTCAGCGGCATTGATGATGAAGATACTGAACTTGCTGAGATGCGTGGCGACCAAGATAAGCTAGCACAAATGGCCAATAGTATCGAAGGCAATTTAACCGAACTATTTTTATTATTCCATACTAACGACTAGCATGCTGTTAGTGCTATCAGCAATTTTATAAGCCACCGATAAGGTAATACCATGACTGTGCAACTATCCAACCTTGAGCACTTACCCAACTATCAGATCACGGAGCGCTTAGACGTGGTTTACGGCAGTACGGTGCGCTCAAAGCACGTTGGTAAAGACTTATTTGCCGGTCTTAAAAATATCGTCGGTGGTGAGCTGACTGCTTATACCGAGCTGTTAGAAGAGTCGCGACAAGAAGCGATAGATCGCATGGTAATAAAGGCCGAAGCGTTGGGCGCTGATGCGGTGGTTGGTCTACGCTTTTCGACTTCTAGTATCGCCCAAGGTGCCTCAGAGCTGTTCGTTTATGGTACCGCGGTCAAGGTCGTGCGTATGCAAAATCAATCCTTCCAAAATCAACCACCAAACGCGCCATATGATCAACAGCAACAAAGCCAGCAGAGCCAAGCTCAAACGGCTGTCGAAGATTTGCCACGTTTTAATCCTTTTGGCTAAGCCGCAAAGCTTTTTCACGATAAGAGACGTGTGATGAATAATTCTGTTACCCAATTGCTGTTTAACTACGCACCGCTTATTTTATTATTTGTGGTCGGTTGGTTTTTTGGTGCGCGGCATGAGCGCCAGCATTTAGCGCAGTTGGCAATCTCAGAAAAAGACCTAGAACATATTATTGTATCTACTGAGCGCTTTTATCGACCAGCGCTGGTGGCCAATAGTGAAGGTGAGCTAGTGCTTGGCAGTGTGGTTATCGGCCAAGATTATTTTAAGATGGTGATTGCTCGCATATTGAGCTTATTTGGTAAGAACTTGACCACCTACGAGACTTTACTGGACCGAGCACGGCGTGAAGCCTTGGTACGTATGCGCACGCAAGCTAAGGCAAAAGGCTACAATCACATCTATGGTCTGCGCCTTGAGGTTAGCAATATCAATCAATTGGGCAGTATGGTAGAAGCCATTGCCTACGGCACTGCAGTCGTAAGTACCCAGAACTCTAAACACCGCTAATAAATCTAGGCAGTATCAAGGTTAAAGACGGTATTAACGTTGATATCGTACTCATTCTAAGTAAAGTATCCATTCTAAGTAAAGTATCCATTCTAAGTAAAGTACCTATTCTAAGTAAAGTACCTATTTTAGACAAAGTGCTAGCGCTGGTGAGTATTCATCCGCGCTATTTTGTTGTCTTTGTCATCCTCGGTTTTTTGTTTAATCTTTTCAAAATCAAACAAAAATGTCCGATTTTTGAGCACCGCTACAAACACCACGCCGCCGATGGTATTACCGACCAGCACTATAACTAAAAACCATAAATAACTTAATAAGCTGACTGTGTTGCCATACATCAAGGCAGAAAATACTTCAATGTTGCCCACGATACTGTGATGCAAACCCAAAAATCCAATACTACCGGTAATCAAAGATACCAGTACAATACGGCTGATAGTATCACGGGCTGAAGTCACCAACCACGCCGCTACCCCCATCATCCAGCCCGCAAGTATTGAGCTCCCAAAGATAACCCA
Organism: Psychrobacter sp. CAL346-MNA-CIBAN-0220; assembly: GCF_040309805.1. Taxonomy (NCBI): domain Bacteria; kingdom Pseudomonadati; phylum Pseudomonadota; class Gammaproteobacteria; order Moraxellales; family Moraxellaceae; genus Psychrobacter; species Psychrobacter sp. CAL346-MNA-CIBAN-0220. The sequence continues at coordinate 1,485,240 of NZ_JBEOPF010000001.1, read as the reverse complement.
CCACTCAAAGCCCAAAACATGCTGCGCATAGGCATCAATATCAGCAACGGTAAACAGCTGCATATTAATACCTAAGCCAATCATTAATGCCGCAAAGAGACAACCACCGACGATATTACCGGCAATAACAATTCCCCAGAGACGCAGCAGCTTCCTTAGCGGTTCAATTTTATTAAGCACCGGTAAACTTAATAAAGAGGTCTGCTCAGTGAATAACAACGACTGACCGATGACCACGATAATAAAACCTATTGGATATAATAACGAGGCCAATACTATGGCATATTCGCGGGGTAGTACGTCGCTCAATAACGCAAAGGCCGATAAAATCATGAATAAACTGATACCAATCTCCAGCCCAGCGGTAAAAGCACTGGTAAATAATGAGCCCAATGAACGGTTAAAGGTTTCTTTGGCATCAATAACTTGCTCGACTAAGATGCTAGCATAGCTTTTGGGCGCGCTAGCATTGTCATCGCTGGCAACTTCTTTAATGGTGGCTTTATCTTCATCGCTAATATCTTCAGAAAAGTCTTCATCGTCTAGCACTTCTGTCGCTTGGAGCTCATCAGGCTCCTCATTATCACTAGGATCACTATCCTTTTTTTCATCGTGACAATCATCGACGTTGTCGTTATTAATAGGGTCAACATCAGATTCGGGCACAATAACTTTATTCATATCAGCATCGTTGTTATGAATAGGATTATGGCTTGGCGTATTGCTATCATTGCTTTTATTATTAGGCATGAGAATGAGCTTATATAGGATTATAAGAAGTGGCGGCTAAACGGTTGTAAACAGATGCTATTACAAGCCAACATTGACTCAGATAGGGTAGCGATAATGATCAGTCAAGATGGTTTGAGACGTCAAAGTAAGTGTATAAGTACCACAAACAAGGAAAAGTCATCCGATGCTAACAAAATCTGCTCATATAAGATAAAATCATAGCATTAAATTTTTTTGCTGGCGCGTTTTATAGATATTACGCTGGTTCATTATTAGTTACGCTTATTATCTATACTAGGTACTATTTTTTAACCCCTATTGCGTTGGTTAATTGTATGAATTCAGCGGTAGCTATGCTTGCTTACCACTATCCATTTACGTTTTAGTCTGAGAGCCTTATGAGTAACCCCCCTGATATCCAAAGCACCAAAACTGATTTAACCACCTCTATCCAAGCTGCCTTAAGCCAACTCGAGCACGCCTATAATCCAAGCGAGGTCGAGGCGGGTATGTATCAAGGCTGGGAAAATAGTGGCTACTTTCAGCCGACTTTTGATAAGGAAGAATCGTTTTCTATTGCGCTACCACCGCCGAACGTTACCGGCTCGCTGCATATGGGACATGGCTTTAATAATGCCATTATGGATGCGCTAACCCGTTATCACCGGATGGATGGTGACAATACCTTATGGCAACCAGGTACCGATCATGCAGGTATCGCTACCCAAATGGTCGTCGAGCGGCGTTTAGAAGCGCAAGGTATTAAACGCCGTGATATGAGTCGCGAGGATTTCATTGATAAGGTATGGGAATGGAAAGAAGAGTCAGGGGACAATATTACCAGTCAGATTCGCCGTTTGGGCAGCTCGGTCGATTGGTCGCGTGAGCGCTTTACCATGGATGATGGCTTATCTAATGCGGTCAAAGAAGTGTTTGTACGCTTGTTTGATGATGGTTTGATTTATCGTGGTAAGCGTTTGGTCAACTGGGACCCCAAGTTCCAAACCGCGTTATCCGATTTAGAAGTCGAAAACCATGACGAAAAAGGCTCATTGTGGCATTTTCGCTATCATTTCACTGACAGTGATATAATGACTCAAGATGGCAAAAACTACTTGGTGGTTGCCACCACTCGTCCTGAAACCTTATTAGGCGATACCGCCGTGGCGGTCAATCCTAGCGATGAGCGTTACGCACACTTAGTCGGCAAAACCATTACTTTACCGATTACTGGTCGTATCGTGCCTATCGTTGCCGATGATTATGTCGAAAGTGACTTTGGTACCGGTTGCGTAAAAATTACTCCTGCTCATGACTTTAACGACTATGAGCTTGGTCGTCGTCATGATTTGCCCTTGATTAATATTCTTGATGAACATGCCCATATTTTACCAGCGATGGAAGTCTATCCGGACTTGCAAACTCGTGAGCCAACGTTAGAAACCACTCCAAGTGACCATCTTGGGGCTACTTATGCCGGGGTCGAACGCTTTGCCGCTCGCAAGCAGGTAGTCATCCAAGCCCAAGAACAAGATTGGTTAGAGGCAATCGAGGACTATGCGCTAAAAGCACCGCGTGCCGAACGTGGTGGTGCGATTGTCGAGCCGTGGCTAACCGATCAATGGTACGTGGCTGTTGAACAGTTGGCTAAGCCGGCAATTACTGCAGTAGAGGATGGCAGCATTGAATTTGTTCCCGCGCAATATAAAAACATGTATATGGCATGGATGAATGGCTTACAAGATTGGTGTATCAGCCGTCAGCTATGGTGGGGGCATCGTATCCCAGCGTGGTATGACGAGGAAGGTAGCATCTATGTGGCGCGTGATGAAGCGGAAGTACGCAGCAAGTACAATCTAGCTGATAGCATAAAATTGCGCCAAGATGATGACGTGCTTGACACCTGGTTTAGCTCGGGTTTATGGACATTTAGTACCTTAGATTGGGCTGACGTTAATGCCGATCCACGCGTGCTGGATACGTTCCATCCGACCAGCGTGTTAGTCACTGGTTTCGACATCATTTTCTTTTGGGTTGCGCGCATGATTATGATGACCATGCACTTCGTCAAAAATGAAGATGGCACGCCGCAAGTCCCATTTAAGACCGTTTACGTTCACGGACTAGTACGTGATAGCTTTGGCCAAAAAATGTCTAAGTCTAAAGGTAACGTCCTCGATCCTATCGACATCATCGATGGTATCGACCTCGAAACCTTAGTCACTAAACGTACTAGCAATATGATGAATCCTAAAGACGCGGCTAAAATCGAAAAACAAACCCGTAAAGAGTTCCCTGAAGGCATTCCTGCGTTTGGTACCGATGCGCTACGCTTTACCTTTACGTCCTTAGCCAGTACCGGACGCGATATTAACTTTGATTTAAAACGCGTCGAAGGCTATCGTAACTTCTGTAATAAAATCTGGAACGCCAGCCGTTTTGTATTGATGAACTGTGTGGATAGTTCTGAAGAAGGGCAGGGCAATGCGCTATCAATCGATCAAGTTGCTAAGCCTGAGGTTTGGGAATTGCCTGAAAAATGGATTATCAGCCGTCTCAACTCTACTGTTGCCGATATTCATCAGCATTTTGCCCAGTATCGTCTTGATATGGTGAGTCATGATATTTATGAGTTCATCTGGAATGAATACTGTGATTGGTATGTTGAGCTTGCCAAGGCCAGCCTGAACGATGATTCGGTAACAGAGGCACGTAAAGCGCAAATCCGCTATGTATTGCTGCATGTGTTAGAGACTGCATTACGCTTTACTCATCCGATTATGCCGTATCTAACCGAGCAAATTTGGCAAACCATCGCACCGCTGCTCAATCGTAAAGACACTGACAGCATCGTTATTGCGGCTTATCCAAAAGTGGATAATAGCCAAGTTAGTGAGCAAACTGAAGCGGACATGGCATGGCTACAACAGCTTATCGCTAGCGTGCGTAATATCCGTGGCGAGATGAAACTGGGCAATGCCGTACGCTTGCCAGTATTGCTACAAAATATCTCGCTAGCGGAGGATGAGCGCTTATCACGTATCGCCAATCAGTTTAAAGCCTTGGCAAAAGTCGAAAGCTTAGATATTCTAGAAGATGGCGATGAGGTGCCATTATCGTCATCCAGTATGATTGGACAGCTGCGCGTACTGGTACCAATGAAAGGATTAATTGATCCGACTGCTGAGCTAGCACGTTTGGGCAAAGCCCATGAAAAACTCCAAAAGCAAGCAGAAGGTATCTCGCGTAAATTAGGTAATGAAGGCTTTGTCAGTAAAGCGCCAGTGGAAGTCGTTGAAGCTGAAAAGGCAAAACTGACGGAGCTAAAAGGGCAGTTGGTGGCGATGACGGCGCAGATGGAAGAGTTAAAGGCGTTGTAACTAACACATAGGTATCTGTATTAATAAAAAACGCCATCATAATTTATGATGGCGTTTTTTATTGTCTATTGGTTAGTTCTACATCTTACTCCTATGATATAACTGAATATTTGTTTGCTATTATCTACTAGCTTTTGTAGTGCAGTTGTATTTCCTAAGAGAAATACAATAATCCATGTACAAGGTATAAAGAAATTCAGTTAATTTGGTGGCAGTTATGCTGTATTTTTTAGGTTAAGTTATTTTTCGTTTGGTTGATTCCTCAATTCCTCAATTCTGATAATAAACTTAAAAGTACCCTTTAGGATAGATTTTAGAAAAAATTCTGAAAAACTGTGAACCTATTTTCAATATTTCGTGGTCAAGTTCAATCTTATCAATATTTCTATTTTTGTACTACACTACTCTTGATATTTGGGGTGATGAGTGGAGTTGGATATACTAAAATAAGGATTCGCATGGAAACTTTTATAAGTTTCTAATAGTGGCTACTGTAATAAGTGTTCTCTTTAAAGCATATTATGATTATAGGCTAGATAAAAATAAGAAAGAGAATGAGCTGGTCTTACGAAGGTTTATCAGTCTTATAAGAGGTATAGTAAATACTAAAAAAAGTAGATTCTATGAAAGGGCAACAGAATCAAAAACAGAAAGTAAGCGTGTAAATTTTTTTCAAGAGATTACCCATCCCCAAGATCAGATTAAGTTCATAATGAACCAACTGAGTGATTTCTTTGAGTTTTGGGGTGTTAAACGTAGTCAATTGGCTGTAACTGTATTAAGTAGTGTAGTAAAAGATGAAAGTGATAATGAAAATTGGAAGTTTATTTTAAAGTTAGACCATCAGAGAAGTCATCCCAATGCCAATACATTGATGAAAGGTAATCCTTTAGCAAGGGAATCAATAGACAGTGGTGTAGCAATTTTTTTAGCGGACTTAAAAGAAGGGGTTCATCAGCAATTATTTCTTCAATCAGAAAGTTCAAGAGAATTTAGCAATAGAGTCGAGTTAGAGCTTTATCTGTTATCAATGAAGCAGTATAAGGGAAAGTCCTAATTTAAGGCACTTATACTATGAATTCAAATACTAAAGTAAGAGTAATTGTTTCTTCACAGCATGGTCGTAAGGTAAACCCTAACAAAGTTGCTAAAAGACACGAATCCATTAAATATTTATCAGCATTCTTAGGAAATTCCGATCATCGAAAAGAAAGTGATATGGAAGCTAGAGCATGTAATAGAGGTATGCAGACAAGCTAACCATTACGTGTATTTAGATTAAAACCGTTACGGTATCAGCTGTAGCGGTTTTTTTATGCCAGTAATTACGCTATTCTCTTTTAAAGGCTTTCACATCCTTATAAAACAAGAATACAATTAATCATCTCACTATCGAATAGCGCTCACCTTTAAGCAATCCCAATATTGGCGAGACCGTACCGATAACGCTGAATTTTACCCGTTAAAGTCTTATATAGATAAATGTTAGGTACTTTGAATTGAATAACAATGGACATCACGCAAATGACTTCAAAAGCTAAAATTTTTATCTTAAGTATCTTGTTTTTAAGTCTGAGCGCTTGCGTCAGTCCACCGACCAATGAAGATACTATGACGGATGCTGATCTCATTCGAGCGGCCGAACAAAAAGAGTCAGCGCCAACAGCAGGTGAGCAACAATGGGTAATTGGCTATCACCATGGTACTGAAGTCGTAAAATCATTTCAATGTTCAGATTTGTGTCCTGAGAATACCTTACGCGTTATCTATTATAAAGTCCCCACAGATGCCACATGTGAGAGTATCGGCGGCGTTACTCAATCAATATTAGTTCCAGTCGCTATTACCGTAATGCCAAGAAAATATTGCTTCCCAAAAGTGATTGCCGACTATTGGGAGAGCTATCCTCAATAACAGTAAAGATAATAAGCTTGTAGTTCAAGTTTGGTCCAATAAACCAAGTTAAACATGTAATAAAAAAACCGCCTACAAAACTGTGCGCGGTTTTTTTATGCCAAAAACTAAATATTATGTGCAAACGAATCACCAGAGAAAGTAGCAGCATGGGCAGCAGTGACTACTATCGCTACAATAAAGCTATGCATTAGAGCACTTTTTTACAAATCAAAGTGATGGGGATGATAATATAAATATACGAGCATTAATTCTTATAAGAGTTGAGTCTATACAAACACAAAGCATTATGCTGAGCTTCATTGGTACAAAAGATATTTTTAAATCATGCTGCCATAGATTTAGGAGTAATTACTATCATAAATATACATGTAATCTTTTGGGTCGCCCTGACATTTTTTACCTTCCTTGTTACCGTTAGTAATATAAAAGGTTATAAGTCAATCATTGGTGGAGACTCTACTTCAAGAGCGCTTAGTAGCGATAAGTTCGATATCGAGACCAGTTTTTATAGAGCTGATGCTACGTTGCACGATATTATATTTTTTCATGCTTCTGCATCAGGTGTGGCTGTCGTTTTATTGGTTTTGATTATTAAAGGCGAGGTTTTATTCCCCGGAACCGTTGTCTTTTTTGGCATACTTTCTTCTATTGCGATATTTGCTATCAGCACAGTTCTTCTTTTATTAGCATTTTATTTTTATTCAGTTTCGATTTTGAAACTCGGCGATACGTTAGCTAGAATTCACATTAACGGTAAAGACATTAAGACCATGTACGCGATTTTGGCTGTTTTTGGTTATTTTTTGATATTTCCAATACTGGCGTTGATACTGGTTTAGAACCTATCTGTCGTGAATGCTTTGTACAGTGAAAGAAAACTGCTTATAACCTAAACTGTGAGCGGTTTTTTTATTGAATTAATTCGACCTAAGATTAAGGTTTTACTTACTTAGTATACAAGGGATTAGACATTTTCTTAGTTTCAAGGCTGGTACTTACGGAATTATTAAAGACAATACTCCTTATCTCGCCTGATTCTCCTCAATTACTCAGCTACTAACCAAACACAAGCACCAATAGCAAAACATCGCAAAAATAATCTTGTGCTGTTTTACACTTTATTGCATGATTAGTTACCTATGTAGGTAAGATTGCTATCTGACCTCTATCGCCGACTGACATCATTTCCATGACTGAAAAAAAACGCTCCTTTTATTACCGTCCTAAGACCAATCAGTCCGCTAGCCCTACAGTGCGTTGGACTTTTCTTATCATGGGTTGGATATTTTTTGTATTAGGGATTATCGGGGTGTTACTTCCCGTGATGCCAACAGCACCTTTTATATTACTGGCAGCAGGGTGTTGGGCACGTAGTTCACGCCGTTTTCATTTTTGGCTGATTAATCATCGATTTTTTGGTAAATTTATCCGTGATTGGGAAGAAAATCATGCGGTGCCACATTATGCTAAGTGGCTGGCGACTGTTATGATGGCACTATCGACGAGCATGTTATTTTATCGTTTGCCTAATGATATAATGTGGATGGCATGGGTAATAGCAGCAGTCTGTAGTGCCGTTGCAATTTATTTGTTCCGATTGCCAAACGCCTAATAATCATATAATTAAAGACAAAAAGGCTATTATTTGTATTCGTTTACATGAATTATGAGATAAAGCTTGCAGTAACGCAGTTTGCCCCTTATAATACGCACAAGCTTAAGAGCAGTTCTGCACCAAATCATTACCTCGTAGTATTAGTTATAATCCTTCGTTTTAATATTTATCGTTCAGTAGCTATTTGCAAGCGTTGCCGGTCATTAGACCATTAATAAATTAAAAAGTAGGATTATCAATATGTCAGATACTATGAAAGGTACAGTTAAGTGGTTTAACGAAGCTAAAGGCTTTGGTTTCATCGCTCCAGAAAGCGGCGCAGACGTTTTTGCTCATTACAGCGAAATCACTGGTTCAGGCTTCAAAACTTTAGCTGAAGGCCAAGAAGTTGAGTTCACTGTAACTCAAGGCCAAAAAGGCCCACAAGCACATAACATCGTTGCTGTATAATTAGCATGTAATGGTTAACACTTACTTTAATTAGTAAACAATGACCATACGATGAATAAAAAAACGAACCTCCGGGTTCGTTTTTTTTCGTCTGTCATTTGAGTTTATTAAAGAAGTTCTAGCTAGGGTTTAGTAACGATAAGCGAGTGACGTTAAGAGCCTGCGAACGATGGGATAAAGCGTTCTTTACCCAATCAATCGTTAGAGTATCGGGCTGCTATAGGAGGCTATGACGTGGCTGTTGAATATTTACTTGCTTATTGTATACCGTTCTAAAGGCTGCACAGATTTTCCCAACTTCTATTTATCAAAAATTGTATATTAAAATAAATACTTGATAAATTTAAAGCGAGTCGATTGGAAAATAAACTCAATCATATAAAGCCAATACCAACGTTGATTAGACCACCGCCAATGATGAGCCAACCAAACATAATTGCGCCTAAGATCAGAGGTTTGACTCCAGCTTGTTTAATAGCGCCTAAATGAGTGGTCAAGCCTAAGGCAAACATGGCCATCGTTAAGAGAACATCATCTAACTTTACCATGGTCTGCTCAAAACTTGCAGACATTGGCAGCCAAGTATGTAGCAGCACGACGACAATAAAGATAAAGGCAAACCAAGGTACTTTGACTTGCTTAGCGCGTGCCATAAATGAAAGCAATAATGATTTTTTGCCACCGTTAGCTTCATTGCTACTAGGTGTTAAGGCAAAGGATAAAATGAGTAAGAATGGCGCGAGCATCATTACTCGAATCATTTTGGTTACGACTGCAGTATTGCCCACCTCAGGACTAATCGCGTTACCAGCGACCACCACTTGGGCGACTTCATGAATGGTTGCACCGGTATAAACGCCATAATCTTGTGCGCTCAACCAAGGCTGTAGCCAGCCAAGATGGTATAAGAATGGATAAAGCAGCATAGCGATAGTGCCAAACACCACTACTGTTGCTACAGCGATAGTGACTTTATGCGCTTCTGCTTTTACTACTGGCTCAGCGGCGATAACTGCTGCTGCACCGCAAATACTGGCACCAGAACCAATTAATAAGGTCGTTTGCTTATCAATTTTCAGCCATTTAGTACCCAGCCAATAGGTTAATAAAAATGTTGAGGTTAATACCAGTGCATCACTCATGATGGCAGGCATGCCAACGCTTGCGATCTGCGTTAAGGTCAGTTTAAAACCGTAGAACATAATTGCCAAACGTAAAATCTGGCCTTTAGCGAAACCCACCCCTTCACCTAAACGCTCAGCGACACTCGGATAAACCGTGTTGCCAAGCACTATACCGATTAAAATGGCTAATGTTAGTGAGGACAGACCAACAATGCGCCCATTCGTCCAGATATTTAAACTGTTATTGAGCCATAAGCAGAACAAGCTGCCAACCAACACCACGAGGAGACCTTTTAGATGGCGGCCTTGTGGGATATAACTGGCAACTGACTGGGTAAAAGCGTTCATGACGGAGGATCCTATTAACGCAGGTTTGAGTAGGGATTAGCATAATTTATAAAGTAGGCTCTTATCGATAATCGAAAAGGGCATAAGCTTATGAATAGACATTATAAGGAACGTTGACCTATAATAAAAACAGATTAATAAGATAGGAACTATCGGTTTTTTAGGTTAAGAGATTTAAGTGAATAAATAGAGATTATTGCAAAGGTTTTAATAGTGAGAGGTAGTAGTTAACAATGAAAAAAGTACTCCAGACCTTACCGAAGATTACCCTCAAGCAGCTGGCGGTATTTGTCAGTATTTATCAAACGGGAAGCACCAGTCGCGCAAGCGAACAGCTACACTTATCACAGTCTGCGGTCAGTAGTGCTTTGGCAGAACTGGAATCACGCTTACAACTGCCGTTGTTTGAGCGCGTTGGGCGCAGGCTAAATCAGCATCCTAATGCCCATCCAGTGTATGTTCAAGCTCAATCGATCTTAGGGCAAGCGTTGACCCTTGAGCATTATCATAAGCACCACGCTGGGCAGATTTATATTGGCGCCAGTACCACCATTGGCAATTATGTATTACCACCGTTACTCGCTAAGCTATATAGCACGTTACCTGATGCTAACGTCGATATGTATATTGCTAACACCCAAGAAGTAGTCAGTGAGGTTGAGCAATTAAATATTGATATTGCACTAGTGGAAGGGAAACCTAGACCATTCGATACGAAGGTAATTGAGCAGCGCGTATGGCGGACGGATACTTTGATAGTATTTGCCAAGCCTGATAGCAAATGGCTGGCTGGCTTGGCAAATTACGACCACAATGATTACTGCTATCGGCTAACCATTAAGCAGTTGGCAACGCTGCCATTATTGGTACGTGAAGCAGGGTCGGGTACACGGCAGATTATCGATGAGCAACTACTACAACATATGCCCGATGCCGAGGTGATTATGGCCATTCAGCAGTCGGAGGCTATTAAGCATATGGTAAGCGCTGATATTGGGCTAGGCTGTTTGTCACAGCATGTCATCCAGGCAGAATTAGAGACAGGCAAGCTGGTACAAGTTAAGGTAGCAGGGATAGATTTGGCGCGGACATGGTGGCTGGTCTGGCATAAATCCCGCCATCAAAGCCCGATTTGGCAGACATTTATTGATATTATTCAAGAAAATTAATTTGGAAAACGCCAATAGAAAAAAAGCGCACCGTAAAGAAAACTTTACGATGCGCTTAATTAGTTAATAGCGGCAGGAAAACTTTAGGTAGCCTGCCTGCGTAGCTATCGTACAACAAGCAAATATAATATTGCCAGCTGCGACAGTCATAATGTTCAGGATAATATCGCCTACCGTAATAGAGTCATCTAGGATTAATGACACTCTAGATGACTAAATGACCGGTAATAGGGCTAATTGCGTTTTGAGCCTGGTTTATCGAGTCTGACTACTAAACTATCACACGGAACGTTCGGCAATATATTATCTGCAGTGGCGCCACTAAGCCAAGCCGCGATACCGTGGCGTTCATGACGTCCGATAACTAATAAGTCAACGTCATGCTTATGACAATAATTAACGATACCTTCACTATTAGAGATGGCAGTGGTTACTTCAGAATTTACCACATTCAGCTCATTACGCTCAAGGAACTTGGCAAGTTTTGCCCGTGCTTCTTGGCAGCGTTCATCATCAATCTCATCATAGAGGCTGGAGGCAGGTACCAATTCATAGCCAAAGCCAACCATCGTGTCTTTGACGATATGTAGTACTGATAATCTGGAATCAGGACGATTGTCGACGATACGTTTGGCCTTTTGGGCGACCACATCGGCGTCGGATAGTAAGTCGGTGACCAGTAAGATATGTTGGTAACTCATGAGTGTAGTCCTCGTAGCAAGTAGTCTTAACTATAGCACTACGAATGGCCGCTGTTAAGAGTACTTTGTTAAATGGGTGCTATCTTTAGCGCTTGTTATCTTTATCAATGGACTATCTTGACTTATCGAGGTGCTAGCCCCATCTAGTCCCGTTAGGCAAAAGCTTTTTAACGGTTATTTTTGATTAATTGAATATGCCATTAAATACGCAGACTACCCATAATATTTCTATAAAACACTTGCGGATAGGCAATAAACTCTGCAAATCGGACTACTAATACGTTCTAATAATGATAAGTGATCAACATAAATGCTTATGAACCCTACGAACCTGGCAAAAAAAGAAGTCAAGAATTTTTGACTCAATGACTTTTTTATTAAATTATTATTTTATTGAATCGTTCTAAGTATTAATTTTTATTTTTGATTGATTATCAACGCTTGTGACTATCTTTATAACCACTACCTTTATAACCACGATTTTCACTATTTATTTATTATTTACCCTGATATTAAGGGCGATCTATAAGGACAACTATGACTGATACCCCGTTTAGCGCTGACTTAACCTTACACCCAGCATTTGAGCTAATTGAGCATCGCCATATTGAGGCGTTATCAATGGATGTGTTGATCAGTCAGCATGTCAAAACTGGAGCGATGCATTATCATTTGGCACACCCTAGTGATGAAAACGCCTTTTTAGTCGGCTTTCGCACTCAACCTATGGATTCAAAAGGTGAGGCGCATATCTTAGAGCATGTGGCATTATGCGGCTCTGAGAAGTTTCCGGTACGTGATCCGTTCTTTTCGATGATTAAGCGCTCACTTAATACCTTTATGAATGCGATGACTGCTGCTGATTGGACCGCATTTCCCTATGCGACCCAGAATGAAAATGACTACTTTAACTTATTGGCCGTTTATCTTGATGCCTCATTTTTCCCCAATATTCATCCGCTCGATTTCGCTCAAGAAGGTATTCGCGTTGAGTTAGATGCTGATGATAAGCCGCAGTTTAAGGGTATTGTCTTTAACGAGATGAAAGGCGCGATGAGTGGTGAGATTGATCAGTTGTATCATGCGGTTGCCCATCATTTGTTCCCGACTACTACTTATCACTATAATTCAGGGGGCGATCCTGCTGATATTCCAGATTTGACCCATTCTGAGCTAATCGCGTTCCATCACAGCCATTACCATCCGTCCAATAGTGTCATTATGAGCTTTGGTAATATTCTGGTAGCTGAAACCCAAGCGAAGATGCATGATGATGCGCTGATACAGTTTGAGACTGGTAAAAAACATGTCTCGCGCCCAGAGCAGCGTCTGTCTGCGCCGATTCAAGCTACCGATACTTATACCGCTGATGAGGCCGGACCTGATCAAACCCATCATGTGATTGCTTGGTTACTACCGACGATTACCGATCCTAAGCAGCGCTTGGCACTGCGTCTACTTGAAGGGGTGCTAATTGAGCATGCCGGATCGCCATTACGGGCATATTTAGACAGCCATCCACTGGGCAAAGCGCCAAGTCCATTATTAGGGCTTGATGACAGCCATTATGAAATGGTGTTTTATACCGGTCTGCGTGGCTCTGAACCTGAACATGCCGAAGCCGTAGAGCAAGGCATTATGGATTTGCTGGCTGAGGTTGCCAGTCAGCCAATTGATGATGAGACTATTGAAACCATTTTGCACCAAATTGAGGTTGATCAGCGCCACATTGGCGGCGATAGCATTCCTTATGGTCTTAATTTGATGCTAGAGGGCTTTAGCACTGCGATTCATGACGGCAATCCTATCGATGTTTGGGAAGTTGATGAGCATCTAGCTTGGCTACGCGAGCAAGTGAAAGATGAGCAATGGCTGCCTACGTTAATCAAAACTCATTTATTAGACAACAACCATCGTGTGCGCCTGACCCTAACGCCAGACAGCGAAAAGTCAGCGCGTCTTGCGGCGGCTGAACAGACGCGCCTCGATACCATTGCGATGGATTTGACTGCTGCTGATAAAGATATCTTACATAAACAAGCGTTAGACTTAGCGGCGCGCCAAGCAGCGCCTGATGATGTGAGTTTATTACCAAAAGTTGGCTTAGAAGACGTGCCAGTTGATATTAGCTTTAAGCAAGGCACACAAAAGCAGGTAATGTTAAGCGGTCAAGACAGTACGCTCTTTGAATATGAAGCAGGCACTAATGGCTTGTATTATTATCAAGTCATTGTGCCACTAACCGAGGCGCTTGGTAACACAAACCCAGCTGAGCTACCAGCAAATGAGGTGATTAATCATCCCTTACTGCCTATCTATTTAAGCTTATTGTCAGAATTGGGCACAGATTCATTAAGCGCTTATGAGCTGCAAGCCAAGCAAGCAGCACATTCGTCAGGAGTAACCGCGCGTGTCAGTCAACGTACTAATATTGATGACCGTCAAAACATCAGCAGTTACTTTGTGGTAGCAACACGGGCACTCAATCGTAAACCTGAAGCGATTGACTTGCTTAAAGAAGTGATGGAGCATAGCGTCTTTACAGAGCATGATCGTATCAAAGAGATTTTGCAGCAGCGTCAAGCAGGCTGGCAATCAAGTCTTTCCGGCTCAGGGCATGCTTATGCGATGCAAACCGCCAGTCGCAGTATGAGCCGTCAGGCGCAACTTGAATATGTGCGTAGTGGCCTGCCTGCCTTAAATGCGCTTAAAGACTTTTTGACCCACGCTAGCAATGATGATGCCCTTTGGGATCAATTGGCCACCAGTCTAATGGACTTGCATCAACGTTTAATCAGCTTACCTAAGCATGCGGTCATTATATGTGAGTCTGAGCAAACCGAGCGCTTAAGTGACTTGATTGTTAATAGCTGGAAAGACAGTCGTGCACCAGAGTTGGCTGCAAAAACGTTAGATACTGAAACCAATATTCCCAGTGAATTTGCAGATTTAACGTTAAATCCTGCTCTAAACGGTGAAGAAAATAAAGCTAAAACCACTGAAAATGGTGCGATAGTTGACGTTGAAGACTTGGCATGGTTAGTAGCAACCAATGTCTATCATAATGCCAGTGCTTATACGGTTCCAGCAGCTGACCATCCAGATACTGCGCCATTGATGGTATTAGCGCCTTATTTGCGTAATGGTTACTTGCATAGTGCTATTCGTGAGCGCGGCGGTGCGTATGGAGGCGGAGCGGGTTACGATGCCAATGCGTGTGCCTTTAAATTCTTTAGTTACCGTGATCCGCATTGTGCAGAGACCTTTGCACATTTTGATGCCAGCATCGAGTGGCTGCTTAATGAGGCACAAACTGATGAGCAGTTAGAAGAAGCCATCTTAGGAATTATCTCAGGTATGGATAAGCCAGGATCACCAGCAGGCGAGGCGGTTAAAGCTTGTTTTGCAAACCTTCATCATCGCGGCGCAGCATGGCAACGTAAAATGCGGGCAGCAATTTTAGCGGTTACTGTCGCTGATTTGCAACGCGTTGCTAAGCAGTACTTGCAAGGTCAGCCACATGTGCGTGCGGTATTAGCGCCATATGACAAAGAAGACGAGGTTAAAAACCTAGGCTTTACGGTCTGTAAAGTAAAAAGTTAAAGCTCAACAGCATTGATAGCGCACAAAAAAGCCAAGCATCATGCTTGGCTTTTTTGCTATTAAATATTTAACGTTAATAACGTTTGATACTTTGATCTTTACCGACATAGTCTTGATGAATGGGAAACTTATCATGACTATCAAACTGCTTACGATCCGCAAAAAAACTGGTTAAGGTACGGCGTACGGCTTCAAAAGCAATCTTGTCCCATGGAATATCTTCTTCACTAAAAAGGGCGCAATCCAGGCTTTCAGAGCCTATACCATAAGCGCCATCTTTAAGTTCTGTCAGATAAATGACATATATTTGCCCAATACTTGGAATGTCATAGATACAGTAGAGGTGTGGATTGAGAACGACTGCATCCGCTTCTTCAAAGCTTTCACGCGCAGCGCCTTCAGCGATAGTTTCACCATTTTCCATAAAACCAGCGGGTATCGTCCATAAGCCATATTGAGGCTCAATAGCACGGCGGCACAGCAGCACTCTATCTTTATGCACTACTAGTGAGCCACAAATTACTTTTGGGTTTTCATAATGAATGTAATGGCAATTTGGGCACACCAAGCGTGGCATATTATCAGTGGTAGGGATTTTTCGTTCAGCTTCGTGACCGCATTGTAGACAATAGCTCATATTAACTGCCTTATTTAATGAAAAGGAGAAAGGATAAATTTTGGATTTTTTGGGAGGGTATTGTTCTTTTTATAACCAAATAATAGTTATGGGTTTTATTTGATGCTCTGCACTTAAGATAGCATAAATTTATGCTGTGCTGAGTAGTGATAACATCAACAGCTTATTTACCCATCATAAATAATACGATATCGACTATAAAAATTGCTAACCCTGTCATGTACAGGCGTAGTTGTTTTAAAGTAGTTATTGTAAATAAAGACACTGTCATCGAGCATGGTAGTCTGTCAAGTCAAGAACGCTGACTCTATTGCATGATAATATGATTAACAATTAGATGATTAGCAAAATAAAAATAGTAAGATAAGCAAACAGGATAATAATAATGATAATACCATCACATTCTAAAAGTTTTAATCAGTTGGCGGTAGCATTGCCACCTTACATCCATCAGCCCGCACTCAGGCAGCTGGCTGAACGCATACAAATGGAGCTCTTAGGGCTAACTGCCGCTCCGACCACTCATAACTTTGACCATGTAGCCCAAAGCGCTCTTATCTTAGATATGCTCTATCAGACCCCCATTGCAGATGCTTCGGTATTGGTTGCTATTACCAATGAGCCGCGCCCTAGGCTGCTATTAACACGCCGCGCTGTGCATCTCAGCAGCCACGCAGGCGAGGTCTCCTGTGCTGGCGGTAAGTACGAAGCTTGTGATGGTAATAATGTAATCACCGCCTTACGTGAGGCTTGTGAGGAGACCGCCTTGCCACCAAGTAAGGTGCAGCTACTCGGTCAGTTGCCCATACAAATCTCAAAAAGTGGCATGAGCGTACGTCCTATCGTGGCGCTGATTGAACCTGATTTAATATTAGTGCCCGAGCTTGGAGAAATATCACGTATTTTTTGGGCAGATTTTGAACTATTAATTGAGCAGCCTACCGTAGAGTATTCTGTCGAGTATACGATGCAAGGTCACTTACCAGAACAGAAGGCTACTTTGTTAACCCCCAGCTGGCAAATCGATGGCGAAACCGTCTGGGGTCTAACGGGAAAGGTCATTGCCAGCTTGCTTAAAACCGGATTTGACCGACAGCTTGAGTGGTATTACCACATACAAGACACCAAACTTTGATAGTTATGAGGTTATAAAAAAAGGCCATTTATAACGACAGCTACTTATAATAATCATCGTTCTTTTTCAGCCACCAATTCATATTATCTTGGCGCTTAGCGCGGAATTGCTCCAGCTTATTGGCGACGGTGCTGTTGTGTTGGCGTGCGGTATCAAGCGCAAATAAAATTGGCACTGACGATAGCACCCCAAAGCGTATTTTTGATTTGGGTAAATTTAAGCCGTCGCCAATATCATCGCCAACTAAAGTACGAGTGACGCTGGCATTGACCATCTCGACAAAGCGGCCACGGCGATTGTCCTCACCCATTAGCTGGCGCGGCAAGTCATGCAGCGCTTTTGCTAGTGGGCGCCCCATCTTAAAATCGAGCTGCTGAATCGATAGATATGTATAGAGCCATTCCCAACATGCGGCCTCATCTTTAGGTAAGCGCTGCAAATCAACCCCCATCCAATAGCTGGCAAGATTCCATAGATGCAAGATACCCTCGGCTTCCTCGGTGCTGATACGGGCACCTAATAGGCGCAGGCCGCGCATAATTAGTAATGAGAACTGCAAATGGGTGGCAACCATATCGGTCTGATTGATAGGCACCCCCCAGTAAGCAGTATTCCAGCTACCATCAGGATGATGATGTTGTGCTGTATCCGCTATTACGCCATTTGCAGCAGACAGTTTACCCTTAAGCAGGTTTTGACGAACCAGCGTATGAATTTGGCGTACCTTTATAGACTGCCGCCAGCCCTCAGAGCCAATCGCTAATACTTGGTTAATAGGGTCACGACAATTAGGCGCGCGCTGCGAGTGAGGTGAAGCCTCAAGCTGTGGATGCTCAGACACGGCCAAAATATAAGCATAAGTACGCATCAAGCGTGGCAAGGCATCGTGCATCAGTGCGCCAGTTTGGATCAGTGGTAGTGAGAGAGCAGGGATACTGTAACCAGCCATTAGGGCAACATTACGTAACAACCAGATCAGCATCAAAGGATAACGTCGATAGGCCATAGCGCCAATTTGGGCAAGCTTAGCATCAAACCAATCTGGATGACTACTAAATTGCGTAGTTAACGCCATAAATGATGAATTATTAGCTAGATCGCTGTCAATATCATTGTCTATAATCGCCTGCTGTAATGGCCGTGCAAAGCGCACACTGTCAGCTGCCAGCATATCGGCGAGTGGATCTCCAATATCATAACCCGCTACTATCTCATCTAATAACGCCGGTGAGATAGTAAAGTCTTTAGGCAGTAAGTAGCGTTTGATACGGCGCAGGACCTGCAAATCACTATGATCATTAATGCTCGTAGTACGGCCATGACGCTGATAGTTTTTTAGCTCTGCTGCTGCAGTCATCGAATCGTTTTGGAAAGATTGCTTTTTATTCATATCCATAATGCACCATCATAGTTAGATGTCATGAGATAGCAAAAAACGATAAGTGGCACCCTTGTACCTTTAATGCCGGGTTAAGTCTACTGAGGTGCCACTGGTAGTGTCTTTTAGGGTCGCTTTAAGCATCAAATAACCAGCAATACCAGATACAATGGAACCCATAATAATGCCTAAGCGCTCATCAAATAATGGGGTGGCGCCACCAAAGGCCAAGCCACCAATAAACAAGCTCATAGTAAAGCCCACACCGCATAGTAATGCTGCGCCATAAATTTGCTTGAAGTTCATACCTTTGGGCATGGTTGAGATACCCAGTTTAAAGATCAGCCAGCACATAATCATTACACCCATCTGCTTACCGATGAATAAACCGGCAGCAATACCCAGCGGTACTGAGTGAAATAGCTCAGAGAAACCGGCACCCTTTAGTGATATACCCGCGTTAGCAAAAGCAAATAGTGGCAAAATACCATAGGAGACTGTATTTTGTAGGTCATGCTCCAGCTCCTCAAGTGGCGAGTGTTCAGGATCAGTACGATCAAACATGGGGATAAATAGCGCTAAGACCACACCCGCTAGAGTCGCATGAATGCCAGATTTGAGTACCGCAATCCACATAATGACGCCAATAAGCAGGTAGGGGGTAATGCTAGTAACGTTTCGGCGGTTGAGTAGATATAAAAAGGGCAGGCACAATCCGGCGACGGCAAGTGAGCCTAAGGATAAATCGCTGGTATAAAACAAAGCGATAATTAAAATCGCCCCAATATCATCAAAAATCGCAATCGAGACTAAAAATACTTTTAAAGAGTTTGGTACGCGGTTGCCAAGTAAGCTTAAAATACCTATCGCAAAGGCAATATCCGTCGCTGCTGGAATCGCCCAGCCTTTCCAATACTCAGGGTTATTATAGTTAAAAAGTATGTAGACGATAGCTGGCATGATCATACCACCCAGAGCGGCGCCTGCTGGCAGGATAATCTGTTTGACGTTAGACAGCTCACCGATGAGCACTTCACGCTTAAGCTCAAGTCCGACTAAAAAAAAGAAAATTGCCATCAAACCATCATTGATCCAATGATGGGCGTCTTTAGCAATCTCAAAGCTACCGATACGGATAGCAACTGGCGCATGAATAAAGGACTCGTACCATATGTTGAGGGGAGTGTTGGCAATGATCATTGCAGCAATAGCAGCCAATGCTAAAACGATCCCGCCTGCCGCCTCAAATTCAAAAAATGCCTTGATTCTTCGTATTGCCATAACACCCTCGTTTGCTAAATACATACCATAAACTCAAATGTCTATCTGATAACATTCTATAACGTTACCGACAAACAGCCTCAGTTTCTCATAATCTTATCAATATAGACATTAAAATGCGTTAAACAATAGCCACTAGCCTACCGCGCAGTATTAATAAAGCTGATAAGGCAGATGATATCATGGTTGTGATTGGTTAAATATTTTTAGTCTGCAGCCCTTATCCTCTAAGGGCCTTATGGTTGCCATAAGATGACTTCTACCTTATTTTAGCAGCCGATAACTACTGCTACTATGCCTGATCGCCTAAGGTGGATGACAGCAAATAGCATAGAATATAAAGCCGTCACCCGCTACTGTCTACTGATAGTAAACATATACTAATGACAAATTTAGCAGACTTTGTTACGGTTTTGGTTTTTTTTATAATTTTAACTTTATAATGAGCCGTTTTTAATAGTTTTGCGTCTATTTTTTCACCGAAATCGCCCTCTATTTTTGATGTTACATAAATGATATAGGCTTATACATACTGAACTAGACACCTAACCCTTACTGCTATTTTTATCACAAATTTTTGACAAGGCCAGTTTAATGGACGTATCGCTATCTTTAGAGATTATCTTAATGCTTACTGCGGTGGCAGCGCTTGCCGGCTTTATTGATGCTATTGCTGGTGGCGGCGGCTTATTAACCATTCCCGCTATGCTACTAGCGAACATTCCACCAGTGTTGACTTTGGGTACTAATAAATTGCAAGCAGCGTCAGGAGCATTGGCGGCGTCTATTACTATGATCAAAAAAGGTATCATTAAACCTCAGCGTATTAAAGCTGCTATTATTGCCGCCTTTATTGGCTCAATTATTGGCTCAATCGCAGTACAACTGTCGCCACCTGACGTGTTAGAAAAACTGATTCCTTTCTTGATTGCTGCTATCGGTATTTATACCTTATTTGCACCCAAGCTTGGCGAAGTAGAAGCCGAACCGCGTATTAGTGAAGGCGCATGGCAAAAGGTCGCCGCGCCCTTGATTGGCTTTTATGATGGTTATATGGGGCCAGGGACAGGTATGTTCTTTGCGCTCGGTAATGTGGCCTTGCGCGGTCGGCAAATTATTGAGGCGACTGGTGCGGCAAAAGTGCTGAATTTATCTACCAATATCGGCTCACTGATATTCTTTATTCTCGGCGGTAATGTACTCTGGAAAGTGGGTCTAGCGATGATGGTTGGACAGACGATTGGTGCCTATTTTGGCTCGCACATGGTGGTCAGAGGTGGTAGTAAACTGATTCGCCCCATGATTGTATTGGTGTGCTTGGCGATGGTGACTAAATACGTTCTTGGTTAATGTCATAGCGATATTATCTATAAAAAGTAATTTGAATAAAACATATTTCAATAAAAAACCCCAGTCAAATTGAACTGGGGTTTCTGTTTAGCGAGTTGTTGGTTGCTAATAAATTAATTACAAATCAATTACTATCGACGGCGATCAACCTCATCATACTCACTGCCCATAATACCATCGCTAAAGACTTTCGAGAACTCGCGCTCGTTATCTTCATCGATATGGCCATCGAACACCTCTTTTGAGCCGGCATCGGGATCATTATAAATTGCTAAATCCATTTTACCTTCAGATTTTGCCACAATAGCGGTAACTGCTGCATCACCACCGACGTTCACTGCGGTACGTAACATGTCAAGAATACGATCCACACCTAAGATAAGACCAATACCTTCGATGGGTAAGCCGACTTGGGCAAATACCATCGATAACATAATCAGACCAACCCCAGGAACGCCCGCCGTACCAACGGAGGCGAGTACTGACATTAAAATAACCGTGAGATATTCAGCAATGCCTAAATCGATTCCATAGATATTGGCAATAAAAATAGTTGCCGTGCCTTGCATGATGGCCGTACCATCCATATTGATGGTTGCGCCAAAAGGAACCGTAAATGAGGCTACTGAGTTATTGACGCCCATACGTTTGGTGACAGTACGCAGGGTGATAGGAATCGTAGCGTTTGAGCTTGACGTACTAAACGCAAAGATTTGTACTTCACGCATTTTGGTCAAAAAGGTCTTGATCGATAAGCCTGAGAACAGCTTGAGCACTATCATCATGGTAATAAAGAAATGAAAGGCGAGCGAGCCGATCAACACCGCCACATAACCGAGTAATGACCAAATCAAGTCTAAACCTAACTCTGCCATGGCTTTGGTTAATAGTGCAAATACACCGTATGGTGCAAGATTCATAATGATGGTCACCATTTTTAAGATGACTTCATTAATTAATTCTAAGCTTTGTACCAACCCTTTAGCAGGCTTCCCAACCATTAAAATACTGACGCCGATTAAGATAGCAAAGAAAATTATCGACAACATATCGCCGTTCGCCATCGCACTGATGGGATTGGAGGGAATGATATTGGAGAATACATCGAGCAGAGGCGGTGCTGATTCTGCCTCAAATGCGGCCTCGGTTTCGATATTCATACCTTTACCGATACCAAATAGTACCCCAAGGCCAATTGCCGTTGCAATCGCTAGCGCCGTGGTCATCATATAAATCAAAAAAGTTTTGCCGCCAATACGTCCTAATAAGCGGATATCACCGATGCCGCACACGCCGCAAATCAGCGAGATTAGCACTAACGGCACTACCAACATTTTGAGAGAATTAACAAATAACTTGCCGATAATGGCAAAAAATCCATTGGTTACATAGGTGTTAACAAAGCTGCCTTCGGCATTCAAGCCGGAATAGTTTATAAACAAACCTAGAATGATACCAAGTACCATGGCAACAATAATCTTGCCTGTCAGTCCCATCTTTTTCCACATAACTTATATCCTTGGTGTACGTAACTCTCCGTATTGAAACTAGTGTTTAAATCAATATGATTACGACTCTGTTTCTCATTACGGCTCTTGTTACGTTTATAAATTTCTTTTTTCTATCATCTAGGGTCACATTTTGGGGGACAATATAAAATAATTGTTAGGGGTACTGCAAGATTTTTTTATGATTTAAACAATATGGCATTGTCATCATCGCTTTTTGTGGGTATCAGCTCTTAAATGTACTGGCTCAAAATATGACTATATAGGTATTCCAAACCGTTTTTTGTTGACAATGTACTAAGGTTTCTAGTGATCGTTTGAATAGTAGATCCCTAAAATGGTGTTACCTTAATGTTGATAATAGGATAAAAATCTTAGGAGAAATTTGGATTTCATAAGTCTAAGCGTTAATGAAAACGCCATAAAAAAGCAAGATTATCTTATTAGATAATCTTGCTAGTAAAGGTATAAAGCAGTTAATAATCAGTTAATTATAATGCTTTATAAGTAGTCTTAAGCCTTGTCATCTTCTTCGCGGCGTAATCCGTCTTGCCATTTAGAACTGCCTGACTTTTTATCTTCAATTACAGTTGACTGATCATCAGCGCTGTGGCTATGGTTGTAACTCATCCGTTCGCTTAACGTTGATTCCGCATCACGATAGCGAGGGTTCAATGCTTCTGCTTTGGGATGCGACTTGTTAAAGTCAGTTTGCTCGGTTATTTCTTTAGCGGTATTTTGTTCGCCTACCAGTTTGACATCGCCGTCAGGCTCGTAACCATGATCGGGGTTGGCATCGCCAGTTTGCCCATGAATGTTGGTTGTGTGCGCTGCTACATGGTTAGGATTAGCACTGTTTCTACTGTTATCGGCCTGTTCCTTGTCAGTTAATTTCATGCCATTTCTAATTTGTGCGTCGTTTTTAATTTGTGCGTAGTCGGTAAGCTTGCTGACTGCGTTTTCTAAACTGTGCGGATTGAAACGTTCTTGTGCTTGCAGTAGATGCCCATCGAACACATCAGTCAATAATGAGTCAAAACGCAGCGCATTATAGTTAATCAGCTGTTCTGCTTCTTCTTCAGTAATCACGCCGCTCTGGCTGGCATGTACCACGTGATCTTCAAAGGTTAAGCCTTCAAAGCTGTCATTATGCTCCGCTTTTTTAAATTTCTGCCATAACGGTTCAACCGCAAGTAAGGTCTGATAAGCATGTTCCATGCGGCCAGTGACATCATCAGGCTCTATATTATAATAGACCATAGTTTTGAGATAATCACGGAACGGGTTATCCTCAAAGTCATCCATAAAGGTATCACCCAGCTGACGCTTAAGCTCATCACTGGCGGGCGTAAAGATACGTCCGCTCGGAAAGGTCACAAAGCTGACAACATTAGCTGCCATACGATTCGGAAAGTTGGCAAAGAAGGATACAAACGCTTCTTGAATCGTATATAAGCTGTGCTGTAAGGCGACTTCTGCATGCAAGCGCTCGGCTGCTGATTTACTGCCGTGCTGATAAAAATATAAGATAGCGGTGGCGATAAATAAGTGTCCATGAATATCGGATAAGCGCCCAGAAAGCATCTCTTTACGTTTTAAATCACCAGCAAGTAAGCCTAAAGCCATATCTGCCGTCAATGCAAAGCTGGCGCTTAAGCGGTTAATATGTTTGTAATAGGGACGAGTAAAGCTGTCGGCGAAGCTTGGTGCCTCATCACTACCACCGACGTAACCAGCGATAAAAGCTTTAGCGCCACGATTAAAGGTATAACCCAAATGCTTGAAGAATAAGATGTCAAATTGCTTAAGCGCGCTTTTTTTATCGTCACTTTGCAGTAATTGCAACTCATCGAACAAATAAGGATGACAGCGCATCGCACCCTGACCAAATATCATCAACGAGCGCGTTAAAATGTTTGCACCCTCAACGGTGATAGAGACCGGAATCGCTTGATAAGGAATGGCCAAAAAGTTACGGGGTCCCATCTGAATCGCCCGACCGCCAACCACATCCATGCCATCGTTAACCACTTCACGCATAGTTTCGGTGGCGTAATATTTTGCCATTGCTGTCATCACCGAGGGCGTGCCCCCTTGGTTCAATCCACAAGTGACCAAATGACGAAAAGCTTCTAACATATAAGTTTGGCTGGCAATACGACTGGTAGCGTCTTGTACCCCTTCGAATTTGCCGACTGAAATCTTAAACTGCTCACGTACCTTAGCGAACGCCCCAACGGATAGATAGGTCATCTCACTGGCTGAGGTCGATAGGGCAGGTAAAGAGATACCACGGCCAACACCAAGACATTCCATCAGCATCCGCCAACCGCGACCAGCGTTCTCAACGCCGCCAATAATATAATCTAGCGGGATAAAGACATCCGTACCATCGACAGTACCATTCATAAACGGTGAGCCGCTAGGATAATGGCGCGGGCCTATAATAACGCCTTCATGGCTTGAAGGCACTAAGGCACAGGTGATGCCGTAGTCCGTTTTATTAAGATCACCCAGTAGACCTTTTGGGTCATACATTTTAAAGGCCAGGCCGACTACTGTGGCAATCGGTGCCAAGGTAATCCAGCGCTTAGAGAAGTTCATCCGTAGACCTAGCGTTTGCTTACCGTCATGAATGCCGTAACACACTACCCCCGTATCAGGAATAGCACCTGCATCAGAGCCAGCCTCAGGGCCGGTGAGACCAAAGCAGGGAATCTCATCACCTTTTGCCAATCCTGGTAGCCAGTGTTGTTTCTGCGCGTCCGTACCGTAGTGCATGAGGAGCTCACCCGGTCCGAGTGAGTTTGGCACCATACAAGTGACCGCTGCGGTAGGTGAGCGCGAAGCAATCTTACTCATCACTCGACTTTGAGCATACGAGGTAAATTCTAGACCTCCGTATTCTTTCGGAATAATGAGACCCAAAAAACCACTGTCTTTGATAAATTGCCACGCCTCTGGTGACAGCTCTTTATCTTCGTGCTGAATTTTCCACTCATCAAGCATAATGCATAGGGTTTCAACTTCATTATCAATGAAGCTTTGTTCTTCTTCTGACAGCTGCGGATAGGGGTAGTCGGCAAAGGTTTTCCAATTCGGAGCCCCCATGAACAGCTCTTTTTCCCACCAGCTGGTACCCGCATCGAGCGCTTCGCGTTCAGTATCGCTCATACTGGGCATAGCGCCGCCCAAAGCCTTATATACAGGCTTAGTAATGAGCGCGCGCCGAATTGGTGCGATGAGAAGGGCTAAACATAGCAGTAAAATAGGCACACCTAGAACCAGCGACCATGGACTGATAAACGCGGTGACTATTACGGTTACAATAGCGACAAGGCTACCGATGATACGAGATAAAGACAGTAAAAATATGGCCAAGACGACGGCTAATTGAATGATTACTGCCAAAATAAATAAGCCAATCGCCATGACTGTCTCCTTAACAAAACGGGGTTGAAAGCTGTAGAAAATTCAGCTTATATTAATTATTAAATAATAGAACGTAATCTTAACAGCTAGTAGCTGGTACTTATATCTTTAATCAATTAAATAACGGTAAGATTCAGTGAGCGTAATTTAACCTTTGCTACATATTCTCGACATACTATTGATATAAACACATCTTCTAATATGAAATAGGTCTTGACAACTATCAATAGTGAAAATGCTACGCTGTGTCGAGAATATGTATCAGCCACTATTCTATAGGAGTTTTGCTTCAACTCAGCTAACCAAAAGGTGCTAAGCCATTTTCAGCATAAGATAAGGTGTCATTACGGCCAACAATAATATGATCAATCAATGATAAATCTATTAGATCACAAGCTTTTTTAAGCTCATAAGTTAATAAGTTATCTGCAGTTGAAGGCTGGGCATCGGTATGCGGATGGTTATGAGCGACAATCAACTGGCTGGCAGCGTGGCTGAGAGTATGGCGTAGCACATGTTTGATACATACTGAGCAAGAAGAAATGCCACCGGTAAACAAAACCTCAAAGTCTAATAGATTCAGCGCATTATCTAAGCATAAGACTGCAAAAACCTCACGTTGTTCACCGCGCAATTGAGTACTGATATAGTCTTTAACCGCTTGCGAGCGCCCAAGAGCCTGCCCCGTTTTAAGTTGACTGTTCAGATAGCGTGTGCCCATCTCCAGTGATGCAAGCATCTGCGCGTATTTTGCAGGGCCGATACCATGGCAGGCGAGAACAGTCTCTTTGGGGGCCGCTAATAACTCAGCAAGACTACCGAATTGGCCAATTAAATGACGAGCAAGCTCAATAGCGGATTGCGCTGGAGTGCCCGTACGTAAAAATATTGCTAATATTTCAGCATCGGATAAGTGGTTCGCACCAAATTTCAACAGTTTTTCGCGTGGTCTATCGTCTTCGTGCCAGTCTTTGATGGCCATTATTACTCCTTGAATATTGAACCGTTATAGATAAATGCGAAAACCTTACCTAACTTATCTCATAATTGTTACTATAAGCGCAATTTTTATCTCTTAACTTTTTTCTGTTACTAATACTAGTGCCCTGCTTATGTCAAATATTCTACTCGCTATTACTGGCGGTATTGCCGCTTATAAATCTGCTGTATTTGCTCGCTTATTAATTAAAGCGGGGTTTGAGGTGCGCGTCATTATGACGACCGGCGCACAAGCCTTTATCACACCGCTCACTTTGCAAGCCTTGACCGGTAATGAGGTGCACACCTCGCTACTTGATGAGCATGCCGAAGCAGGTATGGGTCATATTGAACTGGCAAAGTGGGCGGACTTGGTGATTATCGCTCCGGCGTCAGCCAATACTTTGGCACGGCTGGCAATGGGTATGGCCGATGACTTACTAACCACGGTTTGTCTGGCGACGACAGCGCCGGTCATGATTGCGCCTGCTATGAATCAGCAAATGTGGGCGCATCCAGCGGTTAGTTTGAATGTGCAGACGCTGCAAGATATGAATTATCAGATTATTATGCCAGCAAGCGGGGAGCAAGCGTGCGGGGATGTCGGTGCAGGACGATTACCTGAACCTGAGCAATTATTGAATGAGGTGCGTCTGTTTAATGCGCAGCAGCGTATTCCGCAACTATTGGTCAATAAGAGGGTTGTCATTACCGCCGGGCCAACGGTTGAAGCGATTGATCCCGTGCGCTATTTATCCAATCATTCCTCAGGGAAAATGGGCTTTGCCTTAGCGCGCGCCTGCGTAGAAGCTGGGGCAGAAGTTATTTTAATCGCTAGTGGTAAAGTTGCCTTGCCAACACCGCTTGGGGTCACGCGTATTGATGCGTTATCAGCACAAGAGATGCTCATCGCCGTTCAGCACTGTGTTGCTGGTACGCATCCCGCGCTACAGTTTGAAAGTGAGGATGAGCACGAACATCATCATCATGATCACGAACATGAGCATCATCATGAGCATAGCGATTGCGATTGTCACGAGCTGGACACAGATAATGACCATACAGAACTGTCCCCTAAACATGACAGCCTAGTAGCGGACATCTTTATCTCGACTGCCGCCGTTGCTGACTATCGCACCGAGGAAGCAGCCCCGCAAAAAATCAAAAAGACCCAAGATGCCATGACGCTAAATTTGGTCAAAAACCCTGATATCTTAGCAACCATTTCTCATGCGTATCCTGAACTGTTTGTGGTGGGCTTTGCTGCAGAAACCCAAGATATTGAGCGCTATGCCCGTGGCAAATTGGTTGCCAAAGACCTAGATCTGATTGCCTGTAATGACGTCTCACGCGCGGATATTGGCTTTGCCAGTGACGATAATGCCATGCAAGTATTCTTTGCTGAGCGTTATGAGCAGGATTCTGTAACCTTAGTTAAGGCCAGTAAAGATAAGATCGCTGAGCAATTGGCCAATATCATTGGCGAGACGTTATGGCAGTGCCAAGACAGTGAGTAGGGCAAGCAAGGTTAGTTATAGCAATGAATATTAACCATAAGCCCCAAATCGTGAGTGGGGGCTGTTATGACTGATAGTGATAATACCCAAACATTGCTGTTGATGGCGATATTTGCGCTGGCCTCATTATTACATGGTATCAGCGGACTGGGTGTGACGCTGGTGACCACTACTGCTTTAGCCAGTATGTATCCATTGCCTCATGCCATCGTGTTAGTGATTTTCCCGTCATTATTGCTGAATGCCATGACTTGGCTGACTGGTGGCGAGCGTAGTATTTGGCAAAATTTTATCTATTATGGTAGGCGCTATTGGTTACTGGCATTGACCAGCTTACTGGGCAGTATCCTTGGCGCAAAATTATTGCTTTGGATAGATAGTGCTTATATCTTGTTGGTACTGGCAGTCGTGATTGCCTTTTACGTTATCAGCGCGTTGCTGGGCAAACAAGTTCGCCTACCAGATACCAAGCCAGTGCTGATTATTGTTGGGCTGAGTGCTGGAATCATTGGTGGGGCGACCAATGCCATGTCAACGATTTTGATGATGTACTTGCTCTCCGCTAGTAAGGATAAAAATACTGTCGCTAAGGTTGGCAATATGTGTTATTTACTGGGCAAAGTCGCGCAAATTATCGTGCTGCGTGAGCCTATTATGGCGCTCAGTGGTAGCGAATGGCAGCTAATTACACTTTTAAGCGTGCTGTCTGTTGCCGCACTATTAGTCGGCATTCGCCTACGTCGTTATTTACCGCAAGCACGTTTTCGTCAGCTTATTTTATTGATCTTAACGGTACTTGGAGTGCGTGTTGGTTGGCAAGGTATTACTGCCTTGTTGTAATTACAAATGCTTGTAGCCAAAAACTATATAAGCTTAATTACTCACTAATCCATCTCATCAAAAAATATCTGCTGAGCAAGGCGAAAAGTATTACAGTGCGCTTCAACCACATCTTCAATATTTTCTGAATAGCCACCGCCCATCACGATTGTCACTGGTATATTGGCCGCTTTTGCTTGGCGTAGTACATATTCGTCACGCGCTTTGCAGCCTTCTTGCGACAATGCCAGCTTACCTAACTTATCAGTTGCCAATACATCTACCGCCGATTGATAAAAAATCATGTCCGGCGCGACCTCTATAATTAAGCGTGGTAAAGTTTCGGCCAAAATCTGTAAATACTCGGTGTCACCGGTATCATTATCTAGCTCGATATCAAGGTCGGAGATTTGCTTGCGAAAGGGATAGTTTTTGGCGCCATGCATACTAAATACAAAGACCCGGGGCTCATCGGCCATAATACTGGCATTGCCATTGCCTTGATGCACGTCCAAATCGACCACTAATATTTTTTGTGCTTGTCCACGTGTCAATAATAAGTTGCTGGCGATACAAACATCATTAAACACACAAAAGCCCTCGCCATGATCGGCAAAAGCATGATGGGTACCACCCGCGACATTCATGGCTACCCCATATTGCTGAGCGTATAATGCACATTCATAGGTTGCATGAGCGATATGGCGACCGCGATCTACCAGTGTGGGCGTCATCTCAAAACCGATCGGCCGCGCTTCTTTTGGGGTTAATGTTTGGGTTTTGAGCTTATGCCAATACTCGGCGGTATGAGTGGTTAAAATTTCAGCTTCTGTTAACTTTGACGGGGCGAAAAAGTTAGCAGTATTGATAGTGCCTTCAGCGAGTAGGCGCTCAGGAATTAGGGTATATTTTTGCATTGGAAAGCGATGTTTTTCAGGAACTGAATAACGGAAAATTTCAGAATAGGCAATTTTTAGCATAAGTGTATAGTCACTTTTTTTTAAAAGTACTGTTTAGTAAATAGTTTCGAATAGCTTTTTTTACGCCCTACTTATTGCATTTTTTGAGTGGCTAAAAAGAACGTTCGCGCGTCGGCTTGCTGACGGAGCTCACCGAGTAACGTCGGCATATCTTCGGCAGGCTCTTGAGTATTAATCAAGTCGCTAAATATCTCATAAGTGACGGTGGTCATCGCTATCACACTTTGTAGTAAGTGCTCAGTAATGTCGTCATTTATCCCGACTGCTTCAACATCAATGGCGTTTTTATAGCGTATTTCACCGTCATTAACATCCATCTCTAAATTGCCCACGAGCATGTCATAGTTGATTTGAGTAATGAGTAGCATGGCGGCACTTTGATGGCTTTCCGGTATTAAAAACGGCAAAATACCATAAACTGCCAGCAAGCGATTACTTTCTTGGACACGAAATAGGTAGCCACAGTCTATTTGTTTGTTTTTCATCCGTAGAGACAGATGGTGCGATTGCTGACTATCAGAGGAGTTTGGACGATAATAAGTGTAGTGCCACTGTCTCTTATGTAAATATTGTTTGAGGTAATCTACAATAGGCGTGTCGTTACTTTTATTAGGAGCAATGTTTTTAGAGTTATCACTGTTAAATGTAGGATCTTGAGAATTTTTGCCCTCAAAGTTTTTGCCATCAAGGTCACGTTTCTGAGTATCACTAGAATCTGATAGATCAGCGTCGCTAGTGCTCACGCTATCGCCTTTATTAACAATGTCAGTGCTAGTGTCAGTCTTTTTATCACTGACATCTACTCGCAGCGAACCACCACGCGCATCGGTTTCATCGATAACAGAGCGCGATGCTGATGGGGTCAGCAGCCGTTTTATTTTTTGCCAAAAACTGCGTTTATCGTGGGGACTCATAAATAAAGTACTAACTATTAGTAAAGAATAAAAAATCATGAAAACTAAATAAGTTAAAAAATAGCTAATTAAGTGTTATCAAACCCTAGACCCTCTTTGATATTAGGCTGCATATAAAATGCTTGCAACATCTCACGGATATGCGCGCTCAGCCATGTGCTTTCAATAGCATCTTGGGCAATCGGCAGTAAGGCGTTGCTTAATTGGGCCATTGCCTGCTCATCAATGGCCAAACTTGCTGCTACCGTCGCAATAGTGTCAGACTGATGATTGGCATACCAAGTCTCTACGGATGCGGTCACTAAGCTATGCAAATAAGGTGACAAGCGCAAACGGTTGTAGCTTTGCTGTACGCTGGCTTCAATATGGTCGATACTACTATTATCAGGATTATTATTTAGATAGCGTTGTAGCTGGCTGACCGGCTGGTCTTTAACACGTGCCCAACCAGTAACTAGCAGGCGCGTGACTTCTTCGTTGGACAGATGCTGTTGTGCATTAGTTTCTGCGCGTCGGGTCAAATCTTTAATATTACGATGCAGATAAGCTTGCAGTTTTTCGTCAAGGTTACGGTTGGTGGCTTTTTCAAAGGAGCTACGCCCAAGCTTCATTAATTTACCCACGCCGCCGGCTTTATCAAGGGTGGTTTCCATAAAATCATTGATGGCGTGATAAAGCGTTTGCGTTAATAAATCGGCAAAAGTTTCATTACCAACCAGCGTATGAATCAGGATATTACGCTGCTGTTTATGACTACCGACATAAGTGGCGAGGGTATCGACTTGGGCATCATCGACCAGCTCAGACAAAGGTACGCTATCATTGACTGGATGATAAATCAGGGTCTGTAAAATATCGCGGATATCCTGACGCATAATCTCAGTCATTGGCTGGCTGAGAAGCCAGTCGTTAAGCAAACGCTGCAAATCCTCGCTACTCACATATTTACGCATCGGTTGTGCGCCAAGCCACTGCCAAGCTTCCATAGCGAGTGGCTGCGCTTGCTCGCGCAACCACTGCTGGATAAACACCACGTGCGCTTCGATTAAGCGGCCTATCGTCAGGGTTGCGCTTAAGGGAGTTGACGACCCCTCAGTAACAGCGGACCTTGAAGTCGTATCTGAGTTTTGGGTGTCTGTGGAGGTCTGCTTATGTTTTGAGATCATAATAATCGACAATTTGTTATACTGTGGTGTGGTAGTGAGCATAGCGTATTATGCCATGAACGCAATAGTTGTTTATCGTGAATATTTATCGCTCGCTGAATTTGTAATAAGAGGTTTTGATGCCCGTTCTGCATGTACCTTTACTGACCTTTGATGAGCTGACGGTTCAGCGTGGTGAAATCCCGTTGTGCGAAGGTGTGGTGCTTGATTTATCTGTCGGTAGTATCTGCCATCTGATTGGCGCTAACGGTACAGGTAAGACCACATTGCTGATGCAGCTTGCCGGATTACTGCCAATAATAACCGGTTCAATCTATTATCAAGGGACAGCTGGCGTACCAGTACAGCCGCTTTATGTGTCACATCAATTGGGTATTCATCCCAGTTTAACTGTGGCACAAAACCTGACTTTTTTGTTGAATTTATATGGCATATCGCCTAGTAATGCTGATGTTGATGACGCACTAGCATGGGTAGGACTACAAGGATTTGAGACTATTAGCTCAAGCCATTTATCTGCTGGGCAAACCCGCCGTATTACTCTTGCACGCTTATATTTATTGACCCCGCAAGTGACGCCCTTATGGTTATTGGATGAACCATTTACGGCGCTAGATGTCGATATGGTGGCGCGAATGGAGACTAGATTGCGTGAGTTTGTAGGCGCAGGTGGCGCAATAGTGATGACCAGTCATCAACCAGTAGGCGTTGCCAATCAAGTGCTCGATTTGTCAGATTATATGGTATAAGGGGTGGATGATGACAGAGAGTCGAGTACAAATAGCAGCTGATAATGTCACTTCTGCTCATAATACCACTTCTGACAATACAGCCACACGTGGTATCAGTTTTATGCAATTGTGGCGCCGCGAATGGCAGGTTAAGCAGCAAGGGGCGGTACAGTGGCTGTATCCTTTGGTATTGTTCTTGGTTATTATCACTTTATTTCCGCTAGCCGTGGGAAGTGAGCCACAATTACTCCAACGTCTAGGCGTAGCGGCCGTATGGATTGCCGCTTTATTGTCATTGGTCATGGGTGTCGAGGGTTTGTTCAAACCGGCGCTTGATAACGGTACGTTAGCGCAATTGGTAGTAGCAAAAGCCTCGCTACCACTTTGGGTGCTGATTCGCTTGGTTATCCACTGGATATTTAGCAGTGGTATTGTGGCAGTGCTTAGTTTGCTTGCGGTGCCTTTATTTCAGCTAAGCTGGCTTGAAACTGGTGTGCTGATGGCCTCTATCGTGACGGGTAGTCCGATGTTGCTAATGTTGTCAGCGGTTGCCAGTAGTTTGACATTATCGCTCAAAAATGGCGCGGTGCTCGTGCCCTTGATTGCGCTACCGATGCAGCTGCCAGTACTCATTTTTGCGACCGGTGCCGTTGATTTATTTGCCACCGGTCTTAATGGCTTGCCTATTTTGGCGCTATTATTGGCTGGTAGTATTGTCTCGGTTTTAGTGATGCCATGGGTAATTGCCATGACCTTAAAAATGGCATGGTTAAATTAAAGCGTTTTAAAAAAATCATCTGTTTGCCTAGATAATTAATTAAAAGTAAAACCAGTCTCTAGTTTTGATAGTAATTTGATAAATAATACTGAATTCCGTTGTTCGCAAGCTCTCAAAGTTGCTTGTCTATATTTATCAAATCGTATCTGCAAAATTTTTAAGCAAGATTGATTATATCTACTCAGTAATCTGTGATATTTATCCCTTATGTATTATCGACGTGGTGAAAAGCGGCAATTTTGCTATAATGGTGATTAGTAGATTCTGTCCAGTGTTTAACGCTGGCAGGTTCGCAGATAGTAGTGTCAAGAAATGTCCATCTATCAGCCACAACCGCTATGCTGTGCAATAGGTTTATCCCCATGCCCAACCTAAATAATATCTCATCTCCAAGCCTATGGCAGCGCATTTGGCAAAGCTTCTTGGCCACTGTAGGTACTAAGCAGTTTTTTCGTATCTTTGCGCCATGGGTCAAATGGCTGGCGATATTAGCCAGTATGTTCCTGCTGGTGGGTAGTATTTGGGGCTTGGTCTTCGCGCCACCTGATTATCTGCAAGGCAACAGCTATCGCATTATATTTATTCATGTGCCAGCCGCTAGCCTTGCCATCTCCATTTATTTTGCTCTTGCTGTACTGGGCGTGATCTACTTGGTATGGAAGATTAAAACTGCTAATTTGGTGGCGCAAGCGCTGGCGCCCATTGGCTTTTTATTGTGCGTAATTAGTCTCTTAACTGGCTCTATCTGGGCAAAACCAACTTGGGGTACCTACTGGGTCTGGGATGCGCGTCTGACTTCGATGCTGATTTTAGCGTTTTTATATGCTGGGGTGATGGCGCTGTTCGCGGCTTTTGAGCATACTGCTAATCGTGGTAAAGCCGCTGCTATTTTATGTATTGTTGGTGCGGTAAATTTGCCAATTATCAAGTACTCAGTGCAATGGTGGAATACCTTACATCAAGGTTCGACCTTTACTTTGACCGAAGCCCCAAAAATGTCTGCTGATATGTGGATGCCACTACTACTTATGCTGATCGGTGGCTATTTGTTGGTAGCCACTTTAGCCATTTACCGAACCAATACGCTTATTCTATATCGCGATCAAGGTAAGGCTTGGGTCAAAGAATACATCCGTGGACAAAATAAATAACGCTTTATAGCGTTTGGGAGAACACTATGCAGCCTTATTTTTATAGCGTATCTGAGTTTATCGCTATGGGTGATCATGGGGTTTACGTCTGGTCGTGCTGGGCGATTACGGTCGGTATAATGTTTGTTTTTATCTGGTATAGTCGTCGTCAAAGACAAGCGCTCATTAAGCAGCTGACCATTCAACAAGCACGGCAAGCGCAGCGCAGCTCTAAGGTTAATAAATCCTCTGCTTTATAAAATCAGCTTAAAATCATAACCTTAGCTATCAATATATTTTTCTGACTCTACTTAAAGATGATACTTACCAGTGCACCCAATTTGCAAAGAGCGTATTGATATGGGTGAAAAATGCTATCATATAGCCATTATAAGCAAGCATTAATAAGTAGCCATAAGAAGGACCTCCTGTCTCATTTATTATGAAAAAGGCCTCCTTATTCTCTTTCTCTGTTTTGCACAGCAATCACTCATCAATGAGGTAGTGGTATGAACGCAGTTCGACGCAAAAAACTTATGTGGGTCTTTTTTACGCTTGCAGGCGCAGCAGTGGCAGTAGTGCTAGTCATTTATGCCATCGGGCAGCAAACCGACTATTATTTTGACCCGACTGCTATTTCTCAAGGTGACGCCCCACAAGATAAACGTATTCGCGCAGGCGGGATGGTGGTTGCTGGTAGTGTCCATCGGGCGGCAGACAATCCATTGAATGTTAAGTTTGCTATCACCGATTTTAAATCAACGGTTCCAGTCACTTATCAGGGTATTTTACCGGACTTATTTGCTGAAAACTCGGGTATTGTCGCTACTGGTAAAATGCAAGGCGAAACCTTTGTTGCTGGTGAAGTGCTGGCTAAACATGATGAAAACTACATGCCGCCAGAAGTTGCTAAATCGTTAAAGGAAAATAATCGCCGCGGCTTAACTCCCGCATCAGAGCAATACAACCCTGCTGAACCTATTAACGAAGCTCAAACATTACAGCAGTAAGTACTATTAACATTCAGTAGTATCAATAAAAAAGCCACTGATTCGATATCAGTGGCTTTTTTTGTACTTAAAATTTGCGATGTAATAGCTTTACAGTTGATGCGCTCTATTTTAGTCATCCCATTCAGGGGTATAGTCAGGATGTTCAATTTTACGGCCATCACTGCGTGCTAAGCTACCGATCTGTTCCAGTTCATCAGCACTCAACTGGACGTCAATAGCGTCCAAATTGCCTTGCAAATGCTTAGGGTTAGCCGTTTTTGGAATTGCTACTCGGTCTTTATCTGATAAAATCCAAGCCAATGATACTTGCGCTGGGGTAATACCATGTTTTTCAGCAATTTTTTTAATGATTTTGTTATCAAATACATCACCGCGTGCCAGTGGCGAGTAGGCTTCTAATAAAATATGATGGTTGTTCAAAAATGACTGTAAAGTCTGTTGTTTAATAAAAGGGTGAAACTCGACTTGATTGACCACAATAGGCACATCGGCATACTTTTCTGCTTCAATCAAATGGGCAATGTTAAAGTTAGAGACCCCAATATGGCGGGTCAACCCTTGTTTCTGTAGCTCACATAGCGCAGGTATCGTCTCAGATAAGGGGACGCGATCATCAGGCCAATGCAACAATAATAAATCAACGTAATCAGTATCGAGATTTTCTAAAGAGCGCTTAGTGGCAGCGATCAGTTTTTCTGGTTGGAACTTTAAGTCATCAGGAAATATTTTGGTGGTTAAAAAGAACTTATCGCGAGCGATACCTGACTGCTTAATACCTTGTCCTACTTCTTTCTCGTTGTCATAAGCTTGAGCCGTGTCAATATGCTCATAGCCCATTTTTAAGCCTTGGCTGACCACGTCGATACAGTCCTGACCTGTTGACTGCCATGTGCCGAGGCCTAACACAGGAATGCTCGCTTGTCCGGCAGTACGAATATTATAGGTTTTAGAAGTCATATAATTATCCTTATTATTGATTTATGAATTTGGTTGGTTCATAAATTTAACTATTAGAGAAAAATAACCAGCATCTTTATAGTAAGAGCTGATTCAACTTATCTACTATAAAAAAAACTGGCGCTAAGTGAAAGAGCAAGTGACGCTTTCCTACAAAGGGCACACAGGCTGTAACGTCATTTTTAGTAACTAGACTCAGTGTCAGTTATAAAATACAGATCATAAAAAACGTCCACTACCAGTAGGTAATGGACGTTTTGATACTTATATCTTCTATATGTTTTAGTGCTTACTTAACTACTGAGCTGGTGCGGCTACAACGTCACCTGTTGCGCTCGCAGTCCCGTCAGTGGCGGTAACGGTACTGTCACCAGCGCCCCAGATTTTTGGATATTTATAACCGGGGAATGTATCATGGGCATACTTTTTAAAGGCTTCTGAGTTATAAGCGTTAGTAACGTCTTTAACCCACTTCTTACCAACATCAGCAGACTTGATTGCCGACCAGTTGACATAGTTAAAGCTGGGTTCTTGAAATAGTGCTTCGGTCAGCTTAATACCAGCGTCAGTTGCATAGTTACCATTAATGACCGCAAAGTCTACTTCGTCACGGGCGCGTGGTAACTGAGCAGCTTCTAACTCAATGATTTTGATCTCGTATTTGCTATTGTCAGCGATATCAGTTTTTGAGGCAGTGAGTGGGTCGATATCATCTTTTAAAGTAATCCAGCCTAGATCGTTCATCATGACCAAGGCGCGGGCAAAGTTACTGGGGTCATTGGGCGCAGAAACGCTCATGCCTTTATAAACCTCATTAAGATTGGTTTTTTTGCCTGAATAGATACCAAGTGGCGCAGTGGGCACTTGAAAGACTTCTACCAAATCAAGGTTGTTCTCTTTTTTGAAAGTATCGAGGTAAGGCTTATGCTGAAAGATATTGATGTCTAAATCGCCATCGGCCAATGCTAGGTTAGGGCGGACATAGTCAGTGAAAGGAATCAGCTCAACTTCATAACCTTGGGCTTCAAGTGAGCTTTTAACTTGATTGCGTACCATATCAGCAAAGTCACCTTCAGTCGTACCGATGATGATTTTGGTATGGTCAGGGTCGATATCGCCTGCGGCTGCCGCAGTTTCCGTGCCTTCAGTAACCGGCTCTTGCGTGGCCTCTGGCGCTGATGAATTATTACAACCGACTAAGACTAGGCTTGATACGCCAACAGCAGCAAATGCGGTCGCTAACTGACGGCTGATATCTGTTAATTTCATGGAATTTCCTCAATAATAAATATGTTAGGTACAAATAAGGTTAATGCAGTCATTAAAAAAGCAACATTATGAATAGGCATGCTGCTGGGTCAAATGTTGCTAGAATGATAACAAAATTAAACTTACTCAGTTACAAAGTCAAGCGCTAAGCTCAGGATTAATACATGTTAAATCCTGAGTGTTATTCATTAGTAGTGTTCAGTAATAGATGCAAGTGATTTCATGCTTATTAGAGCGTTGGGCATCTATGAAAATATTTAGCGTTTGTCTAGACGAGTCGCCAGCAAATTACCGAGGCCTTGAATGGAGACCACCATAATCGATAGCATAATCACGATAAATACCATCACCTCAGTCTGATAGCGATAGTAGCCATAACGAATGGCCAAATCGCCAAGCCCGCCGCCACCAATCATACCAGCAGCAGCTGAATAGGACAGCAAGCTGATACAAAGAATAGTCACCGATAGTACCAGTCCTGAACGCGCTTCGTTGAGCAGTACTTTAATAATAGTAAACGGCCGCGCACCCATAGATTCGGTCGCCTCGATAATACCGCGCGGTACTTCTCGTAGATTCTGTTCTACCAAACGCGCAAAATAAAACGAACCGGCAATCGCCAATACCAAAGAGGCAGCAATCGGTCCAATACCGGTGCCTACAATAGCTTTAGTAAAGGGGCTCATGGCGATCATCAAAATTACGAATGGAAAAGCGCGCATAAAGTTGGTGATACCACCCAGTACCCCATACAACGTCTTATTTTGCAAAAACTGCCGATCGCTAGATAAGAATAAAAATATTCCGAACAGTCCGCCGATGACAATCGCCACCGTAGTGGAAATGCCCAGCATGATAAAGGTATCAAAGAACGCCTTCCAAATCTCTTTACGCAGTTCAAACAGCTTGTCTATTGAGGCGGATAATTCAGCACCAGTCAACATGTTTATCTCTCCTGCCTCATTAGTCTTCGTACACTAAGCCTTGGCCAATCGGGGTGGTAGCCTGAATCAGACCATCGCGAATATCTGCGACCTCTAACAATTGCCCTTGATGAAGCAATGCGGCGCGGTGACATAGACGGCGAATGACGCTCATCTCATGGGTCACAACGACAATGGTCACCCCGAGCTGTTTGTTAATATCACGCAGGCAGGTCAATAAGCTACGGGTAGTTTCAGGATCAAGCGCGCTGGTTGGTTCATCAGCCAGTAATACTTTAGGGCTGGGCGCAATAGCGCGGGCAATACCAACACGCTGCTTTTGACCGCCCGACAGCTGCGCAGGATAATGACTGGCACGGTCGATCAAGTCAACAATCTTAAGACAGTCCATCACCCGTTTATGAACATCACGACTGGGGTAGCCTGAGACCGTCAAATTGAACGCCACATTGTCAAATACCGTACGATTCGACATCAGGTTAAATTGCTGAAAAATCATACCAATATTATGTCGTGCAATACGCAGATTGCTGGCGGATAGCTTAGTTAAATTAACGCCATCGATAATCACTTCACCGCTATCAGGACGCTCAAGTAAATTAATCAACCGTAGTAAGGTAGATTTCCCCGCGCCTGAATAGCCCATCAAGCCAAAGATTTCACCTTGTTTGATAGATAGCGACGTCGGCTCAACAGCAGTAAACCAATGCGGCTTACCGTCTTTATTTTTTATTGAACGGTCGCTTAAAAAGCTTTTGGTCACATCATTTAGAACGATCATGTCACTCATGGAATGCTCGAAATTTAATAAATATTTTAGCGGTTATAAAAATGTTGTAACGTCAGCGTAAATACGGACCGCTGGCAGTAACAGTGAGGGGCGGTAATATAGCATATTATTAAGCGTTTTGGATATGCGCATCCACGATTGGCTTATGATAGAAAAAGGATTAGTAGCCACATCTCTGCCGG
Source organism: Psychrobacter sp. CAL346-MNA-CIBAN-0220 (assembly GCF_040309805.1). Lineage (NCBI taxonomy): Bacteria > Pseudomonadati > Pseudomonadota > Gammaproteobacteria > Moraxellales > Moraxellaceae > Psychrobacter > Psychrobacter sp. CAL346-MNA-CIBAN-0220. The sequence continues at coordinate 1,445,312 of NZ_JBEOPF010000001.1, read as the reverse complement.
CGATTTTTAGGGTTTGGTAAGGATGATGGAACGGTAATCATAGGATTGTATAATTAGCCTACTCAAGCTGAAGTTATAAGACATTTATTGGAGCAGATGGGTTATCTAATCACGGTTATTATGCTCGTGATAGTCATAATCTGGATCGTTTTTGACTGGTAGCACTATCAGAAATCTGGTATGCCCATTAATCGTATCAGTGGTGATATGACCTTGATGGGCCGTAACAATCTGTGATACTAGTGATAAACCTAAACCTGAGCCTTTGTTCTTTTGTTGCAGACGTACAAAGGGGCTGAATATTTCTTCACGCTTATCTTTAGGAATGCCATTACCTTCATCAATCACAGACAGGACGGCATATTTTGGTAGCGGACGTGTAGGTTCCGCTTTAGATTTTTTTAAATGTTTTCTAAATAAATTTTCTTTACGCGGCGTAGTGGACGTCTCGCTGTTTTCTTTACTACTATCCTTATTGTCATTTTTATACGCTTTATTTTTATTGTCTGTGGAGGCAGCACTCTTGATGTGATCAGAGTTATTACTGTTACTACTATGACTACCTGATTGCGATTGCTCTAGTTCTATCGCATCAGGTACTACCCGCCAAATGACTTTTTTTATTTTATCGGTTAGGTCAGTGGTGAATTTATTATAGTTATTAATAAGAGAATCATCGCTAACAGTAGGCGTTCTAGGGCTTAATGTACTATTGCTAGCATTGTCATTTTCAGTGCTAATTACCGTTGGCGGTTCTTGCTTCGCTGTATTTTGATGTAACGTCGAGTTTGCTTGCGAACCTTTTTTATCAGCACTTGAGTCAGATTTTATTATGCCACTACTATTATTGTTATCGCTGATATTATTGTTATCAATGTTATGGCTGTCCTCGAGGACAAGGGTTTCACCATTTCGATAAATAACGGGAACGGACAATATTGCTACATTATCTGTATTGGTTTTATTAGCGCTATCAGAATTGCTGTCAGTTGCTGTAGAGAAGTGTGGTTCGTTTTCATCAAGCTCATTCACTAAGCTATTATCAGATTTTTCGTCATAATAGTTATAATCTGAATTATTGTAATCAGAGAAACTATTAGACAGCACTGATTGCAATAGATAATCAGGCACTATATCCGCTTCATCGATAGCTTGTACGCCATAAAGTAAGACAGTTACAGGCGGTACGCCATGTAACATAGCGTTATTTAATAGATTGCGAATTAAATGCGTCAACATCGATGGCTGACCCTCAATGACGATATGCTCGCCGATTAAGGTCGCTTCAGAATAGTGCTGACGCTCTTGATTAACCAAATCGTATAAATCTAAGCGTTCGATTTGCTGCATCACATGACCAGCATCCAAACGACTGACTAGCAAAATACTTTCAACCAAGTCATTGAGTCCCGAGAGGTCACGATTGATAGCTTGGGCACGCTTATCAAATTTTGCTTTAACGTCGGTAGGCATGGCGCCAGCAAGCATATCCATCATCTCAATTTGTAGACGAATACGGGTAATCGGTGTACGCAGCTCATGTGATGCATGTGCTAGCAGTAAGTTGTTGGCATTGATAAGGTGTTCGATTTTTTGCGCTGCTTGGTTAAACCCACGCGCTAGTGACGCAATCTCGTCATTACCACGCGCATTGACACGTACTGTAAAATCGCCATCGCCAAGCTGGCTCATTTGTTGGCTCATCTGGTTGAGTCGCCAAGTCATTGAGCGCGCAATCCACCATAGTACGCCTGCCATAATCAGTAGTAATAGCAAAGTACCCGTAAATAAATTTAACGCCGCAGAGAGTACTGGCTTTTTAGGCGATAGACGCGATTCATAGAGCAGAGTGTAGCCGGTATTGCTGTAGACTTGTGCTTGCAGGGTAGGCGGGGTATCCGAAAACGAAGGGAAAACACGTGATAATAAAGACGGTTTGGCTGGTAGCTCTAGGGGCAAATCGCTATTGTCTGTTTGCATAAGCAAATGACCTTCGCTGTTATACAGGCCCATTTTTGCTTGCAATGACTCATCAAAGATGTCAAAGCTCTTTTTGACAACGGCCAGCATAAAGCGCGATTGTAAGCGATTGTCTTTGCTAACAGCGATATTTAGCTCATGCAAAAACGGATCTATTTGACCCAGAATCTGAGTCGCTACTACCTCTGAGCGAATGCCAGCGTCTTTATCATGGACAAGCTGGGTCAACAATACCATAGCCACAGCAAACAAGATGAGAGCCAGCATGACACTGGCAAATAGCTTAGCAAAGACGGAGCGAAAACCCAGCTGTTGCATTAAATAATCTCTATTATCATATGCTCATATTCAATTATTCTGCTAATTACAATAATGATAAACACGTTCATCATGATGATTGTTAATCAATGGTTTTACTATCGATTAAACTTGATCAGTGGCAAATTGATAGCCGACACCGCGTACCGTAATAATGCGTTTTGGCTGACGTGGATTGTCTTCAATTAGAGCCCGCAGACGTGAAATATGCACATCAATCGCACGATCAATATTGTCTGAGCTGTCATCATTTGGCATTGCTTGCCATAGCTGCTCACGATTAAGCACTTTACCTGAATGTGTAGCAAAATAATGCAGCAATTGGAACTGATGTGTCGTTAGGCGTACAGGCTTCTCATCGATGGTAACTTCATGACTGTCAGGAAAGACACTTAAACGCCCGAAAGTTAAACTATCTGATTGGCTATCAGCCTGATTGGGCTGTTCGTGACGACGAATAACGGCGCGAATACGTGCCAATAGTTCACGAGGCTCAAAGGGCTTAGAGATATAGTCATCAGCGCCCATCTCTAACCCTAAAACACGATCAGTGGTGTCGCCTTTGGCCGTGAGCATAATAATCGGTACTTTATTGGTCATATTATTCTTATTGCCACGAATTTTTTGGCAGACTTGCATACCGTCCATATCCGGTAGCATCAGATCGAGCACTACCAAATCAACATCGCGCTCTTTAGTATCTAATATCTCAAGACCTTCTTGACCAAGACCAGCATGATGCACATCATAATAGTTCATAGTCAGATAATCGCTGATTAATTCCGCTAGATCTGGATCATCTTCAATTAATAAAATCTGCTTACTCATGCTCATGGTTAGGCTCCTAGTAGTTGTCTATATTGGTTGGTCTATTTATTTGGTTATAATGAGTTATTTTCAAATAGTTTAAATAAAATGACATTTTCAAAAGTAAATTGAAAGCATAATTAAATATATTTTAGTCGATAGGTCTTAACAAATACTATGACCATCTTGCCTATATAGGGCATGAGCAAACAAGACATGCTTTGTTAATATTTCTACACCATGTAACTGTTTTTATAATTAGCAATATAACTCAGCATAGAATACAGCTAAACATTATAAGTTAATGGTATAAAGATGAGAAGTGAAAGTCAGCCAGCTGGGTTTGACGATAACTGTAAACTTCCTATTTTGAAACATTTACTTCGACACCACCACTTTTTTACCAGCCGACTCTGATGGCAACTCCGCTAAGCAAATCAAGCTATCATTACTAATGCCAGCGATAAGATATTGGCCTGTACTCGGGTCATATTCAATGACTTCTACAGGCTGCCGGGCTAAGCGTTGGTTTTGTTGGATAATCCAGACATTGGCTGTGAGCGGGGTGAGTGGTTTATAAGGTGACGTTTGTAGTTCTGTTAAATCAGCATCGTGGATAGCATGTTTTGGGACAATAGTACCGACTTCTATCTGTCCATAATCGACCCGACCAGTGACGGCCATATCAGGTTTAAGTTTACCACGACTGGCTTCGTTGTTGATCACATGCACGTAGACCAACAATTGATTGGGCGGATCACCAGCCAGCTTACTGACTTGTCCGGTAAATTTTTCTAATAGACCTGCAGTCGTAAAGTTTACCGTTTGTCCAACAGAGAGCTGAGGCTCAGCTTCAATGGGTAAGGTAGCAATAAAGCGTAAATCTTTGTCATCGCTTAGCCGTAACAGTGGCGTACGGGCGGCCATTTGCTGTCCGACTTGAACATATAAAGTGTCCACGCGTCCTGAAAAGCTGGCGCGAACGGTAATCGGCTGTGCTGAGAGGGTTGCCTGTTGTTTATTATTCGCTTTATTGCTATTTATTTCCTTACTATTTACTGCATCGTTATTTGCTGGGTCAATATTTGTTGGGGGAGAGTTATTTGGTGCTTGGGTCGATATATTAGGCTTAGAGTCGCTTTGCTCTGTACGGCCTTGGGTCATATCGAGAAAATTGTCGAGAGGTTTATCAGAGATTTTTTTATTATTACTAGCCACTTTACTGTCGGGCTGAGGCTGGGTTGATTGAGTTGTTAGAGAGTCTTCTTTTACTTTTAGCTCGGCTTTAGTATCAGTGGTAATGGCAGTCGCAGCTGGTTTGTAACTGGCCGATTGACGCTGTACGATTAATAAAGGGGTGCCTTTTTCTACCCATTGACCTTCTTTGACCAGCACTTTTTGCACTGTTAAATGATGGGCGGCAACGAAGCGTGACTGCTTGATAGGTTCAATAACACCTTGCAGTCCAAGGCTTGGCTGGTAGCGTGATGGTTTAATATTTAGAATATAACCAGGTGCCATAGTAACGCTATCAGCGCTGATAACAATGGGTGAATCCGTCTGCTCACTATTCTCATTAGGTTGCCGGTTATTGTTAGATGAGGGGGGCTGACAAGCAACCATAAGTAAGGTGCTCAGTACAAGAGCACTACTCTTGCAACACATAGAAAATCTTATACTACTCATTATCAGTCACCATCGTAAACGTAATTTTATTATATAGATAAAGGGCGTTAGGTGCGATAACTAGTCTAATAAACTAGACTACAGTAACTAGTCAGCTATAGGGCTACATGATAATGACGAATAGGGTAAAGTGTTAAAGTAGACTCTATTCTTTTTTGATAAGACAGCCCAATAGAGTGAATCGTCGTTGTTATAAACTAATTAATTGGTCACATCAAAAAAGTGTGGTGAAACAAGTAATAGATACTAACTTGATGCATCTGCGTTACAAATAGAAGGCTTAATGACTATAGTTAAAATTAAATATAAAACATATGTCGATAATTGATGACTAAGTGCGTATAGTGCCAGCGGTTGATAGATGCTGTTTCATCTGTTTTATGTTTCTAATTTGCTATCATGACCTAGTCTAGGCTATACATTACCTATTAGGTAATAACGTTAGAAAACAACAGACAGCTGTATTAAGAATAACCCGTTAGTCATAGGACAATGATAATGGAAAATAATTTTGAAGGGCTAAAGATTATGGTTATTGATGACTCAAAAACCATTCGTCGTACCGTTGAAACGCTACTACAAAAAGTCGGCTGTGAAGTCATTACCGCCATCGATGGTTTTGATGCACTCGCCAAAATCGTTGATAATAATCCAGACATCATTTTTGTTGATATTATGATGCCACGTCTCGATGGTTATCAGACTTGCGCCTTGATTAAAAACAATCCTGATTATGCGGATAAGCCGGTCATTATGCTGTCTTCAAGAGACAGTTTATTTGACAAAGCACGTGGCCGTATTGTCGGCGCTGATGAGTATTTGACCAAGCCATTTAGTAAAGATGAGCTGTTTGAGGCCATTAATCGATATCGATCATAGCTACCAACAATAAAAACTAGATAATTCAATTAGCGTTATCTTAGTAAGATTGGTCGCACAAAGCGCGCTAGGCAATTATATTATATAGGCTCTAAGCAAGGGGCTATTTTGATGATTTTCAAATCTGTGCCGCCTTACCCCAGCGTAAGTTAATACGTGGCAAAAAATCAGGGCATGAACGAGTTAGGATAACTTTATGAACAACCAGCCTAATAAGATAGCGACGCTAGAATGGCTGCTACCCCTGTTTGACCAGCATTTATCACAAGTAACTGATAGCTGGTTACTAGAGCCGCATCCTGATTTTGAATACATAGCGCAGCATTATCGGCAGCTCTATGATGCATTGACGCTGGCCAATCTACCTAGTGCTTTCTTAGCAGCTCGGCTTAGCCTGTTAGCAGAAACGGGCAGCTGTGATGGAATAGATGCTGAGCAGAGCCAGATAGGTCAATTTTCCCATCAATTGTTGCGGCATGAGCTGACGGCATTAACAGCAGCGTCTGATACTGTGACAGATACTTATTCACCTGCCAAGCTAATAACCTCTGATGTGATTCGTTATGATGACAATGGTGAGATTGCACCTACTGATACAGCATTGGATAGCAAAATAGTAGGGGATAATGCGCGCGCTGAAATAAAAAGTGCTGAAATAAAAAATGCTCACGTAGCTAATGCCGTAAGCTCAGATAATACCGCATTGCAAGCTGCTCGTAAGCAGCTCAAGCCTGATAACTTTGATAATGATGAAGAGATTAATGATATTTTTGTTGAAGAAGCGACAGAAATTATTGCTGATCTAAAAGACTTTTTAGATCGTTGGCAGCAAGAGGCGCAAGATTTGACGCCGTTGATGGAATTACATCGTGGCTTTCACACCCTAAAAGGCTCAGGTCGCATGGTTGGGTGCTTTAGCATCAGTGAGATGGCAGGAGCGATTGAAAATCTGCTTAACCGGGTGTTAAATAAGACATTACCCGTTACCAATGACGTGGTTGCGCTAGTTATCCAAACGATAGCGCATTTACCAGTATTGGTCGTAGATTTTACAGCGCAGCGCGCACCCAGTATTGATCCGGCTATCATTATTTTGCAAAGTAGCACTCTATCAGTAGTAGATCAGCCTTTATCTTATGGTATGAACACGCCAGCGTTATTAGCGTCCTCTATATTGGTAGAGCCCATGGCGCAAGCAGAGCCAATAGAGCCTCAACTACCAACCGTGGATCAGCACCGCATACCAGAAGATATGACAGTAGATTCTTGTGGTACTGAGTCTACTGTCACTGTCCAACATGCAGTTTTCCAGAGGGCAACTCTACAAAGCCTGTCTCTACCAATCAGCGACCTGAATATACCTACAGTCCTTGAGCCCTTTATAAACCAATCATCATTGCTGCCAGTTGATGCTCAAGATGCCGACCCAGCTACCAAAGCGGTCTTTATTGAAGATGGCGTGAAAAGTACACCAGCGCATGAATCGCAACTTGCAACGATTGATACGGATATTGAGCTGCTAGAAATATTTTCAGAAGAAGCGGATGAAATCATTATCAGTATTAACCAGCACTCGCAGTTATTTTTAAACAATATCAATGATGTGGACGCATTGCAGATACTACAACGAGGTCTGCATACGCTTAAAGGAGGCGCGCGCATGGTAGCAGCGAATAGTATCGCTGATCTAGCGCATCAGATGGAGACCGTATACGAGCAATTGGCTACTCATCAACGTCCAGCAACTAAGATGGTGTCGCAGTTACTAAGGGTCTGCCATGATTGGCTGGCCGATGCCGTCTTTATTCTCAAGCAGCAAGTGAATCCTCCAGCAGCTACCGCATTGATCGCAGCATTACAGCAGTTCAGTAAAAATCCTAATAACTTAAAATATATTCCTAGCGAATCGTTACGAGACCAGCGTAATATGTCTCTGGCTACAAAAATGCAGCCAGAGACAGGATGCATCGTTGAGACTATCAATGAGAGGTCGCCTATGACCGGTAGCCTTGTTAAGCAACAACAAGATGGACTACTGAGCTCACGTATAGTGTCATTTACGCGCTTAAAGCCGCGTCTTGAGCGTGTCGTGCGCCAAACTGCTGATGAGCTTAATAAATCAGTAGAGCTGACCATTATTAATGCTGCCGATGAGATGGATAGAACCATTCTAGAGCGTATGACTTCGCCGCTTGAGCACCTGCTACGTAATGCAGTTGACCATGGTATTGAAAGCGCCCAAACGCGTCTAGCAGCGGGCAAAGATTATAGCGGTCATATCACTTTAGAAGTACTACAGGAGGATAATGATCTGATCATTTATCTCACCGATGATGGACGCGGTATCAATGTCGATGCCGTGCGCAAAAAGGCGATTGTTCAAGGTTTAATAGAACCAAATGATAATAGTTTGTCTGATTTTGATATCATGCAAACTATCTTTAATGCCGGTTTGAGCACTACCCAGGAAGTGACTCAAATATCAGGACGCGGAATAGGGCTAAACGTGGTTATCACTGACATTCGACAATTGGGCGGCGTTATTTCTGTAACGTCTGAAGCTGGACAAGGGTCGCGCTTTACTATTCGGGTACCACTCCGCTAACAATTGCGGTCTCTGATGCCCTAACAGACCAAAGGCCAGCTGTGTCAAAATAATGCGGGTATTTCAGATGTTAAAGGCGCTGAGTGACCTGATCGCTAGATGTATATTACTGATAGCAATAATGGTAGCAGTAGTGATAATAATAAAGCTTACAATAACCTACAGCAGCTACTAGCCTACTAGTAATAGCCCTGACAATAACGCGTTTGAGAGTAATATGACTAACACTATAAAAGCGTCTTTTTAGAGAAAATCTGGTAACATCCTACATGTTCCAAATAATGGTTTTTAATGGCACACTTCAGTGGTCATTAATTGCACACTTTACCTCACATCAGACTTAGATAAAATTGCGCATCAGTTGCTTGATTTGGACCACTGATTAAAACTAATTGAGAAACACCGTTAACCTATTTATGGGGTTAAAAATTCTAAGTGGTTTTAACCCTCGTAATTTTTACCAATATTGTTTTTGATAATACTATTTTTGATAACATAGTTTAAAAGTATTATTCGAGACAATTCTTTAGGGCATTTCAATAGAGCAGCAGTGTTGGTTTTAGAGCAATGCTGAACAGGATAGTTTATGAACGAGGTTAAACCAAGCATACAAAAGTGGCCAGTTAGCAGCCGGATATTTCACTGGGTGAGCGCAATTTTATTGTTAGCCACTTGGGTGTTAATGCTGTTATATCAGAATATCGATGATAAGGTATATATTGGACTCCATAAAGCTTTTGGCATCAGCGTATTATGTTGGATGATTGCACGTGTGATCAATCGCGTATTTACTAAAGCACCGCCATCAGTACCAATGCCTAAGTGGCAAGCGGTGATATCGCATTTGAATCACTTTGCACTGTATGCTTTGTTGATTGCTATGCCAGTAGCTGGGTTGTTAATGTCAGTATATGGCGGTCGTCCTGTAGATATTTTTGGCTTGTTTCAAATCCCGGTATTTGTCACCCCAGATCGTAGTACCGCGCGTTTTTATAATGATGTGCATACTGATATTATTTGGCCAATGATCATCGCTTTCACCTTGCTTCATATTGGTGCGGCTTTATACCATCAGTTTATCAAAAAAGACAATCTGATTTCGCGTATGAAATAATGGTATCACCTGTTAATTAGCCCATAAGAAAAAGCCCTAAGTAACATACTTAGGGCTTTTTTATGAACTATTAGGCTATGAGTTTACTTTTTAGCCTTCTTTCTTATACGCTTCTGTCTTAGTAGGGACTTCTGTCTTAGGTATTTCTTTTCTTGGCATTTCTTTTTTGTGTTCAGGTAAGCTAATATTCATTTCAAGAACATCAAGGGTATCTTCACTACGATGATTGATGTTCACATCGTCAATTTGTACGCCGTTGACGTATTTATTGACCACTTCTAATATCTCGCGTTTCATTTTCTCGATACGATCAGCCGTCAGACGATTATTTAGCCGATTTTCACTAGCGACAATAACCTTTAGACGTTCAGTTGCCAGATTTGCACTACCAGCGTTACTGCTGTCATCTGCGCCGAATAGGCTGCTCCAAAATCCTTTCTTCTTACTCATTATTAACCTCCAAACCAGCGCTGTAGTAAACTCTTTTTCTTCACGTCAATATGACGGAGTGGACGATCTTCCCCTAAGAAACGGGCGACGATATCGTCGTAGCATTGACCAGCGACCGAATCGGTATAATGAATAACAGGCTCACCGTGGTTAGACGCTTCAAGCACTGAATGACTTTCAGGAATAACACCGAGTAGGGGTACTTTTAAGATGTCATTAGAAATGGTATCAATACTCATCATCTCGTTGGCAGCGGCACGCTCAGCATTATAGCGGGTGATAACCAAATGCTCACGTATTGAGCCTTTGTCTTCTTCGACTTTTTTGGTACGGCTTTGCAGAATACCAATAATGCGATCAGAGTCACGTACTGAAGAGATCTCAGGGTTAGTAACGATGATGGCTTCATCAGCATGATACATTGCTAGCTGCGCACCGCGTTCAATACCTGCTGGGGAGTCACAGATAATATAGTCAAACTGTTTAGACAGCTCAGCCATCACTTCGGCCACACCTTCGTCAGTTAGCGCGTCTTTATCACGCGTTTGGCTGGCAGGTAGAATATATAAGTTTTCTAGCTGTTTGTCTTTAACCAGCGCTTGCGATAAACGGGCATTGCCGCTAATCACATCAACAAAGTCATATACGATGCGATTTTCACAGCCCATAATCAAGTCTAGATTACGCAGGCCCACATCAAAATCGATAACAACCGTTTTATAGCCACGTAATGCTAAACCGGCGGCAAAAGAAGCGCTAGTCGTGGTTTTGCCCACGCCGCCTTTACCTGAAGTGATTACTACAATCTTCGCCACAATGGCACACTCCTATAAATCAATGGGATATCTAATAGATAAAAATCGTCTGATAAACGTGTATATACACTTTGTTAATACTGCTTGGAGCCTTGCTAGAATATGTTTTTAGAATAAACTAAAAGAGTATAATACGACTGCTATCTGCGAGCGTAAGCCTAGCATAAATAAACAAAAATTTATAGTGGGTCCGCCTGAAAGGCTAAAATAAACACCATGGCCTATCAGTATAAAAGGCTCATTCAAATCATGTCTGACGCCTAGGGTTATAGTAACCTATTGTCATTAAACTAAATGACCTATTATAAAACCAATATTATCTAAAGCCTGTTTAGGGTAACTATAGATATAGACTTAGGGTAACTATAGATATAGACGTCATTATCAGTAGATTATATGTTTATGCTTTAGGTGTTTTCTATCACCGTAAATACTAAGCCCTCACCTTCTATAAAGCGTACTTGTACCGGCTTATCAATCACATGTGCAGGTAAGTTATCACGTAAGCAATAAGTGCCGGCAACCGATACTAATGAGGGATTGAATACTTGGCAAAAAATGCGTGCATCTTTATCACCCGTGGCGCCTGCTACCAAACGCCCTTGAGCACGGCCATAGACATGTAGGCTGTTATCGGTGATGGCTTCGGCACCACTGTTAACGCTATTGGTCAGTATCAAATCACCGCCAACATGATTGATGGTTTGTCCGGAGCGCAGCATCTGATCATAGATCATGCTAGTAATATGGTCAGTGCTTAGTATCTCGGTGGGGGCAGACGCCTCTGTATCAGAGTCTTGTCCCGTTGCTGAGGTCGTATCCGTATGACTACCTTGCTCGTTATTACTATCAGGCTGAGCTTCTGCTGTATTATCAATAGCCGCTTGGCTCAGCTGAGTTGCTGATTTTTTACTGGGTAAAATACGCTCAATACGTTTGCCATCGGCTGGGAATATTGCCAATCTCTTGGCGCGTGCTTGGGTCTCAAGCATGCCCGTTACTACCCCAATGGGCTGCAGTCCCCATGACCATAGCAATTCTACTAAGGCATCTAGATCTTGTTCAATATTGCTATCAATGATAACCGGAATATTACTGGTCTTATTACTGAGCATACTGGCTAGATGCGCTTCAATAGCGGTTAAATCGTCGGTATTTAACTGCAGGCGCGAGAATGTTAGCATTTTCCCATAAAAATCAATAGCCGGTTGGGTGGTCATCGCTTGGTTGTCTGTATCTGAAATAGTCATAATGTCGATCCTTAAAAGATACTAGTATCGCTGCGATCATAGCGCAGTTATTATTATAGATTTATTGAGTGTTTAGTAAGCAGTGTACTAAGGGATGCTAGGGATTAACAAGCCCTCAACTACATAAAATACCGTTAAAACTTAAACATATCTTGGTGTTTCCATTGCTGTACTTTTATTTGTGCTTCAAACTCGGCCAGGCTATCAGCGATAATGTTCGCTATAAGGGCTTCTAGAGCGGTATTTTCCGTATCGATATGAGCAATACCGTGGGCGATCGCAACCATTAAGGCATCAATACGCCCAGCATCTAAGAGTCGCGCATTAAGAGAATACACCACGTTTTCACCGACGTTATGTCCGATATGCTGCAACTGTGACTCAATCAAACTACCAGCAATTGGAATCAGACGTAAATAGCGGCGCAGCTCAGGGGTATTGGCAAGACCGTCTTGAATGGCGTTACCGACTTCGCTCGCTATCAGCTGGCTGCCTTCTGATTTACCTGCCAGCTTTTGTAATTGTGGCACTAACTCTTTGCGCAATAAAGCCAACAGTACCGTCTCAATTTCATCACGATTGCGCTCGACGATAGAGTCCATCAAGGATTTTTGCATGTCAGGATCAGTTAATTGTTGCCGATAGTTTTGAATGGTGGTTAAGATCACCCTATCGGACAACTCTTCTAACAGTAGATTGATATAAAATTGAATACGGTTGAGCCATGGCTGCGGTAATACTTGATAGCCCAGCTGATGAAGTCGCCGACCAATGACTACTGCCCGAAATAAGCGTAATGCACGCAGCTGCGGAAAACAGCCTAGTACTTCATACCAATGTACAAAGGGGAAGAAAAACCAGCGATAATAGATCTGTTCTTTAATCGCAACCGCCCAGCGCAGTAACAGCTCCATAATCAAAAATATAGTAAAAAACCCGCCAGCAGTACGTAATGGATCATGCATGGTAGTTTGATACCAGATCAAACCATCGCTAAGGGTCAGCCATCCTGCGACATTATTGCTGAAATTACTCATTAAAATAGCATCAATACTGATCAGGAGTAGATCAATACTGATTGCAACAATCATTACGATATCATAGGTTAGCTTTAAGCGACTTGGTTTTGGATGCTCAGGACGCTGAGGTCTTTGCGCCTGTGTATGTGATTGTCCTGATGACTGGTTGGGCAATGGCTTAGAATCGGTAGAAGGATTGGCAGTAGAAGAAGAGGCGGACACAGTCATACCTTATGTTGGGTGAATGGCTAGTGAGTAAGCGGCGAGTCTCAAGGTGCGTTGATATTATCGGTAAATAGCAATAAAAAACAACCTATTAGACATTATAAATGAAAGACATATAAAATGTGAGGTCAGAGTCATACCCTATAACGCCTGTTTGCTAACAATCTCGTCTACTATACTAAAGACAAAGTCTGTACTTGAGCTCCTATTAATGAAATCATTTAATGAAATCATTCGAATTCAACGATAGTGCTATTTGACTCATTGCCATTCTTGTCGCAATTATAACGACTCTAATCAACATCTGAAATATTTAAAGTAGCGGGATTGGCCTCAAACTCAGCAAGCATATCCGTAATACGTTGGTCTTTTTGCTGCCAGGCATGATCCAGCCAATCAAACATTTGCGCTTTGATGGCTTCATCTTCATAGCCGCCGTTTTGGATACCTTTGAATAAAGCCTCAGGCATCTCAATATGACGCACATCAACGCCTAAGCGTTTAATATTACCTTTCCACAAATCACTATAGGTCGGTACGCCATCGGGATAGACAATGGTCATGTCTAAGATACCATCAATATCTGCACCTAGGGCGTCAATGGCAAGAGATAATCCACCCGCACGTGGTTTAAGTAGATGAGTATAAGGAGCGTTTTGCTTGTCATGTTTACTCTGAGTGAAGCGCGTGCCTTCTAAATAGTTCAGTAAGGTGAACGGCTTATTTCTCAGTAGGGCACAAGCCCGTTTGGCTTCTTCAATATCTTTACCTTTTAAGGCAGGGTTTTTAGCGACCGCCTCTTTTGAATGCCGACGCATCATCGGAAAATCTAAAAAGTAAAAAGCTTGTCCGACGACAGGAATATAAATCAGCTCAAACTTGGTAAAAAAACGCGTTAATGGCAAACGATTTTCACTAATATATTGTACGATACTGGTATCTACCCATGACTGATGATTACTAATCAGCAGATACTTGCCATGCGAATGCACGTCATCAGGCAGGCTGATACGCCAGTCTTTATACGGTAAGATGTTATCGATTAAGGCGTTATTACTGTTGATCCAATAATTAGTAATCTTAATCACAGTTTTATCTGCAATAGCCGCGCCGGTAATGATTTTGGTAGCGCCCATTAGCCACAAAGGAACACTTACGCCAAAGCTATTGATAGCAATAACGCTGGTCGCCGTTGCCATTGAGAGTGCTTTGCCCAATCTGGGCGTGCGTTCATGTAGTTTTTTAATGGTAGAGGCCAGTCGCATATTGAATCCTTATCTATTGATGTTATCAATTTTCAAAATATTTATAATATATTAGCGTAATTGCTTATGAGTCAGTGGTTATAAGTAAGTGACTATAAGTAATAAGTGATTATAACCATTATTAGCTTGCTTTATTACAGGACCAATCTTGTCAGCTAATAATAACTACTATTTATGATTAATTGATAACTATTGATTTTAGCAGAAATTGATAACAGTATATGAGTGTTAAGGTGACTGGTAATTGCAGATCATATCAGCATATAAGATGAGTATTAAGCTATTGGTAAGCAGTTTATTATGGTAGGTGCTTTTTAACCTTCTAAGGGTGTCATGTTTTAAAACCGTATAGAATAAAAAGTGATTAGAAGACAGTAAGTAGCAACATATCAGAGCTTTGCGTAAAATGTCATGTACTTCCCGTACAGAGATGTGACAAAATATTACACAGAAAGTGGTTGTTCTTGACATAATAATATCGAATTTAAATGACATCTAATAAGCTTTCAATAAGCAATGAGCCAGTAATCAAAACTTAAAGTTTTAATTTAAAAATTAAGAGGAAAATATTATGCGTAACCAATTATTAATCGTAGCCGTTGCATCTGGTCTAGCTCTTAGTGGCTGTACTACTGATCCCAATACTGGACAGCAACGCTTAAACAAAACTGCTATTGGTACTTTAGCGGGTGCTGCCGGTGGTGCTGTTATCTCTAAAGCAACTGGTGGTAGCAATACTGGCCGTGATGCAGCTATCGGTGCAGCATTAGGTACTGGCGTTGGTTATTATATGGAACGTCAAGCCAAACAGCTTGAGCAGCAAATGGCTGGTAGTGGTGTAACCGTTACTCAAAACCCTAATGGTAATATCGATCTTGTTATGCCAGGGAATATCACGTTCTCGTTTGATGATGCCACGTTAAACTCATCATTCAAACCGACTCTTGATAAACTTGCATCGACAATGAACCAGTATAACCAGAATTCCATCACTATCGCAGGTCATACTGACAGTAAAGGTTCTGCCTCTTATAACATGGGACTATCACGTGATCGTGCTTATTCAGTGGCAAACTATCTAACTGCTCGCGGTGTTTCTTCTAGCCGTGTCAAT
The DNA here is from genome assembly GCF_040309805.1 of Psychrobacter sp. CAL346-MNA-CIBAN-0220. Classification (NCBI taxonomy): domain Bacteria; kingdom Pseudomonadati; phylum Pseudomonadota; class Gammaproteobacteria; order Moraxellales; family Moraxellaceae; genus Psychrobacter; species Psychrobacter sp. CAL346-MNA-CIBAN-0220. The sequence goes on along the minus strand of NZ_JBEOPF010000001.1, from coordinate 1,429,785 downwards.
GTAGTTGCTTACGGCGAATCACGTCCAATCGCTGATAACAACACTGATTATGGTCGTGAGAAAAACCGTCGTGTTGAGCTGACCATTAATACCCCACAAAGCGTACGTTAATTAACGCTGAGTATTTTAGATTCAAAGTTCTAAATTTTCCAAGAAAGGTCAGCATCGAGCTGGCCTTTTTTTATGGAAAATTTTTGTAAACCATCTATAGAAGTTACCGTTCGTGGTTTTGATAGAGGTTTAAATCAGCAGATAAGCTAGTGATTGTTAATTTATATTTGATAATCGTTATCAATATCATTATAATTTACAGAATTCTGAATATCATCTCAGCATTAACCGCCTTTTTTATCTTTGTAATTCCATAAATCCTATCGAGGACGTGTATGACTATCAATACAGTGACGAGCCGTAAGACTTTACCGACCACTTTAGCCGTTGCGCTTGCTAGCATCTTAATAATGTCCGGCTGCACTAAGCAGACTGACGATACGGCGGCGACTGATAAGCAGACCGACACACAAACGATGACTAATGATAAAGATACCATGAAATTATCAGCAGCTGATCAAGCTCATATCGATAGACTACTTCTCAGTTATGCGGATATGGTGCATGCTGCTTATAACGACTCGTTAGAGACTGGTAAAATATTACAAACGGCGGTTAATACCTATGTGGCTACGCCAACCCAAGTAAACCTTGATGCGGCAAAAGCTGCTTACAAAGCCGCCCGCCAACCCTATTCTCAAACTGAAGTTTTCCGTTTTGATGAGGGTTTCGTTACTCCCAATGACAAGCGAGAAGTGGGTAGCATCGATAGCTGGGAAGCTCAAGTAAATGCGTGGCCACTTGATGAAGCACTAATCGATTACGTTAGCGACAGCTACGAAGGCCAGTATAATAGCAAAGACAATATTATTAATAGCGATAGCATCACTGTTAGTAACCTTAAGCAAGACACCCGCGATATTACTCCTGAGCTATTGGCAGAGATGAATGAGATTGGTGGTAGCGAAGCCAATGTTACTACTGGCTACCACGCTATTGAGTTTTTATTATGGGGTCAAGATACCAATGGCGTTGGTGAGGGCGCAGGTAATCGTCCGGTCAGCGATTACATGACTGAAGCAGGCCAATGTACTAGCGGTGACATAGCGAACACCGATGCGAGCGTTTGCGAGCGTCGGGGTCAGTATCTAAAAGCGGCTACTCAGCTACTGGTTGATGATTTAACTGCGATGGAAGCACAGTGGCAGCCAGAAAGTGACAATACGCTACGTAGCGATATGATGGCACGTAAAGATAATAACGGCTTGCGTCAAATTATGTACCAAATGGGCAGCTTGGCTCTTGGTGAGCTGGCCTCTCAGCGTATGCAGGTGGCCTTTGTGACTGGCTCTACTGAAGATGAGCACGAGTGCTTTAGTGACTTGACTCACCTAAGCTATGCTAATAATGCGCGCGGTATCCAAAATGTCTTTGATGGCAGTTATAAAACAGTCGCTGGCAAATCAGTTGGCGGTTACGGCGTGAAGCAGTACCTTGTCGATAATGGTCATAAAGCTGCCGCCGATAAGCTTGTTGCTGACTTTGAACGGGTAGAAAATGCGTTTAATATTCTTGTGGAAAAAGGCGAGAAAGAAGGCATTAAAGTCGATCAAATGATCGCGACTGTAGGGCAGGCGAGTAAGTACGGTATCTCAGCTGAAGAGCAAAATAAGCGCCGTGGTTGGATCGAAGGTGCTATCAATAACTTACAAGAGCTGACTGCTGGTATTGAAAATGCAGCCAAATCAGTTGGTATTGATAATTTAGATGCCGATACAGGTTCACAGTCTTAAGATAAATATTGTATCTTCCATGCTAAATTATAAACAGACGCAAACCTAGCGAATGCCTGATGAGTCGCTATAAGTTAATGCGAACGATTTTTACAACTCCATAAATTAGATATAATAAATGCATTGCCAACCACCGTTGGCAGTGTGTTGTTTCTCTATTAAAATAGCCTGAAATAATGACGAGTGGCGCAGATATTTTGATTCAAAAACAGCGTTATATGGATGTCAGAATAGCATACGATTTTAATAGCTTGATGTTAGAACTAAGGTAATCTTTATGAAAGCTATGAAAGCTATGAAAGCTATGAAAGCGATACTATCAACTTTTCTTCGCCCATCCTTCACGCCAGTCTCGCAAATTAATGTCATCAAAAATAACCGCTCAATTCTTAGCAGTACTTGCCTTTCTTCGTCGACAAACCCTTATCTACCATTAAATCCTATCGTCTTACGCACTAGGTCATCTAAGCTGGCGCTTAGCCTTCTATGTGTGTTGTCAGTGAGTGGGTGTCAGCCGACCGATAGCGTGTCTGATAACAAGCAGCCTCAAGCATTATCTGCTGAGCGCACGCAAACTATTGAGACCTTAGCTGGCGTGCCAATGCAGCAGCTGGCTACTTTTGATCCGCAAGAAATTAAGCAAGGCGGCGATACTGGGGTTACTATTACCAGTAGCGAGAGTTATTCTAAACCCTCATCTAACCTAACGGCTTCACGAAAGGGCAGCTTTTTTATTGGCAACGCCTTTTTTAAGCAGCCGTGGGTCATTGCTCCTGCCAGCACCGATAGCCGTGATGGACTTGGTGCGTTATTTAATGTTGCTGCTTGTCAGTCCTGTCATGTGAAAGACGGCCGTGGTCATGCGCCAATGACAGCGGAAGACGATGCGGACAGCTTGTTAATTCGTCTCGCCATGCCAGCGACTACTGATGAGCAACGACAGCAGCTACAAGACTCATCGATTGAAAAGATCGTCCCTCCTATCTATGGTGGTCAGCTACAAGATCGCGGCATTCAAGGCGTACCTGCCGAAGCACGTATTGCTGTACAGTGGGCAGATAATCCAATTACCTTCACTGATGGTCATGTCGAGACCCTGCGTGCACCCACCTTTAATTTGACCAAACCTGGTTATGCGCCGTTTGAAGATGAGTTGATGGTATCACCGCGTATTGCGCTACCAATGATAGGGCTTGGGTTACTAGAACAAATCCCTGATGCTGACATTAAACAACAAGCCGTCAGTAATAATAGAAATGCTGATGATAATGGCAATAGTATACGCGGTAAATTTAACTGGGTGATGGATCCACAAACTGGCAAGCGCGCCCTTGGACGTTTTGGCTGGAAAGCGGGCCAAACCAAGCTGGTTACTCAGAATCAAAGCGCCTTTAGCGAAGATATGGGACTGACCTCAAATATCCGTCCGCATGGCTCTTGTATGCCTGCGCAAACTGCTTGTCTCAATGCGACTACAGGTGTTGATGAACAAGGCAATGGTAAACCACCTGTTGAAGTGAGCGATGAGGTGGTTAAGTTTGTCGAATTTTATACCCGCAATTTAGCCGTTCCAAATCGACGTAATGCCGATGATGCGCTAGTATTGGCCGGCAAAAAGCGCTTTTATGATATGGGCTGTCAAAGTTGCCATACCCCAAGATACCAGCTGCCAAAAACTAATGATGATCATCTCGAACAGCACAGCCAAGTGATTTATCCTTATACCGATTTATTGCTCCACGATATGGGTAATGACTTAGCAGATCGTACCATCGCTGGCAAGTTACCACCCAAAGATGCGCAGGTTGAATTCTTAGCCAACTCTTATGAGTGGCGTACACCGGCATTATGGGGAATTGGTCTGGCACAAACCGTTGATCCACAAGCGACCTTCTTACATGATGGCCGCGCTCGTACGTTGATGGAAGCGGTACTGTGGCATGGTGGTGAAGCAGCCAAACAGCAACAAAAAGTATTACAGCTTGATAAGCAAGGTCGTGCTGAGCTGAATGCCTTTTTAAAATCATTGTAGTAACGACACAGTAGTGATTATTAATAGCTATTGATTATTATTAATCGCTAAACATACTGACGAGGTCATCCGCCTCATCTACCAACCGATATATATATCGAGAGCCTTATGAAAAAAAACCATGCCTTAGCGATGGCACTATCGGCCTTAAGTGCCGGACTATTGATCAGCTGCGTTAAACCGGCTGATGACAATAAAGCGCCTGATAGCGACAGCCAAACAGTAACGCAAAATAGCGCTGCACTTGCTACTGATGCAACCTCTAGCGAGAGTAATAATGCGGACCAAAATATCACTATTACACCGGTAGAGATTAGCGCAGATACCTCAAAAACCTATCTAACCCATGTTGCTGAAAACATCGTTATTCCTGCGTATACCGATGCAGCCAAGCAAAGTGCTGTGTTACATGATCTAGCACAGAAACATTGTCAGCAAGTGCCGGTTAGTGGTGATGAGCTGCAAGCATTGCGCGATCAGTGGCTGACGCTAGCGCAAGCATGGGCAAGTGCTGAGATGATTGACTTTGGCCCTGCGACTGATAGCATGAGCAATCTATATATCAACTATTATCCGGATGAGCGCGGATTAGTGCATAGCGGCGTGGCTGATCTTATCGCTGCTAATCCTGCGCTAACCTCTAAACAGTTGGCGAATGAAAGTGCTATTGTACAAGGTATACCAGGGTTAGAAGAAGTGCTATATGCGAATGATAGCTTAGATGCTGGTCAATGTGCCTATGTTATTAGCGCCAGTAGTGCATTAAGCACGCGCCTAAAAGATATCGAGAACCACTGGCGAGAGAATGCGACTGAACTGTTAGCTATTGATAAAACTGCTGATAGCGATCAAGGGCTGAACCAATGGTTTAACTCTTTACTGTCATTGATTGAGACTATGAAGTCTACTGCTATTGATCAGCCGCTAGGACTGACCGGTAAAGCCAAAGGTCATCTACCCGCAGCCACCGCTGAACAAAGCCGTGCGATTATCAATGCTAAATTGGCAACTCTTAACAAAGCCCTTACTGATCCGGTATTAACCGTTATGTTGGGTAGTAATAACGAAAGCGACATCGGTAATAATTTATCAACAGCACTTGCTGAGACCACGACTCTACTGGCACAAATGCCAGAGGATTTAGCGACTGCGGATAAAACCAGCCAACAACAGCTCTATGATCACTTAACCACAGTGACGCGATTGATTAAGCGGCAGCTGATTCCGACGTTAGGTGTTCGTGTGGGCTTTAATAGTAATGATGGTGATTAAATAATGGTTGTTAAACGATAAGCAGACAGATAGAAGCTCTAGAAACCAAAGGTCTAAATACGATGGATAAGTGTGTAACGTCTGAGAGAGCAATACCTAAAATAGCAACGCCTGAGGTAGATACCCTTAAGCTCGATGCGCAGTCAGGACGGACGATTCTTGGTACTACATCAACGGTATTAGGAAGCATAATAGGCACAACCGCATTGGTCGGTATCCATCATTACTATCGTAAGCAGCAGCAGCCGGATGCACGTTTGCAAGATTACTTAACAGGTATTAACTCCCAGCTGCAGTCGCTACCATCATTTTTATTACAACAACCTCAACAGTCAAAACAGGCACTACTTGCTCCGCAGCTCAAACGCTTGCAATATGCCTGTCAGCAAGGAATGTCTGCTTGGCAACAGGCCTATCAAGGCCATCCTAATAGCTGTGATATCAATCAAAGTACCGATGGCCGTAACCAGGATAAGTTTGTAGATGTACACACCACTATCATGCTGGCGCGTCCAGTATGCTGGGTCAGTGGTGTGACGTCCATACCGCAAGTTACTGCATCAACCCATCAAGACGGTGACGATAGTGGCTTTGGGGTGGTTGGCATTGATGCTGACCGCCAAATTGTCTGGCAGACTACTATGCCTGAGCGCGTCCATGATATTGTCGTACAACCACTGTCTGACGATTTTAGCAAAGTGTCACACCGCGATGTAGTAGTCATGGGACGGCGTCCTAGTGAAAGTTTTTGGGTATTAGATACTGCCACAGGACAAGTAAAGTACGCCATTAAATCAGCTGCTGATCGCCATTTTTATGGCCATGCTTGTTATAGCTTAGACGGCAAACTGCTGTATGTGACCGAAAATGATACCGTAAGTTTAACGGGCAAAATTGGTGTTTATGACGTTAATAAAGGTTATCAAAAGGTAGCAGAATTTGACTCTCATGGTATCGGACCGCATGAACTTATTATGTATCCTGACAGCGAAACACTCATCATTGCTAATGGTGGTATCAAAACAGAACAAGCCTCTCGTGAGGAGTTAAATTTAGACAGCATGCGCCCATCACTAGTGTATTTAAACCGTCATGATGGCAGGTTATTAGAACAAATTGTCCCTGAGCACAATCAAATGAGTATCCGTCATTTAGCCATGCATGATGATGGCACGGTGATGATTGGTATTCAATTTCAAGGGGAAAAGTATCTCAATGTGCCTTTGGTGCTGACCCATAAGCGTGGTGACGTTGATTTAAAGCCCTTAATTATGCCCAACAATCAATGGCAACGTTTTCATCACTATATTGCTAGTGTGGCAGTTGATAGTCAGCATAATCTATTATGCGTCACCACACCGATTGGCGGCTGTGCAGCTATTTATGATTTAAATACTCGTGAGCTGATTACTGCTGTGCGCCTTCTTGACTGTGCCGGGGCGTCGGTACTGGGTAGCAAAGGCGAAACTAGTGCAAACGATGACGCTTATCCGAATGCTGGACAAGCTGGATTTATCGTCAGCGATGGGCAAGGTCAGCTGACAACCTTATGCATCAAATGTTTATCGGTAATAGAGTCAGAGGCGGTAGATGACAAGCAAGCTGAGCGTATTGTTAAAGACAGCCATCTGCACCTGATGTCTTTTGACAATCACTTGCAAGCTTTATAATAAAGCAGTTAATGCTAAACAGTATTGAGCAGAGGTGATGATGCCGCGAGAATATGCTACGCCTTTATTAGATAATACTGCCCAGCGTTTAATGGTGGCAGGCATTGAGCTACAGATTACTAAAAAGCGCGTTAAAAACATCAATTTTCGCCTTAAGCCTTATGCTTTACTGGTTTCAGTACCGTTTAGGATCAGTACCATACAAATGGCACAGGTGATAGATAAGCGGGTATCGTGGGCAATAGACAATCACGCCCAAGTATTAGCCCAGCATAACCGCGGGCAAAAACAGGGACATCTAGCCACGCTTAACCCATCAGCAGCGTCTGACCCGGTTATGTTATGGGGTAAGGCGCAATCCTTTACATTGAACAGTAATGAAAAAATTGCCTACTATCGGCAACAACTATCTACCGTAGCGCCCTCGCTATTTGATAAGTGGCAACCGATTGTTGGCGTTTATGCCAATGAAGTACGCATCAAAAAAATGCACACGCGCTGGGGCAGTTGTAATACCCGCGTACGTCGTATCTGGCTATCGGTTTATCTTCCTGCTTATCCTATTGAGTGTACGGAATATGTGATTGTCCATGAACTTTGTCATCTATATCATGCCAATCATAGTCACGCATTTTGGCAAACGGTTGCTACAGCTATGCCAAAGTATCAGCAATGGCATGATATTTTGGCCGGTAAATCTGGGAAGTTGGATTAGATTAAACATGCTAGACCTATATAAGCCTGCTATGATAAGCCATAATGCTACAAAACGTATCGTTTAAACCACATAGTAGCCTATAAGGAGTAGATATCGTATGGAAAATATCAATCAAGCTAATTTTTGGCAGCAGCACTATGAGCAGAACAGCATCAGTTGGGATATGGGGGAGGTCTCACCGCCACTCAAAGCTTACATCGACCAGTTGCCAGCATCTGCTAAAAATCAGTCAATTTTAGTTGCTGGAGCAGGTAATGCCTATGAAGTCGGTTACTTGCATGAGCAAGGCTTTACCAATGTTACCTTAGTTGATTTTGCCCCGGCCCCGATTAAAACCTTTGCTGAGCGCTATCCCAGCTTTCCACCTGAACATTTGATTTGTGCCGATTTTTTCACATTATCGCCAAGCCAGTATCAGTTCGATTTGATACTAGAGCAGACCTTTTTTTGTGCGATAAACCCTACGCATCGTGATAACTATGTGCAGCAAATGGCTGCGTTATTAAAGCCTAAAGGTAAACTGGTTGGGCTATTATTTGATAAGGATTTTGGCAAGGATTACCCCCCATTTGGTGGTAGCGCGGCGGAGTACCGCCAGCGTTTTGAGTCCTGTCTTGATATTAAGATAATGGAGCTTTGTTACAACTCACATCCTGCACGTCAGGGTAGTGAGTTGTTTGTTATGATGCAAAACCAACGTTAGCATTAAATAGCTCGGAGTTGGGTATGTTATCTATGCTAAGTCGCTAGTCAGCACTTTTGGCAGCCTCTTCAAATGCCTGTTTAAATAGGTCGCCGAGCAAGTTCACGTCATCGACGCGGGCATAATTTAGACGGGTCACAAAAGCAATATGACGGTGCGGGCCTGCCTCAGCTAGCGGTATGGCTACTGCATTTTGGTTTTGTAGGTGCAGCTGATCTAGCGCCATCTCCGGCACTAATGTGGTACCCATATTAGCCAGTGCCATCTGAATTAAAGTGTTCAAGCTGGCGTCAGAAAAGCTTGATTTCATCTGCTCGCGATCGTAATGACAGACTGATAGAGTCTGATCGGTTAGGCAATGACCTTCCCCCAGCAGCATTAAATTAGCGTTTGCTAGCTCATCAGAATTGATGGTGTCTAGTTTGGCATGGACATCGTTTTGGGGGAATACGGCAAAGAAGTCTTCGCTCCAAAACTCAAAAGTATGCAGTCCATCTACCGCATAAGGCAGCGCAATAATGGCCGTATCAATATGACCATAGCGAACTTGTTCCAGTAGACGCTCCGTCTGCTGCTCAACGATGGTCATGCGAAATTCTGGATAGTGTTGTCTAAGCGCCGGTAGCACCTTAGGTAGTAGGTAAGGGGCAATAGTTGGAATAATACCGACAGTCATCGGATAAGCAAGCGGCGTCTGATGGCTATGAGCGCGGGTGGTCAAATCATTGATCTCAGAAAATACCCGTTGCGCTCGGGTCAGAATATCTTGTCCAATAGGGGTGATCAGTACTTGCTTATTGTTACGCTCAAAAATCTGCGTATCCAGCTGTTTCTCAAGTTCTGCTATCCCCAAACTAAGTGCCGACTGGGAAATATTACAGTCTTCAGCCGCGCGTTTAAAATGGCGATGTTTGGCGACAGCTAAGGCAAATTCAAGTTGACGTAGGGTAATCATAATGGCTCTCTTTTGACGGACAGTAATCAGGTATTGCAAAGAAAAATGATGTAATTTCCACACAATTTTTTAGTGATTCTTTTGCTTATTAAATTTAAGCAGCAAGCTTTTGCTTATTAAATTTAAGCAGCAAGGTGGTTTACGTGTCACTATCTATTGACTAACAACAGATAGAATAGTCTAACAAGTTTAATAAAACAAAACATCACATTAAAAACTTTTAACTGGATTAACCATAGAATTCACGTATAGTTTGTCAGGTGGCCTCGTTCATTAAAGGCTTAGTTTAAATAACTAGATAAATAATCACCAATCAACTTAACAATAACGGAGCCCATCATGGCAGCTATTATTAACCAAGAAATCCCAGAATTCTCAACAGAAGCGTTCGTAAATGGTGAGTTCAAAACCATTACTTCAGAAGACGTCAAAGGCAGCTGGGCAATCTTTATGTTCTATCCACATGACTTCACGTTTGTATGCCCAACAGAACTTGAAGACATGGCCAATCATTACGAAGAGCTACAAGGCTTAGGCGTTGAAGTTTATGCCGTATCAACCGATACTCATTTCGTCCATAAAGCATGGCATGATTCTTCAGAAGCGATTGGTAAAGTCACTTACCCAATGCTTGGCGACGGTACTGGTAAAATCACTCGTGGCTTTAACATCATGATTGAAGAAGATAACGCAGCTTTACGCGGTACTTTCCTAGTCGATCCAGATGGCTTAATCAAAGTTGCTGAAATCCATGACCTAGGTATTGGCCGTAGTGCAAAAGATATGCTCCGTAAAGTAAAAGCCGCTCAATATGTACGTGAAAACGATGGCGAAGTTTGCCCAGCCGCTTGGGAAGCCGGTCAAGCAACTCTAAAACCAAGTCTTGATTTGGTTGGTAAAATCTAAGCTATTGTTTAATAACGACAGTTTAATAAGTAGTCTATCTATAACGCCTTAGTTTAGATAGACCACATGAATAAAGACCCCATCAGCACATGTTGATGGGGTCTTTTTATATTTATTGGGGTTTATAATGTTTACCTATTATATATGGTAAATGCCTAGGCGCGAGACTGGATTTTATTCTTATCGATTATTTTATAAATCTCGTCTTTAAGCTGGAGTTTGCGTCGCTTCATTTTTTCGATTTCTTCATCACGACTGGCATGTTTGACTACGTCATGTTCGAGCTGATTGATTTGCTGATCGAGCTGAGTATGCTCATCAAAAATACTCGCAAAGTGGCTGTCTTTCTGTTTAATTTCAGCGATAATATCTCTGTTATCTTGCCATGTATCAGTCTTTCTCATGTTGTCATCCTTGTTATTTAGCGCAAGCTTAGAGTAAGTTCTTAAGCACTGGCGCGTGGGGGTTAAGACGGTTTATGATTATGAGACTTATTTATTATGAAGCCCTATTATTATAAGGCTTGCTGTTAGAAGGCTATTGCTATTAAAAAAGCGTCATTAAGAAGAAATATAATTAAAAGAAAATAATAGTAATTACTCACCATAAAAATGAGACTATCATTAGGAAACTAAGTGATTAAACTTATGACCTATTCTCGATTGTAGCGAAATAAAAGCGCTTATACCATGGTTAATATTCATACCTATATTTAAAATTCAAAACAAATATCAGTATATGATTGGTTTTATCAATGATATTAATTGAATTTCTCAGCTTGCTCAAAATCCTGAAACGCCCGATAATAGACGTATTCAAGGTCACCCACACAGTTGTTAAAACGCTTTTAAATTTATTAACTGCTACTGACTTTTCACATTTATATAATCAGCTTAAGTCTAAAAACAGTGCTGACGTTACATATTCAATAAAAATGAGGAACAATCATGATAGACCAAAGCTTATTAGACGCGGTTAAAAGCTATAGTGAAAATATGACTCGCCCTATTACCTTTGTATTAGGTAGCGGTGAACATAATAAGCGTGCCGAACTGATTGATTTTTTGACTAAAATCGCAAGCACTACAGATAAAATCAACTTTGATGCAGCTTCTAATGATGACAGCTTACCAAGCCCCATTAGCTTTGCGGTTCGTAGTCATATTGACGGCGAATTGACTGATACGGGTATCGTATTTAGCGGTATTCCTGGTGGTCACGAATTTACTTCGCTAATTTTGGCGATTTTGCAGGCTGGTGGTCATACTTTAAAACTTGATGAAGGCATTCAAAAGCTAGTTAAGCGTTTTAATAAGCCATTACAGTTTCAAACCTATGTGTCATTATCTTGCCATAGCTGCCCAGAAGTGGTGCAAGCGCTAAACCAATTTGCGCTATTAAATGACGGTATTAGCAATGAGATGATTGATGGTGCTCTATTCCAAGAGCAAGTAGATGCTAATAATATCCAAGGCGTACCTGCGGTATTCCTAAATGGCAAACCATTCGCTAATGGTATGATTGATACCGCCAAGCTGATTGGAAAGTTGCAGGATCAATTCCCTGACTTGTTAGCAGAAGGCAGTGCAGACGACGCTGAACAGCTAGAGCAGCAAGATGTGACCATTATTGGTGCCGGTCCTGCTGGCATAGCAGCGGCCATTTATACCGCTCGTAAAGGCCTAAAAGTAACTATGGTGGCTGATCGTATCGGCGGACAGGTAAAAGATACCCAAGATATCGAAAACTTGATCTCTGTACCCTTAACTACCGGTACTGAATTAACAACCAATTTCGAAAAGCATATGCACGAATACAATATCACTTTAAAACAACATGTCAGTGTTAAAGAGATTGATGAGACTGAAGAGGAAAACTATAGTATTCATCTAAATACCGGTGAAGTGTTTGAGAGTCGCAGTATTATCTTAGCGACTGGTGCCCAATGGCGTAAGCTGGGGGTCCCAGGCGAAGAGGAGAATATCGGTAAAGGCGTTGCTTACTGTGCCCATTGTGATGGCCCGTTCTTTAAAGGTAAAGACGTGTCCGTCATCGGTGGTGGTAACTCAGGTATCGAAGCCGCAATCGACTTGGCTAATATCGTTAAACATGTGACCGTGTTTGAGTTTGCTGATGATCTAAAAGCCGACCAAATATTGATCAATAAAGCCCAAGAAAAAGCCAATATTGAGATCATTACCAGTGCGGCGACCAAAGAAATCAAAGCGACTAACGATAAAGTTAGCTCTATTGTCTATGAAGACCGCAATTCGGGTGAGACTAAAGAGCTTGACCTATCAGCAGTATTTATCCAAATTGGGTTAATACCTAATACAAATTTTATCAAAGGCTTCGTCGATATGAACCGCTTTGGCGAGATTGAGATTGATGAGCGTTGCCGTACTGATCGCAAAGGTATCTTTGCTTGTGGTGACGTGACTACGGTTCCGTTTAAGCAGATTAATATTGCGATGGGCGAAGGTAGTAAAGCAGCATTGTCGGCGTTTGAATACTTGGTAATGCAGTAGAAGTTAAGTTTTTGTCAGTCCAAATAAAAATCCCGATGCTCAGGCGTCGGGATTTTTTTGTTGAACGGTAAACGTAATTATAAAGAGGAATGTTTGTTATATAACTTGATTAAATCAAGCTCAAATGACGCGTACTAGTCATCCAACAAGTCCATTTGCTTAGCTGCTTCATAAATACCTGTTGAGCGATTACCAGTGCGGCAAAATATTAAAACAGGCTGCTCGGCTTGATTAAAAAAGTCCGCAAATGCTTCTACGTGAGTTTGGTTTAGCTCGTTACCGGCAAAAGAAACTTCTTTATAGGCTAGACCGGCTTTTTCAGCGGCAGCGGCAATCTCAGCGCTGGTTGGTTGTCCGGCTTCTTCACCGTCTGGACGATTATTAATAATGGTTTTAAAGCCGTTTTCGGCGATCATAGGTACTTGGTCAGGGGTAATCTGTCCGGTAATGCTGATTTCGTGGCTCATAAGAGCTCCTTTTTTATTATCTATTTAAAGAGTTGCGAGTTAGATGCTAACCGACAGCGACTTAAACGCCGTGATTAATATGTAGTGATGAATATATAGCGATTAACATGTAGTGTCCAAGCGTAGGCTGATTGAGCTTACTTTTAAAGATAAGCTGTGTAACGCTAAAAAGTATCAACGTTAGAGCAATCCCTGCATTAGAGCGCTTTGGTATAACAACTTAGCACGAGCGCCTGTCCCACAAAACATCAATATAGGCTTAGGTATCGAATGATAAAATGCCGCGAATTGCTCGACCGTAACTAGGCTTAAGTGTTCATCGTCAAAAGGTAGATGATGATAGGCTAGGTTCGCCTGCTCAGTGGCAGCCGCCAATTCACCGCTGCTAGGCTGTGCTATATGTTCATCATCAGGGCGAACATTAATCACTGAGCGATAGCCAAGCTCAGCAATCTTGGCACATTGCACGGGATAAATTTGCTTATAAATCGTTAGATTATCAGTCATAAGAAATGTCTGTTATTCTCGTTGGAGAAATTACGTTAAAGAAGTTAAAAAGGATCAGTTGTACTAAGATAGTCAAAACTATTATGTATCACAACTACGCTGTAGTACAACAACAGCCTATCATAACGGTATTTTGTAGTAGACAGCAAGTATCAGTATTTATTTAGAATAAAAGATGGGCACTAATTAAACAGTAATTAAAAATTTACTAAGCCTCTTTTAATGCATCGACGGCATCGATAGTGCTCAAATAAACCTGCCCTGATAGCTTAGTAAGTAGTGGCGTATGCTCAATGATATCCATCACTGGTCCTTTGATAAAACTAAAGTGCAAATGCTTATCTTGGGTAGCAAGCTCTTGGTTAAGAGTAATGAGCATTTCTTGGGCGGTCAAATCGATATGATTGACCGCTGCCATAATTAGGATAATCTCACGCGCCTCGGGGTATTGTTTGGTAGCTTCTAATACACGGCGATGTACTGATTCACTATTGCCAAAAAATAGACTCTCATCAATACGTAACATCAATAAATTATGATAAGTCACGACATCATGGCGATTAATATTACGAAAGTGACCTGTGCCCGCCAGTTGCCCTACGATAGCCACATGCGGCTTACTCGATTGTAAAATCAGACTGGCAAATGACACCATCAGACCAATAACTAAGCCAGTATTAAGCCCAAATATCAGCACGCCAATGAACGCTGCTATAAAGCTTGCTGCATCTAAGCGATCACGTTGCCAGGCAGATTTTAAGGTCGCAATATCAATCAGACCAATGATAGAGGCCATGATAGTCGCCCCTAACAGCGCATAAGGTAGCGGGGCAAACGTACTACCAAACGCTATCAAGGCAGCAACCATTACCAGCACCGTCACTAGACTGGCAAGCGGTGTTTTTGCTCCCGAATCGACGTTGATGGCTGTACGTGAAAAGCCACCAGCGACTGCAAAGCTTTGAAATAGGCCACCAACGAGGTTAGCTAAACCCAGTCCAGTCAGTTCACGATTGGCATCGAAGCTCTCGTTGCGCTGGCGTGCATAGGTGCTAGCAACCGAGCTGCTAGACACAAAGGCAATAAGCGCCATCAGTCCGGCGGTAGGCAATAAGTTAAGTGCTTCGCGAAAATCTGGCAGGTAAGGTAGGGTAAAAGCCGGCAGCCCTTGCGGAATAATACCAATAGTCGCCACCCCATGGGCTGACCATTGCATACTGATGCTAAGAACAATAGCAATGCCAAGCAAAATAAGTGGAAATAAGCGCTCTGCCCATTTAGCATAAGATGATGATAACCATGAGCGCCATATCCATTTGCTACCATAACGGTTCATAATTAACAGCGCAAAGGCGACAACACCGATGAGTAAGGTCAACGGATGCAGTTGCTGCGCATACTGTTGCATACTTGATAAATAGCCAATCAAGCTACTGCCCGCTATTGGAATATGAGTTAAATATTTAAGCTGACTGACAAAGATAAGCACAGCTGCACCGCTAACAAAACCTGCTGACACCCCGCGGCTAATAAATTGCATAATCCAGCCCAGTTTGAGCTGTCCTGCAATCCACAATAGCGCGCCTACCATCATTGCGAGTAAGCTGGCCATCATCACATACTGCTCAGCGCCTTGGTTGGCATAAGCGTGCAAGGCGCTGGCCGTCATAATGGCAGTAATAGCGACCGGCCCAACCGCTTGGACGTTACTAGAACCAAGCCACGCATAGACAATGACAGGCACAATCGCTGCATATAGTCCATAAACGGGCGGCAGTCCTGCTAGTACCGCGTAGCCCAAACTTTGCGGAATGACTAGCACACCGACTACTAAACCTGCAATTATGTCAGTCGGTAAGGTTGCAAGCTGGTATTGACGTAGCCAAGCAGGTATCAGACGAGCGCCGATTGAAGACATATTAATTTATCATCACCTTAAGGTATCATTACGTTAAATTATCATCGCATTAAACAGCATGGCTAAGCTATTATTAATCTGTTTTTGCACAAAAGCGCTGATAAAGTAGCTGCAATACCGCTAAGGCATCATCGCTGGCGATACTATAATAAATTTGTTTGCCTTCGCGGCGGGTATTGACCAGCTGATCTTTACGTAAGATGCCCAGTTGCTGTGATAGGCTCGGCTGTCCAACGCCCACTAAACTCTCAAGCTCACCAACACAATACTCGCCCTGCGTCAGCTGACATAAGAGCAATAATCGATCCGGATGTGATAGCGATTTCAATAATTGGCTGGCTTGTAGTGATGCTTGTTGCATTTGTTTGGCAAGATCTACCGGCACAAAATCTATAGTACTTGATTCTAAATGATCAGCTATATCGTGAGTGGGTGTTGACACCGATGAAGTCGTTGCTGGGGTAGAAGTCGTCAGAGTAGGCTCCTTATAGAGAATAGCGACAGTGTAAGGGATAGCGACAGTGGTCGCGGAGGTTATGGAGTGATTAGTTACAGTCATTTTAACATCCAATGTAGGCGCTTGTAGTGGCAATATGACACTAACAAGACAATGAAAGTATGCAAAATTAACGAACGCTTGCGATAATACAAACATTCATATTATTGATTGATAGTTAATTATCAATTATATAGCTTATTATATCAAGTTATCGTCATTTACATTATATAAATTGATAAAGTGTTTGGTTGCTGCTATATTAATAGTGACAGTTAAGACCTATTAAAAAAACAAATATAATAGCGAGGTAGCCATGCAAGTACATTCTTTTTTACATAGCGACACCGAGACTTTTACCCATGTATTAGCCGACGTTCAGCAACAGTTATGTGCGGTGATCGATCCAGTATTAGATTTTGATCCTAAGTCAGGACGTACCGGTACGGCAGGTGTCGATGAGGTCATTGAGTTCGTGCGTAGCCAAGATTGGCAGCTGGTATATATTATCGAGACCCATGCCCATGCTGACCATATCTCAGGTGCTATTCATCTCAAAGAAACTTTGGGCGGCGAGCTGGTAATGGGGCGGCACATTACCGAAGTTCAAAAAATATTTAAGAAAATTTATAATTTCGATACCAGCTTTCGCACTGATGCCAGTCAGT
This sequence comes from Psychrobacter sp. CAL346-MNA-CIBAN-0220, assembly GCF_040309805.1. Taxonomy (NCBI): domain Bacteria; kingdom Pseudomonadati; phylum Pseudomonadota; class Gammaproteobacteria; order Moraxellales; family Moraxellaceae; genus Psychrobacter; species Psychrobacter sp. CAL346-MNA-CIBAN-0220. The sequence goes on along the minus strand of NZ_JBEOPF010000001.1, from coordinate 1,413,101 downwards.
TCGATATTTTGACCGATGAGGGGGACACCTTAGCACTTGGTGCGATTACTATTACTGCCATGCATGTTCCTGGGCATACACCTGCTGATATGGCTTATGTCGCTGCTGATGATGAAAAAACAGCGGTCTTTGTTGGGGATACGCTATTTGCTCCAGATGTAGGTACGGCGCGCTGTGACTTTCCAGGCGGCGATGCTAAAACTTTGTATCACTCAATCAAAAAGCTGTTGGCACTTGATGACAATACGGTGATCTATCTATGTCACGATTATCCTAGCCAAGGCCGCAAACATTGCCCAACCACTACCGTCGCGGCGCAAAAGCTAGGTAATATTCATGTCAAAGACGGTATTAATGAAGCTGAATTTGTACAAATGCGTGAGCATCGTGACGCCACGCTTGAGATGCCACGACTGATTATTCCTTCAGTACAAGTTAATATCGATGCTGGCCATTTGCCTGAGCCTGAGGATAATGGTACCCGTTACCTTAAAGTACCCCTTAATATGCTTGGGTAATATGCTTGAGTAACGCCCCTGATAATAGGCGTTGACAGTGTGCGTAAATAATAGAATGTAGATAAGCAATAAGTGAGTAACAGTAATAAGCTGTAAGGACATGCTGTATTAGGTAAGCACTGAACGAATACTATTCATCATAATGCGAGTCTATATCATCAATAGATAGCTGGCTTATTTTCTCAGATTATTATATTAAATTATTTTAAGGAATTAACGATGAAAATCAATGTTGGAAGTACTGATAGATTGCTACGTATTGTCGTCGGTTTGGCCATTATTGCCATTGGTCTTTATTACCAAAGCTGGTGGGGTGTGATCGGCTTGGTGCCTCTATTAACAGGTGCCTTTCGTTTTTGTCCACTATATACAATGTTGGGTACCAATACCTGTCAGCGTTAAGTCGATTTAATGGTAAGGTAAGATAAGTGTTGATAGGGTCGATAGTGCAACAGCGCTATTGACCCTTTTAGAATAAAGACCGATAGGAGTCATGATATGAGTGAACAGGATTTGCATATCGTTTGCACAAATTGCCAAGCGACCAACCGGGTACCAGCTGAGCGACTCAGTGCCACGCCAAATTGTGGTAAATGCGGTCAGCCGTTATTGACGGGCAGTCCGCATGAACTAACCGCACAAACGATCAATAAAATTATTCAAAAAAATGATGTTTTGACCATTGTGGATTTTTGGGCAAGTTGGTGTCAGCCCTGTCTGATGATGGCGCCGCAGTTTAAAGCAGCAGCAAGTGAGCTACCAACAGTTATCTTTGCTAAAATACAAACCGATAAGTATGAGCAAGCTGCCGCCCCTTATAATATTCGTAGTCTACCGACGATGGTGGCCTTTCGACATGGTAAAGAAGTGGCTCGGCAGTCAGGTGCACTGCCTACCAATCAAATTGTGCAGTGGGTACAAAGCTTGTAGTCACAGTCATTACCCTGTTGAACGCTCACCGATCAAAGCGATTAAAAAAGCCAATACCCTAGTAGCGTATTGGCTTTTTTCTATCTTTTTATTAAGTGCTTTTAATGAAATAATGCCTTGCAGATTAAATCAGATATATCTGATGTAATCTCCTACATTACAAACTTATTCACCGTAAATCTTAATACCATTAGCGAAGCTGCAACGCTGAATACGAGCAGATTGGATGATGGCGTCACGTTCACCATAAAGCCGTGATAATTTAGCGTCGCGGCCTTTGGTATTGTTACTTTTACCGACCCCAAAGCTGATATTAGGAGAGATGCCCCAGCGCCCTGCAGATACACCAACCCCTACACCTGAAGCGGACAAGGTTGATTGTTCGTTGCGGGTCGCTTCAACATAACGATTAACGCGCATATATTCTTGATTCAGTGCTTGGCAATCATAGCGCTGATAAGTACTCGGCGGTACATATTGCGGGGTCAAGTTACCGGTAGACGCGCAGCCTGTAAGACCGAATATGCCAGCTGTTGCCAATAATGTCATTGCAGTAAGAGTTTTCATAATGGCTCCATAAGACCCATGAGGTTGAAGTGTTGTATTTAAGATAGCAAAAATAAGTCAATTTCGATACTAAAAGCGTAAAGTTAATGATGCATTTTTTGTTATATTTGTGCCACTTATCAGTGCACTTCATAAGACCCTAGAACAAGTTTTCGGGTTTCACATAGGCCAGTATTACAATGCCAATATAAGCGGCAGCCGCGATAAGAATACCGACCTTGCTTTGGCTTTGCGTTGCATTAGGGTTAAACGCTTTAATGCTGGCGCTGATCGCGGCAACCAGCAAGATGATTTTGGCAAATACCCACTGTACAGGAGCATTGGCACTCATCAGCTGCATTAACATCCAAGCGCCTGAGACGATAATCAGTGCATAGAGAATATGATTGGAGATTTTAATGACGCGCGGCGCACGTCTGTTGGCGCCTAATACCAGATAGCTTTGGTATAAAAACAGCACAATTACCAGCAATGCCAAGAGCGTGTGTAAATGTTTCATTAAACGTGGTTCCTTTTACAATGATCAGTTAGCATTTGCTGACTTAGGTATAGAGTTCGTGATTTTTTACTATTAATATAGTTGCTGTCAATGTTGTTACTATCAAGGTTGTTGCCAGTTAGCCTTCATTTTGACCGGCACAGGACGGACTGTCAGGACTTCCACCTTGAGCTTGCCACTCATCAGGTGTGTAGGCATGAATGGCTAAGGCATGGACATTACCACCTTGTGAGGTCAGTAATTTATCTACCAGCTGATAAACCAATTGATGACGGGCGACCAAGCGCTTAGCAGTAAAAGCATCACTCACGATAGTGAGCTTAAAATGACTCTCTTTACCGGCAAAATAGCCAGCATGATTCATAGACTCGTTTACCAAGTCGATATGTTGTGGTTGCAGGTCTTGTAATATTTCATGGATAGCGGCAGCGGTAGGTGCAGAAGAGGCGGAATTAGAGGGGCTCATAGCGATCCTTTATAGAATAATAACTAATAGGGCATAGCGGTTTCGTTAGTGGGATTATAACAGATGCTGGCACGAGCGTCGTATAGGAATGGGTTAAGCGCTAGTAGACAAATAAGCTAATAATTCCAAATAATTGAGAGATCAAAAAGCAGAACGCAAACTATAAGTCACGTTCTGCTAATTTTTAATCTTTTTAAAAGGTAGCTATGGAATTTATCTACGATGCTTTATTAACAAATGCTTGGTTGGTAAGTTTTTAGCGGCGTGATTTTTGATATAACGGCATTACCTTAGGCATCAAAGCTTGAAGCTGGGCAATACGGTTGCTGCTTGTTGGGTGAGTGCTCAAAAATTGTGGGGGCTCGCCTTGGCTGGCACGCTGCATTTTTTGCCACAACGTAATAGCAGCTTGTGGGTTATAACCGGCGCGTGCCATCAGCTCAAGACCAATCTGATCCGCTTCGCTTTCTTGGGTGCGACTGTGCGGACGTGTTATACCAAAGTCACCTGCTAAGTTAGCCAACTGCGCCTGACCTTGCGTGAGACCAAAGACGCTAGCGGCAACACCGATACCGGTTTGGGTTGCATATTCACGTGACAGACGTTCACGTGAGTGTTCACGTAGCGCATGCGACATTTCATGGCCCATGATGGCTGCAATTTCATCATCGGTTAGATTCAAGCGGTCGATGATACCACTATAAAACATTATTTTGCCACCGGGCATCACAAAAGCGTTGAGCTCTTTGGAATTGATGGTATGTACTTCCCATTTCCAATTGGCTGCATCGGGACGATAAACACCAACTTGACCGACCAAACGGTTCGCAACATTTTTCAGGCGATTCAATTGAGCTTTGTTATTATCGAGTACACCGCGCGCCCGCGCCTCTTTGATATTCTTATTATAGCTTTGTGCAGATTGCTCTAAGACTTGCTCGCTAGATACCAGCAATAGTTGCTGACGATCAACACCAATCGCGCCACTGCTAGTCGTGCTGGTACAGCCGGTCAGGCTTAATGCCGACAATGAAGCCGCCATAACCGTGGTAGTAAGCAATTTTTTCATAAAAGACATCCTCGCTATAAAAAATAAAGTTGAGCAAATTAGGTAGAAAACAGAGCCATATTAGGTGTCATTATAATAATGATAGTTACACAAAACCAATGCAGAAAAAGTAACAATACTACGTGTCATTGTAAGTGAGTTTGTTGAGGGTCAGAAGTAAGTAACGATAAGTAACACCTGTTTGCCTTATAGGTAACCCTAAAAGTTGTCGAGGCGCTTATCGATTCATAGAAAGTAATATTTTTTAAGTTATTTTTGCTAAAATAACTTAAAAAATATTACTTTCGATTTATAGTAAAATTAGTTATAAAATCAAACAGCTGCAACTAATATTACTATGAGTCACTCTCCAAAATTGCTGCTAGGCAGGATATGACTGAAAAAAGGCATTGACAGCGTCAGAATATTTGATAGAATAGCCAGCCTATCGAGACAACGATGTTATTGGATATTACGGCTCATAAGAGCTAAGATATAAAGCAGCATTGAAGTGCGACTAGATTAGCGGGAATAGCTCAGTGGTAGAGCATAACCTTGCCAAGGTTGGGGTCGAGAGTTCGAATCTCTTTTCCCGCTCCAAATACTAAAAAGCCTCACTATATAATATATAGTGAGGCTTTTTTTTGTCTTATTCTCAAAGGCTACAGCTGTTTTTTGCATTAAGCAATCACTCTTATTATCTAATATATAAAAAATATAGAAAACAGCAATATGACTATTTTGTGACCAAGTTCTAAAGCTCCAACTGTATAAGTAACTTCAACCTAACTATCTCACCTATAATAAAAGGTTACACTAAGATCCATTTGCTAAACGCTAATTTTAAGTTCTTTAAGATGGGCGATGAAAGTAGTATCCAAGCTATAATTAGAGCGCTAGCTATAATGATAAGAGCATGCACAGGGCGATTATTTGTATACCTCCTTTTGAGTTTGGATCGATGCATTATAAAAAAATTAATCCAGTCAAGTTTAACGGCTTAACTTCAGTATAGTAATCTCCGGCATGGTCAAAGCGGTTTGATTGTGATAATCCTAAGTTTTTTTGTTGTGATTCTTCATCTTCGGAATATATTAAATTTATACTTCTGACAACTCAAATAAGCAATCAATTCTGTTTAAGGCTAGTAAATATCCTATTTATTTAAACTAAATACAGTTAATTTATAGATGATAGTAACAAGCAGAAATATATCAGAAATATATTATTGTATAATAATAGAACTATTGTTATATTAGTTCTGTGCAGTATGATTATACTAAAATGATTATAGAGTATGTGCTATAGCATATAGTCAGGTTCATAGCCGTAACTTGTACAAATTAATTCAATTATAGAATATTTTAAAAAATAGGGTGAATTTCTGTGAGATGTAATCTACTGTAATATTCATTTTTCAATGTTAAAAACAAAAATTTTCTGCTTAGTTACTTCAAATCAATTATGTTTTTAAGTCAATTAGCATAGATCTGCAAATTAACTTAAAAACTCACTCACAGATATTAGAGTTAATGTAAGATAATAAAGAGGTGTTTTAACCAAGTTGAGGTATATAAGTAAGGCAGCTACTATGGATTAAACTATATTCACACTCTTTATTAGGTCTTAACTATATTTGCCCATTAGTCGCAACATTCCTCTAGTACGAAATGGAATTCGTCACAGAGTTAGCGCGTTATATTAATTGGTTTACAATATTGTATTTTGGTAAGTTTAAACTAAAGAATAACGATTATTACTAATTTTTTTATCAAAATTATATGCTATTTCTATCTCTTTTAAACAACAAGGAAGTTATCTATGACAAACCCTGAATTGAACGTTTATCGTCAGCAAGAGATTGATACCAAAACCAACACAAAATCTGCTTACAATACCGTATTTAAATCTACTTTAACGGCTTTAGTAGCTAGCTTGGCCCTTGCTTATGGTAGTCAGGCGCTTGCTCATGGCGGAAAGGTAAATATGATTCCGATCGAAGAAGCAATGAGTACAGCAGGGGCAGATGTTGAATACGATAGCTACGCTGATGTATATACCATTACCAAGAATTCCACACGCGTACAACTCAAACCTGGTAGCCGTACCGCTATGATTAATGGGAAGCCTTTAGAACTCACTAATCCTTTATTAGTACAGCAGGGGCAGATATTAGCACCCGAAACTTTAGCTAATGAGATATTACAATCCGGCTTAGATCAAACCTTCAAGATAGAGCAAATCCCGCATCCGTTAAATGCTTTGAGCAGCGATGAAATCAAACAAACGTTGGCTATTATAAAAAAGGCCAAACCTACCGAGACCAATTTACGATTTTCTGATATCCGCCTAAAACAGCCTGATAAAGATAAGGTGTGGCGCAATGTGATCGAAGATACTCCTTATACTGGCGATCGTATTGCAACTTTTACGCTTTTGAAGGGAAGCACTGTCACTGAAGGAGAAGCGAATTTAAGCAAAGAAGTGCTGACCAGCTGGAAAACTCTAGAAAATACATTTGGTATGGTGTTGATAGATGATTTTATCGCGGTTCAAGATATTATTCAAAGTAGCCCAGAATATAAAGTGGCGTTAAAAAAACGTGGTATTGACGATGTGACTAAAGTCGTGGGAACACCGCTGACTGTTGGCTATTTTGGGGGGCAAGATGGTCTTCTAGATCAGCAGCAGCGAATTCTTAAGATCGTATCTTACCTAGATGTGGGAGATGGCAACTATTGGGCGCATCCAATTGAAAATTTAGTTGCAGTCGTTGATTTAGATAAGAAAAAGATTATCAAAATTGAAGAGGGTAGTATTATTCCTGTACCGATGACCCCGCGCCCGATCGACGGTCGTGGTTTGGACGTTGTCACTAGTAAACCGTTAAATATTATTGAGCCAGAAGGGAAAAACTATACTATCACTGGTCGAGATGTTGAATGGAATAACTGGAAGTTTCATATTGGTTTTGATAGTCGTACTGGCTTACAAATCAATACAGTCACGTTTAATGATAAAGGCGATGATCGCAAAATCATGTATCAAGGCAGTTTGGCAGGTATGGTTGTGCCTTATGGTGATCCTGACATGGGCTGGTACTTTAAGTCTTATCTAGATGCCGGCGAATACGGTATGGGAACGTTGACCTCCCCACTAGAAAGGAACGTCGACGCACCAGAAAACGCTGTATTTCTTGAAGCGGTTATTCCAGATTATAAAGGCAATCCAACTACCATTCCTAACGCCATCGCAGTATTTGAACGTTATGCTGGTCCCGAGTTTAAACACCAAGAAATGGGACAAAAAAACGTCAGTACCGAACGTCGTGAGTTAGTGGTACGCTGGGTGAGCACCATAGGTAATTATGATTATATATTTGACTGGGTATTTCAGACAAACGGGACGATTGGTATCGACGCTGGCGCCACGGGCATTGAAGCAGTCAAAGCCGTACTTGCAGACACCATGCATTCCCCAACTGCTGAAGAAGATACTCGCTACGGTACGCTGATTGATCATAATATCGTCGGTCCTACTCACCAGCATATTTATAACTTCCGCTTGGATTTAGATATCGACGGAGAGTCCAATCATATAACACGGGTAGATCCAGTGGTAGCAGCAAATACTCGCGGTGGTCCGCGTACCAGTGCAATGGAGACTCGAGAAACCACGGTGTTGACCGAGAAGGCAGCTATAGAAAACTTCGACCCTACTACCATCCGCCTAATCAGTAATGCCAGTAAGGAAAACCGGATGGGTAATCCTGTGTCTTATCAAATGATACCGTTTGCAGGAGCTACTCACCCCATCGCGAAAGGCGCTAACTTTGCGGATGATGAGTGGTTGTTTAAGCGTCTCAACTTTATGGATAAGCAGATTTGGGTGACCAAATATAACTCAGATGAGCTGTATCCAGAAGGAAAATATCCTAATCGTTCTGACCGAGATACGGGATTAGGCATGTTTACTGCAAATGACGAAGGCATCCATAATAAAGATCTAGTGACATGGCTCACTACAGGTACAACCCATATCGCACGAGCTGAAGAGTGGCCTATCATGCCTACAGAATGGGTGAATGTACTATTAAAACCGTGGAATTTCTTTGACCAAACACCATCGCTACAAAACAATCAAAGTGAAGATAAATAGAAGCGTTCGTTGTATTGCATTGTAAATTTGGCAATTATTTAGTCTTCACGTTAATTTAAGATATCTATGTGAAGACTAAAAAGTCAACTCATTTAGTTTTATGGTTTAGCTTCAGTCTTGTCGTTTAACCATACAAATAATAATCCTACCAATATAGAGGTAAGGTAATGAAAGATTTTAACTTAATTATCAACGGTAAAAGTATCGCAGCTACCAATTATTTCGATGTTATCAATCCTGCAGATAAATCTGTGGTCGCTCGCTGTCCAAAGGCCAGTGTCGAACAATTGAATGACGCAGTAGCTGCTGCCAAAGCGGCATTCCCTGATTGGTCAGCACTAACTTACGCAGAACGGCGAGACAAGTTAATGCAACTTGCTGATGCGGTGGAAGCTCATGGTAAGGATATCATGACGCTACTTACTAAAGAACAAGGCAAACCTATGAAAGGATTTGCTGATTTAGGTTCAGGATTTGAACTTAACGGTGCACTAGCATGGATACGTGGCACAGCCAGCATGGAGTTGACTCCAGAAACTATTCAGGATAATGATGTCGCTCGTATAGAGCTACATCGCAAGCCGCTTGGTGTTGTGGGTTCAATTACACCGTGGAATTATCCATTACTAATAGGCGTTTGGCACATAATTCCTGCTTTGCTAACTGGCAACACAGTAGTCATGAAGCCATCTGAAATGACACCATTGACCATATTATACTTTGGTGAAATTGCTAAAGAAATTTTACCAAAAGGCGTGTTGAATGTGGTGACTGGTGCAGGCGATATTGGCGCAGCTATTTCTTCACATGAAGATATTCGCAAAGTTGTTTTTACGGGCTCCACACTCACAGGTAAAGCCATTATGAGGAGTGCTGCTGATAACTTAAAACGCTTGACTCTTGAGTTGGGCGGCAATGATGCAGGTATTGTCTTGGCCGATGCCGATATTGACGCTTGCGTCCCTAAAATTTTTGCAACCTCTTTTATTAATAACGGACAAACTTGTGCAGCACTAAAACGTCTTTATGTTCATGAATCAGTGCATGACCAGCTCTGTAAAGCATTGACCAACATAGCGACCAGTATGAAGACGGGTAATGGGTTTGATGAAGACACAGACTTTGGACCTTTACAGAATCAGGCGCAACTAAATATCGTAAAAGCGCTTGTAGAAGATGCTAAGGATCGGGGTGCAAATTTCTTATGTGGTGGTAAAGTTTCCAATGATAATGGTTACTTTTATCCCATAACCCTAGTAAACAATATCAATGATGGTTCAAGATTAGTCGATGAGGAACAGTTCGGTCCAATTTTACCTATTATAAAATTTAGCAATGTAGAAGATGCGATTACCAGTGCAAATCGGCTGCAAGTTGGACTTGGTGGCTCAGTATGGTCTAAAAATTTGGAAAAAGCGCAAATTATTGCTTCACGTTTAGAATGTGGTACAGTTTGGATAAATAATCATGCAATGATTCAACCTGATGCACCATTTGGTGGCGTTAAGGACTCAGGGTTTGGAGTGGAATTCGGAGAGGCGGGTCTCAAAGAGTATACTTCTATACAAACGGTGCAAATTTTTAAATCTTAATGGACATTTTTTAGATTAGCCTATGAAGAGCAATTTCAAAAGTAAGGTGAACAAGAAGCATAGATGCGCTAGTATTACAGTTTCTATCGACTGATCAAAGTGAAATTGCAACGTTATTGGATTCGGGCTACTAAACCTGAAAAGATTAAGTCTTCATAATAAGTCGCCTCAAACTCGAAAGGCGACATATCACTAAACGCACTGTGTAGAGGCTTTTCACTAAAATAATTCACTTAATCAAGTGTAGTAAGCTCAACACCGTTTAAACTCTGCGGTTTGTGTTTTAAATAATAAATCACATTGTTTGAGAAAAAGTTGGTAGCCTTGCATGATATCTCATTGACTTTCTATGGTTGTTTACATTCTGACTTTAGTGCTTCGAAAGCTGGCTTAGGACGCACACCATGTCGATGGGTAATCGCTTGTTGCTTCAATTAGTATACAGATAGCGCATTTTTGAAGTTTATTTATCACTCTATTTTTTTAAACTAATGAGTCTCCGATAAAATCAGGACGGTTAAATCACTGCCTCACTAAAAAAAGCCTCACTTTAAAAGTGAGGATTTTTTTAGTGAGGCAGTGATTTATCTTACTTATCTTGCCAATTTGGTTGACGCTTTTCTAAAAAAGCCTTCATACCTTCTTTTTGGTCGCTTAATGCAAATGTAGCATAAAAATTTTGCTGTTCATATTGCATACCATTCTGTAAGCTGGACTCATTGGCATAATCTACTACTTTTTTTGCCATACTAATTACAGGCTTGGAGCGCTTAGCTATATTATGTGCAACATAAAGTGCTTCTTCGACCGCTTTATCGTCTTCAACGATTCTTGAAACCAAACCGCTACGCTCAGCCTCTATAGCTGTCAATGTTTTTCCACTTAATATAACGTCCATTGCTTTAGCTTTACCTACAGCACGAATCAATCGTTGCGTTCCACCCGCTCCTGGTATAATCCCTAAACCTACTTCAGGTAATCCAAACGTCGCACTGTGACCAGCTACTATAATGTCACAAAGCATAGCTAGCTCACAGCCACCACCTAGTGCTAAACCGTTTACTGCGGCCACAATGGGAATATTACGCTGTTCTAGCTTTGACCATATTGATGTGACATATTGTTCCTCTGCGACTTGAGCATAACTTTTGCCGCTCATCTCACTAATGTCACCTCCAGCAGCAAAAGCTTTTTTGTTACCAGTCAGTACCAAGCAACGAGCGTTATTATGTTGTAACAAAGAAACAACTTCACTCAGTTGAAACATCAATTCATCGTTAAGGGCATTAAAAGCCTCAGGTCTGTTTAAGGATAGTTTATATATACCAAATTCATATTGTATGACATTTACGTACTCGTATTTTTTCAAAACAGCTTTTACATCGTTTGTCAGGTTATTTGACTCTACTACGATATTCTTTTTCATAGTTATCTCTTTTATTATTGATAATAATATTATGACTATATTTAAAATATATTATTAATTTCACGAATGATGATAGGGAGATTTAGTTTCCGGTAAATTTAGCATGTCTTTTTTCTTTAAATGCAGCAATGCCTTCTGTCTTGTCGGTAGTAGCGGCCAAAATTGAGAAAGTCTGTCGCTCAAAACTCATTGCTGATTCAAGTCCCATTTCTACTGAGTTGTTTAACGATCGCTTTGCTTGGCTGATAGCAAATGGGGCATTTCTTGCTATTTTTGTTGCTACTGATACAGCAGATTCTAATACGTTCTCATCACATAAATCAGTAATCACACCCCATTCTGCCATTGTAGAAGCTGGCATGATTTCACCCGAATATATCATTCTTGCTGCTCTATTTTTACCGATGATTCTTGGTAAAATTTGAGTACCACCAGCGCCCGGCATAAGACCTAACTTCACTTCAGGTAGACCAAACTTAGCGTCTTTATGAGCTAATGCAAAGTCGCAAGAAAGTAGTAGTTCCATACCACCGCCGAGACAATAACCCTCAACAGCAGCAATTAAGGGAATAGGGCATTGTCTGATACGGCGCCATGCGCTAACTCTAGCGTCTAGCAGAGCCTGTTTTGGACTTAGGGTTGCTATTTCGTCGATATCAGCTCCAGCAGCAAAATTACCTTTTAGACCATATATGATGATGACTCTAGCTGACTCTGTTTTTACAATAGACTCTATGGTATCTGCTAAATGTACAACTAGCTCGGTATTGAGTGCGTTTTTGCGCTCTGTACGATTAATACCCAGTTGAAAAATACCATCAACTAACTTGGTTACTTGCAAAAATGATTTGTGTTCCATAAATACCTTCTTTTATTACAAGTTTATATTATTGCTTCAATCTCAACCTAAAATAAACATCCAAAAATATTACATCTAAGTAACGTTTGCAAGCCTATTACTTTCATAGTGATATGTAGCAATCTTAAAAGGCCTAAAGCTTACCCAATAGACCTTATCAAAATTATTTGTTAATGTATCCTAGGATAATTCATGAATTATCCTGATATTATATAAAGATATCTTTACTATCAAGGTTTCCGGCGTAAATCAAGGACTCGTTTAGCTTTGCCTTCTGAGCGTGGTAAAACTCCCATAGGCTCAATAATAACTTCTACACTAGCACCTATGGTTGATTTAATATTATAAATAAGCTCTTTCTTCAAGCGCGAGCCACTTTGGCTCTCATCAACCGGCTCTACACGTATGCGTAATTGATCCATTGCTCCCATATGATAGCGTTCTATTAGATAGTTAGAAGATAAACCAGATACTTTCATAATCTGCTCCTCTAACAACGAAGGATAGATATTCACTCCACGCAAGATGATCATATCGTCATTTCGAGCTGTAATTTTTTCAATGCGGCGCATTGATCGTACATCTCCCGGAATAATGCGAGTAATATCGCCAGTGCGATAACGAATTACAGGCATAGCCTCTTTCATAAGTGTAGTAATGACTAACTCACCCTGCTCACCATCAGGTAGTACTTCCCCAGTTTCAGAATTGATGATTTCAGGATAAAATAAATCCTCCCAAAAAGTAAGACCACCTTTACTAGCTACCGCTTCTTGCGCTACGCCCGGGCCGACCACTTCAGATAGCCCGTATATATCTACCGCATCTATATCAAAGCGTTCCTCAATATGGTTTCGCATCTCGTTAGTCCAGGGCTCCGCGCCAAATATACCCACACGCAGGCTAGTTTTTCGAGGGTCTTTCCCTATTTTTTCCATAGCTTCAGCTATATTAACCATGTAGGATGGTGTTACCATCATGGCCGCTGGTTCAAGCTCTTCAATAATTTGAATCTGACGACTAGTCATCCCACCTGATATTGGAATAACCGCTGCGCCTAATTTTTCAGCACCATAATGAGCGCCCATACCTCCAGTAAATAATCCATACCCATAAGCTACTTGTACTGTATCGTTAGGGGTAATGCCAGCGATTACTAGAGAACGAGCTACTGCTTCTGACCACATATCAATATCATTTCGAGTATAAGCCACAATAGTGGGTTTACCTGTTGTACCTGATGATCCATGTATTCTTACTATATCACTGCGATCAACACATAATAACTTTAAAGGATAATTGTCTCTAAAATCACTTTTTTTCATAAATGGGAGTTTGCCTAAATCTTCCAATGACTTGATATCATTTGGATGAACATCTGCACTTGCCATATGGTTTTTCCAAAAAGCATTATTATTGTAAGCATGTTTGATAGTGCGCTTAAGACGCTTTAATTGTAACGCAGATATCTCATCACGAGACGCAACTTCAATACGATTATAAAAATCTAAACTCATTTTAAATTCCTTTTCAAAAATAGTTAGTAATTAGTAATATGTAAGGTTATATAAATTCAAATAGCGCTATTAAAAATGACTTTGTCCCTTTAAAGAGCGACTGAACCCTTGAAACTCAGCTACTAATTCTCCGTCCTCACCACAAGTTATCTCTATACGATAAGAGCCTGAACGCCCATGCACCCCTGACTCATAGGCATAAGCATATAGCTCATCACCGAGGTTACCCGGTCGCCAGTAAGCGATAGTACAAATATGACCAACTGCAATTTGATTATGAGCATTACATATATGGGCAAATGTAGTATCAGCTAAGCTAAATATTGCCCCACCATGGCAACTACCATGACCATTGGAATGAAAAGACTGAACCAGCATTTTACAAACTGAATAACCAGCTCTAGCTGTTACAATTTTAATGCCTAAATGCTGTGAATAGTAGTCCTCAGCAAGCATTTTATTTGCAATATCTAGTGCTTGATTATCTTCATTTATTATATTGCCTCGCTCAATAGCCTCACCTGAAACCTTGTTCGACAACAATGAGCGATTCAAACTAGGTGACCGGGTCAAAAAACTAGCTTCAACTGATTGGTCCTCATTCTTAGAGTCGTTATTAGCCATTAGTACGTTCCTTAGACAATTGCGTTGCAAGCATGTGTGGAACAACATAACTGCCACTACCATACATACAGCTCAGAGCACTTAGTGTGTTAACAACTACTTCGGTACCAATAAACTCAAGCCATTCAAAGGCACCTAAAGGATAATTAACACCACCTTTGAGGGCGGTATCAATACCTTCGGGTGTAGCTATACCTTGAGTGGCACAAATAGCTGCTTCGTTGATAATCATACTAATGACGCGCAGATTTATTAAGCCGGGACAATCTGTTACTAGAATCCAGTCTATACTTCCCAAAGATTGAGGCAATCTGCCATCCATTATAATACAAGCTTTAGGGCCTGCTGCTATCGCAACTGTTGCAGATTGCTTATTAGGATGTTTGATATCTACTAATATAATAGGTACTTGAAGCGAGTCTTCCCAGTCGGCAGCCAACCTACCATCTGAGGCATACATGCACACATTATTTTCTAACACTCCAATTAAATTATCTAGCAGTGGAGCACTTTCTACTCTTGAATTATTATCGATACTTTGACTATCTTGCTCATCTAACTGCTCATTTACCCAAGATTGACGACCATAAGCCGAAAAACTAATCGATTTTTTATCAGTCTTTAAAGAGTTCTCATGAACATTTTGGTTTTGTCTAGAGTCTTCATTACTATAGTTATAGAAACCTTTACCTGTTTTACGACCAAGAAAACCTGCCTCAACTAGGCTGCCTTGTATATAACTTGGTCGCAAGTGTGTGGGATAAAACAAGCTATCAAACACAGAGCAGCTAACTGCATAGTTGATATCTTGCCCTATAAAGTCCGTCAATTCACAAGGACCCATTTTAAACCCTGCACTACGCATACTGGCATCAAGGTGGGCAGGAATTGTAATTTGATCTTCGAGTAGACGGAAGCTTTCGACATAGAATGGACGGGCGACACGGTTAACAATAAAGCCTGGCGTATTTTTACATCTCACTGGCGACTTGCCCCAACTTTGCATCAATTCAATACAATTTTGTGTAGTCTCAGTATGAGTTTGAAGAGCATCAATTACCTCAACTAATGGCATGATGCCAGGAGGATTAAAAAAGTGTAGCCCGATAAAGCGCTGCGGCTTTTGTAGGCATGACGCAATAGCGGTAACAGAAAGCGAAGAAGTATTGGTAGCCAAAATAGCGTCATGACTGATGATAGACTCAAGTTCGCTAAATACTTGTTTCTTTATATCCAGTTGCTCTACAATCGCCTCAATAACTAGCTTAGCATCAGTTAATTCACTACTATTTTTACTAAGTACCAGTGCACCTAGCCAATTATCTTTTTCTTGTTGAGTAATCTTTTCTTTTTTGACAAACTTAATAAATAAAGTATCAAGCGATGCTTGCGCGATTTCTAATTGCTTTTGAGATTTATCTACTAGAATAACGCCATGACCAGCTTGTAGAGCAAGCTGCACTATACCCTGACCCATTGTACCTGCACCGATTACACCAACGATGAATTTTTTAGTACTCATACACAACTTCCTTGTATGTCATTAAATTAATATTTGCGCACACAAACAATAGAACTAATAAAGTAAAAAATAGAGCCAACTGTTTGTTGCCAGTAGGCTCTATCATTAACTTGAACTAAGCCTCAGCCGATTTATCTAAAAATCAATGAATATATAAAGTCAAAAAATTGAAAATATAATCAAAGGGATAAAGGTAAACTGACTATTATCGGATTATTAGTTGGTCTGTTCACGTACCGTTACCCAACCGAAACGAGGTGCTACAAAGCCCAAGTCAGTCAAGCAAACATTAGCTGCAGGGTTGAGACCTGAACCATGAAAATCTGAATAAGCATTAGATTGATTCACATATACCATCCCAGTGAGATTAACAGAAAGCGGAGATCCAGCATCAGAAATATCATCCATTGCTTTGTTCTTAAACTCTTCCTCTTTGCTGTATAAAGAAGTTGTCATAGCGCCATGTTGCTCAATGCTGTCGCAAACTAATTTGAGGCTATTTTGCGCATCCTCAGTAGCAATTACATATGCTATTGGACCGAATTGTTCTTCATATATTTCTACATCGTTTTGGGTAACTTTAATAAGTTGCGGTTTAGCAGTCTTAGCGTCAGGGAAAGCGTCATAATTTACTGTTTGCATGCCAAGTACGAATGTTTTGTCACTATTTGCACTTTCATTCACCCGCTTATCTACATCCTCGCTATTTAAGGCGCCCAATAAAGCAAAAGCACGTTTATCATCGCCTAAAAGTTTTTCAACCGCAGAAGCAATACCTCCAGCTACCTCATCGAAGCTTTTATGCCCATCATTGGTCTCAATACCGTCTTTAGGAATATAAATATTCTGTGGAGCAGTACACATTTGTCCTGAATATAATGACAATGAAAAAGCAATATTGCTCGTCATCGCCCTAAAGTTATCAGTTGATTCAATAAGAATATTATTTAATCCTGCTTGTTCTAGATATAGCTGCACACCATCAGTGTTCTTTTTAAGCCAGTCACCAAAGGTATTACCACCCGTAAAGTCGATCATCTTAATACTATCGTCTTGTACAATATCTTGTGTATATGCACGATCACCGTTAGCAATAGCAATTTGAACGACGTCTGGACTAATATTAGCTTCTTGTAAGACCTCGCGCATAATATCTACAGTAATGGCTAAAGGAAGAATCGCTTTATCGGCAGGTTTAACAATAACGCTATTGCCTGTAGATAAACTAGCAAAGAGTCCAGGATACCCATTCCATGTTGGGAAAGTTGCACAACCAATCATTACTCCCACGCCTTTACCACGTGTTTTGAATGTCTTATTCATTTTGACTGAAATTAGTTTTCCTTCTTTGTCCTTGCCTGTTACTTTATTCCATTCCACAGTTGGGGCAGTTGATTCTATTGCATTAGCTGCATAGGCAATTGTCTCAAGACCACGTTCTAAGGCATGGGGGCTACCTGCCTGGAACGACATCATATAAGGCTGACCTGTAGTATGCATAATACTATGAGCCATCAAAAATGACTGTTGTGATAGCCTTTCAAGCATTTCCATACAAATACCAAAGCGTGTCTGGTAATCAAGCTTTCGCCACTCTCTTTGTGCTTGCTGTGATCGCTCTAACAGGATAGTTTTATCAAGCTTTGGATACTGCATGCCCATATCAATACCATAAGGAGACGTGGCATTACATTGGACATACTCAGCATCTTGCATGGGTACTTTAAACTTATATGTACCGCCTAACAAAGCATGAAAATCATCTTCGCCTTTTTGTTTAGCACCTTCGCCATAATGCTTTTCACTTGGCATTTCCGGATAAGCCGACCATTCTTTTCTATTTTTGATAGCTTCTCTAGCTTTTGATAGCTTTTCTTTATGTTTTTCATATAAATCTGACATTTACTGCTCCTTGTGAGAATTAGTATCTTCCACTTTTAACGTTCAATACTTTCACTTTTTAAACCCAATTTTTCTTACTAATATGTCTTAGTAGGCTGAAAAACCATACTACATTAGTATTTATGATGCAATAAGGTACACATTAGCACACAATAAAGTACATGAAAGAAATTCTTGAAAATATTTATATAATCCCTTTTATGCCAGTATTTTGAACAAAAAAATAAGGCAAATCAACAATGTTTTTATTTTTCTCGTATATCTGTTTTTATTTTTCTCATGTATTTTACGCCTTTTACTTGTTAATCCTAATAATTTTAACTACTATCGTTCTATAAATACCTACTTTGCTTCTGTAAGGCTCAATGGATTGAGGATTATAATGACTTCTAAGAATATTGTATCAGATACTGTAAAACTCACGTACCAAGACGGTATCGCTGTTATTTCTCTAAACCGTCCCAAACAGCTTAATTCTTTTAATGAAGAAATGCATAATGCACTTTCCACAATACTTGATGAGGTAGTGGCTAACGATCAAGCGCGCGCTATCATAATTACTGGTGAGGGTAAAGGCTTTTGTGCAGGACAGGATTTAGGCAACCGCGACCCTCGCAAACAAACTTATGATTTAGGTAAAACCATTACAGAGTTTTACAATCCATTAATGAAGCGTTTAAAAAATTTAGGCAAACCTACTATAGCAGTAGTTAATGGTGTGGCAGCTGGAGCAGGAATCGGTATTGCTTTGGCTTGTGATATCGTTCTATGCTCAGACAAAGCCAAATTTGTGATGGCATTTGGCAAGATTGGACTTGTACCAGACTCAGGATTGACTTGGATATTGGTACAGTTGGTCGGTCTGGCACGTGCAAAAGCTTTGGTGTTAACTAACGCCAACCTAAGTGCAGAGCAAGCTTTAGGTTATGGCTTAGTGTGGAAAATCTACGAATCCGATAGGCTCATGAATGAAGCAGTGAAATTAGCGACAACTTTGGCCCATGGTCCTGCCCTTGGCACTGCACTCACAATAAAAGCTTTAAATCAGGCGACGAAAAATTCGTTAGAAGAGCAACTTGAGCTAGAAGCAAATTATCAGCAAAAAGCAGGTTATAGCGATGATTACAAAGAAGGCGTCACTGCTTTTTTAGAGAAACGGCCTGCTATTTTTTATAAAGGCAAAAATTGATTTAGAGCTAATAAATAAGATTAAATATATTTTTATACTTTTAGTTTGTCAGTTTTTAATCTGATTATTTAAAATAGGTGACTGACTTGAACTATCTATCTCTATAGGAATAATCCTTTGATGATTAATGCTAATTCAAATATTATATCTAAGTATGGCCATATTATTAAAAAACAAATTGATGAAGTATTTCCTGCATGGGTACTTAATAATTTCTCTGTTGAGATTATAGAACTTACTGCAGGCAAAGCATTATATGAATTAGCGTATAACCCTGATTTATATAGGAAAGTTCCTGGACCAAATGCTTCAGAGATACTTTCAGGTCAAGCTATTATGACTTTAGCTGATTCTTTATTGATCTTTCCAGTTTTAACTCAGATAGGTCAGGCACAAGAGATAGTGACATTGAGTTCCAATACCGAATTTCTGAGACCAATAAAAGCTGGAAAAATTACTATTAATGCCGAAGTAATACGTGCAGGTAGTAAAGTGATCAGAGGTCAAGTAAGTATATTTGATGCTGACAATAAATTGTGTGCATTATCGATATTGTGCTATATTTATATTTAATAATATTTTTAATACATTATAAGTCTTTGAATATAATATATATTCTCTATGATAGTAGTATCAACTATACAATATATATTGTAGGTAAACACACAACAAGGAGTAAGTTATGAGTAACGCTGAACTCAAAAAGTTTGAAGACAAGATAGAACGGGATGTAAAGATAGAGCCTAGAGACTGGATGCCAGAAGCATATCGTGAAAGTTTGATTCGTCAAATATCACAGCATGCCCATTCTGAAATTGTTGGTATGCTACCAGAAGCGAACTGGTTAGCTCGTGCTCCATCATTACGCCGCAAGTCCATTCTTATGGCTAAGATTCAGGACGAGGCAGGTCACGGTTTATATTTGTATTGTGCTGCTGAGACATTAGGAGCAGAAAGACAAGCTACCATTGATGCAATGCTTGAAGGGAAGCTGAAGTATTCTTCTATATTTAACTATCCTACAAGAAGCTGGGCAGATATGGGCATGATCGGCTGGTTAGTTGACGGTGCAGCTATCGTTAACCAAGTGGCATTGCAACGTACTTCATATGGTCCGTATGCTCGAGCTATGGTGCGTATTTGTAAAGAAGAGTCATTCCATCAACGTCAAGGCTATGAACTGTTAACTGAACTAGTTAAAGAAGGTAACGCTGAACAAAAAGCAATGGTACAAGATTCCATTAATCGATTTTGGTGGCCCTCTTTAATGATGTTTGGTCCACATGATAGTGATTCAGCTAATGGCGAACAGTCAATAGCTTGGAAGATTAAACGTCTCGGTAATGATGAACTACGCCAAAAATTCATTGACATAACTGTTCGTCAAGCAGAATACCTAGATATTACTATTCCTGATCCTGACTTAAAATGGAATGAAAAGACTGGTCATTATGATCATGGTCCAATAGACTGGAAAGAGTTTAAACAAGTCGTTAGTGGTTATGGCCCATGTAATAAAGAACGTATGGATGCCCGTCGCCAAGCCCAAGAGGAAGGTAAATGGGTAGTTGAAGCAGGACTTGCTTACCATGCTAAAAAGAGTATGAACGAGGCAGCTTAGTTGAACATCCTTTCTCTGCTTTTAAATAAACTATACAATAGCGATTGCGTTTAGCTATCGCTATTGTATGTGGTCTACCCAAAGCATATTGTTTTTATGCACTTAGAGATTTATTCAATTTTGTTTATTATAAAGATGTCTTCTTTTACAGAAATATTTTCTTCTAATCTAATTATATATTAATATCACCAGATAAATCTGGTCTTTACCTAATGCTAAAGGAGTTAGCTATGAGTGAACCTCAATTATACGAAATATTTATTAGAGCTAAAGCTGGTTTATCTCACCAACATGTCGGATCGTTGCATGCGACTGACGATGAAATGGCATTACAAAATGCTCGTGATCTATACACTCGTCGTAATGAAGGAACTTCTATCTGGGTAGTCAAGTCTAATAATATTACTTCATTAGACTACGATGATCAAGATGTATTCATAGAACCATCTGTTGATAAAATCTATCGTCATCCAACTTTTTATGATATTCCAATTGAAGTTGGTCACATGTAATTGACATAATTTACCAATAGAGATTGCTATGAATACTACAGTTATAAATCATGAAAAAGCTATTTTTGATTATGCGTTGCGTTTAGGTGACACAACATTAATACTGGCTCAACGTCATTGCGAATGGGTGGGTCACGCACCTACTATAGAAGAAGAGCTTGCTCTTGCCAATATTGGTTTAGACACTCTGGGTCAAGCTATGACTTGGCTAGATGTTGCAGCAAATAATGATGATGAAAAGAGAGATGTTGACAGATTAGCGTATTTTCGTAACGAGCGTGAATATACTAATTATCTGCTAGCTGAGTTAGAAAAAGGTGATTTCGCGGTTACTACGTTACGTGGGTTCTTTATTAGCACTTACTTTAAATATCTGTACCAAGATATGCAAAATAGTAGTATTGATGCTTTTAAATCTATCGCTGTTAAATCTTCAAAAGAAGTTCAATATCATTACATTCATCAACGTGCTTGGCTGATACGTCTTGGCAATGGCACTGATGAGAGTCATCGTAGACTGCAGTCGGCTTTAAATGATATTTGGGCTTATACTAATGAGCTTTTTGAAGAAGACGATACTATTAAATCGGCCCAAGAATTGGGAATCATAGAGTCAATGGCAACTGTAAAGTTACAGTGGCGCAGGGATGTTCTTGCTCTTATCGAAGAAGCTGGCCTTACTATGCCACAAGATACCTATCATCACAGCGGTGGCACACAAGGACTACATACCGAAACGCTTGGTATTTTACTGGCTGAAATGCAATCCTTACGTCGTGAATTTCCTAATGCTAAATGGTAGATACTATTATGACTAAAATTCAGCTAACACCGATGCTTGATATTGAAGAGATCAAAAAAATATTGGCTGAGGTACCTGATCCTGAGGTACCAGTATTGACGTTAGATGATTTAGGTATTATTAGAGATGTCAGTACCGATAAGCAAGCAGGATCTATTACTGTGACCCTTACTCCTACATATATTGGCTGTCCTGCTACAGTAGCGATTAGGAAGATGGTGAGTGATGCGTTAACAGATGCAGGTTACCCTGAACCTATTTTAAAAGAGCAACTAATTCCAGCTTGGTCAACAGATTGGATATCACCTGAGGCACTAGTTAAGCTTGAAACCTATGGTATTGCACCACCAGGTTCAGGGGATAATAACGAGCCTAGGCGCTGCCCAAACTGTGGAAGCCATGATTATCAAGTGGTTAGTCATTTTGGCTCTACTGCATGTAAATCTCTATACCGATGCCTTGAGTGTAAGGAACCATTTGAGTACTTTAAGTGCCATTAAAAAAGGTTACTAGTGAGGTACTGGTTTATTTTACAATAAAAAATATCTCTTAGTTATAAATGTCTAACCTACTTAATTATTAATAATTGACTACAAATTTTAAAGGAATAATTATGTATGTCTACCATGCTCTAAAGGTAGTCGAAGTACTTCCTGAAACTGATGAAGCCGTGACATTGAAGTTTGATATCCCGAAAAAATTATCAAACCAGTTCAAAGCTATACCTGGCCAACATTTGAAACTCAAAACTCATATTGCAGATAAGGTGGTTGAGCGCTTTTACTCCATATGTCAGATGGGTGACGATTATTTGCGGGTAGGTATTAAAAGTGTGCCTGAAGGGGTTTTCTCTCAGCATGTATTCCACACGATAAAAGTGGGTGATGTTCTTGAAGTTATGGCACCCCAAGGAGATTTTTGTTTACCTGTCGAAAACGTTGAGTCTATGCAGCAAGCAACACAATATCTTTTTGTGGCGGCTGGGAGTGGAGTTACACCTATCTTAGCAATGATGACATATTTGCTTGAAAATAATGAACACACTCAGATAGATTTTGTATACATCAATGCTAAACGCCAGAGTATAATGTTCTTTGAGCAGCTTGAAGCTTTAAAGAATAGATACATGGATCGGTTATCAATTGTTCATGTTTTGACACGTGAACCTAGAGATTTGGATATTCTATCAGTTCGTCCTGAAGGTGAGCGGTTTGAGCAGCTATTGTCTGCTTTTGTTGATACTGAGAAGTTGGATCATACTTATCTATGTGGTCCATTACCTATAATTGAAGGGTTTAGGGCTGCTTTAATTGAAAAAGGTATCGATAAAAAGAATATTCATCTTGAACTGTTTGGTACTCCTACCAGTCAGACTGTACGTCGCCCTGTTACACATAGTAATTCTGACAAACAAATCACTATTATCTCTGGTGGTCGTAAGCAGATAATTGGTTTAGCTAAAGGTCAAAGCATTCTTGATGCAGCGATTGAGGCTGGTACGAATGTACCCTTTGCCTGCAAAGGCGGAGTCTGCGCGACTTGCAAAGCAAAAATGATTAATGGGTCAGCCACTATGGATGTCAACTATGGGCTTGAAGATTATGAGGTTGATCTCGGATATGTACTTACCTGTCAGGCGCATGTACAAACTGAAACTGCTGTAGTAGATTTTGACGTTTAATAACCACATAATTGGTACTCAAGTTTCAGACAATTTTAACGGTTTTTTTGATATCTACTATTTTTATAGTATAGATAGCAGATAAAATTTCTTAATGATCAATTGCGCCAATATTAAACTGAGTGAATAAAATGAGAGACGTATATATAGTAGATTACTGCCGTACCCCATTTGGTAGATACGGTGGTAGCCTATCATCAATTCGTCCGGATGATTTGGCAGCTACAGTTCTTCGGCATATTCGTGAAAACAATGACTTTGATACAAAAATGATTGATGATTGTCTATTTGGGTGTGCCAATCAAGCAGGTGAAGATAACCGAAATGTTGCACGGATGTCCCTTCTGTTAGCGGGATACCCTGTCGAAGTACCTGGCACTACTCTTAATCGTCTTTGTGGCTCAGGTATTGACTGCATTGGTTTGGCAGCTAGAAGTATCAAGTCAGGCGAAACTGATGTCATGTTGGCAGGTGGCGTGGAGTCCATGTCACGGGCACCTTTTGTCATGAGCAAGCCTACTAGAGCGTTTGATCGTAACGCTGAGGTTTATGATACCACTATTGGCTGGCGCTTTACTAATAAAGCGCTTGAAGCACAATATGGTATCGACTCTATGCCACAAACCGCAGAAAACGTAGCCCAAGAATTTAATATCTCACGTGAGGCACAAGATGAGTTTGCATATCATTCGCAAATGAAAGCTGCCAAAGCCACTGAGCGCTTAGCAAAAGAGATTATTTCAGTTACTTATACTGATCGTAAACAAGGCCTAATTACAGTAGATACTGATGAGCATCCTCGTGCTGATACTACTATAGAGAGCCTATCGAAACTCAGACCTATTTTTGCTGGTGGCACAGTAACTGCGGGTAATGCTTCAGGAGTTAATGATGGTGCAGCGGCCTTACTTCTTGCATCTGAAGACGCCTGTAAGCAACACAATCTTATACCTAAAGTTCGCGTTATTGCTACTGCTGCTCGAGGAGTAGAACCACGTATAATGGGAATTGGTCCTATAGCAGCAGTTGAAACGTTGTTAAGGCGTACGGGACTTAAGATGTCTGATTTTGATGTCATTGAACTTAATGAAGCATTTGCTAGTCAAAGCTTAGCAGTATTAAATTACTTCGGTATTGAGCCTAATGATACTCGGCTTAATCCAAATGGTGGTGCTATTGCTTTAGGTCATCCTCTAGGCGCTTCAGGTGCACGCATTGCTGGTAGTGCATTGACAGACATTGCTGGCAATCCCGGTCGCAAAGCGTTGATTACTATGTGTATTGGTGTTGGTCAAGGCATTGCTATGGCAATTGAATCCGTTTAAGCATAAATAATTAATCATTACTATAAAACCTCATAAATAATCGGCTAATTATTATTTTTTTCTTAAGATATAACTACTTAGAATAAAAATAATAGTTTTCGATGTAGTATTTATGAGGTTTTTATCATTTAAATAACTGTTGATTAACAATTCAACTTAGATAATTTAATATTCAATTAACATAATAATGTGATTACATTATTGTAAACTATGTGTAATATATTGTGAGTAAACATAACTTTTCATTTATCTACAAGGAAGAGATAAAAATGTCTATTAAAATTAAAGTTGGTGCTATATCTTTATTTATAGCAGTAACATTAGGTATGACAGGTTGTTCTGGTCAGTCAGATAGTAATAATGAGGCTTCTGCCACTTCACCACAAGAAACAACTACTCTACGGTTTTCACACTTTTGGCCTGCAACTTCTGCAATGCAAACTGACGTGTTTGAACCTTGGGCTAAAAAGCTCGAAACGGAATCAAATGGTCAATTGAAAGTTGAGATTTATCCCTCTGCAACTTTAAGTAAAGCAGATGTTACTTATGACTCTACTGCTAAGGGAACCATTGATATTGGAGCACAGGTTCAGGGTTATGATGCTGGGCGCTTCCCATTAACCCAAATTGCCGAGTTGCCGGGCTTATCAAATTCAGCCAGTCAAATGAGTTGCATGTTACAAAAACTTTATGATGATGGTGATATTTCTACCGAATATAACGATACTCACCTACTATTTATGATGGGTGCAGGTCCTGGAGCATTCCATACAGTAGATAAAGTTATTCGTACCCCAGAAGATATGAAAGGTATGCGTATTCGTAGGCCTTCAGCAATTGCAGGTGATATTATCGAAGCTACTGGCGCTTCTCCTGTAGGATTACCTGCTACTGATATTTATACTTCATTACAACGTGGTGTTATTGATGGATTGAGCTTTGCTTGGAGTCCTACTGGTGATTTTAGAATTACGGAATTAACTAACGCACATACTAATATACCTTTCTACAGTTCAGCTTTATTGGTAACGATGAATAAAGATAAATACGAAAGCTTATCTGATGATTTGAAAAAAATAATTGACGATAATTCAGGTAAAGTAATGGCAGACATTGCAGGACAAATGTTTGATAGAGAAGATTCTAGAGTTATGGAACAGGCTCGTGCAAAAGGAGATACTATCATCGAGATTCCTGATCCTCTCAATGACCCAGACTGGAAAGGACCTCTTGAAAAAGGGACCCAAAAATACCTTACTGATGTCAAGGCTCTAGGTTTAGATGCAGATGCCGTTTACGAAAAAGCCAAAGTGGCTAGTGCTGCCTGTAAAGTTTAACTTATTTGTTGGTGGCAAATGGCATTTTTAGTCAGAATAAGTTATCTGGTTGGTAAGATATGTCAGTTTGTTGGTGGCATTAGTCTAATCATCATTGTTCTGGTAACTACTGCAAATGTTTGCGTGCCCTATGCATTTAAGCTTATAGGTAGTAAGCTTGGAGTTACGATTAAAGGTAGTGTAAAGACCGTGTCTTATTTTATATTTGTTTTGTAATTTATTTTTCGCCATAAGCCTGACATTTTATGTTAGTAACAACTGACCAGTTATTACAATATTGTTTATATAAGTTTGATAATTGCACTTTCTATTTAATAAAATTTTATTCTCTTTGAACATATTTTTGTTTGTAGATACTCACACTTTTAGGATAAAGGTAGGGTGAGAGTAGATATATCTAACGATATATAAAAAAATATCGTTTATCAGTACTTGTAAAATAAAGTAACTAAAATATGAATAATCTATTTTAAATTATGCTAAATAATGTTTACAACCCATAATATATAAAGGGTTAAAGCCTATCATAATGTACGTTTTAGCTTAATGTAATTTAAAGTAAAATAGTTCTAATACCTTGCCAAGGTTGGGGTCGAGAGTTCGAATCTCTTTTCCCGCTCCAAATACTAAAAAGCCTCACTATATATTATATAGTGAGGCTTTTTTTATGGCTGAAATTTGAGCAAAAACGATTTGACTAGCCAGATGGCTGTAACCTAGCAGTGAGCAACTTAGCGTCAGTTATTGCAAATAATAGTTACAAAAAGTGAGCGAACTTAGCACATGAAACTGAAAAGAGCCGTCCATACTAGGAACGCTTCTAAATGTTAAGCACAAAAAAGCCCACTGACCAAAGTTTCACGTATAAAACAGATATCTATATTTAGCGTATTCAAACGGTAGATTTAATAATAAATAACTATAATGAGGAACCAACATGCAAGAGTTTCAACCTAAAGAATTTAACGAGTTGTTTGATCTATCCGGAAAAACAGCGATTATCACTGGTGGCGCCAATGGGATTGGGAAAGCAACGGCGCTACGTTTGGCTCAAGCTGGGGCAAACATTGTTATTGCTGATTTAAAACTGGACGATGCCAAAGCGGCGGTCAAAGATATCGAAGAATTTGGTGTCAAAGGCTTAGCAGTCGAATGCAATATTTTAAAAGACGAAGACTTAGTGGCGATGGTTGATAAAGTCATAGCAGAGTTTGGCTGCATCAATATCTTAATTAACAATGCTGGCGGCGGCGGTGGCGGTCAAGAAAACCCGTTTAAAATCACAGTCGATGACTTCCGCCGTGACTTTGAGTTGAACGTTTTTAGTGCTTGGCGCCTCAGTCAATTATGTGTGCCACATATGAAAGAGTCGGGCTATGGCTCAATTGTTATCACCACTTCGATGTCGAGTGTTAATAAAAGCCCAGATATGAGTGGTTATGCGGCATCAAAAGCGGCAGTCAATCATATGGTGGCTAACTTAGCGCATGATTTTGGCCCTGAAGTGCGTATCAATGCGGTCGGTCCGGGCGCAACCCGTACCGATGCCTTAAAAACAGTATTAACGCCAGAGATTGAAAAGAAAATGCTGGCACATACGCCTATTCAGCGTTTGGGTGAAGCCGATGATATTGCCGGTGCGATGTTATATTTTGCGTCACCAGTTTCCACTTGGGTCAGTGGTCAGACGATTTTTGTCAATGGTGGCGGTGTGCAAACATTAGATTAATAGATAGT
The DNA here is from genome assembly GCF_040309805.1 of Psychrobacter sp. CAL346-MNA-CIBAN-0220. Classification (NCBI taxonomy): domain Bacteria; kingdom Pseudomonadati; phylum Pseudomonadota; class Gammaproteobacteria; order Moraxellales; family Moraxellaceae; genus Psychrobacter; species Psychrobacter sp. CAL346-MNA-CIBAN-0220. The sequence continues at coordinate 1,385,269 of NZ_JBEOPF010000001.1, read as the reverse complement.
AGCTAAATATATAATAGCTAACCTTTAAGTAAATAAGGTTATCAAATAAAAAGCGCAATCTTGTCTCTGTTATATCAAGAGCAAGATTGCGCTTTTTTTGTTGTCTATTTTTAAGTTGATTGGTTTTAAATTGATTGGTTTTAAATTGATTGGTTTTATGTGGCTTGTTGTTTATGTTTTTTGTTTTTCATTAAGCTATTAGCAACCCATGCTGGACCGATTAATAAAAACTGTAAATCTTCAAAAAAGGAGGGTTTTTTACCTTCGATTTTATGACCGACAAACTGACCAATCCAAGCGATGACAAACACACTTGCCCAGATTTTAAAGCCCCACGGCATAACTGCCATTACCGCCAAGCAGAGTAGGATAAAAATTCCCATTGCTAAAAATAATGGGGTGGAAAGTCGGATATAAAACAGCAGCACTAACGCGCTCATTATCAAGGTAAACCAGACTGATAACGACATCCCCATCCCTAAAATACTGACAAAGATGGTGGGGACACATAACCAATGGATTTTTTTATTAACCAGATTTTGATGGCTAACCGCGTATTCAGATAGCCATTGCTCTAGAGTGCGTTTAGACATCTTTTTATGAAAAACTCGAGACATACTAACCTCCTTGTCAGCGATAAGTTATTAGCCATTCATCACTACAATCTTCAATAACAGTTATAACATTATTCGAGACCGTCTACTATTTTATATGGTAGACCCTATAGGCATAAGCCATTGTTTTGTCAGTTTTTATTTATTACATATTAAGAGTTTAGCGACTTTTTGTCCTATCATTATGCGGGTATTGCTAGCGCATCCCTTTCACTCCGGTGCCATTCATAGAGACCAATACAGGAATTGATTTGATAAATCATGGTCTGTATCGCAAAAATATAATTACCAGACATTAAGTTTACGGTCAACCAGACGAAGTTTGAGAATATCCATAACCACCAGTTAAATGAATAACGCAAAATCATCGCTGCTTGGGCAGTAATAGAAAGCACGAAGGCAATGACATTAATCCAATAGAAAGAAAGAAATCCCAAAAACTTGCTGTTATCGTCTTCTACGACAGCAAAGCCATAGCTTGCAAGCAGATTATTGACGATTGGGAACAGTGCTAAGCCAATGACGATAAAGGTGGCAGTGATCAGCCAAATCCATTTATTAGCAGATTTGGGGACCATGTTGCCGTCAGGGTCGGTATGCTTGGACCAATAAAAGATCCCGTAGACATGAGTAAAAAAGTTAAATAGCGGCGCGAGCATCAAACCTACTGCGCCAGAGGTTGCTTGTACCACTACTTCGCCAGAGGTTGCTGCCATCCCAAAGCCATTACCCATGATATTTTTGCGGAATGATAGCGACACCACGCAGACCAGGCCAATAAACGACACGCCTAAATAAAATATATCAAGAGTAGTATGTTCAGTGGTCATCCAAAAGCCGGTGGACAAAGCAGCAACCCCGCAAACGAACCAAATAATGATCCACTGCATGGCCCATTTTCCCGTAATGTTGTCCAATAGCTGAATGCGCATAAATGTATTGCCCTCAAAATAGTTGTATCAGTAAGTTGCGAATAAAAAAGCGATTATTACAAAAATATTTTTATAGCGTCTGACCATAAATTTGCTGATCAATAAAACTCAGTGCTTGCTGATAGCGCGCATCGTAGTCAGGCTTGTCAATCATATGAGGATAAATGTTATGACAGGCAAAAATATCCAATAGTAGCGCCTCAAAGCGCCCACGTGCCTTAGGATTACCTAACGAGCGCATGCCATCGGCAATCCATGGCGTATTATTATCTAGCATAATCGTATGATCTAAGTGAAACTCATCGATACAGGCATCCACAAACGGATGGGTCCGTCCCTCATATTCTGCACAAAACGCCTGGGTGGTCACAAAGTCGGTATCAATAATGGTTATTGGTGCTGTGGCCCTAGCCGCTGCCTCGCGTATGGCTTGGGCATGATTGAGCGCAATCGGTGCATAGTCGCTGTATTGTAGGCCAATTTCTTTGCCACCTAGATCAGTGCCTACATATAAACGTCCCATTTCTAACACAAAACTAGCGCCATAATAATTAGCAAGTTTATGTACTAAAGTGGTTTTACCAGAGCTTTCACCGCCAACGATAGCCACCGTCTTAGTATAGTCACCGCGCGCTTGTGGATGAATCGCTGACCAATGTGCTACTGGATTACACGCAATAGCGTAAGAGTCAAATTCAGGCTGTAGCGGGGTAGTGAGCACGGTCATTAATAATTGCTCTCGGGTACCGTCTTGTGCTAATGGATGATTGTCTGCAGTGAACAATACGACATCTGCCGGCAAGCTTAGCGCTTCGACTAACCGTTGCAATTTAGCATTACTGGCCACTACATCAACACTGACCTCATCGAAACTATCATGTAAAGGTAGTGCGATCTCATTAGTGATATGAACCTGAATAAATGGCAGCTCAGCACATGCCATTTGTATCCAACGGGCTTTATCTTTTAAAGTAATGGCAAAATCCGGATGCGGGTCAGGGTGTGTAGTAATGACGATATGTAAGGTTTTTGCTTGTCCCGCCGCATATAATATACTACGCATTTGTCCTAAATGTAGCGGTTCAAAATGCCCAATCATCAAGCCAGTAGCGTACATAATATCCCTTATATTTCTTGGTATGTCTTTATCATAGGTCTATCAGCATGGTATAAATTATTGCGTGTAGATGCAGGTAAGTTATTGTAAATAGCCGCGTTATTATGATGAGGTAATGTAAAGAGGAAGGCGATTTTTAATTACCGATAATGTCACCATGTAGGTAATTCTCTCGTCAATTAATCAGATAAACTTAAATCAAGCCAAGCCCTTTACTTTTGCCACCTCATATTTCAAAATAATGTTACCAGCACATCAGTAGCAAAGTGATAGCAATAAATCAGCAACAAAATAATATTTGAAACACTTTGAAATAATTATTTAAAATCAGCAGGTTACGAGGTAATATTGACATTTTAGGGCAAGCTTACGTAGCATGAACTCACAAAGCACGCTCACATAATCAACAATTAAGTCGTAAATACTTGCTATACTTATTCATAAGTTAAGCAGCCCGGTAATTCTAAAATAAAGTTAATAATAAATATGAACAAGTAGAGTTAAAAAGCTACCGAAAACAGTAGGGCACTTCTAAGATAGAGAAATAGAGAGGTATAAAAGTTGGCTAAATTAGCAAAGTTACATCGCTCGCAGAATAATCGTATGATTGCAGGCGTAATGGGTGGTATTGCAGAGTATGTAGGGTGGTCACCACTTTGGGTGCGTCTATTGTTTGTTGTCATCTCCTCATTAAGTGCTGCGGTACCCGGTATTCTAATCTATATTATTTTATGGATTATCATGCCAAATGCTACCAATCAGTCTTATGAATGATTAATGACAAGTTTCGATTTTAAAAAAAGCAAGCAATGAGCAATTAAAGAAAAAAATAGAAGCCTATTAAAAACAAAAAGCCTGCACAAACAGGATACCCGTAATATACCTTTCCTCCTGCCCAGATGTTAACTCATCTGGGTATTTTTTTATCTGGGAAGGACAGTAAACAGCGTGGCTGTGCAGCAAGCAGTCATCCTTAACTTCTTAGCCGTTTTTATGTTGTTTTGCGACCTAAGATAAATTTAGTTGCCGTAAATATGGATAAAATAGCGATTTTTTAGTAAGGTGAGTAGGCAAATAGATATGTAGACAAAGAGGCTGTACGAACGTTGCGCCTTAACGCCGATTAAATTACGTTTAATAATACTAATTCCACAGTGATTTTCCTATGACGTCCCAAGCTATGAACTCCCAACCGATGACTTTTCAAGATTTAATCTTAACCCTACAGAATTATTGGGCTGCTAAAGGCTGTGTGATATTACAACCTTATGATATGGAGGTGGGTGCAGGTACCTTTCATACCGCCACCTTTTTGCGCTCGCTAGGTCCTGAGCGTTGGAACGCTGCTTACGTGCAGCCATCACGTCGCCCAACCGATGGGCGCTATGGTGACAACCCCAATCGTTTGCAGCATTATTATCAGTTCCAAGTGGTACTCAAACCCAATCCACCCAATATGCAAGAGCTATATTTGGGATCATTGGAAGCTATTGGGATTGATCCTTTAGTACATGATGTGCGCTTTGTTGAAGACAACTGGGAATCACCGACGCTTGGCGCGTGGGGATTAGGCTGGGAGATTTGGCTTAACGGTATGGAGGTTACCCAGTTTACCTATTTTCAGCAAGTCGGCGGTATTGAATGCTTCCCCGTCACAGGTGAGATCACCTACGGTCTTGAGCGTCTGGCAATGTATGTCCAAGGTGTTGATAGTGTCTATGACTTGGTATGGGCGGATGGTGAGTTTGGCAAGGTAACTTATGGCGATGTCTTCCATCAAAACGAAGTTGAGCAATCCACTTATAATTTTGAGCACGCTGATGTCCCTAAAATGTCTGAGCTATTTGACTTCTATGAGCAGCAAGCGGATAAGTTAGTGGAAGCAGGTCTGCCGCTACCTGCTTATGAGATGGTGCTTAAAGCCTCACATGCCTTTAACTTACTTGATGCTCGGGGCGCGATTTCGGTCACAGAACGTCAGCGCTTTATTTTACGTGTTCGCACATTAGCGCGGAAGGTTGCTCTCGGTTACGTTGAAGCCCGCGCTAAATTAGGCTTTCCATTAGCAGACGCGTCGCATCGTCAAGCCGCATTGGATAAGTATTTGCCTAAAGAAAATAACGAGACGGTTACTGATAATGCGGCTAAAGAGTCGGGCACAGAGAAACTCAATAAAACCAAACCTAGTACAAACAATAATAACAGCAGTGACAAATAGGAGCATCCCATGAGTACGATTTTGTTTGAACTGGGGTGTGAAGAGTTGCCCCCAAAGAGCCTAAAAAACTTACGCGATGCGCTACAAAATAGCGTCACTGAGCAGCTGGTTGAGGCTAATATTAGCTTTGATGGTATGAAGGCCTTTGCGGCGCCGCGCCGCTTAGCGTTACAGATTCACGGTATTGCCGAGAAGCAGCCCGACCGTACCGAGCAAAAACGTGGCCCTGCGATTAAAGCGGCGTTTGATACGGAAGGCAATCCGACCCGAGCAGCAACTGGCTTTGCTAAAGGCCTGGGTATTGAGCCCAGTGAGCTGGTTACTATTAATACTGACAAGGGCGACTATGTCGGCTACGAGCAGACCATGCCGGGTAAAGCGGTCACTGAGCTGTTACCGCAAATACTCCAAGAAGCCTTAGATCATTTGCCAATTGCCAAACGCATGCGTTCAGGCGCGAGCAGAGATGAGTTTGTGCGTCCTGTGCAGTGGGCTGTATTGATGCAAGATGACCTGCTCATTAATGCCACTATTCAAGGCCATCAAACTGGCATACAAACGCGTGGACATCGTTTCCATAGTCCTGACTATCATATTATTAACCATGCTGATGATTATGAGCAGCTATTAGATAGTTTAAAAGTCGTTGCTGATTTTGATAAGCGTCAAATGCTGATCAAAAATCAAGTCAAAGCACTGTCAGACCAAGTCAATGCTAAGGCGATTGTGCCACAAGACTTGTTAGACGAAGTCACCGCTTTGGTTGATTTTCCGATTGCCCTACGCGCAAGTTTTGAGCCGCGCTTTTTACAAGTGCCGCAAGAAGCGCTCATCTCGACCATGCAAGCGGATCAAAAGTATTTTTGTTTGACCGATAAAGAGGGCAAGCTACAGCCTTATTTTATCTTTATTACTAATATCGAATCTAAAGACGCCAACCAAATCGTTGAAGGTAATGAAAAGGTCGTTCGTCCACGTCTGGCTGATGCTGAATTTTTCTTTTTACAAGATCAGAAGCAGCCATTATCTGCGTTGACTGATAGTTTAAAAACGCGGGTTTTCCAAGATCAGCTTGGTACTATTTGGGAAAAATCCGAGCGTATTGCCAAACTTGCCGCCTTTATCGCCGCCTTATTACAGCAGCAAGGGCAGCAGATTGATATTGATGAAACCACACGTGCGGCTATATTGTCAAAAGCAGATTTGGCAAGCTCACTGGTCGGTGAGTACCCTGATTTACAGGGTATTGCTGGCACCTATTATGCGCGTCTTAATAACGAGCCGGAAGCGGTTGCTGCAAGCTTAGAAGAGCAGTATTTACCGAAGTTCAGTGGCGATGCACTACCGCAAACACCCACTGGGATATGTTTGGCATTGGCTGATCGCTTAGATACTTTAGTGGGTATTTTTGCGATAAACCAAGCCCCTACCGGTTCGAAAGATCCGTTCAGCTTGCGTCGCTCCGCCATTGGTATTTTACGCATTTTAATCGAAAAGCAGTTACCGATTAATCTAGTTACCTTAGTTGAGCAAGCGATAGAAAACTATGGCAGCACCGAAAGCAGCAAAATCATTCAGATGGGTGATACCTTTACGCCGGTAATGGCGTTCTTAAACTCGCGCTATCGGGCGATGTATACCGAACAAGGCGTCAGCGTCGATACTATTCAGGCCGTACAAGCAATTGATACGCACATGCCGCTTGATTTTGATCAGCGTATTCGTGCTGTACAGATATTTAGTGAGCTGCCACAAGCCTCAATGCTTGCAGATTCTAACAAGCGCGTGGCTAATATTTTAGCTAAGTCTGAAGTTACAGTCGCTGATAGCGTTGATGAAGGGCTATTGTCAGAGCCTGCTGAACAGGCACTATACCAAGCTGTACAACAAGCACAGATGGACGTCATGCCATTACTTGAGCAGGCAAATTACACTCAGGTATTACAAACCTTGGCAGGCTTAGATGAGCCATTGACTCAATTCTTCGATAGGGTGATGGTCAATAGCGATGATGCAGCATTGAAAAGCAATCGCTTAGCGTTACTGAAGCAAGTACGTGCGTTGTTCTTAACGGTAGCTGATATCAGTGAATTACAGTTATAACGTCATTAGTTAAAGATCTGAGTCTTTGTTCTATCATGACCTTAACCACAAAAAAAACTGGCCATGCTAAGCCAGTTTTTTTGTATGATGAGAGGGGCGTTATGAATATGGTATCAGCACTTTAGTCATTAAGTAGAGCAATGATTATGCTAAAGGCGCAATTTACAGTAAACTTTATGCAATGTACCTAGTTCATTCACCATTATTCGAAGGAGCGTCGCCGTGTTTGCTGCTATCAGTATCATAATCATCATATGGATTATAATGTGGATCTTTTATAAGTTCATGTATCCACGTGCTCCAAAGAGCATGATGCCCAAAGAAGGCGACGTAACCACACTGCGCCAATGTAATTTTTGCGCTAACCACTTAGCTGAGTATCGTGGAGTTCTTGAAACCAATGCCGTGGCCCCTACAAATGCTATTAATCCCACTACGATGGATGATAAAACAGTAAATAACGAATTATTCTTTTGCAATTATGAGCATCAAGCCGATTTTCATGCCGGTAAACGTTACCAGCCATAAGACTAAGCCGCGACTTTAAACTGTCTGCTTTAAGGTTCATGTCATGATAGCGTGCGCCTTGAATCATAAGGCGCATGACTGTATTTAATGGCCATAACAACTCAATGGTTATAAAATAGACTGCGCATCTTTCATGATTTTGCTTAATAACGCGACAGCTTGTTCGGTCTCATGACGATGAGTTTCATCCGCTTTTTGCTGCGTATTAATTTTTTCATATAAGTTTAAGCAGCTTAATAGCAACAGGCTCTCTTGCCCTAAATTTGGTGCCTCTCTTTTCGTATCAAGCACAAAATTATTGATATAAAACACCGCTGAGCGTAGCTCTGCTTCTTCGTGCACCGGGCAAAAGATATTATAGTTGTGCCCCGCAATGACCACAACGACTTTTTTCACTTGTGGTTTAGAGCCTTTTGTATCCTTCACGCTACTATTTGAATTTTTGCGCTCAGTAGGGAGATTGTTGGGAGTAACGGTTTTGGTTGGAGTAGGTTGATGATTTGCATTTGGTGCAGAGGTGTCTTTATTTTCAGATGAGTTGTTTTGAGTGTTAGTACGGTTGTCAGTCATAAGAAATCCTACAAGATATTAGAATAAAGGTGAAATCATAGAGCGATAGAAGTTCTCAGTATCAGCTTTCTATTTGATCAATACGTGTGAGCCGATTTAACACCACTTGTGTACGTTCGGCTGCCAGTTGATTTTTTTCTTGTAAGTCGCTGTTCTGTTGTTTGATATCGTGATTTTGCTGTTTGATATCGCTGTTTTGTTGTTGTAGCTCATCGTTTTGCTGCTTAAATTGGCTATTATGCTGCTGTAGTTTGCTATTTTGTTGTTGCAAATTAGCCAGCTGAGTTTGTAGCTTATCTTGCTCTTCACCAATCATATGATGCGCCTCAGCAAGACTCTGATAGCGGTTATCAAGGTTGTTCAGCTGCTTGTTGGCTTTATCACGTTCTAAATAACTGTTATCAAGTTTGGTTTTTAGGGCGGCCAGCTCTTTTGGATCAGTATTTGGTTGTTGTTTGAGGCTATTAAGTTCAGCACTGACGAGCTGATACTGCTTTTTGATGTTTAGTACCGTTTTTTCTAAAACTTTAAGTTGATCATACATAGTCAGTTTTTACCCTTAACAAGTGAGTGTGGATGAATTTTACGCTATGCATTTAATAATGCCATAGGTGACCGCATAATATCTATATCAACAAAGTAATTACACACATTGCCTGTTATTTTTCACCTTTATTAGTCGCCGTACTACAGATAGTGTGGCGCCGCGACTATCGCCCATTAAAAACTAGGATAAACCTTATGAATGACAATATCTCTGGCTGGAACACGTGGTGTACGGCGTTTGAAGAATGGACTGATGTGACTGTTAGTGAGATACATGGTTTAATGACAGGGCTGATGACAGCCTGTGATGCGCCTGATGAGCAAGGTTGGGTGGCGGTACTTGAAGAGTTAAGTTTTGCGTCCTTGCCAGATAATGCATTGACCTTATTGACTGAAGAGGCGGAAGATACGGTATTTCAGCTCAAGGACAAAGACGATGCTTATTCTTATACGCCGCTAGTACCTGATGACGAACATGACTTATATGAGCGTGTCATGGCCCTAAAACAGTGGGCCAACGGCTTTATGACCGGTTTTGGTATTTCTGATTGTCGCTTGAGCGCTGAAGAAAACGAGATGCTCATGGACCTGGCAAAGATTGGCGGTATTCGTCTTGAAGAAGGTGAAGAGTATGAAGGCGGTGAAGAGTCTTATTTATATATTTATGAGTTTGCGCGGATGGTGCCAGTCAGTTTTGCAACGCGCAAACGTAAGCCTGTCAAAGACTTAGCCTTGATTTCAGGACTGAAAATGGATGCTAAAACCACCAAAGAATTACAAGCGGAAGGTAAGCTGCCCAAGCCTATATCGCCGTTCGTTGATGTAATGAACCAAAATAACCCATCGTAAAAAATGGTATAACTTTAAAATAAACAAACTGCTGTTTTGCATAATAGTAACGATGGATAATAGTTATGCGACTTGCCTGTGTATTAATAATATAGCAAGTCGTATAGTTAATATTTAAAACAATCATACGAATTTTGTTTATGGTATACATATAAAATAAGCAGGAGAATAGCGTAATGATAACGGATAGCGATAGGCAACATTTGCGCCGCAGTGTTGAGCTTGCTGCTGAAGCCTTGGCCGCTGGTGACGAGCCATTTGGCAGTGTGTTGGTCGATGGCGATGGTAATGCGTTACATGAAGACCGAAATCGCGTCAATACCGTCGATGCCACTTATCATCCTGAGATTGCTGTAGCACGCTGGGCGGCAAAGAATATGACCCCAGAGGCACGCACCAAGGCGGTGGTCTATACCTCAGGTGAGCATTGTGCCATGTGTTCAGCCGCTCATGCTTGGGCAGGTCTCGGTCGGATTGTCTATGTTAGCTCCTCCAAGCAATTGGGCGAATGGATGGATGAGATGGGTATCGCATCAACATCACCGATTAAATCACTCTCAATCCAAGACGTTGCGCCTAATGTGCCGGTAGAAGGTCCAATCGCTGGGTTAGATGATGACGTTAAAGAGTTGCAACGCCGTGCCCAACAAAAAAATTAAGGGTTATACGCCATGTATCTAACAGGAACCTTAACGTTGCTTTCATTCAATATAGTTACTACCCAATAAAATAGATACGACACATAAATTTCTCCCAGCCATACGGTAACCATTTTAAAGTAGATTGACTAAAGGGATATCCAATGTCTTCAAATACTAATAACAATAGCGATGTTCAGCTCAACTCTGGCGCGTCTTATCCTAAGCAAAGTATCGATTGGCTAACGCGTCTAATCGGCTTCGATACAGTCAGTCGCCATTCGAATTTAGCGTTAATAAAAGACGTGCAAGCTTACTGTGAGCAGCTAGGCTTGACAGTAGATTTAACCTTTAATGAGGCGCAAAATAAAGCCAATTTATTTGTCACCATACCAGCAGGTAAAAACGCTGACATAAACAATGGTGGATTGGTGCTCTCTGGTCATACCGATGTGGTACCAGTCGATGGTCAAGAATGGACATCTGAGCCATTTAACGCTACGATTCGCGGATCGCGTCTTTATGGTCGCGGTGCTTGCGACATGAAAGGCTTTATTGCTTGTGTGTTGACTTTATTGCCATCTGCTGCCACTTTATCTAAAGCCGGTCAGCTGCGTCGCCCGCTACATTTGGCTTTATCATTTGATGAAGAAGTCGGCTGCTTAGGGGCGCCATTAATATTAGCAGACTTAAAAGCGCGTGGTATCAAACCGGACTATTGTATCGTTGGTGAACCGACTAATATGACGATGGTGGTGGCGCATAAAGGCATTGCGGTTTATCGCTGCCGTGTGCATGGCAAGTCCGCGCATTCATCATTGACGATGCAAGGTGTCAATGCCATCAGCTATGCCAGTCGTTTGGTGGGATTTGTTGATAGTTTAGCGGAGCAATTAAGTGTCCGTGATGACGCTCTTGATAATGGGGATGCGTTGTTTGATGTGCCCTATTCGACCTTATCGGTGGGTACGATTCAAGGCGGCACTGCGACCAACATCGTTCCTAACTTGTGCGAGTTTACCTTTGATTATCGCAATCTGCCGCACATGACTCAGGACGATATTTTAGTGCCGATTCAAGCGAAGGTAGACGAGCTGAGTGCACAGATGCAAGCGCGTGCGCCTGAGACGAGTATTGAGCTGTATCAAGAAGAAAGCGTGCCAGCGATGACCGATGATGACAGTGATGAGCTTCAACAGTTAATAGCAGCGCTGGTCGAGGATGATAAACGCCATAAAGTCGCCTATGCAACCGAGGGTGGTCAGTTTACCAATGCTGGTATTCCCACAATTATCTGTGGCCCGGGTAGTATTGAACAGGCACATAAAGCCGATGAATATGTTGAGCTGAGTGAGATTGAGCGCTGTGATGGTTTTTTGCAGCGCCTGTTAGATAGTTGTCGTTAGGTAATTATCGTTAGTTAATTTGGCACTCGATCATGTGGCCTCTACAATTTAGCAAAGAGCACTTGACTTGATTGTTCGTGAATTATGTACATAGATTCTCAAAGTAGCACGTTTATTTCCCCTAAATTACAGCTACAAAATTACTCATAAACCATTTTTAATACTGGTTAGGATAAAAGACACCGTCTTAATGGCGGTGTTTACTTTTTAGAGCCAAATGGTTCACAGTGATACGATTTAAAATTAAATGTTTTTAAACGATAAGGTAGGGGTTGGTTGATGTCTTGGCATCTGTTTGTGGTATTTTTTGCAAGTACGTTTTTTATATCAGCTACCCCAGGGCCTAATATGTTGCTGGCGTTTCAATATGGTCTCAATTATGGCGTTAAGCGCACGTTATGGACGCTCGCGGGGTTGAGTCTTGGGCTATTTATTCTGCTACTTTCCACGCTACTCGGTCTAGATGTGATCAGCCGCCAGTCACCGTGGCTGCTGACGGTTATTAAGACCATCGGTGCGTTATATTTAATATATTTAGGCATTAGCTCATGGCGTGATACTAATAATAGTAGCTTGATGAGTGATGCAAGCGCGATGAGTGCAGAGGTTAGCGCTGAGCTGACACCAAACCCTGATAGGTCTGCTAAACCTTTGCCACGCTCACTGTCTAGTGCAGCCGTTAAGTCGGTTCCTAACGACTGGATACTATTCAGAACTGGCATGTGGGTATCCTTATCTAATCCAAAGGCGATTTTGTTTTTTGCCGCTTTTTTTCCTAAATTTATCAATTTTAGTGCGCCACTATGGCCGCAATATATTATGTTGACTGTAGGGCTGTTTTTAAGCGAGACTATTTGGCAGCTTATTTATACCATCGGTGGTAAAAAATTAGCAGGTTGGCTCGATGTTGGCGAGCGCTTGGCGTGGCTCAATCGTGGTTGCGGAGTGATCTTTATTCTAATCGCAGCCGCTTTAATTGTTGACGTTATTAGTACCTTATAAGGCGATTAAAATGCTGTGATTAAAGGTTGCATAGGTTGCGCTTTACTTAACAGCAGTGATTGATTCTAAATGTCTAAGAAAATTCTAAAAGCATAAAACCCTAAAATCATAAATATACTAAGAAATCACAGATAAAAAAAGCCACTAAGAGATCAATCTTAGCGGCTTTTTTATAGAGATAATAGTCATATGCTTTAGTATGCTTTTAAGCCAATATGGCCTCAAGCTCACCTTTGACCATATGCGGACTGACAAAGTCAGTAATACGGACGCTGACGATTTTACCCAATAGCTCATCCATTTGCTCAGGATTATAAGGGAACATCACCGTACGCGTATTATCGGCAGTACCGATTAAGCACTCAGGATGACGATTGGCCACTTGCTCAACCAGTACCCGTGTTGTTGTACCGATCATATCATGAGATTTTTGCAAAGTAGAATCTATAATTACCTTCTGGAATTCCGCTAGACGTTGTTTCTTAGTAGTAAAGCTCACATCATCCGGTAATTCTGCTGCTGGTGTACCCGGACGCTTGGAATAAATAAAGCTATAAGAATGATCAAAGTCTAAGTCTTTTGCCAACTGCAAGGTCTGTTGATAGTCCTCATCAGTCTCACCGGGGAAGCCGATAATAAAGTCACTGGACAAGTAAATATCAGGGCGAATAGCTCTGAGCTTATTAATTTGATTGATATAAACGTCAATAGTATGGTTACGTTTCATCGCGGCTAATATTGTATTAGAGCCACTTTGTACCGGTAGATGCAGATGCGATACCAGTTCGGGCAGTTGCGCATAAGCGTCAATGATATCATCAGTAAATTCTAGCGGATGGCTGGTGGTATAGCGGATACGCTCAACGCCGTCCACATGCGAGACATAATGGAGCAGCTCAGCAAAACGGCAAATGTTACCGTCGTCTTTTTCACCGCGATAGCCATTGACGTTTTGACCCAATAAATTAATCTCACGAATACCTTGAGCCGCAAGACTGTCAATCTCTGCTAACACATCATCAAGTGGACGTGAGAGTTCTTCACCACGGGTATAAGGCACGACGCAAAACGAGCAATATTTCGAGCAGCCTTCCATGATAGAAACAAAAGCCTTATAACCTTCCACTCGGGGTTCTGGTAAAAAGTCGAACTTCTCAATACTGGGAAATGAGATATCAATCGTACCAATTCGATTCTTAGGTGAGATATCACGCTGTTCATTTGATTGATCATACAACTCTGGCAAACGATGTAAGGTTTGTGGACCGAATATCATATCGACATAGGGCGCGCGCTTTTGGATATTATCGCCTTCTTGCGATGCCACGCAGCCACCAACACCAATCACTAAGTCCGGACGTTTTTCTTTTAGTTTGCGCCAGCGACCTAATTCCGAAAATACTTTTTCTTCGGCTTTTTCACGGATTGAGCAGGTATTCATCAGCAACACATCGGCTTCATCGATATTATGCGTCACCTCCATTCCGTGCGAATCACCAAGGACGTCGAGCATTTTGCTAGAATCATAGACATTCATCTGGCAGCCTTGGGTGGTAATAAAGACTTTTTTGGCGGTCACTGCATTTTCGGGTGCAGTCGCTGAAGCTGGTTCTAAAATTGGCTCTACGAGTGCATTGACAGCAGATGTAGTGTCCGCCAAATCATCAATACGGGGATTAAATACTGTAACACTCATAAGCGAAAGTCCATGACTGACAAATGAAAGATAATGACTAGATTATCGAAAATAATATCGGTAATCTGTCTTAAATGGTGGCATATTTTATCATAATCGTATCACAATGTGAAAACTAACCGAATTCATTTATGTATAATTAAGACTCATTATTTATAATAGTATCAATTATTTATCGTATTATTTATTATTACTCATAGCTGCTAATATTGAATGGGCGTGCGAGTTAATGAATCATATAATAGGTAGATACTTGCTAAGGGTACGTTGTTAAATAATATCTGTTTGGATAGCAAAGGTTTAGGCAACAGGGCTATTTTATAGCTGCGTCATCTCTGTGTTACGCGTCGCTATCGTATTTATTGATAAATGGTAAGGACGGTGGTTGAAAGTTGAACGAATATAGTATGATAAGTAATAAGCCTTTATACTAAAATTAATCACATTAAAAGATACTGTATCAAAAAGTACTATTACTAAAAAATGTAGATACTAAGTAGATACTAACAAGTCGAATACCAAATAACCCCTAAAGTTGAATCTAAATAATTTCGATATTTTCAGTACAAAAAAACCGAGTGCAGGCTGTAGCTGCTTTATTAAAGCCAGTATGGCAAGCGCGGTTAATGCTGTAGCGGATTTATTTGGGTGTGACTATAAGATCATAAAGAGAGTAAGTATGACAAAGCCGCACACTGCTAAGCGCATTCATCGTCACAGCCACAATAATGATATGCCTAAACGTAAAGCCAGCCCAATGCTGATGCTTAACCGTTTAGATGTGGGCTCACTGCGGGTGGGCGCGCTTAGTTTAGCAACGGCAATGAGCGCGCTAGGATTATCTCAAGTAGCGTGTGCGCAGCCAGCACCTTATAGCAGCAGTTATCAGCAGGACAGCAGTATTGATTCATTCAACGCAGCAGCACAGGCCGCTGATCGTGGTGATGTTAGCGCATTATATAACTATGAACAGCTGATGAGTGGTGGTTTATTTGCCATGTATCCAACATATTGGCGAATGAATTTGGATTTGAATGCGCAAAGCTCAGCGGCTGTGTCGCAGTTTGTGCGTCAATATCCCAATACCGTGATGGCAGAAAAACTGGTTGCAGATTTTGCTGAGACTAAAGCGGCCTCAGGGGATTATGCTTCAGTGCGTCAAGTGGCAAACTTAATTACCAATGCCGATAGTAGTGAGCGCTGTGCGATTGGTCTTGGATTTAATCATGGCGGCGATACCATGCGTGCGCTGGCAGAAAAGTCAGATGTTTGGCTCAGTACCTTAAAGCAGCCGGCGCTATGTGAGCAATTGGCAACAGAGATGAATGACAACGCGCTAATTAGCAATCAAGATCGCGCCGCGCGTCTGAAGCGTATGCTACGTAAAGGTAATACCGGCGACATTATGGCACTATCGTCACGTCTTGGCACGCCCATTACTTATTCAGCGCTAAGTGATATTCAGTTAAACCCCTCCTCATTTTTTAGCCGTTTTGGGCTGCAGCCAAACAGCCAAACCAATCAATATTTATATCTGTACGCCATCGGCCGGATCGCCAACAAATCTTATCGTGAAGCCGCACTACAGCTTGACTTCGATATCAAGCAAGACAATCAGCGTTCAGCGCGGTTATTAAATGATGAGACCCGTCGTTACGCTTATCGCATCCTTGGGGTGCAGCGTATGAGCCACAATACTGATGATGGTTTTAATGCGGAGGCCGTCGACTGGTTTCGCAGCAGCTTAGATAATGACTTTAATTTTGAAGAAGCCGAAGATTATGCCAAAGCCGCCATTCGATTTGGTCGTTGGAATGATGTGATTGAAGCCATCTCCCAAATGGATGCAGAAACTCAAAAGGCCAACCAGTGGCAGTATTGGCTCGCGCGCGCTTATGAGCAATCAAGCGATGGCAATAAGCGTAATATCGCTCAAAAAATGTATCAGCATCTCGCCAAAAGCCATGAATATTATGGACTCATGGCAAAAGATAAAGTCGGGCAACGTTTCGATGCTGGCCGTATGGGCGGTAGTAACTTACCGAACGTCAGTAATAACGATCGCGCGCGGGTAATGCAAAATCCAGATTTTGCACGCGCCTTTGCTTTATATAATGCTGATACCAACCGTGCTTACGCCAACCGTGAATGGAACTGGGCGGTGAAGCAAGCGCGCGACAATCGTGACGACAATTTAATTATTGCTGCTGCTCGTCAAGCTCATGATATGGGCTGGCTGGATCGTGCTGTTTATGCGGCTGATAATACCGACAATGCCAATATTTTAGCGCTATCACATCCGATGCCGCACCAAGATACCGTCGTTCGTTATAGTCAGTCAGCCGGTATTGATCCAGCATGGGCGTATGGTATTATGCGTCAAGAAAGCCGCTTTGTAACCTCAGCGCGCTCCAATGTGGGTGCTAGTGGCTTGATGCAAATTATGCCCGATACCGCAAAATATATCGCGCGTAATTTAGGCGAGTCCTACAGTTCTAGCCGTGCTAACAGTGGTGACACCAATATTCGTTATGGCACCTGGTATATGAGCGATATCTTAACCAAACTAAACTATCAGCCGGTTCTTGCAACTGCGGGCTACAATGCTGGGCCCAATAAAGCCAAGCGTTGGCAGCCTACTTATGGCTCACTGGCTGCTGACCAGTATGTCGAATCGATTGCCTATCCTGAGACTCGTAACTACGTCAAGCATGTAATGGAAAATGCTACCATTTATAGTAGCTTGCTTGGGCGTCCCCAACCAATCAGTCAGCGAATGGGGACGATTCCTGCAGCGTTTTAAAGCAGCTTGCCGGAAGCTAGAGAATAGAGAAGCTAGAAAGCTTGTTGGTAACAGCAATAGTTACGCAGTCGTTATGATGTATCAGGATAAGTATCTACAATACTAAAAATAAGCCATTAGCAATGACTTGCTGATGGCTTGTTGTTTGTTGGTTCTCTAAAGCGATAAGTAAGATTCTGTACGCTTATTTTCTAAAAACTTTACGCTAAGCTTACGCTTTTGCTATAGATTAAAAAACGCGTTTTGTTAACATTACCTTAGCTAGATTCTATATCTTACTCTTAACGGTTATTTAATCGCGTTTACTTAATCTCGTTTATTTAGTTCCTATGTTGTTAGCACTTAGTTATGAGCATATAGATAATTATTAGCACCATAGAATAAGCCTATAGGCCCTGTTTGATAACTGCTGAATGACCTGTTACTTATGATAAAAAAATATCTAAAACTGCCAATATTTAGACCTATGGAACGTCAAATGTCCAATCAGGCGCTGATGTGCGCTGTTTTAAAGCTTCAACGGTTAGAGCAACTAAGTAGACGTTCATCGGATAAAAAGCAGACCATTAAACGTAATACAATGTTTAGTATGGTCGGCTTCTTATTGATGCAAGGCGCGCTGCTAATTCCAGCCCAAGCGGCTAGTATGGCCAAGA
Organism: Psychrobacter sp. CAL346-MNA-CIBAN-0220; assembly: GCF_040309805.1. Lineage (NCBI taxonomy): Bacteria > Pseudomonadati > Pseudomonadota > Gammaproteobacteria > Moraxellales > Moraxellaceae > Psychrobacter > Psychrobacter sp. CAL346-MNA-CIBAN-0220. The sequence continues at coordinate 1,367,591 of NZ_JBEOPF010000001.1, read as the reverse complement.
CTGGACAGCGCGTATTGATGATTGAGATGACGCCAGCATTATGTAATCTGCAACCTTCGCGTGCCCGTATGCGTCAGTGTTTAGAGGGTTATTCACTAACAGTATCGGGTTTAGATTTGGGTTATGGCGAGCGCTGCGGACGCGGTAGTGAGCCGCGATTAACGCCACTACAGCTCAAAATAGTCAACCGTATTATGCCGGATATTACAGTTCGTAGCCAAGCATGGCAACGCTATGGGGTATGTAGTCCGCTAAGCGCCAGCAGTTACTTTCGCCAGATTATCAATCATGCCGGACAACTAAAACTGCCTAATGAGCTTAATACGGGCAATAGTTATACCGTTTCTAAGTCAAGTTTTGTTAGACAAATGACGCGTCTAAATAGTGGTATGACGTCCTCAAGTATTGATCTAATTTGTCAAGACGGTAGCCGTCGTCAGTCGATACTTACCGACATCCATGTTTGCTACGAAGGCAATGATTTTGGTAGCTGTACCAACGTGGTAGATAATTGCGGTAAAAATTTCATTATATCAGGTGGAAAATAGATTGCCTTTCAACACTTATGACCTTTCAATATTTTTATTTTTGCAAGCTTTATAGAACTTATTTGCTTAATTAAGAGGTCATGTAATTCCTTCTCAGCTATTTTATTTCATCTGATTCTAATTACTACTAAACTTTTGTATGTATAAAATGTAACAATATAGACCGAAGCCTACGTTGTATTGTCTCTAGACGGTTTACCAAACGAAGTGCTACACTAACCCTCGGTTTGTGACTGCTATCATTTAGCAAGTCGATATTTAAAATGACCATGTCTAGAATGACAATGACATTATCTAATAATCAATTAGGGAATATTTTATGAAACAGCCTTTACGTGTTGCCGTGACTGGTGCCGCTGGAAATATCAGCTATGCCATGCTTTTTCGTATTGCATCTGGTGAGATGCTAGGTCAAGATCAGCCTGTTATTTTGCAATTACTTGAAATCGCCCCTGCACTTGACGCGCTAAAGGGTGTGGTCATGGAATTAGAAGACTGTGCATTTCCTTTATTAGCAGGTATTGTGCAAACTGATGATGCCAAAGTCGCCTTTAAAGATATCGACTATGCTTTATTAGTCGGCTCACGTCCTCGTGGCCCAGGTATGGAACGCAAAGATTTATTAGAGGCCAATGCGGCGATTTTCTCAGCCCAAGGCAAAGCCTTAAATGACGTTGCTAGCCGTGATGTTAAAGTATTGGTTGTGGGTAACCCTGCTAATACCAACGCGGTTATTGCTCAGCGTAATGCACCAGATTTAGACCCACGTAACTTCACTGCGATGACTCGTTTGGATCATAACCGCGCCATGGCTCAGTTGGCTGGTAAAACTGACAGCACCATTAATGACGTGAAAAAAATGATCATCTGGGGCAACCATTCATCAACTCAGTATCCTGATTTGACTGCTTGTACCGTTAACGGTAAGCCAGCTTTAGACTTAGTTGATCGTGATTGGTACGAAGCGACTTATATCCCAGAAGTACAACAACGCGGTGCGGCAATTATTAAAGCTCGCGGGGCTTCTTCAGCAGCTTCTGCCGCCAATGCTGCTATTGCACACGTACGTACGTGGGTAATGGGTACCGAAGACAACGATTGGGTATCAATGGGTGTTTACTCTAATGGCGAATACGGTATCGCTGAAGGCTTGATTTATTCATTCCCATGTACTTGTAAAGATGGCGATTGGTCTATCGTTGCTGACGTTGATGTGTCATCAGATTTCTCTAAAGAGAAAATGGCCGCCACTGAGCAAGAGCTTAGCGAAGAGCGTGACGCGGTAGCGCATCTACTTCCATAAGTAGATAGTGGATGAATAGTTAGATAAGTTATTAATTTGCTAGCTCGTGAATAACCAGAGTTAGCAAATTAAAATAGAAAGGCCCTCTTAAATTCGAGGGCTTTTTTGCGTCTTAAATCCCTACTGTTACATAGACGTTAACCTAATAGACGTTAATATAATAGCCGTTAACATAATTGGTAACGTTGAATAACAGCTTTTAAAATGAGCTTTGCTACAATAAATAAGCATTTAAAAGTTTAGACATAATTTAGATATACGAAAGTAGATAAACAACAAGCCATAAAAAACAAACCAGCATGATTAATCAAAAAACTTCAAGGAGAAAGACGATGTTAGGTGAACCAGATTATACTATTAATGACTTATTTGCTCAATTAGGACTGGATAGCTCAGATCAAGCTATCGACAATTTCGTTGAAAAACATCAACTGGCAAAAGATGAAAAGCTCATAGAGTCCGATGTTTGGAATGACAATCAACGTATGTTCTTACAAGAAGAATGGGAAAAAGATGCTGCATGGGTGGAAATTATCGATGATTTGAACGTTCGCATGCATCCCAGCGCTTAATTATTTATATAAAAGCTTATAAAATAAAACCCACAGTTTGTTAGCTTGTGGGTTTTTTATGGTTCTTAAATCTGGTTCTTAAATTCAGTTTTTAAGTTTAACCACGCTGCTGTGCGCGCCATTCGATTAAATTCTGCACATCGTTATGGATACCAGATTTTAGCGCCTCTAAGCTGTCATAGTGACGTTCGCCATGTAAAAAATGCAAAAATCGCACATGTAGCATCTGCCCATATAAATCAGCTTGCAACTGGGGGAAATGGACCTCTAAACGCCAGTCATGAGCTTTATCCACAGAGGGCCTGGTACCAATACTGGCGGTACCAAATAAGCTATGTGGACGTAAACCAGCTATGCCTGTTTTGCCGTGAGTGGCGAGTTTAGTAAGTCCATTAGAAATCACCTGTCCACTCTCATTAAGGCTTACCACATCGACGGCAAAAATACCGTGTAGCGCCGGTTTTAGCCGCGCTAGATCAATATTAGCAGTTGGAAAATCCATCGTACGACCAATTCTATCGCCGCCAATGACAGAACCTATGTTGGCATAATCACGTCCAAGCAAACGATTGGCAGCGCTAATATCACCGGCTAGTAGCAGATCACGAATGCGAGTAGAGCTAATGCGCTCAGCGCTGTTTTTATCAATAGGATTATCATCAGTAACCGTATCCAGATTGGTCACGTGCAAGCCATAGTCACGCAAAAACTGACTGTCACCAGTTCGATCGTGACCAAAGCGAAAATCATCCCCCAATACTAACGCTTTTACATTTAAGCGTAGCGCCAAAAGATCAGCAAACGCTTGGGCGGATAGGGAACGAAAATCACTATCGAAGCTGGCAACGATTAAGGTTTTAACCCCATATTCGGCTAGTAAGGCTTGTTTTTCTGCAAGATTAGTAAGGCGTGCGGGGGCAGTCGCCGGCGCAAAAAACTCACGCGGCTGCGGTTCAAATAGCATCACTGCAGAGCCAAGCTGGTGCTCATCTGCTAGTCTGCGTACTTTGGCCAGCATCGCTTGATGACCCAAATGCACGCCATCGAAGTTACCGATAGTCAACACGCAAGGTGCTAATTCTATTGGACTGTCATTGAGGTGCGTGGCAATCAGTTGTTCAAGAAAATAGGTATTCATAAATTTACAGCTATGATAAGACCAGTTAAATAAAGAAAAACACATCTAAAATCGAATTTGATGTGTCTAAGGCCTGCTATTATAAAGTAAAATAGCGCTATGCACATACTTAAAGGCGCACTACTAACAGCGTATCACTAACGACGCATTACTAAACACCTATTCCCAATGATGAGAAACGCTATGTCTGACGTCAACGGTACATCTACTAGCCTCAACAACCAGTTTATGGTTCAGCGTGCGAGTAACCATGATTTGCCAGCTATTCTAGATATTTACAACCAAAGCATCGCCGGTAAACAAGCCACGGCTAACTTAGCACCGGTTACCACTGAAGAGCGTGTCACTTGGTTTCAAGAACACCTTAACCATCCTACGCGTCCGATATATGTGGTCAAAGCTATTACAGATATTGACCAAACTAATATCCAAAATGATGCCTCACCGATAATCGTGGCATGGGGCAGTTTTAGTGATTTATATGCGCGTACGGCTTATCATATCAGTAGTGAGATCAGTATCTATTTGCATCAAGGCTACCACGGACAAGGTTTGGGCAGCTCTTTAACGCGCTGGATGATGACCCAAGCACCAAGCCTTGGTCTTCGTAATGTGGTGGCACTTGTATTTTCCCATAATCAACCAAGTTTAGGACTGTTTCATAAGCTTGGCTTTGAGCAGTGGGGCTACATGCCGCAAGTCTGCGATATGCAAGGCTTCATCGCTGATGTCGTGATACTGGGTAAAGCGGTAGCCTCTGACGATTAATATAAGCGGTCGCCTTCATTATCTAAATTAAGTTAATTGGTATAAAAGTTCTAACCCAAAATCTTCCATTCACCCTCTATCTTTTGTAACTCATAGGTCAGTGGTGCCGGTTGTTTTTGATTTTTTAACCTAAGCTCACCAGTAACAGTAGCACGAGTTTTATCGCTATTGTATTTAGTATTGGTGATAGTGACGGCTTCAACCGTTTGCTGAAAGGCGAATTGGGTTTTTTTCAGCTCATCGCTGAAGTTAGCCATATCCACTTTATAATAAGTTGCGGCTTTTTCGACATCACCATAATACAAGGTATCGAGTGCCAGCTTGACAGTATTTTCTGCTGTGCCTATTTGGGTGGGATTGGTGAGTAAACTGGGTTGCTTATCAGCTGCTGCTGTCGGATTGATGGTCTTGCTCACCGTTTCGGTATCAGACGCTTCTGCTTTAGCATCAGTGGTTGCGGCTGTTTTTTCAGTATCATTTACATTATTATTATTTACAGTAGTCGTTTGGCTATCTGCCTCTTGGGTAGTGGTAACCGTAGCCGCGTCCTCAGCATTTACTTCTGTCTCTGCGGTATCATTATTGCTGCAACTGCTTAATAGCAACCCCGTACTTAATACACCCGTGGCGAGCAGCATTGGCAAACGTTTAAATGTTAACTGTTTAGACTTCATATCAAACCTCAAAATTCATTTATGCTGTGATAGCCAATTATGGCAACTATTAGTGTCATTAACAGTCGCTGATTAATTTAAGCTTGTGCCTGTTTGGTAAAGCATGGCTAAGTTAACATAACCAATCTACTAACCATGTTTAAGCTGACGCGGACGAAAGCCACTTGCCAGTAGTACTACTCCATAAACCACGGCGCCAACGCTACACATAATGAGCAACGCAATCAGTCGTCGCCACTGTGCTGAATCGGTCGGAAAATAGGGCAGCATCACATAAAGTGTGCCAACCATAGCGCTGGTGGCAATCGCAAACTGGGCAAAGAGTTTTTTCCAATGTGCACCAAAGCGGAAAATATCGCGTTTGTGTAAGAAATAATACAATAAGCCAGCATTGACAAAAGAGGCGCCAGTGGTCGCAAGCGCCAGACCGCCATGTAGTGGAATTTTCAAAAAGTAGAATATACCAATAAAAATGACACTAAAAATCATATTGGCAAAGACAGAAATAATACCGATTTTCACTGGTGTGCGAATATCTTGACGGGCAAAAAATGCAGGAGCAAATACTTTAATCAGCATAAAGCCTAAGATGCCACCCGCCATACTACGTAGCGCCAGTGAACTCATTTGCGCATCACGCATAGTAAACTCACCGCGTAAGAATAGTGCCTGCATCAGCACATCAGAGAGCATAAATAATGCCGCTGCAGCTGGTAGACCGACCACCACAATCAACCGCGCCGCCCAATCAATGGTTTTCTTAAAGGTTATGTCATCTTTTTGAGCTTCACTTTTTGATAAGCTTGGTAGAATGACCGTACCAATCGCCACCCCAATCAGTCCCAGTGGCAGCTCACTCATACGCTCAGCAGCATATAGCCACGAGACCGAACCGCCAATCATTAATGAGGCAAATATGGTATTGAGCAGTAGATTAATCTGAGTAACGGACACCCCAAAAATGGCGGGTAGCATCAGTTTTAATATACGTCTGACGCCTTCATGCTGAAAGTCAATTTTAGGCAATACCAAGAGTTTTTGTTGCGATAACTGTGGTAGTTGAATTAATAATTGTAATAAACCGGCGATGGCCACTGCATAGCCGAGCGCCATAATGGGCGTCTCGAACATAGGTGCAAATACCAGCGCTGCACCAATCATGCACAAATTTAATAATACAGGTGCAAAGGCAGGCGCGGCAAAACGTCCGTAGCTCTGTAAAATACCACTAGCAAAAGCGGTCATGGAGATAAACAATAAATAAGGAAAAGTTAGGCGTAATAGTTCCGCAGTAATCGCGAATTTATCGGGTTGGTCAGCAAAGCCGGGCGCAAATAAGGTCACTACCCACGGTGCCATCAAGATCACCACCACGGTAAGCATCGATAAAATCAGCAAGAGCGCGCCTGAAGTACGACTGACTAATATCTGTACCTGCTGTAGGCTATATTTTTCTTTATATTCTGATAATACCGGCACAAAGGCTTGGCTAAAGGCACCTTCGGCAAATAACCGCCGCAAAAAATTGGGTATCTTAAAGGCGACCAAAAAGGCATCCATCAGACCACCTGCGCCAAAAACCCCTAGCAATACGATATCACGTACCAATCCTAAGATGCGCGACAGCATGGTCATGCTACTAACCACCATGGTTGAACGAAATAACCGACTTTTTGCCATGAGAACCCATTGTGCTTGTTGGTTTGCTAAGTTGTCTATTAATTTACTAAGGTCAAAAAAACTGACGGATTATAGCATTTTCATGGCATATATAAATGAAATGGTTATGGAATGTAGAGTGTCATTTAAATAATTGAATGATTAAGAGGTAGTGGGCCGCTGAGAAACCATTTTACGTAATCTTGCCCATTCAAAATAATCACCCGGATCGGTTTTACGGCTCGGAGCGATATCACTATGTCCGGTTAAATGTCGGCGTGTTTTTGGATAAGCGTGATAAATAGCGGCGACTACTTGCGTCAAGGCCTCATACTGAGCCTCCGTGAAGGGCACAAAATCGGACCCTTCCAGCTCAATGCCAATGCTATAATCATTACATTCTGTGCGACCCAGATAACTGGACTTGCCGGCATGCCATGCGCGCGCGTTAAGATTTACAAATTGGGTAATCGCACCATCACGCTCAATAAATAGATGCGCTGAAACTTCTGCGCCCTCAATGGTTTGAAAATACGGATGTGCCTGCCAATCTAGCTGATTGGTAAATAAGGCTTTGACATAATGCAGGCCATTTGCAGCACATGCACCAAACTCATTCGGCGGTAAACTAATATTATGAATGACGATAGTATCGACAGCTATGCCGTCAGGACGTTTATTATTATTGGGCGAGCACAGCCAGGTTGCTGCTGATAAGCGCCCTTCATTAATGATCATCGACGGTGCTGGCTGCGATAAAGGTGACTGTGAGGGTAATGATGTGAGTGACATAATAGTCTCTGTTGTGAGGTTATTGAGTGGTTGGTGGTGATAAAATTAAACAGATCTTAATAATGCTGATAGCGTGTGAATGATAAAAGGTGAGAGGTGGTGCCATGTCTATAAAATCGAATACTATATCTGTAGAGTCTACACCACGCCCAATAAGTCAGCGCGCCTGTTTGCCGCTTGCCATCGTAGGGCTACTGTTATCCGCGCCCGCACCAGCATTTTTGCCGACACCATTATCGGTGGTGACTACAGGTGCCCTGTCAGCAGAGACATCAGGGCAGTCACCGCAATTAGTGGCGACAACCTCAACTGCTGACATAACATCAGCGACTGGTCAAAATAATAGTACTAATAATGACGCTAATAATAGCGCTAATAACAGTACCAATAATATTAATATCAATGATGCAATACCATTACAAAACGCTCAAAAAAACAACGCTGAGCAATATCTGGCAACGTGGCGCAAACAAGTACAAGCAGACAATCTTGCCCAGCATATAACATGGCGACGCTTGTTATATTTTCTCGATGATAAAAAAAGTTTACTAGGCAAGAGTAAGACTAAAAGCGTGGTCAATGATAAAGATTTCTTTTTAAGTGAGAATGGTCGGCAAGATTCAGGGGCAGAGCTTGATGCTATGCTGGTTGAACTTTCTCAAGAATTGACCACGGCTGTTAATAAGAGTAATGCTAACAATACGGTTAATACTACGAGCAATAGCAATACTCGCACAGTCTCAGACAATGCTATATTGTGCCGTTTTCCTGCGCGGACACAATGGCTGTCAGAGACTTTAAATATCGATAAATCACAGTTACAGACTGACTGTCCACAACTTGATGAGTGGATGGCAACCTTAGCTCCTGAGCAATTGTCAGTGATGTTCGCGCAAGAGTATTTAGACAATCCGTTGTCCGCTTTTGCCCATACCCTGTTGCGTATTGACTCAAAGGCGAGTGTGGCCGACCCCAGCCAAATTCATCATGCTTATGCACTTAATGATACGGTTGATGGCAATCCTGATGACAGCTTTGTTATTTATGCCATCAAATCGATGACCGGCCGCTATAACAATATTATCGAAATCGATCCTTATCCAGAAAAACTTGCTAAGTACTTAAAAGACGATGAGCGTGATACCTGGACTTATCAGTTGGACTTGACGCCCGCGGAAGTACGGCAAATCATGTTCCACGTTTGGGAAACCAAAGACTTAGACTTACCGTATTATTTTACCACCGATAATTGCGCCTCAGAGATTTTGCGCCTGATTGATGTGGTACGCCCCGAAAAGCAGGTATTAAGCCAATTGCCTTATGCGGTCATTCCTTCTGATGTTATCCAATTATTAAATAAAGAACAGTTGTTGGCCAATATGCATTACACCCCGTCCGATGGTACGTTGCGTCAAGCGCATCTAAATGCCGTTAAGCAAGGACGCGATGAGTTGGGCTATCACAATTCTGCAAAACAAACCTTTAATGAGATTAAGTCGGCACAAACCAACCCAATATCGAGCATCGCCGCAGAGGGGCAGACCTTGCTTGTACCCACCCTTGGTTCTATCGATAACAACCCTTTAGATCGGCATTCATTGCAAATGGGAAGCGTTGGCATCGGGCAGCGCGGTGATAACGCTTATATCGATATCGGACTGCGCGCAGGCTATCATGATCTGCTAGATAACCCATCAGGGTTCCCGCAGTTTTTTAATTTAGAAGGGCTAGCTGCCACGCTGCGTATCAATGAAAAAGGCGATGATAATAATAAAACAACTCCCAATAGTGTGGTGCTGCAAAGCTTTACTTTGATTAAAGGGCGCTCATTTAATCCTCTTAATTCAGCTAAAAAAGGCAAAACGTGGGGTGCAAGCATTGAGGCAAATCGCGTTAATGATGGCTCGCAAGAGGAGGGGCGCGACCATTTGGTCGGCAGTATGGCTTATGAGTCTGGTTGGTCATGGGCGCTTGGCACCCCAAAAGCGAACACGGGCGCGATGCCGCCGCAGCTCTGTTATGCGCTGGCGATGGGCGGCGCTCAAGTCGGACGCGGCATTAATAAAGGTTATCGCGTAAGTGCTGGCATGAACGCGGGTTGTGTTTATCAGATTAACAATCAGTTACGCGTGCAAGCTGAATTGCAACTGCCATATTGGTATCATGGCAACAGCAATGAGCCTGATGCCCGTGGCCATTACTGGCAGCCTATCACGACTCTGGGTTTACAATATGATATCGATAAAAAGCAGGCGCTGCGGCTCAATGCCAGCTATGAGTGGCAAGACCGCGTTGATGCCAATGACGATGTGCAACTGTCGTATCGACGTTATTTTTAAGCGTTGTTAACTATAAAATAATCATGATTTAAGTTACTCAGTGAATGGCTTATAAGAAATAGAACTTATTAATACCATTATAAATAAGGATGTTTTATGACGACTCAGAATTGGCTTATTATCGGTCAGGGCGATATTGGCTTACCGGTGACCAACACCCTTGCGCAAGAAAATTTACTGGTGACGGGATTGGCACGTAGTGAGCGCACCCATTACGCCTTAGACGATAAAGCAAAGTTTATGCAAGCCAATGCGCTCAAACTCAGCGCTGAGCAGCTGCAAAAATTTACCCGCATTGCTATTATTGTGACCCCTGATGAGTATTCGACCAGTGGTTATAACAATAGTTACTTAGGAATTTGTCAGCATTTAGGACAGCTTGCGGATAAATTAACTACTCTTGAACGCGTGGTTTTTATCTCATCAACCGGTATATATGGCCAAGATAATGGCGAATGGATCGATGAGCATACCGAGCCTGTTACCCCTGAGCGCGATGCCTCAAAAGTGATACTACAAGCGGAACAAGCCTTGCAACAAGGTTTTGGTGACAAGGCAATCATTATTCGGCCCAGTGGTATTTATGGCCGTGAGCGTTTGATGCGTTTACGTAAGGCTAAAGAGGCGCAAAAAGACCCGATTGCCGCTGAGAGCTGGAGCAATCGCATTATGGATCGCGACTTAGTGACGATTATTGCTAAAGTGCTGACCATAGAGGCACCAAAGCCACTTTATATTGCCACTGATTATTTGCCAGTGACCACGCTTGAGCTGACCACTTGGCTCAGCAAGCAAGTCAGGGAAACCCTGCCGGAAGTCGATAGCGAAAAAACGTCTGTTACGGGGAAGCGCTTACACAGCAACATTCCGTTAGCTTGGCTCAATTACCCTGATTGGCAAGCAGGCTATCATGATATTTTGCAGCAGCAAGGATGATATTATAGATTGGTATAATTAGCGTTTTGTCGTTGCCAATAGTGATGTACCCTAGTACTACTTAGACCAATACTACCAATAGCGCTATTGATACGTGTTATTGGTAGTTTTTAAACTAGGTTTTATTTGTCTTATGTTCTATAACCTATGGAGATTTTATGACCCAGCCATTTACTTCTGATGACAGTTTACCCACCGCCCAGCTAGCGTTAGGGCGGGATAAGCTTGTAGAAGACCGCGCTGAGTCATCATCCAACCTGCCAAATAGCGAGCAGCCTGCTATTGTGCATCCCAATTTTGATCCCAAGCAAACACCTCTTGACCCTGCCAGGCCTTTGAGTGATATTCCAGAGCCCGCACGGCGCGTGAATGGTCAATTACAGCAGCTCTATGGCAAATCAATGCGCTTTTCTCAGCCTAATGAGGACACGTTGTCAAAGTGGCAGCTAATGGCGTCTGAGTCTTTCGCCGAGCATTTAGCGCTATTAAGTGCGGCAACGCTTATTGCACTGCCGGATAGCTTTTATCGCCGTTATCACAGCCAGAGCGCGCCGCCATTATTAACGGCACTTGAACAGATGACGCTGCTTGATATGGCAGATATCCAACGCGCCATCAGGCACTATCCTAAGCTTAGCCGTTACGGTTTTACAGATTCTGATCGTGCTACCGTTGCGAGTATAACCGCTAGTAGCCACGCTAATGCCACTGCTAATAGTGGCAAAAAACCTAATACCTTAAGAGCCTTAACCAAACGCTATGATCCTGATGAGCTGCTTAGCAGTCTTTATGCGGATGATTGGCAAGTTATTTTGCAGCCGCAGCAGTTTGAGACTGGTGCGGGCAGTCTCGCTACTGATATTATGGCTTGTAGTGTAGCGGTTCATGCGCTAAAGCAGTGCGCTACCCGTAAAAGTATCAATCACAGTTATAGCGCGGCGCAAATCTGTCAGCACCTGCGCAGTTATTTGCTAAGCCAAATTTGCCGCGCACCTGCACAGCGTTATCCGTATCGGCAGATTCGACTATTTACCGGACATATTATTGTCGCCGCCTATCATTTAGGTTGGGATATTCAAGTGTGCGATGCTGGCAACTGTTATTTTAATATCTCCTCACGTTGTAGCTTGTTGACTCGTTATGCCAACATGCAAGATTATGATATCAATGGTTGGTCAAGCTAAACAATAATGCGTACAATAATGCAAATTTTTTGCTGATCGATTTTTGACACTAAGGAAGGCTTCATGCACAGCACTTCATTTTCATCTCATGATTTTATTCAGTTAGCACTAGACAATAAGGTACTCAAGTTCGGTGAGTTCGTTCTTAAGTCTGGGCGTATCAGTCCTTACTTTTTTAATGCCGGCTTACTGGCGACTGGTGAAATGTTGTCGTTATTAGCACGTGGTTATGCCGCCGCCTTAGCTGAGCAAATGCAGAACTCTAATAACGGTATTAGTGGCAATAGCGATGTTAATGGCGATAATAATAAAAAGCTGGTCATCTTTGGTGCTGCTTATAAAGGTATTCCTTTTGTGGCTGCTACCGCGCAAGCGTTATGGTTACATCATGGCATCAATGCCGAGTGGGGCTATAACCGTAAAGAAGTTAAAGCTCATGGTGAGGGTGGCAATTTAGTCGGTGCTGATGTCAGCGGCAAATCTGTTTGGATACTTGATGACGTTATCACTGCAGGTACAGCGATGCGTGAAGTGATCGAAATTTTGGAGCAGGCAGGCGCGAGCGTTGCAGGAATTATCGTCGCTTTGGACCGTAAAGAAAAAGGTCAAGCAGAGTATTCTGCTATTCAAGAGTTAGCATCAAACTTGCAAGTACCAGTACGGGCACTATTCGATATGGATGATTTAATCAGTTATCTAGCTGATGAGCACAGCACCCATCAAGACTCGACTCAGCTTGCAAAAATGCAGCACTACCGCACCCAGTACGGGGTATAATTTTGCGTGTTTTGTAGCGTGTTTTGTTTGTATTTCTATTCGTTCATCCTTAATAATAACCCGTAAGTGAGCCTTATCATGAGCCAAACAGACCCTAAACCATCTTTGGATGATCGTTCTTTGCAAAGCAGCTCTTTGAATATCTTAGTAATTATGGATCCTATTGAGCAGGTCAATTATAAAAAAGATACCAGTTTGGCAATGATGTGGTCAGCGCAAGATCGTGGTCATCAGCTTGGTTATTGTCAAATCCATGACTTATGGCTTGATCGTGGTCAATTAATGACAGATGCGCAGCCAGTAACCGTGCAGCGCGATCCTCAGAATTTTTATACACTAGGTGAAAAGCGGACTTATAAGGTCAGCGACTATGATGTGATTCTGATGCGTAAAGATCCACCGTTTGATATGCGCTTCATTTATGCCACTTATCTGCTCGATCATGCTAAAGCTGCTGGCGTGCTGGTGGTCAATGATCCACAAGCTATTCGTGACTGTAATGAGAAACTGTTCGCGACATGGTTTAGTGACTATATGAGCCCCACGATTGTGACCAGTAAACAGGCACATATCCGTAAATTCATCACTGAGCAGCAGGACGTGATTGTCAAACCTCTTGATGGTATGGGCGGGACTGGTATCTTTCGTCTGACTGCTGATAGCCCCAATATTGGGGTAACGCTTGAGATACTGACTGAGCTTGAAACCTTGCCAATTATGGCACAGCGCTATTTGCCCGAAATCAAAGAGGGCGATAAACGGGTATTAATCGTTGATGGGGTGGTAGTCGATTATAGCTTGGCGCGTATTCCCACTAAAGGCGAGACCCGTGGTAATCTGGCGGCAGGCGGCAGCGGGGTAGCGATGCCGTTGACGGATATTGAACGTCAAGTCGCGCAAGTGGTGGCGCCTATCGTTAAAGAAAAAGGTTTGATGTTTGTCGGTTTAGACTTAATTGGCGGCCGTATTACCGAAATCAATGTTACCAGTCCTACCTGTGTACGTGAGATTGATGATCAGTGCGGCACTGACATTGCGAGAGATTTAATTATAGCAATAGAAGCGCGCTGTTAAAGAAACAGGGGTTGCATCGGGCTTCAAAACCTAGATTGTAAAATATGATCAAAAATGGGTGGTTCACTCTAAAGTATTTTTAGCAAAAATATGTTGCCTGACAAAATTTTATTAATAGGCAATACACCCATTTAACGCATCATTTAGCTCATAAAACGTGATATATATGAGGATAATTTCCTCTATACTATGCGGGATTGCAGCTCTTGATCCATAATTAATAAGCACTTACAACCAATCAGAAAAGACAAGCAAGGCAGGCGTTAATGAAGACACCGCATATATTAATGATGGCCGCAGGTACGGGTGGGCATGTATTTCCAGCGCTGGCGGTTAGCGAAGCGCTGACTCAGCGTGGCGCGGTTATCCATTGGCTTGGTACGGCAAATGGCATGGAAAACGACTTGGTTCAGCCTACTGGCTATACTTTTCATGCGATTGCTATGCAAGGCTTGCGTGGTAAAGGAGTAGGGCGGCTGCTTAAGATGCCAGTCACTCTATTATCAGCAACACTGGCTGTCATTAAAATCATTCGTAGCAATCAAATTGATATAGTGGTGGGTTTTGGCGGTTATGTCACTGCGCCTGGCGGTATTGCAGCACGCATGACAGGTACGCCGCTGATTATTCATGAGCAAAATGCAATTGCAGGTATGAGCAACCGTTATTTGGCCAAAATTGCCACTAAAGTGCTGCAGGCCTTTGAAGATACTTTTGCCAATAGTCAGCTTGATCGCAAGCTTGAAACTGTTGGTAATCCAGTGCGTAATGCCATCACGGGTATCACTGCGCCATCGGTACGTTATGATATTAGTGATCATTCGCCGCTACGATTATTAGTAGTGGGTGGCTCATTAGGAGCGCAAGTGCTTAACAACACCGTTCCTAAAGCGCTGGCGTTGATAGATAAGCCTTTTGAGGTGCGCCATCAATGTGGTCGTAATAATGAAGAGGCAACCCAAACCGCTTATGATGCTGAAGACTTAAGTATCCATCAAATAACCGTGCAGCCTTTTATTAACGATATGGCAGCTGCTTATAATTGGGCAGATATTATCGTTTGCCGAGCGGGTGCGCTGACCGTTACTGAAATTCAAAATGTTGGTATCGCGGCGATTTTTGTACCTTTACCAAGTGCAGTTGATGATCATCAAACGGCCAATGCACGTACGCTAACTCTACACGATGCTGCAATATTATTACCGCAAACTGAGCTAACACCCAAACGCCTAAGTGATGAGCTTGTCGCACTTAATCGGCATGACTGTCTTGAGATGGCCAAAAAAGGTCATGCGCTTGCCAATCGTAGCGCCAGCCAGCAAGTTGCAGACCTTATTTGGCAGACGCTTTGATTGCATGGTTTGTGATCTTTTATTCTTTGTTCTACTTATCCGTATTTTACTCGTTGTCCATAAAGAGAAACTTCTATGTCCACACTTTCTGTTAATGCCTCATCTGCTACGCCGATCAATAATGCTTTGCCTAAACGTCTGATTGAGATTCCAGAGATGCGCCGGATTCAGCATTTGCACTTTGTGGGGATTGGGGGCTCTGGGATGTGCGGTATTGCTGAGGTAATGAGCAATCAAGGTTACCAAGTAAGTGGATCGGATATCGCTGAAAGCCTTGTAACTAAGCGTTTACAGGAAATTGGTGTTGAAATATTTATCGGTCATGATTCTAAGAATATTGCACATGCTGATGTGGTGGTGGTGTCCTCAGCGATAGATCGCAGCAACCCTGAAATTACAGCCGCACTCAAAGCTCGCCTGCCAGTTGTTCGCCGGGCTGATATGTTGGGTGAGCTGATGCGCTATCGTCATGGTATCGCAGTTGCGGGCGCTCATGGTAAGACCACCACCACCAGCTTGTTAACCACTATGCTGGCTGAAGGGCAACTTGATCCGACTTATGTGATTGGCGGTAAGCTTAATGCTTCAGGTAAGAATGCAGCCTTGGGTAGCAGTCGGTTTTTGGTTGCCGAAGCAGATGAGTCAGATGCGTCCTTTTTATCGCTACACCCAATGGCGGCGATTGTGACCAATATCGACCAAGATCATATGGAAACTTATGAGAATAGCTTTGATAAATTAAAGGCGGCTTATATTCAGTTCCTACAAAACATGCCATTTTATGGTTTGGCTGTCGTTTGCGGTGATGATCCTGAACTGTATGCGATGATCGATGACATCGGGCGTCCGGTATTAACCTTTGGACTTGAGTCTTTTAATGACGTACAAGCAATCGATGTCGTCGTTGAAGGTACCAAAACCCATTTCACTGTCTTACGCCGTGACCACGAACCACTACCCTTAACCTTAAATATCCCTGGTATCCACAATGTCTACAATGCGCTTGCTGCTATTACCATGGCAACCGATGAAGGCGTTGATGATGAAGCGATTAAGCGCGCGCTACAAAAATTTGCAGGCGTTGGACGTCGCTTTGAGCAACATGAGCCAGTCGCTATTGATGGTGGCGATGTCTTATTAATTGATGACTATGGACATCATCCAAAAGAAGTTGAGGCCACCATCAAAGCGGCGCGCCAAAGCTTCCCTGAGCGCCGTTTGGTTATGCTTTTTCAACCGCATCGTTACAGTCGTACCCGCGACTGCTTTGATGACTTTGTCGAAGTGTTATCCAGTGTTGATGAGCTGTTATTATTAGATGTCTATTCAGCAGGCGAAAACCCTATCGCTGGTGCAGATACCAAAGCCTTAGCGCGTAGTATTCGTATGCGCGGCGCCGTTGAGCCTACCATTGTGGATAAGAATAATCTTGCCCCTGCCATGCAACGCTTATTAAAAGCCAATGATATGCTCCTCACCCAAGGCGCTGGTAACATTGGGCAAATCGCTATCGACTTAGCCGCCAACAATTTATATATCAAGTAATCATATAAATAAAAAGGTTGTCAGTTCTTTAAAATAATTGCCAGATTTTTTAAATAACTATATTTGATTTTCATATTATCGCGCCTATTAAGGTGTCAGTAAGCATTGTAGGAACCATCGTCATGACCAACAACAGCAATATTAAAAATTTCAGCAATATTACCGATAATAACGTTGCTGATAGCAATGTCTTTGATAACAACGGCGACTTAGATGCGGTCAATATCATTAATCCAGAGCCTGAGCTAGCCGCTGCTACTCAGATTCAGCAAGATGAAGATAAGATATTCATCGATAAACAGGCTAAAGATCAAGCATTAAAGCTTGCCTTAGCTTTGGATGCCAGTATATTTGGTAAAGTAGCTGTTGTTTACGGTGGCAATAGTAATGAGCGTAGCGTGTCCTTAGATAGCGGCGCTGCGGTATTACAAGCACTACAGAATCAAGGGGTAGATGCCAGCCATTTTGATCCTAAGTATCAAGACGTTACCGAACTGCGCGATTTCGATCGGGTTTTTAATGTACTCCACGGTCGCGGTGGTGAAGATGGCGTTCTACAAGGCGTGTTGCAATGGCTGAACATTCCTCAGACGGGATCAGGCGTATTGGCCTCAGCGCTGGGTATGGATAAAGTACGTACCAAACAGCTGTGGCAAGGTTGCGGCTTATCGACTGCACCATTTTCACTACTTACTGCGGATACCGATTGGCAGCAAGTGGTCAATATGCTGGGGCTACCATTAATCATTAAGCCAGTACACGAAGGCTCAAGTATTGGCATGACCAAAGTCAATCAACTGGATGAGCTACCAGCGGCTTATGCGACAGCGATACAATGTGGTGACGCGGTGATGGCAGAACGCTGGATTACAGGCCGCGAGTTTACCATCGTCATTATTGATAATGAGGCTTATCCAGTAATTCGTTTAGAGCCTGCTGATATCAGTAACTTTTATGATTTTGAAGCCAAGTATAATCGTAATGATACCAGCTACTATATTCCCTGCGGCCTTAATACCAATGATGAAAAACATTTACAAGATTTAAGTCTGTCAGCTTTTCGAGCGGTTGATGCCAAAGGTTGGGGCAGAATTGATGCTATGCAGGATGACAATGGGAATTTCTGGCTACTTGAAATTAATACCGTACCAGGAATGACCAGTCATAGCTTGGTTCCTATGGCAGCAAAAGCCTATGGTATGGATTTTGATCAATTGTGCTGGCATATTCTAGCGCAGACACTGTAGGCCTAAAACAGGACCTATAAATCTATAATTGTAGCCCTAGAGCTGCTATAACACAGCTTCATGTAAACTTGTGTAAATTCATTAGTTGCGGCATCGGTTAGGCTACTGTTTACGAGCGAAATACGTTAAGATTACCAAGATAAAAGTATTTTGGTAAAACCTGTCTCATTTTGTTAAATGAATGAGTAAAATGTTACGATATTGTCTAGTAGTGCTGAATTGACTAATAACAATAAACAAACGATACTAGTACCCTAATATCGCCTACTTTATTTAGTTAGAAAGATACCAACATATAATATTTAAATATAGACGAGCAGTAGTAAACATCAAATATAGGGACGAACGCAATTATGGCTCAAACTGTCAATGACGTAACTGACTTAATGAGTCATAAGACCCGCCATCCAAAGTCTAGCCTACAGGTACCAACATCAGCCAAATATTTTTTTACGGCCTTGGTAGTTGGTTTGCTGTTGTTGATATTAGCAATGGGTGGTAAGGCATTGCGTGACGCACCGCCAGCAGCTATTCAGATCAGTACTCAAGGTTTGACTGTGCCGCAATATCAGGCCCTACAGAAGACGATGAGTCAACAGACCATCAATAGCTTTTTTACCACTGATTTACAGGCATTACGCGATATTGCCATTGGTTTGGCTTGGGTCGATCAAGTTAGTGTGACTCGTGATTGGCAGCGCGGCATTGTCATTACCGCCTTGCCTAAACAGGCCGTTGCTAATTTTGGTACTGAACGTCTGGTCGATGCAAAAGGGATTGTATTTGTTCCTGCTGACGATCAAGAGCTGACACAGTCGCAGTTCGCTACCTTGCAAGGTGAGATCATGCAAGCACCCGTTATTATGCAACAAATGCAGCAAATTAATAACTGGTATGCGCCGCTTGATATGCGTGTCAAAGACATTATCTTGTCTCCACGAATGACCTGGTTAATTCGCTTCGATAATGGACTTCGCGTTATTGTTGATAATGAAAATACCGCGCAAAAACTGCTGAGCCTTAGCCAATTGCTTGGCAATCAGTTGAGCACGCGTCGTGATAAGATGCAATCGATAGACTTACGTTATAAAAATGGTTTTACCATTGCTTGGAATATGCAAGCGCCGAAAGCAGCAAGCAAGTAGTTAATAGGGTAATTTAAGGCGAAGATTTAGTATTATAGCGACTTAGTCCTAAAATCTGGTTACTTAATAGCGAAACCTAGTGTTATAATTTAGCATCATAATTTTACAGCATTCTTTTCAATGATCTAATGGAGGCGTCATTTAGCCCCCTGTTTAGCGATAATTTGTTTGGTACCATGAAAAATACTGAAAATCTAGTTGTTGTCCATCTAAGTGCCACGGCAGTTTATGCTGTGATCGGCAGTGTCGTGTCTGCAAAAGACATTCGTATTATGGGTGTTGGTCAAGTCAAAAACAGTGACTTTTATCAAGGCCAAATCAAACATCGCGAACGCTTGCAAAGCGCCATTAGACAGGCTATCCAAGAAGCTGAAGATACGGCAAACTGTCGCGTGCATAGCGTATGGTTGACATTATCGACCCCTGAATTATCAAGTACAAACAGTTCTGGTCATGTGAATGTTGAAGAAGATACAGTACGTGCCAAAGATATGGTACAAGCATTATCTAATGCTAAATCAAAAGATTTGCCTTCTGATTATTACTTGATGCACTGTTGCCAGCAAGGTATTTATATTGATGATCAAGAAACAATCGTCGATGATGCGATTGAGATGATCGCAAATAATATAACCGTGCTCTATCATATGATGATGATGCCAGTTTCTAGTCGCCAAAACATCCAAAAACTATTGCAAAGCTGCGATGTCGGTATCGATCATATCGTTTTTGATGCAGTGACTAGTGCTGAATATAGTCTCATGACCGAAGAGCGTCAGCAGGGTATTTGTTTAATAGATATTGGTGCAAGTACCACTAGCCTTTGTGTATATAAAGAAAATAAGCTAATTTTTACTCACTGCATAGCAAGTGGTAGCCATGAAGTGACAATGGATATCTCAGCGGATATGGGAATATCTATGATAGAGGCTGAGAAACTCAAAAAACTACACGGCACAGTTGATATTCATAGTATCGATCCTAGTGCGTTTTTTATCTATAAACCACAAGGCTCAGGAGATGAGATCAATGTCAGTTTGTATAATCTAGCGCGAATTATTGAAGCTCGTTATATACAAATCTTCACTGAGGTTGTCCGTCAGCTAGATGAAGCTCATTTGATAAGTTATCTTGATCGCGGTATTGTACTTAACGGCGGCGGTAGTGCTATTAAAGGTATGATTCCGTTTGCTAAAAAATTACTAAAAATGCCAGTAGTATTGACCAATAGGCATCCTGCTATCAGTGCTTATAACCATTTTGACAATGAAGTATCGTTTAAACAGCTGAATACTCAGGTCAATGATCGCGCTTATCAGACCGCTTTTGGTACCTTGCTATACAGTCAGAGCGAGCAGTTCCGTCATAGTGAGCAAAGCGAGCCTGAAGCTATTGAGCAAAGAAGGGTTAAAGGCTTGTTTAAAAATGCGGGTCAACGCTTCAGTAGCGTACTTAAAAAGATACTCTAATAGCAGCTGTTTTAAAGAAATTTACTTTAAAAAGCACCTTTAGATTAAGTAGCGATAGCTTGAGTGAATTGAGACTTAAAGCAGCTACGCCTATATTACCCTTATTTTATTTATATACATTTATATAGTAAGCTGATAGAGCGTCATGCGAGTGTGTTACTACATGTCGATCACCACGCTATCTGCAACTGGAGAACCTTTTTTATGTCAAAATACACCATGCCAGATGATAATCAATCTCAAAATAACGGTCAAGCTCGCTTTATAGTATTTGGTGTCGGCGGCGGCGGCGGTAATGCGGTTGAACACATGGTACAACAAGGTATTAAAGGGGTGACGTTCGTTTGCGCCAATACAGATAAACAAGCCCTTGATCGCCTAACTGCACCGCATAAATTGCAATTGGGTGCTAAGAGTAATCGTGGTCTTGGTGCCGGTGCAAATCCAGAAGTGGGACGTGAAGCTGCTGAAAGTGAAGAAGAATCAATTCGTGCTTTACTTGAAAATGCAGATATGGTCTTTATCACTGCCGGTATGGGCGGTGGTACCGGTACGGGTGCTGCTCCTGTGGTCGCCCGTATTGCTAAAGAGATGGAAGTATTAACCGTGGCAGTAGTGACCACCCCCTTTAAGTTTGAAGGTGGTAAGCGTATCAAAGCCGCTAAAGCTGGTATTGAGCAACTGACTAACTTCGTTGACTCCATTATTACCATTCCTAATGACAAGTTAATGAGTGTTTACGGTAACTTATCGATGCAAGATGCTTTCAAAAAAGCGGATGATGTACTAATGCATGCGGTTCAAGGTATTGCCGAGACTATCGCCCGTTCAGGTTTAGTAAATATCGACTTTAATGATATCCGTACCGCGATGACTGCTAAAGGCCATGCGATGATGGGTATTGGCCGTGCTAGTGGTGATGACCGTGCACGTGAAGCGACCGAAAAAGCGATTAAGTCGCCACTACTTGATGATTTACGTTTAGAAAATGCGAAAGGTTTGTTGGTCAACGTTATTTCTTCTCAGAGCTTATCGTTAGATGAATTTAGCAAAATTAGCGAAATCGTTGAAGGCATTACCGATACTGATGATGCTAATATTTTCTACGGCTCAGTAGTTGATGAAGATATGGGTGATGAGCTGCACGTTACTGTTATTGCCACAGGTTTGACCTTGGATGAGCATGCAGGCGAAGAGCCTAAAGCACCACAACCTATTCCGTCTGTTACCAGCACTCAACCGGTTGATCCTAACTTGCATACCAGTGCTTTGAACAGTCAAAAGCAGTCCCAAACTCAGATGTATCAAGACAACATAACGCGTCCAAATCCTGCGCAAGAGCAACAACCGACTAAAACCAATAGTATCCAGGATTATTTAAAGCGTCAGCAGAATAAATAATTGGATGGTTTGAATGACACTTATTTTAAAATGTTACTGATTATTTGTTATATTTTTTGTGTCATTGTAGTGAAACAGTATAAGAAAATCGTGATAAATACTCTAAAAAACCAGTGCTTAGGCGCTGGTTTTTTTGTGCTTATTGAGGGTAAATGACACCAAAAAATAGGGTTTTGGTTACGAATAGCCTATATTCTGCTGATTTTTTGAGATTATTATGAGTAAATATTATTAAAATTTTTTTCATGATAAGCACTTTCAATTACAGAATTGAGTAAATTATCGCTTTTTTACTATGGCGAATTAGTAGACGCTAATGGTACACTATGGCAATTGTAACAAGATATGTGAGAAAGCAGCCATGAATCAACGAACCATAAAAACAGCTATCGCTATCACAGGTATTGGTTTGCATAGTGGTGAGCCTGTTGACTTAGAGTTTCATCCACAGCCCGTTAATACCGGTATTGTATTTGAGCGCTCTGATATTGAAGGGTGTGCACCGATTCCTGCTAGCGCCTTTTTAGTACAAGATACGATGATGTCATCAAACCTTGTTTTTGGTGGTACCCGAGTTGGTACGGTTGAGCACTTACTAAGTGCCATTGCTGGTCTTGGCGTAGACAACCTATTGATTCGTGTCTCAGCAAGCGAGATTCCGATTATGGACGGTAGTGCCTCACCTTTTGTCGGATTGCTACTACAAGCCGGGTTCTACGAACAAGATGCTCTGAAGAAGTTTTTGAAAATTATCCGTCCTGTTCGCGTTAAAGTGGACGATAAATGGGCAGAGTTACGGCCTTATGATGGTTTTGAGCTAAATTTTGAGATTGACTTTGATCATCCTGCATTTGATAAAGACTTTCAACATGCACAGCTACGTTTTTCTACTCAGAACTTTATCGAACAACTAAGTGGAGCACGTACCTTCGGTTTTCTACGTGATATTGAGGCGCTACGGAAGAATAATCTGGCGTTAGGTGGCAGTATGGATAACGCCATTGTCATCGATGAATCGCGTATTTTAAACGCTGAAGGTCTACGTTTTGCTGATGAATTTGTACGTCATAAAATATTAGATGCGTTAGGCGATCTATATTTGATCGGCTATCCCTTATTAGGCCGTTTTAATGCCTATAAATCTGGTCATGCACTGAATAATTTACTAGTACGTGAGATGTTGTCGGATAAAAGAAATTTCGAAATTGTAACTTTTGATGACAATGTAACCTGTCCTATCGAATATTTACCCTTGACGTCTTTAACTATCGAGGGATGAATACACCAAGATACATGTTGTATCGCAACATTTACGTAAGATTACAGGGTTTGATTTCAACTTAAAGAGAATTATCAAAAGCTTAAAACCTATGCCTATAAAAGTAGGTGCTGAAAGCTAGAGCCTATCAACACTTTCTCTAGTAAAAAATCGTTCGATTGTTGAATCCATATTTTGGATATAACGATCGAACGATTTTTTTGTTTATAAATTAACAAAAAGTTCCTGTAAAAAGCTGACATTTTAGAATTTTATTTACATAAGATTACATTGTAAGATAGGAATTTTTACTCATTTAGCAGTCGCAAAAGTGCATTTCTGAGGTTTTTGTCCGTGGTGACATGCTCTGCGGCCTGTGCTATAGTCCGTTTGGTGTTTCGGCTAAGAGCCTGATTTTTATTGGCTTTGTGACGCTTTAATCCACTTGCTAAGTTCACCGATTGTTGTTCAGATAATGAAGTATCAGTGAGAGTTTGTGCTACCACGACGCGAATGTGCTTGAGTTGTTGAAATGTAATGGACTGCTCTGATAACACCCGTAGATAAGCTTTTTGTAAATAGCGAATATGGTTAGCAGCAGTCATTGAGCTCACACTGAGAGTCAGTTGTTCAGCAGTTAAACCGACGACCCAACAAGTATTAAGGATTTCTTCTGGTAGACAATCTACCAGCAGTTCTTTTACTTCAGTGGTCGCTTGTGCATAACGACGCATATTATCACTCAGGCTTTGAGGTAGTGCGCTACCAGCAAAGGCTTGATGGTCAATAAGCGTAGCAAGCCGATTAGGCTGTTTTTTAGACATCTTGTTTACTCATTATTGAGGTGAAAGCAAGTGGCATAAGACTTAAGTAGCTGGGCAGTCAATACATACCATATTTAAAGCTGACAATTTACGAGGTGCACAACGAAGCTGGCAATAATGCTGGTGTTGAGCACTATAGACTAGAAAGTTAGCTGCTGTACTTAGAATTTTATCATGATTACTTAATGGTCATCTTCTCTAAATTAATTGATGCATTGTCATGGATGACAGGCAATCCCGTATTAACAATAGGTAGTAAATTTATGAAACAGGCTTTATTAATTTTGTCAGTACTGGGAATGGGCGTAGTACAAACGAGTGGTGCTGCCGAAACGACCTTTCAATCAAATAATACCTTGACTCATACCATCACCAATATCTCTGCTTCTACAAACTATGGTTCTACAAGAAATATCTATAGCACCAATAGTGGCGCGCATGTGTCCAGCAATGACGAAATCAGTCGGGCTATCGATAACCTAAGCGCGCACGCTAAGCAAAAAGAATATCAGCTGGCATCACTAACCAGCCGTTTATCTTATGAGCGTCAGCAACAAGCCAGCTCAGCTCCAGATCGTAACTCAGCCCCTGCTATTGCAGCGGCTCGGGCATCACAAGTCGCTCTATCTAACAGCTCTGGATACTGTGCTCGTTATGTGCGTAAAGCGCTACAATCTGCAGGCTACGAATTTACGCCTAATCCGTCAGCGTATCAATATGCCACGCGCGGTACTCTTGCCAATGCAGGTTTTAGTAAAATCAGCAATGATATGCCGACCCAAGTTGGTGATGTTATCGTCTATGATCGTAGCTCAAGTCGTCCACACGGCCATATCCAAATATTCGATGGTGCTGACTGGGTTTCTGATTTCCGTCAAAATGGCATCAGCCCTTACAGTGGTGTCCATGCCTATACCACATGGCGTGATTCGCAATACGTTGATGATGCGTCGAATCGTGGTATTTACCTTGCTATGGCTGACAAATAAGATCCAACAAAGCGACCCTTAAATATTGGATTTACCGTTTTCTCCTCACTCAGTAATGATCTTGATATCATTGCTGAGTTTTTTTTCGATTTTTTTGAGAGTAACCGCTAGGCATCAAGATGACTGATTGTTGAGTGCTACTGGATACTCAAAACGTGTCCAATAGCGACGTTGATGAAAATCAGGTGGAGAAGCGTGGATGGGCGCAAAATATAAGAAAACCTTGCTAAATTTTAAGATTACGCAAGGGTGAAGTTGTTTAATAGGAATGTTATTTGAAGCTTTACCGCTGCTGTTGTTATTGTTGCTACTGGCTAATAAATTAGAGGGAAGTTGATTTAGAGGGATACCAAAGCTGCGTTCATAATAATAAGGTGGCACGATTGAGTGAGAGAGCAGCGATTCTAAGATAGAGGAAGTGTGGCTTTCAGTTCTTGATAGGTTTTTAGCCCAGTTGATATGAGCAGGTAGTTTTCCATCTGCTTTTAATAAAGGCGTTGGCGGTAGGGTTGATGGGGTACGATAACCTTTAAAGTGATAGAGTGCATAACACCCACCGGGGCTAGCATTAACCTCGACATAAGCAGTCGATTCATCAGTGCTCATAGAGCCATCACTTATAAAACACTCCAAACAAGTTTGTTCCCATAAATAGTCGGTAAAATTGACCCGTGCTTGATCCCATGTTGGCCAATTTAATTGTGCGGCTAAAGAGGGGTGTTGCAGCTGGATTTGATACGTTAGCCATAACTGTGGTTCGGTTTGCTGGGTGATTGTAGCGCTGACTTCAACGCGGATTTGTTGCAGCTGCTCACAAGATACGCCAAGCTGTTGCGCATCAGACCGTAAGCTACCAGTCGCTAATTGTAGATTAAAAATCTGACTCATAATGGGGATAACTTAAAAGAGTTTATTAATAAGAAGTATAAAGGCGTATTAAAGGCTAGATAACATAAAAGCTGCGAGCAATTATGCCGCGCAGCTTTTGTAGAGGTAACCGTTATTCTTCTATCTAGGGTCATTTATTCAATAGCACTTATTGAGCGTGACGCACTAAATTAGACAATTTTGGATTGGCATTGGGGTTTTGACGTAGTAATAAAGCCATACGGCCGATAGTATGAATAAGATACGCATTTGCATTTGCTGCAAGCTCAGTGCAAACCACATCACGATCATGCTTGCTACCCGCAGGCAGTTTCACTTTGATTAATTCGTGATCGGTTAAAGCACGGTCGATCTCTTCGCTGATAGCAGGGGTGATACCATTATTGCCAATCATGACCACAGGTTTCAGCTCATGACCGATACCTTTTAGGCGTTTAATCGTAGCGTTATCGAGTTCCATAAAATTCCTAAGCGTTAGTAAATATAAAATCTGGACTTAAAAGAAAGCCGTCATAATAGCAAAGACTACAATAGCGACTATTAAAAAGTAAAAAAATAAAAAAGGGTATTATTAAAAAAGTTAATCTCTATTATAAATAATCTATAGCCATCTTGCATGAAATCAGCAGGATTTTGCACGATTTTACGTGATGAAAATGTTAAACTGAGTATCTTGGTGCATTATAGACGCTACTGGCATATAAAGCTGCTAAATCATTAGCACTTGAGCGTAGAGCCTATAGATCGCTGATTGAAATTGGTATAGTAAATCAGAGATAAAACAGGCAGATGGGCATCATAACAATTTAATAAGGAAGCGACATCCCTCGCCTTCAAATAAACAGCGTTTATATAAACAAAGTTTAAAAGAATGAAAAATTAGCTAAATTTGTTAATAAATAACATGAAAATTAAGTAGTAGAGTATTAACGCTTTGCAAAGTAACAGGAGCAGAAAATTTGGCCACGCGTATTGAGAATAAAAAGTTGTCAAAAAGCAGCCGTGTTTGGATGAAAGAGCATATTGACGATCACTATGTAAAAAAGGCTCAAAAAGAGGGATACCGCGCGCGCGCTGCCTATAAATTGCTTGAGATAAATGAAAAAACCAATCTTATTAGTAAAGGTATGACCGTAGTAGATTTAGGAAGTGCCCCCGGAAGCTGGTCACAAGTAGCTGGCAGGCTAGTAGGCGAGAATGGTTCCTTGATCGCCTCGGATATCCTACCTATGGATAAATTAGAAAACGTCACTTTTATTCAAGGTGATTTTCGCGAAGCTGAAATCTTCAATAGCATCATGGCAGCGGTTGGCGATAGGCAGGTAGATGTGGTGTTATCAGATATGGCACCTAATACTGCGGGTAACAGCGCTGTCGATCAGCCACGCATGA
This sequence comes from Psychrobacter sp. CAL346-MNA-CIBAN-0220, assembly GCF_040309805.1. NCBI lineage: Bacteria > Pseudomonadati > Pseudomonadota > Gammaproteobacteria > Moraxellales > Moraxellaceae > Psychrobacter > Psychrobacter sp. CAL346-MNA-CIBAN-0220. Next base: position 1,340,317 of record NZ_JBEOPF010000001.1, on the reverse strand, counting down.
TGTACTTATGTGAGCTTGCTATAGATTTCGCCTTAGAAACCTTGCCAGAAGGTGGCGCACTTATTATGAAAGTGTTTCAAGGTGAGGGATCACAGGAGTTACGCAAGCAAATGCAGCCAAAATTTAGTAAAGTGCGTAGTATCAAACCAGACGCCTCACGGCCACGCTCAAAAGAGATGTTTTGGATTGCTATTAAATAGCCCATATATTCAATAGGTTGTAGTAATAATATGCTGGTTAATGATAGTATAAAGTTTGCTAATAACAGCATAAAAATCGCTACAATAGTTAACTGAATAAATGCAGATTTTGCTTGAATTATATAAGTTAAAACCACATATAACGATCTATAAGCTTTGTTTTAAGCATATCTTTAAGCAAAGTCGTCTGACCATAAACCACTCATAACTGCAGCTATTTACTATTGATTTGTACTTTTACTAACCTGATGAGAGCCATTGCTTTTATCCAACTAATAATTTAAGTTGCCGGTAAGTTAAGTTCGAGATTCTAAATGTGAATGGACTGTCGATAATGATTAATGCGTTTATAGGCGTCACGTGTTTAGTAAACACACCAATAAGTAAGGGATGGGAATAACTAGTGAGCGACATGGTAAAAAATACCTTATTGTGGCTGGTGGTAATCGGCGTTTTGGTGCTGGTGTTTAGCGGCTTTGATCAATCTACAGAGCCGGATAGCCTTAACTATTCTGAATTTGTGACCGCTGTGTCAGAAAGTCAGGTAGCCAGTGTTGAAATTGACGGCGAGCAGATCACCGGCGAGAAGAAAAATGGCTCAGCGTTTGAGACTATTAGACCTGCGGTGTCCGATGAGCAGCTGATGCCACTCCTACGTGAGAACAAAGTCGATATCGAAGGGACTGCGCCTAAACGCCAAAGCGTGTTGATGCAGTTGCTGATAGCCAGCTTCCCAATCCTACTGATTATTGGTCTATTCCTGTTCTTTATGCGCAATATGCAAGGCGGCGCTGGTGGTAAAGGGGGCGGTCCGATGAGCTTTGGCAAATCAAAAGCCAAAATGCTCACCGAAGATCAAATCAAAGTAAACTTTGAAGACGTTGCGGGCTGTGAAGAGGCCAAAGAAGAAGTTGTTGAAGTTGTGGAATTCTTACGTGATCCAGATAGGTTTACTAAGCTTGGCGCGACTATTCCACGTGGTATCTTAATGGTTGGCCCACCAGGTACCGGTAAAACGCTATTAGCAAGAGCCATTGCTGGTGAAGCTAAAGTACCATTTTTCTCAATCTCAGGTTCTGACTTTGTTGAGATGTTCGTCGGTGTTGGTGCCTCACGGGTACGCGATATGTTCGAGCAAGCAAAGAAAAGCGCCCCTTGTATCATCTTCATTGATGAGATTGATGCAGTCGGTCGTCATCGTGGTTCTGGTATGGGCGGTGGTAATGATGAGCGTGAACAGACGCTTAACCAATTGCTGGTCGAAATGGATGGGTTTGAAGGTAATGAAGGCGTTATTGTTATTGCTGCTACTAACCGTGCTGATGTCCTTGATAAAGCACTACTACGCCCGGGTCGTTTTGACCGTCAAGTACAAGTAGGCTTGCCAGATATCAAAGGCCGCGAACAAATCTTAAAAGTACATTTGAGAAAATTACCGAATACGATTGGTGTTGATGCTCATGCACTTGCTCGTGGCACGCCTGGATTTAGTGGCGCGCAATTGGCTAACCTTGTTAACGAAGCCGCACTATTTGCCGCTCGTCGTAACAAGAGAAGCGTCGATATGAACGACTTTGAAGACGCCAAAGATAAGCTATACATGGGTCCTGAACGTAAATCAATGGTGATACGTGAAGAAGAACGTCGTGCTACTGCTTATCATGAATCTGGTCATGCTTTAGTCGCTGAACTGCTACCAGGTACTGATCCTGTGCACAAAGTTACTATCATGCCACGCGGATTTGCTCTTGGGGTCACTTGGCAGTTGCCTGAGCATGATCAGACCAGTCTTTATAAAACAAAGATGCTGAGTGACATTGCTATATTATTTGGTGGCCGTATTGCTGAAGAAGTATTTATTCATCAGCAATCAACGGGTGCTTCTAATGACTTTGAACGTGCGACTAAAATGGCCCGTGCAATGGTTACTAAGTATGGCATGTCTGATGCGCTTGGGATCATGGTGTACGAAGACGATGACAGCTCGCAAGGTTACTTTGGTGGGGGCACCCGCACCATCTCAGAAGCCACCCAGCAAAAAGTCGATGAAGAAGTACGACGGATGCTAGAGGAGCAGTATGACATCGCTCGTGAATTGATTGAAGGCAATCAAGATAAGATGCATGCTATGGTTGATGCCTTAATGAAGTGGGAAACCATCGACCGTGACCAGCTGCAAGATATCTTAGCCGGTGAAGCACCGCGTCCACCTAAGGTTTATCAAGGAACCGAAGTAAATTTATCGAAAGATGATATGAAAACCACGGGTTCAATACCACCACCCTTACCAGCGATGTAAAGCCAATAGTCAGTTAGCATTGAGTATAGAAGCCCTTTTTGATAAAGGGCTTTTTTATTGTCGTTATTTTAGGATGGCATAAGTTTAGGACAGGGTAAGATTTACTGATATGATGAGCTAAGACGACGTTTTATATTGATTTATAATGCTATAAAAATACAGCTCAACTAAAATTTTTAAACAAAATGGATAAGTTATGTCCTTGTTTCACCCTCTACCTATTTACACTGTGTCTAGCCGCGATAAAGTCCTAGATTTGTCTAAGCCACAAATTATGGGTATTTTAAATGTGACTCCAGACTCATTTTCTGACGGTGGTCAATTTAATGCCGTGGAGAAAGCCGTTGCGCACTGTCAGCAGATGTTAGAGGCGGGTGCATCTATCATAGATATTGGCGGTGAGTCTACGCGTCCAAATGCTGAAGCTGTTGCTACCAGTGAAGAGATACAGCGTGTTGTACCGGTAGTCAAAGCAATTCGGCAACAGTGTGGCACTGCGCTTTGGTTGTCTATCGATACTAGCAATCCTATGGTCATGCAAGCCGCATTTGAAGCAGGCGCTGATATTTGGAATGATGTCCGTGCGCTCAAACGTAAGGGTGCAGCAGCGATGGCGGGGGCACTTGATATCCCGGTAATGCTCATGCATATGCGCGGTGAGCCGACCACGATGAATAATCTGGCGCAATATGATGATGTAGTGAGCGAGGTTAGCGCTGAGCTCGCTACTCGCGTTACTGAAGTGATGAGCCTTGGTGTCAAGCATGATAAGATAATTATTGACCCTGGATTTGGCTTTGCTAAGAATTATGAGCATCACTGCGCACTATTAACCCAGCTTAGTCGCTTACAAGCGCTTGGTCTGCCAGTAATGTTCGGTATCTCACGTAAGCGATTTTTGGCAGAAGTGCTCACCAAAAGCGGCGTTATAACAGTTGCGGAGACCCAAGCGTTAGAGCGAGATCCTGCTGGCACTGCGGCAGCACTTTTTGCGCTGCAGCAAGGCGCCTGTATTATCCGCACCCATAATGTAGCGATGATGCAGCAAGCGGTGGCATTGTGGAGCCAATTGTCTGCCTATAATCAATACCAGTCTTAGCAACTACGCTTACTATACCGGTGAGGTTGCCTTTTAAATATAACTCTACTTCTAAATAATGAGACTACTCTTATGTCAATGACCCCCTCAGATACTCAAAATCAGCCTGAACCAACTAATGAGCAGCGCCGCATTATTTATCAAGCCCGCCGCGGCCTTAAAGAGTTAGATTTTTATATCGACCCTTATGTAAAAGAGCTATATTTGACCGCAGCACCTGCCGAGCAAGAAACCTTTGCACAGATGCTTACTCATGAGGATCCGGATTTATTAGATTATTTTACCAACCAGAATAAACCAGAAGATGATGCCATTTGGACATTGGTTAATAAGATTAAGACGTGGCGTCATGGTAAAGATCTTTAACAGTCATCTGGCTGGTCGTTCTAAACTATTAAATAATGTGGATTGTCTGTCTATATTTTTGCCCCTTATACTTTTGTACTTTATATTATCCATATATATTGCATTGATAGAGATATCCCACAGATGAAGTCGCTACGTATCGATAGCCCTATTAAGTCGACCAGTCATTTATGCATGCTGTTATATATCAGCTTAGCTGGTGTCATAGTAATACTGGCGTGGCTTGCTTATCTATTACTATGGCAATATGTGTTGATACTAGTGGTAAGCACAGCGGTAATGATCTCCCTAGCATTGTGTCGTCCACTACTGCTGCATTTAAGCCAGCCGCCTCTTAACCAGCGTATAGATCAACATTGGCAATTACTGATGCGAACCAGTCGCGGTGATACATTGTGGCAAGCTGATTTAGTCAAAGTACATCGTTATCATTTATTCATTCATTTTGAGTTTATGATTATTGAGCCTTATCAGCGTTCTTTATCAGTAACTGTATTTCGTGATCAAGTGAGTATTGAGCAGTGGCGCGAGCTAAATATTTTAGCCAATGTCATCCCGTCAACGACAACTTAGGTAGACCATATTTACTTAGTCAAGAGTAATTAACCTCTCCTTAGTCAATGTTAATTACTAGCTACTTACGTATTACTGTTAGCATTTATTATTAGCATCAACGCTACCTCATATCTGCTAACGAAGTCCTACATCCTATAACAAAACACCTATCTAGACGATGAAGAAGATTTGCTATATTTGCTATTGATTGATAATGATTCTAACAATAATTTTGAACCATTTACGTGATTTTACTTAACAATATACGATATCCAATCAATAATAAAAGGACAATATTATGAGCTTATTAGGGAATTTAGTGTCACAAGTCGCTCGTAGTGCCATTGATCCAGAAGACGCCCAGAGTAATCCTATTAATCAGCGTATCACCCCTCGGCGTACTGGTGGCCTTGGTGATATTTTAGGGGGAGTTTTGACCGGAAGCCGCAATCAACCACGCGATTATAATCCACAGCAATATGATCGTCAGCCAGATAATGGTTTTGGTTTAGATGATATCTTAGGTGGTCTAGTGGGTGGTAATAAGCAGGGTAATGCTAGTACGGGCTCTGGTGGATTGGGTGATATTTTAGGGAGCGTATTGGGTGGTCAGCGTAATAGCAGCGGCTTTGGCGGCAAAGGCATGCTAGTCGCTGCACTAATGCCAATGGTACTGAGCTGGATTCAGCGTAATGGGGGCCTGAGCGGCGCGCTATCAAAAATAACCGATATGGGCTACGACAATCAGGCACGCTCTTGGATGAGCAATCATGAATTAAATGATAATCTTAATCCCAACGAGGTTAACCGTCTGTTTGATGAAAATGAAATTCAACAAGTAGCAGCGAACACTGGTGCTAACGATATGGAAGTGCGTCAAGGACTGGCTGAATTATTGCCTGAGGTGATGAATCAGTTGACTCCTCATGGTAACTTAGACAATGAAACAGAGGCCAATCAAGAAATTGATCAAATTATAAGCCAATTATCTAGCCGTTTAGGTACCCTACAATAAACAAGTCTAACTTGAACAATATATAATTTAAATTCAATTATTTTATAAAAAAAGCACGTTTAATGACGTGCTTTTTTTATGCTCTATATATTATGACCACCATGCATTATAGCTAGTGTTGTAATATTATTAGAAATAATGATTACCAATATTCTTTTCGATCAAAAATCATTTCACCTAGATAATTTGTTAAAAATGGTGAACGTTAGAGAATAATAATAATAATCATTATATGATGACTATATAATTAATTTAATATTACTTCATAACTGCTTTCACCTTAATAATATTTTTATTCTGTAATATGGAAGTTTTACAAGGGGTAACACTCATGCCATTTAAGCTTATTCCTGCTGCAATTGCAGTGTTAGTTGGTTTGATTATTTGGTTTGTCATTCCTGTTCCTGATGGCGTCACGCCCAACGCGTGGCATATGTTGGCATTGTTTATCGCAACCATTGTGGCCATCATCGCTAAAGTCTTACCGATTGGTGCCATTGCAATTATTGCAGTGACATTGGTAGCAGTTACAGGAGTGACTAACGAGAGCCCACAAGAAGCCATTAGGGATGCGCTATCAAGCTATTCTAGTCCTTTAATTTGGTTGATTGGTATTGCAGTCATGATCTCACGCGGTTTAATAAAAACCGGTTTAGGTCGGCGTATTGCTTATTATTTTATTTCTATCTTCGGTAAAAAAACTATTGGCGTTGCTTATTCATTGACAGCTGCAGAGCTGATAATTGCGCCTATTACCCCTTCTAATACCGCCCGAGGTGGTGGTATTATTCACCCTATTATGAAATCCATTGCCCAAAGCTTTCACTCAACGCCAGAAGAAGGGACAGAAAAAAAGATTGGTCGCTATTTGGCAATGGTCAACTATCACGCCAATCCGATTACCTCAGGCATGTTTATTACTGCTACCGCACCCAATCCATTAGTGGTCGATCTGGTTAATAAGGCAACCGGTGGCGATCTCCAACTGTCATGGACGACGTGGGCAGTGGCGATGTTTCTACCAGGAATACTGTGCTTAGTATTAATGCCATTGGTTATTTATCTGATTTATCCGCCTGAAGTAAAAGCGACGCCCGATGCCAAAAAATTTGCTAAAGACAACTTGGCAGAAATGGGTCATGTCAGTACTCAAGAAAAAATCATGCTCGGTGTCTTTGCCCTTATGTTGCTCTTATGGGCAAATATTCCGGCGCTTATCTTTGGTGCGCAATTCAGTGTGGATGCTACTACGACCGCCTTTATTGGCTTGACGACGTTGATATTAACGGGTGTGCTGACTTGGGATGACATACTCAAAGAAAAATCGGCATGGGATACCATCATTTGGTTCGGTGCGCTGATTATGATGGCGTCGTATCTCAACAAATTGGGTTTAATCAGTTGGTTCTCAGGTAACATTGAAACCATGATTGGTATGACGGGTGTCGGTTGGATGGGCGCAGTAGCAATTTTGACCTTAGTCTATTTATATATCCATTACTTTTTCGCCAGTACCACTGCTCACATCACTGCGTTGTTTGCCGCTTTTTATGCCGTAGGATTAACCCTAGGTGCACCGCCAATGTTGTATGCGCTGATACTTGCAGCAGCAGGTAATATCATGATGACCTTGACTCATTATGCAACCGGTACCGCACCGGTTATCTTTAACTCAGGCTATGTGACGTTAGGGGAATGGTGGGGTATTGGGGCGATAATGAGTGTGGTCAATCTGGTAGTTTGGATTGGCGCAGGACTGATTTGGTGGAAGCTGCTCGGATATTATTAATAATCATTAATGATGGGTAGTAATTTTAAACGATTTCTGAAAATATACGCTAAAAGCGCTCATCTAAGTTATCCAGAGTATAGCGGAGCGCCTGAAAGCAAATATCAGTATTAAAGCCGCGATATTGTAAAAATCGTAGCTGTTTTGCTTTGTCTTTTTGCTCAGTAGGTATGTCATCACCGTATTTTTTGATACGTGCGCTCACTGCTAGCTTAAGCCAATCAACTCCCTCAACTAAGCTATCGCTGCTGTCATCAATAAACTCGCTAAATTCATCGGACTCTGCATTTGCCATATCAATCAGCTCATCGATATTGCCCGGCATGGCGATTTTTTTATGATAAAACTCCTGCTTAATACGACCTCGGCCACGACCCTTACGAATACTTTCACGGATCAGCATTAGGATGGTACGGTAATCGCTTTGATAGCCTTTGCTGTCAAACTCCTCTAGTAATATATCAATCTGGTCGGGGTCTTGCTCTTTATCAAGTAGCTTCTGCTTGAGCTCCGCCTTGCCATATTCACGCCGCGATAAATAATAAAAGGCCAACCAACGCAAACGGCTCTCGGCTTTGATTGCGTCTGTTTCTGCTTGGCGCTGTTCGGGAGTACGCAAATAAGCTTTAAGCGCAGAGGGAAGATTGTCTACTTCTTCACTTGTCGTATCCGCTGCTGAGTTAGGGTTCACTTTTAAAGCGCTATCAGTAGCGTTTTCATTATTATGCTCATCATGACCCTCACGTTTTACCTCCGCAAGCATCTGTTTGATACTTTGCGCTTTAGGATGCTGATAGCTAGGTGCATCATTAGGTTCAACCGTAAATTTTGAAGCAGGATGAAAGCGTTTTTGGCGTTTTTGGCGTTTTTTGGACTTTTTTGTGGAGGATCTAGATGAGGAAAGGGTAGTAGTAGAGTCATGAGAAGAAACAAACTCATAAATAGAAGCATCATCAATATTAGCGTTGTTAGAAGACTGGTTTAGATTAGAATTTCGATATTCTGCGTTTGATTCAGCAGGGGTTTTATTTGTATGGTTAGTTGTTTTAGAGTATTTTTTTCGTTTGGCATTTTTTTGTTTAAATTCAGACGAGCTAGCCGAGTCAGAATCTGACTCGGCTAGGATTTCGGCTAAGGTTTTAATCTTCATAACAGTCAGCCAATAGTCAATAAAGGGTAGATGGTAAACAGTTACTGTACCGGTGCTGCCTCTAATTCTTTATCAGCTTTTAATTCTTTATTGGTCTTAGCTGCATCTGGTTCTTTACTGTCATTGGGTACCCCCAATTTTTCAGCGCGAATTTTGGCTTCAATTTCTTCAGCAATTGCAGGATTTTCTTTCAAAAATATTACTGAATTGGCTTTACCTTGACCGATTTTTTCATCGCCGTAGCTATACCATGAGCCGGCTTTACCCACCGCGCCAATCTCAACGCCTAAATCGATGACTTCTGCTAAATGATTGGTACCTTCACCATAAGTGATTTCAAATTCAGCTTGACGAAATGGCGGTGCCATTTTATTTTTGATGACTTTAACCCGGGTTTGGTTACCGATGATTTCATCACCGTTTTTGACCGCACCAATACGGCGAATATCCATACGTATAGAGGCGTAGAATTTAAGCGCATTACCACCAGTGGTGGTTTCTGGGCTACCAAACATAACGCCAATTTTCATACGAATTTGGTTAATAAATACCACCATACAGTTAGAGCGCTTAGCGTTACCGGTGATTTTACGTAAGGCTTGGCTCATCAAGCGGGCTTGTAGACCCATATGCGAATCGCCCATCTCGCCTTCAATCTCGGCACGCGGGGTCAAAGCGGCAACTGAGTCAATCACAATCATATCGATAGCGCCTGAACGCACCAACATATCGGTAATCTCAAGCGCTTGCTCGCCGTTATCAGGCTGAGAGACCAATAGGTCATCAGTCTTTACCCCAAGTGCTCGAGCGTAGACTGGGTCTAGTGCATGCTCAGCATCGATAAAGGCGCAAGTGCCGCCTTGTTTTTGACACTCTGCAATCGCTTGTAGGGTCATAGTGGTTTTACCAGAGCTTTCAGGACCATAAATCTCAACGATACGACCTTTAGGCAGGCCACCAATACCCAGAGCAATATCTAATCCTAACGAACCGGTTGAGACCACATCTACATCTAATGCTGTAGAATTATCACCTAAATGCATAATAGTGTTTTTGCCAAATTGCTTTTCAATTTGACCTAACGCCGCTTTGAGTGCTTTGGCTTGATTGTCGTCCATACTGGATTCCTTGTCATCAATAAGTAATTTGGATACGTAAACTATAGGGGTTTGTGTATTGGATAGTGACTTTTATATTAAATAACGTATGTTGAATAATGTATATTTACGATACTAGTCATCCTAAATTGTCAGATGAAATCAGTCTTGAAAAGTTATAGGGTAAGTGGTAAAGGAGAGGTTCTAAAGAGTCATACTGAGCATATCATCTTACTATACCGTAAACATAAATAATAATAGAAGTAAAAAAAGTCCATAATGAGTAAGCGTAACGCTAGATTTATAACGTATTAATCATCGGGTAGCTGTTTGATTGGATGAGGTAATTATACCAAAAACTATAGGCAACGTCAGGGATTGGTACACGCTAAGCGACAGTGATTGTCGTATGGTATTGTTTATATTAAAGGGGTAATAAGTATAAAAATCTTAAAATAACTATCACCTGTTGCAATAATTTTGAAACAACTATTAGAGCCATTTGTCAATAAGATTCTAAGCTGTCCTCAACAAATAATTCAGCTTTCTAGGTAACGCGTGAAACATAGAAATTGCTAAAAATTAATTAAAAAAAATTAAAATTAAATTGGTTGTATTCTAAATACTTTCTAAGTTATTGATTTTAATGATATTATAAGTTGTATAAAAAATAACCAATTTTACCTTAACCTATAAGCTGCCAAGGCAAATACGTGTCAAGTACCGACTTATCCACATAGTTATCCACAGCTTATGGGGAGAACTCATACAGCCCTTATACTATAAAGGTTCGCGCCTAGAGTAACCGTTATCAAAGCGCGCCGTAAGGTTGGTCTGGTCTTTCTTAAAGGAGTCCTTAGTCGGCATACAAGGTTGATTTGAGTATGTTTCACACTTTATCTGCTCGATTACCATTATGATAAATTAATACTACATTATCAAATGAAGCTAAATATAAGCAAATAAGGCAAGGCCAACATAACACCATTACTAATAAATATAATAAGTAAAAATAGCAAGGCATATTATAGTGTTGCTTCATTAAAATATTAATCCGGAAAGCCCATCTAAAAAGACCAACCAAGCTACAAGTCCAAAAATTTTAGTGATAGCTAAAGATATTCTATGAAAAAAGTAAAACGGTAAAAGAGGGTGGATCTATCTTAGTAGAGGGTCTATCTTAGTAATAGCATAAGAAAATCGGGTGTTGGTTATATGCCCCTACAGCAAGCCAAGCGAACGATGTCGTTTTCTTTATAATAATTTAATATCAGTTTGATAAAATCCGCTTAATTCCGTTGTTCACGAACTTTTAAAATACTCGTTTATTTTTATTGTTATAAAAGCGCCTATATAAATAATTTGAAAATGATAAACTATAGTTTGCTATTTATTAGCGCACTATAATGTTTTACAGAAGATAAGGTTATTAGTACCGGTAACTGAATAAAAAAACGGCTGCATAGGGCAGCCGCTGGTTTTAAATGCTATCAACAACACTCTTGTTTTTATTCTTTGGTATAAATTAAATCCCATACCCCATGCCCACGGTCTAATCCACGGCGTTCGAACTTAGTCATAGGACGAAAGTCGGGGCGCGGAATAAAATGACCGCTACCTGCTTGATTACTTAAGCCTGCAAAACCATCTAATACCTCAACCATCCAAAAAGCATAATGTTCCCAGTCTGTTGCAGTATGAAACCAGCCGCCAACTTTTAGACTACGAGTGACGATAGCCATACGTTCAGGGTTAACGAAGCGGCGCTTATAGTGGCGCTTTTTTTGCCAAGGATCAGGAAAATAGAGTTGAATACGATCGATATGATTTTCTGGTAGTTGTTTGAGCAGTTGAATGGCATCGCCATTGATGATCTTAATATTGGTCAGATTTTGAGTGCCGGCCATGTAAGCACATTTGCCAATACCGGGCTCATGGACTTCAATACCTATAAAGTTACGTCCTGGATCAGCAGCTGCCATCTCAATCAGCGAGTCACCAAGCCCAAAGCCAATCTCTAATGTAAGCGGCGCGTCAAACCCATTAGGTGTAGTAACAAATAAAGATCGTAAATCATGAATATCGTTAAGATTACCATCACCGCAGCTATTGTTAACCAAATACTGTGCAAATGCTGGATCAGTCAGCGCTTGCTCAGCATTTTTATTCATGTGCGTACGCCGCTTCATAAAGGTATTGACGATACGTATATGTTTGCTAGGATCTGACTTTAGCTCAGTGTCTGTATCCATCTCAGTGGCTTCAGGGTCACTTGTCTCATTGCTAGTGCTAGGCAAGTTTAAATTTTGGCAGTCAGTAAGGTTGACCTTATCATCTGCGGGCGCGTCATTTTTGATACAGGTATCGGTGTGAGGATATTGACTCATAAGATTAATTGGGCTTAATAAAGTGGCGAATATGTGCTTATTATAAGTCAAATGAGTGCCAGTGTGAATGTACAATATTTTAGCGTATTATTAGAGCGTGTTGAACATTCATAAGAAGTTGAGAATTAACGATCAATAAGCAAAACTATTGTCATCTACTCTAAACGCATCATATCTAACATTCGTTAACATGTACATCTGTCTTAGCGTTATCATATAATAAGTGATGCTGATTTAATTTACGATAGCCTATTTATTAATAGCCAACAGAGCCTACTGCCATGTTATTTATCGAGACGGATTCGCCACCACCGTTTTATCAAGAAAAGCTGACGCCCACTAAGCGTAAGCAGCTGGACCAGTGGTTTATCGGACATCGGACACAAAACTATTATCTCAAGCGTTTTGAGCAGTTTGATAAGCAAGGATATCTATCACCAAAGTGGCATTGGGCAGCGTTTTTTATCACCTTTCCTTGGCTTCTTTATCGTAAACGCTACATGGATGCGTTGGTATATAGCGTTGCTGGCTGGTCATTTATTCAGCTCAACATTGTGATGACACTGGTGTTTTTTGAGTTCGCGGCAATGTCATACATTCCGGACGCTTATCAAATGGCAACGCGCGTCGGTATTGCAGCGGTGATTTGGTTTTTTTGGGCGTTTATGGTGGCGCGCTGGACGGATGCTTACTACTACCGGATGGCGCGGCGCGAGATTGCCGATGCGATTGATGATAATCCGCGCGATGAGGCGGCGCAAAAAGACCATCTAAAACGTGAAGGTGGGGTCAGTTTATTTGGCTTGGGATTAGGGTTTGGGTTCTTTGCTTTTGCGATGATGGTAATTTATGTACAGTTTTTACCCATTATCGCTAAGCCAAAAGAGAATGAGGTGCTATTTAATACTTATGATATCGCCAAAACCACGCAAAATAAGGTGGCATTACTCTATCAGCAGACTGGGCGATGTCCTGTTGATTTAACACTGAATATCGATGAGCAGCAGGTGCGTATCCAAATTGCTACCCAAGCAGCTGGTGCGCCTAAAGCAGACTGTGCGGTATTGGCTACCATTCAAAATGTTAAGTTTCCAATACGCTACCTTAATGATCAGACGTTGATGTTTTATCATAATGTTGATGATAATAGCTGGCGCTGTACGAGCTCGCTTAACGAAAAACAAGCGCCTGCTTACTGTATTGACAATTAGGCTTTGTTATTTACTAAATACGGCTAAATGCTCATGGCTAGAAAATGAGCGTTTAGCTGTATTCAAGTTTTAAAGCTATTTGATAGTTATTGGATAGCTATTAAGTTTTAGGATCAGTCGCTATAGTCTCATCTGGCTCATCTTCCACTGGAGTGGCTTGGTTTTTTAGCACCGTATAAAAATTATCTAAATCCATCTTCCGTGCTTTATCGATATCTTCATCGAACAAGCTTTCAAGCTCTGCCATTGCTGATTGCGCAGATTCAATCATTCGCGCCTCGTCATCATAGATAGCTTGTTGGCGTTCAAGTAAATCATCGTCATAATCACGAAATGTTTGAATGGTTTCGCGCGCTTTTTCAGGTGAGATACCGAGCAACTGTAGTGACTCGCGTGACATATCTAAAGATGACAAATAGGTTTCGCGCCAAATATGACGTACGCCTACTTCCCGTAGTCGATAGTAATGCTGACGATCCCGGGCACGGGCCAGCACAATTAAATTAGGGTAGTTTTTACGGAGGTACTCAGCGGTAGTTATAGAACGCTCTAAATCATCAACGGCAATGATAAATACGCGGGCTTTACTGATACCAGCTGCACGTAAAATTTCGGGGTTTTTTGGGTCGCCATAATAGACTTGGTTACCGAACTTACGGACGAAATCTACTCGATTCGCTGAGCGTTCAATGGCGGTAAATTCAATATTATGCATTCGCAGTACGCGGCCAATGATCTGACCGACCCGCCCAAAACCGGCAATAATGACCGGATGCTCATGGTCAGGAATGGTATCGTATTCGCGGCTGGTTTTACGCTTAGCAAATGAAGGTTCACCGATTTTCTCTAATAATAAGAAGGCCAGTGGCGTGAGTGCCATAGAAATGGTGACGATAAGATTGAGTGTATTTGCCAGTTCAGGGTTGAGTACATTTTGGGCGGTTGCCACACTGAACAAGACAAAGGCAAACTCACCGCCTTGAGCTAAGGTGACCCCAAGCCTGATACTGGTTGGCCAACGATTGCCAGATACTTTTGCAATAGCGGTAATCACCGCAAACTTGATTAGCATTAAGGCGATCGCACAACTGATGATAAATATTGGCTGCGCCATGATAAGTTTGACATCGGTAAGCATACCAACCGACATAAAAAATAGCCCTAAAAGTAGCCCTTTAAAGGGTTCAATACTGGCCTCTAGCTCATGGCGATACTCGGAATCGGCAAGCAGCACACCAGTCAAAAATGCGCCTAGTGCCATAGACAGGCCAATTTGTCCCATCAAAATTGACACGCCCATCACAATAAATAGGGCCACAGCAGTCAATAACTCTGTTGCACCACTGGATGCCACAAACTTAAAAAATGGCCGAACAACATAACGACTAGCAAAAATCAGACCTGCAAAAACTGCAAAAACCTTGGCAAAGTAAATCAGATCGTAGCTTTGTTCACGTACTCCTGATAAAAACGGAATGACGGCCAGTAGTGGAATAACAGCGATATCTTGAAATAGTAAAATGGTAAACGCTTCGCGGCCATGTGTGCTGGACAGCTGCTGCTTTTCAGTGAGAATTTGCAGTACAAAGGCAGTAGAGGAGAGCGCTAAGCCAAAGCCAACAATAAAGGCGGTATCTAAATGTAGGGAGAAGAATTGATATAAAATTCCCATTAATAGTATGCCGGTAAGTCCGACTTGCAAACCACCTAGCATAAATATAGAGCGCCGTAGCGCCCATAAGCGCGAGGGCTGGAGCTCAAGACCAATGATAAATAGCAACATCACCACCCCAAATTCAGAGAAGTGAAGTAAGCTTTCGGCGTCGCCTGCCACATCTAAAGCGCTTGGTCCTAAAATTAGTCCCGTAATCAAATAGCCGAGAACAGTCGCAATACCAAAACGTTTGCCCAGCGGTACAAAGAGCAGCGCGGCACCCAAAAAAATAGTGGCTTGTAACATTAAATTTGGTGAGCCGGCGGCGGCAGCGAACATATCAGCTCCTAAGCAATCAATATAAACCGTACAACAATAATAAAAAAGTCATTAAAGTAAGCTATTTTTTACGATAAATCTTCCAGACTCCATTGTCTGCTAGCGGATTGCTATATGCATCATTACGCCGCTTTCTTGGGGTTTGCCGGCTATCGATAATTTTAAAATCAGGTAAAGCGTGAACGATAAGGCCGGTACGATAAAAACGGATGCGTTCAGGCTCTAATAGCTCACCTTTATGATCTCTACAGAAAACATAGGCTCGTAAGTCAATGAAATCCCTATGGGCGACTAATCGCGCCTCATCATCATTATCAAATACTGTTGCCATGCGCTCAAGCTCTGGAGCGCTGTAGTCACCACATTTATCGGTTAACGCGCCAACTGAGCCAAAACTTTTAGACTCTTTGGCACGGGTCTTAGTCAAATGTAAACGTTGAACATGATAGATAAATTGCGGAATCTCAAGGCTGGCAGGTAGGGGAAGATGATCGGGTGGCAGGTAGGCCGCAGGATAAAAAGCCAGCGCCCGTTCAATTAGATTTTGCCACTGGCACTGATAGGCTTGGACTTCTGCTAAGTTACCTGCATAGATAGGCATATCTCGGACTTGGCGTAAAATATCAGGCGGGAACTGCTGGTCACGAAAGCTGGCAATGTCTTCTTGCAAGGTTGATAGTAATATTTTGGCGTGCTTTTTACCCTCTTTTGATTCAGGGTCATCAATATAACCGTCTATAGGGCTGCTACTATAATTGGGAGCAACAAATGGAGCTGAGCGTCTAGACATAGCAAAATTTCATCAGGTGGCGTGTAATAAATAATTCAAAAATATAGGCAGTACAAGGGTGATATAACTATTAGGTTAATTTTTTACCATTTTTGACATCCTAACACAACGCAATAAATCAGCGTGAGTTTAATATTATTTTAATAGTACTAAAGTAGCCCCATCAATAAAACTGATAAATTAATGTGAATGACCATGATGGCCACCGGTATCGCTAACGGGACGCTCTGATATATCACAGACTAAAGCATCACTGTGGCCTTGCGTGTGTGGATGCGACAAGCTTTCAACTTGAATGGTCGCATGACTGATACCTAAGTCTTGTAAGCGCTGCTCAAGCTCCGCAATCATCAAGCTTGCTTCATGAATGCTCATCTCACTATCGACAACGACATGGCACGATAGGGCATTTAGACCGCTGGTGATGCTCCAGACATGCAGATCATGCACTTTTTTCACTTGAGAGTGGTCAACTAAGCGCTGCTCAATGGTTACTAAAGATAAGCCTTTAGGTGTGCCTTCCATAAGTATATGTACCGAGTCGCGCATCACGCGGTAGCCACTGATTAATATCAGCACCGCAACGATAACCGAGGCTGCTGCATCTGCCCACACCCAACCAAAGGCCATCATTAATAAAGCCGCGATAATGGCTGCTACTGAGCCCATCAAATCACTTAATACATGTAAATAAGCACTTTGCATGTTCAAGTTAGCTGGTTTTTTAGTCTGAGTAGTTGCCGATGGCTCTGTATTTTCAGAGTCAGCGTTGACTATATTTGCACTGTGATCATGTCCATCACTTGCACCGTGATCGTGTCCATCGCCGCTACCACGATGCATCAGCCAAGCGACCAATATATTTACCAACATACCAATAGTGGCAATAATAAGCATACCTTGAGTGGCAATATCCGGTGGCGAGTTAAAGCGCTTAATGGCTTCATAAAAGATCATCAGCGCAATAATGACCAGAGTCGCACCATTAACACCAGCTACTAAGATTTCAAAGCGCTTATAACCAAAGGTCTTTTGATGGGTAGCCGCTTTTTCGCCAATTTTAAATGCCATCAAAGTGGCACCTAGCGCTACCGCATCACTAAGCATGTGGCCAGCATCCGACAGTAGCGCCAAGCTACCGGTCAACCAGCCGCCTATCGCCTCGATAAACATATAGCCAGTAATAATAATAAAACTAAACAATAGGGTACGCTGGTAGCCTTTGGTGTCTTGTGGCGAGACGTTATTTACTGATGGCTCACTGTGGTCATGGCTTTCAGGACTGGGATTTTTTGGACTCATAACAACACTCAAGACTATAAAATTAAGATGATAAAATTCAAAACGGACAGTATATGCAGACTACAATAAAAACTGTAACTACGGTATAAAATAGCAAAAAAAAGACTCGTTTAGCGCTATAAATTGCTAAGCAGTCTCACTCAATATATCCACAGAATTTAGCATATTTAGCAGTGAGAAGCTGTAATGGCGAAGTAAGCATAAGTATAAGCGGCTAAGACTTAGTGACTGGTACTACCAACCAACAGGGTCAATATCCAAGGTTAGCTTTAAATATTTGGTACTGGGCAAAGCCAGCACCGGCTGCCACCATTGATTTAAAATATGATGTAATTGGCTGCGGTCTTTAGCCAATAGTAGCAATTGCGAGTGGTAACGACTGTTCTTTTTGCTCATCGGCGCATCAATCGGGCCGAGTACTGCCAAGTTATGAGGCTTTGGCAGAGCAGCAATAGCATCGTTTAGTGCTTGAGTGGTAGCCGCTAATGTTTTGCCTTCGCAGCGAATTAAGGCAGCATGACTGTAAGGTGGTAGGCCCATCATTTTGCGCTCTTGTAGGAGCTCTCTTGCAAATGATAAATAACCATCTTTTACTAATTTCAGTAGCAGGGGGTTGTCAGGCTGCAAGGTTTGAATCAATACTTGTCCAGCTTTATCGCCGCGTCCAGCGCGTCCAGCAACCTGAATCATCAGCTGCGCGGTATGTTCCGGCGAGCGAAAATCAGCGGATAAAAAGCCGCGGTCGGCATTGGGCAAGCAGACCAGGGTTACATTGGGGAAATGATGGCCTTTAGCGACCATTTGGGTGCCAACTAAGATCGCGGGCTTGCCTTGATTAATACGCTGATAAATATTCTCCCAGCTGTCTTTACGGCGTGTGGTATCACGATCAATTTGAATAATGGGATATAGGTTTTTACTGGTTTGTGGATTGGCAAAGATAGCATGGAGATTTTCGCTAAGTCTTGTGGTTCCCATACCTTTGGCATCTAAGTTTTGACTGCCACAATCTGGACAAGCAGCAGGAATATAAGCTTGCCAATCGCAATGATGGCATTTTAAATATGAGTTATGATTAACCTGACTGCTATAGTGCACGGTTAAATGGGCATCGCAGCGCGGACAGTCTGCTTGCCAGCCACAAGCATCGCATAGTAAAACAGGAGCATAGCCGCGCCGATTTAGAAAGATTAAGACTTGGTCGCCAGCTTCTAAGGTTTGCCGAATGGCGCCAATGAGTATATCGGTCAGACCGGTATCGTAACGGGCACCATCATCTTGGGTTTGTTGATGGGTGCTTTGCAGTCGCGCGTCAATCAGCTGCATAGTGGCTGGTTTGGCATTGCCGGGTCGGGTACGCAGTTGGTATTCTACTAGCTTGCCATCATCGACCAGCTTGAGGTGTTCAAGCGTCGGGGTAGCAGTACCAAGTACTACTGGAATTTTCGCTTGCAGTCCACGGTATAGCGCGACATCAGCAGCATGATAACGTAAAGTATCTTGTTGTTTATAAGAGGCATCATGGGCCTCATCAACGATAATTAATCCTAAATCTGCAAAAGAATATAACACGGCTGAGCGCGTACCAATGATAATTTGTGCATGACCGGTACGGCAGTCTTGCCACCCTTGCATCCGGTAAGTATTGCTCATACCTGAATGTAACAATACAATCTGGGCGGCAAAACGGCTGGCAAAACGCGCACGAGTTTGTGGGGTAAGTCCAATCTCCGGCACTAAAATAAGTACTTGCTTACCCGCCTCTAATACTGCTTGCATCGCTTGCAAGTAAACTTCAGTTTTACCACTACCCGTAATGCCATTTAATAGAAATCCGCTATAGTGACCCATTTCATGAGCAGCAATAATAGCCTCGACGGCAAGCTGTTGCTCAGCATTCAAGTCTAAGGGCATTTTGGCTAGTTTCACTAGGGACGGGGCAGTTTTTGGCTGAATGTAGCGTTCAATCAGTCCTTTATCTTCGAGTGTGATTAAAAATGCCCGCTGCATGCCCTCTAATAACAATACCTCTTCACTTGCCCCGCGTCTGCCATGCAATTTGAGCATATCAAACTGCTGCTTTTGCTTATTGGCATTAGCACGAAAGTCGTCATCACTGACGTTTGGCAAAATCCGCCAATGGGTAATAAGCAAATCTAATGGTTTACCTTGACGTATTAAGGTCGGCAACATTACTGCTAGTACATCACCGAGGGGATAATGATAATAACGTGCTAGCCAAAAGGCCAATGCCAGCATGCGCTCATCTAAGACAGGTGTGTCATCTAAGCAGTGGTTGATAGGTTTAAGCTTGTTACTCGGTACACTGCTATTGGCTTGAGTAATATGTGCGATGACAATACCGATTAAGGTCTGCCGTCCAAATGAAACTTCCACCCGACTGCCGATGTCAGGCAAAGTAAGGCTGTCTGACGGTAAGTTATAGTCAAACACCCGATAAAGGGGAACGGGTAGAGCCACTTGTACCAACATAAAACGCGCTCGTAGTCTCTCATAGTTAGGATAATGAAGAGGTTAGGGGAATTAAGATAAATTAGGATAAAACGATTAAGCCCAAATAGCAGTATTTGGGCTTAATCGTTTTATGTTTCAATTATATTTTTATACTTAAGCTATTCAATATATAAAATAGACTCGATTTCAACCACGCCGCCTTTTGGCAGGGCGGCAACTTGTACCGCAGCGCGGGCAGGATAAGGCTCGCTCAAATTTGCGACAAATAGCTCATTAAGGGCAGCAAAGTCATTTAAATCGGTTAATGACACGTTAAATTTAACCACGTCGTTAAGGCTACCACCTGCGGCCTCACAAATAGCGGCAATATTAGCAAATACTTGCTTAGCTTGAGCCTCAAAGCCATCTTTTAATTCCATGGTCTTAGGGTCAAAGCCAAGTTGTCCCGAGATATATACGGTATTACCTACTTTTACAGCTTGTGAATAAGTCCCAACGGCAGCAGGCGCTTTATCAGTTTGGATGGTTTGACGGGTCATAATAGATCCTTATAGTGTTTTTGCTGATTTATTTTGCTAAATTTTAGCAGGTAAAAGTAGCACTTTATATCTCAAAAATAGTGTTTTATTTTGAACGACTCTACGTAATTAAATCAATTAAATTTTTATGGATAATGATGATAAAGAAATTATAACTGATATAGGCGCATAATATTGGGAAAACCCAGTAATGAACGTAGCTCGCGGATGCCTTGTGCTAAATGAACACGACTGCGGACGATAATATGGACAATAGTATCACTACTGCGCACATCGATAGTTTCGACCCCAATGTTTAATTGGCGCAGATGATAAACCACTTCGCTGATTTGCTCATCGCTTAGCGCTACCGACAGTTTTAAGTAGGCTGGGAAACGAATTTTTTTGCTGGATTCACCTGACTCGCTTTGCTTAACGGCTTTATCATCCCGCCAGCGCAATTGAATGACTTGGTAAGGGTTGTCTTTACGGATATCATCGAGAGAAAAGCATTTATGACGGTGCACGACCAGACCATGCCGTGATAGATGCCCAACGATAGGGTCACCGTAGATAGGATGACAGCAATTGGCAAAATCAAGCTCTACCCCTGCAGCATTTGCCACTAATTGCTGGGGCTGTGGCATCTCATTACTGTACTCTTGAGCGTGTAGACTCGTTACCTCGTCATTAAATAAGCGTGATACGACCAGCTGTGGCAATAAAGTACCTGAGCTAATTTGCTCAAATAAGAAATCTTTCTCAGCCAGTCCGCGCCATTCAAGCAAGTTATCCCAGTCGTTAGCACTGAGATCATCGAGACTTTTTTGATAGGTTTTTAAAGCCCGATCTAAGGCTTGTTTGCCGTGGCGCTGCTTGTCGATAGCGGATAAGTCTTTAAACCAGCGTAAAATCTCTTCACGTGCTTTATTGGTCACCACAAAACCAAGCCATTCAGCTTTTGGTTCAGAGTGACTATTTACTTCAATTTCGATCAGCTGTCCGTTTTTGACTACTGTGCCTAATTTGGCATGTTTGCCTTCAACATTTGCACCAACAGCCACATTACCAACCATTGGCCCAACTGCATAGGCAAAGTCTAGTGCCGTTGCCCCTTGTGGGAGCTCATAAGCACGGCCTTGCGGACTGTAGCAGAGAATTTTACTAGAATGTAGATAGTCCATTAAATCGTTAATGGTGGAAACGGCGGTGATAAAATCAGGGCTATTGGCCTCTAAAGAATCTTCATCGATCAAGTCTTTCATATTACGTAGCGATGCTTGAATGACAGATTGGCTGACATCGGAAGCATGCTCTGCACCAATCACCCCAAGCCGTGCGGCTTGTTGCATTTGCTTGGTCAAGATCGTCACTTTAATAAAGTCATTATCACGCTCATAGATGAGGGTAAGGGACTGATTACCGCCCGGTAGTGGGCGACGAATATTGTCCTCAATATGCGCATCATCAATTTGATATTTTTTAATCAGATAATAGGCGAGCTTGTCACAGGCTTCAATATTATCGAGCACAATCTCAAAGGCATAGTGGCGTAGCAATGCATTAATCTCGCCGCGATTACGAAAAAACTGTCGATAAATAACCACGCGATTGTCTAAAACTTTAACATGGCCGCCAAGACCTAAATTATTTAATACAATAGTTAAATAACGATGAATGGCTTCTCTTTGGAAATTACGTCCAAGTCCATGTTGCAATAGCTTATCAGACAGCTTGTTATACATACCGGAATCAAGGTTGCGGTAACATAAGACCTCAATATAATCGGCAATATCATTAAGCCCCATCAGGCGGGCAAATGGGACGTAAAAGTCGAGGGTTTCCTGCGCGGTAGCACGCTGTTTTTCTGGGCGTACGGCATCAAGGGTAGACATATTATGTAGGCGATCAGCCAGCTTGATAATTAATACCCGTGGGTCATCAAGAGTGGCGGTCAAAATTTTATGAAAGGTAGCGGCTTTATTTTGTTGTTTATTATGATTGGATGATTTTAATTTTGTTACTCCATCAACCAGTCGAGCGACCACCTTGCCATAACGCTGCTCGAGCTGAGCATCGCTAACCTCAGTATCCTCGACCGTATCATGCAAAATCGCCGCAATAATCGTATCACGATCTAAGCGGAAGCCCGCTAATATCTCAGCGACCGCAATGGGATGAGTAATATAAGGCTCGCCTGACTTGCGTTTATCTTTGATATGCGCAATATCGCCAAACTCACAAGCATCAATAATATCATGGCGTTCAGCAATGCACAGATAACCAACCGAACGCAGCAAGTTATACTGAGCCTCGTCAACCAAATGATGACTGAGTTTGGGTAAGGTTTGACTCATAGAGTGACTATCCTATTGTTTGTTACCTATCTGCTTATTGCTTATATGATAGTGGTTACTTATCTAATCAATATGTGATGGTTAGTGAGGTGAATGATAATTGACTCAGGGCTGATCTGTTATGCAACAAAGTGAGCGATTGAGTAGGCCACCCTCTAATTAATCGTAAATTGCGCCGAATGTCAACTATTAAGCGCGCTTGCTACGCAAAAATTAAAATCTATTTCACTTAGTAGTGCTTCTTTTAGGGCAAACAGGAGGTGACATTAGCAAGAATAATTATAAAGATACAGGATATAAAATAGCTGAATACAAACGACAAAGCCACAGCATTATACTGTGGCTTTGTTCTAAATATTTGGTCCAAGCCTTATTCTAAAAGACCAATTGATGTCTAAAGCTCTAATCATTAAAGCTTTAGAAGCTGTGATCACCGGACAAGGCTAAATCTAGCGAGCTGGTCGCAAAGTGATGCTCTGGCTGGTTTAGAATATCACGGGTTATTTTGCCAGCAGCAATCTCACGTAGTGCCAATACCGTAGGCTTGTCATTATCGACTTCAACCAAAGGTTCAGCAATCCCTTTTGCCAACTGACGGGCGCGTTTACTAGCGACCAAAACCAGCTCAAAGCGATTATCAACATTATCCAAACAATCTTCAATCGTCACTCGTGCCATAGTTAGCTACCTCGGTTGTTTTTATCGGTGGCGGATATTGTCCGTCATCTAATAAAATAAAAATATAGGGGAATAACCCGTCATTATAGCATTTTTTTGTGGTGACGCGCATTTGCTTTTTATCTTTAAACTTGATGCATTGCTTATCTTTATAAGAAAAATTGTTTATGCTAAATATCATTCTTCATCAGTATTATCAGCCAGTAAAGTTGTAATCGTTCGGTGATAGCGGCGCTGCTGGCGCGTTAAGGTCTGTCTATCAGCGACAATAATAGCCTTCAGCTCAGTCAAGGCCACCTCAAAATTATCATTAATAATGACGTAATCAAAATGTACGTATTGTGCCATCTCGGTGACCGCTCCTGCTAAGCGTTGTTCTATCACCTCTATGCTATCTTGGGCGCGGGTGGATAGACGCTGGCGTAAGGTAGTAAGACTTGGCGGCAAGATAAAAATCATCGTGGCCTCAGTGAAGATTTCTTTCACTTGTAGCGCCCCTTGCCAGTCAATCTCTAAAATGACATCGACGCCTGATTCTAATTGGGCACGGACACTACGCTCTGCGGTGCCATAATAATTGCCAAACACTTCGGCATGCTCCAAAAATGCACCGTCACCGATAGCGGTGATGAAGGTATCTATTTCTGTAAAATGATAGTCGTGACCCTCAATCTCACCCGGGCGTGGAGCGCGAGTAGTATGGGAAATACTGACCGTCAAGTCGTTGGTGGTGGCCAGTAGCTGCTTGACCAGTGAAGTCTTACCAGTACCTGAGGCAGCGGTAATAATAAATAATGAGCCTGTCATACAGAGTGTCCTAGTTAGAAAAAAGAGCGACAATAAAAATTACCACAATAAAAAGTACCCGCCATCATAAAAAGGGCTAGGTTTCGTCAAGTTGAATGCCCATAATGTGAAAACGACTGGACCGGTAGTATTTTAAAAGGCAATAAAAGTAAATTATGATAAAGTAGAGCATTCATTTTTAACCTAAATTATCCAATGATAGGCCGCCTTATGCAAATTTATCTTGCCAATCCACGTGGATTTTGTGCTGGTGTGGATCGCGCGATTGCGATTGTCAACGAAGCCTTGACGCGTTTTGAGCCCCCCATTTATGTCCGTCATGAAGTAGTGCATAACAAATTTGTAGTCTCAGACTTGGCCAATCGCGGCGCCGTATTCGTCGAAGAGCTCAATGAGGTTCCTGATGGCTCGATTGTCATTTTCTCTGCGCACGGGGTCTCAAAGGCCGTCGAAGATGAAGCAAAGCGCCGTGATTTGACCGTATTTGATGCTACCTGTCCCTTAGTGACCAAAGTACACATCGAAGTGGCGAAGTTTGCTCAAGACGGTATGGATGCAGTACTGATTGGACACGCTGGACATCCTGAAGTTGAAGGGACCATGGGGCGCTTTAACCACAATCACGGTGGACAAATCCATTTGGTCGAAAATGAAGCGGATGTCGAAAATTTGACAGTACAAGACCCTGAACGCTTGGCTTTTGTGACCCAGACGACCTTATCTATGGACGATACTGCTCGGGTTATTGATGCGCTGCGCGTCAAATTCCCAAGTATCCAAGGCCCACGTAAAGATGATATTTGTTATGCAACCCAAAACCGCCAAGATGCGGTTAAAGATTTGGCCGGGCGTTGTGAGGTGGTCTTAGTTGTAGGGTCTCCAAACTCATCAAACTCTAATCGTCTGCGAGAACTTGCGCAGCGCATGGACTGTCAGGCCTATTTGATTGATAACGCTAGCGAAATGGACAACACTTGGTTCAATGACATACAAAGTGTGGGGGTCACCGCTGGTGCTTCAGCACCTGAAATCTTGATTCAAGAAGTGCTACAACAGCTGCAAGATTGGGGCGGACAGTTGCCTAATGAGCTGGCAGGAATTGAGGAAAACGTTACTTTTAGTTTGCCTAAAGCGTTGCGTATTCCAGTAGCACAAGTTAGTAAATAGCAAAAATAAACAATCAAAAATAAAAGTTAACTGTTACCGAAAAAAGAAAATTCCAATCAATTAAGTTAAGGATAACTATGAGCGCTTATTATCAATGTAGCAACCGCGAACAGCAAGCAGACGGCGTCTGCGTGGCACACTATAAGCCAACTGAA
This sequence comes from Psychrobacter sp. CAL346-MNA-CIBAN-0220, assembly GCF_040309805.1. NCBI lineage: Bacteria > Pseudomonadati > Pseudomonadota > Gammaproteobacteria > Moraxellales > Moraxellaceae > Psychrobacter > Psychrobacter sp. CAL346-MNA-CIBAN-0220. The sequence goes on along the minus strand of NZ_JBEOPF010000001.1, from coordinate 1,314,907 downwards.
CATGCACAAGGGGCATGGAACGAGCATGAGCAACATATGGCGCCAGCCACTGGTGTGCTTACTGCTGAGCTGAGCCAGTTCGCGCCGCAAGATAATATGCGTGTTGCACGCATCAGCCTTGATATCTTGGGGCTCATACCACTTGATGACTTTATCATTACCACGCGCTGTATTCGCCCTGGCAAAACCATTGAGTTAATAGAATCAGTGATGAGTAGTCGTGGCCGTGATTGTATCATCGCTCGTGCGTGGCGACTGCTAACTCAAGATACTAGCACCGTTGCAGGTCTTGAGGACCATACAGCGCCGCATCAACCCCATGAATTACCAGTCTGGGAAGATATGAAAGGTTGGCCAGGCGGGTTTATTAAAAGCGTACGTCTGGTCGCTGAGGCAGATCGTCGTCCGGGTAAGGGCATGGTCTGGATAACCAATGATATCGAGATGGTAGACGGCGAGCCTACTGATGATGTGGTGCATCTCTTAGGCATGGTAGATACTGCCAATGGCGTTGTGCCAAGGCTTGGATTGCGGCTTTCAGAAGCCCAATGGATGTTTCCCAATACCGATCTACAGATTCATATGCATCGCTCACCACAAGGTCGCTGGCTTGGTATTGAAGCAGTACAACAATATGGTACTGATGGTATTGGCGTGACTAGTGCAGTACTGCATGATGTGCATGGACCGTTTGGTCGCAGTGAGCAAATACTCACTATTCGTCCGATGCCGCGCTAGTCTTATCATGACTAACGATAAGTGGCGTATGTATAACCCAATAATGATAATAAAGACCACTTAAACCAGTAGGGGCGCTTGAAATTTTTTTCAGCGCCCCTATCTGTATAACCAGTCTAGCTGTCTTTAACGTTGAGCATTGGGTTTATGATTATAGACCCGCTCAGCTTAATGACCGCTATTTAATAATAAATTGAAGGAATTTTTTATGAGTGAAGCAACCCAATCTGATAATCCAAGTGTTGATAAACAAAGCGCCGATAAACAAAGTGCTGCTAACGCTAGCCCTGAACTAAAAAAACATACGTTTGAAGCGGAAGTTGCCCAATTATTGCATTTGGTGACCCATTCGCTATATTCCAATGCCGATATCTTTGTCCGTGAATTGGTCTCAAACGCTTCTGACGCTTGTGATAAATTGCGTTTTGAAGCCACCAATGATGACAGCTTGTATGAAAATGATGGCGAGCTACGTATTCGTATTGCAATCGATGAAGCTGCCAAAACCATTACCTTTACTGATAATGGCATCGGCATGAATGAAGCGGATGCCATCGACAATCTAGGAACGATTGCCAAATCTGGTACCAAAGCCTTTTTGGACAAATTGTCTGAATCTCAAAAACAAGACGGCCAGTTGATTGGTCAGTTTGGTGTGGGCTTTTACTCCGGCTTTATTGTCGCTGATAGTATTAGCGTTGATTCACGTAAAGCAGGCGATTCAGCAGATAATGGCGTACGCTGGGTATCTGATGGCACGGGCGTATTCACGGTTGAGGCCATCAACAAAGCTGAACGCGGCACCGCCATCACTTTGCACCTAAAAGAAGAATATTCTGAGGGTGAAGACAGCTATTTAGACCGTGGCAAAATCAAGCGCTTAGTTAATAAATACTCTGATCACATCAGTTTGCCCATTCAGATGCGTAAAGAAATTTGGCAAGAAGACGTTGTCGATGACGCCGACGATAACGAAAGCGATGACACTCCAGCTGGCGGCGAAATGGTATTGACCGATGACTGGGAAACCATCAATAAGGCCAGTGCTTTATGGACGCGTTCAAGCTCAGAGATTGATGATGAAGAGTACATCGATTTTTATAAAAACATCACTTATGACATGGATGAGCCACTCACCTGGACGCACAATCGGGTTGAAGGCCGCGTACAATACACCCAAATGTTGTATATTCCTAAAACAGCGCCAACAGACCTATACACCCGCGAGCAACAGCATGGCCTAAAGCTTTATGTCAAACGTGTATTCATTATGGATGACGCTGAGCAGTTGCTACCGATGTACCTGCGTTTTGTAAAAGGGGTTATTGACTCAGCAGATTTGCCACTCAACGTTAGCCGTGAGATTTTACAAGAATCGCGTGATGTGAAGTCTATCCGTGACGGTAACGCCCGTCGCATCTTGACTTTGCTGGCCAGCCTTGCTAATAGTGAAGACAGCGACAAGCAAGATAAGTTTGCACAATTCTATGCTGAATTTGGCGATGTCATCAAAGAAGGTCTTGGCGAAGACACGGGCAATCAGGAACGTATTGCTAAGTTGCTACGCTATACTACCAGCACTCAAAATGGCCTAGAAACCAGCTTTGAGGACTATAAAGCGCGCATGAAAGACGGTCAAAAAGCCATTTATTATTTGACTGCGGATAATCTAGCTGCTGCGAAAAATAGCCCACAACTAGAGCTGTTTAAGAAGAAAGGTATCGAAGTTATCTTGATGACCAGCCGTGTCGACGAGTGGGCGATGAACTTCTTAACTTCGTTTGACGGTACGCCGCTACAGAACATTGCTAAAGGTGCGGTTGATTTAGGCGACTTGCAAGACGAAGCCGAAAAGGCCGAAGCTGAAAGGGCGCAAGAAACGCTCAAACCGGTGGTCGATAAACTCAAAGCGGCATTGGGCGATCGCGCAAAAGACGTTAAAGTGTCTACTCGGTTAGTTGATAGCCCAGCGTGCTTAGTGGTTGGCGAAGGTGAGTTATCACCACAAATGATTCAGATGCTTAAGCAAATGGGTCAAGAAGTACCAGAGAGCAAACCGACGCTTGAGATCAACCCTGAGCATCCTTTGATCCAAAAGCTTGAAAGTAGCGCTCATTTTGATGATTTGGCGCAAGTAATCTTTGATCAGGCGTTATTAGCTGATGGTGGACAGCTTGAGAATCCAGCTGCTTATCTTAAACGTGTTAATGAGCTATTGATGAGATAGTACTTAGCTTTTATTATCATGCTGTAGAAACAATGACAGTAAAAGTTTAGCTACAGAAAAGAGGTCTTAATCTAAGACCTCTTTTTTTATGGACATCTTAATTGTTTATTTTAAGTAAAATAACGATTGTTATTACTGTACCAGATAAAAATTTATTTGCTTACTGTACGATGGTTTTAGAGGCGAAATAAATTGATAGCCAGTCCTATGTCATATATTTAATAGGGGAAATAAGTGGTCTGTATTGTGAGAAGTTTTTATTGATGCTGTCCGGTTCGCTAGGTTACATAGGAAATGCGACTTTTTACAAATTAGTCTTATCGTCATGACTGACAATCCGTTACAATCGCGTTATATTAGCAGGATAAACTATCTATTTATGTTATCAGCTTCTTGCTATCTCTTTATTTCTCTCGACTGGATAGAGGTCTAAGTCTTTGTCACTTACGTCGTTAAAAACCATTTCCCTCCAGCGCTTTTCGCTTAATTTCGCTGCCAATATTATTGCTGCCTTATGGATGCTGGTCGGGTCAACCCGTGCGTTTTCTTGGGTAAAGCCGACCTTCTTACAGTTTGCGCTGTTTGCATTATTAGCACTGGGCAGCAATGTCTTGTTTTCATGGTTAGCGGCCGAAAGTGGAAGCGTGTTTAATGAACAAGGGTTGGTCAGCTATTTAATTTGGCCGGTGATTATTTTACTTGGCGGTATTATTCTTGCGCGGCGTTCAGGCAATCAAACGTTAGTGTTTGTACCTGTGGTTCTATGGTTAATAGCTGATACGCTATCCGCCCTGCTACAAAGCATGGTACAGTTTTTGGGAAGTCATGGCTGGCTGCCAAACTGGAGCTATTCTTTTTTACCGATATTGTTTTTAGTCCTGTTCTTATGGCAAACACTGGCATTGTTATGGATTTTTGCTCGTCGCCAACGTACGCCATGGTGGGAGCGTATTATTGTATTAGTGGGCGCCGTGGCGCTATTAACCATTTGGCAACGTAATGTCGCAGATCAGCCTATATTTAAGCAAATACCCGTACAGCCAGTAATAAAGGAGGCGGCGTTATATCAGCAGCCGCGCTTATTACAACAAGCATTAGATAGTATTGATCCGAGCGTATCCGGCGCCAGTGATTGGTATTTTATGGGAGTGGCTGGATTTTCTGAGCAAAATGTTTTTCGCTCTGAGATTAATAAAGTGCGCGAGTTGTTTGATGTGCGCTTTGGCACTAGTGGACGTTCGCTATCATTGATTAATAATACTTATAGCTGGCTTGATGAACCGGTTGCGACTAAGACCAGTATTTTGCGCGGTCTGAAAAGAATAGGTCAGCAGATGAATGCTGATGAAGATGTATTATTGCTAACCTTATCGTCACACGGTGATCAAGACATCATCCAGCTGGTGAACCCACCGCTTGAGATGGATAATTTAGAGGCGGCATGGTTACGTGAGGCGTTAGATGCGTCAGGTATCCGCTGGCGAGTCATTGTGGTATCTGCCTGTTATTCTGGCTCTTTTATCGATGAGCTAACCTCGCCAACTACGGTAGTGATCACTGCTTCAGCGGCTGATAAAATGTCATTTGGCTGTACCAATACGGCGGAGATGACCTATTTTGGACAGGCGTTCTTTGCTGAGAGCCTACGCGAAAATACCAGTTTTGCAGCGGCTTTTAAGGATGCCAGTTTACGGGTAAGTGAGCGCGAAGGCTTTATGGGCTTTGAGCCTTCTGAACCACAAATGGTGATTGGTAGTCTAATGGAAACTGCGCTACCAGCCTTTGAGCAAGTATTGTTTGATAAGACGCGTCCAACAGTGGCAGATATCACCGGTAGTAATGAGGGTAGTGGCGCTACCATAAATAGGCTGCCTGATACAGTACCTGAATCAGTATCTAATGCCGCAGTTACTGACGAACGCTAAATAATAAATTATTCGTCAATCACTTCGAGTAACCTCGGCTTAAGACGGTTTTAACAAAGAGCCCCATAAAGGCTACGTTGTACCTGCTTAGAGTTTGTATACTAGTTGTTGGCTAGCCATAAATTGATCGTTATCAAGAAGCTTATTACGACTAAGTTCCAGTATATCGTTCATAAAAACCAATAAAAATACATAAAAGATAGAATAAAAGAGATATCAATTATGAGTAATTATCATACCCATAGCTTACCCGCTAATTCGCAATTAACACAAATAAGCGCCAACCGCTGTTTTGATGGCGAGCAACATTATTACAGTCATCAGTCGATGGCTACCAAGACGCCGATGACCTTTAGCATCTACTTACCAGATGAGGCGCTAGCTGGGCACTCTTGTTCAGCAGTTTTATATCTATCAGGTTTGACTTGTAATGCGGATAATGTCACTCATAAAGCGCATTTTCAACAAAAATGTAGCGAGCTTGGCATGATATTTATTGCGCCAGATAGCTCGCCTCGTATTGATGCAAATGCAAGCACGGATGTGCCTAACGATGAGCGCTATTTTGTGGGTCAAGGTGCCAGCTACTATGTCGATGCTACTTGTGCGCCGTGGTCGGACAACTTTAATATGCAAACCTACATCGTTGATGAGCTATATGACTTGCTGCGTGCTGAGTTTGCTATTGGCAGTATTGGTATTATGGGTCACTCTATGGGTGGGCATGGCGCGCTATTATTAGGCTTTAAATTCCCCAGTAAGTTTGGTAGCGTCTCAGCATTATCACCCGTATGCGCGGCCAGTGAGTCGGCATGGGGGCAGGCGGCTTATACAGAGTATTTCGGTGATGATAAGAACTTGTGGAAAGAATTTGATGCGGCGCATACGATTGAAACAGTGGGTCAGCAATATGCCAGTATCTTAGTAGATCAAGGCGCTGCCGATGAATTTTTAGCGGACGGGCAATTACAAACGCCTATACTCCAACAAGCTTGTAAAAAAGCAAAACAACCCTTAACGTTACGTTATCAAGCGGGTCATGATCACAGTTATTACTTTATCCAGACCGTTATTAATGACCATATTGACCATCACTGGCGGATGGCGCAGCTGAGCTAAACTGTACTGGGTCGAAATAAATACCATTGTACTTTAAGTAGACAACAAGGCGTATAAACGCTTTAAAGGTAATTTTTATGACAAATTCTCAAGCGTTAGTGGTAGATGACCGCTTAGACACCCAACAGCATAAGCAACAAAATGCTAAGTCCTCGCTAGCTATCATGCAGGCCGATATAGACGCGGCCTTGCGAGTAAAGCAGCAAGCTGGCGCTGATTCAAGTACCGTTAAGTCAGGTACGCTACTGTCAAATAACGTAGATGTGGCACATAATACCGTACTTGATGATTCACAAATCTCGCGTGTGATAGAGATGGCATGGGAAGATAGAACGCCGTTTGCTGCTATAGAATACAGTTATGGATGTACTGAAGCTGATGTCATTACAGTAATGCGTCAGCAATTAAAGCCCTCTTCTTTTCGATTGTGGCGGCAGCGAGTGACTGGTCGTGCGACTAAGCATCAAGTGAAACGCTCATTTGTGGTAGGCCGCGCCTATTGTAAAACTCAATATAAGCCACGATAGTATCTATACTGGATAATGCTTTTATTGGTCTATCCAACATTTTAATAGTGAGGATTAAGTTCTCATTGTTATTGTATTTTTAAGCAAACGTTAACTAGGTAGCTCAATTATGATTTGCCCGTCCAAGCCTTATCTAATCGCCCCCTCTATTTTATCTGCTGACTTTGCTCGTTTAGGCGCGGAAGTTGATGCTGTTTTAGAAGCGGGGGCTGACGTCATTCATTTTGATGTGATGGACAATCACTATGTACCGAACCTCACTTTTGGTAGTATGATCTGTAAAGCACTGCGTGATTATGGTATTGATGCGCCGATTGATGTACATCTGATGGTTACGCCTGTTGATGGCATGATTGAGCAGTTCTTAGAAGCAGGGGCGAGTATTATTACTTTCCATCCAGAAGCCAGCACCCATGTTGACCGCTCTTTGCAACTGATCAAAGATGGCGGCGCTAAATGCGGTCTGGTGCTCAATCCAGCGACACCACTACACCATTTAGATTATGTGATGGATAAGGTCGATCAAATCCTACTAATGAGTGTCAATCCTGGATTTGGTGGTCAGTCTTTTATTGAGAGTACCCTGGATAAGGTGCGTGACGTCCGCCAGCTCATTACGGCCAGTGGTCGTGATATTAGGTTAGAGGTGGATGGTGGTATTAAGGCGAGTAATATACGGGCGATTGCTGAGGCCGGTGCTGATATGTTCGTTGCTGGTTCGGCTATTTTTAACCAAGAAGACTACACTGCTGCCATTACTACTATGCGCCACGAATTAGCATTAGCAAATAGTAACGAATAGCTGCTATATTGATAATGAATCATTGATGCCGTGAGTTAAAGCATAACTCTAAGCCACATAGAGGTGAAATATGGATACGCAAAAACCGTTTGCCCCGTCAGCACTGCCTAACCAAGCGCAGGGCGCTAGTCATCACTCTGAACCGTCTAGCCCTAAATCTCCCAGCTTAGTGCCTAAAGGTATTACTATTGGGATGGCAGTATTTGCATTAATCTTGAGTCTCGCCGGTTATGGTTTTCGCTTAATGGTGGGCGATGATGTCGGAGAAGTATTACGCCATGCGGCGATGGTAGTGCCTGCCTTTATGCTCGGTATTCCGATATTATTTTGGCTCGGATCTCGTGTGTTCAATAAAGTTAAAAGCATGCATATTCAGAGCTGGAATGCGATTAGTCTTGGCTACCTAACTTCTTGTATCTCTTTGTTATGGCTGATGGGAACTTATAGCTAAGTTTGCCGTTTTAGTAGTTATAATTACAACTAAGACTCTCAATAAATATGTCCAATACTCAATAAGTATATCTCTTTTAATCAACAATCAATAAGTCATGCCGTGCAATCGTGACTGGATTATTACATGCAAAAACCACTTGTTAAAATCTCTGATACTATTTTTCCAAAAGATCTACCAAAAAGCCTAACTATTATCTTAATTACTGCTTGTTTATTACTAGGATTGGCATCGTTACGTAATGGTACGGGGCTACAAGGTTGGCTTAACGTCATCGAAAACTGGCTGTTGATGCTGCTGATATTGCCTACGGCGACCGCAGTGGTTGCCCTGCCTTTTAAATATCGCGACCCGAGTTTTGAGCTAAAGCTGGCATACTATATGGGTATGTTTGTCGCCTTGTTATTTACCATAGGCAAGTTGCGCTACTGGCGTTAGCGTGTCACTCCAAATGCTCAAGTAATAGTAACTCCTTCATAAGACTTGCATTGATGCCCTTGAAATCCAGGCTCAAAGCGTCCATTGTAGGAGTATTACATATTTGCCCGCCTTGCCATGAGATGATGAGTCCTGTGGAATTATAAGATGGGATAATGAGGAAAATGCCAAATGCCATATGATATTGATAATGAGATAGAAGTAGACAATGACAGTAGCGATCAGTTTACAGAGTTTGCTAAAGAGACGACCCTTGAGCTGGTAGAGGCGGACAATGGCACTCTTCTGTTGCAGGACGCTGATGACAAAGATGATGTACCGCTAATGACTATTGATTTCTCCGACAAGCTTAAAGAGCTCCTAGGCAGTGACACTCAAGCGATTGGTCAGCATATGATTCATGCCGCAATCCAAGTCATTATGCAAAAGCAAATGAGCCAGTGGCATGCGCATGTTTATGACAAAGAACCAACGAACTACAGTTAGGACAGCTATAAATCATAACTAACATATCATTGTTATGATGTGGTTATAAAAACAGCAGACATAAAAAAGGGTTTATCAATTGATAAACCCTTTTTTATGCATCAAATAATAGTCATTCTTAAATGGTTATTACTTGATTTTTGCTTCTTTAAAGATCACGTGCTGGCGAATTTTTGGATCAAACTTTTTGATTTCCATTTTGCCAGGCATCGTGCGCTTATTTTTGGTAGTGGTATAGTAATACCCAGTACCAGCAGTTGATACCAACTTAATTTTATCTCTCATGATAGCTTTCCTTTAAATGATAGCATGCAAGCACGTGGCTTAAACTTTTTGACCTTGTGCGCGCAAATCTGCTAACACTTTATCGATACCCAGTTTGTCAATAATGCGCATACCTTTAGTAGATATACGTAGACGCACAAAACGATTTTCAGATTCTACCCAAAAACGATGGCGTTGAAGGTTTGGTAGAAAGCGACGACGGGTTTTGTTGTTTGCGTGCGAAACATTATTACCCACCATAGGGCGCTTTCCAGTCACTTGGCAAACTTTAGACATGGCGAACTCCTAATCTATAAGATATGAGGCATTCTCATACCAGTCTGGGCAAGTTGCGCGAATTTGCGGCATGGACACAGCAAACGACACATTGCACCAAACAAAACTACATGAAGGTTGAGCTGGTATTTCTGTCATCTAAAGGCAAATAACAGGTTAACCAATTCAGAAAATTTTAAAGTCGACATTTATACCATAAAATCAGTAAATACTCAAATTATTTTGTGATAAGTGTCGTCATAAAAGACAGCCATTATACCCTGAATTTACAGTTCAATGTTACTGATTGTTTAACGTGAAGAGCAAATATTTGATTGTAAGTTATCGTAAAAGTCCGTAAAGTTACTGTTATATATTTAATACAATATGTTAATACAGTTAATATTTCTGTAACTCTACCTAGCGTCACCTATTTTCTAATAAATGGTGTGACAACTTTTGCTTATTTGTTCAAATAAATTCTTGCTAATGCGGAGCCCAAAAAGTATGTCATATAGCTCACACCGATTTAACTCTAAATTGTTTCAACTCACATCGTTGACTTGTGCGCTGGCATTAGCAGGCTGCGGTGGCGGTGATGATACAGTAGATTCTATTGCACCTGCACCAGATTTAGGGGCTCAGCCGGGGAGTGGTAATGATGGCAATGACAACGGTAATAATAATGACGGTACTGACCAAACGCCAGATATCGAGCCTGACTTTTTCTTACAAACCATAGCGGTCACTCCAAATAATATTGAGTTATCTGATGAACCCACAACTTTTACAGTGACGATAAAAGCAGCTGAAAAAGCTAGTGGCGGTGCAATTATCAATAAAAATATTAGCTTAAAAATTGAGAATTCTGAAAATAACGGTATTACCATTGATGGAAGTAGTACGCTTGCGACCGATAGTGATGGTTATGTTACTTATAACCTCCAGCTCAATCCAAATGCTGTTGCTGATAAAGCGCAGCTATTGGCAAATGGCTTTAATCTAACCGCTTCTGCTATCAAAATTGATGGCACTATTATCACACAGATGAATAAAGTTCCTGTGTTCAAAAAAGGCAGCGGTGATGGAACTCAGGTGGAGGTCAGCAAACTTAATATTCAACCGTTATTAAATACCAGCTCAGTGTCTAACAATATTTTGAACGCTTTTGGCGACACTGCGGTATTTAGTGTGATTGTAAAAAATGATAATGGTGCGCGTGCTGCCGGCGTTACAGTAGGTTTAGGAATTGCGAGTGTCAAAGGGGTATCTATTACAGGTGGTAATAGTAAGCAAACAGATGCTAGCGGTATCGCCAATTTTAATATAGAAGTCGATAGTAAATTAATAAAATCTGAACGTAACGCGCTTATTCAGCAAGGTGTTACGTATGTTATTAATATCCAAGAAAAAAACGGTGCTGCAAAAGACGTTTCTAATAAGTTTATAGTAGCGCCGCCTATCTCTGATTACAAACTTGATATAGAAAGCGTTACCAATAAACTCAGCGCCTATGGTGATAAGCAGCAGCTGATTATCACCGCTAAACCTACAAATGATAATGTTCCTACACAAATCAATGGCGCTAAAGTGAGTGTAAAGCTTAATAATGAGATTAAAGGTGTAGTCTTAAGCCGTGAATCACTCATTTTAGATAATAAAGGTCAAGCAACGGTAGATCTAATTGTAGCAGAAAAATTAAATGAAGAGACTCGCGCAAAACTTGCAAAAAATGGTGTCAGCTATACGGTCATGCTGTCTGAACCCAACCGCTCAGTGACTACAGAAACCTATTCTAGCACTGCTTACATACCTAAAGCTCAATACCAGATTCAATTTTCTGAAAATAATAAAGAAAAAATATCAAGCTTTGGTAGTAGCGTGGTCATTAGCTTTCGGGTCAATGATGAGAGCAATGGCGGTGCAATAGCTCAGCAGAAAGTCATTGCAAGCCTACCGAAAGTTTTAAGTGATGCGGGTTTATTGACTATAGAAGGCAATGCTACGCAAGTAAGTGATGATAAAGGTATGGTGAGCTATAAGGTACGTGTACCAGAAGGGCTAAGCACAGTGCAAAGAGAAAATCTAGAAAAAGAGGGCGGTTTTATATTGACGGCTAAGGTACTTGAAGCATCAGGAGCCAGTAGTAGTATCAGTAATAAGCGTGTCCAAGTGACTGCTGAAAGCGAAACAATATTAACCTCAAAAAGTATTCCTAGTGCTGTCAATGTCTTAAAAGATCAATTTACCATTCAAGTAGCAGGTAAGCGTCTAGACGGCAGTGCAGCCGCTGGAAAAGATGTAAAGTTGATTATTAACAATGTCGTAGGCGTCAGTATCCAAGGTAATCAGCAAACCACCGATGCCTCAGGCAATGCAATATTTACAGTTAACCTGAGCCAAGATTTGACTAAAGCGCAGCGTGAATCTTTGGTTAAGTTTGGTATTCCTTACACCATTACTTTGACGGATGATGACGGCATTGCTACTAATGAATATAAAGCATCGGTTATCATTCCGATGGCTGAGTATCAGCTGAACTTCGGGAGCAGTAGTAAGGCTAAGCTGTTGAGTACAGGAGGTATGACAACCATCAGCTTCCGAGTCAACGATAAAAACGGCGGCGTGATTGCCAATCAAACTGTAACCGCAAGCTTGCCTAGCAGTTTAATACAAAGGGGGTTAATTACACTTGAAAGTGCGGCCAGTCAAATGACTGACTCTCAAGGTAACGTAAGCTATATGGTTCGTATTCCAACAGGATTATCTGCGACGCAAAGAGCAGAACTTGAGAGTGCTGGTAGGTTTTTACTGAACGCACGTCTGGTCGAGTCTTCAGGTGCCAGTATTGATACGATTAGTAATCCTATCTCAGTTACTGCTGATCCTAGTATAAGTAAAACCCTACTGACTTCAAAAAGTATTCCTGGTGTAGTTAATGTCCTAAAAGATCAATTCACTATCCAAGTATCAGCCAAACGTCCAAATGGTAGCGCTGCTGCGGGTAAAGCTGTGGAACTTGTCATTAACAATGTTAAAGGTCTTAGCATTGAAGGTAGTGAAAAAACTACTGATAGTGCTGGTAATGCAGTCTTTACTATCAATATAGATCCGAGCCTAACCTTGCCGCAGCGTCAGTCTTTTGTGGAAACTGGTATTACTTACATTGCTACCCTCACCGATGAAGACGGCATTGCAACTGAAAACTATAACGTACGAGCAGCTGTTCCTAGCGCTGAGTATAAAATTAACTTTGGTAGTAGCAGTAATGCACAGCTATCAAGCTCAGGCGGCAGTACAATCATCAGCTTCCGAGTTAATGACAAAGATGGCGGCGTGATTGGCAACCAAAAAATAATGGCTCGTTTACCAAGAGCCTTGATTGATTCTGGATTATTGACCTTAGACAGCGCTCCTACTCAAACCACTGATAATAAAGGTGCGGTGAGCTATACCGTTCGCGTACCCACTGGATTATCGACTGCACAGAAATCAGCTTTAGAAAAAGCAAGCGGGTTTTTACTAAACGTAAATATGGTTGAGTCATCAGGAGCCAGTAGTACCGTCGATAGTGCTCCTATTAGTATTAGTGAACAGGTTCAGAGAAGCTCAACTGTTTTGGTTTCAGAAAATAATCCCAAGGTAGTGAACATTTTAAAAAATCAGTTTACGATTCAAGTGTCTGGCAAACGAAAGGATGGTAGTGCAGCATCTGATAAAGTCGTGAAACTAACGATTGATAACTCAGATGACTTGACGGTTCAAGATAATGAGCGCACCACTGATGCTTCGGGTAATGCTGTATTCACAGTAAGTGTGAATACAGATTTAACCCAAGCTGAACGTGAAGCATTAGTCAAGTCGGGTATCATTTATACAGCTAGCTTGACTGATGACGATGGGGTAGTTACCAGTAAATACAATACATCAGTCGTTATTCCTACTGCACAGTACAAAATTAATTTCGGTACCAGCACTAAAGTACAGTTATCAAGTTCAGGTGGTAGCGCCATTATCAGCTTCCGAGTCAATGATAAAAGTGGTGGTGTCATTGCCAATCAGAAAGTAACAGCGAGCCTACCGATTAATTTGATTGGTCAAGGCCTACTCACTCTGGAAAGCAGTGCTGAGCAAATCACCAATAACCAAGGTATCGTCAGCTATACCGTTCGTGTCCCAGCAGGGTTGTCATCTAAACAGAAAACAGGGCTTGAGGAGGCTGACGAATTTATCTTAACTGCTAGCGCAGTCGAAGCTTCGGGTGCGAGTAGCTCTATATCTAGCGCTCCTATTGCTATAGGTTCGGCCATCGGCCAAGGTGATATTAAATTGACATCTACTAGCATCCCTAAAGTGGTCACTGTGACAGATACCCAGTTTACCATCCAAGTATCTGCTAAACGCCCAGATAGTAGTGCAGCGGTGGGTAATATAGTGAAGTTGATCATCAAAGAGACTCCTGAAACCTTTGGTATCACAATACAAGGTAACGAGAAAATTACCAATGCTGCTGGTAATGCGGTATTCACCATTAACCTAAGTCAAGATTTAACCCAAGACCAGCGTACCGCATTGGTTGCATCAGGTATTAGCTATACAGCTACGATTACGGATAATGATGGCACAGAAGCTAAGCTTGCTGATCAAAAAATCGATGTTATGCAACCTGCGACCAGTATTAAATTTGCTTCTATCATAACGCCAAGTATCAGTGAGCTTGGTGGTAGTGGCAGTGTACGCGTCAAGCTGGCCAGCAAAACCGATGCTAATAAGCCTATCGAAGGTCGAAGCGTCGTAATTAAACTGGAAGGTATCGCTGAAACCTATGGTGTAACTATTATCCCAAGTACGCAACCAACTGATTTTAATGGTGAAGCAATCTTCGTTATCAATATACCAGAAAACCTAACGGCTCAGCAGCGTACGGGGCTTAAGCGTGCCGGTATCAATTATCAGCTGTCTTATGTTGAAAAAGACAACACTTATAACTCTAAAGTACAACAAGTTGATATCTCGACGCCATCCGTTGATTTAACCGTTCTAAATGCCCCTAATTTTATTAATAATCGTCCCTTCTATACGCTTAATGGAGAAGGCGATACGGCCACCATCCAAGCAGAACTGAGTACTCAAAATACTAGCTTTAAAATCACTGGCCAACCGATTGAGTTAGCGTTCGTAGGTGTAAATAAAGAACTGGCAGCTTTCTTGAATGTGAATGGAAAAATAGGCTCAGCAACAAGTATTGTCAGCACCAACGCTGATGGTGTAGTCAGCTTTACGGTTATCGTGCCTAACAATTTGACCCAGAAAGAAAAGAATACTTTGAAAAACCAAAAATTGACGGCTCAACTGACTGAAACATTGACAGGTGAAACCCAAGAAATCAAGTTTAATATCCAGTCTACAAAAGCGGCTATTGATCTGATAGCTATAACACCAAAAGACCTTAACTTAAATGGTGGTGAGACTCAGATTGAAGTGATAGCCAAAGATAGTAAAGATAATGTCATCGATGGACAAAAAGTATTCCTTGCGCTACCAGCGTTTATTGCTAGTCAAGGTGTCATTCTTGCTTCAAGTGGTACTCAGACGACTAATGGTTCAGGTAAAGCCATTTTTACGATTGCTGTGCCAAATAATCTCACTGATACGCAAAAAGCCGCTATTGGTAATAGCTTTATAGTTGCGCTATCGGCAGCAGATGCTAACGGTAATATTTCGACTAAGACCAGTCGCGTCTCAACGGTCACGCCGTCTGCGAATGGCACCCAAGAGAACTTAAGTATGGGCGCTAACAAAGTCGTCAATACCAAAGGCGATGCTTTTAAAGTATTTGTGCGGGTTGCCAATAATAAGGGTAGTATCGCCGAACGTGAGGTGCACTTAAATGTTGACGAACCTATCAAAACTGGCGTCAGTGTGACCAATGGTAACGCTATAACCAATAGTGATGGTGTTGCTACCTTCAATCTTAAACTTGAGCCAGGTGCTAATGTCAACGACGCGCTTTTAGAGGCTGGTATTCGATTGACTGCAACCACTATCACTGCTGAAAGTCTTGAAATAACACAAGACTATATCGTCGCAGTTGATACGGCCACCATTGATAGTTATCAAATCCTAGTTTCTTCTGATAAATCGACATTAAATACTGGTGGCGATCAAACCAATGCCACATTCCGGGTTACGGATAGTAGCGGTGGTGTACTTACCGGTGTGCCAGTACAGCTAAGCATTAATAATCTAGAAGCCAGTGGTGCAGCACTAACAACGCCTAGTATGGTAACAACAGACGCTGATGGCAAAATCGATGTCGGTGTCTTATTAGCTGCCAATAGTATCAACGCCCGTCTTAATCATAGCGTCGTCATCAATGCCAAGATTGTCACGCCGCAATACGATGCGAATGGTAATGTTAGCATGCAGGTTCGTGAAGAGAAGTCTTTAAGCTTATCAGCGATAGGTACAGAGATTACGCTTGCAGGGTCAGAGATTAACTTAGATGATGGCGAAACGACCACTATTACGACCACGCTGATAGATGGTGCAGGACGTGCTATCGCTAATGCACGTATGGAATTAGTAGATGCGGACGGTGATATCATTGCCACTGACGCCAATGCCACTACGAACGCTGATGGTGAGGCAAGTTTTAATATTGATGAAAGCGACTTAACCTTTGACGGCAACGGTAACTTACGTGTGTTTGCGCGTGCTTTTGGTGAGAACAAATTAAATACTCAGCGTAGCTCAAATACTGTAAATCTGGTTAAAGTCTCACAGGCGGGGATTAGCTTCATTGATATTAAAGATGTCTATGATGTAAATACGCCGCAGACAATCACTGTCCAAATACGTCGCGATACAGCAGCACAAGCCACACAACTAATTGGTAAACAAGTTGAGGTTCAGACATCAATCGGTACCTTTGCTGGTGGTAATAATAATAGCAGTAATGTTATTGTCACAAAGACTATTAGCGCAAGCGATGTTACAGGTAATATTATTACGATACCAGTCATCTTAACGTCACAACTGGCTGGTATTACTGCGTTACAAGCGACTGTGCTAGGCGAATCATTACCAAGTGGTGAGCCGCGCTATCGAGCTACCGTTG
The DNA here is from genome assembly GCF_040309805.1 of Psychrobacter sp. CAL346-MNA-CIBAN-0220. NCBI lineage: Bacteria > Pseudomonadati > Pseudomonadota > Gammaproteobacteria > Moraxellales > Moraxellaceae > Psychrobacter > Psychrobacter sp. CAL346-MNA-CIBAN-0220. The sequence continues at coordinate 1,298,534 of NZ_JBEOPF010000001.1, read as the reverse complement.
ATACACGCTTTAGAGCGACAACGCCTGCGAAAATGCTGTTCCAAGCGGTAAGATCAGTCATTACACCAGGTAGCAGCACAGAGATCGTTGCTACGGTTAAAGACGAAAACGATGTACCTGTAGAAGGGCAGACGGTAGTGTTTAGTCGAGCTGCAGACTCATCAGCAGGACGTCTATCAGCAGCCACAGCCATTACGGATAGTAGAGGTGAGGCGCGCGTGGTTTATCAGGCCAATGCCAGCTCGCCGATTGGCGGCGTCAGCATCAACGCGCGTTTATTGAATGATAATGCAGAAATTGGTACCAAAACCACCAATATTACGGTATCAAAAGAAGCGGTATATACCACCTTAGCATTTAGTAACGAATTGACCTCGGATAATATTTATTACACCTTAGAAGGTTCGATTTCTGTCATGGATGGTTCCGGTCGCGCCGTTTCAAACCAAGATATATCGATAAAGTCTTATGCTATTGAATATGCACAAGGTAATGTCTGTCTACTAGATAGCAAAGTCAGTTATAAAACGACTGATAGTCTAGAACGTTATTCTGAGCAATTAACCATACCTATGAAATCAGGTTGGTTTAATACTGAAGATCCAGATTATAACTATACTTTAGAAAAAGATGATGATTTAAATGGTAATAATCGTCTAGATGCTATCAACCCTGTATCTATAATAGGTAGTAATGCAGTATCTGATGATGGTTATACCTTTATGACTAATGATGAAGGACGTGCTGACTTTAGCATTCGCTATCCAATACGTTATGCCAATTGGGTAAAAGTACGCTTTGATGCCTCTACGCTCGTAAATGGTAGTAAAAATATACAAAGTCTAAACTTTGTATTACCCTACCTAGAGGAGGACGTAGAAATAATTAATGGTACCTTAAAGTCGCCCTGGGCCAATAATGCTAGTGCCTTTGGTGCTGGCGGTGCACAGTGTATAGATAGCATGAGTATTCACATTGATGAACCGAACAAGACAACTCGAGTATTATTAACGCCTTCGCAAGATTTTTCTGTCAATATTAATGACGACGGAGATATCTTTAATCCTTCAACAACGTCACAAGGCTTCAACTCTTTTATAGTAGACTTTAATCAAGCCTTTGCTGTTGCAGATAATAATAAGCCTCTTGTTAAGGGTGCTGAAATAAGAGTCAGTAATAGCGGGTTTAGTTTTAAGAACGTAATCAGAATTAACACGCCCTAATATGATTTTAACAAAACCCCTAATCTTATGTTTGACCTGACCCCCATAAGTTAGACACAACTTACGAGAGTCAGGTCAGTTTTTTGGGTTTTTCTTTATTAGCCTAAATAATTAAAAATTACTGGCTAAGCCAGCAAAAAATCACAAAAACGATTAAAATGACCGATTTGCTATGCTTTCGATAGACTGTTAAATATAGCGAATAGTTACTTTTATTTTTGGATTGGGCGTAATATGTCAGATAATATAACGATTGCATTACCGAAAACTGCAACAAAAACTGCTCCTAGCGCTACCACTACCGATACCGCCACGTTATTGATTAAATGTAGAGACCAGGCAGGTATTGTCCAAGCCGTATCAGAGTTCATTCATCGCTATGGCGCTAATATTATTAGTTTGGATCAGTATTCGACCGCTCATGAAGGCGGGCAATACTTTATGCGTTTAGAGTTTGTTTTAGAAGGTCTGAGCGAGATTATAGATAACTTTGAGGCCAGCTTTGCGCACACGGTTGCTAAGCGCCACAAAATGACCTGGCGTTTGCATGACAATGCTATCAAGCTTAAGGTTGGTATTTTGGTATCGAAGTTTGACCATGCTTTATTGGATTTATTGTGGCGACATCAGCGCGGACTGTTAGATTGTCAAATTACCTCAGTAGTGAGTAACCATCCTGACTTACGGCAAGCGGTCGAAAACTTTGGCATTACTTTTCATCATATCCCTGTAACCAAAGATAATAAAGCAGATGCAGAAGCGCAGATTCATAAGCTGATGGCAGGTAATGACTTATTGGTATTAGCACGCTATATGCAAATATTATCTTCTGATTTCATTAAACGTTGGCCGATGCAGATTATTAATATTCACCATTCATTTCTACCGGCATTCGTGGGCGCAGACCCTTATCGACAGGCCTATGATAAAGGTGTGAAGCTGATTGGCGCTACTGCTCACTATGTGACCGCTGAGCTGGATCAAGGGCCTATCATCGAGCAAGATGTACACCGTGTGACTCATCGTCAAGGTGTTGCTGATCTGCGCGCAATTGGACGCGATGTTGAGCGTAATGTATTAGCAAGGGCGGTCAATTGGCATGTGCAAAATCGGGTAATTGTCACTGGTAATAAGACGGTGGTTTTCAATTAAAAAAGTGCTATTACCAATAGATGATAAAAGTAATCGCGAGGATGGGAAGCACGGATTACAAAAAATGTTGCCGACCGCCACGCTTTGCCTTATAACACCAGTTCTAAAACGAATTTGCTACCGACAAAACCGATCGCTAGTAAAATAAAAGCATAAATGGTGATGCTGGCAGCACGTTTACCGCGCCAGCCAGCACGCCAATTTCCCAGCAATAAGCCACCAAACAATAGCCATGATAGGATGCTAAATACGGTTTTGTGGACAATATGTTGAGCCATTAAATCTTGGACGTAAACAAACCCTAATCCCAGTGCGATACTGAGAAGGACAAAGCCGACCAAAATCATATCAAATAATAAGCTTTCCATACTTTGTAGTGAAGGCAATTTATTAACCCAAAAGCGGTGAATGCTATGATGCTTGAGTTCACGGATTTGCAATCGTAAAAATAGCGCTTGCACCGCCGCCATCAGCAGCACACAATAGGCGGCAAACGACAGTAAAATATGCGCTTCAAGGCCCATGCTGACATCGGTCAGTGGTTTATAAGGCGCGCGTCCAAAGTAGCCAACCGTCATGCCGATAAGAGCGGTCGGTGCGGCCAAAATACCGAGGCTAACAATAGGGCGGTATAGACTAAACAGCACGTAGAAAAATAAGAAAAATAAGCTGATCAAACTAAGCACATTAAATAAATTAAAGTTTAGCCCATATAAAGTGACAATATGGGGATACAGGAGTACGGTATGCGCCAGCATTCCCACCAGCAATAGGCCAAGACTAACCTCTTTATGAACAGGCTTATCTTTGATCAACGCCCAACTGATATAGATACTGACCGTAATATAAACCATACTAGCAATCATAAACGCAAGGTGCACAGGTAAGCCTCGTTTCGTAAAGAGCGCAAAATAGCCGCTCAAATTAATGCTAAAATGGTATTATTAGGATGGTTAGAATAAACGTCCAATTTATCATAAAATGGATGCCAATTGAGAATCATCGCTATCATTCTTTATAAACACCTATATTATAAACACAATGCAAAATGCCTATAAAGTCTTAGCCCTTTTTACGCTATAGTGTTGATAATCTATCGTTTTTTGTATTATTTGTCTTTTCGATAGGCATAAAATATCCCAATTGATCACTATTTTAAATAATAATTGTCCCAACTGGCGAGCTATTTTTAGTCATTTATTGAAAGCCTAATACAAGTACATAGCCTTTAGGCCAAAATTTTAATAGATATTCATTTTAATTGTTTAACTGAGAACTATTTATGTTTGATACCTTAACAGAACGCTTATCGTCGAGTCTGCGCAATATTGTCGGTAGCGGTCAGCTAACAGAAGACAACATCAAAGATACCTTACGCGAAGTGAGGATGGCGCTACTGGAAGCTGATGTGGCGCTACCAGTAACTCGTGACTTCGTTAAACGTGTTAAAGAGCAAGCCCTAGGTGCTGAGGTACTTAAAGAGCTTGCTCCAGGCCAGGCATTTGTAAAAATCGTTCATGACGAGCTGACCGAAATGATGGGCAGTGCCAATCAGCAGCTAGAAATGACTGGCAAGCCACCTATCATCTATTTATTAGCGGGCTTGCAAGGGGCAGGTAAAACCACCACCGCTGGTAAATTGGCTAAGTATTTACAAGAGCGCCATAAAAAGAAGGTCATGCTAGTCTCAGCTGACGTCTATCGTCCGGCAGCGATTCAACAGCTTGAGCAGGTTGCAGGGCAAGTGAATGCCAAGTTTGTTAACTCGAGCACTGATGAAAACCCGATTGATATTGCCTTACGTGCCATCGAAGAAGCCAAAATTCAATATCAAGATATCTTGATTATTGATACTGCAGGTCGTCTGGCTATTGACGAAACCATGATGGATGAGATTAAGGCGCTAACCGCAGCGGTTAATCCTTCTGAGACCTTGTTCGTAGTCGACGCCATGACTGGTCAGGATGCGGCTAATACGGCCAAAGCCTTTAACGATGCGCTACCGCTGACTGGTGTTATCTTAACCAAGACTGACGGTGATGCTCGCGGTGGTGCAGCACTTTCTGTACGTGCTATTACCGGTAAGCCGATTAAGTTCTTAGGTCGCGGTGAGAAATTAGATGCGTTAGAACTCTTCCACCCAGAACGTATCGCCCAGCGTATCCTTGGTATGGGTGATGTACTGAGTTTGGTTGAAGAAGTTGAGCAAAAAATCGACCGTGATAAAGCCGAAAAAATGGCGAAAAAGATGCAAAAGGGTGGCGAGTTCGACCTTGAGGATCTACTTACCCAGTTCCAGCAAATGAAGAATATGGGCGGCATGTCAGGCTTCCTTGATAAGATGCCGGGAATGGGCGGCTCCGATATGCAAAAAGCGGTTGAAGATGCCAAGCCGGAAGAAAAAGTACGTGAGATGGAAGCCTTGATTAACTCGATGACCTCATTCGAGCGTAAAAATCCGGACAAGATCAATCCCAGCCGTAAGCGCCGAATTGCCGCTGGCTCTGGTAAAGAGATTCAAGATATCAATCGCTTGCTCAAGCAGCATAAGCAAATGGCAAAAATGATGAAAATGATTTCTAAGCCTGAAGGCATCAGTAAAATGATGAAATCTATGCAAGGATTGATGGGCGGCGGCGGTGGTGCAGCTGGCGGCGGTGGCGGTGGCCCTTTATTTGGCGGCGGTGGTCAGTCAAAAGGGGGCATGAAAGATGTGAACCAAGCGCAAATGGCCAAGCAAATGGGACTTGATCCCAATAACATGCCCAGCACCGATGAGATGCAAAAGCAGATGCAAGAGATGCAAAATGAACCTTCTAAGAATTTCAAAAAACGCTTTTAAATATAGTTCATTAACTACAACTACTATATTTATTAACGTCGCATAAATATAAAAACCCCAACGCTGATGACAGCTCTGGGGTTTTTATGACTATAAGGTTTAATTAGTATGAGCTCAGTTCAAAAGTCAATGTCATACTGTCTACTTTTTATGAAATAACTCTTAATGAATAAGTTGTGAAAAATATAGAAAGTGATAAAACTTGTGAACCCTAAATGCTATGATAGGCGCTATTTTGAAACAGCAGCAGCTTAAGCCGAGGTCATAATGTTTTTAGCCATGGATACCGTGTTTGATCAGTGTTCAATCGCGATACTTGATGACAGCGGTGAGGTCATATCATGCCAGACCGAAACCGGTAAACGTCAGCAAACCCAGCAAATCTTACCGATGATTGATGCGGCTTTGTCTGAATGTCAGCTAAGACTTGCTGATATACAGGCATTGATATTTAACCGTGGCCCGGGCGCCTTTAGTGGTATTCGCATTAATACCGCGGTGGTACAAGCGTTGTCAGTCGCCCATGATTTGCCTTGTGTCGGTATATCAAGCCTACAAGCAATCGCCCAATGCGCGTATCAAAAATATGGTTTAACGCACGTTTATAGCGCCCTTGATGCTCGCATGCAGCAAGTATATTTCGGACAGTATCTATTAGACAGTCAGTTAGATGGTCAATTAGAAACTGCCATCATGCAACCTGTTTTTGAAGACAATAGAGACACTGAGCAACTGCTAGATTATGACAGCCAAACAGCGTTGAATATTCCTATTGTCGGTAATGGCGCGGGCCTACTAAGTTTGTATAATGAGCAGACAATCCATGAGGATGTGTGCCCTAATGCAACAGTAATTGGTCAATTGGGCATCGCACAATTCATAGCTTTGGGCGGTACAGAAGCGGCGCTTGCCTTACCAAAATATTTACGCAATCAAGCTTGGAAAACTTTAAAAGAACAAGGCAAGGCATAATAATTCCGACCTTGATTTAAACACTATGCGTGACGGCTAGGCCCCTTATCTCTCAAAAGTCTAGCAGCAACCGTATCACAACAATATAAAGCGACCAGCAGGTCCGTTTTTAGGAAAGCGATTGTGGATATTATCTTATTGATTCAAGCTGTGATCATGGGTATCGTTGAAGGTATCACTGAATTTTTACCTATTTCCAGTACCGGTTATTTGATTTTATCAGCAGACTTAATGGGTTTTTGGACTAAAGAAAAAGTCGATTTGTTCGTTGTCGTTGTCCAGTTGGGTGCTATTTTAGCGGTTATTTACGACTATTGGGGACGACTGTGGCAAGCGCTGTTGGGACTATTAACCGGCAAGGCGGAAGGTCTTAATAATCCAAGACAATTAGGTTTGAGTCTCATTGTAGCCACCATTCCAGTGATGCTGGTTGGTTTTACCTTTGCCGATGAAATCAAAACTTATCTATTTAATCCTATTACCGTGGCGATTATGCTAATTATCGGTGGTTTTTTGATATTTTATGTAGAAAACCGTCCGAAAGCCATTATTGCCAATGAAGCAGAAGATGTCAGCTTCAAGACCGCTTTACTGATTGGTCTATTTCAGTGTTTTGCATTGATACCCGGTACGTCGCGCTCTGGCGCTACTATTGTAAGTGCCCTTTGGCTGGGCGTTTCACGTAAAGCATCGGCAGAGTTTTCCTTCTTTTTAGGCATTCCAGTTATTGTGGGTGCCGCGCTGCTTGACTTACTCAAGCACGGTGACGTATTGACTAACCGCCAGGATTGGTTGGTACTAGGTATCGGTACCGCGGTGTCTTTTATAGTGGCACTATTGTGTATTCGTTGGTTGGTAGCGTGGGTAAGTCTTCGCGACTTCAAAATATTTGCATGGTTGCGTATTGTTACGGGTGTAGTGGTATTGGTAGCCGCATGGGGCTTTGGCTATCAGTTTGCAGGCTAGCTTTTGACAAGTTTGAACGAGTCAGATGTATCATTTTGAGTAATAATTAAACTAAAACCTGCTAACAACAGTCATTAAAATCAGTGGCATCAACAAAGGACGGCAATCATGACGGCGCTACCAGCATCTATCTCTCTGAGCGACTGCCGATTGCTCTATACTGCCAAAACGCAGTTGCCAAAAGTCGAGTGCTTACAAGCTCTAGTGAGCAGGAACAAGCTGTCATTAGGTTTAAATGTAGAGTTGATAACGGTTAAGCTAAACCAAAAAAACCGAGAGCAATTAAGTGCAGATGCTACTCAGCCTATTTTATTATTAGATGATAAAAGTAAACTGTCATTGCTGAGTGGTGGTCTGAGTGTCGCGCCTGAGTGGGACAAGCTACAACGGCGAGTGGTCAGCGCTGGTCGCAAGACGGAGCTACTACTACAGGCTACAAAAGTTGGTGTCGATAGCCATGTAGTCGATGCTACCGCAGGCTTTGGCCATGACAGCTTGATCTTGGCTAGTACTGGCGCGCAGGTCACGATGTTAGAACAGCATCCCTTAATGGCGTTGCTGTTGCTTGCTGAGCAACAACGTATGAGTACACAGCCGAATTGGCAAAAACTAATGGCACGCCTGCATATTATCAACACTGATGCGCTCAGTTATTTTGCTTCTTGTCAATATAGCGGCACGCTTGATAGCAGCACAGTTGCAACTACCCATGCTTTCGTTAATAAAGTAATCGATGTGGTGTACTTAGATCCTATGTTTCCAGAAGACAGCTATCAAGACAGCAAAACGGGTAAAGGTGCTAAAGTCGGTAAACTTATGCAAGCATTACACTATTTAGCCAGTGCACCGTCTCTAATGCAAGAACAGCAATTGCTACAAGGTGCGCAGGCGTTGGTTCGTGGCAAGGTTGACGGCAATAGCAGTGTTAGTGACGATATCGGTATTAATGGCGATAGTGATAACACTAAACAGCAGGGACGGGTTATTGTTAAGCGCCCACAGCACGCACCATTATTTGCTAATCAAATCCCAGATGATAGTTGGCAGAATGGTGCGGTACGTTTTGATGGGTACTTTACCTAGCGATTATTTTTCTCAATGGTTACTTGGTTCACTCATTTATAAACATAAAACCAATAAGTTTGGGGTTCAATGATGGTAACGATAATAATTTGGGTGGTGATAGCAGGTTTGCTATTGGTGAATATTGCTCTACGCCTACGAGTCCGCCATCTCAAAGCGCGCTTAGGAAAATTAAGCAACCCACAAGAAAAATTAGTTTATTTGCGTGAACATGTGCCTCATGATAATAAAATAACGGCTATCAAAGCACTGCGTGAACAATATCCGGAGTTATCGTTGTCAGAAGCAAATCAGTTATGGCAGCAAAAGTAGAGATTGTAAAACAATGACACTTAGTAATAGTCCATCTATGACATTCAATGACAAACTTCACGCCTACATGCAGTTAACACGCTTCGATAAGCCAGTCGGGATTGAGCTGTTACTGTGGCCTACCTTATGGGGCGTATTACTTGCAGCGATGGGTCAAGCCCAACAGCAAGGAGCAAGTGCGGGTCTACCAAGCTTAAAGATATTTGTTATTTTTGCGTTAGGTGCGATTTTAATGCGGGCAGCGGGTTGCGCGATTAATGATTTTGCGGATCGCAAAGTAGATGGTCATGTCACTCGTACGAAAGGCCGACCGCTAGCGGATGGTCGTCTTTCTGGAAAAGAGGCCATTGCCGCCTTCTCAATACTAGTATTGTTAAGTGCCAGCTTATTATTCTTTTTACCAATTCAAGTGTTTTACTGGTCACTGGGAGCGGTGGTTTTAGCGTTTATTTACCCTTTTATGAAGCGCTTTACTCATTTGCCGCAAGTGTTTTTGGCTGCTGCCTTTGGCTGGGCGATACCGATGGCCTATGTGGCAATAACAGGCACCACTGATATTTGGTGTTGGTTGCTATTCTTAGCCTATATGTGCTGGACGGTTGCTTACGATACCCAATATGCGATGGCTGACCGGGATGATGATTTAAAAATTGGCGTCAAGTCTACAGCGATATTATTTGGTCGTTTTGATGTGGTGATTATCTCGGTATTACAAACCTTATTTTTATTATTAATGGGCGTGGTGTTATGGCATTACTTTGCGCCAACTACTTTGGGCGTAGTGCCTATATTTGGATTAGCCTTAGTAGCGATGATGTTTTCTAAGCAAAATAATGCTTGCGGTAGCCGCGAAGCCTTCGCCTGTTTTCAAGCATTTTTAGCTAATATTTGGGTGGGACGTTATGTTTTTGCCTTGATCGCTATATCTTGTATCTGGACCAGTTTTAATGGATAAAGTACGTAAATCTCCAAAGCGTGGGTCTACCAAAACTTCATCATTAGATGAGCTAAAAATAAGTTATCAGCTTAATCTTGCCGAGCAAGGTCTGACACGCGTGCAAGTGATTGCTACCGAACGCAAACTAGCCAAATTTGCTAACGCGATGGATTCAGTGGTTCGTATTCCTTTTACCAAGCAAGGACTAGGTGCGGACGCGGCATTATCAACGATACCATTAGCAGGTGACTTGGCCGGATTAGCGTTAACCAGCTACGCCTTTATATTAGGCCGCCGTTTAGGCGTGCCGGTAAGCAAAATGACTCCTGCGGTAAGACTGGCATTAATTGATATGGTGGTGGGTATTATTCCGGGGGTCGGTACGCTGATGGACATTTTTATTCGTCCCAGTCGTAAAACTCTCAGCATCGTCCATCAGCATATACAAGATGAATATGGCATCACTGAAACCACCCATATGGATCGGCCCTTTTTACATCAACAGTTAGAAAATAAGCAGCGTAGCAGTCGCTTTTGGCGTCATCCAATCGCTGCTTGGTTCTATCTGCATATACCTGACATCTTAGGGCTGATAGTCATCGTAATTATCGGCTGGGGGCTGTGGACGGCGATTGGCTGGTTGGTAAGTGCTTTTAGCAATTTAACAGGGTTTGGTTAAAGTTTTTATCTAAAAGATTAGAGTAGGAACCAGATTAAGAAAGCGGTTAGCGATAATTTATATCGTTAACCGCTTTTTTATGGCTTTGAATAAAATAATACCTTCTTAAGGTAATGTAGTCTTAAAGCAATTCAATCTTAAAAAGCCCTAAGGCTGAGTGACGACTTCAGCTTCGGCACTAATAGCCTCAAAACTAGTAACTTTATCATTTTGCATCAGGTCTATTGTGCTACCACCACCATGACTGAGTAGCTCAATATTGCCATCTGCTGAACGATAAGTTGGGTTGTTACCTTGTCCTTCTGGCGCGCTAAGAGTCATTTTTGGTTTATTCGGTAAGGTCAGAATAGCATTTAGCACACCTGTCGCTGAGGTCTCAAAGACTACGGATAAAGTATCACCTGCGGCACTTCGATAGCGTACATCAGTGATTTGCGTGCCTTTTATGGCTTGCTTGGGACTTGGCGTGATGGTTTTAGCATTTGAAGTGACTCCTTCAGCGCTTTGTTCGACTACCACCACGTCATCTACATTTTGATTATGGTCATTAATACTGGTAGCGACAGGCGTCATTTGGTCGTCTGTTGCGGTTTGAGTGTCAGCAGCGGTCTCAGAGTCAGGCATCTTTTGGCAAGCGCTCAGAGTAAGAAAGCCACAAAGGCTTAAGAGGACAGCGGGAAGAATGCGGAAATATGACTTAGGTGCTAATAAGATTGGGGCATTGATTTTCAGAAAGAGTTTATTCATAGAGATGCTATTCACAAAATGGACATTAGTTGTTAAGAGGGTTTTATTGAAGCACGGTTAGCAAAGAGGAACAGCCCGCTTTTAAGTACTGACAGTAAGGATTAGCTTGCGTCGACCGCCAGAATCTCTATGCTCGCATAAGTAAATACCTTGCCACGTTCCTAGTCCCAATGCTCCATTTACGAGGGGTATAGTTAAACTTATCCCCAGCATCATACTTTTGAAATGAGCTGGCAGATCATCGGAGCCCTCTAAAGTGTGCCGATACTCGGGTTGATCGGCGGGTGCGACTTTATTGAGCCAGTCTTCGGTGTCCAATCTCACATCTGGATCCGCATTTTCATTGATAGTAAGGCTTGCTGAGGTATGTTGCAAAAACAGATGCACTAAGCCAGCTTCTACTTTGTTAGGCAACATCTCACAAATAGCATCTTGAATCAGCGGGGTGACGACATGAATGCCTCGCGTATAGGGAGGGAAAGTTAGAGTAGTTTGATGGTAAGGCATCAGATGATTCTCACTGTTAGGTGGAGCAAACCCATAAGTTAGCTTGAATGAGTTAAAGCAGTGGTGTTTGTAAACGGGCACGATTTGGCGATAGTCGAGCTAGCATCGTCGCTGATAAAGGCGGGAACGACCCTAGCATAATGTCCGCCAAAACCTCAGCGCATATCGGTGCAAAGGCATAGCCCTTAGCACCCATGGCACTCAATGTCCACAAGCGTTTACTTCGTGCTAACTGCCCAACGAGCGGATGATAATCAGGGGTTTGGGTCCGAATACCGGCACGTGCTTGCCATAAGCTAGTATCAGTTGGGATAACTGCTTCCAGTTCAGGAATAGCATTGACCAGCTTATCACGGTTATTTTGCTGCTCAGAAGCCCGAATATCCGTCTCAATATCATTGCGCACAAAACTTGCACCCAGCAATAATAGCCGTTGACCTTCTTCTACATTATTTAAAGCAGCATCACCAGTTTGCGCCATAAACGGTGCGCAGTATCCGCTATATTTAAGTGGTAATTTAGGCAGTTTAGCCCATTGTGCTACTGTCGGGGTAAACCAAGACAACTGCCCACGGATTTTGCGGCAATCAAAGATACGGTTATCTAATTGGTGGCTCTCATAAGCTGCACAAATGACGACATTATCGGCTTGGATAGTGATAACACTCTCACCGTTATCTTTATCATTGTTAGTGTCATTACGGTTGTGACCAATGATACCAACGCTGGTTTCTGTCTCATTTATCTGCGTGATTGTTAACTGCTGGTAAGTGATTGACGGATGCGCGAGTATTACATCCTTTAGCGCCTGTGGATTGACCAATCCTGATTGCGGTAAATATAAATTTTCGGATAAATCTTGTGCTGTTAAACTCGTAACTTCCTGCGCTTGTACAACCGATAGGGTGGTTGCCATCTCATCCGGATAGTTCGCAATCTGCTCAACACTGACATTGGCTTTCATTAATAAATCGAGCGCCCCTGTGGATTCAAGTACTGGCGCCGTATTACCTTGAACCGCTTTATCATTGAGCTGGCGATAGAGTCTGCTGCTATAGAGATAGCCGGTGGTATGCAGGTGGTCATCGGCATGATGAATCGGGGTCATTTTTGGGGCGAGTAGGGCACGCGGGTTGCCTGATGCACCTGCTAATGGCGCTGCCTTGTCTATGAGCGTCACTTGAATACCACGGTTAGCAAGCGACCAGGCGGTCATTAAGCCTGAAACCCCGGCACCGATTATTATAGTATGAGGGGGCTTAGTTGTTACTATTTGCTGATCTTTAGACTTATCAACGCTGCTTAAAACACACGAATTATCACCGTCTCTATTGTAACAGCTGTCCGTGCCATCAAAGCTATCCTGTTTCTCAAGGCTGTTATCTGCCGCTATATTGTCAATCATGACCGCCGTTAGCATCTCACGCTTACGTCCAAAACCTGCCACTTTTTTAATCTCAAAGCCGCTATCCTTTAGGGCACGTTTGACAACACCGGCACAGCTATAGGTGGCAGCAGTTGTACCCGAGCATGACAAGCGCTGCATTTGCGCAAAAATTGTATCTGCCCACAACGACTGATTACAAGACGGTGCAAAACCATCTAAGAACCAAGCATCAACATGAGCGGCCCGTTGATTATATGCGGTTGTATCTACTTGCGCTAAGCTATCGGTAGCATCACCCAACCAGATATCAACGGTTAAATTATCATGGGTAAAGTTTAGACGGTGACAGCCAGCAATAAGAGCAGGGTAAGCCGCTAACAGCTGTTTAATCAATTCGGCTAATTCGGGCGCACGTTGTCCCCATAAGGTCAGTATCTGGGTCAAATCTTCAAGCGCTATAGGATACTTTTCGGTGGTAATTAGATGTAAACGAGCCGTTGCTAACTCTGGATGCGTAGCGCGGAGTTGACGCCAAAGTTGCCATAATGCTAGCAAGTTAAGTCCAGTACCAAAGCCCAATTCAGCAACAGTAAAACATTGTAGTGGTACTAAATTTGCCAAGCGCTCGGGTAGCTTATTGCAGTTAAGAAAAACGTGGCGTGACTCTGCTAAGCCGTCGGCGTGTGAAAAATACACATCACCAAATTCTCCCGAAAACGGTACCTTGTTGCCCGTATCATCGGTTTGCCAGTCAATTTTAGCCGGTGTAATAACGTTTGAAGGTTCAAATGTTTTTGATTGAGTCGCTGGCTGGTTGATAGCATTTTTGCTATTAATAGATACAGAAGAAGATTTAGACATAGAGGATCACGTAAGTTAAGTCATTTCAGTTAAAACAAGGCATTTTGATAGCGTCATCTAGCGAGATAACCAAAACCAACAAACCCTAGAATACTAGGAAGATGAGCGTAGAAAGTTGCTAAGTACAGCGAACGAGTCTGACAATACAGGTTGTTTATGCAGGCTTTATCATACTAACGTGGAAACAGGATAAAAACGGTATGAAATCATGTGTAGGCTCTACGCGTATTATAGCTAGCGAGATTGACAGAGTACCATGGGTATAGTGTTTTAACTTACCAGCGTTCACGGCGTAAAAATACCAGCCAAGAGATAAAACTACCAACCGATAAGCTGATCAATACCGTAAAAGCGCCGTACAAAAACAGCTGACCTTTACTCTCATATATCAAGACATTGACCTGAGTTTGTAAGTCATTAACCTGTCTTTGCAATTGTGCGTTATGGCTAAGTAGTTTTTGATTGGCGGCTGATAATGCTTGATTGGACGGTTGCAGTTGGGCCGATAAAGTAGGGTTATCAACTGGTATTACAGCGTCTGCAGTAGGTGTCTGGTTATTACCATCTTGTGCTACTACTGAATCAGTAGGCGTTACGGTTGGTGCTGCTTGTACACTCATAGCTGCTGCAAAAATGACCGTTGCCAAGCCACGTTTGCAGCGGTGTGCGGCTAATAGAGTGTTTGGTGCTAATAGCTCTGGTCGTTGATTCACGATGCTGCAGTTTTATCAGCGGGTGCGGGCAACACATGGATAAATGGCTTAATATCTACATGACTGTATACCCCGTCACGCAAGTAAGGTTCAGCGTTTGCCCATGCTTGCGCAGCCTCTATCGATTCAAAATTAGCAATGACAATACTACCTGACATCTCCGTCATGGCGCCTTGACCATGTTCAATAGGCGTTGGGCCAGCGATAAGCAACCTTTGCTCAGCTTCTAACGCTTGTAGACGAGCCAAATGCTCAGCACGAGTAAGCTGTCGTTGCGCACTGCTATTAGCAACGTCATAACCGATGATTGCAAATAAAGGCATTAGATTTCCTTAATAGACAATATTATTGATTATTTTCATTTATCCATAGTTAATAATGAATAAAGTAGAAAAGATATATAAACTTGCAAGGCTGGCAAAATTTTCTCGCTTGCTGTGCGGCTATGCCACTCCAGAGGCTTCGAAGATTTTCCACAACTGTGCTATATCGGTTTTATAGTAGACTAACTATCGCTTCATAACGGTTAATAATTAATCTTTTTTATTTGACTGTTTTATCAGTCAAAGCTGGATTGATATGCTTTTTTAATACCGCAAATTGGGCGATAACAAACACCAGCATGATTGGAATCCAGCCATAGGTTTTAAAGTTAATCCATGCTTCATCAGACATAGTAAATGCCGTGATATAATGGAGTACACCCATGAATGCAAAAAACAGCGCCCAAGCGATAGTCAGTTTTTTCCAGCCGCCCATTGATAGGTTAAACACATCTTTCATTGCCAGTTGCATCAGCGGTTTATTGATAGCAACGCTTACCAGTAATGTTAAGGCAAAAATCCCGTTGATAATCGGTGATTTCCAGCGCAGATAAATGTCATCACGCAACAGTAGCGTACCGCCACAAAAGACAATAGTCAGTAACAGTACAACCCACTGCTGTTTATCAAATTTACCTTTTTGACGCACAAAATGAATGGCATAAATGATAAGCGTGGCAATTAGCAATGCGCCTGCTGCTGCTAAAATTCCGTTAGTACGGGCAGCAATAAAAAAAGCAATCAAGGGAATGAAGTCTAATAAGGCTTTCATATCAGGTGAGATGTCCTACAAAAACGTATGGGGTAGTTTACACGTCTACTGCGCCAAAAAAAAGCAATCAAAACTATAATAGCGCTCTATAACCAACACCTCTGTTAATTATCTATGATAATTACTTATAATAAGCACTCATAATAAACAGCACTATTATTTATCATTGAGCTATTCTATCTTCATCTCATTTATATCATGCTCCAAAACCTTAAGGCCAACCTTATGAAAATTGACTTACACTGCCATAGTACTTGTTCTGATGGTACTTATGCGCCAGCGGAAGTAGTACAGCGCGCGCATACAGCGGGCGTCAACGTATTGGCACTGACTGATCATGATACTTTATTAGGTATTGATGAGGCGCGCGCGACCGCCGATGCTTGCGGTATGCAGCTAATTAATGGGGTAGAGATAAGCTGTGAGCACACTCTTAATGGGGGCTATGGCAAAAATAAATCCACTAATAAAATTATTCATGTGCTGGGATTTAATTTCACTGATCGAGATCGTATGCATGAGACTTTACAACAACTGCAAGACAGTCGCGCCACGCGTGGTCAGCGTATTACCGAAAAACTTAGCGAGTTATTGACGCTTGACTATGATGAGCTGTGGCAACAAATTTGCACTAAGGCCGGCAATAACCCACAAGCAGTTGGGCGCGCGCATATTGGGCAAGTATTGTATGAGCGCGGACTGGTCAAAACCGTACAGAAAGCGTTTGATAAATATTTAGCTGATAACAAGGCGGCTTATGTGGCGATTGATGCGCTGAGTATGGCGCATGGTATTGAGCTGATTCATGCTTGCGGCGGCAAGGCCGTATTGGCGCATCCGACCCGCTATCAGTTATCCGCGACCAGAGTACGCAAACTTATTGAAGAGTTTGCTGAGCTTGGTGGTGATGGTTGTGAGCTTCCCGCCAATAGTGAACCGCTTAGCACGCGTAGAATGGTAGATCGCAGTGTTGCCGAACATGAATTGGCAGTTTCGATAGGCAGCGATTTTCATGGTAGTAATATGCCTTGGCGACGCATTGGCGATGTGCCAACCTTGAACCCTGAACAGCAGGGAATTTGGCAATATTTTTAATGTTATCAAATTCTTAAGCTTTACTGTAACTCAGTAATGATGGACATTTAACGACTAATGCCATTGAATTTTCACTTTTATTTAACAATTATCACTGTTCAAAATTTTCATAGCGATCGCTGCTATGGTTTATAAATTAAAGCTCAGGCAAGAGAAGGATTGCTAATTGCCATAAAAATTGCCACACTGGATAACTAGACATCCGTAAGGTAATTAATAAAACTATAAACGGTAGCGTATACATGCCTGTATCGATATACCAATTAGGCTATAAAAAACTTTCTCGGATTATTTTCGAGTGGCAAGCCGCGGACCGAGCGTCGCTGCTGGCATTGTTTATTGTGATTGAAGTCTCACTACATTGGTTTTGGTTTTTATATGTTTGGCTACGCCAAGATGCTTATGTCACTTATGTGAATATGACTCTACTTTATCCGATGTGGTTGGGTATCACGGTGATGGGTCTGTTTTTTTGGTGGATGATTGGCCATCTATCGCATATTAAGAACAACGATGAACGTCTGCACTATTGGCAGATTGTGTTGATTGCGGTTTATAGCCTGTATATTGCCGTCGTTATTTTAATGATGGGTCACAGCAGCTTGGTATCTGGGATATCGCTGGTGGGCGGTGCAATGTTGGGGATGATGCTGGTACGCCGGAGATATGTTTGGCGTGCTTTTTTATGGCAAATTGCTTTGATTATTATAGTGACACTCATTCCTTATTTGGGCGTTAACTTACCTAGTTTATGTCAACTTACCATCACCTCCATCCCCCTTGATACCTACAGCTATCTGACTTATAACGATACTACCACCATTGAGAATGCAATAGCCGCTTCTATTTTTAAAGAGGGTACGCTAAGCTGGGACAGTCTGCATCAGCTGCGTCGCTCCTCCGCATTTTTTTGGCGTTCAACCCATATGTATTTGGCACTGCCTAAAGCTATCTTTATAGTTTATGTGTTCCGAAAATTGCTATTGATATTGGATGACAGTAAAGAGGAAATTTTACAGCACGCCAATCAAGATGAGCTGACTAAGTTGAACAATCGCCGCTTCGGTTTAAGTCAAATGCAGCAAACTATCATGGCAACCACTGCAGCGCAGGACTATAGTGTCATTTTGCTAGATTTAGATTGGTTCAAAAATATCAATGATAATTATGGTCATGAAGTGGGCGACCAAGTGCTGCGCGAGGTGGCGAAAGTACTGGCGCAAGCATTCACTGATAAAGAAATAGTCAGTCGTTATGGGGGTGAAGAATTTTTGATTGTACTGCCCAATACAGGGCATGACAGCGCGTTGGATATCGCTGAGCAATTGCGTGCAGATATCGCCCAGCATGTGATACAAGTCGATGCTAATCTTAGCTTTCGGGTGACCGCCAGTCTCGGTCTTTATACTTTGAATTACGCTGAACTGCTACGCATCAAGCAACAATGTGCACCAGCGATGACCCATACTGAAGGCTCTATGCCGGCTTATGCTGACATCAACGCTGCTAGAAAGGACAAGTCTAACGTGAATGAGACTAAGGCGAATAAAGTCCAAACGTGCAAAAATAAGTTAAATAAGCCGCATATTGTGCCCTCACGTACGGATAAACGCACCGTCGAACAATTTCACCGTCAACAAACGGCGCAATTGTCTAGTGATGTCAGCCAGCGCCTTATCAGCACTGCTGATAAGGCGCTATATAAAGCCAAAGATCGTGGTCGCAATCAAGTTGTCAGTGCTAATGATTTATTAGCAGAAGGCATTATCACTGAGCCTAGTTATAGCACTTAAAAAAGCACCCTAAATTTAAAAAACAGTTATTCAAACGGCCTTTGCCTAAAAGGTATTTAATATGCTGCTGACATTTGTAAATCCTGAACCAAACTTGCTAGTACACTAGTCGCAAAGCTACCGGTTGGCAGACTAAAACGCAATACTAGTGTTTGCTCATCTACCCACTCCCAAGCCATTTCCTCGATAAGCAACCGCAGTGAGCGCCGCTGCGCTTTAATATCACGCTGCTCTAAACCCATTGCCAGCTGAGTTAATAAAGGGCTTTGCTGCACTATATCATTCTCAATTTTGGCCGCAGCACCGCATACCTTGTCATTACCCACACCCCACAAAACGCTTGTTGGATGAATATCACCTTCTGCAATTCGGGCGCGTAATGTATCGTCCATTTGCTCACTAGAAAATATCGACCCTGAACCATTTAAATTAAATACTTCACCTGCCATGCCATTATTCCAGCTGCCATCACGCACTCTTGCTGCTAAGATATGATTAAATATCAGACTACGCGCGGCAGACAGTGGCATGGCATTTTGTTCTCGCGGTGGACGTTTGCGCTTGCTCTTCTTTTGTGACGGAATATTTTTTTGTGGAGGACGAGCAAATAATCTAAGGGCTTCTCTAATATTATTACCATAATGACCAAAGCGTTGCGGGCCAAAGTAATTGGGCACGCCATATTGGCTCATATGCTGTAAATGCTTTTCTATGAGCTGCTGTTGTTCAGCTGGTTGTTGCTCAACTGATAAAATATCAGCCTCAAACTGGATATCACGTAAAGTAATGATAAATTGATTGGCTCGGTGCGCACCGCGATTGAGTTTTTTATTATGCCACTGTTGGGTGAGTATTTGTACGCTTTCATTATCGCCAAGGTCAACAGGCGCAAAAGTAGTCGGCGGTAAGTGCTTTTTTGGTAACCGTAAACTAAACCACTGCGTCGTCAATGCATGGCGGTCTTTTAGTCCGGAATAACCAACATCCCGCAGTGGAATATCTGCCCACTCAGATAATAATTTAGCAAGATAAGCAGTATTCATACCTATTTTTTGCATGTGCAGCCATAAATGCTCACCTTCACCTGTAAAAGTATTGGGTAGTACTTCATTGACAATAAAGTCTTGGGCACAGGTTTTATAAGTAGCTTGCTTCAAAGGCGGTAGCATCCGTTGCGGCAGCTGTGAAGTATCTGTCAGCGCGGCAAAGTCAAAGCTTGCACTGTCGATAGGCTCTTTATCAAATAGCTCTTTATCCGTTGCTGGCTGGGGGGTAGGGATGGAAATATCAGTCTCTTGAGAAGGCATAAAATAGTCGTCTATTAGGGTTAAAAGTTGAAAGCAGCGTTTAAATAATGGGTAATAAAAGGCAGTCGCTTGTGTAGAAATTCATTTAGAAAGTTACGTTTTACTACGTGGCAGACATACAATAAAACATCTTGCGAGCGGTGTACTTGCTACTATCAATCAATGTCGTGTTTTAATTTCAGCAAAATCTTCAATTCAACGCCGTATGTAACATAACAACGCGATGTAGCTACACATCAAAAACTATAAACAGTACTATGCAACCCATCAGGCAGCAATCGCCACCGTTAAGGATGACTTATGACCCACGCACCTGTTAATCCAGCTATTATTAATACAGTGACTATCAATAAAGCCGACATTCTTAGTGGCGGCATGAAATCGTATAAGCAAGATGATGATAGTATCATTTTAATCACTCGCGACGACAATACGTTTTATGCGTTCGATGGTAAATGCCCACATGCTGGCGCAGATTTAGGCGACGGATTACGCTGTGGCAATCGCGTGGTCTGTCCATGGCATCATGGCACCTTTGATAGTCGTGATGGCACATTACTAGAGCCGGTAGCGACCGAAGGGCTGACTCAATATGAGTTTACCGACAATGGTGATAGCTTGACGGTGAATACAGATCACAAAGTCGAGGCGACGGTTGCTAATGACAAGTTGACCGAAACCCACACGGTTATTGTCGGTGGCGGTGCGGCTGGCTTTATGACCGCGCATCAACTACGCAATACCGGCTATGGCGGCAAAATTACGTTAATCAGCAAAGACAATAAAGCCCCTTATAATCGTCCTTTATTGTCTAAAGCTTTCTTAGCAGGCAATATGGCTGAGGAAAAACTCCTGCTGGGCGGTACGGACTGGGCTGCAAAGAATAATATTACCCTGCGTCTAAATCAAACCGTTAGTGAAATCTTACCGAATGAGCGGACATTGGTGGTTAGTAACGGGAAAGGCGATGATACTAAGGGCGATAATGAAAAGTTATCAGCAGACTTCTTAGTGGTGGCAACTGGTGCTGAGCCTATGGTTCCGCCTATAAAAGGCGCTGACCTCGATGGTGTGTATACTTTACGCAGTATGGATGATGCCAAATTGATTAAAGCCGCCAGTCATGATCAGCGTGTGGTCATCATAGGTACTGGCTTTATCGGTATGGAAGTGGCCTCAGCTTTATCGCAAGCAGGTACAACCGCATCTATTACGGTTATTGGGCAAGATCAGCGAGTAATGGGTAATATTGTCTCTGAAACGGTCAGTAACGCTCTGATAAAATTGCATGAAAATAATGGTATTAAGTTTGTATTGGATGCGACGGTTAATGAAATCACGGCTGTTGGCAACAGTGCCAATAATACTGATGACAAAACATTTTCACAAGTTGGCGGCGTAAATTTGGCAAATGGTGAGCAGATAGACGCCGATATTGTTATCTTAGGTACCGGCGTGGCACCGCGAACGGATTTGCTAAGCGAAGTTAATGATCCTGATGGCGTGCAAGTGGATAGTCATCTACAGCTGCGCGATGGCGTTTACGCGCTGGGTGATATTGCTAAAGCAGAGGGTCAAATGGGTCGGCTGCGTATTGAGCATTGGCGCGTGGCACTGCAACACGGTCTCGTGACGGCGGCTGCGATATTAGAAGACAATAGTGTAAATTCGCTAGACGCGCGCGTGCCGTTCTTTTGGACAATGCAATATGGTAAAAGCTTGCGTTATAGCGGTCATGCAAAAACGCCGGATAATAATATCTTAGTAGGGTCACCTGATACCCTTGATTATATTGAATATTACTTCGATGATGATGGTGACAATACTCGAGCCAGTGCTGCCAGCACCTTAGGGCGAGATAAGGATTTAGTGGCCTTTGGTGAGCTATTACGTCAAGGTCACGCACCAACACGTGCGCAGATAAATGCAGGATTCGATATTATTGACCAAGCCCATGCGTTATCGCGTTAAGCTTATCAGGATAATGACTCTAGTTATTATCGGGTAATGACAATATAATTGTTAGGTAATTATTATATATAGGTATCTATGAGCAAGCATTCCATATTTTTACGCCAAGCTGAAATTGCCGATATTAGCGCGCTTGAGCTACTGCTTAACCGCTGTTATCGGCAGGCGGAGGGCTGGACAAATGAAGCCGATTTGGTCGGTGGTATTCGTATCACTGCTTCCGAGCTTACTGCCGTTATCGCTGATTCTAAGCATTATCTTTTTATCTATCCGAAGACTGACACGGGTGACCGCGATGGACAAGAAACGGGTGAATTATTAGGGTGCATTGCCGTTGACATGAAAGATAGCAGTGCCTATATTGGCATGTTTGCCGTTAGTCCGGAACTGCAAGGACAGGGTGTTGGGCATCAAATACTACAAGCGGCAGAAACCTTTGCTGGGCGACATTTGCAATCTCGTAATCAGCCTAGCCGTTTAACTATGAGCATCTTAAGCCACCGCCCTGAGCTGTTGGCTTATTATCAGCGCCGTGGTTATAAGCTTACAGGAGTGGCTATGCCGTTTCCAGACGATGGTAATAATGGTGAGCCCAAGCAGCAAGACTTACAATTATTAGAACTAGAAAAAACAGTCTGTGATTAGAAATAAGGTGTTTAATTTAATACCAAAAATTTTTAAAAGTCATGAATATCCCAATACTAAGCAATATAAATGCCACCAGAATCAAACGCTTAAACCAATTAAAGGCAGGTAGGCGGGTGGCATTATCATCGGACATCAGATAAGCAAACAGGCACATTAAGCTTGCTACTAAAGTCATGATACCTAGGCCAATTGGAAGAATAAAAAAATATACCTCCCACACAGTCCTCTCCTAACAGTTTTTATTACTAGCATCATAGCAGTATCAGCGTTTGGCTGTCAGTATTAGAAATATCTAAGTACCCTAAAACTATATTTATCAGAGCCTTTGCATACATTTAATATATGCAGAGGCTGATTGATGACACGCCTTAATATTGCTCAACCTATAAAGACTAGCGCATCGTCACAAACGCTTCTGAGCCGGTTGGGTGGATGGCAACAGTATTATCAAAGTCAGCATTAGTAGCGCCCATTTTTATGGCTACCGCAAAGTCTTGAATTATCTCATCTACGCCAAAGCCTATACCGTGTTGTGCCCCTTTGATATCTGGGTAAATAGGATGACCGCCCGTTGCGATCAAAATATGATCAGCCGTAATATGTTCGCCATTTACCTCTACTGTCTTGGCATCGACAAATTTGGCGAAGCCTTTTATCACGTCAACGCCATTTTTCACCAAGTTATTATCATAAGAGTGGTGAATATTTTCTATATATTGTCGGCGACTCTGCACCAGCTTTTGAAAATCAAAGCCTTTAACCTTAATATCGAATCCATAGTCTGGTGCATACTTATGGATGGCTTCGGCAACTTGCACGCCATACTACATTACCTTTTTGGGTACGCAGCCCAAATTCATGCCAATGCCGCCTAATTAGCTGGCTTCAACAATGGCGCATTTTTTGTCATAGCTTGCTGCTCGGTTGATCGATGGAATACCGCCGCTACCGCGATCTAAACGATAGCACGACGCCTATAAAACAACAGTCCAGGAATCGACAAGCCCAGCACCAATCCTGAGGTCACAAATAAGGCCTCAAACAAATAAACCATCATTTGGCTAAATAACTCGTCTGAAAAGCCAAAATAACCAATCTGTACCATACTGACCATCGCCTTGTACGCGACGATGCCTGGCATCATACAAATGACGCTTGGCGAGATAAGGGCTTTGGGTGGTAGGGTATATTTTCTAGAAAAATAAACCCCCAAAAAGCTGGCGAGCATCGCCCCAAAAAAGCTGGCAACCACGATATGTATGTGCTGATAGACAAGGACTGTTTTTAATCCGAACCCAAAAGCAGTCATGAGCAAACAAGGCAGAATATACCTTTTAGGGACGGTGAACATCAGCGTCCAACCAAGGGTAATAATACAGGACAGCACAACGGCTTTAATGAACCACATATCAAAATCCCCAGTGCTGTATTCTAAGTAGAACAAGGGCCATAACAATGCCAACGCCAGCTGAAAAGGTCAACATATAGGTAAAAACGGCACGCCCAACCCCAATATTGACATAGCCTTTTAAGATGTCCGACAAAGAGTTGATTAGGGGAAAGCTTGGTACTAATAGCAAAACGCTAGAGGCAACGGCAATATCTGCATTATTACCGATATCAAAATAATAGGTTGTCGCCCCAATTAAAGAGGCGATAAACGCTGTCACAATGACGGCTATAAACGGGTTAAAGTGATGTTTGGCCAGATAAATACGGGTGAGCATCGCCACCATACCTGCGGTAAAGGTCACGGCAGTAATCGACCAACTGCCGCCGTTAAGATAAGCAAATGCGGCACAAGAGGCGCCAACAAATAGGCACACTAGCCACGTTGGGTAAACCGTCTTATCTAACTCATCAAACGCAAGCGTGGTGAGTTCAGTCAGCTCATGATTCAGCTTATCATCGCTTACGGTGGCTTCGGTTTTATTGACAATTTTCTGGATTTGTACCAATAAATTGACATTAATGCTCTGATTGATGGTGTCCCTAGTGGTGGTGATACAGCGTTCATCACAAATAGTTGTCAAGGTAATGGCATTAAAGTTGAGCGAACATTCTACGCTGTTCATCCCCAAGGCGATGCCCAAGCGCTTAGATAAGTCAACCACAATGGCAGACTCAGCACCATATTGCATAAGCAGTAATCCGCAGCGCACGCACAATCGAGTAATGCGCTGTTGCTGTACGTAGCTGATAGGAGTCATTGGTTAGATACGCATGTTGGCTATGGATTCATTCATACAAACAGTATGAGTGATTGTGGGGTACTGATACGGATATACCATAGATCGGAGTAACATAACGATAGCATGAATTGCGGTGTTTTTTACTTTGGTAAACGTATAAGTACAAAAGATAAAACTACGGTCTTAGTAGCAGCTCGCTTTATTGACATTAT
The DNA here is from genome assembly GCF_040309805.1 of Psychrobacter sp. CAL346-MNA-CIBAN-0220. Taxonomy (NCBI): domain Bacteria; kingdom Pseudomonadati; phylum Pseudomonadota; class Gammaproteobacteria; order Moraxellales; family Moraxellaceae; genus Psychrobacter; species Psychrobacter sp. CAL346-MNA-CIBAN-0220. The sequence continues at coordinate 1,273,840 of NZ_JBEOPF010000001.1, read as the reverse complement.
CTCAGCCTGATCTCTCAGTGAAGCGTACGCATCGTATTTGATGCTAATATAAAGCGTAAACCACTGTAGCAGGGAGAATACCATGCATATTGCCATCTTAACTCTGACTTTTTCTCTGCCTGGATGCAGCTCGTTAAAAGAAAAGCGCCAGCGCATGGGCGGTTTGCACGCACGCTTCGGCAATACTCCAAGCGTCGCGGTATGTGAAAGCGGCGAGCGTGATCGGCATGACGCTAGCGAGTGGACGTTTGTGATCGTCGGGCTGTCTAAACGTGAGGTCGAGTCACAGTGTAGTCAGTTAGAGGCGAAGATAGAGCGTACTGTAGACGCGCGAGTGATGAATGTGATTCGGGAGTTTATTTAGTTTAGCTTGATATTTATGGGGAGCTAATCCCGCTTTCCGCTCATATTTTGATTAGCACCCGCAGCTCTGCGCGTTGCCAAGGATAACTGCTGCAATCGGGGCTAAGCAGCGTTTCAAGGCAATGTTTAAGAATTGATCATGACATCCTTTGGTAAGGTAGTATCATACTCGCTAAATATTGATACTCTTTACATCATTAATCAGCTGAATAATATCATCAGCTGTTTCAGCCACCCACTGTTGGCGACTCTGCTTATGTGCAATATTGAAAAAATTATTGTTGGGGGTTTTGAAGTTAACTGGTCGTTGAGGATAAATCAGCCCACCTAGATTTTTCTTTTTATTTTTACCTTCCCAGTTTTTGCGTAATGCTACAACTTCATTTTTAAAGTCTTCCATATTGCTTGGGTATTCTGGCAGACGTAGTCCATCTTTCTTTGCTAGCGTTATGCTGTAATACAAACGATGATTTATTTCAATATAACAATAAACGTCTACGTTATCCCTTTCGGCTATTTTATAGCAAAGTCCGTACGTCTTAGCTTTGCCTTTTGTGCCACCGCCTAAGAAATACTGCTTTAATGCTTTTTCTTGGCTATAAGGCAACAGCTGATTATCACAAAAAGTAAACTCTAGGTTTTTTTCGCTAAAATAAGCCAGTAAACTATTCCACATCTCATTCTGAATACGCTGTTGAAACGTTTCAAAGTTCTGGCTCAATTGGTAGGCAGTTTTAAAGTTACTTTCATCTGCCAGAAAATCTACATACTCTTGTTTCATTTTTGCATTCCTTGTTTGTCCTGTAATTTTAGCAACGGTATTAATATACTGCTCAATAGTCTGTTCTATATGCGGATAATCTGTTACCTCTGTCTTACATAGCGCCAAAAAGTTAAAAATATCTTCCTTATAGCTGATTACGCCATAGTCTTCAGCATTAATATCCCCCTTACCATAATGTGATACATCATCACCAAAACGATTTAAATATACTACATAGATGTTTTTATCGTCATAACCCATTTCTTGGCAGGCTTTATAGTATTTAGCTAACTGTCCTTTTTGGTCAAAAGCGTAAATCTTATTTTCAATAACGATAATATTGTTTGCATTTCTAAGAATAATGTCTGCTCTACCATGACTTGAATTACGAAAACTATATTCAACCTCACAACTATAAGTGTCCTTTGAGTCTAGTTTATCTCGATTCCATTCTTGTGCCGCTATAGCATTATTTAATACCATTTCAATGAATAACTGTTGAAAACCTGCTATTTTATGACTAGCGTTTAAATTTAGTAGTTCGGCAAGAAAACGAGAGTGCAAACCAACTTCTTCACCCGTCTTACGCAAAATTGTAAACACATTGAAACCTAGTTTTGTATCATCGTGCTGCTTCTGAGATGCTTGTTCTTTCTCCTGTAAAGCTGAAAACTTCTGTTTAAAATTATTATTAAGCATAGCCATCTTTCCTGTTGCTTTTAATATAAATTGTAAAGGTAAGGTTAACAAACTAACACACACCTGCATGTATTCCAAAACATTACAAAGAGTTCGTTTTTATGAGCAGTTCTTCTAAATATAAAATGAGTAGTTGTTTTAAGTCCGAAGAGTCTAAGGGTTTTATGTGTGTCACCACAGGACAAACAACAGAGAAAGTAGCCCAAGATATTGGTAAAGACAAGTTCGACAAAGTATCTGATAATTATTTAGAACTCGGTTTTGAAGATTCAGGTTTTAAAGTAATTAGCTTAGATACTTTACAGAATTTGACCGAGTTCGATAGAAATGAGCGCTTTGAAAGTCAGAAAGTCGTAATTTTTTTAATTGAAAGTGAAGCTTCCTTTGAAGCTTTGTTTGCCTTTCACGAAGAAATAGCTTCTATTCAAGCACTAACTTGTGCAATCGTACCTTCAACTATAGATGAAATAATTAGCTTCAAAACTGAACCAAAAAATATTTTAAGAAATAAGATTAACACACTGTCATTTATTCCTACTTTTGCTGTACCTTTTATCACATTACAAGCCAAAACCGATTTTGTAAAAGAGATACACAGTGAGAGCTATAATTATTACTATTCCTTTGTAGATTTTGTTATAACAACAGTTTGTACCGTTTATAGGCAGGATGACTCTATGATTGGCTATGACTTTAATGACTGGAAACAAGTATTTAGTGGTAACAGACTACTAAATGTACTTCCTACAACGTATGCAAGCGACGAAAATAAGAATAACTTCAAGACTGATTATTTAAAAGGATTAAGTAAAGTTGGAATTAATCCGACTGACATTAAAGATATAATTTGTGTAATGAGTGCTAGTAGTCCTCCTAGCTTAGAACAAACACTTAAAGTAACTGAAACTATAGAGGATAGTTTCGCTATTTTTTGCACTACAACTATGAAGCTTACTCAAGATTTAGCTATATTCGAAGACCCAAGCATAACAAGTGTTAATGTCATAGTCAGTAGCCATTTTGAGGAGAGGTAATATGAAAGTTGCACGAACTCAAGTAGAAAATGAGTTAACTCAAAACCCACCCAATAAAAAAGGCTATTCCCTAAAGAATAACCTTTTAATAATTGCTAACCAATCTCTATCAACTAGCTTACTTCTTTCATACCTTGCTCTAACATCGGTTTCATAAATTCACCAGTATGTGAACCTTTGGTATTAGCAACTTCTTCAGGTGTACCTTCCGCGATAATTAAACCACCACCTTTACCGCCTTCAGGGCCAAGATCAATCACCCAATCCGCGGTTTTAATAACATCCAAGTTATGTTCAATGACCACGATAGTATTGCCTTTATCACGTAGCGCATGCAGAATGTTAAGCAGCTTAGCGATATCATGGAAATGCAAACCAGTGGTTGGTTCATCCAAAATATATAAGGTCTGTCCGGTATCACGCTTGGCTAGCTCACGCGCTAGTTTAACCCGCTGAGCTTCACCGCCGGATAGCGTTGGTGCGGATTGACCAAGGCGAATATAACTGAGACCGACTTCTACTAACGCTTGCAGGCGACGATGAATAGACGGAATAGCGGAGAAGAATTCAGTGGCGTCTTCAACGGTCATATCAAGCACTTCAGCGATGCTTTTACCTTTGTAGCGAATCTCTAAGGTCTCACGGTTATAGCGCTTACCCTCACAGCTATCGCACGGCACATACATATCAGGTAAGAAATGCATCTCAACTTTGATGAGACCATCACCTTGGCAAGTCTCACAGCGACCGCCTTTGACGTTGAAGCTAAAGCGTCCGGGTTTATAACCACGCGCTCGCGCCTCTTCAGTTTGGGCGAACATTTCACGTACTGGAGTGAACACACCGGTATAAGTCGCTGGATTTGAGCGCGGAGTACGGCCAATCGGGCTTTGATCAATGTCGACCATTTTATCCAAATGCTCAAGACCACTAATACTGTCAAATTTATCAGCGATAAGCGTTGATGCGTTATTCAGCTGGGTCGCTGCCAAGGGCATTAAAGTACGATTAATCAGCGTTGATTTGCCAGAGCCTGAAACCCCAGTAATACAAGTCATGATGCCAATGGGTAAGCTCAAATCAACGTTTTGTAAGTTGTTACCGATTGCGCCTTTTAGCTCAATGGTCATCGGTACTTTTTTAGGTTTTGCCTTACCTTCAACTTCAATCTCGATCATTTTTGGTTGATGACGAACTTTAGGAATGTCGATTTTCATCTTGCCAGACATATACTGGCCAGTGAGTGACTCTTTGGAGGCCATGATGTCATCTACTGTTCCTTGAGCGATCACTTCACCGCCATGGACGCCCGCACCAACCCCAATATCAATGACATGATCGGCGTGGCGAATCGCATCTTCATCATGTTCAACTACCAGAACCGTATTGCCTAAATCACGCAAACGCATCAAAGTCTTAAGCAAACGGTCGTTATCGCGTTGATGTAGTCCGATTGAGGGTTCATCAAGCACATACATCACGCCCATCAGACCGGCACCAATTTGGCTGGCAAGTCGAATACGTTGTGCTTCACCGCCAGATAAAGTTTCAGCTGAACGTGCTAATGACAGATAATCCAAACCGACACTGACTAAGAAATTCAGGCGCTCATTGATCTCTTTAAAGATTTTTTCGGCAACCTCACCTTTATGACCACCAATCTTAAGCGTTTTATAATAGTCAGCGGCATCACCGATAGACAATTTAACAATCTCAGCGATGGTTTGATCATCAACCCGCACATTACGCGAAATCTCATTCAGGCGCGCGCCATCGCAGATATTACAGGTGGTATCTGCTAGATACTTGGCCAACTCGTCACGGACTAGATTGCTTTGGGTTTTCGCATAACGGCGCTCTAAATAGGGCAGCACGCCTTCAAAAGGAATGGTTTTATTGGTTTTACGACCGCGCTCATCCGTGAAGTTGAAGGTGAGCTTTTCTTTACCTGAGCCGTGCATGATTAGGTCTTGCTGTTCTTTAAGCAAGGCTTGCCACGGAGTATCCATATCAATTTTAAAATGATGGCAGACCGTAGACAGTAGGCCAAAGTAATAAGCATGACGCTTGTCCCAACCATTAATTGCCCCTTGATTTAGGCTTTTTTCATGATTGGTAATGAGCTTTTCAGCCGAAAAATACTGACGCTTACCCAAGCCATCACACGCAGGACAGGCTCCGTAAGGATTGTTGAAACTAAACATCCGTGGTTCAAGCTCAGACACCGCCCGATCACAAACGGGACAGCTGTGTTTTGCCGATAGTACTTGATTATCGCTACCATCAGGCTTAGGATTGCCATCCATATAATGCAAAATAACCAAACCTTGACCCAAGCGCAGTGCAGTTTCCAAGCTTTCGGCGACCCGGTTGCCTAGATCATCGCGTACTTTAAAGCGATCGACAACCACTTCAATCGTGTGCTTTTTATTCTTCTCAAGTGCCGGTAGCTCGTCCATATCATAAACATGACCATCGACGCGAACCCGTACAAAACCTTGTCCGACTAATTGCTCAAGCAGTACCGTATGCTCACCCTTACGCTCGCGAATCACCGGCGCTAAAATCATCAGCTTACTATCAACTGGCAGTGCCATAATCTGATCCACCATTTCGGTGACAGACTGTGCAACCATGGGCTCATTATGCTCTGGACAATAAGGCGTTCCGATACGCGCATAAAGCAAGCGCAAATAGTCATAAATCTCAGTAATCGTACCGACTGTTGAGCGCGGATTATGGTTGGTTGATTTCTGTTCAATAGAAATCGCTGGTGATAGTCCTTCGATACTATCGACGTCCGGCTTTTCCATTTGCGATAAGAACTGGCGGGCATATGCGGACAAACTTTCGACATAACGCCGTTGCCCTTCAGCATAAAGGGTGTCAAAAGCCAAAGATGATTTACCTGAGCCGGATAAGCCCGTAATCACCACGAACTTATCACGTGGAATATCCAAGTCGATATTTTTTAGGTTATGGGTGCGTGCGCCGCGTACTGCAATATGGTCATGTGCCATTGTTTTCAGGTTTCCTATTTGCTAAAAGGGTTGTTAAAACCAACATATGAATGTGGTTTTAAAATATAAACAAAGGTCATTAAAATAAAGAATTAAAAAAGTAAATTATTTTTAAATCAAACAAATATTAAAAATAATTGAGTCTATTAACAAAAAAATGAGAGTAGTGACATCTGCTGTCATAGAACCGTTGTTGTTTTTCTGATACTAATAGTTACTACTGAGTATTAGTAGCGGTTATATTGCTAACAAAAGTTTGATATCTAGGTTAATTATAAGTTTTAGTTAATCGTGAGTAATCGACCTATAGCATGCCTTTTAAAAGAAGTGATAAGCTGGCTTATCTAAAGTAAAATCAACTATAAGTTAGCTTAAAGAAAGACTTAAAAGATAGCATTAAGGTTGCAAATAGCCGTCTTTAAATAGCCTAACTTTAACAATAAAAAAGTATTGGTTATTATTTATTGATTATTATTATAAGTTTGAATAATTTTTTGATATAAACGAAAAAATTACCGCATAAGACTCTTTGCAGCGTCTTACTTTATTGTTATGACTGATGGATTATTCAAGGTACGAGTGCGCACAGGATGCACTTAGTAACAAATTTATTGGGTTAAGTAGGTTATGCAGAATAGTGGTAAGTAGGTAGGCAAAAGTCTCGGCAGCCAAACGGTGAATGTTTTATACTGTGGTGCTTGATTTATAGGCTACGCTGATAAAGGCTGTAATAAGTATTATCGCTATATCTTAACAAAAACCTTGATAGCAGTCTTGATAGCCTTAACCAATAACCATATCTAGCTATAGATGCATGAAGATAGCGCAGTGTTACCCCGTAATTGGGTGTAGAACGTCAGTCGTTACGTAATAAACCAGTGAGGCAAGTATGAATAGCGTAGAAAAACGGGCAATCTTAGGGGTCGGTGGTATTTTTGCCTTGCGAATGATTGGCCTATTTATGATCGTGCCGGTATTTTCTGTGTACGGGAATAATTATGCACATGCCACGCCGTTTTTAATTGGCTTAGCAGTTGGGGTGTATGGACTCGGCCAAGCTATCTTTCAGATACCAATGAGTCTTGCCGCTGATAAGTTCCCGCGCAAGCCAATTATCATGCTTGGCTTAGTACTGTTCGCGTTGGGCGGTATCATAGCGGCAAACGCTACTGATATTTATGGCGTTATTATTGGTCGGGCGCTGGCGGGTAGTGGCGCGGTCTCTGCAGTGTTAATGGCGCTATTGGCTGATGTTACCCGTGAGGAGATGCGTACTAAAGCCATGGCGACTATGGGACTCACTATCGCTACCTCTATTATGCTAGCATTCGCTTTTGGGCCATTGTTGGTAGGTTCGCTTGGTATGTCAGGGCTGTTTTGGTTGACCGCTGGCTTTGCCGTTTTAGCGATGTTACTGCTTTGGGTAGTACCCTCACCGCTACGGGTGCTGAAGCACAATCTAGATAATAAGTCGATTGGCCAGCAGCTGTCTGATGTGCTAAAAATTGGTGATCTCAATCGTTTGCATATTGGCATTTTTGCCCTGCATCTGACCATGACCGCGATATTCGTGATCCTGCCGCATCAGCTCTCAGAGGTGATGGACTTGACAGTAAGACAGCAAGGTTTGGTCTATTTACCGCTATTATTTATCGGCTTTGCGGTGGCCATACCTTTTATTATCATTGCTGAAAAGAAACGAAAAATGCGTCAAGTATTCTTGGGGGCAATTGCATTAATGACTGTTTCCTTGATATTACTGGCGCTTGGTAGCCATGTGGGTATCGGCATTATCTTAGGGTTGCTGCTCTATTTTATGGGCTTTAACTTGCTTGAAGCCACTATTCCTTCGTGGATCTCTAAGCGTGCACCGGTTGCCAATAAAGCCACGGCAATGGGTCTAAACTCATCCAGTCAGTTTTTTGGGGCATTTGTTGGCGGTGCGATGGGTGGGCTGTTATTGAACCAGCCCAATCTATTGGCATGGGGATTACTGGCAATAATAATGGCAGCAGCATTATTGCTCATTATCCCTATTGCCGATCCACCCTATTTATCTAGTACTACGGTAACCATACCTAAAAATATTAATATCCAAGACTGGTCGCGGCAGATGTCGGCGATTAATGGCGTTGATGAACTGGTGGTCATGGCAAAAGAGCAGGTGGCTTATTTAAAACTAGATAAAACCCAGCTGACTGATGCTTCACGACAACAATTGTCGCATTTAGCACAAAGCCCCCTAGATATTTAAGAGACAACCTAAGTTATAATCACGGCAGCTAACAAGTAAAATATAACTTTTATTCTCACTCTAAAAAGGAATTAAGATGAGTAAATTTAATACGTTATCCGCTATGGTTGTCACTAAAAATCTGTGCATTAAAGACCCAGCAGCTAAAAAGTTGCCCAATAAAAAACTGCCAATCACCATAACTAAATCGATAGCTAAGCTTGGTATAGGTTTTGGTGTGTCAATAACGCTATTGACCTCTGGCTGTGCCACACAAAATATTCAGTCCTATCAGGATACAACGCCAACGCTTGATATGCATCAGTTTTTCTCAGGTCAAATTGATGGTTGGGGAATGTTCCAAGGGCGCAATGGTGAGGTCAAAAAAAGATTTTATGTCGATATTAATGCGACTCATGAAGGTGATAATGTCATCGTTTTAGATGAAAAGTTTGATTGGGTAGATGGAACAAAGTCACAGCGTATATGGCGGCTGACTCAGCAAGCGGATGGGCACTGGAAAGGGGTAGCAGGTGACGTTATTGGCGAAGCGACAGGAGAGGTGGTTGGTAATACATTGCATTGGCAGTATGTGTTAGCGCTGCCAGTCGATGGTAAAATTTATAACGTAAATTTCGATGATTGGATGTATTTAATCAATAAAGATGTCATGCTTAACCGTTCAGTAATGAAAAAATATGGTGTTGAGTTAGGTAGCGTGACTTTGAGTATGCATCGCAATAATAAATAAGTATGAGCCTTATCAAGAGAGATACCGTTTTCCGTCTGTGGCCAATAAGAGTCTTTTGTCTCTATAAAGTCTATTAAAGTACAGTTGGCAGGCCAGTTAATATGCCGGAAGAGTGAATCTCTTTTTTTGTATTTATAAAATCAAAAGGCTTAATGATGCACGACAAAGAGTGTCGCATATTAGGTAAAGCCCCCTAGATATTTAATAAAAAACGGTATAAAGTAAAACGATGTTAATGATAGTATTAGTTAGTTTTATTACAACAAGTTATTAAGTTTTCGATAAAATTATTTATATAAAATCACTTATAAAGTTATTAATCAAAAAAGGACGGTATTATGCGCGGTGTTAATAAAGTTATCATCATTGGTAACCTCGGTGCAGATCCTGAGGCACGTCAATTCAATAATGGCGGTAGCGTGACCAATATTTCGGTTGCAACCTCTGAGCAATGGACAGATAAGCAAAGCGGTGAAAAAAGAGAAGCCACCGAATGGCATCGTATCTCATTGTTTAATCGCTTAGGCGAAATCGCCGCCCAGTATCTACGCAAAGGCAGTAAAGTCTATATCGAAGGCAGTCTGCGTACGCGTAAATATCAAGATCAAAGCGGCCAAGATCGCTATATCACCGAAATTCGTGCTGAACAAATGCAGATGCTAGATGGTGCTAGTGGCGGTCAAGATAGTGGTTTTAGTAACAACAACCAAAATGGCCAACAGGGTTATAATAATCAGGGTGACCAAGGCGGTCAAAACAATCAGAACAACTCTGGTCAGCAATCAAATAACCAGCAAGGTGGCTATAACCAAGCGGGTGGTGCAGCAAGTCAAGGCAGTAACCAAAATGACTTCAATCCTAAGCAAAGCTCGCCCAATCAATCCAACCAGTTTAATCAGTCAACCCAAGCGCCCAATCAAGGGTCTGGCTCAGCGAATAAACCGACAGCGATGCCTGATGGTCCAGTCGATGATGATATTCCGTTTTAGGATATAAATTACGTCCGTTGATTACAACCATTAAGAGTCTATTTTTATAGGCTCTTTTTATTTATTATAGTTTTTGATAACCATAAATTTTTTAAGGGATTAAAAAATAGAAGAATTTTTCTAGCTTATCAAATTTATTGTTTAGGTATTAGATAGTAATAGTAAAACTATAAAGAAAAATAGTTATAAAAAGATAGCTGAGATATAATTAAATATGAATAATATTATTCATATTTAATTATTCATTAATAATAAAAAATATGGTAATCTGCTACAGCTATTAAAACTGTTCAATTAGAGGATGACATTCATAGATTATACTTAATTTATCCTAAAAGTTATTGATTTAATATTAAGTTTAATAATTATTGACAGTGATAAAGCAGTAACATTAATCAGCTATCCAGTGCTTAATGCGTCATAAAAGACCTATTAAGTTTATTTCTATTTTTAAGACCGAGGTTGTTATGAATAAGAATAACGCAATTGATTTAGACAGCTTAAACGTAGACGAGCTACGTGCAATTACTGAAAATGCACAACAGCTCATTGCTAAAAAACAACATCAGCGTTTATATGATGCGTATACGCAGTTCGAAAAAATTGCAGCAGACAGTAGTAGTACAATAGATGAAATACTAAAAGCTGGTGAAAAACTAGAGAAAAAACGCAGTATCAAGTATCGTAATACTGATAACAATGAAGAGACTTGGACAGGCCGTGGCCGTAAGCCGACGTGGTTAGTTGACGCGCTTGCATCAGGTAAAGATCTTGAAGATTTTGCAGTTTAAAAAACCCTTTGATATCGAGTTAGGCTTGTATTGAGTATTTACTGAGTACAGTGATCAAACTGATACTATGAAAAAATATAAAAGCCAATTTATTGAATCAAATTATTTATAGCGTCTCTTTTAGAGAGTTACTTATAAAGGTGATAGTGGGTTTGTTTGACCACTAGATAAAAGCCAGCATCTTGACATAAAGATACTGGCTTTTTTTATGTCATTTATAGGTGATTGTTTGTTATGATAATGACGTTTTTACCTTGCTAAAAGAGTAGTTTAACTGTGTCCAAAGCGTCTACTTCATCTAATAAGCGCCCTCGAAAGCTGTGGTGGCTGGTTGGGTTTGTTTTATTTATGCTATTTGCATTATTGCAAATGCCAGCGGTATGGGTGGTCGAAAAATACGCACCAGAGTCGCCTTATATACAGCATATGTCAGGTAACTTATGGCAAGGCTCAGCTATTTGGCAGCTGCCAGAGTCTGCCACTCCCTTGATTGGTTCTGCCAGTTGGACATGGCAGCCTTGGCAGCTGTTATTAGGTAAAGTAGGTGCTCATGTTGAGATTAGCACAGGTCAGACGAGACTTGATGGGCAGGTTAAAATAGGGCTGAGCTCTTGGCAAATCAATAATATGACCGGCAAGATTGCACCTGAGACCTTAGCAAGTGTGGTCGATTGGCAACTACCCAATACGCCTATTCAGGTCAATGCCGTATCATTACAGCGACAGTCAGGGTTAGATAAAGAGTCAGATAAAAAAGTATCTGGATTTAGTCAAGCGCAGGGTCAATTAACATGGGTCGGCGGTGAAGTGGGTTATCCTAGCGGTGGTAAAACCTTTTATATCGACATGCCAGCGATGCACGCTCAACTAAGCCAAGAGCAAAAAAATAATAAAAATTTGCTGCACATTAACCTATTGAATAACCAAGATAAACGCTTAGGTGATTTATATATCGATGGTGATAATATGCTGGATGTGAGCTTGACCCAGCGCTTACTTGAAAACATGCCTGAGTATAAAGGACAAGCACCGCAAGATACGCCAGTGGTGAGTGTACGCCAGCCATTATTGTCAGGGTTAGGGGTACGTTAAATGATAAGTATCGCGGCACGTTTAAAGCCAGTGGTTGAGACTCTTAATCGTTTTTCAGTGTGGTTGTTGCTACTAGCGATTGGCTGGTTATGCTGGACAGCAGCGCAGCTATTATGGCTGATATTAGCGCCACCTATAGCACCGACATTACCACTACAAGCAGTGCAGAATGGGTCAACAGTTACGGCTGATAATAGTAGTATATTTGCTATTTTTGCTGATGCTGAGCCTATTGCTGCTGCTATACTACCACCGCCTAATGTAGGGTTAAAAGGCGTATTACTAGCAATGCCAGCAAGTCTGTCTTCAGCCTTATTAGATGTAAATGGTGAGGTAAAAAATTACCGGATTAACGATAGTCTGAAAGACAGTGGTTATACTCTCATTGCAGTAAATTGGAATGCAGTCATTATTGCTGATGCCGCTAATAAGCAAACAGAGATTAAAATGGCGGATGCGTTGCTGCTTGATCAAAGCGACAAGGCAATAGGTGCAGTAAGCAATCAGCGTCTACCGGACAATAACGTGCTCCCTGCTATGCCAATGCTTGATGATGGTAGTACTGGGTCTGTTACCGACTCTATTAGTGAGGGTGACCCGCAGTCTGCTATAGGTGAAGCTGTAACGGCCTTACAAGAAAATCCAGCCAGTTATTTAAGCCGCATGGGCGTGATGGCGTCAGGAGAAGGCTATCAAGTTACTGCTGCCATGCCAGCAGGGTTACGCAACCGCTTAGGACTTGAGCCGGGCGATCGGGTACTGACCGTCAATGGTCAAAGTGTTGGAAATAACCCTGCACAAGATGCCAGCGTGTTGCAACAAGTACAGCAATCAGGCGAAGCACAAATCAAAGTACAGCGTGGCGAGCAGGTTATTACCATTCGCCAGCAATTTTAAAGCTGTTATTTAAATTAAATGATATGGCACGTGAACGCTATTTTTAGCAATATTTCACCTTATACTGAGCGATATTACAGTAGGTAATTATGACCATGGTAAGTTTGCATAGATTTTCAGTAACCCCTTTGCGTCGTTCATTGCAGTGCCTGCTACGCATATGCCGGCCGCTATATTTGGCGTTACCACTTTGGGCAGCGACTTGTGGCCTTGCTAATGCTGAAAGCTGGAAAGTCAATCTGCAAGATGCTGACATTAAAGCCTTTATCAATGAAGTAGCCACTATTACCGATCAAAACTTCGTCCTCGACCCGCGCATTAATGGCAACGTGACTGTTATCTCTAATCGTGCCTTGTCGCGTGATGAGATTTACCAGCTATTTCTAAGTGTGATGCAGGTCAATGGTATTGCTGCGATTAAGTCGGGAACGACTGTTAAGCTAGTACCGGATAATGTCGCCAAACAATCTGGGATCGCGGTTGATTTACGCGGTGATACTGTCGGAGAAGCGCTAGCAACGCGGGTGATTTATTTGACCAATACCCAAGCTGCCGAAGTGTTAGGCGTCATTCGACCCTTGATGCCGCAATCTGCGCATGCTGCTGCCGTTCCTGGGGTTAATGCCTTAGTGTTATCCGATCGTGCTGACAGTCTTAATCAATTAACCGCGCTAATTCGCGACTTAGATAGCAACGTCAACGATAGTCTGCGGGTAATTCCTCTGCGTCATGTCGATGCTGAGCGCATGATGGATTTGATTAGCTCGCTGGTTAGCAGTGCAGGTGGGGCGCAAGGGCAAAGTGGAGATCAGCTAAAAGTCATCGCAGATGCCTCAAGCGACAGGCTACTGGTAAAAGGTAGCCCTGAGATGATTGCAAAAGTACAAGAGATGGTCAATCAGCTGGATACCATGCCCACACGCAGACTAAGCGGTCTGCGGGTCTTTCGGTTAAAATATGCCAGCGCGGGTCATATTGCCCAAATGCTACGCGGTTTACTCGCTAATCAATCCATCAATAGTTCTGGCGCCACCTCAACCTTAGAGTCAGCCTCCCTAACTGATGCTAGCAGTACGGGTGCTACCTTAAATAATAATGCTAGTGATGCGCTTAGTGGCAGTAACTCAGCGAGAGCACCTGCTTCCAGCTCGGGTGGGTCGGGTACTGGTATTGGCGGGCGGCCTTTTAGTATTATTGCAGACGAAACCCAAAATGCAGTCATCGTCAATGCCGCGCCTGAGCTCATGTTTGAGATTGAAGAAGCGGTCAATCAGCTCGATAATCGCCGTGCACAAGTCCTGATTCAAGCCGCTATCGTTGAGGTCTCGGGTGACGATGCGACCCAGCTTGGCGTCCAGTGGGCATTGGGTAATGCCAATAGCGGCTATGGCGTCGTTAATTTTAATAACGTTGGCGCGAGTGCGGCGTCTCTAGCCGCTGCCGCCTTAACAGGTGGTGGTTCAGGTATCAGTGCTGCTGCCGGTTCTATTGCCGGTGCTCTACTTGGTATTGGTAATAGTAGTAAAGACAGTCAAGGCAACGCGCAATTTTATGGCGCTATCCTGCAAGCGTTAGACTCCTCTACCAGCGCCAACCTGCTATCCATGCCGTCTATTTTAACCTTAGATAACGAAAAGGCCAGTATTTTAGTCGGTCAAAACGTCCCATTTGTTACTGGCTCTTTTACCACTGGCGGTAACTCTTCAACCAATCCATTTCAGACCATTGACCGTCAAGATATTGGTATCAATTTAAATGTCATTCCGCATATCGGTGACAATGGTACGGTACGCTTAGAGGTCTCACAAGAGGTTTCCTCAGTCGTACCCAGTAGTATCGGTAATGCTAGCGGCTTAATTACTAATAAAAGCCTGATCAATACCACCATTCTAGCGGATGATCAGCAAACCATCGCGCTAGGTGGCTTGATGCGCGACAACAGTACCACCAGTCAACAAAAAGTTCCCGGTCTGGGTAATGTTCCTTTCATTGGACGGCTGTTTCGCTCCGATAATGACAAGACCCAAAAGAGCAATTTAATCATATTTTTGCAGCCCACTATCCTACGTGATGGCGGGGCGGTAGCAAGCGTTACTGAGCGCAAATTTAACCAGATGCGCGTGCTGCAACTGGTTATTGATAAAAACGGTACGATTAAACAACTGCCATTAAGTGGCACTGAAGGCTGGAATGGCAAGGTGAGCGCAGACTATGAGTTAATGCCGCTTAATCCGCTAGTCCCTAAACGCAATCAAATACCAAAACCTACAACCCCAGGTTTTACTAAAGTAGACAGTCCTAGCAATAGTATGACTACCTATCCCCTAAATCGTTAATAAAATCTACATCAAAAATACAGGGTCAGGTATCGAACTGACTCTGTACATTATCTTGCGTATTCATAACACAGACAAACAAAGCTTACTCTATTCTTGGGTTATGATAAAAAGTAACAAGGCCAATAAAAGTGAACAACCATGAATAAAAAAAAGTGGTTAAGTTTAGGCGTAGTGGCTACTGGTTTATTGTTGATACCAAGACGCAGTAGCCGACAAAATTCGATACACCCTCAGCCTAAAAATGATAACTCTGAAAATGAACAGACTGAAAATAGCGCTGCTAGTCATAATGATCCAAAAAATAGCAATTCTAAAAAAGTGCAATAAGTATTTAAGGAGGCTTCGGTTATATTGAGTAATTTCTGCAAAATTTTGCAGTCGTTTATCTCATTGATTTTATATAAAGACTATCCTAGTAGCTCAAATTTAGTAGTGAGTGTAGCATTACAAAGCCGTTCTCTCGTCATATTTCAGACCATTTTATCGTTATTACCTTAATGGATGATAGATTAAATGACCTGAAATTTGATCGCTACTTTTTGATTGTTACTGGTGTTGATGATTGCCTTGAATAGGAGATGTTGTACATCTGCTTAATATAGCTACTTATAGGGAGGCTTTTAATGACCGTTACAAGTTTAAATCTGACAACTAATAAGCACCTCCTAGCTACTGAGTATTCTCTACCTCTATATCCTTTGATTGATACTCATACCCATTTTGATGCGCCAATATTTGATAATGATAGACAGAGTCAGGCACAACAAGCCTACGAGTACGGTGTACGTCACCTTGTACTGGTGGGCTATTTATATCGGCACTTTGAGCGACTATATGATGTCCAGCAAGCACTTGAGCAGATGCCGCAGTTTACGCGAGCTGATGACAGTGACCAGCTGAATTCATACCCTAAAGTACATATTGCACTGGGGTTACATCCTTTTTATATTGAGCAGCATACTGAGACCCATTTAGAGACCATGGCGCAGAGGTTAAATCAACACCGTCCCCTGGCAATTGGAGAGATTGGTCTAGATACTTATACCGATACGATGAAACAGCCTGAGATGGTTGCTAAACAACAGCGCTTTTTTAAGGCACAGTTGGATATGGCGGTAACCCACCAGCTGCCAGTGCTTCTGCACATCCGTAAAGCTCACGCCGAAGCCTTAGCACTATTAAAAGCGCACTATTATGACGCCCATAAGCTTGGCGGTATTGCCCATAGCTTTAGTGGTGGCAAGCAAGAAGCCATAGCCTTTGTTAAGCTGGGATTTAAGTTGGGCGTGACTGGTCAGGTGACCAATCCTAACGCTAAAAAGCTGCGCCGAGCTATTCAAGCTGCCGTTGCTAGTTATGGGATTGGCTGTCTGGTCATTGAAACTGACTGTCCAGATATGATGCCTATCAAGTGCCAGACGCCAAATAGCAACCAGTTGGCCCTTGGACAAAGCGTAGACAATGAGTGGGGCGATGCGCCAATACACAATAGGAACGTGCCGGCTAATTTGCCCTGGGTACTCATGAGTCTTAGTGAGATGCTCAGTGTAGAACCGGACGATCTTGCACGGCAATTGTGGCAAAATAGTTGTGACGCTCTACATACTACTTGGGCTTATCCAAAATAAAATATCATTAATAATAAGAGTTTTAATCTGTATGAGTCAATCAATACAAGCGATCCAAAACGATGCAAAAACGAATACTATTAATTCAACCTCAGATCATGGCATAAAAAATGCAACGACAACACAATATGAACGCCGTTTTCAAGGAACAAAAACTCTCTATGGCGATAGCGTATTCAATGCTTTTGCTGCCGCTCATGTATACGTTATTGGGATAGGGGGCGTTGGTTCTTGGGCCGCTGAAGCGTTGGCACGGACGGCAGTGGGAACGATTACTTTGATTGATTTGGATGTGCTAGTCGCCTCCAATGTCAATCGGCAGTTACCTGCTCTGGATAGTACTTTTGGTCAAAGCAAGATTGCAGCAATGGCAACCCGTATTCGAGAGATTAACCCAAAAGTTACCGTACACTTGGTTGATGATTTTTTGTCTGCTGACAATGTAGCAGTACTGCTACCGAGTCGTAGGGACGTTCAAGCTGCAGCAGCCGAGCAGAGATCGACGGTAATCTTAGACTGTGTTGATGATATGGGTGCTAAGCTCGCTATTGCCGTCTATTGCCGCTCTAATAAACTAAAACTGATTTGTGCTGGCGGAGCGGGGGGCAAGATAGATCCTCTTCAGGTTACGGCCAGTGATTTAAGAAACAGCTATCAAGATCCGTTACTGGCGAGTCTCCGTCATAAACTGCGTTTTGAGAAGGGCATCAATAGCGGCTTAAGACAAAGGTTTCGCATTAAGTGTGTATACTCAACAGAACCGCCACAGGTGGACAAAAGTTGTCAATCCAGTGGACTACATTGTGGCGGTTATGGATCGGCAGTTACGGTGACCTCTGTAATGGCAATGGTCATGGTCAGTGAGGCACTGCAGATATTGACCAAACAAGCTCAGCGTTAAGCCTATCACTTCATATTAATTTTGGAGACAGTCTTGTCAACTAATACCTATCCAATAGCGCTAGATGAAAAATCTCGCATTGCTAAGCTCCATGAATACCAAGTGCTCAATACTAATGATGAGCCGGCGTTCGCACGTTTGACTGAATTGGTACAGCTGTTTTTTGATGTGCCTATTGTTACTATCGCCTTTATGGATGAGCATACGCAATATTTAAAGTCCCCTCATGGACTTGGTGATATTTGTACGACCGCACGGGAAGTGTCGATTTGCAATTATACCATTCTATCCGATGAGGCCTTTATAGTGCCAGACTTGAGTATTGATGAGCGCTTTACTCATAACCCTTTAGTCACACAGGCTCCCTATTTGCGTTTTTATGCCGGTGTCCCCATAATTTTGCACGAGGACAACAAGACCTATCGTCTAGGGTCACTTTGCCTAATTGATGATCAGCCTAATTATAAGTTCGATAACAAACAAGCCAGACTGTTAGCCCAATTTGCAGTAATGGCCGCAGATTCGCTAAAACTACAAAAAAATCAGCGCTTGGCCAGACATGCCAATCAGATGAAATCAGATTTTTTGGCCAATATGAGTCATGAAATACGCACCCCAATGAACGGTATCATGGGCATGGTTGATATGCTCGATGATACTAAGCTAAGCGCTGAGCAAAAAGATTATGTGGATAATATAAAAGTCTCTACAGAGCATCTTTTGGTGATTATCAATGGTATTTTGGACTTGTCAAAGGTTGAGTCCGGTAAGATGATAATCGATGCCGTACCGATGAATTTATCGTTGTTATGTAGTGAAATTATCAGTTTATTTGCAATCAAAGCTCGCGAGCGTGGTATAACTCTAGATTATCACTATACCGAAGCGCTATCGCCTTACGTGAAAGGCGATCCTGTAAGAATAAAACAAATTTTAGTCAATTTAGTCAGCAATGCTATTAAATTCACCCGTGAAGGGGGGCGTGTTAGTATCGATGTTAAACACGCACTACATTGTGATGAAAACGGACACAGCGTTGTAGACGATAAGACTATCGGCCGTGATATGACCTTATGTATTGATATTACGGACACCGGTGTTGGTATTAAGCCTGAGTCTCTGGACGTAATATTTGATGCCTATAATCAAGAGGACAAATCGACTCATCGTCTATATGGTGGTACTGGTCTTGGATTATCGATATGCAGATCTTTAGTTAATCTTATGGAGGGTCATATTTGGGCAAATAGTGTGGTTGGGGAGGGCACCACGTTTAAGGTATTATTACCGCTGCCCACTTTAGATCAAGCCCAATATGACGAGTGGCAACGCTCAAATAATATAGCTGTCAAACCGGACTCACAATATGCGGGTCATATACTGCTAGTTGAAGATGATAATGTTAACGCGATGATTGCTAAAAAAGTGTTACGTAATAGTGGACATACGGTCACTCACGTTTCTGATGGGCAACAGGCCATTGAAGAGTTTTCAGCACATCCACAACGTTACGATATTATATTAATGGATCATCACATGCCGATTATGGATGGGATACATGCAACGATTAAGCTGCATGAGCTATATGATCCAAAAATGCTACCGCCGATCATTGCTTTGACGGCCAATGCAATGGACGGCGAACGCGAAAAATACATGCAGGTGGGGATGCAAGACTACTGTACCAAGCCCTTTAAAAAAGAACAGCTCAATACGCTGGTTCAATACTGGCTAATGCAGAAACAGTCGATAAAAAGGTAATCTACAATCTGCGCTTTTCTATTTCTATGTTTCATACTTTAAGTCAATTATGATGCAAATTAACGATTATCATAATTGACTTAAAAAGGCTCAAGCATCGTTATGATGATTGAGCCTTTATCGAAACTTTACTTTTCGGCCTATGTTTGTGGCCTATCAAGGATTAAACATATTAGCTAACGCGCGTTTGATAGTCGCTGGTACGCGTATCCACACGGACTATTTCACCTTGTTGTACAAACAAAGGCACACGCACCACCGCCCCAGTTTCTAGCTTGGCAGGTTTACCACCGCCACCAGAAGTATCTCCACGCAAGCCAGGATCGGTTTCGGTAATTTGCAGCTCAACGAAGTTAGGTGGAGTAATCGTTAGCGGTACACCATTAAATAAGGTAATGACACATAGCGCATTGCTATTTTCTTTTAGCCATTGCACCGTATCACCCATTGCTATTTTATCCGCTTGTAGCTGCTCAAAGCTTTCAGGATGCATAAAGTGCCAAAACTCACCATCGTTATATAGATAGTTCATTTCAATATCCATCACATCAGCCGCTTCTAAGCTGTCACCTGATTTAAAGGTTTGCTCTAACATTCTACCACTGCGTAGATTGCGCATTTTAACGCGGTTAAAAGCTTGACCTTTTCCAGGTTTGACAAACTCGTTTTCAACGATGGCATAAGGGTTGCCATCAAGCATTACTTTTAGACCGGCTTTAAACTCGTTGGTAGAAAAACTTGCCACAAGAGACTCCTAAGGGTTGTTAGTAAGTATATTCATAAGTTAATAATCAATTATCAAAGCGCCACCAAACCTGACGCTACAACAACCGTGCTCAAATCATATCAAAAACAAATAGGTCTGAATGATTGTGTTCAGTTGACATACTTTGATAGTGCGTCGGCTTACAGCGTATAATGTTGGTTTTTAAGCGTACGCATTAGGGTGTTATGATAAACCATTTAATCACACAAAAAAACTGGCAAACACAATTATCCGAAGCCATTACCTCAGTCGATGAGTTGCTTGGGTTACTTAAGCTGGAATCGTTAATAACACAGATTTACATTCCTAAGCACTTTGAGCTGCGGGTCCCACGGGCCTTTGTGGCAAAAATGACGGTTGGCGATGCCAGTGATCCGTTATTGCACCAAGTATTACCTGATAAGCAAGAGCAAACCGTGGTGGCCGGTTATGTCGCTGATCCCTTAAGCGAAAACGATCAAAACCCGACTAAAGGGCTGCTGCATAAGTATCAATCGCGAGTACTTTTAACGATTACAGGCGCTTGCGCTATTCACTGCCGTTACTGTTTTCGACAGCATTTTGACTATAGTGCCAATATGCCCAATTCTGCCGCTCATGCCGCCATTATCTCATATATTACTGAGCATCCTGAGATTAATGAGGTTATCTTAAGTGGCGGCGACCCATTGAGTGTGTCTAATCGCCGACTGTTTGCATGGCTCGATACTTTAGAGGCCATTTCGCAATTGACTACTATTCGTTTGCATACCCGCCTGCCTGTGGTTATTCCTGAACGCTTAGATGATGCCCTTTTAGATCGTCTTGCTCAAAGTCGTTGCAATATTGTGATGGTGATTCATTGCAATCATGCTAATGAGATTGATGCAATTACCGCTGAATACTTACAGC
The DNA here is from genome assembly GCF_040309805.1 of Psychrobacter sp. CAL346-MNA-CIBAN-0220. Classification (NCBI taxonomy): domain Bacteria; kingdom Pseudomonadati; phylum Pseudomonadota; class Gammaproteobacteria; order Moraxellales; family Moraxellaceae; genus Psychrobacter; species Psychrobacter sp. CAL346-MNA-CIBAN-0220. The sequence continues at coordinate 1,252,922 of NZ_JBEOPF010000001.1, read as the reverse complement.
GCGCACGGACTGCAGGGGTTATGCTATTAAACCAAGCGGTGTTATTAAGCGGTGTTAATGATAGCGTAGCGGCACAAGTCGCATTGAGTCAGCGCTTGTTTGGTGCTGGCGTTTTGCCTTATTACCTGCACGTGCTGGATAAAGTTGCTGGTGCTGCCCACTTCGATAGTGATGAGCAGTCAGCTAGCGATTTATATTGGTCTTTATTAGCAGTACTTCCTGGTTATTTAATGCCCAAACTGGTAAGAGAGTTACCGAATAGAGCATTTAAAGTGCCTATCGATATTTATAAAGAGCGGTAAAGCCTTCAGTATAATAAGATAGAATATTATATTTTTACTAAGTATTAGTAGTTTTTTTATAGCGTGTTATTGATTAAGATAGAAGCTCCTAACTGCTATCTTAATCAACAGGCAGGGTATCCCAAGTTAATGGTATATCGTTAGGACAAATGTTTATTAATAAGACGATATGATGATACGATGTTAGGTAGACAATTAAGCCGTCAGATATGATTGCGATTTAACACGCTGAAGCGTGATAATAAGATTAAAAGGCCTGTTATGCGAACCAAGTCCATCTTAAATTTATTAGTCATAGACGATGATCAGATATATGCCGAACGTTTGGTTAAGCTGTTGTCTGCTTATTATGATGACGTTAATTTGGGTTTTTTAGATGACAAAGAAAAGCTGCTAAAATCACTGCGTCATCAGTGGGATGTACTGGTATTCGGACGTGCTTATGATTTGAGCTTCACGGATGTCGTGGGTATTGTGCAAGAGCAAGGCCTTGATTTGCCCTTGGTGGGTCTCATGAGTGACGAGATGGCAACGACTGGCCGCAATGATGAAGGTATGCCAGCGGTGATCGACGGTACTATGGTAAAAGCATTGCTAGCCGAAAAAGAGACCCAAGTTGTTATGGCGATATGTCTGCAGCATGCCAATTTACAAAGCCGCCGCCAGCTCAATACCCTGCGCCATGTTCTCTCTGAAGCGGAGCTGCGCGCCAATATCTTAATCAAAAACTCCAAAAGTGCGGTGGCCTATATTGATGAAGGTATTCATGTCTTTGCCAATGATTCGTATCTCAAACTATTTAACTTTGAAACCATGGACGATATCATCGGTTTACCTGTTATTGACTTAATCGCAGGTGGCGATGATATTAAAGATTTTAAGCAATTTTTACGTCAGTTTGATAAGGGCGATCGCGAGCAGGTTGAATTTAATTTTGCAAGTCAACGTATGGATGGCAGTACCTTCAAGGCCAAGCTTCAATTGGCCGCTGCTACTTTAAATGGTGAGCCCGTTACTCAGATTTTTATCCTACAAAATAGTAATAATAGTGCTGAGGTTGCCAAGCGTTTTGCTATTGCTGAAAGTAAGGATAGCTTAACAGGACTCAATAATCGCCGCGGCTTTGAAGAACGCTTTGAGGTACTATATCAACTGGTTTTACAAGATAAGGTGAGTGCTGGCCTATTGTATATCCATCTGGATAACATCGGTAAAATCAGTAGCAGCCTAGGCTTACAAGGGGTAGACATTACCCTCAAACAAGTGGCTTATATGTTAGATAAAGCCGTGCCGAATGGTTATGTTAGTCGTTTTAGTGATGCTGCGTTTACGGTCTTAGTTGAAGGCCTTAAGGTTCAAGCGCTCGAAGCATTAGCCGAAAGTATTCGTCAGCGTATCGGTGATATGCTCATAGAAATGGATAAACGTACGATTCATACCACGGCCAGTATTGGCATTGTCAATATAGATTCTCATGCTGCTGAACCAAAAGTACTGCTTGATCGTGCTATTGATGCGATTAGGCATATTAGGATTGAAACCGCCGACCAAGGTAATGCTTCTCATCTTTATATTCCAGGTCAACATGCTGACAGTGATGACACTGCTCTAGCAGAACACTTAGCAAACGCGATCACGCAGAATCGCTTTGAGCTGCTCTTTCAGCCGATCTATGATATTAATCATGATCGTAGTAACTTTTTTGAGGTCTATCTGCGCTTACCACTAGCCGACGCTGAAAATACAGTTTTAAACCCAACTCAATTTATGGCAGTGGCAAAAACCCACAAATTACGTAAAAAAATAGATCGTTGGGTGCTGGTTAACGCCTGCAAAAAGCTAAACGATGTCCGTAAAACTCATCCTGAAGCACGGATACTGGTGCAGTTAACCAGTGCTTCATTGGTGGACAACAAACTACCAAATGTGGTCAGCCAATTGATTAAAGCCGTGGGCGGGGTATCAGGGGCATTGATGCTACAGTTTAATGAGCAAGATGTCGTCAATCATTTGACCGTTGCTAAGTCTCAGTTTGCCGCGTTGAGCCAAGTTAATTGTCAAACAGGTATCCGTAATTTTGGTACCTTCGCAAAATCGATTGAAAGCGCCAACTTCCTACAACCTAATATGGTTAGGCTGGCGCGTAGCTATATGCAAGACATCAATAAAGCGGATAATCTAGAAACTATTAAATCACTGATTATACGCACTAATAAGCTCAATATTGACGTACTAATACCTTATATTGAAGAGGCTGCAACGATGTCTGTCGCATGGAGTATTGGTGCACGTTATTTGCAAGGTTATTATCTTGAGGAGCTGAGCGACACGATGAACGTTGTTTAAAGCGCCCATAATGCGCTATGAAGCTATCTGTTATTAACGCGTTTAAACAGCTCCCTAACTCAATAGCAACTATTGATGAAATTATACTCAGCAAGCTTTTAAGCCAGCCCTAAGTGCTATATCATAACCGCTGCAAAATCTTTCTTTGCACGCCTGCTATTATTCTCACAAGCTAGTAAAAGCCTCTTCCACTACAGAACTCAACTAAAGAATGAGTAAACATGCCTATTAACTTTAAAGTCCAACTGAGCAGTATATTAATCACAGCATTTTTACTCACAGCTTGTGAGCGCACACCGCCTGATTATCGTACTCCTGTACCTGTGACGCTACCAGTATATACCGAAGGCGATGCTGACCGTGGGGCGATAATTTTTGAAGAGGCCTGCGGCCAGTGTCATCAGTTGAATCCAGGGAGCAATAAAAAAGGCCCGCAGCTAATGAATATATACGGCGCGTCGGCGGCAGGTTTAGCAGATTATAATTATAGCGAAGGATTAACAGCGTCAGGCTGGGTGTGGGATGTAGAGACGCTAGATCCTTATATTGCCGATGCTGAAAAAGCAATGCCAGACTCAAAAATGCTAGCCGATCCGATGCCAGATGCTGGTGAGCGCGCTGATGTTATCGCTTATTTGTCTACTTTGCGTGCAGCAATTCCTGCTCTTGATGCCGATGGATTTCCAATAGCGGCCGATGCTAATAAAGGCGCTGATAAAGGTGCAAATAATGAGCAGTCGAAGATGAGCAATGAGCCAATCGAGATATCACCAGATGCAGCCCAAAAACCGGCAGCAGACTTTCAGTAGAGTGGCTTTTAAGCGCCTTAAGCTCATTTTTAATATTCTTATTTTCACTAAATTTATTGTTAATCAATTTATAATAATAAAATAAGCTGGTAGTTTATTATGCGTAAAAGTCATACTAACGAGACATTGCTGTCAGCAACACTACCTAACCGCAGCTCAGCACAAACAATCAATACCTTGTCACATGGCGATGTTGATTACATGACCAATCAGCGACAAGTCGCGCAGCTATTAGCTCAATTAAATCAGATCGTGCTGGATAAACCGCAAGTGATCAAGCTGGCACTCAGCTGCGTGCTGGCAGGTGGGCATCTGCTGCTACAAGACTTGCCGGGTATGGGCAAGACCACTTTAGCCCAAGGGTTGGGACAGCTATTAGGACTGACCTTTAGCCGTGTCCAATTCACCAATGATATGCTACCGGCTGATATTTTAGGTATGAGTATTTATGACCAAGCCCAGCTAGGTTTTGAATTTCGTAAAGGACCCATATTTACTCAGCTACTATTGGCTGATGAGATCAACCGCTCCAGTCCCAAGACCCAAAGTGCCTTACTTGAGGCGATGGAAGAACGGCAGGTGACTCAGGATGGGCAGACCTATTGCTTACCGCAGCCGTTCTTTGTCATTGCTACCCAAAATCCAATGCAGCAAGCAGGCGTCTATCCGTTACCTGAATCACAGCTGGATCGGTTTTTGATGTGTCTATCACTTGGCTATCCATCACCTGCAGCAGAACGTGCCTTGCTACAAGGACAAGATCGCCGCGAATTGCTTGCAGGCCTAGATGCGGTACTTGATACCAAAGCAGTGCTATTGGCGCAACAAGGGGTTCAGCAGATTTATGTGACCGATGTGGTGTTGGATTATTTGCAGCAGCTGGTGGCTAAAACTCGTGTAAGCCAAGAATATTACGGTTTATCACCGCGTGGGGTATTGTCGCTACAGCGCGCCGCGCAAGCTTATGCCTATGTATCAGGACATCAAGAGGTAACGCCAGAGGATATTCAAGCGGTATTTGCAGCAGTCACTGATCACAGGTTAGGACAGCGGTTTATACCGTCGCCTGCTGTCAGTGGTCAAGCAGCGCAAAGTATTGCTCAGTGTATTATGGCTGAAGTACCAGTGATTGTTTAAATGATTGTGATGATTGCGCCATTAACTATCCAAACGCTGACTATGACAATGATAGGGTGGTCATGAACGTCTTTCCACAAGCTTTAGCCCAACCAATAACAGCGGCGCTGGCACGTTGGTTTGCCAAGCGCGCTCCTAAGAGTGACAGCGCCACGCTTAACTTGCGCAATATCTATATCTTTTTTAGTAAAGAAGGGGCGTTGTTTGCCCTGCTTCTAATCATCACCTTTATTGCTGGTATCAATTACGCCAATAACTTGGTGCTGGGATTGTGCTTTTATTTAGTCAGCGTCTGGCTAATCAGCTTTCATGTGACCTTTGCCCATATCTCAGGTCTGCAAGTGCGCCTGCTTGAAGTCACCATGGCAGAAGCAGGTGCAGCGGTATGGGTGACACTACAGCTGCGCAGTGAGAGCCGGCAACCAAGACGGCAATTGGCAGTTAGTTTTGATCAACACTTGGCTCAGAGCACCAATAATAGACAAGATGACAGTAGATCGGGTATCGATAAGCTGACTGTCGATGCCCATACGCAAGTATTAATACCATGCTTGCAAGAAGCGCAAATTATTCGTCTGTCCATTCCTACCAATTATCGTGGTCAGCTTGAATTGCCACGCCTGCAGATTAAAACGGTCTATCCATTAGGTATTATGCGCGCTTGGTCGTATGTGTATTTTGCACGTATAGCATGGGTCTATCCCAAACCTGAAACATTTGATTGGCAGGCGCAATATTTAACGGCAAGCTCAGAGAGTTTACCGACAGGCAGGCAAACTACCCAAGGACAAGATGACTTTGAGCGCCTCGATAACTATATCGAAGGCGAGTCACTGGCGCGAGTTTCATGGGCGCATGTGGCACGTGGGCAGGGGATGTTTACTAAGCATTTTGCTGATCCTGTCGGTCATGAGCAGACTTTAGATTATGCGGATATGCCAGCGGTCCATCATGAACAAAAGCTGGCACAACTGGCTTATGGTGCCCTTACCCTTGGACAGCTTGGGGTTCCCTTTCAAATGCAACTGCCTGATGAAACGCATCCAAGTGCCGCCATCGGTCAAGGGGAATCGTTTGCCCACGCTTGTTTATTACGATTGGCAAAAGCGCCATGACTGATTCTAAAAGCTTATTCAAACGCTTTTGCAAAGCCTCTCCTAAAAGCCCCTTAGCTAAGGTATCTTCCGTTGCCACTGATTCTTCCTTTGAGTCGCTGGCGTTAGGTCAGCGAGTCAGCACTCATAATAGTATATCGACAAACGATAGATGGTATAAAAAGCTGCTCGCACTGCCTGCCTATTATTGGGTATTGATAACGCAAATTAGCGTTACCTTGCCTCACATGAGTCATTTGCCCTTATGGTTAATGGGATTTGCACTGATTAGCATTATTGCGCAGTTGCCGCTTATTAAAGCTAAGTTTAGACAGGTACGCCACCTCAAGCGGCTCTATCAAGGCGTACAAATGCTGGGGTTTTTATTAGGGTTGGCAGGGTTATGGGTGACGTATAACGGCACCTTTGGGCTGGATATGGGCGTGGCGTTCTTAGTGCTATGCTTGGTTAGTAAATTATGGGAGTTATATAAGCGCCGTGATGCGTATGTAGTACTGAATTTATCATTGTTTGTGCTTGCTTCCTTGTTCTTAATGGATCAAGGGCTGGTTACCACTTTAGAAGTGGTTGTTGGCACTGTCGCTATTTTATTGGCATTTATAGCGCTTAACGATGATGGTAATACGCAGGGCGATGGGCGCTTGCGTACTTTAGGGGTGTTAGGGGTTGGGGCGTTACCGTTATTGGTCGTGCTGTTTTTATTCTTTCCGCGTCTGCCACCTTTATGGTCCGTACAATTATCAGGGCAGCAGGCGATCACGGGGGTGTCAGATAGTATGTCACCGGGTGACTTTGCCAGTTTAGGCCAATCAACTGCGCTGGCCTTTCGTGTCGAATTTGCAGGTGCACAACCGCCGCAAGATCAGCTTTATTGGCGTGGTTTGGTATTCAGTGATTTTGATGGGGTAACCTGGCGTCCCAGTCGTGAGCAGCAGCAGTGGCAATGGGAGCCTGAACAGCAAACACCTAAGTGGATGGAGCTTGCGCTGGCGACTGCTACTGACAAAGTCAAACTTGGACCGAGCAGTTATGAGGTTATTCTAGAGCCCACCCAGCAGCGCTGGTTATTTGGACTTGATTACCCTTTTGCGCAGCGTCAAGGTATTAGCCTGACCTCAGACTTTACCTTATTAAAATCGCAACCGGTTACTCAGCAGCTGCGCTATGACGTATTGCGTTATGCGCCCATGCGTATTGATCCTAAGCTTGATGAGGCCGCCCGGCGTCTTAATTTAGAGCTACCTAAGCAAGGCAATCCAAAAGCACATGCCCTTGCCAAGCAATTATTTAAGCAATCAGGCTCAGACCCCGTGCGTTATATAAATGCAATTGAGCGCTGGATTAATCAGACTGAATTTCGCTATACCTTGTCACCACCTAAGTTGAATAACAATCGTATTGATGAATTTTTATTTGATACCAAAGCAGGGTTTTGTGAGCACTATTCTTCAAGCTTTACCTTTATGCTGCGTGCTGCTGATATTCCGGCGCGGGTAGTGGCCGGTTACCAAGGCGGTGAGCCAAGCCGCAATGGTAGTGTGTGGGAAGTCAGACAGATGGATGCCCATGCTTGGACTGAAGTGTGGCTCGATGGACAAGGATGGGTACGCGTTGACCCTACTGCCTTTGTTGCGCCTGAACGCGTCGAAAAAGGTATGGAAGCTTTGACCCAAGTGCAAGGGGCAGCATTATTCGGTGAGGGTGCTAGTGCCCAAATCAGCTATCAGCAATATCAAATGCTCCAAACCCTGCGGCGCTTATCGGATCAAGCCAGCTACTATTGGCAAAAAGACGTCGTCGGTTACGATCAAGATAAACAAGCGGGATCGCTCTTCAAGTGGTTTAATATCAGCTCTGTGATGCAACAAATCGTTTGGCTGGCGAGTGCTGCTATTACGGTTATGGCTCTCTTGGCGCTTATGATTTACCAACGTCGGCGTAAACGTTGGCATCCAGCAGATAAGCCCTTAATCAAGTTATCGAAGCGCCTTGGTAAACAACATAAAACGCTTGCTCGCAATGATAATGAAGGACAGCTGGCTTGGCTTGATCGGCTGGCAAGTCGCTTTTCTATTCCTAACGATACTAAGATCAATAATATTTTATTTGATAATGCTAGGATTAATAGCATATCAGCGACTCAGCACACTATTGATAAGATTAAACAAGACTACCGACAACTTCGTTATGGGCGTTTGAGTACATTAGACAGTAAGAGCCCAGACTATCAAAAAACGCTCAAGCAGCTTAAGAAGCAGGTAAAGGCGTTATTGTCATTATTAGAGCGATTATATGAGAAAAAACATCATATTAACTATTAAATGCTTAACCATTTATTTAGGGTATTTAGAACAATAAGTCACAGTATTTAATTAATAATTAGGTTGTTCGATAAAAAACGCTTGCAAAGTCTCAAAAACTTGTTAAAATGCTTGACCTAAATAGGCGTATAGCTCAGTTGGTTAGAGCGCTACCTTGACATGGTAGAGGTCAGCAGTTCGAGTCTGCTTATGCCTACCAAATTTAAAAAGCCCCAATCTTAAGATTGGGGCTTTTTTTGTCTGTAGAATATAGTTTTTAGAGGCTGATGCTGAATACTTTTATATCATGATGAGCCAGATTTTCGCGCTTTGATGGGGTTACCACTTTTTTGACCTAGCATCCTGTAATATATCTGATTGGAGTCGCTCTTCAGCATACCTCTTTTTAAGATGAGCCTTCTCATATTCAGAGCGCCAGTTGTTCGCCCAGTACCCTTAAGCGGCTTTTAAATTCTGAGCGGTCAACATAGCACCCTCTAAGACGACGTTCGCCAACATTTTCATCAAATGCGTTACGGCCGTGTAGTACCCGCCGGTTATCAAACACCACCATTTGACCAGCAGTCAACTTTAGCTCGATTTTATAGCGAGTATCTTTTAGCCGGCCCATAAGCTCACGATAAGCGATGTAGTAGTCGTACATAACTTCGCTAGGCAGATCAAAGATATCTGCGATATGAGCGTTGTATTTTATTTCAACAATATTCCCAAAGTTGTCTAGGTTAATTACTCGGTGGTGTTGACGGATATCGTGTGCTTGATCGTGAAAACGAAATGGAATCGCATACTCAGAAAGCAGCCGGAAATACTCAGGCTGATCTTCTCGCAGCCCTTCCAGTACTTTTAAGCCATCCACAAAAGTAGATTCACCACCCACACTTTCATTACTCAAAAAGTGTAAGAATTGATATCCTGGAGGCAGTTCCTGATTTGGCAGGTCGGTATGTAATGGCAATGAGAGGGACGTATAAGCCACATTAATCGGCGATTTTTCTGATATCACATCAAACGTCATTCCAAAGTTAGTCTGACGCAGATAATCGATTCGCTTTGCCGTCTGCACAACGGCTTCGGAATCATCCGGCATACCGTTAATAATAGTTAGCCCATATTTATCCAAAGCGCTCATCCACTCATATAGAGCGCTGTCACTGGTGATGATATCCTGCTGATTATAAACAGGAATCCGGTCGATAAATTCGCAGTCCCAGCTTTGATAACTATTGCTATGATCTTTAGCCAATTCACTAGAATAACAGAATTCACGCAACCAGCTTTGCGCAAAGCTGCTGATATGTCCTTGTTCAGACCACTCGATAGTAAGAGGTCCTGCATCAAAAGAGACCGATAACGGATAAATATCTTGCGAGACACTCAGCAGATCAAAACAACGCTCACCTGTTTGTGGATGGAAAGCGGTTGAGCAGTTGTCACGCAGCCAGATGTAGTGGTAAGTACTATTGATGCCATCATTCCAGCGTACTTGAATGGCACGATCACTAAGCTCAACTGATTCTATATAAAAATCAGTTACTACTGAAAAGTCTGAGGATAGTTCTGATTGAAGCATTTTCATTTAAGCGGACCTTTCATATACATGGCGTAAAAATCTACTCCATGGTATATTTCTAAGATTACTTATTCAAACAATGAATTATGACCTACTTGATAAGCAACGCTAATGAATAAACGCGCTGACCTACCTCCATTAAACTGGCTAAAAACATTTGAAGCAGCAGCAAGACTGCTTAATTTTAGTGCTGCAGGGAGAGAGTTGCATCTCACCCAGTCTGCGGTGAGCCAACAGATACGGCTTTTAGAACATCACTTGGGTGAGCCGTTATTTATTCGAGAACACCGCACCGTATATTTAACCGATAGTGGCATGGCATATTTGCCCGTTGTACAGAGTGCAGTCAGTAACTTGCAACGTCATACCTCGGAGATTTTTTCCCCGCTGGGTAAAGGCCGTTTGGTGATTGAAGTAAATATTGCCTTCTCGATAATGTGGCTATCACCCAGATTAAGCCGTTTTTGTGCGCAGTATCCCGGACTCAAATTACAGCTTGTCCACGCCAATTGGGATAATGAGTTTAATCGCAGTCCGGCTGATATAACGATAAAGCATGGCAACGGTGATTGGCCTGGAATGCAGCTATATCCATTATTTACACCCGAACTGACCCCTTACTGCGCGCCCAAACTTGCTCATCAGCTACATGACCCTAGTGACCTGCTGTCATTGCCGCTTTTGGAAGTTTTAGGTAACCGGCAGGGCTGGCAGGGGTGGTTTCAACAAGCTGCTGTTAAAACGGTTAATGCTGATATTCTCTATCATAAGATTGACAATCTAGCGGCAGGAATGTCGATGGGTGAATCGGGACTGGGGGTGTTTCTGGGCTATCCGGATTTCTTTACTGATCAAGCATACAGTCAAAAATTATTGGCACCTTTTGATATATGTCTTGCCACGGAAGAAAACTATTATTTGGCCTACCCGAAAGGAATACCTCTGTCCAAGTCTGCAACCGTTTTCAGGGAATGGTTATTAAGTGAATTGGGATTAAACTCTGCAGGACCTTAGCACGTGCTCGCAAGAAACGTTTTTGCTTACTCGGTTCAGTAATATTTATTTTCGTCATTGTTATGATACCCGCAGCAAGTTTTATTTGATTGGTATTGTCTAAAGCGGTTATTATCAAGAACTATAGTCAGTCTAAAATAAAATGAATATAGCTCCTATCATGAAAAATTTTAGGCAGATTATTATCTATCCATTAGAGTGCGCTGACAATCCACAAGAGATTACTGAACTTTAGCAAGCGTTACCCTCTGAGGTGAATAATAGTCGCAATCAAATCATTTTTAAATTAAAGACAATCTAATCGTTGATGCCTTACTGCCTCATCACTCTATTTAACCTGAGGTGGCATCCTTTGTACGCCCACCATCACCTGTATGTGGAGTTTAGCATTATGAACCGAGGTACTCGCACTATCGAAATCTATCGCTACGATCCTGATAAGGACGCCGCGCCACGTATGCAAAGCTATACGATTGAACTCCTAGATTCAGATCGTATGTTACTTGATCTATTAATACGCCTTAAAAAACAAGACGAAACCATCACTTTTCGCCGTTCCTGCCGTGAAGGTATTTGCGGTTCTGATGGTATGAATATCAATGGTAGAAACGGTTTGGCGTGTTTAACTAACATGAATAACTTACCTGAGAAGATCACTATTCGTCCGCTACCAGGCTTGCCAGTTATTCGTGATTTGGTTATTGATATGAATCAATTTTATGAGCAATATGAAAAGATCCACCCTTACCTAATCAACGATCAACCAGCACCGCCAACGGAGCGCTTGCAGACTCCTGAGCAGCGTGAAAAGCTAAACGGCCTATATGAGTGTATTTTATGCGCTTGCTGCTCAACCGCTTGTCCATCATTCTGGTGGAATCCGGATAAGTTCTTAGGGCCAGCAGCACTATTGAACGCTAATCGCTTCGCTGTTGATAGCCGTGATACCGATACTCGGGCACGTTTGGCACGTTTAGAAGATCCGTTTAGCTTATTCCGTTGCCGAGGTATTATGAATTGCGTGTTGTATTGTCCAAAAGGATTGAACCCAACGAAAGCAATTGGCAATTTACGTAATATGCTGATTAACCAAGCGGGTTAAAAAGTGAAAGTAGGACTCAAGATAATAAGAAGAAGTATCAAAAAATATCTGTATTTAATCTAGACTGTATTAATCTTGAGGGCAACCCCCTTAATAGTCTTTCTCCGGAGCTGATGAATTATGTACATTCTATAAATACGGTATACGGCTTGAAATAAGAGCTATAAGAATTTTTTAGCGCTATTGATAGACGGGAAGTTCGCTATCTCGAATAGAGTTACACCTACCAAATACAAAAAGGCCCCAGCGATTAAACTAAGGCCTTTTTTTGTCCGTAGAATATAGTTTTTAGAGCAAACGTAGCTTCTTTTATAGTAATTTGATCGCTGGCTGGCTCTGATCTACGATAGGTAATTCTTGCTCGTCTTTAAGCTCAACACCTGACAATTTAAGTTGATGAGATTTTTTCATTAATGCCAAAAGGCGACTCGCCGCTACTCTAATCGGCAGTCCAGCTGTTCGTATATTAGAGATACAGTTGCGCATGGCGTCATGGCTTGAGGATTGAGCATTCCAAGTATAATAAATGCCCAAACTGTCAGGAGAGCTAAGGCCTGGGCGCTCACCAATAAGCATGACTAGCATCTTTGCATTAAGGCGTTCTGCAATTTCATCGCCTAAAGCAACTCGGCTTCCTGTAGCAATAACCAAAGGTGCAATACTCCAACCTTCCTCCTTAAATAAAAAAATGAGTTCTGCCACAAGTTTCGGTCCATTCTCTGCTATCGCCCGAGCCGATAGGCCATCTCCCATAACAATGACCACATCATAAGATTTATGGTTACCAAAGCGCTCTAACTTAGTAGCGGAGTCAGTACTTAGCAGTCGTCCCCAATCTGGACGTTTGAGATAGTCGGATTTATTTTCCGCTTGGCTCATCACTTTAAATAGTTGCAAGAGACCATCTGCTTGCTCTTGCTTATTATTTTCTCTTGAATCTTTTGCTACTGACTCTATATCTAGCTCTTGAAGAGTTATATTACAACATTTAGACAGATCGACCATTAAAGCATCGACATCCAAAGCTTGTAAGACCGCATCTTTGGCTTCGGCATGATCAAGCTGAAATTTTAATAAGGGTTTGGTAGGAATGCTACAGCCCACTCGGCCTAAAGCGATTCTAGAGTCTGTATATTCTTTTAATTTTTGCCATGGATCTAGATGAACCAATTCAGCGGGTTGGTTACTTTTGGAGTCGCCATTACTTGCCTGAAGCTTACCATCTGTAATGGTTGATTGCTTAATTTGCAGATGATCAATAGACATAGGGTTCTCCTTTATATGTCAGTATTACAATAATTTATCGCTTTAACTCAAATAAGACAGTCTCACATTATTCCAGAAAGTAGGGCAGACGGCTTATCTGACCAATGAATGTTATTTTGAGATTGAGTATAAATCCCATTGTTACTTAGCCACTGAGCGAACTCTGGGGCAGGGGTTAAACCAAGCAGCTGCCTAACATATAGTGCATCATGAAATGACGTGGTTTGGTAATTGAGCATGACATCATCAGAGCCTGGAATACCCATGATAAAATTAATCCCAGCGGTTGCGAGCAACGTGAGTAAGGTATCCATGTCATCTTGATCGGCATCGGCATGATTGGTATAACAGATGTCGCACCCCATGGGCACCCCAAGAAGCTTGCCACAAAAATGATCTTCTAATCCTGCCCGAATAATTTGTTTGCCATCATAGAGATATTCCGGGCCAATAAATCCAACCACAGTATTGACCAGTAGGGGATCAAACTCTCTAGCTACTGCATAAGCTCGCGCCTCAAGTGTTTGCTGATCTACATCGAAATGCGAGTTACTTGATAGCGCACTGCCTTGTCCCGTTTCAAAGTACATTACGTTTTGACCTACTGTGCCGCGATTAAGGCTGAGACCAGCGTCATGACCCTCTCTTAAAAGAGCCAAATCTATACCAAAGCTTGTATTTGCCTTTTCACTGCCGGTAATGGATTGAAATACTAAGTCAACAGGTACGTTTTTATTAATAAGCTGAATGGCAGAGGTGATATGAGTCAACACGCAAGACTGAGTAGGAATTTGATATTCGCCTATAACATGGTCTAACAGTTTGAGTAATTCTGATAGATTCTGTAGATTATCAGTGGCTGGATTGATACCAATTACCGCATCACCATTGCCGTACATTAATCCATCAATAATACTGGCGGAGATGCCTAACATATCATCGGTAGGATGATTGGGTTGCAACCGAGTAGATAGACATCCCTCTAAACCAATGGTATTACGAAACTTAGTGACGACGCGGCATTTTTTGGCGACTAAGATCAGGTCTTGAACGCGCATTATTTTACTAACGGCGGCTACCATCTCTGGTGTAAAGGCATATTTTAGCTGGGTTATCGTATCCGTTGTGGCTGACTCTCCTAAGAGCCAGTTTCTTAAATCGCCAACTGTAAAGCTGGCTATTCTAGAAAATGCCTGAGGATCATGCTGTGCCATAATCAGCCGAGTAACCTCATCGGTCTCATAAGGGATAAGGAAGTCATTTAAAAAGTCACTTAACAAACACTCAGCCAGTGCCATTTGCGCTGCTACGCGCTCGGTCGCATCAGAGGCAGCAATGCCAGCCAACTCATCCCCCGATCGTCGCGGCGAAGCTTTTGCAAGCAAAGTCTTTAAATCTTTAAATCGGTAGCATCTTTGTCCTACAGTATGTTGATACGCCATATCATCCACCTTTTATCTATAAGTTTGCCAGTATGTTCGAGGCATCCCTTCTAACAACGGTTCATCTGTCGAAGATGATCTTAAAAATATGGTGCAAAAATCGCCTAATTGTAAAAACACGCCAGCAGTCTTTGGCAAATTTACAAGATAGGGTTACAAACGTCTTTAGCTCAAATCATCGGCTGCTGCTTTGATCTGAGCAAACTCTTCTTCTGGTGTACCACTCACTAAATGATGACGACTAAATATTACAAAATAAAGAATAAATACGATGTAAATGCCTGCCGCCATAAACCATACCTTGGGATCTACCATCAATCCTGCTATTACGGCAAGTAGTGCGAGAACAAGGGCGATACCCGAAGTCATTATACCGCCTGGTGTTTTATAGGGACGGGGAAGATCAGATCGAGACAAGCGTAATTTGATGTGAGACGCCATCATTAATACGTATGAGACCGTCGCGCCAAACACCGCCATAAGAATAAGAAGATCACCTTCACCCGTAAGCGATAATAGAAAGCCTATGATGCCAGGAACAATAAGGGCTAAATAGGGGGCTTTATTGTTGTTCGTTAGCGATAGTTTTTTTGGTAAGTAACCGGCACGAGACAAAGCAAATATCTGCCGAGAATAGGCATAGATGATAGAGAAAAAGCTTGCGATAAGACCAGCAAGACCGACAAAGTTTACAAAACTTGCCAACCAGGTATCTTTACCATAGACAGAGATTAAGGCATCGACTAAAGGAGCACCCGAATCTTTTAAGGTATCTGCACCAGCAGCACCGGGCCCTAAGAACAGAATAAGTAGCGCGAACGTCGCTAAAATTAACATTGCGCCAATCAAGCCACGTGGTAACGACTTAGCCGGGTCTTTAGCCTCTTCAGCGGCTAAAGGCACACCTTCAACGGCTAAAAAGAACCAAATAGCATAAGGAACAGCAGCCCAAATCCCGATGTAACCAAAAGGTAGGAACGAGCTTGCTCCTGTCTGATTTCCGACTGCAATATCGAATAAATTTTTACTATCAAAATGTGGAAACATTGCGACTATAAAGACGCCCAATGCAATACAGGCGATAGCGGTAATGACAAACATTATTTTTAATGCTTCCCCTGCACCTTTTAAATGAATCGCTATAAAAAGGATATAACAGGACAAATATACTATCCAGCCCCCGATACCAAACAATGACTCGCAATACGACCCAATGAATACCGCAATAGCAGCTGGCGCGATGGCATATTCAATCAAAATCGCGGTACCGGTTAAGTATCCTCCTAAAGGGCCAAAAGCCGTACGGGCGAAGCTGTATCCTCCGCCTGCTGTAGGTAACATAGTTGCCATCTCTGACATCGATAAACACATGCACAGATACATCACGGCCACTACTACCACGGCCATAAACATGCCGCCCCAACCCCCTTGCGCAAGGCCAAAGTTCCAACCGGCGAAGTCTCCTGAAATTACATAAGCGACTCCAAGGCCTACTAATAATATCCAACCAACGGCCCCTTTTTCAAGTTGTCGTTTAGAGAAATAGTCCTTTTCAGCTTGAGCAGTACTAAATGATTCACCTGCTTGATCGTTAGGCATCCGTGCCATGCTATTCCCCTAAATAACGACTATGAATAAACAGAGAGCATTAAATAATACAACATACATTTGGGTATCGCAATATACATATAAAAAATTCTTAACCCGATTGAGACAGTCGTGAACCAGTCCCTAGACTCCCGTACACAAGCACTGTGTAGTACTGATAACGGTCTGAATATCATAAAGCAGCTAAGCTCTATAAAGTCAGTAGAAACTCATTTCAGATTTAGAAACAAAGCGTCGCTCCTAAATCTACTAGAAACCAAGCGTCAATTAGAACACTGCACAAAGCGAGGATATTATTTTCCCTCATAAAGTGCTCAACTGATTATGAGTTAAATGTAACGCCCAAAGATTATGTGCAGATAAAGAGATTATTTTCTAAAGATGTAATCTTATGGTAAAAAAATTGAGTAGGGACTGTTTGTTTTAAACAAGTACTTAGATACTAGAATCTAGGACAGATAATAACGACTCTTAATAAGAACTCATGACCTGTTTAGGATACTCTGAGCCTTTGGATAGGCATAGTGCTTGCTAATTTGAACATCAGTTAAGAAACTGCCAAACGACTACAATATCGCACTAAACAAAACAGTGCTGAAAGCGACTAAATCCTCATTGCCTAATAAGAAAAGGATTAAGCTTTTGGCGCATCAGGTTGTTTTGAAGGGTCAGCATCATCAAAATCTTTAAGCGAGCGGCAATGCTCATCAATAGCGACGATGTTAGGGTAAAGGGTTAAGTTTACTTTAAAGCGGCGGGCGGAGGAGACTTGCGGTATTAAATAGCAGTCTGCAAACGTCGGACTGTCGCCATAGCAGAATTTTCCACGCGATTTATCTTCTGCCAGTAGTTTTTCTAAAGCAGCAAAACCCTCGTCCATCCAATGCTGGCACCAAACCATAACCTCATCTTCGCCAACCGTTAACTCATTGCGCAAATACTGCAAGATGCGACGATTATTAAGGGGATGGATATCACAGCCAATCATGGCGCTCAGTGCGCGTACTTGCATACGGCCTGCCGCATCTTTAGGCAATAGAGGACTCTGTGTATAAGTCTCTTCTAACCATTCTAAAATAGCGGGGCTTTGATATAGCAATAAGTCATCAGTCTGTAAGACGGGTACTAGCCCTTGTGGATTAATAGCTTTAAATGCCGACTCTAATTGTTTGTCTTGGGCCAAATTAACCGCGATATAGTCATAATCCAAACCTTTAAGATTCATGGCAATACGAGTACGGTAAGAGGTACTACTGCGAAAGTAATTATAAAGCTTCATCATCATTATTCTCCTTTTTGGGCAGGTATCAAACGCTCATCATTATGTATATAATCAGTCACAATCATAAATCTGCTAAACTTAACAAGGTGTTATGAGTCGTCGCAAGCTAATTTTTTTAAACCAATGCGCTTGAACTGATAACCTTAAAAGTGAAATCTAGCTTATTTCAAACGGTTAGATATAAGCATCAAGTCGTATCTTTATTTAACTGAGCAAAAAACAGGCCACTGAGCAAATAATGTCATCATCAGATAACGCTTCAACCTTAAATAATTCTTTACCATCGAACAAGAACCAAAGTGGCGTGCAGTCACTTGAGATTGGATTATCGATATTAGATGTACTCATAGCCTATAACGAGCCTATGATGCTAAAAGACATTGCTCAAGCAATGCAAATGCATCCGGCTAAATCTCATCGTTACTTGGTTAGTCTGATTCGTAAAGGCTATGCTCGTAAGCTCGATGATGGACGCTATGGGCTGGGCGAGCGGATTAACGCTCTAGGGGCTCTAGGCCATACAGGTCTCAATCAAAACAACATCTTACAGCGATTGACTACGGCCGCCAACGCTATTAAAGATGCTCTAAACTGCGGGGTACAAATCGCCAAGTGGTTTAGTGAAGGTCCCATTATTATTCAGTCCGTTGAACCGGATAGCCCGATTAGTATCATCACGCGTATAGGCTCACGCATGCCACTGACAACTTCTGCCACAGGGCAGTTGTTTGCCAGCTATCAACCAGATGCGGTCATCAAACCATTGGTAATGGCAGAGTGGCAAGGCGAATCTGATACATTAAGCAGCGCTGAAATATCGGCTAAATGGTTGCACTTTAAACAGTTACAAGATGATGTTCGCACGCAAGGTTATGCAACGGTCACCGGTGATATGTTAATAGGTATCAACGCCATTACTATTCCAGTATTGTTGCCGCAATTAACCAACGATAAAGATGGTGCTACAGATGCCCTTGTTAAAGATCTGCCATTAGACTATGCCATTACTATTATTGGTACCTCAGAGCAATTGCCAATGAGTAAGCAACATGAAGTGGCTGATAAAGTACGGGCGATCGCTCAACGTTATCAAATTGCTTAGATTTTATGGCTATAGAAAACCTTGCTATTTTTGCTCAAAGTACTATTTAACAACGTCTAGTCAATTAAGCTTCACAGGCAGCACTGGCCGCTTTAACTTTTTCATAAACCCCTTGAGCATCTAGTCCGGTAGCGCTTACCTCATCAAGATATTTTTGTGAGCCTTCTATTAATGGGCCACTCCAGTCAGGATCATTAAGCGGGTCTGGAACCTCAATCATCAAATCACCTTTTGCTCTAGCTTCATTCATAATCTCGGCATTGGCCGTATCAAAAACCTTGGCGGCTTTAGCAGCCATCTCTTTTCCAGAATTATCATCAATGACTTTTTTTAGATCGTCAGGTAAGCTTTCGTATTTGTCTTTGTTCATGGTGACCACTAAAGCGGCACTATAAAAGGGAATGTTAGTATGAGTATTAACAATATCATCTAAACGAAAAGCTCGGACCGGTTGCCAAGCAAAACTGAGACCATCAATGACCCCGCGCTGAAGGGCGGTATAGGTATCAGGTGCTGGCATACCTACCGGAGAAGCTCCAACCGCTTCTATGATATAACTGGCCACCGCAGAAGGCTGACGGATGCGCATGCCTCTCATATCTGCTGGCGTTCGAATAGGTTTATCAATAGTATGAAGGGCGCCTGGCCCTGTGCCTATCATATAGAGAAGGTGGGTATCTTTGTATTCGTCTGCAATGACTCCATCATCATAGAGTTTATGAAGAATACAAGTCTGTCGCTTTGCGGTGTTTGAAATGCCAGGAAGCTCAACAATTTGAGACAAAGGGAATCGTCCGGCGGTATAACCATGAGCTTGCATGCCGATATCTACCGTACCTTTGGCAGTAGCGTCATAGGTAGCCCCAGGCTTGCTTAAGGTGGCAGAAGGATAAATTTCGACTTTTAATCGACCATTTGAATCCTCTGCTACTTTTTTCGCCCAAGGTTCAAAAACTTGTTTGTTAATTTCGTCAGTGGCGGGCATAAAGTGCGAGAATCGGAGCACGGTAACGTCGTCAGGATTGATAGCATCACCAGCGGCAGATGCCGTTTCATTTTTATCAGAGCAGCCAGAAATAGCAAGCAAACCAGCTAATGCTATTCCAAAAGACAGTTTCGTTTTCATCATGAGATCCTTTCTTGATGGTTAGGTATTACTCTACTACAAATTTAATTTCTAAATCCATATATCAATAATCGGTTATCTTTCTTTCAAGTTTGTTTTTAATAACGAGCTACTCTCACTTACAGCTATAGTTGATACCTAATAAAATAGGCAAACTAATAAATACCTGTGGCTGATAAAAATTTTCTTGCTTGCTGTGTGGCTACGCCATTCCAGAGGCTGCAAAAATTTCTCCTAGCCACACTGTATCTGTTTTAAAAAAATCGGCTGTACTCTCAATAAAAAACCATTTTTAAGAATAGTTTTAAACTTTGGATATTAAAACTATTCCCCAACAGGAACATGCTCTTTTGCTTCAGCAAGCTCTTCGGCATGCAAAAAGTGAGTATGGCTTGGGGCACGTTTGGTACGCGTCCATTCATCAAGCATATCTTTCTTGATTTCTTCAGTAATCATCGAGACTTTTTCTTCTGAAGTAATATCATCGTAGGTCAGTTCCATGCGGTGACCATTAGGATCGAAGAAATAAATAGAATGGAAAATACCATGATTGGTAACTCCTATAACATCAATACCGCCTTCCTCTAAATGCTTTTTAGCAGCTATTAAGGTATCACGGTCTTTTACTTTCATCGCTAGATGCTGCACCCAATCTGGGGTGTTGGGGTCGAAGCCCATCTCAGGTTGATTGGGCACTTCAAAAAATGCCAATACATTGCCGTTACCGGCATCTAAAAAAACGTGCATGTATGGGTCAAAGGCTTTGGTCGAAGGCACATGATCTTCTGCAAATGCCAAGATGAAATCCATATGAAGGTGTTTTTGATACCATTCGACGGTTTCTTTCGCGTCTTTACAACGATAAGCGACGTGATGGATTTGTTCTATTTTAAAGGTCATTATCAATATCCTTTTGATAAATAATTAAAAGAGGGCAGTCACAGCAACCGTAGATTTATAGCAATAAAAATACAGTTGCTGCTTTGCTTGATTGAACTGGACTGCAATTTATAAAGTAGAGCAGCGCTTTGAATTTATATCAGTACAATAATTAGTCAGAAAAATTAAACTCTAAAGCGGGTAATATTTTGCCGCGTACCTCGCCAAAGCCCACACGAATGTCATCTTTTATGGCATGGCCTTTCATAATAACGGTATCACCATCTTCAATAAAAGTGCGGGTCTCGCCGTTGCTCAGTTCAACTGGTTTAGTCGCATTCCAAGCCAGCTCAAGCATCGAGCCGAAAGTGTCTGGAGTCGGCCCTGAAATTGTCCCTGAACCCATCAAGTCACCGACTTCTACTTTACAACCAGTGATAGTGTGATGGGTAAGCTGTTGTGCCATTGACCAGTACATATATTTAAAATTGGTCTCACAAAGAACGGTTACGCTATCAGCATTTTTAGGTAGTAGCTCTACCGATAAGGTGATATCAAAGCTGTTATCGGCCTTTTTCTCACTTAGATAAGACAGCGGTTCAGGATCTTGAGTAGGGCACGAGGTTTTAAAAGGTTCTAAAGCATCTAACGTGACGATCCAAGGAGAAATTTCAGAAGCAAAGGTTTTTGCGTTGAATGGACCTAAGGGTACGTATTCCCACTTTTGGATATCTCGGGCTGACCAGTCGTTAAGTAAAACCATGCCAAAAATATGATCCCAGGCGTTTTCCATAGCGATAGGCTGACCGATTTTGTTGGGTTGGCCAACGATAAATGCGGTCTCAAGTTCGAAGTCGAGACGTTGACAAGGCGAGAAAATAGGGCGCTTATCAGCATGAGGTTTTAGCTGGCCTGAAGGACGGACGACATCAGTACCACTAACGATGACAGTGCTGGCACGACCGTTATAACCCACAGGCATCTCTTTCCAGTTAGGCAATAAGGCATTGTTGGGGTCGCGGAAAATGGTACCGACATTGGTGGCATGCTCTTTAGAGGAATAAAAGTCGGTATAACCAGGTACATGAACAGGCAAATGCATGGTGACGTCTGCTTGCTTAAACAGGGCTTGTTTCTGCAAGTTTTGGTTATCGCCTAAATCTTTGCTGTTGGTAGAGAGTAGGGTTTGGATAGTTTTACGCGCTGTCGCCCAGTTGTCGCGACCGGATTCAATGAAAGGGTTTAGCGTAGGCTGATCAAAATAGGGGCCACCCTCTAGAGTAAGTAGGCCTTCGGTTTCAAGTGCTGATAAATCTAAGACGTGCTCGCCAATAGCCACACCGGCACGGCGTTTACCGTCTTCAGTTTCACTAAAGATGCCATAAGGAAGGTTATGAATTGAGAAATCAGAATCGCTAGCGATATCGATAAATGAAGTAAGGTTTTTGTCAATCGTTGACATGAAATGCTCCTTGCTAAATGAGTATAAGTGGTTTAATTAATATAGTAGTTGCTTAGTTAGGATAATGAAATCTAGTGCAATAAATTACGCTATAGTTAACTGCTTACGAATAATGTAATTTATAACCAGCCATATTGCAAGGAGTTTTAGTAACTTCTTTGCTATTTGGTTTGCTATCTGGCGTCGTATAAAGCAGTATTTTTTCGTTAGCTTATTTCATAATATAGTCGATTCAAAATAAAAGGAATACGCTTGTATCAACGTGCTACTGGTATAAATTTTTCTTGCGTGCTGTTCGCAAGCGTGACAGAGGCTGCAAAAAATTCATTCCAGTAGCACGGTGTCGTTTTTAAATTGGATTAACTATAGGTTGTTTTAGAATGATTTATTCCAGAATAAATTGCTTCAGAATAAAATAGCTACTTAAATAAAAAGAGCTGAGCAATCGCCCAGCTCTTTTCAACATCAGCCTATTTATTTAAATCAATCAACAATCAGTCTTTTAAGACTTCTACCATCGCATTGGCAACATAGTCAATATTACTGACGTTGAGGCCGGCCACACACATGCGTGAGTTGGATACCATGTAGATGCCAAACTCGCTTTGTAGGCGCTCGACTTGCTCAGGTGTCAGTCCGGTAAAGCTAAACATGCCGTTTTGACGGGTGATATAGTCAAAGTCGTGTTCAGGGAGATTGGCTTCTAATACCGATTTGAGTTTAATACGCATGGCTTTGATACGGTCACGCATGCCATAAACTTCGCCAACCCATTGCTGGTGTAATTGCTCGTCATTCATAACGATATCGACCACACGTCCGCCATGTGACGGTGGGCTTGAGTAGATACAACGGACTAAAAAGTTGAGCTGACCAAAGACTCGCTCGGCCTCATCACTGGTAGGACAAACGACTGATAGGCCGCCGACACGCTCACCATATAGCGATAAGTTTTTAGAGAATGAGTTACTGACAAATACTGGCAAACCCATATCGACGGCTTTACGAATAGCATAAGCATCGCTGTCCATATTTTCGCCAAAACCTTGATAAGCGATATCCATAAATGGGATCAGTTCACGCTGTTGAATGACCTCTAGCACTGTGTCCCATTGCGCTTGAGTCAAGTCCAAGCCAGTAGGGTTATGACAGCAAGGGTGCAATAACACCACATCGTTTTTATTTAGCTGTTCAAGAAAGCTGACCATGTCATCGAATCTGACACTACTGGTTGCTTTGTCGTAGTAAGGGTAGGTGCCCACTTCGACATCAGCGCCTTCAAAGATGGCAATGTGATTGCCCCAAGTAGGATCACTAACATAGCATTTGGACTGCGGGAACCACTGATGGATAAACTCAGCACCCACTTTTAATGCGCCCGAGCCGCCAATAGTGGCGATGGTGGCGACCCGATTTTCTTGCAAGACGGGAGCATCTTTACCAAATAATAGCTCCTGACAGCCTTTGCGATGGCCAGGCAGTCCTGCCATTGGCAGATAAGGTCTAGGAGAAATAGGATCGGCAATGCGCTGTTCGGCTGTTTTTACACAGTCGAGTACCGGTAATTCGCCGACTTCATCGTAATAAATACCAATGCCTAAGTTTACTTTTTTAGGATTGCTATCCGCCAAAAATTTTTCCATAAGCCCTAAAATCGGGTCGCCAGCGTAATAGTCGATACGTTCAAACATGTTATTCCCTTATTTTCTTATACAACAAAATATAAATTGAGCCGCCAAAAAGCATAGACCAGTTTGATTATTAACTCAACGTTAGATTTTACATAACCTCTTAATTCGTTCATTTAGCTTTTAAAAACTGTTTTAAAACTCTCTCAAAAACTCTGTAAATCGTTGAAATGGCTGTCAAAATAGGTTTGTAAAAACTGTTTAAAAATAATACTAGCAGGCGACAACCCTCGAGAGGAGCGCTGATAGATAAAAAATCGTCGCATTTTAACAGGTTGTGATAGCGTCCGCATTTGTAATCCATTGGCGCTCACCCAGTCAATCACCTCAGGCATATAGGGCAGACATAAGGTGATACCAAAGCCTTGACGGGTCATCTCAAGCGCCGTGGACATAAAGTTAACTTTATAGCGCGCCTGCTGTATATGGGTAGCAACGGCTTCATCCAGCTCAGCAGATACTTGCTCGTTAATAGGACCGTTTAGAGTAATCAACGGAGTTCCTAGTAGCTGTTGCCAAGTTATCTCGCTTTGTTGCGCCAGCTCATGATCATCAGGCATCACCACACAAAACGGCAACTGATATAACAAATCGGCACTGACGTCATCGTCTATCTCCATAAAGCTAAGCTCTACGCCTACGCCCAAATCTACCTCAATATTTTGAATATGTTCAAGCACGTTTTCTGCTGAGCAATCTAACAAAGACACACTAATATCAGGATACTCTTTAGTAAATTGTGCCACCACCGCAGGCATGGATGAGGCGGCAAATTGTGATACGGCCAATCGTACTTGTCCTTGCGCTAGGCTAGTCAAGCTACTCGCTTCATTGACAAACAAGTGCATTTCATTAAGGACTCTACGAGCTTGCGGCAGCAGATTTCGTCCCACCGTAGATAACGACAGCTGCCGGGTAGTGCGATCAAACAACACGATTTCAAGGTTGGTCTCTAACTCTTTGATCAGTCCGCTGACGGCAGACTGAGTCAAATGCATCTGCTCACTGGCACGGGTAAAGCTGCCATTATCAGCGACTTTGATAAAAGCATCTAGCTGGCGAATACTTACATTCATAAGAAAACCTGATAAATAAATCATTAAATACAATTAGTCTTATAAATAAAGCTAATCTAATATAAACGCATCGTCAATGAGAATTATTGATTCATAACATTTTTATACCACCAATTGAAATTAAGGATGATTGCAATGGCAGATTTATTTGAAAACCCAATGGGACTAAACGGGTTTGATTTTGTTGAATTCGCCTCACCTAAACCTGAAGCGGTATCCGCACTTTTTGAGCAGCTGGGTTTTACTCATGTTGCCAACCATAGATCTAAAGATGTCGCTCTATACCGTCAAGGTGACATCAACCTCATACTAAACCGTGAACCTAAAAGTCCAGCCAGCTATTTTGTTGAAGAGCATGGAGCAGGGGCTACTAGCATGGGCTTCCGAGTCAAAGATTCCAAGAAAGCTTATGAGCTTGCTATTGAAAATGGTGCCCAGCCAGTAGACGTACCCACTGGTGTGATGGAGCTTAGACTACCGGCTATTAAAGGTATCGGCGGCTCACTTATCTATCTGATTGATCGTTTTGAAGATGGTGAATCTATCTATGATGTCGATTTTGAGTTTCTCCCAGAAGTTGACAAGCATCCTGTGGGCCATGGTTTTAAAGTTATCGATCATCTTACCCACAACGTTTACCGTGGTCGCATGGCCTACTGGGCAAACTTTTACGAGCGCATATTTAACTTCCGCGAAATTCGCTTTTTTGACATTAAAGGCGAACATACCGGCTTGACCAGTCAAGCGATGACTGCTCCTGATGGCAAAATTCGTATTCCATTAAATGAAGAGTCCAAGCAAGGCGGCGGACAAATCGAAGAGTATTTGATGCACTTTAATGGTGAAGGTATTCAGCATATTGCTTTAGCAAGTGATGACTTATTTGCCAGTATCGATAAGCTTAAAGCGGCAGGTATTCCGTTGATGACTGCGCCAACGGATAGTTATTATAAAATGCTTGATGAGCGTCTACCCGGTCATGGTGAGAATATCTCTGATCTACAGATGCGCGGTATCTTGCTGGATGGCACAACAGAAGGTGGTGCGCCGCGCTTACTACTACAGATTTTCTCTGAAACCATCCTTGGTAGCCCAGTATTCTTCGAATTTATCCAACGTAAAGGCGATTATGAAGACGGCTTTGGTGAAGGTAACTTTAAAGCGCTATTTGAATCGATAGAACGTGATCAAATCAGCCGCGGCGTGATTGGTGACGTTGATGAGAAAAAAACTGAAGCATAAACAGTAACAGAGTAAATAGTTCAGTCAGTAACAGTACGGGCAGGACAGCAAGGACTTTGTCCTGCCATTATTAAGGTATCACTATCCATATACCGTTAATAATGCATCGTTAATAAAACATCATTCATAAATACCTCTAAAAATTCAGAACAAAATAAGAATGAGTTCAATATAAAACTACCATCAAAAAACCAAGCGAAGACGGTAACACTTATACGGCTAGCGAGGATGGCATGGTAGTCAACTATAGTGAACTGACTTCAGAAGGAAAGCAGGCATGGAACGCACAGCTTCTACTACCCAAACCCCCAATGCTAATAGCGCTTATATTAGCAGCGACCAAATTAGCAACGACCAGACCAACAATGAAAAGCAACCCTATGTGTCGCATCAAATTGATGCCAATGGTCACATTGATTATAGTGACGATGAGCACGCCATATGGCAAACGCTGCTTGCAAGCCAAGCCCAGCAAATACCCGATCGCGCCTGCTCAGAGTATCTAGTAGGGCTGGACAAGCTAACCCTCCCTACCAACCAAATCCCACAACTTTATGATATCGACGCGGTACTACAAGACGCCACAGGTTGGCAGACAGCCGCTGTGCCTGCGTTGATTAGCTTCGGTAAGTTCTTTAAACTCTTAGCAAATAAACGCTTCCCAGTAGCCACTTTTATCCGTCGTTCTGAGGATATGAACTATATCGAAGAGCCTGATATTTTTCATGAAATTGTAGGACACTGTCCGCTGCTTACCCATCCTGCCTTTGCCGCTTTTAACGAGACTTATGGCAAGCTGGGGTTGAATGCCAGTAAAGAAGAGCGGATGTGTCTGGCGCGGTTGTACTGGTTTACCATCGAGTTTGGCTTGGTGGGACAAAGCAGTGACCAAGGCAAGGAATCTCGTAGAATTTATGGCGGCGGTATATTAAGCTCACCCTCTGAAACCGTATATGCGTTGAGCGACGAGCCGGACTGCCGGGAATTTGATTTGTTGGATGTGTTACGTACCCCTTATCGTATAGATCACATCCAGCCTATCTATTACGCCATCGATGATTTAGATACGCTGTTTGATATTTTGAATAGCGACATCATGGGTTATGTCAAAAAGGCTATGAGCCTTGGGCTATTTGACGCTACTTATGCATAAAGCTATTTATATATAAAGACGTTCTAGCTTTCATTAGCCTAGCTGTCATTAGCTTAACTGGCATGAGTATTGTTAGCGCCTACAATAAAGATCATAAGCATTAGTACGTCTTTGAGCTACTTTGTGTCTTTTGTTATTTATCACTTAAAATATTGCTGCTATAAACTAATCATCAAATAAACGAGTCATCAAATAAATTATCAATAGCATAAATTTAAACCAAGGAGATTATTATGTCCGAATTATCACAAGCCAGCTGTGAAGTCTGCCGTATCGGTGCACCAACAGTCAGCGATGTAGAGGCAAGCGAGCTGTTAAAACAGATTCCTAATTGGTCATTGATTAATGTTGATGGCGTCAATCAATTGCAGCGTAAATATAAGTTTAAAAACTTCGTCAAGGCTATGGCATTTGCCAATCAAGTTGGCGATATTGCCGAAGCAGAAGGGCATCACCCTGGCATGTTGGTGGAATGGGGCAAAGTGACGGTCACTTGGTGGTCGCACAGTATCAAAGGTTTGCATAGTAATGACTTCATCATGGCAGCAAAGACAGATGAATTGTTGAGCCAATAACTTCAATACTTTTTTAATCACTAATCACTAATCACTAATCACTAATCACTAATTATTTTTCGTTAGTATTCCGTCATCAATCTTTAGCCGTCAGTTTTTAAGTATTTAAAAATAATAGGCAACATAAGGATGTGTTATGCCTCCACAAGTACTTACCGAGCTATCTCCTAAGGTAGCTTTTATCATTGCTAGCGTGGTCATCGCGATTATGGGTGTCACCATGATTGGCTTTGGCTGGGTTCCGCACCTATCATTAATGCTTGCTATTGCTGTTTTGCTGGCCCTAGGTATGTTTCAGGGCTTAAGCTTTGAGAAGATGCAGGAACAAATGTCCTCAGGCGTCGTCAGTGGTATTGGTGCTATCTATTTATTATTCTTTATTGGATTGCTAGTCGCCGCTCTCATGATGTCGGGCGCTATTCCAACCATTATGTATTATGGTTTTGATCTCATCTCACCGCAGTATTATTATATCTCTGCCTTTGTCTTGACCTCAATTATCGGAGTAGCGCTGGGAAGTAGTTTGACCACGGCAGCGACTATAGGCGTGGCCTTTATTGGCATGAGTAATGCTTTTGATGCCAACGTTGCTATCGCTGCAGGTGCCATAGTCTCAGGCGCATTCTTCGCCGACAAAATGTCCCCACTATCAGATACTTGTACGCTTGCTTCTTCTGTTGTAGGCATTGATTTGTTCGAGCATATTCGTAATATGATGTATACCACAGTACCTGCATGGCTCATCACTGCGGGGCTGTTTTGGTTCTTCTCTGGGCAGGCGGGTACCGGCAATTTAGATCAAGTTACCTTGCTTCAGTCGCAGCTGGTCGATAGCGGCTTAGTGCATGGTTATTCAGTACTACCGTTTATCGTGTTGGTCGTGTTGGCGTTATGCCGAGTGAATGCGATCTATACCATTATTTACACGATTGCTACCGCTTTACTCATTACCTATTTGCACAGTACCCCCAGTATCGGACAGTTAGGCGGCTATATGTTTGGCGGCTATGCGCCTGCCGAAAACCTAGAGCTAGGCGAAGTAGGCGGCATGATCTCACGCGGTGGTATGCAGAGCATGTTCTTTACACAGACTATTGTTATCTTGGCATTAAGTTTAGGTGGTCTGCTACGCGCATTGGGTATCTTGCCTGCGCTGCTGTTAGGTATCAGAGATATGCTGACCAGTTCAGGTCGCGCCATCTTTGCCGCCGCTATGGCAGCCTTAAGTATCAACGTCCTAATCGGTGAGCAGTATTTAAGTATCCTATTGTCAGGTACCGCTTTCCGTCCGACCTTTGAGCGCTTGAATCTACATCCTAAGAACTTATCACGCACCATTGAAGATGCTGGCACGGTAATTAATCCACTGGTCCCTTGGAGTGTGTGCGGTGTGTTTATCAGTCAAGCTTTAGGCGTGCCAGTGCTTGAGTATCTGCCTTATGCCTTCTTCTGTTATCTGTCGCTGCTGCTGACGATATTATTTGGCTTTACTGGGTTTACTATTACTAAGCTAGATCCAGTAAAACAAGAAGTTATGAATTAATCAATATTTTAGTGG
This sequence comes from Psychrobacter sp. CAL346-MNA-CIBAN-0220, assembly GCF_040309805.1. Lineage (NCBI taxonomy): Bacteria > Pseudomonadati > Pseudomonadota > Gammaproteobacteria > Moraxellales > Moraxellaceae > Psychrobacter > Psychrobacter sp. CAL346-MNA-CIBAN-0220. The sequence goes on along the minus strand of NZ_JBEOPF010000001.1, from coordinate 1,223,747 downwards.
TTGTAGCACACTTTAATAATGGTTTTATATTTCGATATTATCAGTGCATAATAAAACTACGATAAGACGTATAGGTAAATAGTTTCTTCAGTACAAATATACAAGCGGTATTGGGATAAGCTAAAAGACAATCGTTAATTGAATAGCCGTAAAAAACGCAGGCAATATTATGGATTCACTCCTTAATATTGCCTTTTTTTATTTGATAAATAGTGGTTAATTCCTCATCTCAGAATGATCAAATTATTAGGTAAACATATCTAATTTCAACATAATCCTTCGTCAAAATTCGCCTATTTCTTGGCCGACTCTCATCTTTATACTTTCTTTATATCCTACCTCCTCATCTTAATAACACTTTTATACCTCTCGCAGCATACTAACTAGATTATTCAATGAGCAGCAAGGTTTTAGTAAGCTGGTAGCAGTCCATTGGTGAACGATAATAAAACTGTCAGCAAACTAATAACGGTTATTACGATTATCACCGTGTCTACGCCATCGATTATCACTGCTTCCTGACTACCCATTAGCTAACCGTTTCTATTGATTTTAGGAGAGTGCCATGGAAGTGTTTGCCGGGTTTATTGCCCTAGGTTTATTTGTCTACTTGTTATACGTACTGATTAAGCCGGAGGCGTTCTAATGACCATGCACGCATTATCTCAGCTGCTTATTTACCTTCTCATCTTATTTACTCTGGGGTATTTTTTATCAGGCTACATTATGCAGCGTATGCAGGCGCCGATATCCCGTCTTGAATCGCGTGGCTTTACGTCACTTGGCATGCTTGGACGAGATAGCAAAGGTAATATTGCGTCTGGGATGAATTGGAAACAGTATGCACTCGCTATTGTTTTGTTCAATGTTATTGGTTTTTTGGCGCTATTTATATTGCAACTGATGCAAGGTAATTTGCCACTGAATCCTGCTGGCATGACCGGGCTCACTTTGGACTTGGCCATGAATACGGCCATTAGTTTTATGACCAATACTAACTGGCAGGCCTATGGCGGTGAGAGCACGATGAGTTACCTCACGCAAATGCTGGGCATGTCGCTACAAAACTTTTTGTCAGCAGCAACGGGGATTGCCGTCGCTTTTGCCTTGATGCGTGGCTTGGTGTTTAAGAAAAGTGCTCACCTTGGTAATGCGTGGGTCGATTTATGGCGCTGTAATATTTATATTCTATTACCCATAGCGACAATCATCGCGCTTCTATTAATGAGTCAAGGCGTTGTACAAACCCTATCGACCTATATGGACGTGCAAACTCTACAAGGTGATACCCAAACCATCGCCTTAGGACCAGTCGCGTCACAAGAAGCGATTAAAATGTTAGGTACTAACGGCGGTGGTTTCTTTAACGCCAACTCTGCCCACCCGTTTGAAAACCCCACGCCTTTTTCTAATTTAATTCAGATGCTCGCTATTTTTCTTATTCCTACTTCACTGTGTTTTTGTCTCGGTAAGATGAGTGGCAACTTGAAGCAAGGGGTGGCTATATTAGCAGCCATGACCCTATTGTTCATCGGTATGTATTCATTAACTGTGAGTAGTGAACTTGCTGGTAACCCTTGGTTGACATTACAAGTGTCAGGGCTAACCGCTGCTGATGTCAGTGGCAATATGGAAGGTAAAGAAGTGCGCTTTGGTATTGTGGCCTCATCGTTATTTGCCACTATTACTACTGCGGCATCATGTGGTGCGGTAAATGCAATGCATGATTCATTTACACCTATGGGCGGCTTTGGTTTGATGTTACAGATGCAGTTAGGTGAAGTGGTATTTGGCGGTGTTGGAGCCGGACTATACGGCATGTTGTTATTTGCAATATTGGCTGTGTTTGTATCAGGACTCATGATTGGGCGGACACCAGAATATCTCGGTAAAAAAATTGAGCCGTTTGAGATGAAAATGGTGGTATTGGCGTTACTTGCTGCTCCTAGCATGGTGCTATTAGGAACGGCGATTAGTGTTATGACTACGAGCGGTCAAGCAGGGATTTTTAATCCTGGCGCTCATGGTTTCAGTGAAGTGCTGTATGCCTTTAGCTCTGCTGCCAATAATAATGGTTCTGCTTTTGCAGGATTGGGGGCCAATTCAGTTTTTTATAACACCATGCTTGGGATTGCGATGGTGGTCGGGCGTTTTGGGGTCATCATTCCAGTGCTGGCTTTGGCAGGATCGTTGGCGAAAAAGCCAAGACTCGAAGTCAATAGCGGTACTTTGCCGACGACCACGCCATTATTTGTAGGGCTGTTAGTCGGAACCGTATTGATGATTGGTGCATTGACCTTTATACCTGCGTTAGCACTTGGACCTATCATAGAACAAATTTGGATGTTAGCGGGCTAGTGGCTGTATGTTGGCTTATGTTTGGCTAGAGCCACACAAATTAGCATTTACCTCATCAGTGATGAATTGACCCAATTTTATGATTATGTTAGGAAAATAAACCATGAGCATTTCACTAGATTCTAATACTCAGGCAATAAATTTGCCATCACAGCAAGACCCCGATAAATCCGACTTACCCGAAAAATCTTCACAAGGTCTTTTTGATCCGGCGCTGATTAAACCGGCACTAAAAGATGCGCTACTCAAGCTTGATCCTCGCGTTCAGTGGCGCAATCCGGTGATGTTCGTTGTTTATATCGGCTCATGGTTGACGACTATATTAGCCATTAGCATGCTAATCCAAGGTCAAGCTGGATTGATCTTTACCTTATTGATTACGTTTTGGCTATGGTTTACCTTATTATTTGCCAACTTTGCTGAAGCGTTAGCAGAAGGTCGCAGCAAAGCGCAAGCCTCTAGTCTTAAGCAGGCACGTCAAGATGTGCAAGCTCGTAAGCTTGCTGATAATGACCGACTGTCTGCTGCCACTATGATACAGGCCACTGAACTCAATCAAGATGACATTGTCTTAGTACAAATGGGAGAAATCATTCCAGCAGATGGTGAGGTGATAGAGGGTCTTGCCTCAGTCGATGAATCAGCCATTACTGGTGAATCCGCTCCTGTCATTCGTGAAAGTGGCGGTGATTTTAACGCAGTCACTGGCGGTACTAAAGTCTTGTCTGACTGGCTGATCATTCGTATTACCCAAGCGCCGGGGCAAGGATTTTTAGATAGGATGATTGCCTTGGTAGAAGGGGCCAAACGTACCAAAACGCCCAATGAGATTGCGCTGACTATTTTGCTTATTGCCCTGACCCTAATATTTCTCATGGTGTGTGTCACTCTATTGCCGTTCTCTCAGTTTGCGGTGCTCGCATCGGGTCAAGGCGAACCCATCTCTATTGTTATCTTAGTCGCATTACTGGTTTGCCTTATTCCAACAACGATTGGCGGTTTATTATCGGCTATTGGCGTAGCAGGCATGAGCCGTATGATGCAAGCCAATGTCATTGCGACCTCCGGACGTGCAGTAGAAGCGGCGGGCGACGTCGATGTGCTATTGCTCGATAAGACCGGCACCATTACTTATGGCAATCGTCAAGCTTCATTATTTCTGCCATCGAATGGTATTAACGAGAGCTTGCTGGCTGAAGTGGCATTGATTAGCTCGCTAACCGATGAGACGCCCGAAGGTCGCAGTATCGTCAAACTCGCACAAAGTCGTTTTGATATCGATGAAAATGTCTGGAAGTCAAAGCCATTTGAAACTATCGAATTTACGGCACAAACTCGAATGAGTGGTACCGATATTGAACAACGTCACATCCGTAAGGGCGCTTATGATGCCATTGTAAATTGGGTGACAGAACAAGGTGGCACACTCCCTAGTAATTTGGAGCAACAAGTAGAAGAAGTGGCTCGCCGCGGTAGTACCCCACTGTTAGTTGCAGAGGGTCAGCAGATATTGGGCGTCATTGAGCTAAAAGACGTGGTCAAATCTGGTATCAAAGAGCGTTTTGCTGAATTGCGCAAAATCGGTATTACTACCGTGATGATTACTGGCGACAATCCTTTAACGGCTGCTGCTATCGCTGCTGAAGCTGGGGTTGATGACTTTATGGCGGAGGCCACACCAGAACAAAAACTTGAGCTGATTCGTAGTTACCAGCGCCAAGGTAAACTGGTGGCGATGACTGGCGATGGTACCAATGACGCGCCAGCACTTGCCCAAGCTGATGTTGCCGTCGCTATGAATAGTGGTACTCAAGCGGCCAAAGAAGCCGCAAACATGGTGGATTTGGACTCAAATCCGACCAAACTTATTGAAGTGGTGCAAACCGGTAAGCAGATGTTGATGACCCGCGGGGCGCTGACGACTTTTAGTTTGGCCAATGACGTCGCCAAATATTTTGCGATTATTCCAGCAGCCTTTGCGGGTACTTACCCTGCCTTAAACGTTTTAAATATTATGCAGTTGGGCAGCCCAAAGAGCGCTATTTTATCAGCGGTTATTTTTAATGCCTTAATCATTGTATTTCTAATTCCACTAGCGCTGCGCGGGGTCAAGTATCGTCCAGACTCTGCTATTAACCTATTGCGCCGAAACCTTTTGATATATGGCTTGGGCGGATTGCTGCTACCGTTTGTGGGTATTAAAATTATCGATATGCTCATTAATTTATTGCAATTGGTCTAACCAGTCATAAGGAATATTACTATGCACACTCATTCTCACCCAGACACTAACACTAAGCCATCCCTGCAAGATGTAACAACTGATACCAGCGACCCATTGAATAATGTTGCTACTCATATGCCGATGCTCAAACCTGCTATATTGTTATTTATCCTATTAAGTATTATTTTAGGATTATGCTATCCATTACTGATGACTGGCGTTGCGCAAGCTACTATGCCCAATCAAGCAAATGGCAGCTTAATAGAAAAAAATGGACAGTTAGTTGGTTCTACACTTATCGGTCAACAGTTTGATCAACCACAATATCTATGGACGCGTCCTTCTGCTGCAGGTGACGGTTATGATGCGACTCAATCTTCAGGTAGTAATTTAGGGCCTTTAAATCCTGAACTGGCCACCAGTGTCGCAGCGCAAGTACAGAAGCTAAAGGCAGCTGATCCACAGAATAAAGCGCCCATTCCAATTGACTTGGTAACCATGTCGGGAAGTGGTTTGGATCCGCATATCTCACCTGCGGCCGCACAATGGCAAGCAACTAGAGTGGCTCGTATACGCGGAATAAGCGTTGAGCAAGTACAAAAAGCCATCAACGACCATACCGAAGGTAAGCAGTTCAATGTATTTGGAGAATCTCGCGTCAATGTGTTGGCTGTGAACTTGGCTTTAGATGAGATATCTGCCCTCCCAGCTAAATAACGGTTAATTAGAAATTGACGTATTAAATCAGTCATTGATAAGCATTAATGAGCATTGTTATGCATGATAACCGACCTAACCCAGAAGATTTATTGCAGCAAATCAAGCAGCAAGAAAATGCGCTTAGTAGAGGTAAGTTAAAAATCTTCTTTGGGTCTTCTGCTGGGGTTGGTAAAACTTATGACATGCTGTCTTCCGCTCATCAAGCGCAAGCGCATGGACTAGATGTATTGGTTGGCATTGTAGAAACACATGGCCGCAGTGAAACGGCTGCGCTGTTGCAAGGACTGATATTGTTACCATTGCGCGAGATTGAATATCGAGGGCAAGTTTTAAAAGAGTTCGATATTGATGCAGCGCTAGCTTGCCATCCAGACATCTTGCTGGTTGATGAGCTAGCGCATAGCAACGTCTCTGGATCTCGGCATCCGAAACGTTGGCATGATGTTGAAGAACTACTAAAAGCGGGTATCAGTGTTTACACCACCTTAAATGTTCAACATTTAGAAAGTTTAAATGATGTGGTTAATCAAATTACTGGGGTAGTGGTGCAAGAAACCTTACCCGATTGGTTTTTTGATCAAGCTAATGAGGTGGTATTAGTTGACTTACCGGCAGATGAATTATTAGCGCGTCTTCACGAAGGTAAGGTATATATTCCAAGCCAAGCCAAACATGCTATCAACAATTTCTTTCGAAAAGGTAATTTGATTGCCCTGCGAGAGCTGGCATTACGCCGAACTGCAGACCTAGTCGATGCCGATATGCAAGATTATCGCAACCAGTCTAGGATTTCACCAATCTGGAATACGGCGGATCAGCTGTTGGTTGGCATTGGCACACGAGAGCATAGTGAACGCCTCATACGTCATGCTGCTAGACTTGCCAGTAGCTTACATTCTCAGTGGTACGTGGTTCATGTCGAGACGCCTCGAAGTCTACGCAAGTTCTCTAATAATAAGCAACAGGTGTTAGAAGCGTTGCGTTTGGCAGATGAGCTTGGCGCAAAAACTGAAATTATTAGTGCCATCACAGTGGCGGAAGGATTGGCCAGCTATGCCCATCAGTTCAACATTGGCCGCATTATTATCGGACAGAATTATGCCAATTATACTAGCCGTTCCAGAGCTTATCGTTGTGGACAATCGCTGGTAAAGCTTATCTCACAGCAAGATGTTAATTTAGATTTAATACTAGTGAATCAAACTAAAAAGACCACTAAGCATACCAGTAATCGTCAGCTCCCTTCTTGGGATATTGCAGCCTTGTCTTCTGTAGATAATCGTAACGGTTATCTGATGGCAGTATTGGGTTGCGGGCTAGTAACCATTACCTTAGTAGCACTTACGCGCTGGTTTGATTTAGCCAACGTGGTCATGCTGTACTTATTGGTGATTGTTTTTATCTCGGCACGCTTTGGCCGCGCTCCTGGTATATTGGCTGCTTTTTTGAGTGTGTTAAGTTTTGACTTATTTTTTGTTGAGCCAAAGCTGTCCTTTAATGTCAGTGACGTCCAGTATTTAGTTACTTTTGCGGTCATGATGGTCGTCTCTTTAATCATTAATAACTTAGCCGTTGGACTACGATTTCAGGCACAAACCGCCCGTAAACGTGAACAGCAGGCGATATCTATGAGCTATCTTGCTCAAAGCCTGAGTGCTGCTCGCAAAAATGATGACATTATCAGCCAAGCTACCGTTTGGCTCACCAAACATATCGCTAGCAAAGCAATCATGGTCATGCCCAATGCTGAAGGCAAGCTTGCTATCGTATCAGAGTCAGCTGTCCCAGCAGAATTCAATTGGAACGTGACCCGATGGGTATTTGACCATAATGAAAGCGCTGGCCTTGCGACCAACACGCTTACCGCCAATCCTATGCACTATCGAGCGCTCGCCACCTCAAGTCAGGTACTTGGCGTATTGGCATTGATGCCAGCAGATATCGACAATTTTAACCAACCCGAGCAACAACGAACCCTTGATGTCGCTATTGCCCAAATAACCTTAGCCTTAGAGCGCGTCTATTATGCAAAAGTGGCACAAAACGCGCTTATAAAAGTAGAGTCAGAACGACTTCGCGGGACGCTACTATCGGCGCTGTCTCATGATATTCGCACGCCCATTACAGTATTATCTGGTTTGGCCTCATCGCTTACTACCCAGACTTTAACAGTATCTGAGCAAAAGCAACTGGCAACTGATATTGAACAGCAAGCAAACGTGATTCAGCGGTTGGTGATTAATATTTTAGATTATGTGTCGCTACAGTCTGGGGGTATGAAACTGAATAAACAGTGGGTGAGCCTAGAGGAGATTGTTGGGAGTAATATCCGTCAGCTTGAGCATTTTCTAAAAACCCGTCAAGTTGTCATAGACATTCCTCATGATGTTGAATTTATCTATACCGATGAGTTAATTCTGTCACGTATTTTAAACAATCTAATCACTAATGCTATAAATTACACCCCAGATGACGCCTCTATTTGCATCAAAGTCATACTTAACCAGCAGCAGTATCAAATAACAGTGACAGATACCGGAGAAGGGTTACCTGTAGGTATGGAAGCACAAATATTTGAGCGCTTCACCCGAGGAAGTTCTGAAAGTACGACAACGGGCCTGGGATTGGGATTGGCATTGAGCAGAGATTTAGTTACACACTTAGGGGGCACCTTAAGCGCTAACAACGTACAACCTCACGGTGCACAATTTATCATCACGCTACCTTGGCAACCTTTGCCTGAACAGGACTTGTTGAGTAACCACTTTATACCAAGCAACCCAACTGTTGAGAATGTCGTGAGACCAGAGAATTTTTAGCCTCAGTATATAAAATATATTCGGCAAACTCAGCACGACAACTGATATATCATAAGGTAAATATAAACAGCGAATAATATACTTATGAAGACCATATTAATCATTGAAGATGAAGCGCATATTGCACGATTTATCAAAACGGCTATGGAGCAAGAAGGCTATCAAGTCTATATAGCCGATAGCGCGCACCGAGGTTTGATTGAAGCGGCATCGCGCCGTCCTGACTTATTGATATTAGATTTAGGATTGCCTGACGGCGACGGTTGTGACGTCATTACAGATATTAGAACGTGGTCATCGTTGCCTATATTAGTATTATCGGCTCGCAGTGATGAACAAGATAAAATTAAAGCGTTGAATTTAGGAGCAGATGATTATCTAGTAAAACCCTTTAGCATGGGCGAATTAACGGCGCGTGTTAATGCTCATATGCGGCGCTGGCAGGTCGGTCATGAAGCACCCGTTCAGTTAGAGCTTGGTGATGTCAGTATTGATCTTATCCAAAGGCAAGTAAAGAAAAATGGACAAGAAATCCATTTAACCCCTATTGAATATCGTCTACTTACAGTACTGATTCGCCATGCAGAAAAAGTACTTACACACAAACAACTACTCAATGAAGTTTGGGGTAAAGGTCATAACCATCAAGAACATTATGTTCGTATATTTATGTCAAATTTACGGCAAAAACTAGAAGACAACCCATCTCGACCTAATTATTTCTTAACGGAAATTGGCGTTGGTTATAAACTACATATCCCTAAAAGCTGATAAAAAACCATATTATTAGTGTACATGCCTTGCTGGCTATTCATTACACTTCGATAAATCAAATTAAATAAATTAACACTTAATCCATAGACTAGACATCGTGCGCCATCTAAAATTTTATTATCATCCGCCAGCGAGAAGCCAGCATGTCTAACTTGACGTTAACAATCAATCAGCAGAATTATGACTTTGATAATCTTGACCCGCGGACGACACTGCTTGATGTCTGCCGTCATCATCTACACATTACCGGACCAAAGAAGGGCTGTGATCACGGGCAGTGTGGCGCATGCACTATGCTGGTCAATGGACGGCGGATTAATTCTTGCTTGGCACTAGCGGTCATGCATGATGGCGATGAAATCACTACTATTGAGGGTATTGGAATGCCTGAATCGCTATCGGACTTGCAACAAGCCTTTAAGGATCACGATGCGTTTCAGTGTGGTTATTGCACGCCGGGACAGATTTGTTCAGCGACTGCACTGATAGAAGAGCTCAAACAACAATGGCCCAGTCATGTGACTACTGATTTGCAGAATCCAGATGGACTATTAGTGCAAGAGATTGCTGAGCGCATGAGCGGCAATATTTGCCGTTGTTCAGCCTATCCCAATATTATTAAGGCCATTCAACAAGTCATCGAAAACCAAATTCCAGACCAGTCTTCGATGTCAGCGACGTCTTCTAATTCAGTAAAAAATTCAGCGATAAGCGGTATTTGGTCGCCGCCGCCCAGTGAAACTCAACTCAGTAAGCAATCAACAAGTAAGGAGTCGACAAGTAAGCAGTCGACAAGCAGTAAGACTAAAGGAGAGCGCTCATGAAACGCTTTGAATATATCCGTGCCCTTGAACCTCAGCAAGCGGTGATGTTTGCTACTCCTGAAGACGCTTCGTTTATCGCCGGTGGCACCAATCTACTGGACTTAATGAAGTTTGAAATTGAAACCCCTCTCAAGTTGGTTGATATTAACCGACTAGAGCTAGAGCAAGTTGAGACTACCGCTGATGGCGGATTGCGTATCGGTACACTAGTGACCAATAGTGATTTGGCCGTACATCCGACGATTATTGCAAGCTATCCGGTACTAGCCCGGGCAATCTTAGCTGGCGCATCAGGGCAGTTACGTAACAAGGCAACCACAGGCGGTAATCTATTACAGCGCACCCGTTGCTATTACTTCTATCAAACAGACAGTCCGTGTAATAAGCGCGAGCCGGGTTCTGGATGTCCTGCAATCAATGGCGAGAACCGTTCGCTGGCCATTTTGGGTACTAGTGATGCTTGTATTGCCCAGCATCCCTCCGATATGGCAGTCGCTATGCGCTTGCTGGATGCCATTATTGAGACTCACAAGCCAGATGGTTCAACCCGTCAGATTGCGATTAAAGATTTTTATTGCTTGCCAAAAGATACCCCACATATTGAAACCGTCTTAGAGTCGGGTGAGCTCATTACTCACATTATTCTCCCAGCACCTATCAAAGGAATGCATACCTATGACAAAGTACGTGATCGTGCTTCTTATGCCTTTGCTCTAGTGTCTTGTGCTGCGGTAATAGATGCTGATGAGAGCGGTAAAATGTCTACTGTACGTTTAGCGTTTGGCGGTATTGGTACTCAGCCATGGCGCAATGAAGCGGTTGAGGCAGTGTTAACTGGCACAGATGGCAATACTGACGTCATTACGCAAGCGGCAGATTTATTATTAAAAGAGGCCAAAGGCAGTGGTCAAAATGACTTTAAAATACCATTGACGCGTCGTCTGCTAAAGCAGGTCATTCAACGCGCGTTAGCGGACTGTTCATTAGAGAATAAGGGAGCATAATCATGGCACTATTCAATTCAGGAGTTAAATCAGAACCTACCAAAAAGATGACCATGGATGAGCCCGTTGATTCCCTTTTTGACAAAACCCCGAGTCAATTGGTTGGTAAGCCTATCAATCGTGTAGATGGCTCACTAAAAGTCAGCGGTCAAGCAACGTATTCGGCAGAGTTTCATCTTGAGGATCAAGTTTACGGCGTTTTAGTCAGCGCGACCATTGCCAAAGGAAAAATCAAGCACATCGATAGCAGTGCAGTGGAGCAGATTCCAGGAGTGATTAAGGTTGTCACTGACCCCAAGCATTTTCTACGTAATGCTGCACAGGGCGGAGCAAAAAAAGCACCTACCCAAGGCGTGACTGAGGTTTTTTACCATGGTCAACCCATTGCAGCGGTTATCGCGGAGACTTTTGAGATTGCCACTGAAGGCGCTAAAGCGCTCAAAGTGACTTATACAGATGAGACAAAAGATGCCGTAATAGATTTTGAGGCGGCGCTGTCTGACGCTCATCCGGTTGATGAAGCGAAAGGCTCTGATAAGAATCAAACCCAAGGCGACCCTGAGCAAGGGCTGATTGATTCTGAGGTCTCACTTGACCATGTCTATCATACGCCCAGTCAGAGTAATTCACCCATGGAGCCGCATGCAACGCTAGCACACTGGGAAAACGATAAGCTAATCATGTATACCTCTAACCAAATGCTGGCATCGTCTAAACAGCAAATTGCTGATGCCTTAGGTTTGGATAGCGACAAAGTGCAATTGATTGCCCGTTATGTCGGTGGTGGCTTCGGTAGTAAGCTTGGGATTGCTCCCGAATCAATCGCGGCAGCCCTCTCTGCCAAAGAATTAGGTCGCCCAGTATTAATTGTCATGACTCGTCCGCAAGTTATGGAAGCGACCGTAAGACGCTCAAATACCCGTCAGCGCATAGGTATTGGTTGTGATAAAGACGGTATGATTAATACTTTTATTCACAATAGTATTTCCAGTAATTTGCCAGGTGAAACCTTTTTCGAACCTGTTGCGGCGTCTACGCATTACCTATACCGCGGTGAGAATCGTCAGGTCGAGTACCAGATGATCGATACCAATCAAGTACTATCCGGTTCCATGCGCGCGCCGGGTGAAGCGGTTGGGCAAATCGCAGTCGAATGTGCGATGGATGAGTTAGCTATTAAGCTTGACATGGATCCACTTGAGCTACGCCGCCGTAATGAGCCAACTCAAGACCCGAGTAAAGACATTCCTTTTTCAACTCGAAGTTTAGTCGCTTGTATGGATGAAGCTGCTGAACAGTTCGGTTGGAAGGAGCGCAATGTTGTCCCTGCCAGTCGTTTGGAAGGGGACTGGTGGATGGGTATCGGTATGGCAGCGGCTGCCCGTGGTAACCAATTACAACCTTCTGAAGCGCGGGCAACCCTACAAGTTGATAGCTCAAAAGAGCTTGGCGTCAAAGCGGTTATTGAGACCGACATGACCGATATCGGAACCGGATCTTATACCGTATTTACCCAAGTAACCGCCGATTTATTAGGTCTGCCTATCGACCATATTGAGATGAAGCTTGGTGATACCAGTCTGCCACCATCTCCAGGTTCTGGCGGTAGCGTTGGTGCTTCAAGCGCAGGTAGTGGTATTTATCTGGCTTGTCAGCAGCTGCGTGAGATACTCGCGGAAAAGGTTGGTTTGTATCCCGATACTATCCAGTTGCGTGCAGGTCAACTTGAAAAAGTAGGTGAGCACAACGTCACGACTACAGAAGCGGTAATGGAAGCTGGCAAAGACGTCGCCACTGATCTTATAGATAAAACCACTAACTTCGTTGATAAATTAGCAGAGAGAACAGGCCTGTCTATGCCTGAGCAAGAAAGCTCTCAAGAAAAAGGCTCTCAGCAAGAAAGCTCTGAACAAAAAGAATATGACTTTAGCAACGCCCAAAGCTATTCATTAGCAGAAATTATCGGCCAATACGATGAGCAAAAGCTCAGTGCTAAAGGACAAATAAAACCTGGCAAAAATGGTAAAGACTATCGTCAGGCATCCTACGGTGCTCAGTTCGCTGAAGTAGCGGTGCACCGAGTCACCGGTGAAATTCGAGTTAAACGCATGACGGGCGCATTCGCTGCCGGGCGTATTCTCAATCACAAAACGGCTACCTCACAGTGTTACGGCGGTATGGTGTTTGGCATTGGTTCAGCCCTGATGGAACAAATTATCCATGATAAGCAGGATGGTCGCCTGTGTAATCATGACTTGGCGGAGTATCACGTTCCCGTTAATGCGGATGTACCCCAAATAGAGGTAATCTTGATAGAAGAAGACGACCCCTATACCAATCCTATGCATACTAAAGGTATTGGCGAGACCTCTATTTCAGGTGCCGCCGCTGCCATAGCCAACGCTATCTACAACGCGGTCGGTATTCGGGTTCGTGATTTTCCGATTACTTTAGATAAGCTACTCGACCAACTTCCCGATTGATTTTTTATTAACATTAATTATTTCTAATTTAGAAAAACCCGCTATTTAAACGGGTTTTTTTAAGCTTATTCTTTAAGCTATTTTTTAGGTTTATGAGGCGCGTTATGAATCAAGTTTCTGACATTCTTAACCTTGCTAGACAAGCTGCGCAACAAAACATCGATGCTGTATTGGCAACGGTGGTACATACTGAAGGCTCAGCTTATCGGCAGGCTGGCGCTATGATGCTTATTTGCGCTGACGGACGTTCAGTGGGGATGATTAGTGGCGGCTGCCTTGAACCACATATCATCAAACGTGCGTTCTGGTTAACCCGTCTTGGCGCTACGGTTCAGGTTTATCAAACCGGCGATGAGCAGACAGATACAGAGGGTGATTTTGAAGATGGCAGTGAAGGTGAAGAAAATAGCGACTTAGCCAGCGAGTTGAATTTTGGTTTAGGGTGTAACGGACGCGTGCATGTCTTGTTTGAGCGACTAGCAACAGCAAATTCCTTATTAAATTTAATGCGTAAGGTACGTCGCACGCAACAGCCAGTAATGATGGCAACTTTAATTAAATCCGATGACTATAAGAATAAAGACAGTCAACATCGAATTGGCATGCGATTGGATTTGGATGCTTATACCAATAGAAGGCAAGTGACTGCAGTTGATGCTAATAGTGGTTTAAGTCAAAGGGTACCTTATGCTTCAGATACGCTAATCGCTATGGCTAAAATATTATCAGAACATAAACTCAATAAAAAAAATGCCGAATACGTTGTCATAAAAAGTAAGGTAGAGCAGGGCTCAGCACAGAGTATTAAAGACAGAACCGTACAAACAGAATGGCTAGTACAACGACTGCAACCTCAAGTAAGGCTACTCATTTGCGGGGCAGGTACTGATGTGATGCCGCTTGTGACGATGGCGAAGTTGCAAGATTGGCATGTCACGGTCATAGACAGTCGCTCGCAGTATGCGACACGCATGCGTTTCCCTCAGGCAGATACGGTAATGTGCTTGTCGTTAGACGATAGCGAGACGTTAGTTGAGCTTAGCCAACACGCTGTCGTTGCCGTGATGTCGCATAGTTTGTCTCAAGACCGCGCTCGCCTTAAAGTGTTACTCGAATGCTCGTCTCAGTGTCAGTATGTTGGGCAACTGGGACCTCGTTATCGTACTGAACGCTTAATTAAAGAGATTAGCGCCGCAACTACAAATCCTGCTGTTTTAACGGAAGGTATTTCCCGCTTACATTATCCTATCGGCTATAAATTAGGCGGTGACGGACCTGAAGCCTTGGCACTAAGTATCATGGCACAAATGAGTGCGGTTATTCACGGTCAATCGCCACCAGTAATGCTGCTAGATAATAAACATAATCCACAAGTATCGATGCACTCTTTAAGCGCGCATAAGCATACAGATAACTATACGAATGACCATGCCCATAACTAAAGACCATGCCATTATTATTTTAGCGAGCGGTCTCAGCCAGCGTCTTGGTCAATACAAGCAACTATTAAGTAAAAATGGCGAACCGCTGATTTGCTATATGACTAAGCTGGTAGTGGTCACTCAACCTTATACCGTCATCGTTATTATTCCTGCCAATGATCCAGTGATCGTCAACGCGCTAGCAGAATTAATTATTAAAGAACCAAAGGTTCATACTGTGGTCAATCCGGTACCTGAAACCGGTATGGCGCACAGTCTATCTCTAGGTATTGAAACACTAACCCATCTTAATAGCCCATCAATTGATCGGGTGTTAATCATGGGGATCGACCAAGTCTTATTGGACAAACACCATCTAATCAATTTGCTGGCAGGCAAGACCCCTGTGGTTGCGAGCAGCTATCAACATTTGAATGAGAAGTTTCTTTCTGAGTCGAATAAAGAAAATATTGTTGGCTTACCCTTAGTAATTAGCTATGAGCTACTCAAACAATGGCAATCAGCGCTGATAGGAGATAAGGGTCTGCGGCATTTAATTAGAGCATTGCCACCCAATCAAATCAGTACCGTCATAAATCATCAGCTCAGTTATGATGTTGATACGCCTGATCAACTCGCCCACGCGCAACAACAAAGCTGGCTTGATTGATATGCGCTGAAAAACCGTAGACCTAAAACTGGCATAGTTGATCCAATTTAAAGACGATCCTATAGGTTAATGCCTAGGAATTATAAAAAGGAAAACAACACATGGATTGGGCCAGTATCTTTATTCATGACACGACTTGGACATTTGCCGCCGAAATTGTTATACGCGTGATCGTGATGTTTAGCATGATTATTTTATTTCTACGTTTTACTGGCAATCGTGGTGTTCGTCAACTATCAATTTTTGAGCTGACGATTATTTTATCGCTGGGTTCTATTGCGGGTGCCCCGATGTTCACCGAGGACTTACCGCTGATTCAGGCAGTACTGATTATGAGTATGGTGATTGCTCTATATCGGCTGTGTACTTGGACTATGATGAAATACCAGCCTTTTGAAGATTTTATAGAAGGAAGACAGATTTATATTGTAGAGAATGGCCAATTGATTCTCGATAAGATTGAACAGGGAGAAATGTCGCACGATGAGTTTTTTGCTGAAATGCACCAACAAGGTATTGAATGTTTATGAGGCAGTCGAGCAGATAGATTCGGGAACTTACTATGCTTGTATGCATTGCGGCTATGTCGATAATATCTCTAAGCCAAACCAGACTTGTATACGCTGCAAATATAATGATTGGGCCAAAGCTATCAATGTTGAGGTTATTAAGTAACTAGATTTTGATGATCTTTATCTTTTATTGACTACCTATTCAAAAACACTTAATAAACACAATCAGCACGCCCTATATTTTGTTAAAGAACTTTTATTTTGAGCTCTAAAGCGTCATCACATTATTCGCTCAAAAAACCACCACAAGGCAATGACAATACTGATCAGAGAACCTGCATAAAATATGACTGATTTGTAAAAACGCGTGTGACGTAGCAACAGCGCTATCGGAAATACTAAGACGATAAATACCAGCTGTCCCAGCTCTATTCCTACGTTAAAGCTTAATAGCGCTAGGGCACGCTCGCTTGCTGCTAATGGTAAGTCCACTAACACGTTGGCAGAGCCAAAATCATGAATGAGAGTGATCCACTAAACGACTTATTAATTAAATAAGAAATAGCCTGTATAGGTATTCATCTGCTCTAAGAAGTCTATATGGGTTTTACAGAGCACTACCTCCGTTAATACTACTCTTTAATCCCTATTAAGTAGTATTGAAAGTAGAATCTATACTGCTTTCGCTCAATAGTTAGCCTCACTACTTATTGGTATATTGCCCCTATTACAACGGTAGAAATTTACGATAGGGGCTATTTACTATGCATGCAAAAGAGCTACTTGAGCTTGAACGCCGAGAAATAAAAGCGCTTCACTATACGTGGATCGCTTTTTTTCTTACCTTCTATGTTTGGTTTAACATGGCGCCGCTAGCCACGTCTATGTTACAGACAGAAAGCTATTTGACGCCAGATCATATTAAGTTGTTTCTAATTGCAAACGTTGCTTTGACCATTCCTGGCCGAGTAGTCGTGGGAATGGCATTAGATCGTTTTGGACCTAGACGAGTATTCTCTATATTAATGGTGGTCATGGCGATACCGACTTGGTTTTTTGCCTTTGGTACTTCTGCCATGCAACTGTTCGTTGCACGATTATTTATGTCTATCGTCGGTGCCGGTTTTGTCGTTGGTATCCACATGACTGCCCTTTGGTTTAAGCCGAAAGATATTGGCTTTGCCGAGGGTTTTTATGCAGGGTGGGGGAACTTTGGCTCAGCAGCAGCGGCGATTACTATTCCGACGGTTGCGCTACAGTTCTTCGGTGGCGATGATGGTTGGCGCTGGGCCATTGCTTTGTCTGGCTTACTTATGGCGGCATATGGCGTTGCGTACTGGTTTCTGATTACCGATGGTCCAACGGCCGATACCCATAAAAAAGCACGTTCGGCTGGCGCCTTAGAGGTGTCTACTTGGGCAGATCTACTATTATATTGTTTATTTATTATTCCTTTATATGGGGTCTTATCGCTACTGGTCTATCGTACTCAAGGCATGGGATTTTTAAGTGAGACTGGCGCGTGGGTGTGCTATGGCGTTATCGGGTTAATGGTGCTATATCAAATTTATAAAGCCGTTAGCGTTAACGTCCCTATCATTAAGGCGGGGATTCCTGAAGATGATAAATATCCGTTTACCTCTGTTGCTGCGCTAAACGTAACTTACTTTGCTAACTTTGGGGCAGAGCTTGCGGTAGTGTCTATGCTACCGATGTTCTTTGCAGCGACCTGGAAACTTGATCCTACGGTAGCAGGCCTCGTTGCCTCAACTTTTGCCTTTGTTAACTTATGGGCAAGGCCACTTGGCGGCTATATCTCCGATCGAGTAGGCAATCGCCGTCTGGTTATGTTGATATATATGTTCGGCATTGGTATTGGATTTGGGCTAATGGGCTTATTAAATGCAGAATGGCCGTTATTTATTGCGGTGGTGTTTACCATTTTATGCTCAGTGTTTGTACAAGGCGCAGAAGGGGCGACTTTTGGGGTTATTCCTTCAATTAAGCGCCGTCTTACTGGTCAGATATCAGGTTTAGCAGGGGCTTATGGCAACGTGGGTGCGGTATTCTACTTGTTTGTATTTACCTTAGTTGAGCCCAATCAGTTCTTTTTTATTATCGCTATAGGTGCCTTTATTGCTTGGATACTTTGTTTCTTCTGGCTAAAAGAACCTGAAGACGGCTTTGGTGATGAGTATAAAATGTCATCAGTGGATATTCAGATTGCTAAAGAATATAACGGTTAGTATTGTTGTTCCGACGACTGTTTTTCCTGCAATTATTCTTCCGACGAATATAAAAAGCCACCTAATTTGTAGTTAGGTGGCTTTTCGTTTGTCAGTTTCGACAACAAGTTATTTTGACGGCTATTGTTTGGATAAATGATTGACTGTCCAAACAGCGGCTTCCACCCGCGTACGCAGACCAGTTTTATTGAGGATATGCTTTACATGTACTTTTACCGTGGATTCTGCAATATCGAGCTTATTGGCGATCATTTTATTACTAAGCCCTTCAGCGATCATTTGAATCACTTGTAACTCTCTACCCGTCAGATTGCCGGCAATATCTTCAATGCTGGGGGTACGTAAGGTTTGTGCCAATATTGACGCTAAGTTTGGACTGATAACCAGCTCGCCGCGCAATATTTTTCTAATATCAATAATAATTAATTCGGGCTCCATATCTTTTAATAGGTAGCCATCTACGCCTAACTTCAAAGCATCTTGCACATCTTCACCGCTATCAGAAACCGTAAATAATACGGTTTTGGTCTTAATGTTTCTCGCTTTGATTTCTTTTAAAGTTTCCATACCGGTTAGTACAGGCATTTTATGGTCTAGGATGACCAAATCGACCTCATTATCTGCTAAGAACGCCAATGCCTCTTGTCCATTACTCGCTTCACCAACGACTTTGACATCGCTCTCAAGACTCAATAATTCTGCGACGCCTCGACGTAGCATAGGATGGTCATCTACTAATAACAGCCGAGCGGGAGAAGCGGCGGTATAAACTTTGGTACTCATAACATACTCACATATTAAAAATGCTACAAAATAAGCGTTTTAAATCTCAAGAAAAGACAAGCTAATAAGTTTTACGGGCTATTTTTACTAAATTATAGATAAGCGTCTTCGATGGTACTTTCGTCAAAGAAATTAGGCGCAAACTTTGCGGTTATTGTAGTGCCCTGTGGTTGATTGTTAGAGACGGTCAATTCCCCACCTAAGTTGTGGGCGCGCTCTTTCATAATCATTAAGCCATGATGCTGAGTCTGATCTACGGTGCCTGACATACCAACACCGTCGTCGGCAATAGACATCACAATATATTTATCCTCATCATCATAACCCAAATCAATGGCGACATTTTTAGCTTGGGCATGCCTGCTAATATTCGACAACGCCTCTCTGGCAATTTGGATCAAATCGATTTGTTCAGTGGCACTTAAATTTAAAGTCATTATTCGATTGCTTACCGAAATATCAAACTGCCCCTTTAAGGCAAATTCATTGGCGGCTTCGTGTAATGCTTCATCAAAATTATCATTATCAATAGTGAGTCGAAAAGTAATTAATAAATCTCTTAGCTGTTGATAGGCGGAGCTAAGACCTGCTTTTATTTGATCAATATGCTGCCGGACGGTCGCTTCAACTTGCTCGTTACAGCCATTTTTAAGATGCCTCTCTAATACACTGACTTGAATTTTCAGATAGGACAATGACTGAGCCAAAGAATCATGTAACTCTCTGGCGATAGTGGATCTCTCTTCGAACAAGATAAGTTGGTGCTCCTGCTGTCGTTGCTTACGCAATGACAGAGCCGTACTGATTAGATTGGTGAGCGCGACGATCAGCTCATTGTTTTCAACATCCAGCTCAGAACCTATTTCAGAATTAAAAAAGGTTCTGCCTTCTTTTGCCATCTGAATACGTTGTGAGGTTTGGGTGTCGCTAGGCTTTGTATTATGACTATTATCATCTGGCGACAACGTACTATTAATCAGTAGGACCGACTTTGGTCTGACTTTCAACTCGCCGAATTCAACCTTTTGGTGGGCGATAGGGTAGGATTTGGTATATACCCCTTCTCTAGTTAAGCAGTTATCACAGTTTAGCTTTTTACACAGTTCCTTCATTTTTTCACCGTGTAAGATGATGGCGTTTTTATTATTTATAAATTTATTCTGAATACATAAAACGAACTCTAAATGAGGGAAAATCTTGCCAAAGTCTGTAATTAAGGTATCAAGTCTATATAAGCTCACTTGACTGGTGCTTAGGGATTTAGAAAAATCATAAAACAGCGATAGTACTTGGTTGGCTTTCACTAAATGTTGAGTTTTTATCTGTACTTCACTTTCGAGTGAGCGTTGATGAGTCTCAATGGTGCTGGCCATATCATTAAAAGAATCGCCAAGTTTATTGAACTCGCTATAGCCTGATATAGATACTCTCGTATTGCGCTTGCCCTGCTTAAATTTATAATTGGCTTTAATAAGCTGTTGTACAGGTATTAGCACATTTTGACGCAGTTTGTGCATACCGATAAGCATAATAATAATGGTCAGCAGTAACGATACAATTTGTAGGATCTGCTGCCACGTCTGACGCTGCTCATTTCTATGCTGTAGCCTACTGACGAAGCTATCCACATCTTTAACATACTGAGATGAGGTGATATAAAATTTCTGTTTGTCCTGTAGTAACAAAGCGGGCTTTAAATCGCGAAACCACTGTGAGTTTATTTGCTCAAGTTGGTTATTGATTATTTTATCGTTATTAGCATTAGCCAATTGATAATCATGTAATTTTGCAAGCCTATTTTCCATATCTTTAATGAGAATTAGTATTTTCTCAGCCTCTCCTTTATTGACAAGACTTAACTGAGTTTGCTCTCCAACCTTATTTTCGTCCTTACCTTCAAAGTCGTTTTTCTTAAGACCAATGTTCGAATTAAAAGGGTTGTCTTCAGCAAAATCAGTCGCCAGTTGAAAGCTGATACGATAGGTTGCCATCCGTATGGAGCCCGCGGTGTTAAGGGCCTGCGCATCGGCTTCTGACACCCAAGCCAGCATGCCACTACCTAATGCCGATACAAAGCATAAGATAGAAATGGTAAAGATAGCGGCCCAAGCATGAAGGGGTAAAGAATGTCGTAATAGACGATTATTCATAATTAATAAGCTTTTACCTATCAAAATACATAAATTTTTAGCAACTTTGAGTTCGAAATATCTAAGCGTATAAGCCTAAATACCAACTTGTCATTGATGAATCTGTCTTCACTATACCTCTTTAAGCCATCAGTATACCACTATGTATTAATACTAATAACAGTGATAAACAAGTACCGTCAGTTATCATTTGTTGGTAATGCATCAAGTGAATAATAGAGCCAATAAGCAAGGGTGGTACGCTGTTTAAGATCTGCAAGCACTTTTAAACGCTTACTTCCTACTGCCTATTTTTATAACGGCTTAACTGTATAGACGATATTAAGTGAGGAACAGTATGGGCAGTAATGACGATTTTAAAGGTGGTAAGCTCATCACTGACTGGCGTCCTGAAATAGAGGAGTTTTGGGAAAGTAGCGGCAAAAAAGTCGCCCGTCGCAATTTATGGATATCTATACCCGCTTTATTACTGGCTTTTGCGGTATGGATGGTATGGAGTGCGGTCATTGTTCGCCTCCCAGAGATTGGTTTTGATTTTGATAGCGGGCAGCTATTTTGGTTGGCTGCTTTGCCAGGTTTATCAGGAGCGACACTGCGGATTTTTTATTCTTTTATGGTGCCTATTTTTGGTGGCCGGCGCTGGACTGCGATCTCTACTGCATCACTATTAATTCCAGCATTATGGATGGGATTTGCGGTTCAAAACCCTGATACCCCGTTTATTATATTCGCAGTCATTGCGCTACTTTGTGGTTTCGGTGGGGGCAACTTTGCCTCTTCTATGTCTAACATCTCATTCTTTTTTCCAAAATCTGAACAAGGTACCGCCCTTGGCCTTAATGCAGGTCTTGGTAATCTAGGCGTGTCTGTCATGCAGTTCGTCGTCCCAGTGGTTATCTTATTTGCCGCATTCGGGAGCTTAGGAGGCGATCCACAGATTTCCGGTTCGGGCCAACAGTTCTATCTGCAAAATGCGGGCTTTATTTGGGTGCCATTTATCCTTTTATTCTCAGTACTGGCTTGGTTTGGCATGAATGATATTGCAACTTCCAAAGCTTCTTTTAAAGATCAATCCATTATCTTTAAGCGTAAGCACAATTGGATTATGTGCATTCTTTACATGGCAACCTTTGGTTCATTCATTGGTTTTTCTGCTGCGTTTCCTATGTTGATTAAGAATTCATTCCCCGCCATAGATGCCCTGAAATTTGCCTTTTTAGGTCCCTTGGTAGGCGCGTTGTTTCGTCCGTTAGGCGGTTGGATATCTGATAAAGTAGGCGGCGCTAGAGTTACTTTTTGGAATTATATTGTGATGGTATTGGCCGTGTTGGCTGTCATGTATTTCTTACCCAATGAGAGCAGTAAAGGCAGCTTTGCCGGGTACTTTATCTCATTTATGGTGTTATTTATCACCACTGGCATTGGTAATGGTTCTACCTTTACTATGATTCCGGTTATTTTTAGAACGCTACATGAGCGCCTCGAACCAGAGAAAATTGGCCAAGAAAGGCTGTTCGTAGAAATTCGCAAAGAGTCGGCAGCGGTGGTTGGCTTTACTTCAGCTATCGCAGCTTATGGCGCCTTCTTTATACCTAAAATGTTTGGGTCGGGCTTAGGAGTCTTCGGTACCTTTATTACTTTAATCATTTTTTATATCATTTGCATCGTATTGACTTGGTGGTATTACAGTCGCAAAAACGCTGAATATCCTTGCTAGATTTATATATAGTCAGTTTATAATAAAATAGCTACAGATATGATGACGTGCTACTGGTACAAATTTTACTCGCTTGCTGTGTGGCTGCGCCACTCCAGAGGCTTCGAAAATTTATCCTAGTAGCACTGTATGCTTTCCAAAGTGAATCAATTATAGGTGTTAAAAGTATAAAGGTGTTAAAACCATATCAGTACTAGAATATAGTATTAAGGTTTTTTAACAATGCTACTTACTTCGGTAAGTAGCATTTTTTTTGCTAATTCAGTTTTATTTGGTTTTTCTATCGAGCATTTTCTCTCTTATTGATTAGTTTTTGACGACAGTATTTTTATAATGGCTACTACTAAAGGAGTAGTGTTGTGCTCATGTTAGATAATAGTAAGTCCTTTAGCGCTTACTTAAAATGACGATATCGAAATAGTATTTATAGCTTATGAACTTAGAGAAATTACTTAAATTACTCGAAGTTCAATTCTAGATACACCATAAGTAACAACATAATAGAGGATAGCGAAATGAGCCATTTACTCGACCAATTCCGTTTTTTTAAACGCAAAAAGGGTGAGTTTGCCGATGGACACGGCGAAACACGTGATGAGTCGCGTGAGTGGGAAAATGCTTATCGCAGCCGTTGGCAGTATGACAAAGTCGTGCGCTCAACCCATGGCGTCAACTGTACGGGTTCTTGCTCATGGAAAATCTATGTGAAAAACGGACTGGTAACGTGGGAAACTCAGCAAACCGACTATCCAGAAACGCGTCCAGACTTACCCAACCACGAACCGCGTGGCTGTCCTCGTGGCGCAAGCTACAGCTGGTATATGTATTCTGCCAACCGGGTCAAATATCCTAAAGTACGTAAGCCTTTACTAAAATTATGGCGTGAAGCCAAGGGTGAGTTTCCAGACCCAGTCGATGCTTGGGGAAGTATCGTCGAAGATCCAATCAAAGCGGAACAGTATAAATCTAAGCGCGGTTTAGGGGGCTTTATCCGCTCAACTTGGGCAGAGGTCAACGAAATTATTGCCGCAAGTAACGTCTATACTGCCAAAGTTTACGGCCCTGACCGTATCGTCGGTTTCTCTCCTATTCCTGCCATGTCGATGGTCAGCTACGCTGCTGGTAGCCGTTATTTATCCTTGATTGGTGGCGCTAACTTATCTTTTTATGATTGGTACTGTGATTTGCCACCGGCGTCTCCAATGACTTGGGGTGAGCAAACGGATGTACCTGAATCAGCCGATTGGTATAACTCTGATTATATTATTGCTTGGGGATCAAACGTCCCGCAAACGCGTACACCCGATGCGCATTTTTTCACTGAAGTCCGTTATAAAGGCACCAAAACAGTGTCTATAACTCCCGATTATGCGGAGATATCCAAGTTAACTGATTTATGGCTGAACCCTAAACAAGGGACGGATGCGGCGGTCGCTCAAGCGTTTTGTCATGTCATTATCAAAGAATTTTACATCAAGCAGCCTAGTGCTTATTTTCTAGACTACGCCAAGCGCTATACCGATATGCCAATCTTGGTCATGCTAGAAGGGGAAGAAGGCTCGCGTCGTCCTGGTCGCTATCTTCGTGCTTCTGACTTGATTGATAACTTAGGTCAAGAAAACAATCCAGAATGGAAAACCATCGGCCTGAATAATGATTGCGAGTTGGTTTCTCCACAAGGCTCTATTGGTTATCGCTGGGGCGAAAAGGGTAAATGGAACATTGAGCAGAAGAACGGTACGACAGGTGAGGAAATTGACCTGACATTAACCCTAAAAGACAGCGGTGAAACCAGCATAGTCGCCTTTGACTACTTTGGTCATGTTAAACACCCACATTTTGAATGCGTACCAGGCGACGCGTTACAGCAAAAAACCGTTCCTTGTAAAACCGTCACCCTTGCTGATGGCACCACCGCTATAGTAGCGACCGTATTTGACTTAACAGTGGCCAATCTTGGTGTTGATAATGGGATTGGCGGCGATCACGTCACCGATGATTATAACGATGCTAGTGTCCCAGGAACGCCTGCGTGGCAGGAAGTGATTACGGGTCTCAGTCGTGAGCGGGTCATCCAAGTGGGCCGTGAGTTTGCAGAAAATGCGCATAAGACTAAAGGCAAATCGATGATTATCATCGGTGCGGGTATGAATCACTGGTATCACCTCGACATGAACTATCGCGGCGTTATTAACATGCTAATGCTGTGTGGTTGCATCGGCAAATCAGGTGGCGGCTGGGCACATTATGTGGGTCAAGAAAAACTACGTCCACAGACTGGTTGGTTGCCACTAGCCTTTGCGCTGGATTGGCATCGTCCACCACGCCAAATGGCGGGTACTAGCTTCTTTTATGCCCATAGTTCGCAGTGGCGTCATGAGACCATCTCCGCGCATGAGATTCTCTCTCCTAATGCTAATAAAGCAGACTTTCCTGAGCATATGCTGGATTACAATATTCAGGCGGAACGTGCAGGCTGGTTACCTTCTGCCCCGCAACTCGATCGCAACCCGCTAATCATTGCTGAGCAAGCAAAAGCGAGTGGTAAGGAGATTGAGGATTATGTGGTGGACTCTTTAGAAGATGGCAGTATGCGTTTTGCCTGTGAAGCACCGGACAACCCCGTTAACTTCCCTCGTAATATGTTTATCTGGCGCTCAAACCTTTTGGGCTCATCAGGTAAAGGGCATGAATATATGCTCAAGTATTTCTTGGGTACCAAAAACGGTCTATTAAACGAAGAAAACGCTGCTGGTGAGTTACAACCAAAAGAAGTCGATTGGGTAGAAAAAGGCCCGACTGGCAAGCTGGATTTGGTGGTCACGTTAGACTTCCGCATGTCTTCTACTTGTATGTATTCCGATATCGTCCTGCCGACTGCGACTTGGTATGAAAAAGATGATATGAATACCTCAGATATGCATCCTTTTATTCATCCTTTAACCGCAGCAACAGACCCTGCTTGGGAATCTAAAACCGATTGGGAAATCTATAAAGGTATCGCTAAGAGCTTCTCTGAAATCTCTAAAGGCCATTTAGGTGTTGAGACTGACGTCGTTACTTATCCGATGCAACACGACACCCCAGGCGAATTGGCTCAGCCATTTGGCGGCACAGACTGGAAAACCGCTGGCGAAAAACCCGTTCCAGGTAAAAACTGCCCAATGATTAAAATCGTTGAGCGTGATTATCCAAGTACCTATGCTAAGTTCACCTCGCTTGGTCCTGCTTTAGAAGAGCTAGGTAACGGCTCAAAAGGTCTAAATTGGGACGTCAAAACTGAAGTTAAACAACTGGGCGATCTCAATTACCGCGTGACTGAACCTGGTGTTTCCGAAGGTCGACCGCGTATCAGTACCGCAATCCATGCGTCTGAAACCATCTTAATGCTTGCTCCAGAAACCAACGGTCATGTCGCTGTTAAGGGCTGGCAGGCATTATCTGAGTTTACCGGTCGCGAACACGAGCATCTTGCCAAATCTAGTGAGCATACAAAAATTCGCTTTAAAGACATTGTGGCGCAACCGCGAAAAATTATCTCAAGCCCAACGTGGTCAGGTATCGAGTCTGATGAAGTGAGTTATAACGCCGGTTATACCAACGTTCATGAGCTCATTCCTTGGCGTACGCTTACCGGCCGTCAGCAGTTTTATCAAGATCATCCTTGGATGCAGGCATTTGGAGAGCAAATGCAGCAGTATCGTCCACCGATTGATACCAAAACCACTGAGATAGTCAAAAACGCTAAGCCCAATGGTAATAAAGAAATTGTCCTTAACTTTTTAACACCGCATCAAAAGTGGGGTATCCATAGTACGTATTCTGACAACTTATTGATGTTGACCTTAAGCCGTGGTGGCCCTTGTGTCTGGATGTCAGAAGTTGATGCGGCAAAAGCAGGTATCGTCGATAACGACTGGATTGAACTGTTCAATGCTAACGGCGCGCTCACCGCTCGTGCCATCGTCAGTCAGCGGGTCAAAGAAGGCATGACCATGATGTATCACGCTCAAGAAAAACTGGTCAATATTCCTGGTTCTGAGCAGACTGGTACTCGTGGCGGCATTCACAACTCAATGACCCGTACTATCTTAAAGCCAACCCATATGATTGGTAGCTATGCGCAGCAATCTTACGGCTTTAACTATTATGGAACGGTAGGTTGTAACCGTGATGAGTTTGTTGTTATCCGTAAAATGTCAAAAATTGACTGGTTAGAAGACAAGCCAGATGATTCATTGCCGCGCCCATTGCCTACCAGCATTGACGGCTAAAGCGACTTCTTTCTATCCATACTCGGAGCACACCCATGAAAATTCGTTCGCAAGTCGGCATGGTGCTTAACCTTGATAAATGCATCGGTTGTCACACCTGCTCAGTCACCTGTAAAAACGTTTGGACCAGCCGTGAAGGCATGGAATATGCGTGGTTTAATAACGTTGAGTCCAAGCCTGGTATTGGTTATCCCAAAGAATGGGAAAATCAAAACAAGTGGAATGGCGGTTGGATACGTAACGCTAACGGCACTATTAACCCACGCATTGGTGGTAAGTTTAGAGTGTTGGCTAATATCTTTGCCAACCCCGATTTACCAGAAATTGATGATTATTACGAACCGTTTGATTTTGATTATCAGCATCTTCATACCGCGCCTATTAGTAACCACCAGCCTATTGCCCGCCCACGCTCATTAATTTCTGGCAAGCGCATGCAAAAGATAGAATGGGGCCCTAACTGGGAGGAGATTCTAGGCACGGAGTTTGAAAAAAGACGCAA
The DNA here is from genome assembly GCF_040309805.1 of Psychrobacter sp. CAL346-MNA-CIBAN-0220. Lineage (NCBI taxonomy): Bacteria > Pseudomonadati > Pseudomonadota > Gammaproteobacteria > Moraxellales > Moraxellaceae > Psychrobacter > Psychrobacter sp. CAL346-MNA-CIBAN-0220. The sequence goes on along the minus strand of NZ_JBEOPF010000001.1, from coordinate 1,196,266 downwards.
AGACAAAAATTTCGATAATATCCAAGCGGATATTTACGGAGAATACGAGAATACATTCATGATGTATCTGCCGCGTCTTTGTGAGCATTGTTTGAACCCTACCTGTGTGGCGGCGTGCCCTAGTGGCGCTATTTACAAGCGTGAAGAAGACGGTATTGTCCTGATTGATCAAGACAAATGTCGCGGCTGGCGGATGTGTATCTCAGGCTGCCCTTATAAAAAGATTTACTATAACTGGAAGTCAGGAAAGTCTGAAAAATGTACCTTTTGTTATCCGCGTATTGAAGCTGGTTTGCCGACAGTCTGTTCAGAAACCTGTGTCGGTCGTATCCGCTATTTAGGCGTGCTGTTATATGACGCTGATAAAATTGCTGAGGCCGCTAGTACACCAAACGAAAAAGATATCTATCCGGCGCAATTGGATTTATTTTTAGATCCTAATGATCCGCTAGTGATCGAACAAGCATTAAAAGATGGCGTACCGCAATCCGTTATCGATTCTGCGCAGCGCTCACCGGTATATAAACTTGCCGTAGATTGGAAGCTCGCTTTACCGCTACATCCTGAATATCGTACCTTGCCGATGGTCTGGTATGTGCCGCCACTTTCTCCTATTCAAAATGCTGCTGAAGCCGGCAAGGTAGGCATGGATGGACTCATTCCAGATGTGGACAGCCTACGTATACCGCTGCGTTATTTAGCCAATCTACTGACTGCTGGTGATGAAGAGCCCGTTCGTCTGGCTCTAAAACGTCTGCTTGCTATGCGTAGCTACAAACGTATGCAGCTGGTCGAAAAGCAAGAGGTTCAAAGCATATTGGACGATGTGGGTCTCACCAAACTTCAGGTCGAAGAGATGTATCGTTATCTAGCGATTGCCAACTATGAAGACCGCTTTGTCATCCCAACCGCGCATCGAGAAGAAGCATTGAGTGATGCTTTTGCTGAGCGTGGGGGCTGTGGCTTCACCTTTGGTGACGGTTGTTCCGGTTCTACTGATAATAGTATGTTTGGCCAACGTAAAACCAACCGTCGCGACTTTATTGATACTGTCCAAAAGTGGGAATCATAATATGCAAACCTCTCAGTCTTATAGTGCTCAGTCTTATAATCCAGATCCAGCCAGTCATCTGAACCCGCTACCTAAAATTGGTGATTCGGAATTAAAGCTATTAAAAGTGTTGAGCTTACTCATAGACTATCCGAGTAACGAGCTGTTTGAAGGCGATGCTTTTGCTCAGTGTAAGCAGATCGTTGTAAAATCAACTCTGATTAGCCCCCAAGTACGGGGCCAAATAATCAGCTTAATTGACGACTTAGTTGAGACCGGATCTCTTGAGGCGCAATCTCGTTATGATGGCCTGTTTGAGCGCGGTCGTTCGTTGTCGTTATGGTTATTTGAGCATGTCCATGGCGAGTCGCGTGACCGCGGTCAAGCTATGGTCGATCTGATGGGTCAATATGAAGAGGCGGGCTTTGAGATTGGTGTTAAAGAGTTACCAGACTTTCTGCCTTTATATCTAGAATTCTTGGCCTATCAAGCCACTGTTATTGAAGATGACATTCAGATTCGTATGGATATTGCCGATGTCAGTCATATTATTGCGTTGCTGGCCGCCCGACTCGGTGACCGAAAAAGCTTATATCAAGGGTGTTTTAATGCACTATTACAGATTGCCGGAAAAACCCTTGAGATGGTTGACGACTTTCAGGAAAAAATCAGTAAAGAGACGCGAGATGATAGCTTTGAAGCGTTAGATAAAGAGTGGGAAGAAGAAGTGGTCGACTTCTTGGGTGCCCAGCAGGAAGAGCGCTGTCCTTCAGAGACCAGTACCCATAATCTGGCCGCTAAAGCTGGCGTTAGACCTGTCAAAACAAAAAATGCTGTTGATGCCCCTGTGCACTGGGTGGACTTTAAACAAAAACCCTCGGTCAAACAATAACAAGGAGAGAAGATATGAATATTGCAGATCCTGGTATACAGACTTTAGCCAATCTAAATTGGCTGCAAATATTCACTTTTGGTATTTATCCCTACATTGCATTGACCGTCGCTATCGTCGGTACCTGGGTACGTTTTGACTTGTCTCAGTACTCATGGAAATCAGGGTCTTCGCAGATGCTCAGAACCAAAAACATGCGCTGGGCCAGCAATCTATTCCATGTTGGTATTATCGTCGTACTACTGGGACATCTATTCGGTATGTTAACCCCGCACTTTCTTTATGAATCCTTTATCAGTGCGGGACGCAAACAAGTGGTAGCGGTAGTCGTTGGCGGTATCGCAGGGGTCTTCTGCTGGATTGGCTTGGTTATGCTCATGTGGCGACGTTTCACTGATGATCGTATCTCCAATACCTCGTCGTTCTCAGACAAGCTCATACTGGTACTGTTATTTATTCAGCTTAACTTGGGTTTGGCGTCTATTTTTACCTCTGTGCAACATTTAGATGGACTGACGATGATGAACTTAGCCGGTTGGGCGCAAGATATCACTATCTTAAGACCTATACAGGCAGCGGCACGTATTGAGCAAACCGATATCATTTATCAGCTACATATGGCTCTGGGTATTACTCTTATAATGATCTTTCCGTTTACCCGATTGATTCATATTGTTAGTGCACCCGTTTGGTATCTCGGTCGTCGCTATCAGATTGTTAGACAAAAGAGCTCTCAATAAGAGGTCTTTTGTAACATTTAGCCCGACTTAAATTAATGATCTCAATGTTGTATTTAAATACCATCTTTTTAAACACAGCATTTTCTAAATGTCTATTATACGAATTCTTAGCGGAGCACCAACTATGACTGTCAGTACCTATAACCCCGCCGACCACGTTAATTGTGATACTCATGCCGCTAATTCTTCTACTGTAGCGGATAATATGGCAATGGACACTGCGAAAATGCAAAACACAGATGATATTGTTCATCTTATGCCAACCTTAACGGATCTTAAAAAGCCACATTCTGATCAAGAGTTCATCGAAAAAGCAATGGCAGAAGAGCGAAGTAACCATAAGAACCTAATCGCCTCTAGCCGTGATGAGCTGCCTTCTGTACTGGTCAACGGCGTGATGATCGAAAGAACTGATATTGCGCAAGAGATGCAATACCATCCCGCAGAAACTAAAGAGGATGCGGTATTTTTAGCGACTCAGGCGCTGGTGGTTCGTGAATTGTTAAGGCTTGCTGTTTTAAGTGACAGCAGTATAGGCGAATCGGCATGGGAAGCAGATGAAGAAAAAGCCATCTCTAGCTTGATTGATAAAAACGTAAAAGCCACTATACCGAACAGTGCAACCTGCGAGCGTTATTATGATCAAAATATAAGTGACTTTAAGACTGATCCTATTATGACTGCTCGCCATATCTTATTGGCTTGCTTGCCTGAAGATGGTGACGAAAGACTGAAACTCAAAAAGACCGCTTACGATATGATTGAGCAAATTAAGGCTGATAGCAATTCTACTGCGGCACTTATTGAATTAGCACGTCAGCACTCGGCTTGTCCTTCAAAAGAACAAGGGGGCGATTTGGGTATTATTAGTAAAGGTCAAACCGTACCAGAGTTTGAAAGCGTGTTATTTCAGTTAGAGACCGGTATAGCCCCTAGTCCTATCGAAAGCAGATATGGCTTTCACATTGTTGAGGTGCTCAATAAACAGCCCGGAATACAAATGAGTTATGAGCAAGTAGGCGCTGCGATAGCCAATAAGCTGAGTCAACTGGCCTTTCATCAGTCGCTTTGTGATTACTTATTTACCTTAGCTGATGAGGCGCAGATAGAAGGGATTGAAATGGTGCTGGCACAAGAAAATGTATATCGCGGCTAGTAAAGGTATATGATGTTAGCAAACATGCCCTAGCACTAATAAACTTATCACTGATAAATGGATCGAATATTTATTATTAATAAAACGAGTGTACACTTATGATTACTACAGAGCAGTTGCGGTCTGCAATCCAGCAACGCATAGCTATTTATAATCAAAATGATTTGCCACTAAAAAAAAGAGCGACGCAAACTTGCGCGCTATTAGACAGCCGTAACCACATACTGGCTGAATATATTATTTCACCATTTTCGGTGCCGAGACAGAATATATCGGCGATGGATGGCTACGCTATGGCTCACGGTAGCACGCTATCGAAAGGCAGTCTTATTGAGATTATTGGTGAGTCGCAAGCAGGAAGTCCTTACACGAGCGCTGTCAAAAAAGGCCAAGGTATCCGTATCTTTACTGGTGCTGTGGTGCCGGACAGTTGTGATACCGTTATTATGCAAGAAAATACTAATTTTGCTTATATAAAAGACAGCCTAGATAAAACGCAACCTTACGAGATTATTTTATCAAAGGCGGCAGACGTAGATGCGAATATCCGCAAGCAAGGGGAAGAGATACAATACAACGAGCTGGTCTTACAACAAGGCAAACGTATAAACCCTGCTGATATTAGCTTGCTCGCCAATTTAGGCGTTGATAAAGTAAAAGTATTTAAGCCACTGACGGTAGGTGTTTTGGCTACCGGTGATGAGCTGGTAGCACTTGGTGGTAAATTAAAAAGTTTGGCGCAAATATATAACTCTAATACACCCACTCTAAAAGTTTTGTTAGAGCCGTTACCAATCGTTGTTCGTGATTATGGCATCATTCCTGACGATTTAGATAAAACCACCAAAGCGGTCGCTAAGGCCATGAAAGAATGTGATGTACTGATCTCCACCGCTGGGGTGTCAGTGGGCGATTACGACTTTTTGACCACAGTCATTGAGCAATTAGGCCAAATCAATCATTATAAAGTGGCAATGAAACCTGGCAAACCTTTCGTTTTCGGTGAGCTGACACCCAAAGCTGATAAGCCCGTATTGTACTTTGGCTTACCAGGGAACCCTTTATCAACGGTAGTGGGTGCGCTGCAGTTTGTGATTCCGGCATTATGGCAATTATCTGGTGCTTCTATAGCTGAGCAACCAATGCAGCTAACGGTAACGGCAACTCTGATAAATGATATTAAAAAATCAGTCGGTCGTACTGATTTTCAACGCGGCGTATTGTCACAAGTCGAATGTGGTAGCTATCAAGTTGAGTGTTTCTCTAAACAAGACTCTCATAGAATAAAGCAGCTCAGCCGTGCAAACTGTTTTATTGTTTTAGCAGAAGATAGTGGCAATGTGACAGCAGGTAATAGCGTGAACGTACAACCATTTCCTTGGCTACATGTTTAGTAAAGCTATCTAGCTGTTTATTTAACCCTATTAATTTTACCCTAAATGCCTTGACGTATACTACTTTAGTGGTAGATATTAAGGCACTTAGGGTTAATTGCTATCTGTTATCAATTTGATATAATAAATTTTCAATAAAACTTTACCAACTCATAACCTGAGGCAACGCCTAACGTACGCACTATTGATGGTAACGACATATGACTTATCACAGCCCCACAATAGGGAATGCTCAATTGTATTCACCTGTCTCGACACCCGCTAATTTCGATACTAATGTGAATAACCACATAGCATCGTCGGTAGCAGCCATGCCTACTGACCCCTCTATCAGTCACCATCAACCTCTAACAGACGGTTTTTCGCGACGTCTAACTTACCTGCGCTTATCCATCACTGATTTTTGTAACTTCCGTTGTGAATACTGTTTGCCTAATGGCTATCAGGGCAAGCGTCCTGATGACGAGTTGAGCGTGTCTGAAATTGCGACGTTGATTCGTGGCTTTGCCCAAGTGGGAACAAGAAAAGTGAGAATCACGGGTGGCGAGCCTTCTATTCGTCGTGATGTCGTGGACATTATCCGAACCATAAAGCAGACGCCTGGCATTGAGACCGTGGCAATGACCAGCAATGGTTATAAGCTCGGCAAACATTTGGCTGGCTGGAACGACGCTGGGCTGAATCAGATTAATATCAGTATGGATAGCTTTGATGCGGCTACCTTTCATAAGATGACCGGCTTTAATATGTTACCGCAGTTAATGGCTGATATGGATCAGCTGTTAGAAACCACGGATATTAAGCTAAAAATAAACAGTATCTTGATGGCAGAAACCGCCTTTCAAAATCTGTTAGATGCCATGGATTATGTTAAGAATCGTCGGGTGACCTACCGTTTTATCGAGTTTATGCAGACCAGTGACAACAGCGACTTGTTTTTTGCCCAGCATGCACAAGCTGATACCATTACTGATTATTTATTAGAGCACGGCTGGCAGACTAACGAGCGTGGTAGCGCCGACGGCCCAGCGATAGAATACAGCCATCCGGATTATGTTGGACGTATTGGGATGATTGCCCCTTATGCGGCCCACTTTTGTGATAACTGTAACCGTTTGCGGGTCAGTAGCTTAGGTAAGGTGCATTTGTGCTTATTTGACCAAGGTAATTACGACATTCGTGAGCACCTACGTCAAAATGATGTCGATGGTCTGATGGCCACGCTACGCAGCTTTATGCCGATCAAGCCTGAGCATCACCATTTGCATGATTCTAATAGCGGCATGATGAATAATTTATCTATGATTGGTGGCTAATAATTAAACGGCTGCTGGCTTACCATTCTTTTTAGTTTCGTAAGATATTTATCGTTTTAAAATAGATTTTATCGCACACCTTTTTATCGCACTTTTATAACTTATAGCAAACCTATAACCATTAAAAAATAACGACTAAGGAATACCCATGTCCAAGCCCGCTGCAGAATTCATCCCGCTCAATATCGCGGTGTTAACTGTCTCTGATAGCCGCACTCTAGCAGAAGATACCTCGGGACAGTATTTGGTAGATAGTTTAACGGCAGCCGGGCATAATTTGGCAGACCGCCAGCTCATTACTGATGATATTTATAATATTCGAGCAGTGATTAGTGGCTGGATTGCAGATTCCAATGTCCATGCGGTTATTACCACTGGCGGTACTGGTTTTTTTATAAGAGACAGTATGCCAGAAGCGGTACAGGTGCTGTTTGATAAATCTGTTGATGGCTTTGGTGAGATGTTTCGGCTTATTTCAAAAGACGATATTGGTATGTCTACCATACAGTCGCGGGCGATTGCCGGTATGGCAAACGGAACGGGTATCTTTTGCCTGCCGGGTTCAACTGGCGCCTGTCGTACTGGTTGGGAAGACCTATTAAAAGATCAATTTGACAGTCGCACTCGTCCTTGTAATTTTGTGCCTCATTTTATGCGCGCTAATCCTAGCCATGACTGATCGTTTAGACAGCTTAGCTGGTGTTGTGATCTTGGCTGGCGGTAACTCCAGACGTATGGGCACACCCAAAGCTAAGTTGACACTGCCTACTGATGAAAGCTTGCTGGACTATCATGTCCGACACGCTATCGGTTTAAATGTACCCATTATCATTGCTGATAATGAGCGTGGTTTTACCGTAACGCCAGAATTGCTTTTAGACCGCCCAGAGTCGCCTATTTATTATGTTGCTGATTATGGTTCTACGACGACTATTGACGATAATAGCGATACAGTTACAGGCGGGGCATTAGTAGCGATTGAGTCAGCGCTGCAGTTATTAATAAAAGAGCTATTGCTAAAGCAGGCACTAGTAAAACAGCCACTGACAAATATAACTGACGCTGGAACGCTAAAGAATGAGCACTCATCGTGGTTGATGGTCATTAGTTGTGATAGCTTAATTCCAGCTACCGATTTATGGCAAAAGCTACGACCCTTTATTGCTCAATCTTTAGAGAAATCAGTAATTTGTTTAACAGATGAGACGCATCTATATCCGCTATTAGGGCTTTATCAGTTGAGTATTGAGCCTGACTTAAAGGCTTATATTGATAGTGGAGAACGGCAAGTGATGACGTTTATTAAACCAATGACTCAGGCTATTCCAATTGTGAAAGAATGGCAGTCATTGACTAACTTTAATACCCCTGAGGATTTCAAACAGGCGTGCGCCGCTTTATATGATTTATAAAATAACGAGACTGTTAATAGAGTAACGAGACTTTTAAAGAGTAAATAGACTATGCCGATCAATTCTAATACTGATTCTAATACTGATATTGAACAGAACACGCAAACTGATTTAGCCGCATCTGGGTTATCCCATTTGGATAGTGATGGCGATATTAATATGGTCGATGTCAGCGGCAAGACAGTAACTACTAGAGAAGCGCATGCCAGCGGGCAAGTACGATTTCCAGAGGGTATTTATACGCAGATTAAAGCCGCTGATGGTATGACTAAAAAGGGTAGTATCACTCAGACCGCGCATATAGCCGGTATTATGGCGGCCAAGCGTACTCATGAGCTTATTCCACTTTGTCATCCGCTACCTTTAGATAAAATTGGTTTAACCTTTGATTATGACGATGTGACTCAAGCGATTACAGTGACCGCAACGGTGAAAGTCACTCATAAAACAGGCGTAGAAATGGAAGCACTAACCGCCGTTAGTATCGCCTGTTTGACTATATATGATATGACCAAAGCCTTGTCGCATGACATCGTTATTGAGGGTATTCATCTTATTAATAAAACCGGTGGCAAATCAGATTATAACTATCCTTCGGTTTAATACTTAAATATTTAATGAGACAATCAGCCAGCTAGGGAGACCTCTATGAGCACTACAAATACTGTAATAACAGATGCCACCATGGATATTAATATCTTATACTTTGCTGGTTTGGCTGATGAAGCCAACTGCCATGAGGAAAAAGTTACCGTCCAGCAGTCACTCTCCCTCACTGGTTTGTATGAACACTTAAGTGAAAAGCATCGTTTTACACGACCACAAACTGAGTTACGGGTCGCGGTAAATGATTACTTTGTCAAATGGACGGAAGCGATTAACGATGGCGATAATGTGGTTTTTATTTTACCTGTAGCAGGCGGTTAATAATGCAAGAGAGTACGAATAATGTAGGTACAGATTCTGGCGTAGAAAACGCTAAAAAAGAGGTGCATAGCCAATCTATGCACATAAACCGTAGCGTCGATGAGGCCTACGCGCTGGCTCAACGTGATGGCTTTGCTTTGTTAGACATCGCCATTGATGAGAGTAGACTTAAAGCGATGCTGGATGATGACAGTTGCGGCGCCTTTGTCAGTTTTGAGGGACGCGTACGTAATCATAATAACGCCAGTAGCGTCGATCGCTTAAGTTATTACGGCTATGAAGAATTAGCAATCAATCAAGGCCGTCAAATCATTGAAGAGGCAAAAAACAAATTTGAGATTACCCATGCCATCGCTATTCATCGTATCGGGGCATTAGAGATAGGCGATATAGCGGTATGGATTGGGGTTGCTTGCGCCCATCGCTATCCTGCATTTGATGCCTGCCGCTGGATATTGGATACTATCAAAGCGGACATTCCGGTTTGGAAGCAAGAATACTATGAGGATGACTCCTCTAAATGGTTGAGTAACAATGGCTAAGTAGCAGTGGTTAAATAAGAATGGTTAAGTAACAATGATTAACCAATAACGGCTAAGTAAGAATGGTCATAGAACTGTTTTTGCTTAGTCGTTTTAGTAAGGCTTTTTAAATAAAAAATGGGTCTTAAAATCGTGCAAGTTTTCATTTTAGTAGTAAAACGGCAAGCTTGTAAACATCATCTGTAAATAGGGTAGGCTATGAAAATTGATACATTAAGGGGTCGCGGCAGTCAGACTCTAATGCAGGATTTTACAGCCGTATCTAAAGCTTTATTAACGGTCAGTGCCTCTACTTGTTTGGCGTTAGCGTTAACGTCTTGTACTAAAGAAAGCACAAATGATACGGTGCAAGCTGGGTCTAATAAGATGACTGGTCAGACAGCAACGCTACGTATTGCCGCTGCTGCTAATTTATCTGATGTATTGCCTGATATCGTTGACGCTTATAAAGCAGATAAAAAACTACCTCAGCAAGACATTGAGGTAACCTATGCGTCTTCGGGCAAGTTATATGCGCAAATCACAGCCGGTGCGCCCTATGATATATTCTTGTCTGCCAACCAAACCTTCCCTGCTCAGTTAGCAAATGAGATGGCTAATAAAAGGCCTCAAGGTGAAAAAACTTATAAACCGTTCACTTATACTCAAGGTCAATTGGCCCTATACAGTGTGACTAAGCCGATTAACGACTTTAACCAAACGACATTGATAGATTTGTTTGTGGCAAACCCTAATAGTAAGATAACAATCGCTAATCCTGAGCTTGCTCCTTATGGCGAGTCTGCAAAAGCGTATCTACAATCACAAAACATCTATGACTCACTAAATGAGCAAAAACGCCTGATACAAGCTGAAAATATTGGCCAAGCCTTTCAGTACGCTCATACGGGTAGTGTCGATTATGGATTTGTCGCGCAATCACAAGTCACTGCGATTAAAGCCACCCCTGAGCAATTTTATACCTTGCCGCCAGATGCTTATCCCTCTATTCTACAAGATGGAATAATCATTAGTGACGCATCTACCGCTACAGACTTCACTGATTACTTACAGTCTACCGCAGGACAACTATACTTCTCTCAAGCGGGCTATTTGGCCGTTCAATAGTCATCTGACAGTGCAATAATAAACAGTTATGCAGACTATAACCCTCATCAATCAGTATTGACGTTATGATCACTCAATCCCTTATATCAAGCATGCTCAGCCCAGTTTGGGTCAGTATTAAGCTTGCCGGTGTGACGACCTTGTGTTTGTTATTGTTTGCGACGCCGTTGGCTTACTGGTTGGCCAAGCCAAGCCGAGGCCATATTGTTGGTCGTCTTAAGATATTATTAATGGGCATTATTGCTATGCCATTGGTATTACCGCCCACGGTGATTGGTTTTTATTTATTACTACTGATGAGTCCGAATTTTGGCATCGGTAAATGGCTTGCTGAGCATAATATCAGCCCATTCATCTTTACTTTTGAGGGCTTAGTGATAGGGTCGATTATTTATTCGTTACCGTTCTATGTACAGCCTGTTTATGCGCAGTTTTTACGTATTCCAAGAAGCGTGATGGAAGTCGCCCAGTTATTAGAGCCCAATCGACTGAAACGTTTTATAAGAGTGGCGCTACCGCAAGCACGAGTTGGTATTGTCCTCGGTAGTCTCATTAGCTTTGCGCATACGATTGGCGAGTTTGGCGTGGTATTAATGATAGGGGGCAGCATCTCAGGCGAAACCAAAGTGGTCTCTATTGCTATCTATGAGCAAGTAGAGGCCCTTAATTATGAGGCTGCCCATACGATGTCCATTATTCTGATTGTAATGGGCATGATAATGGTCGCTTTAATCGCTAGCGTTAATAAGCTAAATCAACGGCCATAAAACGGTCTTTATGTGAGATATATTTAATCCAATTTAAAAACAACAGAGTGCTACTGGCATGCTACTGTAACAAACGTTTTGCAGGCTCGAAGCACGCTAGCGGACAGCACGCCAAAAAAATTTATACCAGTAGCACGTTGCTATAAGTGTTTCTTATTTTGAATTGATTATGTTATTCAAACGTCGTGCAATCTAGCGCTGCTCATCTAAATGCTTAATATGGTCTGGACTCGCATCATAAACAGCATTCAGCTCATCCTCTGTCAGATATTTTTCAACGATAGGAAAGAGCTCGCGTTCTTCAAAACGAACATGATCATAGAGCAGATTAGCAAGTTGTCTGACTTGGTCTACAGTGACTACGCTATCAGTAGCCTGACCATTTTTAGTCTCTTGAGAGGCTTGAATATTGGCTGTTACTTCATTTAACTGCTTATGCTGCTCTTCCAATGTATCAAGTACGGATGCCACCTCAGGTTGGGCAGCTTGATGAGGCAGTAGGGCATCAACGATTAGATTGTCTTCGATTTTAAAATGATGGCGCATATCACTCATATAAGAGGATAGCGCTTGCCAATGCTCAGCAATCTCTTGCGGATTGTCAGCGCACTCTTTAGCGTGACGGCCCACATGTAGTCCCAGATGATGTTGGCGAGATAATGGCTGTAATTGATTGGCACGTTTCATAAATAAGCTCCTTCATAAAATATAATAAAAAAACTGCAAATAAAGTGCGATATAGCATAAGTACTAGAATAAGTCATGAGACACCAACTTTTGTGGGATTCGACTTTGTGCTTAACTATATATAGTACATCCTCGATAAATATCATTTTGATGAATTTGATATCAAAGAGTTTTGTGATCGTCAGTACTCTATTTCGTATAGGGTTAAGCTATTAGATTATCAATCCAGATAAAAACTCAGTACAACAATTTCAACTCATTTCTACTACTTTACCGCTAATTTGGTCTCGATTATATTGCTACCTCGTAACTCGTACTATGCCCCGGAGCCTGCGAATTTAACTGATAAGAAGTTATTGTAGCGGCAGCTAGCTCGTCTCGTATTCAACTACACTTACCAGATTCTGAAAGCCCCAGTTTAACAATTGGGGTTTTTTTGCCTATAAAATATAGCTTTTAGAGTGATTCCATCTTCTTTCATTACTATCACTTAAATATGATTTTATTACTATACAAAAGGCAGTCAAGCTAACCTAATTCTGTCTACTGATTTTGCACTTAACTTATTGTGTGGGTATATAAATCGATTAATATCGATATTTATTTCTTCATCTATTTTATTCACTATCCTAAAATCAATACAACTGGTTTGCTCATTATAACTTCTATACCCTTGAATATGACCCATTTAAAGTGAGAAAAAAGCGATTTACATACATCGACGACATTAAGTGTCGCATTTAGTAGTATTTTATCTTGTTACTTGAAATAGATTACGATATCGTTGAACTAATATATTAAAGAACTCTTGTTTGGAATAACATCTCATATGGAAAATGTAGATAAGCAAAACGAACCTTTGAATATAATCAATAAAAACTTCATTGCACATGTGCGTGAAAGTGATGGTAGTGAGCAGTTACTTTATGATCATTTGACAGGTACAGCACAAATAGCCAAAGCCTTGGCAACTAAGATTGGTTTGCCATTAGCAGGTGAGCTGATTGGGCTATTGCATGACTTAGGGAAATATAGTCAAGCATTTCAAGTGTATATTCAACAATGTGTAACTTATGATAGAGCTAAGGCAGGAAATGGTACTGTAGATGATGATTTTGAAGCTCTAGAACTCCAAGGAAAGCCCGCCAGGGGGTCTGTGGATCATTCAACAGCAGGTGCTATTTTTCTTTATAACAAGCTCAAAAAATTAAGTACCAATACGACAGATAAACAGAGCAATTTAAAAATAAAAGTAGAGCAAGGTGTATTATTAGCCGACATTTTATTTATCTGTGTTGCCTCACATCACAGTGGCTTAGTGAATGTAGTAGATAAAGTAGGTAAACCTTATCTCAATCAGCGCAAACACAAAGAAGAAGACCAAAGTCATTATCAAGAGGCTGTCATTAACGCAATTGATGAAAAGTTATTCACCAAATTAAACTCTGATATATTTACACTCGCTTTAAAAGAGTTTATTAAAGCCTATGCCCCTATTCTTGGTAGTCGTACATTAGCTGATAAACAAAAAGACTTCTATACAGGTTTCTACACTCGTTTACTGTTTAGCTGTCTGATTGATGCTGACCGCAGCAACAGCATTGCCTTTGAACATCCTAATCAAGCCCACCTTTTAACCTATCATCAGCCAAATTGGCAGACAGCCATTGATAAGCTAGAGGCTATTTATCAAGCGTTTAGTGATGAATCCCCAAGTAATCCGCCCAACCCTATCAATGACCAACGCAATCGTATCGCTCAAACTTGTTTTGATGCGGGTCAGAAAAATCAAGGTATCTATTCACTGACCGTACCTACAGGTGGTGGCAAAACTCTAGCCAGCCTACGTTTTGCTCTGCAACATGCCAAGCGCCATGACCTCGACCGAATCATTTATATCATTCCCTTTACCAGTATTATTGAGCAGAACGCAGCTGAAATTCGGAAGATTTTAGAAGGCAAGTTACCTGATGGCAGTTATCTAGGTGACTGGGTGTTAGAGCAGCATTCCAATCTAGAGCCTGATGTGCAGACGTGGCAAAGTAAGCTGATAATGGACAATTGGAATGCTCCTATTGTATTTACTACCATGGTACAGTTTTTAGAAAGCTGCTTCGGTGGGGGTACTAAAGGCGTCAGACGGCTGCACCAACTCAGTCGAGCGGTGCTTATCTTTGATGAAATTCAAACCCTACCTATTAACTGCTATTACCTTTTTTGCAATACTATTAACTTTTTAACCAGCTACGCTAATAGCACCGCCGTGCTATGTACGGCTACTCAGCCTGTCCTAGACAACCTGCCTAACAAAAAAAACGGGACTTTGAATACCCCTACGGAAATCATTGGTGAGCGGCAAGATTTGAGCTTATTGTTTGACACCTTAAAGCGAGTAGATATTCATGACCATACTCAGCCTGATAAGGATTTGGATGGCTTAACCAGCTATATACTGGATAATTTTACAACGTTTGAGAGCACACTGGTCATTGTGAATACCAAAGTATGGGCAAGCCAGCTATATCAAACTTTGTCAGAACAGTTAAAAAATACAGAAACAGAGTTATCAGCACTATTTCATTTAAGTACGGGTCAATGTGCGAGGCATCGAAAAGACTTACTATCTGAGATTAGAGGCCGTTTAAAACAAGGACTGCCTACCTTAGTCGTCTCAACGCAATTAATTGAGGCCGGTGTAGATGTCTCATTTAAGTCAGTTATTCGGTTTTTGGCAGGGCTTGACAGTATTGCACAAGCAGCAGGCCGCTGTAACCGTCATGGCGAGATGCTTGATGATGTAGGCGAACCGATTAAAGGACAGGTATTTATTGTAAGTCCTGATAAGGAAAACTTAAGCAAACTACCCACTATCGAGCTGGGTAGAAACAAAATGGCTGATCTCCTTTACAGTTTAAGCTTACCTGAGAATCAAGACAAGCATCTACTCGACCCCGATATTATGACCAGCTATTTTGAATACTTTTATACCGAATCTACTATTGAGCAGCAGATGGCATATCCCGTGAAAGATTTGGATTCAAAGCAGAGTGGTAGTGATACGATTTATGGTTGGCTTAGTAGCAATCCTACTAATGAATATGTTAATAATGACAATTCTGTGAGGTTACAGAACAAGCAATATCCAAAACTATGGCAGTCATTTATGGATGCAGGACGAGCGTTTAAGGCTATTGATGCGCCTACTCAGGCCATTGTCGTGCCGTATGGTGAAGCAGGTCGTGAGTTAATTAATGATTTACACGGTACACAGGTGAGTACTAAAGACTTTTATAAGCTAGTCCGCGAAGCGCAGCAATATAGCGTGAATGTATTTCCTTATATGCTACAACAATTACAGGATGTTAAAGCAATTGCTATGGTCAGAGACACAGGTATTTTGACGTTAGATGAACAGTTTTATGATGACAAGATGGGACTGGATATTTCGGGAAGTGGGGAATTAGATTTTTTAGGTGGGTTTTAATTTGAATTGACTGTCTCGAAAAGGTAGTTTCAATTGGGGTTAGAGAGTCATTGTTGAGAAAACATACTCATATTTCCCTTTACGTTTCAATGTTTATTAAACTTAGTTAAAAGGATAATTTATGACAGAAAATATAAAACCAAAAAACTCTATCGAATTTTTACTCACGGGTCGTAACGCTCTATTCACTGACCCTATCACGCGTATCGGTGGTGAGAAGACCAGTTATCACTTGCCGACCTATGAAGCCTTAAAAGGGGTATGCAAAAGCATTTATTGGAAACCCTCTATTATTTGGTATATCGATAAAGTCCGCATAGTCAATCCCATTCGAACTCAGACTAAAGGCATGAAGCCCATCAAGTTCCATAAAGATGGAAATGATTTGGCCTATTACACCTATCTTCATGATGTCGCTTATCAAGTCCAAGCGCATTTTGAGTGGAATATGCATCGGCCTGAACTAAAAGCCGACCGTATTGATGGTAAGCATTACAGTATCGCTCAGCGTATGGTCGATAAAGGCGGTCGTCAAGATATCTTCTTAGGTGCTAGAGAGTGCCAAGGCTATGTCGAGCCTTGTGATTTTGGTAGTGGAAACAGCTTTTATGACGAAGCTGGGCAAACGCATTATGGACTGATGTTTCATAGCTTTGCTTATCCTGATGAGACAGGTGTAGATGAGCTGCACAGTCGCTTTTGGCACACAGTCATGCGGAATGGCGTTTTAGAGTTTCCCAAACCTACAGATGACCTTATAGCTGACGCTAATAACGGTATGCCGAATCGTTTTGTACGGGAGATGACGGCTAAAGTATTTGAGCTGGATGACAATATGCAGCCAGTCACTCAGACGGAGGAGTCGTTATGAGTTGGTTACAACGATTATATCAAACCTATGAGCAGGCCAGCCAAAATGAGGAAGTCCAGTCTCAAGAAACTCAGTTGATGCCTTATTATCATGTTAATCAGAACGTTCAAATTATCGTTACTATTAATGATAAAGGTGACTTCGTCAAAGCCGAGATATGTAGAGACAATGGTGAGCGCGGAACAGGCAAAGTAAAATCAAGCTATCTAGCTATTCCTGCAACTAATGATTCCGCAACTCGTGCAGGCCAAATACCACCTCCACATCCATTATCAGATAAGGTTCAGTATTTAGCTAAAGACTATTTTGAACATTATGCAGTCGACCCTAAACGCAACTTCTATGAACCTTACATTGAAATACTAAGTTTTTGGTGTAATTCAGAGTATGCCCATCCAAAAGCACAGGCAGTGCTCAGATACGTACAGAAAGGCACAGTAGTAAAAGACTTGTTAAAAGCTAATGTCCTTATTGCTGACCCTATTGATAATGACAAACTGGCTTATCCCACGCAGGCAGGAGACTATCCGGACAGTATTTTATCTTCATTAAATAAACATCCAGACAAAGGGACCTTTGATCAAGGAGCTGCATTTATAGCATGGAGAGTAACGCCCAGTGATATCACTAATATGGCAAAAGGCGGCCCTGCTGAAACATGGAAAGATACTAGTCTATTTGAATCATGGCAACAGTTTTATGCGACACTTGATAGTACCGATGGTTTTTGTTATGTCACAGGAGATACGCACCCTCTTGCCAGCAAACATCCCAATCGTATTTTACGTAGTGCTACCAATGCCAAGCTAATTTCTGCCAACGATATGTCTAGCTTTACCTTTTTGGGACGCTTTACTGACGATAAAAAATCTATTGCAGCCACTGGTCTGCAAGGCGCAAACGTTAGTGCGGTCGTAACTGAAAAAGCGCATGCGGCACTGTCATGGTTGTTAGCTCGCCAAGGTCGTGAAGAAGCAGGGCAAGCAGTGGTCGCATGGGCAACATCTGCCCAAGAAATCATTCAACCTACACAAGATATAGCAGAGGCTGTAGGGTTTAATGTAGTGGATAATATTGATAACCAAAATGACAGTATTGATAGCAGTACTGGCAATGATAGTGAGGTTTTTGATGATGAAGACTTTGGTTTAGAAGATGGCAACGGCTTTGACAATACTGAATTTGAAAATGATAGTTATGACGACGATGACGATAGTATAGTTTCTACCAACAGCCTTGCCCCAACCGTTGAATCTAAGCCTTTCTCGCCTTGTCCTAACCATGATAAAAATCTAGGTGTTAACTTTGGCAAGCGTTTAAACAATACCATGCAAGGCTACCGTCAGAAGCTCGATGCTCACGACCAAATTTCCGTTATTACTC
Source organism: Psychrobacter sp. CAL346-MNA-CIBAN-0220 (assembly GCF_040309805.1). NCBI lineage: Bacteria > Pseudomonadati > Pseudomonadota > Gammaproteobacteria > Moraxellales > Moraxellaceae > Psychrobacter > Psychrobacter sp. CAL346-MNA-CIBAN-0220. The sequence goes on along the minus strand of NZ_JBEOPF010000001.1, from coordinate 1,178,537 downwards.
TAGATGCTGCTACCCCTGGGCGAATGGCCGTTACCTACTATCATGAAAGCATGCCCGATGCGTATATTGATGCGCTAGAGTCGTGGTATCGCCAGTTCTCATGGTACTTCTATTACAAAGACCAAGAGAGTAATGAGTCTAAACTCACTATTAAAGCACCAACACCCAAACAGATTGCTCAAGTTGCTTACGGGTCTCGTTTGTCCGATGCCTTAAAAAAGCAGGTCGTCTCGCAAGTCTTGCCCTGTATCGTTGAGGGGGAAGTCAGGCAACTACCATGGCAACTGGTTGAACTATGCATCAAACGTGCCTGCAATCCATTAGTGTTAGAGAATGGGGAATGGGATCAAGCAATTAGCGTAGCTTGTGCATTATTCCGTGGTTATTATCAGCGTCATTCAAAACAAAGGAGCTACACCGTGGCACTACAAACAGATTACACCAGCCGTGACTATCTATATGGACGCTTGCTAGCTATTGCAGATGATATCGAAAGTCTAGCGTTATATGTTGCCGGTGAAAAGCGTAACACGACTGCCCAGCGTTATATGCAACAGTTCGCCAATCGTCCTTTTAGTACTTGGCGTAATATCGAGCTGGCTCTTAAGCCATACGAAAACCGTCTAAAGTCCAGTCGTGGTGGTTATCTCGCTAACATGCAGTCTATGATTGACCAAGTTATGAGTTCATTTGAAATAGAAGATTTCAATAATAACTTGGCTTTGTCAGGCGAATTTTTATTGGGCTATCACAGCCAAAAAATGCAATTGAGATTAGATAAGCAACAAGCTAAAAAGGCGCGTGAAAATGACAAAATAACAGCGCAGCAAGATAGTTCTGTGGACGCGTAAAGCCACAAGTAGTAAGACAGCTATTGCCTTACCAAATACACTTATTAATAACCTAAATTTAAGAAAAGGAAATAATTATGACTGCTACTACTCACAATTCTATCAATAATAAAATCGACTTCGCCATCATCATGGGCGTTAACAATGCCAATCCTAATGGCGACCCATTGAATGGTAACCGTCCGCGTACTGACTTTGAAGGCAATGGTGAAATCACTGATGTCTGTCTAAAACGTAAAATTCGTGACCGTCTGCAAGAGTCTGGCGAGGCGATATTCATACAGTCTGACGAGAAAAAAACTGATGGCATGACCAGCCTAAAAAACCGCGCTTATGATGAAGAAGTAGGCTTGGGTAAAGGTGCCTTTGAAGCCAATAAAAAAGAAAATCTCGAAGCCAAACGTGATGAGACCGCGCAAAAAGCCTGTGATAAATGGTTTGATGTGCGTGCTTTTGGTCAAGTATTCGCCTTTAAAGCGGATAACAAGAATGCGGACGGAGTGTCTATTCCTATTCGAGGCCCTGTCACTATTCAGTCTGCTTTTAGTTTGCAACCTGTCGATATTACCAGTACGCAAATCACCAAAAGTGTCAGTGGTGAAGGTGATGGCACGAAAAAAGGTAGCGATACTATGGGTATGAAGCACCGTGTAGATGAAGGTATTTATGTGACTTATGGGGCTATCACACCGCAATTAGCAGAGCGCACTGGATTTAGTGATGCGGATGCTGAAAAGATAAAAGAAATCTTACCTAAATTGTTTGAAGGTGATGCCTCATCGGCACGTCCTGAAGGCAGTATGCAAGTTAAGAAGGTAGTTTGGTGGCCACATAGCAGTAAGTCAGGACAGTATTCGTCAGCGAAAGTACATCGTAGCTTAAAAGAACTGTTGAATGATAAAGGTGAGTTTGATGAGTCAGCATTAAAATCTGTACTTGATGGATTAACGCCTGAGATTATTGAAGGATTTTAGTCTGTCATTAACTTTTAGATATTTGAGCAAACTTTACACAGTGAGTTTCGCTCAAACCTTATTATTTAATGAAGAGCCATAGCCATGCAAACCCTCTACCTATCACGCCTTCAGCATTACTTATTTTGCCCGCGTCAGTTTGCGCTGATTGAGCTGGAATGCGCATGGGAGGAGAATGTTTTCACCGCTGAAGGCCAAGTCATGCATGAAAAGGTGAACTCCGGCGGGCATGATACGCGCGGTAATATTAAAACGGTTCGCACCCTAGCGCTGGGTCATGCAGCTTTAGGATTAGAAGGGATTGCTGATGTCGTCGAATATCATACGGATGACGATGGCAACCAAGTGCCATTTCCGATTGAATACAAACGTGGCAAGCCTAAATCCCATCGAGCCGATGAGGTGCAACTGTGTGCGCAAGCTTTATGTTTAGAAGACATGCACCACTGTATCGTACCGAAAGGGGCTCTATTCTATGGCAAAACCCGTCGCCGTCACGCAGTAGATTTTGACGATGAACTGCGACAGATAACCTTAGGTGCGATTGATGACTGCCGACATATTATAGAAAGTGGAAAAACACCAAAGCCTATCTATAGCACCAGTAAATGCCGCAACTGCTCGCTAAAAGACCACTGTCATCCCAAAATATTTAATAAAAACGCCAAGGCATGGCTTACCAAACATATTGTTGCCAGTTTAGATGATTAAAAATTAATAAACTCATTTGCAAAACAACAAAAACTCTACTTTTATAGCCTTAATAAGGATATTCATGCGCCCATTAAAAAATACTCTATTTGTTCAGACTCAAGGCGCATGGATGAATAAACAAGGTGAGAATGTGGTCATGAATATTGATCATGAAGTCAAAGGCCGTGTCCCTCTTCATAAACTAGAGGCCATCGTCTGCTTTGGACAAGTTTCTATATCACCAGCTCTGATGGCGCATTGTACGGATAACGCCATCACTATCACTCATCTTAATCGATATGGCAAGTTTCAAGCCCGTATTGAAGGTGCAGTCAGTGGCAATGTGCTATTGCGGCGTGAGCAATATCGAATTGGCGATGACCCTGAGCGTACTCAGCCAATTTGTCATAGTATTATCTTAGGTAAAGTCCACAATCAGCGCCAAGTTATCCGGCGCTATCTTCGTGATTATAAACAGCAGCTTGATGACGCTACTATTGATAGTTTAAACTCGGCCCAAAAACGTTTGGAGCGTGGCCTGAGTAAAATCCTTGCCACCCAAACGCTACCAGATTTGCTAGGCCGTGAAGGTGAGATGGCAAGCACTTACTTTAGTGTGTTTCCACATTTCATTCGCAATCCTGATTTTCATTTTGCCAAACGTACTCGTAATCCACCTACCGATGCGATGAATGCGCTGTTATCTTTTACCTATACGCTCATGACTCACGATTGCCGTAGTGCGCTCGAAACCGTTGGGCTTGATCCTGCTTGTGGTGTATTTCATCAATTACGTCCCGGTCGTCCCTCACTAGCACTAGATCTGGTGGAAGAGTTCAGACCTATCGTTGATCGATTTGTGCTCTCGCTAGTCAATAAAAAGCAGCTTAGTAAATCAGACTTTAAGCAAGAGCCTAATGGGGCAGTTTGGCTAAAGGATGATGCGCGTCAAACCTTTTTTAAGGCGTGGCATGACCGTAAGCAGCAAACCATCTACCATGACTGGTTTGAGGAGACCGTACCGTTTGGTTTATTACCGCATTTACAGGCTACCATTATGGCACGCCATATCAGAGGCGATATCGATGCTTATATTCCGTTTTTGTGGAAGTAGATAAACCTAATTAATAAGCTTATAAAACGAAGTAAACTTGCATTAAAAAATGATAGTTCAAGTAGTCATTAAGGATTTATATCATGATGGTACTGGTCACTTACGACATTAGCTCAGAGGGCGCATCAAGTGCCAAACGTCTGCGTCACGTCGCTAAGCATTGCCTGAATTATGGGCAACGAGTTCAATATTCTGTGTTTGAAATCGAAGTAAATCCTGCCCAGTGGACAACGCTTAAAGCCACGCTTGAGGATGTCATTAATCCTGATGTTGATAGTCTGCGCTATTATCATCTTGGTAAAAACTGGCAGCATAAAGTGGAGCATGTCGGCGCAAAACCTGTGATAGACTTGAATGATGTACTGCTTTTTTAAGCATTATCATAAACCGTAAAACGTACTATTTGACTGTCAAAGGTCATTGCGAACCCATAGCATACATAAAATCTCTAGGAGATTCGCAAAGGTGTCGCAAATCTATTTAACAACATGATTTTATTATCTTTATTTTATAAAAACAAAACTTTGGTGAGTGCCGTACTTGCCAGATTCGCTTATGGTTTAGACGTTCGCAAATTCCAAGGTTTTTTCTCAACCTTATTAGTGACTTAAACTATGGGCTGTCGCATCCTTCACGGGTGCGTGGATTGAAACTGCATTAATGGAATTAATACTATTGGTTAGGGCTGTCGCATCCTTCACGGGTGCGTGGATTGAAACGTCAATCTGACCTTGTATCAAGTCCATGATTTGTCGCATCCTTCACGGGTGCGTGGATTGAAACCTGATGATGTATCTTGGTTATCAAAATCTTTGGTCGCATCCTTCACGGGTGCGTGGATTGAAACGGTCAATCGCTTTGTTATTGGCTCATAGTTATTTAGTCGCATCCTTCACGGGTGCGTGGATTGAAACTACTTGTATCTAAGTCGGTTGCTATTACATGAAGTCGCATCCTTCACGGGTGCGTGGATTGAAACAAAGTAATAACGAGAAATGAATAGCAGGGTGTGTCGCATCCTTCACGGGTGCGTGGATTGAAACAAGACAAGCACCGCTTGGGGTTTATAAATTAGCTTAGTCGCATCCTTCACGGGTGCGTGGATTGAAACACACCCACTGACTTTAATTTCACAAGCATTGAGTCGCATCCTTCACGGGTGCGTGGATTGAAACGCAATATCGAATAATATCAATGACATACGCTCTAGTCGCATCCTTCACGGGTGCGTGGATTGAAACGCCCGTTTGCACCGTCTTGCCAGCGCGATCCGTGTCGCATCCTTCACGGGTGCGTGGATTGAAACAAATAGAGTATTAAGGCTGCTTAGACGGCTATGTCGCATCCTTCACGGGTGCGTGGATTGAAACTTAAAACGTGACAACGATGTGAATACCATTGAGGTCGCATCCTTCACGGGTGCGTGGATTGAAACAGTGACGGCGCTAAAACACAGTGCTGTGATGAGGTCGCATCCTTCACGGGTGCGTGGATTGAAACTTTTAACTCTACAGATATTCTTAGATTAACTTGTGTCGCATCCTTCACGGGTGCGTGGATTGAAACGCGACTAGCGCCAAACAATAATCGTAATATTTTGGGTCGCATCCTTCACGGGTGCGTGGATTGAAACCAAGCTGCCAACTGTCATTAACCCAGTTTGCTCAGGTCGCATCCTTCACGGGTGCGTGGATTGAAACAGCATGCGTTTTTGGCTTATGGCAGTCGGTGCGTCGCATCCTTCACGGGTGCGTGGATTGAAACCTATTTACAGCTTGTTTTTCAAACCGGCTAATTGTCGCATCCTTCACGGGTGCGTGGATTGAAACCTATTTACAGCTTGTTTTTCAAACCGGCTAATTTGTCGCATCCTTCACGGGTGCGTGGATTGAAACAGAATTTACCCTTGTCCCCGATATCAAAAAGAAGTCGCATCCTTCACGGGTGCGTGGATTGAAACATAACTAAAGGTTATCAATCATGACTCCCAAACAGGTCGCATCCTTCACGGGTGCGTGGATTGAAACGCTAGCATCGTTAGCGGTTATGCGTCGTACCCGTAGTCGCATCCTTCACGGGTGCGTGGATTGAAACCGTTTATTTGGACGGACCCGCATGGCAACACAAGTCGCATCCTTCACGGGTGCGTGGATTGAAACTGGCAAATCACACTCAACTTTGAACAGCATATGTCGCATCCTTCACGGGTGCGTGGATTGAAACACATTACGTTTGTAATTATACTCATACTATAAAAGGTCGCATCCTTCACGGGTGCGTGGATTGAAACGCAATGTGGCGCAGGCAATGGCGTGTCATTAGTGGTCGCATCCTTCACGGGTGCGTGGATTGAAACACGATAGGCAGCGCTGCAATGTTTGTCGGCGGGTCGCATCCTTCACGGGTGCGTGGATTGAAACATACTCGTTGGGTCGCGCAAGTTTAATGGTATCGGTCGCATCCTTCACGGGTGCGTGGATTGAAACTTTACTAAATTTCAGCCTTAAGGATATTAATCATGGTCGCATCCTTCACGGGTGCGTGGATTGAAACCAAGCTGCCAACTGTCATTAATCCAGTTTGCTCAGGTCGCATCCTTCACGGGTGCGTGGATTGAAAAAAATTAATACCAGTTTACAGTTATCGCTAGACAGTCGCATCCTTCACGGGTGCGTGGATTGAAACTTATACCGAGGGCACACAGGGTAATGGTTATCGGTCGCATCCTTCACGGGTGCGTGGATTGAAACGTAGTAATCAGCAGTCTGATGCCAATAGCCAGGTCGCATCCTTCACGGGTGCGTGGATTGAAACTTTACGTGGATCGGTGCTGTTTTAAATACTGTGTCGCATCCTTCACGGGTGCGTGGATTGAAACCGTTCTGCAAGCGGGCACACTGTAAGAGACTTGAAGTCGCATCCTTCACGGGTGCGTGGATTGAAACTAATGATTTGTTTTTGATGTAGTCCTGATAATCAGTCGCATCCTTCACGGGTGCGTGGATTGAAACAAACTTTCCATTATCTTCCATATTGGCAATAGCTGTCGCATCCTTCACGGGTGCGTGGATTGAAACATAATCATACCCAACAGATCGTTTTATGACAGTCGCATCCTTCACGGGTGCGTGGATTGAAACGGGCAGTACACGAGTATTAAGGTTAATAAGTTGGTCGCATCCTTCACGGGTGCGTGGATTGAAACAAGAAACACTGAATCGGCTTTAGGCTTACTGTTGTCGCATCCTTCACGGGTGCGTGGATTGAAACCTTATTCTGTGGTCTATTGGGGGTGTTGCATGGTCGCATCCTTCACGGGTGCGTGGATTGAAACCCAAAAGGCTGCAACAACAATGCTCTACGCGAGTCGCATCCTTCACGGGTGCGTGGATTGAAACCGGCATATCATCACCAGTCAGATAATCAACGTCGTCGCATCCTTCACGGGTGCGTGGATTGAAACATTAAGCCCGGTACTTTGAATATATCAACCTTTGTCGCATCCTTCACGGGTGCGTGGATTGAAACTTATATGCTCAAAGAGTTGGAGGGTATAGTTAGTCGCATCCTTCACGGGTGCGTGGATTGAAACAGACAGTAAGTGCTAGCAGACCAACTTATCAAAGTCGCATCCTTCACGGGTGCGTGGATTGAAACTGCCTTCAATCGCTTGTTCATCCGGATCATGTAGTCGCATCCTTCACGGGTGCGTGGATTGAAACTTGTCGGCTCGTGACCAAATGTCATCTGTGGGTTGTCGCATCCTTCACGGGTGCGTGGATTGAAACTTTATATTGGCCTGCTCGCTCAACATGGCGCATGGTCGCATCCTTCACGGGTGCGTGGATTGAAACCCTGATGACATGGTGCCGTATCGTGAATACCTAGCGTCGCATCCTTCACGGGTGCGTGGATTGAAACAGTACACTATCTGCCCTCCCACGCCTTACAAGGTCGCATCCTTCACGGGTGCGTGGATTGAAACTAGCTTGCGCTCCAAAGTATGCGTTGGGTGACAAGTCGCATCCTTCACGGGTGCGTGGATTGAAACCATGTATTACGATAATTTTAATTTGTTAGGTTTAGCTGGCTACCTCTAACAGTATAGTATGCAATATAGTGGAGATAGTTCATTCCAAATTAATACGATGTAACAAAGTAGGGTCAAGAAATCTATTGAGTTTTAATCTTTTTTAAAGCTGTGCATGTCTTCTAAAATAACTGTAAATCTCTCATATAACCAAGGCTCAATATCTTCAATCACTTGATTGTATAAATGCGGGCCTAGCATTTCAATGATGAAGTCCAATAAAAACCGAGCGGGCAGGTTGCCGATATCGGTATCGAATTCCTCTTTCATATATGCACTGAGACCCTCCAAAACCATTTCTTCTGCTTCTTCTGATAACCTAATTAGTGGCTCTTTACTCATAGTCATTACTCCAAATGATCATTTTTCTGTGTTAAATATTAGCTATTAAGGCTTAGTTATAACGGCACAGTCTACCCAAAATACACGGTCATAGGTGGACACTCAGCCAATAACCAACAACAATGATAAGAAGCAAATAGCGGAATCTAAATGACAAAGGGACAAACTGCCCCTTCCAATCTTCTATGAAAGGCTATAAGATACCTTCCGTATGGTTTCTTTATAATGATTTATTAATATTGCTTCAGTTAATAACGTTTTAATTGATAGCGCTATAACTAACAAGAGCCCCTTAACTATGAGTCCTACCACTATTGCTTACTTTTATCTTGGCATGGCTATTATTTGTGAGGTGATTGGTACGACGTTTTTGGTCAAGTCAGAACAGTTTACCCGCTTAGTTCCGACCCTTATTATGGGTGTGCTGTATGTGTTGTCGTTTTACTTGCTAACGCACACGCTAAAAACGTTGCCATTGGGCATTGCTTATGCCATGTGGGGAGGTCTGGGTATTGTCCTAACCTCTATTATTGGCATCATCGTATTTAAACAAAATCTGGATACACCAGCGGTGGTCGGTATTGCTATGATCGTCGGTGGTGTGGTGGTAATGAATGTACTCTCCAATTCTGTAGGACATTAAATGATAGACAATGCTTATAAACGCAAAAAACAGCCGGAGCTGGTTCGCCGTGCTCTGCTTGAGCAAGCGGCACGAATTACGGTAGAGCAAGGTTTGTCTAAAGTCACCTTTCAAGCGGTCGCTGATGTAGTGGGGGTGACCAAAGGCGGTGTGATGCACCATTTTGCGACTAAAGACGCGCTTATTCTTGCCGTATTTAACGATGCCATGGCAACGTTTGAATCAGAAGTAAATGACGCCATGGCCAAAGACCCCGTGAGTTATGGTTCTTTTACGCGCGCATATATCGATGCCACCATCAGTCTAGGCGAAAAAGGGCTGGAAGAGTTTAATCACCAAGCAACCTTATATGTATTGATGCTAGGGGATCGCGACCTTCGCGAGGTTTGGGCCTATTGGTCTAATGAGCAATTACGCAAGCATGAACAAACAGATAATACTGAAACCTTATGTATGGTGCGTCTGGTAGCTGATGGCATTTGGCTCTCTGATTTTTCGGGTATTAGTATTCCTGATAAAAAGTCACTGCGTAACCGCTTAATAAACATGACCCAGAGTGAGCAGCAGTAAAATATAGCTTTATTTATTTTAACCATTTATAAAAATGACAATTTATTAGGTGTAAAGGGCTTGCTATAGCCCTTTTTTTGCCGGTTGTCATAAGGAGTAATCATGACTGATTCAACTAATATGAAAAATACTATTGATTTTAACCAAACACAAACTGCTTATATTAATGGTAGCTATCTTGCGGTAGACGAGTCGACATCGACTTTCGATAGTATCAACCCTGTGACCGGTGAAGTATTAGTAAAAATTCAACAAACGACGACTGAGCAAATTGATGAAGCCGTCATCGCAGCGCAAAAAGGTCAGAAAGTCTGGGCAGCCATGACTCCGGTTGAGCGTAGTCGTATTTTGCTAAACGCAGTTGCACTATTACGCGAACGCAATGACGAGCTTGCGATGCTTGAAACTATGGACACGGGCAAAGCAATCTCTGAGACTAAATATGTCGATATCGTCACTGGTGCCGATGTCATTGAATATTATGCGGGGCTTGCGCCAACTATTGAAGGCCGTCAAATTCCATTGCGTGATACCAGTTTTGTCTACACCCGTCAGGAGCCATTAGGCGTTATCGCTGGCATTGGCGCCTGGAACTATCCGATTCAAATCGCCATGTGGAAAGCCGCTCCTGCGTTAGCTGCTGGTAATGCGATGATTTTTAAGCCTTCTGAGATGACGCCTTTATCCGTCCTAAAATTAGCAGAAATTTTCACTGAAGCTGGTTTACCGGATGGGGTCTTTAACGTAGTTCAGGGTAATTATGAGGTTGGCGAAGCGCTTACTCAGCATCCTGATATTGCTAAAGTATCGTTTACTGGCGGCGTACCGACTGGCAAAAAAGTCATGTCTAGCGCTGCAACGTCGTCGCTTAAAGACGTTACGCTTGAGCTTGGTGGTAAGTCACCGTTAATTATATTTGACGATGCCGACCTTGATACTGCTGCTGATATCGCTATGATGGCAAACTTTTATAGCACTGGTCAGGTATGTACCAATGGTACGCGCGTCTTTGTTCCCAAAGTTTTACAAGCTAAGTTTGAGCAAGCTATTTTAGAACGTGTTAAGCGCATCAAGTTAGGCGATCCTATGGATGAGAGCGTCACCATGGGGCCGTTGGTCAGCTTCCCGCATATGGAAAGAGTGCTCGGCTATATGGAGCAAGGTAAGGCTAGCGGTGCTCGGTTGTTGTGTGGCGGCGAGCGAGTAACGGAAGGCTCACTTGCTGATGGCGCATACGTGGCACCGACCGTCTTTAGCGATTGTACGGATGATATGAGTATCGTGCGCGAGGAAATCTTTGGTCCAGTCATGTCTATATTGACGTATGAGACCGAAGAAGAGGTCATTCGCCGTGCCAATGCTAGCGAATATGGTCTAGCCGCAGGGGTGGTAACTGCTAATTTGAAACGTGCCCATCGTGTCATTGCTCAAATCGAAGCGGGTATCTGCTGGTTAAATACTTGGGGCGAGTCAGCAGCGCAAATGCCAGTAGGCGGCTACAAACATTCAGGAATCGGCCGCGAAAACGGCATGCAAACCCTCGAGCATTATACTCAGACTAAATCTATCCAAGTAGAGCTAGGTGCATTTGAATCGGTATTTTAAGGGTTGTTTTTTAGCGGCTACTTTTTAGCGATTGGTTTTTAACCATTGCTTCTTAATGGCAAATTTTTAAGGTTCACTTTAAATTTTTGCTCGTTAATTACTAATACTGAAGAAATTATTAACGCAGTCAGGTTGTTTTATTCGGACTTATTTGACCTTTTTATTCGACCTTACTGCGGTTAAATGATTTATTTTTTCAATATTATGTTTTCAATACTATGGAGATTTTTATGTCATCAACACTACCTGAGTATGACTATATTATTGTCGGCGCAGGGTCAGCGGGAAACGTGTTGGCCACGCGCTTGACTGAAGATACTGATATCAAGGTGTTGCTATTAGAAGCAGGCCGTCCGGACTATCGGCTAGACTTTCGCACGCAAATGCCAGCAGCATTAGCAATGCCGTTGCAAGGGACGACCTACAATTGGGGCTATAAAACCGATCCTGAGCCCTACATGAATAATCGGGTCATGGACTGTGGTCGTGGTAAAGGCCTTGGTGGATCATCTTTGATTAACGGTATGTGCTATATCCGTGGTAATGCCTTAGATTTTGACGACTGGGCTAAGATAGAAGGTCTAGAAGACTGGACCTATGCAGATTGTCTGCCTTATTTTAAAAAGTTAGAAAACTGTGATGCTGGCGAGAATGATTATCATGGTGTGGGTGGACCTGTGGAGATGACCACTTCAAAGCCAGGCGTTAATCCATTATTCCAAGCCATGATTGAGGCAGGTGTACAAGCAGGCTATCCTCGAACTGAAGACCTAAATGGCTATCAGCAAGAAGGCTTTGGTCCGATGGATCGCTTTGTCACGCCAAATGGCCGCCGCGCTTCGACTGCTCGAGGCTATCTTGATCGCGCTAAGCCGCGCAGTAATATCACGATTTTGACTGGCGCGCTGACCGACGTGATTTTGTTCGATGGCAAGCATGCTATTGGTGTCAAAGTGGAGCACGAAGGTCAGACTAAGAATTTCCATGCTTCCCGTGAAGTGATTGTCTCATCAGGCGCGATTGCAACGCCGCAATTACTTCAGCGTTCAGGTATTGGTCCCGGCCAATGGCTCAAGGAATTGGGTGTGCCTGTAGTTTTAGATTTGCCAGGCGTTGGCAACAATCTACAAGACCATTTAGAACTTTATATGCAGTATGAATGTACCCAACCGGTCTCGATTGCCCCTGCCAATAAATGGTGGAACAAACCAGCGATTGGTGCAGAATGGTTATTTAAAGGCACCGGACTTGGAGCGTCTAACCAGTTTGAGGGTGGCGGTTTTATCCGTACTGATGAGACTTTTACGCATCCCAATATTCAATATCATTTCTTACCACTTGCCGTTCGTTATGACGGCCGCAGTGCCAGCAATTCTCATAGTTTTCAAGCGCATGTCGGCTCTCTGCGTTCACTGAGTCGCGGCCACGTAAAGCTGACCTCACGAGATCCAAAAGCGCATCCTAGTATCTTATTTAACTATATGTCTCATGATCAGGATTGGCGCGAGTTCCGTGCGGCGATGCGTATCACTCGTGAAATTATGCATCAGCCGGCACTCGATCCTTACCGCGGTCGTGCTATCTCACCAACTGAAGATTTAGTCACTGACCAACAGTTAGATGACTACGTTCGTGAGAATAGTGAAACTGCGTATCATCCCTCGTGCACGTGCGCGATGGGTGAACATAAAGACGCGGTAGTCAATGGAGAAGGTCTAGTACACGGTATTGAAGGCCTGCGTATCGTTGATGCGTCTATTATGCCCAACATTATCAGTGGCAATCTAAACGCGACCACTATTATGATGGCAGAAAAAATTGTCGATAAAATGAGAGGTAAGAAACTGCCACGGTCTAACGCAGATTATTACGTTGCGAATGGCGCGCCGTTAAGAGCGGAGCCGATGCGTGATTACAGTCCTGCTAGATAACAGCTATAGGTGGTCGCACTTAAAACAGCTATACGATTCTACATTCCGACTCTATTTTATTTAGTGTTCACTGTCGTTCGATTAGTGCTAACTTTTTAAAACTATGAAAATGATCAATGCTCTATTTATGGGTATTGCCTGCTTTTGTGACGTCATGACGCTATGACGGACAAGGTAATACCAGATTATGATTAACCTTACCTATTGAGGTCTTTTATGTCCAGCTCGCCCTCAAAGGATGCGACGCAAACCCTGAGTCTAAACAAAACGGTTTTTTTAGGCTCAGCACTTATTTCTATTTTATTAATTATCTGGACCATCTCGTTTCCAGATTATAGTGAAGCCTTGCTCAGTTCTGGAATGACTTGGGTATCAGAGAGTCTTGGCTGGTATTACATGCTGGTGGTGGCGGCCTACAGTATTTTTTCTCTATTCGTTGGCTTTTCGCGTTACGGCGACATCAAGCTTGGTCAAGACCACGAAAAGGCGCAGTTTCCTTTCTTAGCATGGGCGGCAATGCTGTTCTCAGCAGGTATTGGTATTGACTTGCTGTTTTTTGGTGCCTCCGAACCCTTGATGCACTACTTAACGCCACATGCTGGCCTGACACCGGCCAGTGAAGAGGCTATGCGCCAAGCAGTCGCCCAAACCTTTTTACATTGGGGTCTTCATGGCTGGGGCATTTATGCGTTAATCGGTATGGCATTGGCCTATTTTGCTTATCGTAAAAACATGCCGCTGGCGCTGCGTTCTCCTTTAACCCCTATCTTTGGTGAGCGTTTAATTAAGGGCTGGCTGGGTGATAGTATCGATACCTTTGGCGTGGTATGTACGTTGATGGGGATTGCGACCAGTTTAGGGATTGGAATCCTACAGGCCAATGCGGGACTGACCCATGTCTTTGGTATTGAATCGAGCAAAATGGTTCAGACTTTTATCATTGTCGGTGTGGTCGCGGCAGCCGCTATATCAGCAATGACCGGTGTTGAGAGAGGCGTACGCCGCCTCTCCGAGTTCAATATGCTATCCGCTATATTATTGCTGGTTGCGATGTTGGTAATGGGCAACACGGTTTATCTGCTTAATACCTTTACTCAGAATATAGGTCAATACTTTCAAACAATCGTTGCTAAGACCTTTGACGTCTATGCTTACGATGGTGCTGCTGGTGCCGAATGGAAGTCGGGATGGACGATATTTTTCTGGGCATGGTGGGTGGCATGGGCGCCGTTTGTAGGCTTGTTTATCGCGCGAATCAGCCGTGGCCGTACCTTACGCGAGTTCGTATTTGGCGTGATGTTTATTCCATTGGGCTTCATCTTCGCCTGGTTCTCTATTTTTGGTAACTCTGCGATCGACTTAGTAGCCAATGGTGCCACTGAGCTTGGTGAAATCGCTGTTAATGATGCCGCGATGGGTATGTTTGCGTTGTTTGAGTATTATCCGTACAGTGATGTGTTGTCACTTGCTGGGGTTATTATTGGTTTGGTATTCTTTATCACCTCAGCTGACTCAGGCGCTTTAGTATTGGCCAACCTTAGCTCAAGAGGGATGACTAATGATACCGATGCTCCCGTTTGGTTACGATTATTCTGGGCAGCAGCGACCGGCCTTATCACGCTTGGATTACTATTTGCCGGTGGGTTTGCCTCATTACAATCCGTTTCTGTTATTGCTGGACTACCGTTTTCGATTATTTTAGTGCTCTATATGATAGCCATGTGGAAATCATTAAAAGAAGAGGGTAATAAACGCAAAGCCAGTAACATAGGCACGGCCAACGTGCTTGATAGTGGCAAGAGCTGGAAGGCACGCTTGCAACGTATTGTCAGCTTCCCGGGACATGCCCAAGTTGAGCGCTTTTTACAGAATGTCGTATTACCAGCGATGACTGAAGTTGAGAAAGAGTTGCAAGCAGGCGGACTTAAAACGGCTTTGATCGTCCGTAATCCTGAGCATATTGGTCAAGATATAGATCAAGGTAAAGGCCAAGAGAGCGTTCAAATAGAGGGTCTGAAACTACAAGTTGGCCATGGCGATCAAGATGACTTTATTTATGAAGTCAACTTAGTGAAAGCTGAACGTCCTAACTTCACGCTTAATACCTCAAGTAAACTTGCTGAGTACTACTATAGAGCTGAGGTGTTCCTAAGTGATGGCTCGCAAGAGTATGATTTGGTTGGCTACACTAAAGAGCAAGTATTGGTCGATATTCTTAATCAGTATGAGCGCCATATGCAGTATCTACATTTAGAACGCTAGTTAATCTAGAACGTTAATTACCGCTAGCAAGCCATTATAATGTTGTCATGATAATGCGTGGTGAATTTTATCTAACAAAGAAAAGCCTCAGTTGCATAGCTGGGGTTTTTTTTGGTTAATGGTCGCTGTTGTAGTTAAGATGGATCTTCTCACCATTCAAACTAAACCGCTTCAGGTTTACTAATAGCCCGCCATAACATGATAAATAGCGCATCAAAATCTTCAGTGATGGGGCGAGGTTGTTGCCGAATGATGTGCATTAATCCCAAGCGGCTGATAAAGCCCATAAAGATATCAAACAAAATATACAAAGGCACCGTATCGTTCAATATTCCTTTCTGTTGACCATCGGCTAACACTTTCAAAAAAGCATTCAGCAGCTCTTTATTGCCATAAATAGCGATATTACGATAGCGAGAAACCGGGACGGCGGTTGACAATACCATCACCGCATCCGGACTTGAATCAACAAAATCAAAACATACCCACAGCGTTTTACGCAGCCGTTCTTTGACGCTATCAATCCCTTGTAAGTGATCCATCATACGAGCAGCAAGTCGTGCCAATACTCGATCTAAAATGGTATAGATGACCGTTTGCTTGTCACCAAAATATTTATATAGCGTTTGTAGCGATACATTGGCGCGATTGGCGATTTCAATCATGCTCACTTCACTGGCATCGCGACCATCAAACAGCTGTAATACCGCCAGCTCAATTTTATCCAGCGTAGATGGACGCATGGCGGAGAGCGGCGCGGTTGCAATAGAGGATTTGGCACTGCCCATACGGGTCTCCAAGGTGAGTTGATCGCTCACAATGTTAATTAGCAGACTTTTTTATAATAGATAACAATGATAATTATTGAAGGTAATGCTAATTACCATTATTAAGATAGTCATTGCTTAAGGTATTATTATTTGTCAATATCATTGATCAGTGTTAATAATTTATAGGATGATAAGGATGTCGATTATTAATCGTTTAGGGTAATGATTATTACCGTAGATCAATTATTGCTAGTGTAGCAGTTATCGTATGGCCTGATATCAACCAAATATTAATTAAATACCAAGGATGGACTCATGACTATTGAATGCTTTAAGCCCAAATGGATGGATGAAGAGATTGAGATGTTGCATGAGAGTGCGCTCAAGCTATTTAAAAGTTGGGAAGTGCATGACGAAAAGTGGCGTGAAAATGGCATGCTTGACCGTTCCGCTTGGGAAGAGGCGGGCGCGATGGGCTTTTTATGTGCGTCGATGCCAGAAGAATATGGCGGTGCAGGTGGTGATTTTCGCCATGAAGCCGCCCTCATTTATGCGCAGTCAGAAGCCAATCAAGCGGGCTTCGGCGGCTTTTTGCATTCAGGTATTGTTGCGCCTTATATTTTGCATCACGGTACTGAAGTTCAAAAGCAAAAATGGCTTACCAAAATGGCAACGGGTGAGATGATTGGGGCGATTGCCATGACTGAGCCGGGCACGGGTTCTGATTTGCAAAATATCAAAACTTATGCCACCAAAGACGGTGATGATTATATTATTAATGGTTCAAAAACCTTTATTACCAATGGTCAACTGGCCAATTTAATTATCGTGGCCTGTAAAACCGACAGAGAAAAGGGCGCACAAGGGGTATCGCTGATTGTGGTTGAAACTGACAATGCTCCAGGGTTTGAGCGTGGTAAAAAGCTGAAAAAACTCGGTCTAACATCACAAGATACCTCTGAGCTGTTTTTTAGTAACATGCGTGTACCGCAAGCAAATTTACTGGGAACGGTAGAAGGTTCGGGCTTTGCCCAACTTATGCAAGAGTTGCCGCAAGAGCGCTTAATTATTGCTTTAGCGGCCATTGGGGCGATGAAGCTGGCGCTGGATTTGACCATTGATTATACCAAACAGCGAACCGCCTTTGGTCAGCCGGTATGGCGCTTTCAAAATACCCGCTTTAAGCTGGCAGAATGCAATACCCATTATATCGCGTCAAGCGCGCTATGTGATGCGGCTATTGACGCCCTTTTAGAAAAAAAGCTCACGATGCAACATGCGGCATTAATTAAATATTGGGTATCTGAAAAGCAATGTATTGTGATGGATGAATGTGTCCAGTTATTCGGCGGTTATGGCTACATGACGGAATATCCCATTGCGCGCTTATATGCAGATGCACGGGTGCAAAAAATCTATGGCGGTACAAACGAGATTATGAAAGAGTTGGCCTCACGTTTTATGTAATCAGTTGATTAGAAAATGTTATTAAAAGTATAAAAACTAAGGACAACCTATGATTCAGACGGCTTATATCTATGATGCCATTCGTACCCCGCGTGGTAAAGGCAAAGCGAATGGCGGACTGCATCAAGCAACGCCCATTTGGTTAGTGCGAACGTTATTAAATTCCATACAACAACGCAATGATTTGGATACCAGCTTGGTAGATGATGTGGTGCTGGGCTGTGTGACCCCAATTGGCGAGCAAGGTGCGGATATTGCCCGTATTGCGGTCATTGATGCCAGCTGGCACGAAACAGTGGCCGGCGTGACCTTGTCGCGCTTTTGCGCCTCGGGTCTGGAGTCAATTAACTTAGCAGCCAGTAAGATTATGTCAGGTATGGAGGATATGGTAGTCGCTGGCGGTGTTGAGTCTATGAGTCGGGTGCAGATGGGTTCTGATGGCGGCGCATGGTACGTTGACCCGCGGGTAAATACGTCGACTCAATTTGCCCCGCAAGGCGTGGGTGCCGATACTATTGCGACGCTTGAAGGCTTTAATCGCCAGGAAGTAGACGCTTTTGCGGCAGAGTCACATCGCCGTGCAGCGACAGCATGGCAAAGCGGTTATTATGATAATGCCGTTATACCCATCTATGATTTAAATGGACGCTTGCTACTGGATAAAGATGAAACCATTCGCCCTGATACCACGGTTGAAACTTTGGCAGGACTAAAGCCATCTTTTGCAACGTTAGGCAAAATGGGCTTTGATAGCGTGCTATTGGATAAATACACCAGTATAGAGCGCATAAACCATGTCCATCATGCGGGTAACTCATCTGGCATCGTCGATGGGTCCGCGCTTTGTTTACTCGGTAGTAAGTCTGCAGGACAAAAAGCAGGATTGCGTCCGCGAGCTAAAGTGATTATGGCCTCCGTCATTGGTTCTGAGCCTTCCATTATGCTGACCGGTCCGACCCCAGCGTGCCAAAAAGCGCTTAAAAAAGCCGGTATGACCGCAGCAGATATAGACTTATGGGAAATCAACGAAGCCTTTGCAGCCGTGCCCATGAAAACGGCTAAAGATTTGGGTATCTCACTGGATAAGGTCAATGTCAACGGCGGTGCGATTGCAATGGGGCATCCACTGGGTGCGACAGGAGCGATGTTGTTGACCACAGTGCTCGAAGAATTAGAGCGCCGTGACCTCAGAACTGCCATGATTACCCTATGTGTGGGCGGTGGTATGGGCATCGCAACCATCATTGAACGCGTATAGTTCGTCCACTATAAAACGAGATTGGTCATATAATAAAGGGAATAGCTATGAGCACGGAGTGCACCCAAACGATTAATGCTTTGAATAATTTTTATGCAGAGCGTGATGATGACGGTACGGTGACGGTCAGTATCAATCAAGCTGACCGCAAAATGAATGTCATTGATGATAATTTTAATGATGCATTTTCTATATTAGCGGATGCTTTTATAAGTGATGCTACTGCCAAAGGGCTTATTCTGACATCAGGTAAAGATACCTTTATTGTTGGCGCTGATATTGACCAGCTCGCCACTATTAAAACCCATGAGCAAGCCTTTGCGTTGGTAGAATCCTTAAAAGCAAGCTTACGTAAACTCGAAAAATCTGGCAAACCTGTCGTTGCTGCGCTGACCGGTACGGCACTTGGTGGTGGGTTAGAGGTCGCATTAGGCTGTCATTATCGCATTGCCATTGACTCGCCCAAAACCAAGTTTGGCTTACCAGAAGTTAAGCTGGGTTTGCTACCGGGCGGCGGCGGCACTCAGCGTTTAATGCGCTTGGTTGGACTACAAAAAGCATTAGAGATGATGACTCAAGGTCAAGTTGTCAGCCCTAATGTTGCCAAAGACATTGGCCTGATTGATGCTATCGTAAGTGATAAAAATGAGATGTTAAAGCAAGCCAAGCAATGGATTATAGACCATCCTACGGCTCAGCAACCTTGGGATAAAAAAGGCTTTAAGATTCCAAATGGCAATGCCAACAGTCCAAAAAATGCCCAAATGCTATCCATAGCACCAGCCATGGCTTATCAAAAGTCGCACGGCAATTATCCGGCTATCACTCATATAATGTCTTGTGTGTTTGAGGGTAGCTTGCTGGATATTGATGCTGCGCTTGAGGTTGAGTCGCGCTATTTTGCCGCTTGTGCGTTGTCTCCTGTAGCCCATAATTTGATTGCCTCAATGTGGGTACAACTAAATCGTATTAAAAAAGGCCACTCACGTCCTACTGGATTTGAGCCTCATAAAATGAACAAAGTAGGCATTTTAGGGGCTGGCATGATGGGCGCAGGTATCGCTTATGTGACTGCCAAAGCTGGCATCGACGTGGTACTACTCGACACCAGTATTGAAAACGCGAATAAAGGTAAGCACTATTCAGCGACACTCTTAGACAAAGCCATTAGCCGAGGTCAGACGTCTGAAGTTAAAAAGACGGCATTGCTAGCTAAAATAGAAACCACGGCGTCTTATGATGATTTAAAAGGCTGTGGTTTGGTGATTGAAGCGGTGTTTGAAAACCGTGATATTAAAGCCAAATGTACGCAGCAAGCAGAAATTATTATTGCTGATACGGCTGTTTATGCCTCTAATACTTCCACCATACCAATTACCAGCTTAGCCACAGTCAGTAAGCGCCCTGCTCAATTTATTGGGCTACATTTCTTCTCACCAGTCGATAAAATGCCGTTGGTTGAGATTATTATGGCGGATGACACGGATGATGCGACGCTAGCAAAAGCCTTTGATTATGTGTTACAGATTGGCAAAACGCCTATCGTGGTCAATGACAGCCGAGGGTTTTATACCTCACGGGTGTTTGGGACTTATGTCTCAGAAGGTCTTGCGATGCTTAGTGAAGGCGTGCACCCACGGCGCATTGAGGTTGCCGGTATGAAAGCGGATATGCCGATGCCGCCGCTAGCCTTGCAAGATGAAGTGTCGTTAGATTTGGCCATACACGTCACAGAACAAGCCAAAAAGGATATGAAAGCCGCGGGTAAATCGTGGGTCAGCCATCCCGCAGAAGCGGTGCTCAATATAGTAGCCAAAGATTATGAGCGCTTGGGCAAAAAATCAGGCAAAGGCTTTTACGATTATCCTAAAGAGGGCGACGTTAATGGCGACAAGCATTTATGGCCACAGCTTACTGAACTATTTCCTCCTGTCAATGAGCAACCAGAGATGCAAGAGTTGATAGACCGTCTATTATATATCCAAGCCAACGAGTCTGCCCGCTGTTATGAAGAGGGCGTAGTGCGCTCGGTCGCGGATGCAAATATTGGGTCAATTTTTGGTTGGGGCTTTGCACCGAATCAAGGTGGTACGCTGCAATTTATCAATGCGACTGGGATAAAAAGGTTTGTTAAACGCAGCAATGAGCTTGCCATAAAATTTGGTGCGCGCTTTAAGCCTGCACAGATTT
This sequence comes from Psychrobacter sp. CAL346-MNA-CIBAN-0220, assembly GCF_040309805.1. Taxonomy (NCBI): domain Bacteria; kingdom Pseudomonadati; phylum Pseudomonadota; class Gammaproteobacteria; order Moraxellales; family Moraxellaceae; genus Psychrobacter; species Psychrobacter sp. CAL346-MNA-CIBAN-0220. Next base: position 1,157,777 of record NZ_JBEOPF010000001.1, on the reverse strand, counting down.
TAGTCGATATGGCTCAAACTGGTGAGGTATTTTCGGATGACTAATAACCAAATGATCAATAATATAGCGGCTAATGATGAAACCATTGTTAATGAAGCTGTTAATAATCAAGCGCTAGCACTGATGTCAGACTGCTTAAATGGGTTGAAAATCGTCGATCTCACTCGTAATCTACCCGGACCCTTTGCGACCCGCTTACTGGCTGACTTAGGCGCAGAGATTATTAAAATTGAACCCGAGAATGGTGATCCGGCACGCGCTTTCGGTGAGTTATTTGAGGTTTTAAATCATGGTAAACATTGTGAAAAAGTGAATTTTCGTAGTGATGCGGGCATTGAGTCGATTAAAGCGCATTTAAAGGATGCGGACGTGATGCTGGATAGCTTCCGCCCTGAAGTGCTGGTCGGTATGGGCTTAGATGCCGCTACCTTGCATGCTATTAATCCTAAGCTGGTAATGGTTTCTATCACCGGCTATGGTATTCCGGATGCCCTCGATACTAGCGCTGAGACTTGGGCCACAAAAGCAGGGCATGATATCAATTTTATGGCGATGAGTGGCACTCTTGGCCAGCTAAAAACGGCCTCGGGCGATCAAGCCATGCCTAATGTACAGTTTGCAGATTTGGCAGGAGGTAGCGACAGCGCTGTTATCGCATTATTGGCGGCGGTATTTGCCGCTAAGAATACAGGGCGAGGGCGACATATCGCGATTAGCATGACCCATAGCTTATATCATCATCTGGTGATGCCAAAAGCAACCGCTAGCATGATGAAAAATATAAGCGGACAGCGACCAGCGCCGCAGCATGACTTTTTAGGTGGTTTGTTGCCGTGCTATCGACTCTACAAGACTCAAGATAATCGCCATATGGCAATCGGCTCATTAGAGTTTAAGTTTTGGCGATTATTGTGTGAGACTTTAGATTTATCTGAATACGCCAATGCTCATTGGCAACGCGGGTTCATGCCCAATACGGTAGAGAGCCAAGCCGCCGCTTATGCAGTAGCAGACAAATTCTCGAGTCAATCTATGGCGCATTGGCAAGTAGTGTTTGCAGAAGTTGATGCCTGCGTAACACCCGTATTAAGCTTGGTAGAAGCGCAAAGTCATCCGCTGTTTGCTCATCAAGATAAATATCAAGCGACCGCTGCATGGCACGTTATCACGATGGCATAGAGCAGTATAAAAGCAGATAGTCATTAATTTACAAATGATGACCAATAGTCAGCTTTTAAAGGGTATGTAAGTCGTTGAGGGGTTGTTAGTATTTCAAGCAAACCATGAGCTCGATATCATCGTGGTTGGTACTTACGGACATTCTAAGTGGTAGTCGTTGTTCGTTAGAAGTATGGCCACCCGAATTATGGCTAAAACCCTTTCAGCTATTCTTTTACTACGCTAAAGCTTTTCTAAATCCTATACACCCCAAATTTGATATAATAGTTTAACAGATAGAATGAATCCATAAATGACGGAATAAAGCAGGAAATTTAATGCGCACCACCAAAGATCGTATTCGCCATACCCTAGGCTTTGAGATAATAGGCCTAATTATCTTTGCCCCGTTGGCAAGCTGGGTATTTGGCTTCGACCTCCACCTAATGGGCGTTATGGCCGTGGTTGGCTCCATTATTGCGACCGTGTGGAACTATTTTTATAACTTATTGTTTGACCACGGCATGCTGAAACTGCATGGAGAGGTGCATAAGACAATTCCAATACGAGTGCTGCACGCCCTATTATTTGAGGGTGGTCTGCTATTACTATTCATGCCGATAATCGCCTGGTACCTGAGTATTAGCCTGTGGGAAGCCTTTATGATGGATATCGCTATGGCTACCTTTTATGTGGTGTATGCCTTTATCTATAACTGGGTTTATGACAAGGTATATCCTATTCCAGAAACTGATCTTTCGAGTCCCAATGGAGATGTAGTGACAGAATAAACTTGGAAAAACCACAAGATATTTTTAGATATCTGAATGCCTATTGTTAATTTAGCAGTAGATCTATAGTTTTTTGAGCGTACGTTAGGATTTGTCCCATTTAATTTTTTGTTAAGCATTTACTGTGTGGTTGCAGTAATGATACCGCATCATTCGATTACTATTTTAAAGAGCCTCCTTCAAACTATAAAGTTATTTAACCCATTTAACTTAAGGATATACCATGAACATTAATTACAAATTGCGCCTCTCTGTTCTTGCTGTTAGTGCAGTGCTTACACTAAGCGCCTGTCAGCCTACTAATGAGGGTAGCGCGGCCAAACCGATATTAGTCGAAGCAACTGAAACTGATACTACTGCCGCAATGGACCCGCATGCTGGTCATGATATGAGTGCAGATGCTATGGTGGCAGACGGAACACCAATGACGGCTATGCTCAAAGACTACAGCGAATCAATGACTAAAATGCATGAGGAGATGATGATTGGTATGGATTATAACGATCCAGACACAGCGTTTGCTCAAGGAATGCTCGGTCATCATATCGGCGCGGTAGATATGGCAGAAATTGAGCTAAAATACGGTACCGATGCAGAGATGCGTCAGCTGGCACAAGAAATCATCGATGCACAGCAGTCTGAGATTGCTACGATGAAAACTTGGCTTGCCAGTCATCCTGATGCCAAAAACCCAACAGCTGATACCAAAGCGATGCAACAAGCCTATGCTGATGGTATGGATGCGATGCATGGTGAGATGATGCTCGGTATCGCAGACCCAGTACCGGATATGGCATTTGCTCGTGGTATGCTGCCCCATCATGTGGGCGCGGTAGATATGGCAGAAGTACAGCTCAAATATGGTAAAGATCCAAAGATGCGTCAGCTGGCACAGGAGATTATCGATGCACAGCAGTCAGAAATTGAGCTGATGCAAAAGTGGATTGCTAAGCAGGGTACCCAAAAACCGACTACTTAATACTTGTCGCTTAGTCATTGAAGGTAAATAATATTGGAATTCTTACTGGGTAAAGTTATTCAGTAAAAGTTTTATAACTCTTAGGTCCAAAAAAGCAGCATCCTAAACTATGGTTTAAGGATGCTGCTTTTTTTTAACTATTATCAATAATGTAGAGGACTATAAATGGTAAAAGCTATTACTTTTCGTTGCACTGACAGCATTTCGAGCACATATCACACTTTTCACAAGTAGCAGGACACGTACATCCGCATTTTGTGCAGTTACAGCTAGAGTTGTAGCGTATAGAGGAAAGCAATGAGTGCAATATATTTTTGGAAGTAAATTTCATAACGAATCCCTATCTATAATAGATGGTTTAGTGTGGCAAGAACCAGTAAGGCATTCAGTACTTTTATTGTTAATATATTATAATAAGTAATTATCTTGAACATACGCAATACATAGCTCATAAAAGGCTTGGGCTGGCGGAGAGATGGATTTATTGGCCAGTTTAAAGATACCGATTTGTCTATTTAAAGAAGGGTCAATCAAGTTTATCCAGATTAGCTCGGGCTCATTAGAAGGGAAGGCTAATTTTGGTAGGGTAGTGATACCAAGATCATGTCGCAATAATGAGAATAGGGAGGTGATATTTTCTACCGTGTAGCGAGCTTTACGATTGAGTGCTTCTGCGGGTGTGTTTTCGAGCAACCGACAGGTACCATTATAAATAAAGGGCTGGGTCATAAGTTGCTCCCATTTTAAGCCCTTCGACTGACTTGATTTACTGTTGAGCTCATTGCTTTTAAGACAGACCACACCGATGGGATCTGATATGAGCAAGGTAAAATCAATATCTGTTTGATTAATGCTCGTACAATTTCCTAATGCTAGATCTACTTCACCGGTGAGTAATCGGTTTGCCACGCCAACAGAATTATCGTCTATCAAGACGATCTCGATATCGGGATATTTCTTTGAATAGGCGACTAATACGCTAGGCAGCAGCTTCGTTACTAGAGATGGCACACTAGCAATTCTTATTTTCCCTTTATCGCCTGCTGCTATGGCCTGTAAATCATCTTCTAATGCTTGATAGACACTGAGAAACTGCTGAATCTTGGGTACACAACTTTCCCCAAAAGGTGTTAGTACTGCCTTATTACCGATTTCAAACAAACGCTGGTCCAGCGTCTTCTCAAGCTCTCTTATTGATGAAGATATTGCCGCTTGTGAGCGATTGGCACGATTGGCTGCCGCGCGAAAACCCCCTTCTTCTACCACAAATAAAAAATGTCGTAACTGCTGTAGTTTCATAGTAGTTGATGCCTCTATGCTTGTTGAACTTCAAAAAATAAGATGACTTTAGATGATAGATTAAATCTATCATATTTAATATTTAATTGGTTAGATTTATCATTAATAAGTGCGTAGCATGAGTGTCATATCAGAGAAAAGCTAAGAAATAATTTATAAACTCATCATTCAAAGGACTTGAATTCATGACTACCCAATCAACCAAGCAAGCGGTTAAAACGTCACTTTATGCCTCTAAGTCGCCTCTTGAGTGGGCTATCACGAATAATGGCACTTTATATACTGCGCAAATACCTATTGATGAAAATGGCGATGTGGTAGCCGGTGGCATCGAAGCCCAAGCTCGGCAAACGCTAGATAATCTCAAGCACACATTAGAATGTGCCAATACCAGTATGGACTCGGTATTACAGGTATTAATCTATGTCACAGATCGTGAGTATTTAAAGACGGTCAATCAAGTCTATGCTGAATACTTTACGGCGCCCTATCCAAATCGAGCTGCACTTGTCATATCAGGATTGGCGCGAGAAGAAATGCTGGTAGAGCTAGTGGTTTATGCGGCAGTACCATAAATTTTAATAACGCTTCACCTTTTATATTTTTGTGATTCACAAATTTTATTCATTATTTAATAATCGTACTTTTTAATAAATTAACTGAGGACACTACTATGTCAGCCCAAACATTATCAACCCAAGCACATAAGCAAGATCCACAAAAATCAATTTACATTAATGGTGAATGGCAAGCAGGTAGCGATACCCTTGCTAACATTAACCCATCAGATACTAGCGAAACGATCGGTAACTATTCCCAAGCAAGCGATCAACAAGTCAAAGATGCGATTGCTGCAGCACGCTTAGCGCAGCCAAAATGGGAAAAAACGCCCATGGAAAAAAAGCAGTCGATTCTGCAAGCGATTGGCGATGAGATGATTGCCCGTTGTGATGAATTGGGTACCTTGTTATCACGTGAAGAAGGCAAACCGTTTGCGGAAGGTCGTGGCGAGATTTATCGTGCTGGACAGTTCTTTCATTACTTTGCCGCGGAAGTGTTGCGTCAAATGGGCGACACCGCTGACTCGGTACGGCCTATGATTAAAATTGAAGTTACCCGTGAGGCGGTCGGGGTGGTCGCTATCATTTCACCTTGGAACTTTCCAACTGCAACCGCCGTGTGGAAAATTGCGCCAGCCTTAGCCTTTGGTAATGCGGTCATTTGGAAGCCTGCTAATTTAACCCCCGCCAGTGCCGTTGCCTTAGCTGAAATTATTCACCGTCAAGGGATGCCTGAAGGCACGTTTAACCTGTTATTGGGTGGCGGTTCATCAGTCGGTGATGCCTTAATCAATTCAAAAGATATTGATGCGGTCAGCTTTACGGGTTCAGTGCCAACCGGTCGCAAAGTCGCGGCGGCAACCGCCCCTAACTTCGTGCGCTGTCAGTTAGAAATGGGCAGTAAAAATGCTTTGGTTATCGCCGATGATGCCGATTTGCAAGTCGCAATTGATGCTGCGGTTGCTGGTGCGTTTGGCGGTTCAGGACAGAAATGTACGGCTTCTTCACGCTTGATTGTCATGGACGGTATTCATGATGCTTTCGTTGAAGGGGTAGTGGCAAAAATGAAAACCTTAAAAGTCGGTCATGCGCTTGATGACGGTATATTTATGGGTCCCGTGGTTGATGACAAGCAGCTTGCGTCGAACATGGACTGGATCGAAAAAGCCAAGCAAGCGGGTGCGAACTTAGCCTTTGGTGGCGAGCGTTTAGAGATGCCACATGAGGGTTATTATATGTCGCCAACCTTATTTACTGAGACCGATAATAGCTGGGATATCAACCAAGAAGAAGTGTTTGCACCGCTTGCTTGTGTGATGCGCGTTAAGAGTTTAGAAGAAGCAATCGCCATGACCAATGACACTCGCTTTGGTTTGACTGGCGGCATCATTACGCAAAGCTTACGTAGCAGTGCCATGTTTAAAGAGCAAGTACAAGCAGGCTGCGTCATGGTCAACCTATCTACTGCCGGTACGGATTATCATGTGCCATTTGGTGGCCGTAAAGAGTCCAGCTTTGGCCCGCGCGAGCAAGGCCAATATGCTAAAGAGTTTTATACTGTGGTTAAAACGGCCTATCAGAAAGCTTATTAACAGCTTATCAAAAAAGGATGCTAGCCGTAATAATGGCGCAACTGTTTAAAAACGCGCCTAGCGACTACTTATAAAAGCATAAAAGGAATTTGAGAATGTACCAAGACCATATCGTCATTGACGGTTTACAGTATAGCAACTGGGATCGTGACTATTTCAAAATGCTGCAAGCCAGCGGTATCAATGCGGTACATGCCACTTTGGTCTATCACGAAGATTCGCGGCAGACGATGACCCGCTTTGCTGAATGGAATGCGCGTTTTGAACAGAATTCAGACCTTATCCTACCAGTATATTCGGTGGCTGATATTGAGACTGCCAAGCAGCAAGGCAAAGTCGGTATCTTCTTTGGTGCGCAAAACTGCTCGCCAATCGATGATGAGATTGGCCTGATTGGTGTGATGCGCCGCTTAGGGTTGCTGATTATGCAACTGACTTATAACAATCAAAGCTTACTAGCAACCGGTTGTTATGAGCAGAACGATAGTGGCGTTACTCGTTTTGGTCAGCAAGCAATCGCTGAGATGAATCGAGTTGGTATGATTATTGATATGTCGCACAGCGCCGAGCAATCAACGCTGGAGGCGATAGAGATATCATCGCGTCCGATATGTATTAGTCATGCCAACCCGACTACCGCGCATGATGCTTTGCGTAACAAGTCTGATGCTGTCATTAGCGCTTTAACCAAGGCAGGCGGGCTGTTAGGTTTTAGTTTATACCCATTTCATTTGCCCAATGGTAGCGCCTGCACCTTAGATGACTTTTGCAGAATGATTGCTGATTGTGCGGATAAATATGGCGCTGAGTATTTAGCAATTGGTAGTGACTTGTGCCTCAATCAGCCGCAAGCGGTGCTTGAGTGGATGCGCAACGGACGCTGGTCAAAGGCAATGGATTATGGTGAAGGTAATGCCAATAATTCAGGCTGGCCAGATACGCTACCGTGGTTCGCTGGCAAGGAAGGCATGGAAAATATTTATAATGGCCTGTTGCAACATGGTTTTAATGACCAGGATGCTGGGAAAATAATTGGTCAGAACTGGTTTGATTTTCTTGAAAATGGCATAAAACCTTTAGCTTAAAAGCTGATTTTTAAACCGCTAAAAGACATTCGGTATCGTATAGCACTAAGTGTTGTTTTAATCACCAAACAGCAAAGTATAGAAAGGCGAGATAAGACAAAGTAAGGCGATTTAGAGGTAACTCTAATTTAAATGACGCAAAATTATCATATGGAGCCACACCATGGCCGATTTAAAGGGACTTAAACGAGATAATGGGCAAGGACGCTCGCATAACGCTGGCAAAGTAGGTGGCGATTTGAGTCATACAGAAGACTCATCTGATACCTTAGGACTCAAAAACCCTGCGTTCTGGTACAGCGGTGGGTTTATTATTGCCTTTGTTCTCATGGCGATCTTTGCAGAAGAGCAGCTAGCACAAATAGTTGATGCGGGCTTTGTTTGGTCGGCTAAAGTCTTTGGCCCTTTTTGGCAAATCTTATTATTAGCCACTTTTGTGATCGCTTTAGCGGTTGGGGCTGGTCGCACAGGGCGAGTTATTTTAGGTAATCTACCCAAGCCTGAAATGGACAACTTTAAATGGATGGCCATTTTATTCTGTACGCTACTGGCTGGTGGCGGGGTCTTTTGGGCAGCCGCTGAACCTATCGCCCATTTCGTGACAGCACCGCCACTTTATGGTGAAACAGCTGACATCCAACAAAGAGCATTCAACGCGCTATCACAATCGTTTATGCATTGGGGATTTTTGGCCTGGTCGATTGTCGGTAGCTTGACGGCTATTGTGGTTATGCACTTACATTATGATAAAGGCTTGCCGCTCAAACCTCGTACGCTGCTATATCCTATGTTTGGTGAACGGGTGCTTACCGGTCATACCGGAGCAATTATTGATGCTTGCTGTATTGTCGCGGTTGCTGCTGGTACGATTGGTCCCATTGGCTTTTTGGGTCTACAAACCAGCTATGCACTCAATACTTTATTTGGTATTCCTGATACGTTTACCACCCAGCTCATTATTATCATATTTGCTATTGCCCTTTATACACTTTCAGCGATTAGTGGACTTGCCCGCGGTATGCAAATACTCAGCCGCTTCAATGTCATACTAGCGGTAGCGCTGATGGTCTTTATTTTGATATTTGGGCCAACCAACTTTATTGTCAATGGCTATATTCAAGGTGTTGGCACCATGGTCCATAACTTTATCCCGATGGCGACTTATCGTGGTGATGAAGCTTGGCTTGGTGGCTGGACAGTGTTCTTTTGGGGCTGGTTTTTGGGTTACGGCCCGATGATGGCCATCTTTATCGCTCGTATCTCTCGTGGCCGTACTATTCGCCAGCTGATTACGACGGTTTGTATTATTGCACCACTAGTCACTTGCTTTTGGTTCACGGTCGTTGGTGGTTCAGGCCTCGCGTTTGAGATTGCCAATCCGGGTAGTGTTAGTACTGCTTTTGAAGGCTTTAACCTTCCTGGTGCGTTGTTGGCAATCACTCAGCAACTGCCGTTTCCTTTGATTACCTCATTACTGTTTATCATTTTAACTATGGTATTTATTGTGACTACGGGTGATTCAATGACCTATACCATCAGTGTGGTTATCAGCGGCGAGAGAGAGCCTAACGCTATGATCCGCACCTTTTGGGGCATCATGATGGGGGTGACGGCTATCGTTCTAATCTCGCTTGGTGCAGGCGGGGTGACGGCTTTGCAATCCTTTATCGTGATTACCGCTGTGCCAGTGTCCTTTGTTCTTCTACCGTCATTATGGAACGGACCAAAAATTGCTCAGCAAATGGCTCACGATCAAGATCTGTATCGTCCTAACCGAGTTGAAACTGATCATAGAATCGCTGAGGAAAAGCGTGCTAAAGAAACAACTACCAAAGAAATTGATTAAGTAAGTTATCAATATAACCGGTAATTTATTTGTTGATTGACATTGTTAAGTGATGTTATTAATTAAAAGCATCAACTAAGTTATCGGTTTAACGCATTATTTAAGGTGAGAGTTATATGGAACATAGCCTATTAATCAATGATAATCCAAGCAACGATAAGCTAAATGCAGTCAGCTTCCGTACCCCTGATGTGGTGATGCACTCTGAAAGATTGGGCGCAATGCACCAAACCCGTATCAGCTTTGTGCGTACGCTACTACGTAAAATTGACAAAGAGAACTGGACGTTAAGCAACCATCTTTGGGATTTGGATAAAGAGGGTTATGGGCAAGTGATTTACCGTTTGCAAACCCATGAACATGTTTATCATCTGGTCGTATTCTGCAATCAGATCGCCGATGAGGAACGTAATGATCGCGTCATTGCCCAAAAATGGGATGTTACCTTTGCTCTGGTCTATGGCGAGATAGGCGATGAGTTACTGGCAAATCTAAAAGCCAACGTACCACTACAAGAAGCGGGTCGCAATTCTAATATGGTCATGGTGCTCGCGCGTGCAAATAAAAGCGTGCGCGTCTTTGATCATATCGTCAGCTCACTTGCCGATGGGCAGCAGCCTAATCTAGATGTGCTGGCACAAGTGGGTTATATCCTGCGCACCACTGCGGTCTATGGCAATGGCAAGTTCGGTATTTTTGACTTTAAACCTCTAGATCATAGCGAAGATTTTAACCAATCCTTTCGCGCGCAGATGTGTGCGGTTTATTTGCTTCGAGAGTTTAGCCTTGATTGGGTCGATTATTTGGCCAAGCAAAAAGGTGGTAAGAAGGCAGTTAGCTTACATCCAGAGATTAAGCGCTATTTAGGTATTGGTAATGCCACTGGCCTTGGCATGGCGCCATATCTGATTAATCACCCTTGTGTCGTCGATCAATGGCTAAGCGCTCGTGAAGGGGGGCTACAAGCGGTATTGGTTTGTGCTATTGAGCCTAAAAAAGTAGAAATTTTTACAAATTTAATGAGCCGTGCTATTCAACATTTTTCTGAAGTGGTGACTATTAACGAGCCGCAAATCATCCTGAATAATACGGTTGTTGATGAGTTGACGCACTTGCAAAGTAACTTTATAACCGAGCTTAAAGGCTGCAACACGTGGGCTGACTTCTTACAGGGTAACCAGCATCTGAGTTTTGAGAGCCAAGAGGTTATGATCTCCTGCATGATGGAGCTCTATCCTGAGCGCGTTGATCCGTTTGCCGGGCAAGCCAATGCTGACGAGAGTATGTCGTTACCCAGTGGTAAAGTTGTTCAAGACCTTATTGAGGTATTAGAAGCGCGTTATCAGTGGGCAATTAGCATTGATTTTGCAGCAGCAGATAACGTCTATTGGTTTTGGTATCGCTCTGAGGATAAAGAAGAGCCGAGAATGGGCGTACGTGGACAAGAACATGGTGATGATAAAGAGTTTCTATTAGATATTGGCAGACAAGCGAATACCTTGTATTTAGCATTACAGCAAGCCGATTCGCAGCAGCTTATTTCTGAATTTATCCTAAGTCAGCCAAAACATCGTTCGATTGCTCGGCGTGTCTGGACCATGGGTCATAAGAAAATGGGAGATATTCAGATTAATGTGTTGCAGAAGACCGCATTGCCGATGCATCTGTTGCGTTGTAAGCTGTCTATGTTTGGTGCGACTAAGTTTGATCCAAGATCTGATCGCTGGGTACGAGTCACGTTGTTCCAAGGTGCACCTTTATTTGATGACGTACATAGTGATGAATGGCTGTTTCCTTTACTGCCAAATTTATCTGCGCTATCAGAAAAAATCAAGGAGGATTAAGACATGATTGTATCGCATAATGAAATTGTAACGACGGTAAATAAAGCCTTCTTGGGTATGCAACGAGAAGTAGGTGAGGCTGATTTGATTGCTTCTATGGTAGCAGAGTTGCAAATGGCAGGGTTAAACGGCATCTTACACTTTAACAATGCCAGCCCTTTTATTCTATCTGAACGCGATGTTCCTATTGATATTATCCATCAAGCTGAGGGTGAAGTTAGCTTAGATCTGCATGGTAGCAGTCTGGTCTGTCATTTACCGGTAGTGATGGACTATGCCCTTGAAAAAATGGGCAAGCGTGATCATTTTAAAATTTATTTGCACAATTGTCACAACCGCTGGTTAGCCTATAGTGAGCTGGTAAGTCTTGCTGCAAAGGGTATTGCTTGTCTGGCTAAATGGGATAATGGCAGCGCACCTAAGCATACTGTATTTACTTTAGATAAAAGGTTTGTTTACCCTGATCTGTATTTTTTTAATGAGGCACAGAATAACTATAATACTAATGACATGGTTATTGAGATGTCGACCTCTAACTTCGATATCGAAAAAGACATTCAACATTTTGATCGTAAAGTATCAACGGATGAGTTGTTTGCAACCCATCAACGCGCCTGGAAAGAAGGGATTTATGTCTGCGATGAACAGTGGGCGATACTTAAGAAAAGTGCTACTGCGATCTTGGTAGAAAACAGTGAGGCGTCAAGTAAAGGGGCAGGGGGCGTGTGATAATCTGAATATAGTGATATCGCATATAGAGGTAATTGTTAGGCAAAAAAGCTGGGGGCACAAAAGAGATAAATTCAACCGTAATATGCATTTAAATGTTAAGTAATATCACCTTATGAGTCGTAGGTTATGGCTACTGATTGGTATTATCAGTTTTCTTGGCGCTATTGTTGCGCTATTTAATCCACTTAGTGCTACATTTACTGCAGAACAATTGGCAGGATGGTTGTTTTTGTTCGTAGGTGTTTTACTTGCGGTTAAGCTATTCTCTAACGGTATATCGTTGGTCATATATTCGCGCGTTCAACCGACATAAACGAACAATCAACATATTTAGTGCTGAGTTAACAATAAAAAAGAAGACTCATCAAAAATGGGTCTTCTTTTTTATGTGGTGGTTAAAATTATAGGCTATTTTTATCTTATTTAACTACCGTCCTTGTTGTGCTTGGGTGGCCATTTTCATTTAGAGTTTAGGAGTAATTTTCATTAAATTTAGTGCTACTATGGCGCGCTTACTGGCTGTTATTAGCGTCCTATTTAATAAATAAGGGTTTAATAAATAAGCACTTCTAAAGATGTTAAATGATATTTAAAGTAACTTATAGGCACTATTATGATCGTGATCTACGGTATTAAAGACAATCTTAATCTCATTAAAGCACAACTTTCTGATGTCATACACAGCTGCATGCAGTCGGTGCTTGGGATGCCAGAGGACAAAAAGGTTAATATTTAATACAGACTAGGTGAGGATTGAGCTTTATGACCGTATCGATATTAGAAACAGAACGTTTATATCTTAGGCAGTGGCAGCCAAGCGACTTTGCGATATTCGCTGATATGAATGCCGATCCAGAAGTGATGCGCTATTTCCCCAAGTTATTATCAGCTACAGTGAGTGATATCATTGCGAATAAATGCCAGCAGCTCATTGAAGATAACGGCTGGGGATTCTGGGCAGTAAGTCTAAAAGAAGATTCAGAAAAAAGTGATGCCTTTATCGGTTTTGTGGGCTTGAATCAAACGCATGCTGCTCTGCATTTTGCCCCTTGTGTCGAGATTGCTTGGCGACTGCGCAAGGATTATTGGGGACAAGGCTATGCCACTGAAGCCGCACGTGCCTCTTTAAAGTTTGCCTTCGCGGAGCTAGCACTTGATGAAGTGGTCGCATTCACCGCTGTTATTAATAAGCGCTCCCAATCGATTATGGAGCGTATCGGCATGACCAATACGCAGGACAATTTTTATCATCCTGCGCTGTCATCCGACCATCCACTTGCTGAGCATGTCTTGTATAAAATCAATCAGCAGCAGGGGCAGAAAGCCAATATTGACTAAGCATCCCTCGAAAACGTCAAAATATGTCCTTTAAAAGGCATATCCAAATAAGTGGTATCTTCTGGTTTAATATGTTTGCTACTAAAGCCAAACTCAATCATCTTTTTAGTGAGTTTGTTTTTGCGGCCACGGCCGGGGTCAACGACGATCACTTCACAGTGTGGATTGGCATGGCGCTCGATGAACGCTGCTAATATATCGACATGCTGGTCTTCATAGAGTAAGTCGCTACCGATAATCATATCAAAACGACCAAGACCGCTGTTCACTTGCGCCCAATCTAGCCGCTCAAAGGCAATCTCTTTATTATTATTTAGGGTCGTATTTTTATCAAGGAAGTACTCGACTGTCGGATGATAGTCGGTCGCTGTGATATCTGCGTGCCGGTTATTGAGCAGTAGGCTAGATAACGCCATTCCGCAGCCGACTTCTAGAATACGCCTACCGGCAATATCATAATTGAGCATATGATTGGCCAACACCAAACTTGACGGCCATATCACGCCGAATAATGGCCAAGAAGCGGAGCAAATGCCTAAGTTGAGCGCTTCATCATCAGGGTCGCTGAATTGCTGATTGTCGCGTAAGGTACAGACATGAATATCGGTATTGCCAATTTCAATCGTTTGATAACGCACGCGCACAGAGGTAAGCGAAGTCATAAACCATCCTAAAAAAGAAGCAAGAGTGCATAATCTGGCAGAGGTTGCCACTATCAGGGATTGGGTAATAAGAGTGGTATGAAAGGCCAATCAAAAGTTTAGATGGGATCAGGAATTAGATGAAATTAACTATATTATGCTCTATTTCTTAGTTATTTACTGTTAATTAACAGGAGACTACTATTACCAGAATCTGAGGTAAGGTCTTAATGGGCTCAAAAATATGCCGCAGTTGGGTACAAAACTAAGTATTACACCTGTCCTTATTGTCAATATCGCTCTCAAAATTTTGGACTATTACTAAATATTTATAATTTTTTTTTATGAGTTGGTTGCTTTTTTATACCATTTGTATGATTATTGAGCGTGCAGTAATAAAGATATTGATTATTAACGTCACTATGCATTTAGTCTGTAATAGTAAGCGTTCATGGTTAGTGGTGATTTATATTGCAATATAGGATTGACTTTTTTTGGAAGCAAGGTAAATTAAATAGGCGAAGTCTATTGCCTAACCGTTCTGACCGTAAAGCGCACTTCGTGCCGCATTCATGTAATATTGTCTACGTCTATCCACATTTGATAGTCTTTAATTGGCATATAAACAACATCGTATCTATCGGTCACGTAGTCCATTGGCTTCCAAGTCCGCCAGTTTTTATATGCTTTATGCATGAATAAAAAACTAATCCTGCAATATTATTTGCAATATTATTATGTATTGTAATACGATATTGCGCGGACGTCATCCAGTACCATCCCCGTTCTCCAGTTAAGGAAGATATATGAGTATCAGTCAAGCCATCGAAACAGTTGAAGCAAACTATGCGCATCAACCTGAATTTATTCAAGCGGTAAAAGAAGTGGCAATCTCTATCAAACCGTTATATGACGCGCATCCTGAATATGAAACCTTAAAAGTATTTGAGCGTTTAGTAGAGCCCGACCGTATTTTCAACTTTCGTGTAAACTGGGAAAATGATAAAGGTGAAGTGCAAGTTAACCGCGGCTGGCGTGTGCAGTTCAACAATGCCTTGGGCCCATACAAAGGTGGCCTCAGATTTCATCCAACGGTGACCGAATCTGTTCTAAAATTCCTAGGCTTTGAACAAATCTTCAAAAACGCATTAACCGGTCTGCCAATTGGCGGCGGTAAAGGGGGTTCTGATTTTGATCCTAAAGGCAAGTCTGAGAGTGAGATTCGCCGTTTTTGCTACGCCTTTATGCGTGAGTTGCATCACTACATTAGTAAAGACATGGATGTACCAGCCGGTGATATCGGCGTGGGTGGCCGCGAAGTCAGCTACATGTATGCGATGTACAAAAACCTAACGCGCGAATCTACTGGGGTTATTACCGGTAAAGGTGTTGGTTTTGGTGGTAGCTTAATGCGTACTGAAGCCACAGGTTACGGCGCGGTATATTTCCTAGAAAACATGCTAGCTGCTCAAGATGAAGACATCAAAGGCAAAACAGTCTTAGTATCAGGTGCGGGTAACGTATCATTGCATGCTGCCGAAAAATGTATCGCACTTGGTGCCAAAGTTATCACCGTATCAGATTCTCGCGGTACGCTACATGATACCAGCGGTTTTACTCAAGAAAAAATCGACTGGCTAAAAGCGCAAAAAGCGCAAAACAAGCCATTGGTTGATTACGTCGATAAGTTCGGCGGTGAGTGGTTAGATGGCAAAAAGCCATGGCAGTTTAAAGCAGATATCGCTATTCCATCAGCGACTCAAAACGAAATTAATGAAGATGAAGCCAAGCAGTTGGTTAATAATGGCGTAAAATACGTTGTTGAAGGCGCTAACATGCCATTGACTGCAGAAGCTATCGACCATGTGCGTGAGCACCGTGTACATTATGCGCCTGGCAAAGCAGCAAATGCTGGCGGTGTGGCAGTATCAGCGCTTGAAATGTCACAGAACTCAGTACGCCAATACAATACTTTTGAGCAAGTGGATCAGCAATTGAAGAATATTATGAAAGATATTCATGACGGCGCTGCTGGCGCTTCAGAAGAATATGGTCAGACCGATAACGGTTATATTGACTATATGGCTGGCGCAAATATGGTTGGCTTTAAGCGCGTTGCTGATGCGCTATTGGCTTATGGTATCCTAAACTAAAATCACCTTATCGTATTTATCAAATACAGCGTCTGCTTTTATTAGTAGGCGCTGTATTTTTTTGTTCAAAGCAATCTACTTACTGGTTTTCAAAAGACGTTATATAAAGTTATTTGGACTATAAACTACTAATATATATAAGATTTTTACATGTTTTACGTGGCGTTACATTTATATGAATTTATAGACAGATCATAGATAATTATTGGTAACCCTTTGGGCTAACATGGACTTCGTTCGTTAATTTGAGTTGACGTATAAGCCTAAGGATAAGACATGACGATCGGTCGCGAAGTCTATGCTGAAAAAAGTTTACTTTCAAGCAGTTCGCCTGCTATAAACAACCAGGCGTTAAGACAACATATTTCTAGTAATGACGATGGCCTTATTGGATTATCGGGAACCTCTTTATTAAAAATCAACGTATCTGAAAATAGTGTTTTGAAAGACAGCAAGGATCAGAACGATCATTTTAGAGAAGATGTTAACAATAATATTAGCCATCGCGCTTTTAATACTAACGATAATTCTATTACTTTTTATCAATCAGTTACTGTAGATAATGATAGCGACTCTATCAAGAAGACAATTAAAATAAAGAATGCTGTATTAGAAAACGCTTCGTCATCTATGGCAACACCTGTACGTTTGAGCTTTCAGTTAATGACTCATGCAGAACCTGCGGAGATGGTGATTGCAACTATCAAATCATTGCTCGCGATTAAAGCCACTGATGATGAGATATTAATCGTTGATAATAATCATACTGAGATCGCATTATATGAGCCTTTAGCAAAATTTTGTGCTGAACTAAATGAGCGGTTAAATGTCCATTTTTATCATATCGATGCGGTAGCAGGCTTTAAAGCAGGAGCGCTGAATTTAGCTTTGGGGCTAATGGATCCGAGATGTACCTATGTGGTAGTAGTTGATAGTGATTACCAGGCTCTACCGCAGGCGAGAAGGTCGATTGCTGCCGCTATTGCCAATTATCCTAATCATGCGCTATTACAGTTTCCGCAGTTCTACCGTGATGCGGATCGAGTAGATGTTCATAGTGAGCTGAATCATTACTTTAACCATCATTTATACCGTCCTTTTAATCGCCAGCGTGCACTATCGACAGGGACTTATGCGGTTATTCGCCGCACAGCGCTGCTTCGTTTGGGTGGGTGGTCAGGGGCGTCAATCACAGAAGATGCACAGATGGGAGTGCTGATGCATCGGCATGGTTTGTGTAGCCAGTTTATTCCCCAAGTGATTGCTACCGGGATACTGCCGAATACTTTAAGTGATTTGATGAGTCAACGTCGACGCTGGATTTATGGCAATATGCAGGTGCTCAATAGCTACTTTTCTATTCGTCCACTGTCCTCTCAGTTAGCTGTCGCCATTAATGATGATGCTATTAATACTGACGTTACTAATAATAATGAAGTATCAAAACTCACTACACCCTTAAATAAAATTCCCCTAAATTTACTTCAATCTGACGGGATTGGTGAGCGTCTGGCTTATATGCGTGCGCATTTATCACAGCTCAGTGCTTGGATAAACTTGACTGGTATTTTTATACTACTACACGTTTGTATCTTGCTTATTATCACCGGGGCGTTACTAACAGATGCGAGTATTAACTTATCAACCCTAATAATGCCTTTATATGTCGTATATACAGGTTATGCATTATTTTTGATAAGACGTCTTTGGGCGTATTGGCATGATCGCGAGCCTCTTAATCAACAAGTAAATAGCAACTACACTCCGAGCGTTAATAAAAGGTTACGTGCTTGGGCTCTACATCTTAACTTTTGGGAGCTTGGCGCTTTATCGTGGTTACCTGTGCTTTGGGGGCGTGATAAGCCGTTTATTTGTACCCCAAAGCAAGAAGACAGTCGTACGCGTCGTACGGTATGGGCTGCCAATATAGTTGCGTTACCTAAGTTGCTGTTGATGCTAAATATCATCACGGCAGTCGTCGTGTCGCCGTTATCACCGCTCTATTCTCCAGCCTTATTTATCTGTGCAATCACTGTTTGTCTTTTAAAGTTATGGGCAGCCAAAGTGATTTTTGCCAATTATGCTTATACAGAGCCCAAGGTTTATACCATCGCTGCGCAGTCGATAACGCCTATTAATACCACTCAGAACAGCGCTTTTATAATAACAAAAACATCCGACATTACTAAATTTGAAGATAAAAAAACTGTTAATTCTTAATGTTGATTTAGGTGGTCTTCATTTCAAATTATTACAGCTATTTTATAGCTTCCCTTACTCAGCTTTATTTGTATGTTTTCATTAATTCATTTACCTTGGATACTATATGCCATTTGCCACCGCTGCTAATAAACCAAATATGAGGCTTCACAATGCTTTTAGTATTGATACTACTAGCCCTACACAAACGCATGATACTGCGAGATTACGCATAGCGATTATCGCGCATTCCCTATATCCAATTGCAGAGCCTTATGCTGGCGGACTTGAAATGATTACCCAGTTGCTTTGTGATGAGCTGGTTGCCCAAGGTCATGATGTTTTGCTTTATGCACATTCAGACAGTCAAACGCAGGCGACGCTCGTACCGTTACTCACGCGCGCGCAGTTTGAAGCGCTGGTATATGACAATGAGCATGATTCGGTGGGGATGAGTCGTGAAGAGCTGTATCAGTATTTAGTGTATCAGCGCGCGATGCACGATATTATTGTTCGTGATGAGCGCGGTGAGATTGATGTGGTACACAATCATAGCTTGCATCATATCCCAATGATGCTGGGTCAAGCGTTTGGGTCACGGTTTTTTACCACTTTTCATACGCCTATTTTTCCGCAGCTGCGTTTGGCATTATTGACCTTACGGCAAGGCACGAAAACTCAGTTTACCGCGATTAGTGGTCATCAACAGCAATTGTTTGCGGAATTTGTACCGTCGCATGTGGTTTATAACGGTATCGATGTGCAATCGTTTACCGCCAATGTTCACCCTATTAAAGATGAGGTTTACTTTTGGTACGGACGTATTTGTCCCGAAAAAGGCACGCATTTAGCGATGGAATATTGCCAAGCTGCTGGTAAGCGACTGGTTATTGCCGGCCCTAAAAGCAATGAGGATTACTTCAACCAATATGTTGCTCCGCTATTAGCAGAAGATAGCAAGATTAGTAAAGAGCAGGGCACACCACCACTATTTGATTATGTCGGGCATTTAAGCAAAGCCGAAATTAATGATTACCTAGGTAATGTAACCGCACTATTATTTACCAGTACTTGGGACGAGCCTTATGGGTTAACGCTGGCTGAGAGCTTGGCTTGCGGTACACCTGTGATTGGCTTTGATGTGGGTGCTAGCGCTGAGATTATCACGCCAGATAGCGGAATTATCGTAGCTAAAATGGACAAAGAAGCATTTGTACAAGCTTTTGAAGATATTAACGATATTTCACGGCAAGCATGTCGCAATCGCGCCGAGCAGTTTTGTTCAGTGTCAGCAATGGTGGCAGGATATGTGCAGTTATATAGAGACGTATTAAAAGAAAATTCTTTCACTGGTGAATCATACAAAGATAATAAACCAAAAGGTTCGGATAAGATGATTTTGGACACTTCCAGCTTAGACACTTCTATTTTAGACACTACGCATACAGACCGTAAAGCAACAGCGTCTGTTTTTTAGGGAATTGATATCATGCGTATTGGCTATTATGCTCATCATCATGGCTCAGGTCACTGCCGACAAGCGGATAAACTAGCGGCACTATTGTCGCTTGAGATACGACAACAATTAACTGTATTTACCAGTTTACCTACCGACGCTTATACTTTTACTACCATAAATGAAGAGCAAATTGTCCGACTTAATGCTGAAGACGAGCGGCCAGACGATGTGCTGGCAGGTCGTGCTGGGCAGTATTGGCAGCCGAGTAGTCTGCATTATTCACCTGTTGGTAATACTGATATCCAAACACGCAGTTGGCAGATATTGGATGGCATCAAACAGCGTCAAATTGATCTGATGATTATTGATGTCAGTGTCGAGGTCGCAATGCTATGCCGCGTTGCTAGCGTGCCTTATCTTTATGTTAGATTGGCTGGTATTCGTGATGATACGCCGCATATTAATGCTTTTACCGGCGCACTTGGACTACTAGCGCCTTATCCGCAAGCGCTTGAAGCTTTAAAGACCCCAGATTGGGTACGGCAAAAAACCTTATATCTTGATTTTTTACCGGCGGCTAATGGTGAGATACTACCCTATAAAGCATTTATTCAGATGCTAAGTACTTTAACAACTGAAACGACTGTTCATGATCGTTTATATACTTTGTTATCAGGTACTATCAATGAGTCTTCAGATACCATGCTAATTACCCTGATTAAGGGCTATGGCGGTCATGAGGCTATTGATGCTAAGTTGCCTGAACTACGCCGTGCATTGCCAGATGCCATTATCATATCGCTTGGCCCTATTGATGATGACATGCGCAAGTTTGTTGATATTGCTGCTCATGTTGATGACGTGACGCCATTTATTGCTCATAGTGATTGGCTGTTGATGGCTTGTGGTCTTAACGGTATTGCGCAAGCGTATCATTATGATACGCCACTAGTAGTACTGCCAGATAACCGCCCACATCAAGAGCAAGAAGTGATGGCCGAAACTCTGATAAAACAAGGACGGGCATTAAGTTGGGAGCAGTTTATAGGGCGGATAGTAGAAGGAAAGATTCAGGATATGGCATTAGCGTACGAGAATAATAAGTATAATAATGAAAGAACTAGATTTGAAGACGACTCTCATTCGCCAGCTCAAACCTTTATGGACAGCATCGTCGCTTATTCATCGACCAAACTATGGTTTAAAGAATGGCTATTACCACAGCTGGGATTACATACTGAGATTTAGTAAATTTCACGATTTTCACGATAAGAACAAGCATTATAAAAGAGGCAGTCAATGACCTTAGCAATAACAAATAAGCCAATAGTCAATAAATCGGCAGGCACTAAACTGACAGCTACTTCTACTACCCTTCCTGTTAGTGTAATTACCACTTGCTACGGACGTAACCGTCATCTTTATAATCTGCTTAGTAGTCTGGCGCAAGGTAGCGTTAGACCTGCTGAAGTTATTGTCGTAAATGACGATGCTGACCCTAAGCGGCTGGCTCAATTTCCTTTAAATATTATGCAAATCCCGACGACTATTGGTGCATCATTAAATAATAAGGGTAAGCTGTCAGAGTTTGATATCGGGCGCAATCGCAATAGCGGTGTTGGCTATGCCACACATGATGCGCTGATATTCTTAGATGTCGATTGTATCGTTGCGCCAACCTTTATTGCGCAGTTAAGTGCTAAATTACAAGCGCATCCTGATGCGTTACTAATGGGACAGCCGCGTTATCTTACTCGACCTTTAACCGATACCGAAGGTGCGCAGTTACAACAAGGTACGCTATCTAGCTCAGATTTATATAAGCTGTCCGTTTATAACCCTTATCGCTATAACTTTGAGCCAGCTGTCGAAGTTGATATTGAACAAACCAAAGATTATGGCGCGTTTTGGAGTTTATGCTTTGCGATATCGCGATCGCAATTTGAGCAAGTTGGCGGCTTTGATACGCATTATGTTGGCTATGGAGCTGAAGATACCGATTTTGCTTTTACAGCGCGCGCCTTAAATATCGACTTTTATTTAACTGCCGATGTGATTTATCACCAGCAGCATAGCGTTTATCGACCGCCGCTCAACCATTTAGCCAGCATTGTCATTAATGCCAATCGATTTTACGATAAATGGCAACATTGGCCAATGGCAGGATGGCTGGCAGCGTTTGAGCGGATGCAGCTGATTAATTGGGATACTGAGCAGCAGACGCCGATTACTATGATTCGTCAGCCAAGTACTGCTGAAATTGACGCCGCCCATTGTCCTGATGCGCCTTATGTTTAGATGATTTAACTTCTGAAATATCTATCGGTTGGTTGAGAGCGTTTAGTTACGAGGTTAAGCCTCTTGATTCATCATCTAGTGTTGCACCGTAACCTAGATCTTTATATCGCAGCTTTTAATACTGGCGAATAACGTCTACGCCGTAAGGTGCTTTTGCCATTTCTTGACGCTCAAACTTCCAATTGTGCCCCTGCCAAAAATGCTCAGTTTTATCTTCGTCATTAAAGCCAATCATCACTATTTGTAGTGGCATTGCAGAATCTTGCAGCTGCTGCACATGCATACGTGCTGCTAATAGCAGTCGATACAATAAAAACCCCGACGACGGCGCAGATGAATGAATGTCAGAAAAATGAGGATAATCGGCCACTACTGGATGCTGCTCTGAGAGCACGCGACAATGCTCATCACTATTTAATAAATATTTTAACGCCTCTGGAATAGTTAATATCCGGCTTGCAGTCACTGGATCGTCATACGGACTTGGGTCTTCATCTGGCAATGGGAACTGATAGTGAACATTACTAGATAGCACCCCAAGCGGGGCATGTTTAGCCATCTCGTTAATAGCGGCTACCTTATTGCTTCTAGGCGGTAAGCCAAAATGCAGCTTGCTATCGCCCATCTGGCGAAAAAATAACAGTTTGGGCAGAACACGCGCTAGTGGGTGATTTACAAAAAAATCAGCATGAATAAAGTCATTAAACAACACCAACATATCTGTCGGCTGCAGCAAGACCTCAAGGCTTGATCTATCTATAGAAGGATTATTAGCGATACAGACAATACGCTTTTGTTGCGCTAAGGCATCTTGGATGATGGGTGGTAAACTATTAAAAGCATTCGCCGCCTCAGAATGAATAGCAAGGTCAAAACAAGCACTATTATCGTTATTTGTACTTTTATCAGACAGCAAGTCTGGCATATTTAGTGAGGTGTTTAGCATACGATCATGAATGGCCTAGTGAGAAAAAATAAGTAAAATGATAATAAATGAGGGAGCATATTATACCGTGAGCTGGTTAAAATGAAACGAGTATGTATAGGTCGGTAGTTCACAATACAGGGATGCTACATTACGCTACTTTTTTGCCTCAAAGTTGTTTCTAGACAAACGTATCATGATACCAATATCAAAACTTAGTACTAAGAACTAATAACACAGTCAAGGAAATAACATTATGAATACAATATTAAAAAACTTTAAGCTAACCACACTAAGCGCCTGTTTTGCAGTAGCGTTGACTGCCGGTCTGCTAAGCATGACGGTAAGCGCTGCGACCCAAACCACAAAATTGAATGAAGTACGCGCCGCCCAAGCAAGTAAAATTAGCTTAAAACAAGCAATTAGCATCGCCAATAAAAAAGCCTTAGGTACTTTTGTCAGCGCTGAGTTCGATGATGATGACGATAAGGCACAAGGCGGCGTCTATGAGATAGAGTTCAGTACAGAAAGTATTGGCCATAAGGTTAAGATTGATGCTATCACTGGTAAAATCATTAGTACCGAAACAGACCAACTAGATAGTGGCGATGTTGCTGATTATAAAATCCTTAAGCAAGCAAGAATTAATATCATGAAGGCCATGAGTATTGTTGAGAAAAAAACAGGTGGCCGCATCATGGAAGTTGAATTTAAAAATGATAATAATTATGACAACCATACCTTATATTATGAAATTGAAATGCTCAAGAACGACCATATCGTTGAGCTAAACGTTGATGCCAATACGGGTGAAATATTCAATAGTAAGGTTAAAAAATAGATGAGCTAGACGATATTAAAGATAGAAAGATTTAAAAAACCGAAAAGATATCTGTTAGTAATTACTGGCAGGTGTCTTTTTTATAGGAAAGTTAAAAGTGTTTTAAATGAGAAAAAGAACAGGAAGACCGAGCTAAAATACTAACATTAGTAAAATTCATCTTATAATAAGTAAATTGATTTTTATTCATATAGATAATCCGCTATGATTACTTCATCAAAACTATTCATCTCAGTCCTTAAATACTGAATACGATTAATGGAGTAACACATGGCTACTGCGAACACGCAATCTAAAGTACCCAGCCATATTCTAGGCTATCCGCGTATCGGTGATAAACGCCAAACCAAATTTGCTTTAGAACATTACTGGAAAGGTAAAAAAGACAAGGCCGCTACTCAAGCCGCTTTGCTAGAAGTATTTACCACCAATATCCAAGACCAAATCGATGCTGGCCTCGATATCATAACCACTGGCGACTTTGCCCATTATGATTTAGTTCTAAGCCAAGCCGTTGCCTTTGGTGTGCAGCCACCCCGTTTTGCTGGTGCCGCAACATTAGATACCTTTGATCGTCAGTTCTACTTTGCTCGTGGTTGTGACCATACCGGTCAGTATGAAGATAATGCGGCTTGGCAAATGACTAAATGGTTTGATACTAACTATCATTATCTAGTACCTGAATTAGAAGCCGACGAAGACTTTAGCAATACGGATTTTACCCAGATATTTAAACAAGTAAGCGACGCTAAAGCCATTATTGAAAAAAATGCGCAAGAAGGTAAAATCGATAAAAAATTAAAAGTAGTATTAGTTGGTCCGGTGAGTTTTTTATATTTGGCCACTTCAAAAGCGGAAGATAAGCTGGATCATTTGGATAAATTATTGCCAGTTTATGCTGATTTGCTAAACCAATTAGGCGAGCAAGGCGTTGATTGGGTGCAAATGGATGAGCCAATCTTGTCATTGGATTTAGATGGTCGCTGGCAACAAGCGTTTGAGCGTGCTTATAATGGTCTGCAACAGACGCCGCCACAATTAATAGTGGCAAACTACTTTGACACGCTAGGCAACAATTGCCATGTTGCTTGTAATCTACCGGTTAGCGGCATTCATATTGATATCACCCGTTCAAGCCAGCCTAAGCAATATGTGACTCAAGTAATTGATCATCTACCAAGTCATAAACTGCTGTCTATCGGCGTCGTCGACGGTCGCAGTGTCTGGACTACGGACCAAGCTCGAGTGCAAGATATCTTAACAGAGGCCAATGAGCGATTAAATACTCCTCATTCTTATAATAATGGTAACCAGCCAAAAGCTGCTGATGGCAAAGACAATCAACGTTTATGGGTGGGTACTGGTTCTTCATTATTACATTTACCCGTTGATTTAACCTCTGAAGAGGTTCCTAAAAATTTGAAGGGCAAACTGGCCTTTGCCAAGCAAAAACTAAGTGAAGTGGTTATCTGTGCCAAATTAGCAACGGGTGAGCTACAACCTGATGTTACCGCAACAGATATTAGTTTGTCGCCAACACAGTCAGACGCGCAAGTTCGCGACGGTGTGTTTAGTGACCGTTATGCTAAACAGGAAGCCAAGCTTAATTTGCCATTGTTACCAACTACTACCATTGGTTCATTCCCACAGACCGCTGAAATTCGTAAAGCTCGCCGCCAATGGAACAATGGTGAGTTGAGCGATAGCGATTATCAAGACGCCATGAAAGCTGAGATTCGTCAGTGTGTGACCGACCAAGAAGCGTTGGGTCTTGATGTATTAGTTCACGGTGAAGCGGAACGTACAGACATGGTCGAATATTTTGCTCAGTATTTAGATGGTTTTTGGTTGGCCAAAAATGGTTGGGTACAAAGCTACGGCACGCGCTGTGTCCGTCCACCAATCGTGGTAGGTGATATCAGCCGTCCAAAAGCCATGACTGTTGATTGGATCAGCTACGCGCAAAGTTTAACTAACAAGCCAATGAAAGGTATGCTGACAGGGCCAGTAACTATTTTGAACTGGTCGTTTGCGCCAAGTGATGCAGCGACTCGTGATATCTTGCGCTTACAGATTGCCGAAGCGATTAATCAAGAAGTCAGTGATTTACAAGACGCGGGAATTAGTATTATTCAGATTGATGAGCCCGCATTCCGTGAAGGCTTACCATTAAAGCAAGCTGAACATGCGAGCTACTGGAAGCAAGCGGTTGATAGCTTTAAGCATTCTGCTAGTTCTGCCAAGCCTGAAACTCAGATTCATACCCACATGTGTTATTCAAGCTTCCATGATTGCTTGCATCATATTTCTGCCATGGATGCTGACGTCATCACCATTGAAACGGCACGCTCAGGCTTGCAATTGCTAGACGCTTTCAAGGTTGACGGCAATATTGATAGGGCCGATGGTTCTGCAAATATTGAAGGCGGCTATCAAAACGCCATTGGCCCAGGCGTTTATGATATTCACAGCCCGCGTGCGCCTGATAGCGATACTATGCAGATTGTCATTGATGAAGCGCAAAAGTATATTCCGATTGAGCGCTTATGGATCAATCCAGACTGTGGTCTAAAAACGCGTAACTGGGAAGAAGTGCGTCAACAGCTGCGTAACATGGTCGAGATGACTCATATCGTCCGTAAAAAATACGCGGCCTAAGTTTTTAGCGTTATAAGTTTTTTATTCTTATAAACCAAAAAGCCTCAATCATCAATTGATTGGGGCTTTTCTTGTATAGTGAACCAAATATGAGACTTGTACATTCAGTATTAAACAAAATAGAGCTATGGGTTCATGTAGCTGGTAAAAATTTCCTTGCTTGCTGTGTGACTGCGTCACTCCAGAGGCTGCAGAAATTTCTCCCAACCACATTTTATTCGTTGCAGAGTGGGTTCAGATATTTCGACACTAGCCTTTACTCCACTGACCTTGACGCATAATATCCTCAATAGGGTTGAGCCCAATTTGATAGCATAAGTCCGCAGGGCGGGTGATATCCCAAAGCGCTAGATCAGCATCACAGCCTACTTCTATCCGGCCCTTTTTAGACAACCCTAGTGCTTGAGCAGCATTAATAGTAGCTCCTGCTAACACCTCTTCAGGGGTTAAATAAAACAGCGTACAGCCCATATTCATCGCGAGTAATAGCGAGGTCAGCGGTGAAGTACCTGGATTACAGTCGGTTGAAATAGCGATAGCAACTTGATGCTTACGCAGTGCTGCTATCGGTGGAAGTTTGGTATCACGCAAAGTATAAAAAGCACCGGGTAAGAGTACTGCAACCGTATTACTGGCGGCCATTTTTTCAATGTCTGTTTCTGATAAATGCTCTAAGTGATCGCTTGATAAGCCTTGGTACTCAGCAACTAAGGCACTACCGCCTATATCAGACAGCTGCTCTGAATGGAGCTTGACGGGCAAATCTAATGAGCGGGCCACTTCAAAGACGCGTCTGATTTGCTCTGAGCTAAAGGCAATGTTTTCACAAAAACCATCGACTGCATCGACTAAACCTTCTTTATGTAGGATCGGCAGCCACTCGCAGACTTGTTCGATGTAGTCGTCCGCACGGTCTTTATACTCGGGTGGCAAAGCATGGGCGGCTAAATAGGTCGTGCTGACATGGATGTCGTATTTATCACCCAGTTGACGCGCTACGGTGAGCATTTTGCGCTCAGTATCTAAGTCCAGACCATAGCCAGATTTTATTTCGATACTGGTCACGCCCTCTTTTATGAGGGCTAGAAGACGTTTTTCACTTTGGGCAAATATCTCCTCGATACTGGCTGCGCGCGTTGCACTGACGGTCGCGACAATACCGCCGCCTTGCGCTGCAATATCTTGATAACTGGCACCGTGCAAACGTGCCTCAAATTCATTGCTGCGATTACCGGCATAGACCAAATGAGTATGACAGTCGATTAAGCCTGGCGTTAACCAGCCGCCGTTAGCATCTTGTATTTGTTCTGCTTGATAATGAGAAAGATGCGGGGTCATCTGGTCGTTCGAGCCAATCCAAGCAATTGTGCCTTCCTTTATACCGATTGCAGCATTTTCTAGCTGACCGTAAGGTTTGCTTTTTATTGAGGTGCTGTCTGCGGATGTTGATTTACCGCTTTCTTTACGGTTGGTATGCACATCAAAGCCATAATGCGCTGAAAAAGTGGCAAGATTGGCGTTGGTAATAATACGATCGAACGATGTCATGGTTGAGGTATCAGTCGTCGTCTGATTGGTAGTGTTAGTCATAATATACTCCTGCTATATACTAGCTATAAGGTGAATAAGTGGCGCTCTATAATAAGAGCCAATAGCCGAGCAGCCACTTTACAGCTGCGTTGGTCACTATCATAGGTCGGGTTAATCTCAGCGATATCGGCCATTTTTACTTTGCCGGATGCCATAATGGTTTTGACAGCGCGCTCAACGAAGCTTAGCTCGATACCATAGGCGGCTGGCGCACTGACACCCGGCACGACGCTAGAGGGAAAGCAATCCATATCAATGGTTAAATAAACAATATCAACCTGATTGATAAATGCTTCAATCTGAGCGGCAAGTGTTTCCCACGCTTGATAATAACAGTCTTCATCACTGATAACGCGGACACCCAAACTGTCGGCTCTATCAAATAGCGCTGCTGTGTTGGAGAATCGACTAACCCCAATACAGCAATAGTGGAAAGGCTGCTGATGTTCGGTTAGGTGTTCTGCGATTTGGCGAAAAGGGGTGCCCGAAGTGGCTACATCGGATTGGCGAATATCAAGATGGGCGTCAAAGTTAATGATGCCAATAACGGGGATAGTCGGTATAGCGCTCGCGTCATTGTTTTCACTAATATTACTGTTAGCGGTTTGCTGAAGCGCTTGCCATAATCCTAAAAAGCTACCATAAGCCATTGCATGACCGCCGCCAAGACCAATAGGCAGACCACCTTGTTGAATAACGTTACTGACAACATCGGCATATTGCTCTTGGGCTTGCTCAAGCAGTTGCTCGGCAAAACCATCGTTATCGTCACAGTGAATATCGCCAGCATCACCTAGCAAGGTTGGCAACTCACCATCAAAAATTTGCTGTAGTTCAGCGATAACGGGAAGCTTAGCAAACGCGCTACGAATCAGTGGCGGTGCGGATCTTGCCCCAACGCGGCCTTGATTGCGTCTAACCCCTTGATCGCAGGCAAAGCCAACCAATCCGATACGCTGTCCTATATTATCAAACGCATAAGGCTGTGCCAGCTGATACCAATAGCAGGCGCGCTCGCTTTCAAATGGCTCCGCACGTCCTGTCCATAGTGCCATATCAGCAGCAGTTTGGCTAACGGCTGTTATAGTCATCGCTGATCTCCTTTAATATTAATTTGAAGACATTTACTTATTTAAAAAGCACCTTTATTTAGAAAGGTACCAGTCACTGCGCATTTTCTGCCAATACTTCGTTAAAGAACGACTGAGTATCAACTGTTTTGCCGCTTCGATATCTGGCGCTAAGTAGCGGTCTTTATCATAAAAAGTTACTTGCTCACGTAAGAGTTGATGAGCGGTCGTCAATGGCTCTGAGGTATCAAGCTCGCGATGAAAATCAATGCCTTGGCCGGCAGCTAATAGCTCGATACCGATAATGGTCGCAGTATTTTGCGCCATCTCGTATAAACGTCTTGCACAATAGGTTGCCATAGAAACATGGTCTTCTTGATTGGCAGAAGTTGGGATGCTATCGACACTACCCGGATGGGCGATGGATTTATTTTCTGAGGCCAATGCCGCTGCGGTAACGTGAGCAATCATAAAGCCGGAGTTCAAGCCAGCATTGTCGACCAAGAACGGCGGTAGACCTGATAAGGTTGCATCAATCAATAATGCCACGCGTCGCTCAGACATTGAGCCAATTTCAGCAATTGCTAAAGCTAATATATCGGCAGCAAACGCAACTGGCTCAGCGTGAAAGTTACCACCTGAGATAGCAACGGGACCATCATCGTTGGTGAAAATTAGTGGATTATCGGTTACGGCATTGGCTTCAATCAATAAGGTTTGCCCCGCTTGATTGATAATATCAAGGCAGGCACCCATGACCTGCGGCTGGCAACGTAAGCAGTAAGGGTCTTGCACTCTATCGTCTTGTTCCCCTTGGTGTGAAGCTCGAATGTCACTACCTTTAATTAAGCTTCTAAGCGCTTTGGCAATTTCGATTTGCCCATGATGGCCACGAACTTCATGAATACGCGCATCGAATGGTGCATCTGAGCCTTTTGCCGCATCGATAGACATGGAACCAACGATAGTCGCCGATTCTAATAGGTCACGCGCTAAGAAATAACCACGTAGGGCGAGGGCGGTTGAGACTTGAGTACCATTGATTAGGGCAAGACCTTCTTTTGCGGCAAGGGTAATGGGCTCAAGTCCATGCTGTGCTAGAGCGTCAGCGGCTGGCACACATTGACCATCGACATAAACATCTCCTTCACCCATTAGCGCTAGGGTCATATGGGATAGAGGCGCTAAATCACCGGATGCACCGACTGAACCTTTAACAGGAATGTGCGGGGTGATTTGATTGTTAATTAAAGCCAATAAACCATCGACTACGACGCGGCGTACCCCAGAAACGCCTTGCGCTAGGCTGGCAACTTTCATGACCATTATCAGCCGAACCACGCTATCTGGTAAAGGTTCACCAGTACCAACGGAATGCGATACGATAAGATTGCGCTGTAGTAGTTCAAGCTGGTCATCGTTAATTCGAGTCTTTGCCAATAAGCCAAAACCGGTATTAATACCGTAGGCACTTTTATCACGAGCGATGATGGTCCGTACATCTTCGTGCGAGGCATCTATCGCGTCATACGCGCTATCGGGTAGCGAGAAGGTAACGGGCTGGTCATAAATATCGCGTAACATCTCAAAGCTTAATTGGCGCGGGTTTAGAATTAGATTTTTTATAGTGTTCATAACAGTGTTCCTATTTATATTAGTTATATAATTAGTTTTATTTATACGCTTAAAAAACGTGATTAAAGCGTAATCAAAATGTGATAAAAAAAAGCTAAGCAATCCAACCAAAGTACAGGGCTAATTGTCCAAACGCAGCGGCCAATAAAATACTAAGCACCACCCGCTGAAACCAAATAACGACCATTTTGCCCACTGACAACGGAATCTCAGTTGCCAGCACACAAGGAATCATCGCTGAAAAGAACAGTACGCTGCTAATTGAGATGACACCAGCAACATAGCGGGTCAAAATATCGGCATCACTTAATAACAATGCTGGCAAGAACATCTCAGCAAGTCCTGCTGACATTCCTTTGGCAGCGACTAACGGATCAGGCAGTCCGCCCAACCAAGTAAATGGATATAACAATAAGCCAAGCGCGTCAAATACCGGCGTATATTTTGCTAACAACAATCCCGTTAAGCCGACAGCAATAATAGAAGGCACAATAGCTGCTGCCATCGTAATACCGTCTCTAAAGTTAGACCATAAGATATGTTTTAAATCTGTCGCTTGGCGTGAGGTAGCAAGCCCCAAATCTACTGCTGCAGCCAGACGAGTGCCTTTTTTATAAGTTAATTCTGGACGATCTACTTCATTGTTAGCGCGACTGATGGGTGGAATACGAGCAGTGATCGCCGTGACAATAAAAGTAATCACTAACGTCGACCAAAAGAATACATTCCAAAATTCCATTAGCCCTAAAGTTTTGGCGACAATAACCATAAATGCCGCTGATACCGTAGAAAAACCGGTCGCAATAATAATGGCTTCACGAGCAGAGTATTGTTTTTGTAGATAAACGCGGTTAGTGATTAATAGACCAATAGAATAACTACCGACAAAAGAAGCAACGGCATCAATAGCTGATGCACCTGGAGTTTTCCAAATAGGCTTCATGATAGGTTGCATAAGCACACCAACCATTTCCAGCAGGCCAAAGCCAACTAAAAACGCCAAGATCAACGCACCAATAGGGACAATCATGCCAACCGGAAGTGCCAGTTTTTCGAACAAAAACGGCAGCATGTCCTTTTCCATTATAAAGTCAGGCGCGGCACCGGAGACATACATAACCGCAAGTACCAAACCAATGACTTTAAATACGGTCAGTATGGTATTGGTAATATCTTTACGCCACGAACCATCATAAAAAGGTTTACCTACTCCATAGATCATCAGGAGGAATAACAATGTCACCGCTAGGGTATGCTGCTGATTGACCAGATAGGTCGCGCCGTGATCGAATAAAATAGTGCTTTTTTCACCGATAGTAAACGGCACAAAGAACATTACCAAACCGATGGTGCTAAATACGATCAGCTGTAATATTGCGATAGGAGTTGATAGTAGCTTTTCAGGTGGCGTCATATCGGGCGTAGTGTTAGCAGGTTGCCCAGATTGTCCATGCTTAATGGTATCTTGCTCAGCCATATTATCCTCCTTGATAATGTATGAGCCACTGTGTTTAGGAGCGGCGGACGGGTAGCACGGTTATAATGATTGCTAGCAGTTATTGAAAGGCTTTGTAGTGCGGTACTTAAAGCACCGCGCTAGCTGATAAATCAATGTTATGGAAAACGATAGCAATAGATGTTTGATCAGCAACCGTAGCAACAGTTACTTAATCATAGGTAGATTTAAACCATACTCTTTAGCCGTTTTAATCGCCAGCTCGTAGCCGGCATCTGCATGACGCATCACGCCTGAACCGCAATCATTGACCAATACTCGAGCTAAGCGTTTGGCTGCTGCATCCGTACCATCAGCGACGATAACCATGCCTGAATGCTGTGAGTAACCCATGCCAACACCGCCGCCATGATGCAACGATACCCATGTTGCGCCGCCGGCGACATTGAGCATACCGTTTAATAACGCCCAATCAGATACCGCATCTGAGCCATCTTTCATGCTTTCTGTTTCACGATTGGGACTAGCAACTGAACCGGTATCTAAATGGTCACGACCAATAACGATAGGACCTTTTAGCTCGCCGCTTTTTACCATCTCGTTAAAGGCAAGTCCTGCTTTATCACGCTCACCCAAGCCTAACCAACAGATACGTGCGGGCAGTCCTTGAAACTGAATGTGCTCTTTTGCCATATCAAGCCAGCGATGGATATGGGTATTTTCAGGGAACAGCTCTTTGATTTTTTGATCGGTCTTATAGATATCTTCTGGATCACCAGATAGAGCTACCCAGCGAAACGGACCTTTACCTTGGCAAAACAGCGGGCGAATATAAGCGGGTACAAAGCCTGGGAAGTTAAAAGCATCCTTAACGCCTTCATCAAAGGCAACTTGGCGAATGTTGTTACCATAGTCGGTTGCTGGAATATCCATAGCTTGCAAGTCTAATATAGCTTGTACATGTACGGCGCAAGACTCAGCAGCTGCTTTGGTTAATGCGGCATGTTGGTCTGGATTTTCCTGTGCCACTTTCCATTCCTCAACGGTCCAGCCACTTGGTAGATAACCGTTGATAAGGTCATGGGCTGAGGTTTGGTCAGTGACTAAATCTGGTTTCATACCGCCTGCGCGAGCACGCTTGACCATTTCTGGTAATATATCGGCGGCATTGCCAAGTAGGGCAATAGAAACTGCTTCACCAGCGTCTGTATGCTGTTTGATCAGCTCGTAAGCGTGATCTAAATCATTAGCTTGCTTATCGACGTAGCCCGTACGCAGACGAAAATCGATGCTAGATTGTTGGCATTCGATATTTAGAGAGGTCGCACCCGCAAAAGTCGCGGCTAATGGCTGCGCGCCGCCCATACCACCAAGACCAGCAGTCAAAATCCAGCGTCCTGCCCAACTGCCATCATAATGTTGGCGGCCTGCTTCGACAAAGGTCTCATAGGTTCCTTGGACGATGCCTTGAGTGCCAATATATATCCAGCTACCAGCGGTCATCTGCCCATACATCATCAAGTCTTTGCGATCGAGCTCGTTAAAGTGCTCCCATGTCGCCCAGCGCGGTACCAGATTGGAATTGGCAATCAATACACGCGGTGCATTTTCGTGAGTCTGAAAAACACCGACTGGTTTACCCGATTGGACCAATAGCGTCTCATCATCTTCTAAGACTTTTAACGACTCCAAAATCTGATCATAACTTTCCCAGTTACGT
This sequence comes from Psychrobacter sp. CAL346-MNA-CIBAN-0220, assembly GCF_040309805.1. NCBI lineage: Bacteria > Pseudomonadati > Pseudomonadota > Gammaproteobacteria > Moraxellales > Moraxellaceae > Psychrobacter > Psychrobacter sp. CAL346-MNA-CIBAN-0220. Next base: position 1,123,908 of record NZ_JBEOPF010000001.1, on the reverse strand, counting down.
GCCGCGCGACCAATACCACCATAAACCACTAGACTTTTAGGGTTTTCGGCCACATCAGGATGTAGATTGTTTTGTAGCATGCGATAAGGCGCTTCGGTCAGCCAGCTTTTGCAATGCAAGGTGCTACCAGTAGGGGCGGCAATATTACGAGTCTCATCGCGGCGAGTAAATCCATTGCTCTTGGTCATTCCATTGCTAGTAGTCATCGTCATTCCTTGTGATCATCTGTTCGTGCCAAAAAAGGCCACTAATATAAATTATTTAAAATAACCTGCTTATGGGGTGTTGATGAAGCATGATTAATAACAGCATTAGTATATTAAAATTATTGATAAGTTGTATATACAAATTATCAGAGACTGTTTTATCTTGCAAGTTTTTTTTAGCCAATAGTTCAATTATTTGCAATGTGGTCTTGATAGAACGATGAATAGCGCCATGATTTTGACGATGCCGTGATATTATGGCGGCATTAGTGTGATTGATATTGCTGGCTAAAATTAAAGGTTAAATCTGATAGTTAGAATTGATAATCGATAGTGGGCATAATAAAAGTAAAAATGACAAAGGCGACGATGGGCATGACCAAATTGAGTACGAAAAAGAGGGTTCCTGCGTATCAACGCATTAAAAATGCAATATTAGATAATATTCATCGCGGCAAGTGGCAAGCAGGCGAGGCTATCTCTACAGAAATGGCCTTAGCTGAGGAATTTGGAGTTTCGCGAATGACGGTGAATCGGGCCTTAAAAGAGCTTAGCGAAGAGCGGGTATTGGAGCGTCGACAAGGGTCAGGAACTTTTGTGGCACAGCAACAGTTTAATCATACCTTCGTTGAAGTGCGTAATATCGCCCAAGATTTAAAGTCAGCCAATCGTGATTATCAAGCGCAGGTGGTAAGTAAACGCAGTATCACAGCTGCCATGCTAGATGAGTATTTACGCCGCAAGTTTGATATTGATACGCCGAAAGTGTTGCTTACTGAGCAAGCGGCCAGAAATGATTCAGATGACGATGACGATGACGATGACGATGACGATGACGATGACATGGCTGTGTTATATGAAGTAAAGATTATTCACTTTGCCGATGGTCAGCCGATTCAGTTTGAAGAGCGCTGGGTCGATGCGATAAAAGTTCCGAAGTTCATCGAGCAAGACTTTAGTGTCGTTAATACCAGTGATTATTTGATTGCGAAGATTCCACTTGAGCGCGGTAGCTATACTATCCGAGCATTAGCGGCACCGGAAGAAGTGGCTCATGCATTGCAGGTTGAGGCGCAGTCACCAACTTTAGTGCTCAGCCGACAGACGTATTCATCAGGTCAGGTATTGACTTTTGTCAAGATGTGGCATGCAGGCGATCGGTATCAGTTTTCAGGTGAGCTATAATATTCTTACGCATGCTCACTGTTTTTGTACGTTCCTTCTAACTCAGTCACGATAGTATAGACACAGTTGATCGCTTTTGATTTTAGAATATTTGACCTTAAAATTTATTATCAAAGCTTACTATCAAAACTTGCCACTCTAAGAGTTGCTGTCTCAAAAACAGCTTTAATATTAAAACTAGTATTGAAAAAGATGGGTTTAATCCTCAAATCAGGCAGCCAAAAGCAAACTTAATCAATTGAATAAAATATAATAAATTTAATGGAATAAGACGCATAGCTCATATAGTGTTGCTGTATTTACATCGTATAGTTATCTATTTTTCTACTCGCGTTAATCATTCATTTGCATATACTCGAATAAGGACCTCTTATGAAACGTCGCGCCCTATTAACCCTAGCTGTTAGCGCTCTTTTGCTTACGGCTTGTAGTCAGTCTAATACTGACGATGCCAATACTAGTGCTGATAAAACAGCTGGTGGTTCAGACTTGCTTCAGCGTATCAATAACAAGGGTACTATTAACGTCGGTACCGAAGGGACCTATCCACCATTTACCTATCATGATGAGACGGGCAAGCTTACGGGTTATGATGTCGAAGTCACCCGTGCCGTCGCTGATAAACTGGGCGTAGAAGTAGAATTTAAAGAAACCCAGTGGGATGCGATGCTGGCAGGACTGGATTCAAAACGCTTTGATATGGTGGCCAACCAAGTCAGTCTGACCACGCCTGAGCGTTTAGCAAAATATGACAAAGCCACCGCTTATAGCTGGTCAGGTGCTGTTGCGCTGGCGCCAACTGATGACAATCGCTATAGCTCGTGGGAAGCATTAAAAGGTCTGCGCTCAGCACAGTCGCTCAGTAGCAACTATGGTGAATTAGCAGAACGCTATGGTGCAGAAATTGTTCCTGTGGATGGCATGGCGCAAGCGGTGCAATTAGTCAAACAAGACCGCGCTGACTTTACGATGAACGACAATCTTGCCGTATTGGATTATCTTAAAAAGTTCCCAGACAGCAGTCTTGAGATTAAACTGGTCGCGCCAGCAAGTGAGCAGCGTGGTTCTGGTCTGGTACTTCTTAAAGGCGATGACGCGGTAGTGGCAAAACTTGACGAAGCTATGGCGGCGTTGCAAGCTGATGGTACATTGACTAAGCTTAGTGATACCTTCTTTGGTGCCGATATAAGCAAACAAGACTAATGACTTTGTTAACTGATTTCTTAGCATTATTGCCATTTATGAGCCCTGATCGGGCTGATATTGTCATCAACTCGTTTTGGCCGATGCTCAAAGGTGGTATTTATTACTCGATACCGCTAGCACTAATCTCCTTTGCAATAGGGATGGCTATTGCCTTGAGCGTGGCACTGATTCGTATCGTGCCACGCGCTAGCATATGGCATGAGATTGTTTATCGCCTTGCACGCATTTACGTCTCTGCCATTCGCGGTACGCCGATGTTGGTGCAGTTGTTTATCATCTTCTATGGTTTGCCCAGTGTTGGCCTCAAGCTTGATCCTTTTCCTTCAGCGATTATTGCCTTTTCGCTCAATATTGGTGCTTATGCATCAGAGACCGTGCGCGCGTCTATTTTGTCTATTCCAAAGGGACAATGGGAGGCAGGTTCGACAGTCGGGCTGACTTATCTACAAACCTTTCGACATGTGATTTTGCCACAAGCGCTACGAGTCTCGGTACCGCCGTTATCCAATACTTTTATTAGTCTGGTAAAAGACACGTCTTTGGCGTCTTTAGTGTTGGTGACTGAGCTGTTTAAACAAGCGCAAATTATCACCGCGCGTAATTATGAGTTTATGTTGGTCTATACCGAAGCGGCGGTTATTTATTGGGGTATTTGTTTGTTCTTAACCTTTATCCAAGGTAGGCTTGAGACCAGACTTGATCGCTATGTTGCCAAATAAATCATTTACTAACCACAGCGTATTGCTACTAATGTATTCGACATAATTAAAATAAGCGCAATAATTAAGAGACGCGCAATAGGAACTTTTATGATTCAAGTTACTAATATTCATAAAGCCTTTGGTAGCAATCAAGTGCTCAAAGGCATTGATTTGACCATTCATAAAGGTAAAGTGGTGGTGATATTAGGGCCATCAGGTTCGGGCAAAACGACCTTTTTGCGGTGTCTTAACGCGCTCGAAATTCCAGATCAAGGCGTTATTGCCTTTGATGATGGGAGTTTAACGGTAGACTTTGCTACCAAGCCTAAGAAGAAAACTTTGCTAGCACTACAGCGTAAGTCAGGCATGGTGTTCCAGTCTTATAATTTATTTCCGCATAAGACCGCACTTGAGAACTTGACCTTAGGGCCGGTGGTGGTACAAGGCAAAAGTAAAGCAGAAGGTCGCACCCAAGCATTGGCGCTACTTAAAAAAGTAGGATTATCGGATAAAGCTGATTTATATCCTTTTCAGTTATCTGGCGGCCAGCAGCAGCGTATTGGCATTGCTCGTGCATTAGCTATTGAACCTTCGTTACTATTATTTGATGAGCCCACTTCTGCCCTCGATCCAGAATTAGTTCAATACGTTTTAGCGACTATGAAGCAGCTGGCGTCCGAAGGCTGGACAATGGTGGTGGTCACCCATGAGATTAATTTTGCTCGTGATGTTGCTGATCATGTGGTACTTATTGAGGATGGACACATAGTTGAGGAAGGTAGCGCTGAGCAGATGTTTGAATTATCCACCCATCCACGTACCCAAGAGTTTCTACAGCGTATCGGTGAGTAGTTTCTGAACAGTCCGCCGTCGTAGTATTTGATAAAAAATCCCTTTATTTATATAGATGAGGGGATTTTTTATACTTAAAATTTGATTGGATTTTGATTTTAGACACAAAAAAGCCAGCTAATTTCAATTAGCTGGCTTTTTAATTAACAGATTTGCCATGCTTTTTTCACTTTTATCTCAATCTAAATTTGACGCTTTATTATAAATCATTTACTTGCAACAAAAAGTTAGTAAGCAAACGCTTGGCACCTTCAGTAGCAAATGATTCAGGATGAAACTGAACCCCTTGAATAGGATATTGTTTATGACGAACGCCCATAATCTCATCACCCGCATTAGCAGCCTCAGCCATACTTAAATGAGCGTTATTGGCATTGGAGACGACGGCGGTAATCTGTAAGCAGTCCGGTAGCTCATGCGCTTGTACCATCAGTGAATGGTAGCGCATGATGTCAATCTCCTGCGGTAATCCTTGATAGAGGCCTGCACCATCGTGACGGATGGCTGACACTTTACCGTGCATTGGCACACTGGCGCGGATAACTTGACCGCCGAATACCTGAGCGATGCCCTGCATACCTAAACAGACGCCCAACAGGGGCGTGGTCTTACCCAGTACTGCAATGACTTCAGCGCAAATACCGAAATAGGCAGGATTATCCGGCGCGCCAGGACCCGGTGATATGATGATTCTATCAGGATTCATAGCGTGCACCTCTGCCAAACTAATCTCATTATTACGCTTTACGATGACCGTGAAATTTTCCTGATTGCTCATAGTCTGCAAAATCTCGCCCACATACTGATAGAGATTAAAAGTGAACGAGTCGTGGTTATCAATAATTAAAACATTCATTAGCAATAAACTCTTTGGTAAAAAAACAATTAATTCATGGATTGATGAAGCTATCCAATACCACTTTCATAGCCGACAGCTTGCGTTGGATTTCTAAGTATTCATCCGCTGGATTGGAGTCATAGACGTTGCCGCCGCAAGTTTGGGCATAGGCTGATTCACCATTGATGAATAGGCTGCGAATGGGAATGGCAAAGATACAGTCCCCATTAAAATTAAAAGCGCCCAACGCCCCACCATAGGCACCGCGCCCATCTGGCTCAAGCTCATTAATAACCTTAATCGCCTCAATCTTAGGAGCACCTGACAACGTGCCCGCAGGGAAATTACTGGCAAGTGCGCTAAACATATCCTCATTAGGATGCAAAATACCAACGATTTCAGAGGAGATATGTTGGACGTGTGAATAGCGTTTGATATCCATCAGACTGCGGACTTTGACCGTGCCAAATCGTGCCACCCGTCCGATATCGTTGCGATGCAAGTCCACCAGCATATTGTGTTCGGCTATCTCTTTGGCGTCGTTTAATAGGGCGCGTGCCAACTGGCGGTCTTCGATTTGATTGGCGCCACGTTTGGCAGTGCCTGCTAGCGGATAAGTCTCCATTTCACCTTGGCGTAAGCGGAATAACAGCTCAGGGGACGCCCCAATAATGCGCTGTTGTCCAAACTTCATAAAATACATGTGCGGGGATGGATTGACCACGCGCAGCTTTTCATAAATGGGCATATGCGCGCCGCTAATTCGATAATGTGACTTAAATCCCACCTCACATTGAAATATACGACCAGCGATAATGTCTTCTTTAACTTTTGTCACGGCGCAAGCATGCGCCTCTTGGCTCATACCGTCTCCTAAAGACTCAACTATTGGTGGCGGATAAGTTGGAATCGGAGCATCGAGTAAAGCGGTTATTTGCTCAATACGATTGTTCTGATTGTCCGTTGGGTAATAAAAATAGAAGATTTCTCCTGTCATTTTATCCAGTGTTAATCCATCCAAATATACCCCAAACTTAAACGGCTCAAAATGTTCGCTGGTCTTGGCATCTAAGCTCGGTTCAAAAAAATTGACACTGTCATAGCCCAAATAGCCGACTAAACCCCCAGTTTGATCACGGGCGATGACGTGCTGAGGCGTGATCTCGCGCAACAATTGGTAAGGATTGTCGGTTTGATAGCAGGTGGTCTCAGCCGTTTTGTTATCCGTAATCGCGAGAGTGATACGGTCAATGGCGGTGATGGTCATGACGGGATCAAAACCAATCGCATGATGACGTGAAATGTGGCTTTCTTCACCCAATGACTCGAGCAAATAGCAAGTCTCAAAAGCGCTTTCAATGCGTTTGAATAGTGCAAAGAAGTCAATATCTTGGGTAAGTTTAATACGCTGGGGCTTGCTTGGGATATCAATGGGTGCGGGCTGAATATAATGCGGGGTAGGAGAAGTCATGACAGGGTCCAAAGTAAGTCTGTTATTTATAGGGTAAAAAATGAGAGTAATTTGAATTTGAATTATTAGCGCTTTCGATGCGTCGCCAATAAGTCACTAACATCATGATTTTGCATGGCTTTAGCGCCGCGAGACACAGTGGCAATACCGACACCGAGCTGCTCGGATATCTCACGTTGGGTGACACCGCGTTCTAGTAAATCAAAGATGCGGATACGATTGGCGATTTCGAGCTGTTCTTTGTCAGTCAATAACGCGCTCAACAATACGTCAATATCCGCGCTGTTATCACAATTTGCTAAGTGGGTTAATAGGCTTTGGTAAGTATCAGTGCTCATAAAAGGGGGTCTTAATAGGTAGAGTAAGCAAGTGATGAGTTTGTTTCAACATACTAGTACGATAGTACAAAAAAGACAAGTCATATCCTAATAAATTTTGTCACGATTGCTATTGATGAGTGGTAGGTACTGATAATTAATGGTTTTTTATATACTTTAAAATTTATGGTACTTTAATTTTAAACACAAAAAGCCAGCTAATCGAAATTAACTGGCTCATATAAAATTATTAGCAGGAACGATTAGCTACACAGCAGTAGCAGTAGCTTGCTCTCTAACTTGACATAGATATTCCAGTCGCTAGTCGCCAATCTCAAGCTCATAGCAGTTTTTGCCTTCGCCATTGATACGGTCAACGACTAAAAAGTCAGCATCGCTGCCCAGTACTAATAACGGATGATGCCAAACATTGGGATCGTACTACACGCCTTGATTGGACTTGGCATAGAATACCGTCAAGTCATCAGCAGACTTAGGTGGCTCACCAGCTTTGGCAACGATAACGATATAGTCTTGGCCAGTCACCGAAAAGAACGCTTGCGACCCAAATGGATGATATTCCATCACCGATAAAGCGATTAACCTCTTGACGCTATAGACTACATAACGTGAGGAGGTTGATTTATAATTTATTTTTTCTTAGGTGATGTTGCCGTTATTGGGGTTTGAAACGATACTTAATGCAGGTTGAAGGTTAACTCGAGAGATTTATTCCTTTTCATAAAAAACTGCGCTATCAATGCAATTGCTAGCGCAGTTTTAAAAAGTAATAAATGATATATTCGAATTAACGATTATGCCTCTATACTATTTTATTATTCTAGATTAATTATCGTACTGGGCGAATAAACGGCATATGTCTATTCACGTCTTTATATAGTAAGTATCTAAATGGACCAGGTCCGCCGGCGTAACAAGATTGTGGGCAGAATGCGCGCAGCCACATAAAATCACCCGCCTCAACTTCTACCCATTCCCCATTTAAGTGATAGACGGCTTTACCTTCTAGTACATACAAACCATGTTCCATAACATGAGTTTCATCAAATGGAATCACGCCACCTGGCTGGAAAGTCACAATGTTTACATGCATGTCGTGACGCATATCAGACTGCTCTGTAAACCGAGTGGTTGACCATACGCCCCCTGTGTTCGGCATCTCAATAGCTTCAACATCGTGATCGCTTGTTACAAAGGCTTCGGGCGCATCAATACCTTCTACAAATTGATAAGCTTTGCGGATCCAATGAAATTTAACATGCTTGTCGCTATTGTTTTTCAGCGTCCATTTGCAGCCAGGTGGTAAAAATGCATAACCACCCGCTTCAAGATGATGCACTTCACCTTCAATAGTCATATCCATTTCACCTTCAACGATGAATACAACACCTTCGGCCTTTGCGTCTAGCTCAGGTTTTTCTGAACCGCCATTAGGCTCAACTTCGACGATATACTGTGAGAAGGTTTCAGAGAAACCTGTAAGTGGACGTGCAAGCACCCACATCCGCATTCCTTCCCAAAAAGGTAAATAGCTAATAACAATGTCGGTTAGTACACGTTTGGGAATAATCGCATAACCTTCGGTGAAGATAGCGCGATCGGATAGTAATTGTGTTTGCGGAGGCAATCCGCCAGTTGGTGCGTAATAAGTACTTTTTGTTGTCATTGTTAATGTTCCTTAGTGGTTTTGTGCCGCGATAAATTTGTGTTTAAACTCATGGAGCAAAGGGTAAGTGTAAGTGCGCCCGTCTGGCTAGAATTTACTTTTAGAGTGTTTGATTGGGTGTTCTTTTATAGCCATTAAGCCTGCTTTTTAGCCTGCTCAGCAGATACATCGATGCAAACTTCCCAATCATCAATCGCTAATTCATGGCAGTTATTACCATCACCGTTGATGCGATCGACCACTAAAAAATCACAATCAGCTTTTAGCGCCAGTAGCGGATGATGCCAAACATTGGCATCATACTGTACACCTTGATGCGAATGAGCATAAAACACTTGTAAATCATCAGCTGATTTAGGCGCATCGCCAGCTTTGGCCACAACGACTAGATAGTCTGTGCCATTCATAGAAAAGAAGGCTTGCGTGCCAAACGGATGGTATTCCATCACTGATAACGTAATCGGACAATCGCGTCTTTTGGTACGAAAAATGCTAAAACCGACCTCTCCACCGTCTAGGCCAACTTTTGAGATGGCATGATGACGGCACGCATAGCCACGATTGATATCCCAACTGTTTTCAGGACATTTTTCTTGATCATCATAAGGCTCAATAACTGAGCCATAAGGAGCAAAAGCAGCCTTGGTTAAAGGTTGGGCAATTATCGTGGTTTTCATGAGTTTACCTTTGTTAATGATATGGTTTATTAAGTTATAGACCATCAGTGGTCGATAACTGTCTTGCTTTTTTTATTCGTGAGCTTTTCTACTTGCGCTGCACGATTGTTACCGTTAGGCAGTTTATCCGCAGTTTGCTGCTCATATTATTAAACGATCAGGCCGAGTGTTACCGATACTTAATTATTTGAGCTAAGTAAATACCAGACACAAGATGTAGTTTTTGAGCAATTGAATCACTGAGGTATAAACTGTCTTGAGCGTATCATCTAGTAGCTTACGTGACTGCTATTACGTGCTTAGTGATTTGATGATACGTCCCAGGGTTACATCCAATCTGCGCTGTTGTCTGCAGTGGCTGGATGATTTTCATACCAGTGCTTAGCGATTTCATCGCGGCGGCATACCCAAACATCAGGTTTACTGGTGATGTACTTTAAAAATTGCTTGAGGGCGGTGATACGACCGGCACGACCAATGATACGACAATGTAGACCGATGGTCAGCATTTTTGGCGCATGTTCGCCTTCTTCATAAAGGGTGTCAAAGCTATCTTTTAGATATTGATAAAATGGTTCAGCGTTGGTAAACCCGGGGCTTGAAGCAAAACGCATGTCGTTGGTTTCAAGGGTATAAGGAATAACTAAGTGCGGCTTGCGAGTAATGGTATTGCCGTCTTGAGTTTTGACATTGAGCCAGTATGGGAGCTCATCCGCATAAGAATCGGAGTCATAAATATAACCGCCTTGTTCGGCGACCAGCTCTCGCGTATTGGGGCTGTCACGACCCGTGTACCAGCCTAATGGCTGTCTGCCAAGCATGCGCTCAAAGATTTTAGTGGCAGCGCGAACATGCTCACGTTCCGTCTCACGATACATATACTGATAAGTAATCCAGCGCAAACCGTGGCTGGCTACTTCATGGCCATCTTCTAATATACGCTCAACAATATGCGGTGTTTTTTCAGCAGCGGCCGCACAAGTAAAGGTAGTAATCGGTAAACCATACTCTTTAAACACATCTAGTACGCGCCAAACACCCACCCGACTGCCGTATTCAAAAGCGGATTCAATAGACTGATGGCGATTGTTAAATTCTGGCGTACCTAAGACATCAGATAAGAAACGTTCAGATTGACCATCACCATGAATGACGTTATTTTCTGCGCCTTCTTCAATGTTCAATACAAACTGAACGGCGATTTTTGCACCGCCTGGCCAATTTGCTTTCGGTGGGTTATCGCCATAGCCTTTTAGGTCGCGAGGATAAGCGTCCTGATCAAAGTCGCTGGTGATTTTTTGGGTCATGTTAAATATTCCTTTATAAAAACAGAGCAATAATGTTGCTCAAGACTAGCTAAATAAATTTTTTAAGTAGGTATTACTAAGTTGATAGTAATAAAACTACAGCAATCTGTTGAGTAATAAGATGGACGTTAAGAAGTTAGGGTCATAGTGCCAATCATGACAATAAGTACATAAAATTGACCGACTGGCTTATTAATTAATGAATGAATGAATGAATGCTTACTTACTTGGCTTATTCTAAAATCTCGTTTGGTTTCACTGCATATTGGCGCATCAATAACCAATAAACGATACCACCTAAAGCTGCTCCTAATAAGAAGCCATAGCCTTCAAGCTTCGTTAGTACGGGCACTAATATCGTGGCTATAGAGAATAGTGCCCCAATGGCAAAAGCTATCAGACCGCGAATGTTCCAACCTTTATAGTAGTAATAAGCACCATCGGGTTTATCAGAAAATAAGTCATTCATGCTGATATGTTGGCGTTTAATTAGATAATAATCGACCACCAAGATACCAAAGAATGGGGCGATTACCGCGCCAATAGCATTAACAAAGCCCACAATACCGATCTTACTGATAAACGACAGCCACAAGGCTCCAACAAAGAAGGCAATAACAGCTGTAATTAAACCACCCATACGAAAGTTAATTCGTTTAGGAAATAAGTTGGCCAAATCATAAGCAGGTGGTATGAAGTTTGCGACCATATTAATACCAACGGTCGCCGCAAAGAAGGTTAATGCTGCAATGACAGTTAAGGGTAACGAGTCAACCCGCTCAACGATATCTGAGGGATTGGTTAACGCTTCACCGAACAATACTAAGGTACCAGCCGTAATGACCAAGGCAATGAACGAGAAGAACACCATATTGATAGGTAAGCCAAGCAAGTTACCCAAGCGCATATCTCGCTCACTACGTAAAAAGCGCGAAAAGTCACCAAAATTAATCACTACTGCCGCAAAATAAGCGACCATCGTACCCACAATAGCAGTAAATGCTTGTAGTTGATTACCGCTATAATCACTGTTACTGGCAAAGATAGAACCGATCGCGGGTAACAACTCAGAGCCTGATTGATACCATATTACTGCCGTCAGAATAACCATGACCACATACACTAAGGGGCCTGCCCAATTTAAAAAGTGCTTAATAGGTTCAATGCCTGCCCAAAATAGCACAATTTGAAATAACCAAACGATGACGAAGGCGAGCCAATCAGTACTGTTAAGACCTAAGAAAGTCGCATCTGAGCTGCCCATGACAATAGTTAATAAAATAGCAACGGCAGTCGATGCAAAGTAGGTCTGCACCCCGTACCAAAAAATTCCAATAATAGCCCGTAGTATTGCGGGTAGGTTCGCGCCATTGACGCCAAGACTTGCACGTATCAGTACCGGAAACGGAATACCATATTTAACGCTAGGTTTACCCGTCAAGTTAACCATCAACATCACGATAAAGCCGGCACATATAATGGCGGCCATTACCCACCAACCACTTAAGCCATAACTCAAAAATAATGAGGCGGCAAGGGTATAGCCAAATAAGCTCTGAATGTCGTTGGACCAAACATTAAATATTGCAAACCAGCCCCATGTCCGATCTTCTGGTCTAAGTGGTGCTAAGTCTTCGTTGTACAATCTTGAGTTTTTAATAGCAGGATCAAGTTGGCTATGATCATAGACAGTTTGACGCTGCGTTCGCTTAGCATTATTAGACATCCGTAATTCCTTTTAGCAGATGACAGTCATAATTGAGCACACTTTTACTTTATGTGTATCTGACGGTTTGGTCAAGGTAATTCTTACAGTCTGTTTATGAATAAATTTGAGACTACTAAAAATACAGAAATCTAAAGACTAAGCTTGGTTAATATATCAACAATTTAAAAACATAGTAAACACACAGTGACGATATAACGCTTACCATGTGCTTTGAGTAGAGGCCTAATATAGTCTCTAAAACTAGATATTTAGAGACTAGGTTAAAAACTATAACCCTGACGTATACGCTACGATTTGTTGGCGTTCTTCATCGGTTAACTGGGTAATATTACCTAATGGCATGTAGCCTGTCTGTACCGCAGTGACGATTTTAGCTTTATATATTTTCATATCGTTGGGTGTCTGCAAGACAATGCCCGCTGGTGGAGCAGCAAAGCCTGCTTGCGTTGGCTGCACGGCATGACAAACGCTACAGCGCGTATGTACAACACCCATTATGGCATCATCAGCTGAGGCAGTAACGGGTACGGCTGTAGCAGTTGCCGTACTTGGATTAGCAGCAGCTGTGTCTGTACTGGCACCAGCAGCGGGTGGCGGCGTAGCATCAGTAGTTGCCGAACCTACTGGTACAGCAGAGGCTACTGGAGGAACTGGTAACGGCTCAATCGGTGCCGGACGCATCCAAATAATTAACAGGACGGTTGCTATCGCAGGAATCCATAAGAATTTTGGCTTACTGTGACCCAAATGTTTTTGGTTAAAGTAATGACGAACGGTTGCCGTGATGATACCAACGAATACCAATACCAACCAACCATGGGCATGTGAATACATCATTGGATAGTGATTACTAATCATGGTAAAGATTAGTGGTAGGGTAAAGTAGTTATTCATTAGCGAGCGGTTTTTGGCCATTAGCGCCAAATCTGCTACTTCTTTACCTGGTTTTTCACCTTTGCGTACACAGTCTACTAGTGCGCGCTGAGCGGGCATAATACCAAAGAAGACGTTACCGGCCATGACTGTACCTAATATGGCACCAACATGGATAAAGGAGGCACGATCACTGAACAGCTGGTATGAGCCCCAAGTAGCAATAATCATTAAGACAAAAATGGTAATACTAAAAACCAGTGCATTTTTACCGATACGGCTACGTACAATGACTTCATAAATAAAGTAGCTGCCGAATAAGAATAGTAAGCTGGTCGAAATAGCACCGATATTACTGCCAAACTCAACTTTACTTGGATCGACCAAGTAGGCAGTAGCATTGGCGTAATAGACGATGGAGAGCATCGCCATACCGGTCAGCCATGTGGTGTAGGCTTCCCATTTAAACCAATGTAATGTCTTTGGCATCTCTTCAGGTTCGAGCTTGTATTTAGCAATCTCATAGAAACCACCGCCATGAACTGCCCATAAATCACCTGAGATACCTTTGTCTGTTTTCCATTGTGGTGGCTTACGTAAGCTGAGATCTAACCAAACGAAATAAAATGAGGCGCCAATCCACGCTATCCCAGCAATAACGTGAAACCAGCGGAAAAATAATGCTACCCAATCGAGAAGATATGCGCCCATGCGACAATTGTCCTTTTATGTTGCTATGTATTAGTAACTGGTAACGACTTCTAATCACATTGTTTATGATATAAGCGCTATCCGTGTCTTTTTATATGTCTAATGTCTATATATTTTGATAATTTTATCTATTAATAACGATGTCTATTAATAGGTAAAGGACATTAGATAAATAAGTGATACATTATTTGAATAAATGAAAGTTACCAGTGTTAGCTGTCTGTAATGTTCTTAGTTGAGGGATGAAGCTTTGCCTTATCCTTTTACAGGACTATAGATTTATATGAGGCCATGCGGTCTGATATAAATCTACGAGCCCCGATAAGTGCCATAACCATGCGCGCTTAGTAATAGCGGAATATGATAATGACTGGCATCGCTCACCACAAAGTCGATTACAACTTGCGGATAAAACGCAGTCAGCTTTTGCGCATCAAAATAAGATTGGGTATCAAAGGTTATGGTATAGCGGCCAGTACTCAAACTGCTATCAACGGCAGCATCGAATTGCCAGCTGTCTGGTGTGACGCGGCCATCGTTGTTGGTCGTACCTTTGGCTAATAGGGTCGCTTCACCACTGTCTGTAACGCGATGTAGGGTAACGGCGATATCAGCGGCAGGTTTGCCAAGATGAGTATCTAAAATATGTGATGATAGGGTAGCGGACATAATGCTTCCTTTGTATAAAGTGGAAAATGATAATAGATGTCGATGCTTTTGCACCGTACAAGTTTTGGGGCAATGTAATGTCTATGAAATCAATTCAATCATTTGAGCATTCATCTAAGCATTGCCGAATAGCTTGTTTAAGCGTAAACGGGTAATTTTATTTTGCTCAGTAGCCGCATTTGCAAGCTCAGTAGCACGGTCATTCGGTAGACGGGCCAGCAATAAATCAAGCATCTGCTGCGCACTTTTACCGGTCGCAAAAACAATAAAGATAAAACCAAACTTATCGAGATAATCTTGATTGCCTTGCGCTAGATCTTCTAGGACTTTGTCCTCAGCATCATTGGCACCCGATTGTTCATGCGCTGCGCTGTCTTGAGTATTGCGATATTTTTCTTTCAGAGAATCGACATTACCGATTTGTGGATGGCCGTCAAAGGCTTCTAATAAGTCCGCCTCGTTTGTTTGTACTTGATTCCATGCCTCATCGCTACTGATTAGCAGCGTATTCATATCAGTAAAGGGTCGCGCGCTGGCAAGCTTATGTGCCCAGCTGGTGCTGGTACAACAAGTCAAAAGCTGTGAGGTTGCATCCGCTTGGGTAAGTTCGTTAAATTGGGGTAAGTTTAAGCTCATGATGACATCCTTATCTTTTATGATGAAAGCCTGGTGTAACAGTTAAAGGCTATTGAGCAATGACCAGGTCACCATATCTCTTTTTATTGGCTCTTTATATTAATTTTAGCCCTTTGCCTGAAGCCAAAATTTCAGAGGCTGATACTTTTAAGTCAATATTGTGATGGGGTATTGCTCTTAATTAATATGAAATACGCTCGATTAAAAAAACGCTGAGAATTCGATTAAACAAATCGTGTGTTAAAGTGATACTAATTAAGCAGTAATTGGTTTATATTGTCTATTCTGCTAAAACCTGACCATTTGGTCAACTACTTTTTACAAAAAACTTTATTTTGTCGTGCTATGTTCCATAAAAAGGTGTATTTATTACCATTATTATTAGGAATATGGCTTACTTCTTAACAAATATGCCAAATGGCTCAATTAATGATCGCTATGACTCAAAATATTCAAGAAAATGCATCGTCCCCATCCGAGGCAACGACTCACCGTAGCCAGCAAGATATTCGTGCGCAGAACCAAGCATTAATTCTAGCAGCAGCTGAAGAAGAGTTCGTACTCCAAAGCTATCGCGGTGCCACCATGCAAGGAATTGCTGATCGGGCCGGATTACCAAAAGCCAATATTCATTATTATTTCAAAAATAAAAAAAATCTGTATAAGGTGGTACTACGCTCAATCATTCAAGAATGGAATGAGGGCTTGATTACTATGACTGTCGACAGTGATCCAACGACGGTTATTGAGAAGTTTGTGCGCACTAAACTGCGTCAAGCATTTGCCCATCCCAACCGTCATAAACTGTTTGCAGTTGAGATCATCGGCGGTGCCCCGCATTTACATGATTTTATGTCAACAACTATGAAAGACTGGGCACTTGATAAAACAGAAGTCATGAAAATATGGCATGAACAGGGCAAAATAAGTATTGCTGATCCCTTGCAACTGCTGGTTCTAATCTGGGCGACCACCCAGCGTTATGCTGAGTTTGAAACCGAAATTATCGGCCTAATGGAAAAAGATGCCTACGACAAACAAGATGAAGCGCGCGCTGCCGACTTCTTAGTGCCTTTCATCCTGCGTGGTTGTGGTCTTTAATCATGACCGAGTAAGGTTAAATGACTGCAGTCATCAGTCCAAGATACGATGAAGCACTTATCTGCTGCTAGTCCAAATCACGCTTAAGGCGTGATTAATTTATGGTGGTACATAACCAGCAGATAAGAGGATTGCCGCGTTATCATTAAGGCGGTGCGCTAAGTTTAAGAGGCTTTTTTAAGCGGTTTTAAACCATCATCAGCATGCTGCTCGGCAGTATCAAACTCGACACCATAGTTCTTCGGTAAGATCATATCAAGAGTGATAGCAACGATGCCTGACATGGTTACTGCTGAGCCAAAGATATTACGGAAAAACTGTGGGGTTTGGGCGAATACATCCGGAACAAAGGCAATACCCATTGATAAACCTAGTGAGGTTGCAATAATCAAGACATTACGATGGGTAAAGTTAACCGTTGATAGGATACGGATACCAGCGGTTGCAACGGTTGCAAACATCAACAGCGTTACCCCACCAACAACTGGTTTAGGCAGTTGAGTAAAAATAGCACCAAGGATAGGGAATAGCCCCATGGTGAATAATATAGCCGCCACATAAAAACCAACATAGCGGCTGGCGATACCCGTCATCTGAATCACACCGTTGTTCTGGCTAAAGGTGGTCACTGGGAACGTGTTAAATACGGCGGCGATTAGAGAGTTAACACCATCACCCAATACCCCGCCTTTAATACGTTTTTCGTATACCGGGCCCTTGATAGGTTCGCCTGAAATCATTGAGGTCGCGGTTAGATCGCCTGAGGTCTCGATACTGGTAATGATATACATAAAGGCAATAGGGATAAAAGCCTGCCAGTCAAAACCAAAACCAAATTTAAAAGGCACTGGTACAGTAAATATAGGGGCTTCAGAGACTAGCGAGAAATCGATACGTCCTAGGAACATTGCCGCAATCAAACCAAGCATTAGCCCGATAAAGATAGCACTGGAGCGAATAACTTTATTATCAACGATACTGATCAATACCACGCTCACCAGCACCCCGCCACCCAATAGTAGATTCTCCATACTACCGAAGTTCTCGGCACCAACACCGCCTGCCAAGTCGGTCAGACCGGTTTTGGTCAGTGACAGACCAATAGTAACAATGACACAACCGGTAACGATAGGGCTCATCAACGATTTAAGCCTAGTAATAAACTGACTTAAAAATATCTCAACGAATGCCCCAAGAAACGAGACTCCAAAAATGACAGAGAGAATATCTTCGGGACTACCGCCTTTATTTTTTACCACAAAACCAGCAGCAAGTACGGCCGCTAAGAAACCAAAGCTGGTTCCTTGCAATGCCATGAGGCCGGAGCCTACGGGACCAACCTTACGCGTTTGAATAAAAGTCGCCACCCCTGATACCATCAACGACATGCTGATAAGGTAGGGGATATGTTCTCCTAACCCTAAGGCGCCACCAATGATTAGCGAAGGGGTAATGATACCGACAAAAGCGGCAAGTACGTGCTGGATTGCGCCTAAAAATGCTTTTGCAGGGGCAGGACGATCATGCAGTCCGTATAATAAATCAGGGTTTCCTTGAGTGTTTTCACTCATGACGGCTTTCTCCTAGAGTAACGTCTTAGTCCTATCTTTGTGAGGGTCTCAGGCAATATTGTGGATGCGCAGGTTAATATTAATTTCCATTTAAATATTTAACTTGCCGTATTGCCTATCCATTCAACAAAGAGTCGCACTTATCCTTGTGCTCATTCATAAAATAGAAAAATATTATTGGCTATTTTTATGAATCATTGCAGCTTAAAACCTGACTATTTAGTCAGCTATTGGATAGGGTATAGTGAAAGTGACCGTTATTGCAACGTTTTTTTTAGCTTTTGCGTGTTTAATTTCTAAAAATAAAAACATTCATTACCAGTACTCAGTAAAAAGATACTCTATAAATGAGGTTGTATGATCACTATGAATATCGTAAATAATAAGCAAAAACAGCCAGTATATAAGGATGTCAGCTGTGTTAAATAAATAATAACAATAATAAAACCCGAGTAGGACCAAGATAATAAACAAAATTCACACAGCTGAGTGAGCTCATAAAATCGGGGACTTAGCGTTACTATCAAGATAGGGTAATTAAGTCAAAACCGGTAGGCATTTGCTATCGAGTAAGGTTTTTTGTTTTTTAATATTGCTAAAGTATTAACAATTCGTTATTATACTTTTCTTTTTAATGTTAATAATTATCATTTGTATTTACAATACTGTTCGTATTCATCGGTTAAGCCAACTAGAGTATTAAGGTGCATAGCTATGTCCGTAATTGTTGCTAGATAGGTGCTTACTATCATGTGATAAAAGATTGCGCGATAAAAGCCAGCTAGGGTAGTAATTGCTTGATAGGTAGATATGGCAAACAGGGTTGTAAATAATTTTAGGTTTTATAATCAGATAAAGTGAGTGTGTTATGCGTGAAGCGAGATTGTCTAGTCGATTAACCGTATTATCAGTAGCCGTTACCACAATATTGGGGTCGCAGTTTGCAAGTGCGGCCACTGTAAACAATATGCCCAGTACTTCCTTACAAACCATTACGGTTACGGCAAATAGCTCGGTACGTGAAAAGGTACAAGAGGATTCTGTTTATATAGATGACTACACACCAGCTGCACAAGCGAGTCATCTAAGTGATTTTTTAAATGTAGTGCCAGGCGTCACTGTGGGTGGCACCTCATCGGTCAATCAGCGCGTGCGCATACGCGGTCTTGATGATACCAATCTTAAAGTTACGATTGATGGCGCGCGTCAAGAAGGCGCGTTGTTCTATCATATGGGCGATATCACTATTGACCCTGATTTATTAAAGCAGGCAGATGTGGCTGTGGGAAATAATTCAGTGACGCTAGGTAATGATGCACTCGGCGGTGCGGTTGCTTTTAAAACGGTTGATGCGGCTGATTTATTAAAACCGGGTCAAAAAATTGGCGCAAAAATACACGCCGGTTATGCCAGTAATAATGATGAGCTACTAACTTCAGCGACTGTTTTTGCGGCGCCAACAGAAAATATCGATTTGCTTGCTTATTATGGTAAGCGTGATGTGAGTTCTGGTGAGGATGGTAGTGGTCGTGAGCTTTTTGAAGACAGCGAAGGCGAAAATATTCTATTAAAGGCGGGCGCTTATATTGCCGATGACCATCGCGTAGGCGCAAGCTTTAGTCGTACTAAAAAAGAAGGTGTCTTTCCGTTTCGTCCAGACTTTCCGAGCTTAACTGATGATCCAATACCACAAAAGATAAACCGAGATACCTATACGGTTGATTACAATTTCAATCCGTCAAATTCGCTGGTTGATGTGGATACCACTGTTTATCAAACTGAAACAGAAATTTCGCGTGACAATGCTCCTAAAGTATCGCCAGGTTATGACTGGCAAGCTAAGGTAAAAACCACTGGTGCCAAAATTGAAAATACCAGTGTAATTGATAGTAATGTTGGCACCCATAAGCTGATTGCTGGTGTCGAGCATTATAAAAAAGAATCTGAGATGATACGAGATAATCAGAATTTAGGCAGTGACAGCGCAAACAACACCTCAATATATTTAGAAGACCAATGGCAAATGGGTAAACTCACTCTAACGCCTGGCGTGCGTTATGATCGTTACAAATCACCTAAATTTGTGGCGGGCGGCTCAACATATGATAACGTGGTTGGTGCCTTGGCTGCCAGTTACGAGATTGCACCGCGTACCCAAGTATTTGCCAGCTATACGCAATTATTTAACGGTCCAGACTTAGGGCAAGCAGTGTTCAATCGCAATGGCGATGGTATTTATGTCAATAATGACTTAAAGCCAGAAGAAGGCTATAACTCAGAAGTGGGTATTGCGACGACACTGCGTGATCTAACTATCGCTGACGATGCGCTAGAATTAAGCGGAAAATACTTTAAGTCTAATATTGAGAACTATCAGCTGTTTATGCGTACAGGTAATCGCCCTGGTAGATTTGGGATTGATTGTGATACGGGCGAAATAGGCGGTGAGTGCCAAGGTATGATTAACAGTGATGAAGACTATGAAATCAAAGGCGTTGAGCTGGCGGCCAACTATAGTACTCGTAACTTTGGTATGGGTCTAAGCTACTCGCGAGCACGTAGCGTGGGTGACAAGACAGGCAATAGCATTCCATCAGTGAGTGGCGGTAGTACCGACTCAGGTGATCGTTACATGGTGAATTTAAATTACAAACCAAATGATGTCGTTGGTCTAGGTTGGCGCAGCACTTATGTAGCATCAATTACAGATAATAACGAAGATACTAAACCAAATTATGATGTGCACGATGTGTATATGAACTATTCACCACGTCAGTTTGATGGCGTAACCACCACGGTTGGCATATACAACCTGTTTGATGAAACTTATGCCAGTCATGCCTCACGCTACAACGCTATCCAAGATGATAATACCGATTTTGAGCTAGGTCGCAATATCAAAGCCTCGTTAACCTATCAGTTCTAAATGGTACGGGTCTAAACGATACCATTATTATTTATACTCTAATTATTGGTAATAAAAAGGCCACTTATATTTTATAGGTGGCCTTTTTTATAGTTCTTATTTTAGAATAAGTTTCGGTCTTTTTTTGTAGGGGTTAATACCGATTTTTATTTATAAGAGATTAGAAGCTATCGACAATAACCGGACGACCTTGGTGCTCTAGTACCGTGACATCAACGTTATAAAGCTCTTTCATAGTTTTTTGGGTGATAACATCAACTGGCCGCCCGGTTGCCTTCACTCGTCCCTCTTTCATGGTCACTACGGTATCCGCAAACTGCGCGGCTTGATTGATATCATGTAAGACTATCACCACGGTTTTTTGCTGGGTATGACTTAACTCACGCAGCTCACGCATCAAGCGCCCAGAGTGGTACATATCGAGATTATTCAGCGGCTCATCGAGTAATAAATAAGGCGTATCTTGGCAGACAATCATCGCAATCAGCACGCGCTGCCGCTGTCCACCAGATAGCGCTGATAAGAAACGATCGGCTAATAGCTCTAACTCAAAGCGCTCGATAATCTCATCGACCTTTTGATGGTCGTTGGCAGTCGGTCGTCCTTGATGATAAGGATAGCGCCCGAACATCAGTAGCTCATGGACGCGCAGCCGCCCTTGGACTTGATTGTCCTGGCTCAGCATGGCGACTGTAGTAGCAAGCGTGCGTGCATTACAGCTGACAATATCATGCTCAGCGAAGCTAACTTTTCCTGATTGCAACGGTTGCAGTCGTGACATCAACGAAAACAAAGTCGATTTACCCGCGCCATTAGGGCCAATAAGGGCAATGACTTGTGAGCTTGGTAAAGATAAGCTAATGTCGTGCAGAATTTGCTGCTTACCGATATGATGCGAGACGTTATTTATTTTAATCATAGTCGTTCTTACTTTAAGCTGAATTTTTAATAAGATTTTTGTTAATTTATTAACTGTATTTTCATCTTTTTAATAAAGATGGGTTTACGATAATAAGCAAGCTTGCAAGGCGGCTGGTAAGATCTCTCGCGTGCTGTGAGGCTACACCACTCTAGAGACGTCAAAGATTTCCCACCGCTATGCTTAGCGTATATGTTTTAGAATAGGATTAACATTGCTAGCGGTGATGGGTTATAAATATCAATACTAAAAATACCAAACCACCAGCCAGCTCAATGACTACCGATAACACCCCAGCCATTCCTAACACTTGCTCAAATACCGTTTGGCCGAGTACCAAGCAAATCATCGCCACTAAGCTGACTAATATCAAGCGCTCACTATGAGTCATGTTACGGGCGAGCCGATTGGTTAAGGCACAGACTAACAGTCCAAAAAAGGTTACTGGACCGACCAAAGCGGTAGCGGTCGCCACTAAAATAGCGATAACGGTTAATAGCCCAAAGGCCAAACGCTGATAATTAATACCCAAGTTAATTGCTTGGTCTTTACCGAGCATTAAGACATCACATTGATAACGCCAGCGCCAGATGAATACCGCACTAATGGCACAGATAACAATGCTAATACTCAGCAGGTTAGGATTCACCGTATTGAACTGCGCGTAACTGGCTGATTGGACCACCACAAAGTCATCTGGATTAATCAGCCGCGCAATCAATGCTGATAAGCTACGAAACAATACCCCAAAGATAACGCCTACTAAAATAAGACGCGTTAAGTCTTGACTGCTCTTCGAGAATAACAATCGAAACAGGAGTAGTGAGGCGCCAAACATCAATACAATCTCAAGCCCAAACTTTGCTACCGGATTAATACTGGTAAAGCTGATTGCCCCTAAAAAGAATACTAGTAAACTTTGGAGCAGCACATACAAGGAGTCAAAGCCCAATAACGACGGGGTCAAAATAGGATTGTGGGTTAAGGTTTGAAACAATAGAGTGGAAACGCCGATAGCATAGCCGACTACCATTAGCGCCAATAGTTTCTTACCGCGTAATGGCAGCGCAAAGTCCCAATAACCATTAACATTAACGGTCAAAAACAAGATGGCTGAGATTAATAAAATAATACTGGCAATTGATTTTGGATGTTCAGTTATCGTAACCCACAACTTTGCCCAAAACCCTGATAACTTGGCATGCTCAGATGACTTAGTATGAGGATCCGTATCTGTTGTAGTAAAGGCAGAAGGTGAGCGCATGTGTGTATCCATTTTATTTAGTGCTGTCTATATAGATACTAAGACTCAGCAGGGGCACGTAATAATAGCCATAAAAATACTACCGTACCTACCACCCCAAACACAGTAGCAACCGGCACTTCGAACGGATAGCGAATAGAGCGCCCAATGATATCGCAGAGTAAAACTGCTGAAGCACCCAGCAAGGCAACGGCTGGCAAGCTGCGCCTAAGCTTATCACCCATAATACGGCTGACGATGTTAGGGACAATCAGACCAATAAAAGGAATAACCCCAACTGTGACCACCACCACCGCGCTCATCATCGCTACCATGCCGACACCAATCCACGTCACATGACGCTTACTGATACCTAAATTCAAGGCGATATTGTCACCTAAGCCAACGATGGTTAGCTTATCTGCGATAATATAAGCGATAATACATAGCCCGCCCGTCAGCCATAATAGCTCATAGCGTCCTGCTAATACCCCTGAAAAGTCACCGAATTGCCAAACGCTGAGCATCTGTAAGGTCTCAGTTTGATAAGCAATAAAGGTGGTTATAGCAGTAATAATGCCGCCAAAGACAATGCCAATCAATGGCACCATTAAAAAGTCAGTGGGCGGAATACGGTGTATGAGCAGCATGAAGAGCATCATGCCAAGCATCGCAGTGATGGTAGCAACGCCCATCTTGATAATAAGGGCGCTGGCAGGAAATAGCAGACTCACTACCAATAATCCAAGGGCAGCGCTTTGGGTCGCGCCTACCATCGATGGCTCAACGAAACGGTTTTTGAGCACCACCTGAATAATCATGCCCGCGACGGCCATAGACACACCGGTTAAGATAATGGCAATAGTACGCGGTAAGCGGCTGACGAGCATTAGCGAGCTGTCTGAATTGGCACTCTGGCTGATAAGACTTTGCAAAATACCCGACCATGAAAAGTCTGCCACCCCAATAGATAAGCTCAGCAATATCAAAAACCCCATTACAATGAGGCTACTGGTATTCATTAGCCATGGCGGTATTGCGGCACGGCGTTGCTTATAACTGGAGTTATTATTAGCGCTCTGCTGCCAGCGCGATGAGGCCGCGGGTGCAGAAGCGCTGGTTTTATCGGCAACGCTGACCGGATTAGAAAATAACGACATAACGGTTGCTGGCTTAAATAATTTTTATAATTCTGACGGTTACTTGGCGTTACTAAATGCAGTTTTAATAGTGGTCAAGTCCTGCATCCATTGATAATAACCACCGAATGCAAGGTAAGAATCTGGGCTGAGATAAACCACTTGGTCTTTTTTCCATGCCGTGGTTTGGGCAACTAGCGGGTTATCTAATACCGCTTTTGCACCGACACTGTCTTCACCGATTGCCGCGCTACGGTCCAGGACGAATAACCAGTCTGGATTGGTTTTCTGCAAGTATTCAAACGATACTGGCTGACCATGACGGGCATCTTCAATCTTATTATCAACCATCGGCACACCAAGTACAGTATGCACAAAGCCAAAGCGTGACTTATCACCGTAGGCTGATAGCTTATTGCCATTAACCATGACCACTAAGCCATTGCCTTTATTCTTGGTTAAAACTTGAGTTTGCTCAATGAGGCCATCAATATTTTGTTGGAGTCTCAAGGCTTGGTCGCTTTTGCCAAATAATGCGCCTAAGTCATGCAAGCGCTGCTTACTGGAGTCATAAATATTGGCGGTATCAATACTCATATCTAACGTTGGCGCAATGCTGGATAGCGCATTGTATTTTTCTGCCATCCGTGAACCGACTAAAATAGCTTGCGGCTGCATCGCATTTAAGGCTTCAAGATCTGGCTCAAATACGGTACCCACTTCTTTGGGGTCAGGTTGTTTTTTCGATTGCAAATTATCCAAATGTAAACTGCTTGGCATACCATCAACAGCCACATCGAGTGCCGCCAAATCTTGCATCAAGGTCATGTCATACACCACAACAGGTGATGGATTAATCGGTAAGCTTACCTTACCTTTAACGGTATCGACATCGATGGTAGTAACAGAGACCGCATCGTTCGACGCTGCGTCAGCAGTTTTATTTTCTTTTTTGCTATCATCCAACTCAGAGTCGGTAGACGACGAGCAGCCAGCTAAGCCAATGCTAGCGAATAATGCGGCGGTCATTGCCGTTAACAGGGGACGTTTAAAAAAAGAAGTGTTTGTAGAGTGGCTAGAAGAAAGGGAAGTAGTAAACATAAAAAACTCGGTATATTACAGGCCATAACCAGGACGTTTATAAAACGACGGCAAGGTATAAAAAGAAAAAGAGCCTGCTTAGCGTTGTCGATAGAGACGCTAATACAATGCTCGTCTGTTGTGAATCTGAAGCTTATTGCTGGATTTAATTGTTTTAAGAGAATAGAAAAAGTAAACAGTGATCATGATAAAGGAATTAATAATTTTTATCAATGATAATGATAATGATTGCTATTAATAATATGGTTTACATTCCATAGCCTTATAATATAAGCTATTTGATCCTGTAGCGACACCGAGATAGTGTTGTAATAGTAAGTGTTATAACTAAAACGAGTCATATAATGGCGCTAACATAATAAGCAGTAACTAAAAATAGAGATATAAAAAATAAATTGTTATTGATAATAGTTATCGTTTGCATTATTATCGACTTAATTCTATTCCAGTTAATTGTTAGGGTGTTATGGGCTCAACGAATTTCAACGCGCCACCGCTTAAGATAACGCTGCTGGCCAGTAGTGTGGTCATCGCACTACATGTGCTGACGGCAATGGCATTAGTGGCGATAAAACCACCTGTACCGGTCGTCAAACAGACCGCAATCACATCACCTATCGAAATTCAGCTGGTAACACTGCCTGTTGAGATTGCAACGTCTGAGATAAAAATAGAAGGAATGGCGCCTATAAAAGAGCTTAAACCTCAGCCAGAATCTGCTGCTGAACCCGAATTAAAGCCTCAAGCAGTCAAAAAATCTCAGCCTGAAGTAAAACCTAATCCACCTGTTATAGCTCAAAAAAAACCAGCTCCAGAAAAACCAGCATCAAAAATGACAACACCTGAATCAAAGACGCAACCTGATATACCTAAAGTGGTGAACCATGCACCTTTTGAACATGAGGTACAACGGCAGGCGTCAATATCAGCTGTTCAAGCAGATAACTTGGCTGTGATTAATGAACGTAAAGCGATGGCAGCCCAAGCTGAAAAGGCGGCACAAGAAGTTCATATCAAAGTGATGAGAGACGCTCAGGTGGCAGCGGATGCTAAAGCAGCACGCGCAGCGCAAGCGGTAGCTGATACAAAAACTGCCCAAGCTGCTGCCCGTACAAAAGCTGATACCGATGCAAAAGCCGCTGCAGCAGCCAGTAATACGCCGGTGAATTTCAATGCCAGTAACGCCAATTGGGCGTCTACGCCGAACTTTAGCTTTCCCAGTCGCGCTGCCCGTCGCGCCAATTCGGGTGATACTTTTAACCTCGTATTGATTTTACGTGTGAATAAGCAAGGTGGCATTGATAGTGTGGGTGTCGCGCAATCTTCTGGTAATCCGATATTGGATAAAGAGGCGCAGCGCCAAGTACGCTCCGGTAAGTTCAAACCATTTATGAAAAATGGGGTGCCGGTAGTAGGCAACGTGACCCTGCCCATCAGCTACGCGGTACCCTAAACGCTCGTTATTTATAAAAAAATCTACTTATACTCTTTTCATGATCAGACCAGAGGCGATAGTCGCCGTGGTCTTATGTGATTGCATAAAATATTAAGGAGTCTGACATGGACTTTGCAAGTTACTGGCAATATAGCGACATGGTGACCAAAAGCCTATTCTTCATACTACTGGTATTATCGGTGCTTTCTTGGGTCACTGGCATCATCCGCGTGCTGCAAAGCCATAAGCTAGCCATACAAGTTGCCGATGATTTAAGTCAACAAATTCAAGAAAAGCGCTCAATGCTATCAAGACTTGATGCAGCGGCACGTCGTTTAGTGACTGAGCAGGCTCTATTACAGCATATTGGCCGTTATCGCTATATGAGTGAGCGCGGACTGCCTATCTTAGGTACGACGGCTGCCATTGCGCCATTTATTGGGCTGTTTGGGACGGTGTGGGGTATTTTTCATGCGCTACACAATATTGGTACTAGCGGACAAGCAGGACTGGGACAAGTGGCAGGACCGGTTGGTGAAGCATTGATTATGACAGGACTTGGGATTGCCGTTGCTATTCCGGCCGTGGTGTTTTATAACCTTGCAGTGCGTATCAATCGCCGCGTGATGTATCAGGCGAACGATAGAGCCCATGATTTATTGGCCCAATCTGTTGATTCAACAGGGGCACCACAAGCAGCCAATCGAACGCCGGATCATTTGGCTGCCAACATACCGACGGCGGCTAGTGTGACGGCAGCTCATGTGACTCCTACTAAACAAAGTGACGCCAATCCAAACGCAGACTATCGTGATTCGGCGACCTCAAAATCATAAAATAAGCTGACTATAGACCATTGATAACTTAATGGCCCTATCAAATATTGACCCACGATTGAGAAGATTATGGCATTTCAGTTAGGTGATGATGACGCACAAAGTATGAATGAGATGAACCTCATTCCGCTTATCGATGTCATGCTGGTATTGATGATTATATTTTTATTGACCGCCACGGTTTTGAATCCGACAGTACCGTTAGATCTGCCAAAGACCAGTGCCACTATTAATGAGCCCCCACCAGAGGTGATTCAAATCAGCATTGATAAAGACGCCGGCATTTTTTGGGATAGCGCTCCTATTAGCATAGAAGCGCTTAAAACTCGGCTGCAAAAAGAGAGTGCGAGTGGCAAAGACCCTGCTATTCAGCTGCGCGCGGACAAAGACAGTAAATACGATACAGTGGCGCAAGTATTGGCTTCTGCCAGTCAAGCAGGACTGAGCAAAATTGCCTTTGTTAATGAATAACTCTTCATATAAACGCGCTATAGTCGGTTTAATTTAGAGCGGATACAGTGTGGCTGGGAGAGATTTTTGCCGCATCGAAAAGTGGCATAACCGTACAGCCAGCAAGAAAATTTTTACCAGCCGTACGTGACTATTAGCGTATCTATTTTATTTGGTATTGACTATTTTTATAGAAAAAGGCGACTAATATAAACCAGTAAGCCTACTAGCAAAAAAACAACCAAAATAATAAGAAAAATAAATAAAATAATAACTTTTATCTCCAGCCTCGCTTGGGCAACCTTGCGAGGTTTCTTTTGTGTTGCTATTGCTGTGTGGCTACTGACGCCTCTATCATTAAACTTGATTGTTTATAATAGCTATTAATCAACATCATCTTATTACCACCCGTAGCCCAATGGGCCATAACCATAACCAAAGCGCCCGTGTCCATAACCAAAAGGATAGGGGGAGCGTAGATAGTCGAGATCACGTTGGCGAATATAATAGTAGCGCCCTTGCGAGTAGGCTTCCTCTAGCTTATCAATACCCTCAAGTGGACAGACGGACTGCCAATCATAACCGTCACGGCCAAGCTTATAAGCATTGAGCTCGGTACAGTATTTTTTGAGTCCTTGCTGTCGACCTTGTTCCCACTGGATGCGATTGGGTGTCGCCCCGACTACACTGGCGCAGCTATTGATATAATGTCCAAAGTAAGCACCAGAGCGTCCGAGTGTTCCATCGGTATAGCCGACTTGTTGCCAGTTACTTGCCTGACACTGTTGCGGGGTTAAGCGTTGGGTGGTTGCACAGCCCGATAGTGTTAAGAATGCCACCGTCATTACTGTCAACGCAGAAGTGGATTTGATAGTAGCTTTCCTTAATGAAGGCTTTAAGGATGACAGTATTTTAAGAATATAAGTCATAATAAACCTGCGCGCGTTTAAAATTATGGTTTATCATAGCACTTTTTTATATCAGCGACTTTTTGTATCTTGTTATTATATCGATAGATTTCTACTTGCTAAACTACTGATATTGAAGCGTTAATGATCACTATAATGCTGTTGGTAAAATGCTGGCACTTGAATTTTAGAATTAGGGACGCGATATTAGTGTCCAACCAGTCAAGTAAGATGGTATAACGATAACGTGCTGAATCAGCATGACCCCTTACTTTAAACCCATTTATTTATTCTTCTATAAGGCCAAATTGTTATGGGTGTATGGATTGCCATTGCCATTGTACTATTCGTATTAGGGAGTATGATGGCGCTCAAACCTAGCGGTATTGACCAGCGTTTGGACAAGCTACGTATGACTGCGCGACGCTTGCAACTCAATCCGAAGCTGATTGGTTGTCCAGATTGGGTTAGGGGTAAAGATAATGAATATGGTCGCGGTATGATTGGCCAATATGGTTTAGTGCTGGACAAGGTGCAGATGCCTTATACTCGCTATCGAGTGATTGATGGACAATGGCGTCCGGAAAGTCAGGTTACGACTACTACCACTAACGTTACTGCCAACATTATCACGTCACCTGCTAGTTTTAATTTGGATAAAGTGCCGCTAGCATTACCGGCATCGATTGAGCCTTTTGTAAAAGCGTTATTGATTAAAGCCAATAGCATTGTGGTTTATTGGGAAGATATCGCCTATGTGCGCCCATTGACCAATCCTGGCTATCAGAGCAGCGCTATTGAACCTGACTTATTGCTGCTTAAAGCGCAGCTGGAGCAATGGGCACTGCAAATGCAGACCAGTCCGGGTAGTTATTCTAATAGTAGTGGCACTAATAATGGCAGTAGTACTAACAGTAGTGGTATTAATAGCAAGATGCTAAATAAAAGCTTCTAAGGGCAGGCTGCCAATCAAATCGTAGTCGCAAAAATTCAAACTCAGCAGCCCCTTTTTCCAAAATGATAAACAGCTATTTAGCTGACGTTTATTAGTAACAGGCACGCTGTTTTGAGTCATCTAAAGTTATTTACAGTTGACATCTCAACTCTTAGCAGTGTAACGTCTTGGTAAGTTTATCGCTGTTTTTTAGCTATTTCGTGGTTATTACCTAGTTATCGCCTATTTTATGACCATTTTTATTGGCAGCTACCGTTATAAAAAATTGACTGGCTACAACAAATCGCTTAGCTGCTAAATTCTATTTACATTTAATCCATTTATTATGGTGTCGTTACACATGGCAAAAACCCCAAGTACAAAAAGTTCCTCGTCTTCTCCTGATAACACTAAAGGTAAATCTTTGGTGATTGTTGAGTCACCTGCTAAGGCAAAAACCATTAATAAATACCTTGGTAATGATTTTATCGTACGTTCCAGTATTGGACATGTGCGTGATCTGCCAGTAGGTGCGAGTAAAGGTGCCAAAAAAGCGGCAACTACCAAAAAAGATGAGAGCCTGACCAAAGAAGAGAAAACCCAGCAAGCACTAGTACGGCGCATGGGCGTTGATCCTGAGCATGATTGGGCCGCTGTTTACGAAGTACTACCGAATAAAACCAAAGTTATTAAAGAGCTAAAAGCCTTAGCCAAAGACGCAGATAAAATTTATCTGGCAACGGATATGGATAGAGAAGGAGAGGCCATTGCTTGGCATCTTAAAGAAGTTATTGGCGGCGCAGATAGTAAGTATGAGCGGGTAGTCTTTAACGAGATTACCAAATCTGCCATTCAAAATGCCTTTAAGCAACCTTCGAAGTTGGATATTGATCGCGTTAATGCTCAGCAAGCGCGGCGGTTTTTGGACCGAGTCGTTGGTTTTATGGTGTCACCACTACTCTGGCAAAAAGTTGCCCGTGGTCTGTCTGCTGGCCGTGTACAGTCGGTCGCTATGCGTTTGGTGGTTGAGCGTGAACATGAGATTCGTGCCTTTATCCCCGAAGAATATTGGCAGATTTTTGCTGATACTCATATCGCAAACAGCAAAAAAGATGCCGAGCAAATTGGTATCCGCTTAGAAGCAACCAAGCAAGATGGCAAAACCCTAAAGCTTGTTAATAAAGAGCAGACTGATAAAGTACTAGACGTTTTAAATTCTTCAAAATATCTGGTTAAAGAGCGCGAAGAGAAGCCAACCCAATCGCGTCCTAGTGCGCCTTTTATTACTTCGACCTTGCAACAAGCAGCCAGTACGCGCTTGGGCTTTTCAGTGAAAAAGACCATGATTTTGGCACAGCGTCTGTATGAAGCGGGTCATATCACTTATATGCGTACCGATTCCACCTTCTTATCAGGTGACGCTTTAGCGACGGTTCGTGTTTATCTTGAAGACAGTTTTGGTGCTCAATATGTGCCAGAAAAACCGAACTTCTATGGTAACAAACAAAATGCCCAAGAGGCGCACGAGGCGATTCGTCCCTCTGATGTCAATATGAAATCTACCCAGCTAAAAGGGGTGGAGCGTGATGCTATTCGTCTTTATGAGTTAATTTGGCGTCAGTTTGTCGCTTGCCAGATGCCACCGGCAAAATATCTATCGGTTAATTTATTCGTAACTGCCGATAATGTCGAGTTAAAAGCTCGCGGTCGTACGATGACTTTTGATGGTTATACTAAAGTACAAGCACCGGCAAAAACCGATGATAGCTTATTACCTGATGTCAAAAAAGGCGATGAGCTGATCTTAGATCAGCTAGATCCTAGTCAACACTTTACGAAGCCCGCGCCGCGCTTTACCGAGGCCAGTTTGGTTAAAGAGCTGGAGAAAAAAGGTATTGGTCGTCCATCAACTTATGCCTCTATTATTTCAACTATTCAAGATCGCGGTTATGTAAAACTCGAGAACAAACGCTTATTTGCCGAAAAAATGGGTGATATTGTCACCGATAGACTGACGGCAAGCTTTCCAGACTTGATGGATTATACCTTTACTGCTGCGTTAGAAGACAAGCTAGATTACGTTGCAGCGGGTGAGCAAGATTGGAAAGACGTATTAGATAACTTCTACGGCGACTTTAAGCTTAAGCTTGAGCATGCCAAAGATAAAGATGGCATGCGCCCCAATGATCCGACTGATGTACCGGACGTGCACTGTGATCTATGCGATCGTCCGATGCAGCTACGCACGGGCTCAACTGGTGTATTCTTAGGTTGTACGGGTTATAACTTACCACCCAAAGAGCGTTGTAAAGGCACTAAGAACCTAATGCCGGTCGAAGCTTTTGCCAATCTTGATGACCCAGAAGGCGACGACGAAGCCGCTGAAGTCAAAGACTTGATGGAAAAAAAGCGCTGTCCGAAATGTGGTACGGCAATGGATGGCTATATCGTTGACGGGGGCCTCAAGCTCCATATCTGTGGTAATAATCCTGATTGTGATGGTTATATTTTAGAAGAAGGTAAGTTTGAAGTTCCTGGCTCAGACGCGCCAACTATCGACTGTAATAAGTGCGATGGGCAGATGGAGCTTAAGACCGGACGTTTTGGTCCTTACTTTGCCTGTCAGCAATGTGACAATACTCGTAAGGTGCTTAAAACGGGTGAGCCTGCGCCGCCACGTATGGATCCTATTCATATGCCAGAGCTAAAATCAGTTAAGCATGAAGATTACTTTATATTGCGTGAAGGGGCGGCTGGTATGTTCTTAGCGGCGTCTAAGTTCCCGAAGGTACGCGAAACACGTGCACCTAAAGTGGCTGAGCTGCGTCCTATCAAAGATAAGATGGAAGACAAGTTCCAGTATCTGTTTGAAGGGCCGGATGCAGACCCTGATGGCAACCCAACTATTCTGCGTTGGTCGCGTAAGAAAAAAGAGCAATATATCGGCTCTGAGAAAAACGGTAAGGCCTCGCGATGGGGCGTATACTGGCGTAAGGGCGAGTGGGTAGAAGAATAGCCCATAGTAAATAACTATAAAGCGGTTATAACGTTAGACTTACTTAAGGTCTGATTCAGAATAGATACCCAATAAAAAACCTCTTAGATAATCTAAGAGGTTTTTTTTATCTAGCTATATTTATCTGGTTATATTTAAGCTATAAATAATCCATTAGTAGCTTGGATTCAATTAGCTTTGATAATTAGTTTGTTTCAATGATACCGCAAGCAATACGATCGCCTGAGGCACCTGCTGGTTGGCTGGTATAATCGTCAGCACCGGCATGAACGATAAAGGCACGACGATTGACGCTGTATTTGCCAGCTTGGGCGGCAGATATTTTCTTGTTAACATAATTAATGGTTGCAACGCCATTATCATTAGCAGTTAAGTTCGGTAAGTCGCCAGCATGGCCATTCATATCATCAGGGTTAGAGTGTGGCTTATTATCTGGATTAAAGTGACCGCCTGCTGCTTTGCCCATATCATCACAGCTACCCGTTTCATGGATATGTAGTGCAACCGTTGCTCCTGGCACCATATTCATAAGCTTACCATAGACTTGCACACCGCCATCGACAGGACGCAGATAGACTTGTCCAACTTCTTTATTGGTACCATCTACGGTTTTAAGAGTAGATTTTAAAGCGGGCTGATTAAGTGGGTTCCCCGTTTTCAATTGACCTTCCGTACTTTGGCAACCAGTTATCGCCAAGGCAGAACCACATAATAAGGCACTCGCAAGTATAATCTTTTTCATTGTTATCTCCAATTTTATTCGTTTGTTGTATTTAAAGTTTGTATTTAACTTTCTTAACTATAATTACTTCTAAACTTGCTATAGGTTTTATTAATCTCGCAATCAGTATAGCTAAGCATTGAACTTAGATATTCATTAGATGCGCAACAAAGCGTTAATATATGTAAGTCATTGATAACATATAAAGGGATTGGGTTAACAAATGCTTAAGATAAAACGACGAAATAAAACGGCTAAGCAAATAACTATGAGGCAGAATAAGCGTTAGCTAATGACTGATATAAAAATAACGGCAATTAGGAATTAACATGAAAACATTATTTAAATTGGTGGGCTCTACTGCGCTAGTTTTAGGAATCATAAGTGCCGGCACAATCACTGCCTCAGCCGCATCACCAACTGGTGATTTACATTATTCAGCAGATTGCGGTGTTAAGGAACTGCGCATGGCAAAAGGCAGCTATGACGTCAATCGAGCAGGTGCTGTCAAAGGTAGTAAATACTGCGAGTACCAATTCTACGCTAACAAGGGTCAAAAGGTAAGCGCCACCATCGTTGGTAGCAGCGACTTATATCCTGTACTTTACGGCAGCAACTCACCAGATTTAAGCACTGAGACGGTAACCCTTGATAAAACAGGCGAACATACTATTCGAGTATTACAGCCACGCAACCAAGCACGTGATAGTAATACGCCTAAGCCTTACTATATGACGGTGACGATTAAGTAATTTAAAGCAGAGTATATTTTCAGCATTAAAGGCTATTAAAATAACCCAGTGAATAACTCAAATAACAAACAAAAAAAGACCGCAATCTAGTTTGCGGTCTTTTCTATATCAATTGTTTATCAGTTTTAAGCTTAGTTATGTAGCGCCTTATTAGACTTGGTCGTATCTACCGTCACTTTAGCAGGCTTAAGCGGTATGGGCATACTTACTAATGCGACTTTTAATATCTCGTCAATAGTCGCTACTGGCTGAATAGTCAGCCCCGCTTTGACATTGTCAGGGATATCGGCCAAGTCGCGCTCGTTAGTCGCTGGAATCAATACATGCTTGATGCCGCCGCGATGTGCTGCCAATAACTTTTCTTTAAGACCACCAATGCGTAGGATTTTGCCACGTAAAGTTATCTCACCGGTCATGGCAATGTCTGGACGAATAGCGATACCCGTCAAGGCAGATACCAGCGCTGTGGTTAGTGCACCGCCAGCTGATGGACCATCTTTTGGCGTCGCGCCTTCTGGCATATGGACATGGATATCAGTAGTTTTGATCGTTTCATAATCAATACCTAAGCTGTCACCACGCGCACGAACCACACTCATGGCAGCGCGAATAGATTCTTTCATCACATCGCCAAGTGAGCCGGTAAAGGTAAGTTCACCTTTACCTTTCATGGCTACCGCTTCGATAGTGAGCAACTCACCACCCACTTGTGTCCATGCAAGTCCAGTAATGCGGCCAACCTCGGGTTCTTCTTCAGCCAGACCATAGTCATATTGACTGACACCAAGATAGTCGTCGATATTGTTATCATCAACTCTAATCAGCTCACGCTCAGCTCTCTTTGGCGCGCGAGCGCCATGACTCTCAACGGAACCGCGGACGACTTTACGGCAGATTTTATTGACTTCGCGCTCAAGGTTACGCACACCTGCTTCACGGGTATAACTACGCACGATGCTATGCAATGCCGCTTCCACAATCTCAATCTCACCTTCTTTGAGACCATTTTGCTTGATAGCTTTTGGCACTAGATATTTCTGCGCGATATTGACCTTTTCTTCTTCGGTATAGCCTGGTAGGCGAATAACTTCCATCCGGTCAAGGAGTGCTGGCGGGATATCCATACTGTTAGCGGTACAGATAAACATCACTTGTGACAAGTCCAAGTCCATATCTAAATAATGGTCGTTAAAGCTATGGTTTTGTGACGGATCTAATACTTCTAGTAATGCTGATGCTGGATCGCCGCGGAAGTCTTGCGCCATTTTATCAACTTCATCTAATAAAAACAGCGGATTTTTAACTTCTGCTTTTGCCAGTGACTGTACAATTTTACCGGGCATCGCCCCAATGTACGTACGGCGGTGACCGCGAATTTCGGCTTCATCACGCACGCCGCCAAGCGCCATCCGTACAAACTTGCGACCGGTTGCCCGTGCAATGGATTCACCTAATGAGGTTTTACCAACACCTGGAGGACCGACGAGACATAGAATCGGGCCACGAAGTTTTTTCACTCGTGACTGTACCGCTAAGTATTCTAAAATACGGTCTTTTACATCTTGCAAACCATAATGGTCTTCATCCAAGATAGTTTTGGCTTTATCTAAATTGATCGATACTTTAGTCGTCGCATTCCACGGCGTATCTAAAATCCATTCGATATAGTTACGTACGACAGAAGACTCAGACGATGCAGGTGGCATCATTTTTAACTTTTTAAGCTCTTGTTCTGCTTTTTTGCGCACATCGTCTGGCAGGTCAGCATCCTCTAAACGCTGTTCGAGCTCACCGATATCATCGTCACTATCAAACGCGCCCTCGTTCATATCTGACAGCTCATTTTTAATCGCTTTCATCTTCTCGTTTAAGAAGTATTCACGCTGATTTTCTTCCATTTGCTGGCGAACCGCATCTTGGATATCTTGTTCGATATTTTGCTCGGCGCTTTGTTTGACTAGATATTCGGTCAAAGTATTGATGTGGGTTTTTAGATCATCATTTTCTAAAAACGACTGCTTAACGTCAAGATCCATTGAGACTCGGGTAGATATAAAATACACCAGCTCAAGCAAGTCTTCGATACGCTTGGCCACACGAGTCAGCTCACGTGCATTACGTAAGCGGGCATCAGCATACCCTTCGAATAGACCGGTTAAGGCTTTTATAGTGTTTTTTTGCTGGCTGTCATCCATGGGCATTTCAAGATCAGCACGCTCAAAGGTAGCCATTAAGACCTCATTATGGGTCTCTAAGGTGTTGACGCGCGCACGATACTGCCCTTCGATAAGGACTTTAATGCAGTCTTCGTCGCTATCATGCGGCATGGTGCTAACGATGCGGCAAACGGTACCGTATTGATACAAGTTATCTTGATCAATGTCTTCGGTCAGTGAGTCTTTTTGAGCAACGACCAGCACCTTATCGCCGTATTCAGCTTGCGCAAGCTCAACGGCTTTTACCGATGGCGCGCGGCCAACGAATAGAGCAATCTGCATATGCGGATAGACCACCACATCTCTGAGCGCCAGTAGGGGTAGATAACTTTCTGATAGGTCATCTGAATGACTATCCGGCTTAGTCTCATCTGTGGTTACAGGTGTGTTCTCAGGGTCGATGTTGTCTTGTTGAATGTTGTCTTTTTCAAGACTTTCTTTCTCAAGACTATTCAGTTCAATCTCTTCATTTTCGATGTTAGGTTCATGTTTACTCATAAGTATCTTTTCCTCGTTAACCAGACTTGTAAAGTCAAGTTCGTGGTTCATGCTTAGATAAATGGTGTTCTCCGCAAAAATTGCAAGGCTTATGGTTTAAGAGGTGTGAAAATACTGCCGATGCGCTTATCGAGAGTACTGTTAAGCCTGTCGACTTAACAAACAACCCTCGACTCCGTTGTTCGCAAGCGCTCAAAGTCGCTCGGTTATCTTCACCAAACCGTCATAACCACCGTAAGACCGTTACCCATTTTATTAATAGTAAATGCCATAAATAGTATCTGCCCAATGCCTACTAGGTTCTGTGCATGGGTTTTAGCCCCAAAATCAGGTAAACTGGCGCGCGTCTTAAACGCATGCTGCGTTATTTTAAAAAATTGGCATGAGCGTTTAAGATAACAAAGTTAAAAAATGGGCTATAAATGAAAGTGAAGAGGACGAGAACATGACGATCAATGCGGTATTACTGGCAGTAGTCATTATGCTTGGGCTGTCACTGGCGCGGGTACACGTGGTACTTAGCTTATTAATTGGGGCGATGGCAGGTGGGTTGATAGCCGGTCTCGGGTTGACCGATACCTTAAACGCCTTTCAAGAAGGTATCAGAAATGGTGCCCAAATTGCACTGTCGTATGCGCTGCTCGGTGCTTTTGCAGTGGCGATTGCTCATTCAGGATTGCCACAGTCGCTGGCAGGCTCGGTTATCAAGCGGATTGATGCCGGTGGCAAAAGCGGTATGATTAAATATCTGCTGTTTGCCGGTTTGGTGATGATGAGCTGCTTTAGCCAAAACTTAATTCCCATTCATATTGCCTTTATTCCGCTGTTAGTGCCGCCGTTATTATTGGCGTTTAACCGGATGCAGATTGACCGTCGTCTGATTGCCTGTTTGATTACCTTTGGGCTAGTAACCACCTATATGTTCATTCCATATGGATTTGGTGATATTTATCTCAATCAAATTATGCTTAAAAACGTTGGTGAAGCGGGGATTGATGTGACTGGTATTTCAGTCACTAAAGCGATGGCAATTCCAGCATTGGGTATGTTTGTTGGCTTATTAACGGCGGTATTTATCAGCTATCGTAAGCCGCGTCAGTATCAACAACTTGCAATTGATAAAAAAGCGCATGATGCCGTAGTAGAGGGCGATGCCTTAAGCAAAACTGCCGCTACTGCACAAGTGCAAAGTAAGCTAAAAACGTTCGTAGCATTGGCCGCGATTGTTACCGCCTTTGTGGTTCAGCTCTATACTGATTCGTTGTTACTGGGCTCGATGTTTGGTTTTGGCGTCTTTATGGCGACTGGGGTGGTCAAATGGCGGGATGCGGATACGGTCTTTAATGATGGTATCAAGCTGATGGCGATGATTGGTTTCATTATGATTACTGCGCAAGGCTTCGCTGAGGTGATGAAAGCCACCGAACAGATTCAACCTTTGGTTGACGGTGCTACCTCCTTATTCGCCGGTAACAAAGCAATAGCGGCATTCATTATGCTATTACTTGGCTTAATCGTAACGATGGGCATTGGCTCATCATTCTCTACGATTCCTATTTTGGCGGCTATTTATGTGCCTCTATGTATCTCATTGGGCTTTTCACCACTCGCAACGGTAGCGATTATCGGTACGGCTGGCGCGCTGGGTGATGCTGGTTCTCCTGCTTCAGATTCGACCCTTGGGCCCACTTCTGGTTTGAATGTTGATGGGCAACATGACCATATTAAGGATAGCGTGATACCCACTTTTCTCCATTACAATATTCCGTTATTGATATTTGGTTGGATAGCGGCGATGGTATTGTAGTTATTACCTTTAAAAATTAACTATAGCTAGGTTAAATAACATCATTCCTAACGGGTATCGGCTTATTGCTTGTGCCCGTTTTTTTATTAGCTTCATCTATAGTTTCAAAATCAGCCATATCCTGTTCGGCTACAGCTAAAAAATTATCACATTTATATAATAGGGCATTTAAGCGCTCAGGATTTATAATAGCCGCCATTTCAGCATTGCTAAAGCCACTATCAGAATCAGTTGTGTTGATTGATTTAGTATCTTTGTCTAAAGCATCAGCTTCTAAAGTACTGTCTTGAGCACAAAGATGCTCGAACACATAGTCAGCGACTGATTTATTCATGAAGTTTCTTAACCTTTTTTATATTTAATTATTAGAACCACGTTAAGCCACTTGGCGTAATCAAGCTGTTAAGCGGTACATCCCAAGGCTGACGAATGAGCGACTCTACTCGCTGGAAGTCGTAACACCAGCCGATTTTAAGGGGGTTTTTAGTGCCTGATTGATAGCTCTTAGCAAGGGTCGTATCATAAAAACCACCGCCCATCCCCATGCGATTACCATTATTATCGACCGCCGTTAAGGGACAGATAATCACATCCAGTTCTTGCGCCCATAGTAGCCTACGATGGTAATTTTGCTTCATACCCAAATTATGAATTCGTGTCGGTATGTTTAACAATTTTGTATGATAAATCGGCACAAAGCGTAAACGCTTATCATGTTGTCCTAATGAGCCAACCACTGGTAAGTAAGGCCGGTAATCCAAACGTTGACACCAGTCCAATAGTGGCTGAGTAGGCAGCTCACCGAAACCATCATAATATAAGCCAATCCGCGCACCTGCTGGCAAACGCTGCTGTAGTTTAATTAAGTGTAGACTGGCATCGCGCGCGTGTTGTTGTCGCTCGTTAGCGCTCAACTGCCGACGCTGGCGGGTAAATTGCCGTCTGGGCGGATTGCTAGTTGCGAGGTTTGTTAAGGCATCAGTGATGGTAGGTATGTCATTAGATAAGTTAGATAACGAAGTGTCAGATTGTTGTTGGCTGGCGCTTTTAGACATCGGTTACCCTCACAGACGTTGAGAAATTTATGATAAGTCATGCTATCATAATGGCGCTTTACATCCTATTTTCCTTTATGTGCAGCGGGTGTTGCACTTTTCACGGATAAATAACTAAAGAGGATCGTTATGTCGACACAGAATCAGGCAACTCGTACCGAAAAAGATACCATGGGCAACGTGGAAGTCCCAGTTGATGCTTATTGGGGCGCACAGACTCAGCGCAGCCGCGAAAACTTCAAAATTGGCGGTGAAACTTTACCACGTCCGATGATTGAAGCGATGGCAATGGTCAAAAAAGCCGCTGCTATTACTAATGCTAGCCTTGAGCGTATTGACGATGATAAGCGTGACTTAATCGTCCAAGCTGCTGATGAAGTGATTAATGGCGGTCTAACCGCCCAGTTTCCACTCGTCGTATGGCAGACGGGTTCTGGCACGCAGTCAAACATGAACATGAACGAAGTGCTTGCCAATCGTGCTAATGAGATTGCTGGTTCTGAGCGTGGTAGCTATCAGCCAATTCACCCGAATGACCATGTTAACCATGCGCAATCGACCAATGACAGCTTCCCAACCGCGATTCGTGTCGCCGCTGCTCGTGAAATTAACGGCCTACTTATCCCTGCTATTAAAGCTCTACGTGATACGTTAGACAAAAAAGCCCAAGAGTTTGATAGCATCGTTAAAATTGGTCGTACGCATTTGCAAGATGCCACGCCTTTGACGTTAGGCCAAGAGTTTAGCGGCTATGTGAGCCAACTTGACCATTCGTTAGTGCGTATTGATAATGCTTTGCAAGGCCTGTATGAATTGCCATTGGGCGGTACTGCGGTTGGTACGGGTCTGAACGCGCATCCTGATTATGCGGTAAAAGCAGCGGAACAATTAGCAACGTTGACTGACTTACCATTTGTAACGTCACCGAATAAATTTGAAGCATTGGCTGCTCGTGATGCGGAAGTATTTGCTTCAGGTGCCCTAAAAACTTTAGCGGGTAGCTTAAATAAAATCGCTAATGACGTCCGTTGGTTGGCATCAGGTCCACGCTGCGGTATTGGCGAGATTAATATTCCAGAAAATGAGCCAGGCTCATCTATCATGCCGGGTAAAGTAAACCCAACTCAGTCAGAAGCCATGACCATGGTTGTCGCCCAAGTAATGGGTAACGACACCACTATTAATATGGCTGGCGCGTCTGGTAACTTTGAGCTAAATGTCTTTAAACCAGTGATTGCTTTCAACTTACTGCAGTCTATTAAATTATTAGGCGATGCGTGCAATAGCTTCAATGAAAACTGTGCCGCTGGTATTGAGCCCGTTAAAGAAAAAATTGACTATTATTTGCATAACTCTTTAATGCTAGTCACCGCATTGAACCGTCATGTTGGTTATGAAAATGCAGCGAAAATTGCGAAGACCGCTTATAAAGAAGACAAAACCCTTAAGCAAGTTGCCGTGGAATTAGACTTGTTAACGGAAGCACAGTTTGATGAGTGGGTGATCCCTGAAGATATGGTACATCCTTCTTAAGTAACAGAATCGGTTGTTCTGTTTAAATAAAAAGACCTTGTCATGTAATGTGGCAAGGTCTTTTTTATTGTCATGTATTTATCAGAGTTTTTTTGTAGCTAATCCTGCTTTTTGCTAATATCTTGCCTGTCCACTGGGGCGGGGCTAAGGCTAGAATCGTTCCATCATTCGAGCGACCACCTCTAGCCAAGCCTCCGCAACCCAGTAATCAGCCAAGTATAACTGCTTCAATCAGGGCTAAAAGCCTTGCTATGGCGAAGTTCGTTATTTTTTTGACGTGTAGTATGGTTGATAAATCATGGGAAATTGCGTACGGTAGACTAAAATCGTGTAGGGTGCGCTCCACGCACCAATTTTAAGAAATATGTATCTTATCGGTGCGCTAGGCGCACCCTACAGTTAAAGTCGTTAGTTAAAAAAAGACCTTGTCACATAATGCAACAAGGTCTTTTTTTAACTAAAATGTCTAAAAAATACTAAAACTTATACAACAATCCAAGCGTAGTCGTGGATTCAGTACGTGAATCAACCATCGGGC
Organism: Psychrobacter sp. CAL346-MNA-CIBAN-0220; assembly: GCF_040309805.1. NCBI lineage: Bacteria > Pseudomonadati > Pseudomonadota > Gammaproteobacteria > Moraxellales > Moraxellaceae > Psychrobacter > Psychrobacter sp. CAL346-MNA-CIBAN-0220. The sequence goes on along the minus strand of NZ_JBEOPF010000001.1, from coordinate 1,082,144 downwards.
TATCGTATTGCTCATTTGGTAGATAACTCAGGCTTTGGTTGGCAAATCCTGCCCATTTATCACTAAAGTCATAGTTAGCACTAATATTGATATATGGATTCAAGCTCGAGTTGGATAAGTAAGCTTCAACGCCCGTTTTCGCTGATTCTTTATCACTTACCCCATAATAATAATTATTATAGTCCGCATCATGATACTCAAAGCCTATGCTTGGATAGACCGTTAGTTTGTTTTTACTGATTCTAGCAAGGTACGATAAACGGCCAGAGTTGCCACCACTACGATCTAAGATGTCGGTTGCGAACTGAGCTCGAAAGCCACCGATAGGCGTGCGGCGCTGGTAAGTCAGACCCGCTGAAGCTGATATTTTGCGCTCATCAAGACCAGCAAGTGCGCCTTCGGCATCGTCAGGGTCAAATGAATTGCCAGCGAGTTGGACTGAGGCGGACAGCTCGTTGGTGCCGTCATTAATCAGATAGGCACCAGCTTGAGCACCACGTGCATAGAATTTATTATTATCATAAAATACACCCGGTAGTACCCGTATTTCGCTGCCATCCGTATCATAAGCGGTATTAGCGCTTAAAACATTTAAGCCGACACTCAACTCAGCGTCTGGATCAGCGGGTAGGTTCTTAAAAAATGCGGCGCTAGCAATACCAGAAGTACTAAATAAAGCAGCACCAATCATGCCCAACAGTAATGTACGGCTATTGATAATAGGTGTGGCTGATAAATTAGACATAGTCAAATCTCATAGTTAGATAGAGGGGAGGCTTATGGTGTGGGTCAAAATTATTTAGTGGCTGCCAATACTTGTAATATTTGGTTGTGAATGTCTTGCCACCACCAAACAAAGGCGATAGTGATTAATAACATTATTATCCACGGTAACCATTGCCAAATGATGGCAGGCTTTATAGTAGTGGGCGTTGTGCCTTTAGCATCGTTCTTTACATCGATATAAGTAGCCTTGACGTCTGTATTTATAGCCGATTTTACAGAGATATTGCGCTCGTTATCAGCATAAATATCGCTACTGCTAGGATAATTGACGTAATGGGTTTGATAAGTTGGCACAGACGCTTTTAGCGCTATCGTACGCTGCCGATGAGCGATGCCTATGCCCAGTGCAATTAATAGGCCAGTGAGCGCGCCACCGATATGTCCAGCATTATCAATTCCCGGTACTGCAAAACCATATACTAGGTTAATGCCCATAATAACTATCAAACTTTTTAAATTAAGTATCAATCCATTAGCCGATATTTTAAATATTGCAGCAATAAGTAACGCTGCTCCAATACCCATAATACCACCAGACGCTCCGGCGGATAGGCCTGGTTGTACAGTCGCATCTAAAATACCCTGCCAAGTAACATAGTTATTAAGCAAGTTACCGCCGATTGCGGCCAACAAAAATAGCCCCAGAAATTTAGCTGAACCGAACATCGGCTCGGCAACCTGTCCAAAAAAGTACATCGCAAAACCATTAAATAATAAATGCATCAAACCTATATGCAAAAAGGCACTGCTCACCAATCGCCACGGTTCATCGCCCATAGTAAAAGGTAGCGCATTAGCGCCCCACTTAAGTAGTGCCTCTGTCGAGGGATTGTTAGCATCGACGCCTGACAGTACTTGCACGATAAACAGTGCGATAAAGCTCATAAGAAGCAAAGTAGTGACAGGCGCGGTTTTAAATAGCTGCTGGATGGTCATAAACCCAAATATCAATTAAAGAGTATAAATAGAGTATAAATAGAGTATAAGAGATATGGTTGGTATAAAGAAAGCTATCATCTTATAGTACTACCAGCGCATGGGCGCGACATAAGGCAGGGCAGATTTGAGCTGCTCATAAGTGCCATTGACTAAAATATCATCGGTTACCGACTGAATATTAGTATGACCACAGAACGCCATGCTGATATCACATTCTTTATGGATGATCTCAAGCGCACGGCGTACACCATCTTCACCATAAGCGCCAAGACCATAAAGAAAGGCGCGACCGATAAGCGTGCCTTTAGCGCCTAATGACATGGCCTTTAGGACATCTTGACCAGAGCGAATACCACTGTCTAACCACACTTCGATATCACTGTTTTCGGCATGGACTGCTTGCACGATATCAGCTAGCGCAGAAATAGAGGAGGGGGCACCATCTAATTGACGGCCGCCATGGTTTGAAACCACCAACGCATCAGCACCACTACGGGCAGCCATAATCGCATCTTCAGGCTCCATAATACCTTTGATGATAAGCTTGCCGCCCCACATGTCTTTGATACGCGAGACATCGTCCCAGCTTAAACGGGGATCGAACTGCTCTTCCGTCCAAGCAGACAATGAGGACAGATCATCAACACCTTTGGCATGACCAACGATATTACCGAAGGTACGGCGCTTAGTACCCAGCATATTCATACACCACTGCGGTTTGGTCATCAGGTTGACGATATTGGCAAAGGTCGGTCTAGGCGGTGCAGACAAGCCATTTTTGATGTCTTTATGGCGTTGTCCCAATACCTGAAGATCGGCGGTCAATATTAATGCAGAGCAATTTGCCGCTTTAGCGCGCTTAATCAGATTGGCCACATAATCTTGATCACGCATCACATATAGCTGAAACCAAAATGGCTTACTGGTATGAGTGGCGACATCTTCGATAGAACAGATGCTCATCGTTGATAATGAAAAAGGTACGCCAAACTTCTCGGCGGCGCGCGCGGCATGAATCTCGCCATCGGCCCACATCATGCCTGTAAATCCAGTCGGTGCAATCGCGACTGGCATTTTTACTGGCTCACCGATCATTTCTGTCGCAAGACTGCGGTTGTCCATGTCTACCATGACTCGCTGGCGCAGTTTAATACGGTCAAAGTCAGTTTCATTGTTACGGTAAGTAGTCTCGGTCCATGACCCTGAGTCCACATAATCATAAAACATACGGGGTATTTTTCGCTGCGCGATACGACGGAGGTCTTCAATATCCGTAATTTTGCTCAAGTCTTTCATGAGATTTTCCTTAGTAAATATTTGGTAATCATTTGGCAATTATAATGTTATCGCTGCCGTTAATCATACTGCACTACCGTATTGTAACTATGATATAAATCTGACGTTATTATAAATAAGATAATAGCGTCAGATTAAGTATTGATGATTAACGCATATGGTTTGACCCATTTAATAGTACAGCCATCGTATATTAACTAACCGCATTAACTAACCACTTTTTTTCTATCAGTAAGCGTCATCAGTCCAAAAAATGTTAGGGGCCAAATGACAGCCAATATCCACCACCATATGTCACCGAAGATAATGCCCATACCAATCAAACCTGCCTGAATAACATAGTAGGTCATCGCCACCAAGGTTTTGCGAATGACATAGCCTTCTTTATCCATCAGACCAACCACCGCACAAGCGGCAACCACATTATGCACCGAAATCATATTACCAGCCGCGCCGCCCACCGCTTGCAGTGCCACTACTTGACCTGCAAGATTACTATCAAGGCCAATTTGAGTGGCGGTTGACCACTGAAAATAGGAGAACATCATATTACTGACAGTATTCGAGCCCGCAATGAACGCACCCATCGCACCAATCCACGGCGACACCAGTGGCCATGCGTTTTGGAAAGCACCAGCGGCACTTTCAGCCAGTAATATGGGCATCGCGGGTAGTGAATTAGCGACTTCAGCAGCTGAACCTGAATTGATAAATACTTGTACCATAGGCACTGAAAACAGCAAGGCAGGTGCGGCGGCAACCATGGTTTTTGCTGAGCTACTCCAACTGCGTTTTACGGCTTTGCCATTCATTTTAAATAATAAGATACACAGTAATGAGGTAATAATTAAAATGGAGCCCGGAGAATAGGCAAGTTGTACTTTACTGGAGATAGTGGTGCCAAAAAGATTGGTAAATTCTAACGTGGTTAAATTCCCAGTCAAAAAAGCTTTTAGTGGTGCAATAGTCCGAGTGATGATGAGTAGGGCAATGATAATAATATAAGGGGAAAACGCCCGCATTAAAGAAAATTTCGGTGCGACCGTATCATCATATTTCTCTTCTGGAAGTGACCCTAGCCAGTCTTTGTCCCATTTGGCGCGAGGGGCAAAGTCAAAGGTTTCTTTGGGCATCAAGAAGCCGCGCTTTGCCGCAGGAACGACAATCATCAAGCTAATAAAACCGCCCACCAATGACGGAAACTCAGGGCCTAGATATTTGGCTACTAAGAAATAGGGAATGGTAAAGCTAAGACCGGCAAAGATGGCGAATGGCCATACTTTAAGCCCTTCCACAAAAGAGCGTTTTTCACCAAAGAACCGGGTTAAGAACGCACTTAAAATTAACGGAATTAAAAAACCGACTAGCGCATGTATCAGACCAATATCCCCCGTGATCTGTAATAAATAGTTTTCAGGTGAGAGTGGCGCAATAGCCTGCGTTATGTCTTGTTTATCATTGATTCCAGTCCAAACACCCAGTAGTACGGGCGTACCAACCGCACCAAATGATACCGGGGTCGATTGAATAATCAGAACGGCCATAACGGATGCCATCGCTGGGAACCCTAAAGCCAATAATAGCGGCGCGCCGATAGCCGATGGCGTACCAAACCCTGAAGAGCCTTCGACCATTGAGCAGAATAACCACGCCACAATAATCGCCTGAACGCGTCTATCAGGTGAGATATCCATAAAGCCTTTACGAATGGCGACAATAGCCCCGCCTTCTTTTAAAGTATTTAACAATAGAATAGCGGCGAATACAATAAACAGCAGCGTGAGTGCGACGATGATACCGTTTACAGTAGCGGCTGCCACTTGAGCGCCACTGGCTTGCCAAACGAACAATGCCAAAAGCGCAGTCACTAAATAGGCGGCGCTCATAGAGTACTTAGCAGGTAGGCGCATGACTACCAGTAGTACAAGAACGACTAGAATGGGCGCTAAGGCCAGAAAGGTATACATTATTAACGATCCTTGTTGATAAATGCTTTTAGGTATTAATCGACTTATTTAATTTGTCTTTGCTGAGCGCATATTTTTATTCTGGAATAAACATAGGGTAAATATTATGAGGTCTAGGGTTGATAGTTTTTTACAGTCAATACAGTAAGCTGACTAGGCAGTAAAAATAACAAAAGTTAGAATAATTTACTAGTAAATAATAAAAATTAGGAAAAAATAGGAAGTTAATAATAAATTAGAGATTAAGGGTGCTGTTCGATTTTGTTAAATTTATAGGCTTAGCAGCAAACATAGGTGCTAGCTTACGGAGATTATTTGATTATAACTATTGATTTTACTGACAAAGGTAACAATAGATGCTAATGAGTAAGGGCGTATAGAGATAAGAGAATGTTTTAAATGAGCAACAAGGAAAATGAGCGTAGAGGGTGAGTGATTTAGCTTAGCAAAACTAACGCTATAAACTTTATGAGGAATTAGACGTTATTAAACAGAAAAACTATTAAAAATTACTTGTACTATAAACATTACTTATACTAATTGTCCTCCTTTTGTCTTCCTCCTCGATTAGTTGCTGCATATCCATCACCGAAAAGGGATAATTCAAACGCTTAGACGGCGTTAGCAATACTGGAATACTGGTTGCAAAGGCCATCATTAAACGTTCATCAAAGTCTGCGATATCGACATGCTGATAAGTAATAGGCTGCACCGCTTGAAAGCAGGTCATGAGATTCTCGGCCTCGGTACATAAGTGACAACCGACCGTGCCCAGCAACCACCACTCAAGTTGAGCGCTAGGCTTATCTAAGCTCGTCACCGCACTACTGATACGCGCCCTTAATTCTTCTATGCTAGCGTTATAATTCGCGTTTTTATTCATATCGGACTCATATTCTAGTTATCATTAGGGTTTAATTGTCTCTATTGGAAGTCGTTTTTTAGGCAGCGCTGTTATAAATTCTGTCATAAGCACTCTGATCTCAAAGCTTCAATATCAAGGCATTTAATGATGCGGTGCGATTTCTACATGATAAAGAAATGGCGCAAATAATGACAGCGATTGTGAGATTAGGTAAGATAGCCTGCTTATCACCTCTATTTAACTATTTTTCTTAATCATTCGGATTTCTGACGCATGACAAGTTTTGGCAGATTTATCAAACGCCTATTATGGGCACTCCTACTGCTAGTAGTAGCCTTTCATGTGCTGGCTGCAGGACTGCTTTTGGTTTGGAAGACCCAGCCAATTAATAACAGTATGTTTATGCTGACCCATAGACTCACGGGCGGCAGTGTGACGCAAACGTGGGTAGAGTACGATGAGATTGCCAAGTCTGCCAAGCAAGCGGCGATTGTCAGTGAAGACTCGACCTTTAATCAACATAGTGGCTTTGACTTTAATGGCATTGAAGCGGCAATGAAAAAGAATGAAGCGACTGGCAAAATGTCAGCTGGTGGTTCCACCATTACTCAGCAATTGGCCAAAAATTTGTTCTTAACCTCGCATCGCTCTTATGTGCGAAAAGGTGAAGAAGCCGTTGTCACCTTAATGATTGAAACCTTATGGGACAAGCAACGTATCTTGACCGCTTATCTGAATGTGGCAGAGTTTGGTGATGGTATCTATGGTATTGAAGCCGCCGCGCAGCATTATTTTGATAAGCCTGCGGCCAAGCTCAACCGTGATGAGTCCGCGTTACTGATCGGTATGCTTACCAACCCGAAATACTATGAAGACAATCGCAGTGACAGAAGCCTGCGTAATAAACAACGCATCATCAAAAAACGTATGAAAAACGCCGTATTGCCGCAAGCAGCTTAATTCTTTAGTTTATAGAGCAGCACTATAGGGTTAATAAAACGCTATAAATAAAGTCGCTACAGCATCACCATCGCTTAACCTACTATACATACGATTTATGCTCGGTTTTCTAGTATCGAAATCATATGGATTCGACTATAGTAGGGATAACTATAGCTAATAACCATAAGGGAGCAGTGGCATGGCGTGCGCGAACGATAACCTAAGTAATGACGCTAATACTAACGATATTAATGCTAAAAATAGTAATGTTAATAGCAGCAATAGCAAAAGTAGCCCTACTAAGAATAATGACAAGCTCACCCAAATTGCATGGCAGCGCTCAGAAGATGGCAGCTATTCACCCAGCAGCTATATCAATCGCGACTTGTCACTATTGCAGTTTCATCTACGAGTCTTAGCGCAAGCAGCCAGCCCACGCCATCCGTTGCTTGAGCGCTTGTTCTTTTTGATTATTTTTTCATCCAATATGGATGAGTTCTTTGAGATTCGCGTTGCTGGTATTATGCAAAAGCTAAATCTTGGTGATGTGGCGAGCGATCCACACGGCATGCGCCCTAGTGAAATTCTAAACGAAATATCAGCGATAGCGCACGATGCTATTGATGAGCAATATCGTATCTTGAACGAAGACGTTTTACCGGCACTCGCTGAGCGAGATATCCGCTATCTAAAACGTGACGAGCTCAACGCTGAGCAATCAGCATGGATGAAGCGCTACTTTACTGAACAAGTCTCGCCAGTATTGACTCCGATCAGTATTGATCCGGCGCACCCGTTCCCGCGTTTGGTTAATAAAAGCCTTAACTTCATCGCTACTTTAGAAGGTAAAGACGCTTTTGGCCGTGATATTAATCTCGCTATTGTGCCAGCGCCGCGCAGTTTGCCGCGCGTCATTCGTCTGCCTGATGCGCTGACTGGCGGTAAAGAGCATCATGTGATGCTTTCTGCGATTATTCACGAGCACATCGGCGAGCTGTTCCCCGGTATGAGTGTCACAGGCTGTCATCAGTTTAGGCTGACGCGTAATGCCGATTTAGACTTGGCCGATGACGTCGATGATATTGCCAAAGCACTTGAAGGTGAGCTTGAAAATCGCCGTTTTGGGGATAAGGTACGCCTTGAAGTGACTACTGAATGTCCGACGCATATTAGCGATTATTTGCTTAATGAGTTTGAGCTGCATAACAACCAGTTGTACCGTGTCAATGGGCCGGTAAACTTGACCCGCTTGTTATTTGATTTCAATATTCCAGAGCTGCGTTATCAGCCATTTAACCATATCGTTCCCAAGCCCTTCCGCCGTGAATTTGATAAGTTTGATAGAACCACCAGTATGTTTGCGGCGATGCGTAAAGGCGATGTGCTTGTACACCATCCTTTTCATGCTTTCTCACCGATTATCAATCTATTATGGCAAGCTGCAAATGACCCCAAAGTTTTAGCTATCAAGCAAACACTGTACCGCTCGGGCACCAATTCAGAAATAGTCCAAGCACTTGCTGCCGCTGCCCGTAATGGTAAAGAAGTCACCGCCGTCATTGAGCTGCGCGCACGCTTTGATGAAGCCTCCAATATTGCGGTGGCCAATTTTTTACAAGAGGCCGGGGCAGTAGTGGTTTATGGCATTGTTGGTTATAAAACCCATGCTAAGCTGATGCTTATCGTCCGCCGTGAGGACGATCGTATCCGCCGTTATATTCATCTAGGGACCGGTAACTATCACGCGGCCAATGCCAAGGTTTATACCGATTATGGCCTGTTCAGTGCTGATCCTGATATCTCTGAAGATGTGCATAAAATCTTTCAAGAGCTGACAGGTATGGGTAAACCTGCCAATCTCAAAAAGCTGCTACATGCGCCATTTACTTTACATGATAAGTTAATGGACTTTATTGATGATGAGATTACCCATGCCAAAGCTGGCAAGCGCGCGCATATTATTGTCAAGGTCAACGCCCTGACTGAACGCCGACTCATTAGTAAGCTTTATGATGCCTCGCAAGCTGGCGTTAAGATTGAGCTGATTTTACGTTCTATATGTTGTTTACGCCCGCAAGTACAAGGGCTTTCTGAGAACATTACTGTGCGCTCTGTCATTGGTCGTTTTTTGGAGCATACCCGTATCTATTACTTTTATAATAATGGCGATGAGCGTCTGTATTGTGGTAGTGCCGACTGGATGGATCGCAATCTATTCCACCGTGTGGAGGTTGCGTTTCCGATTGAAGATAAAACACTGTTTGAACAAATTTATGAGGATGGCCTACAAAATTATTTACAAGACAACATGCAAGCATGGACACTTAGTGGCGATGGCAGTTGGCAGCAAATACAACCCGCAGTAGGTGAGCCACCGCACATCGCGCAAGATTACTTATTAAAGGTGATCAACCACGTTGGTGAGCCCGTGTAGCCTATTGTTTACTATCCTGTCTTTATAAAAAGCCAAGTACGGATGACATTCCTTACTTGGCTTTTTCATTATAGCTGCTCGCTGAGAATAAGTTACAAACTGTCTTTAACCCTCACATTTATTCACACATTGATACGGCAGTACACTGGTATGGTAGTTAAGAGACTACTTATAATTAATATTGAGGCAATAGCTCTTTGTCTAACTGTTAGATACTTTAATGGTTAGACAGAGAGGGCAGTTAATTACTTTAGCAACCACCGATTTATAGATGATTAATGACAAAGAATACAGAGGAGTTTTTCGATGAGTACCACTACTAATGATACTTCAGATGTAAAAGAAGCGGCAGACCATGCTGATGTTACGCAAATCAAAAAAAATTTAGAAGATCAAAAACAAACAGATGCTCCAGAATCGTTGACCGAAGAGCAAAAAGCGCCTTTTATTGATGAAGAGGTGCGCACAGATAAATAACTATAAATATCAACTATTTGCAAGGGAGATGCTATGACTACCCATAAAAAAATGCTCGATGAAAAAGACGTTGTGGTCTCTAGTTCTGCAGCAGCGAGAATGGAAAGTGACGAAGAGAAAGTAGTGGTCAACGATCCTGCAGCCAGGGAGCCTGACAATACAAGAGACAGCTATGAGGGGCGTAAACATGATCCAAATATAAAGGGACCGCAGCAAGAGTCACAAGAAACGGACGAGATCTATTCAGACCCTCGTAAAGAAGAGAATTTACCGCCCGGTGGCAAAAATGTTGGCGATTTACGTGCTGATGACCTAAGTCAAGAAGGTAATGACATCTAAACGTTCACTGATGATCTATCGGTTACTATAAGGGAATCAGGGTAACGAGTATAAGGTGTTTAACAATAACCATTTAAGTATTCTAAGCGTATTATTTAAGGATACTATTATTTAAGGGCATTATAATGGAAACTAAAGATCCGGCACTAACTAAGACTCGTATCGACGGCCTAGACGCTGTTCCTCAAGAACCTAATGCCAGTCCTATTGATCATCATAATCATCATGACAGTGATATTGCAGGAAATACGCTTGATACTAAAGGTACCGAGACTTTTCAAGAAACCGTAATAGGGTCAGGTTACCTTGAAGATGATGATATTGAAGACACTACTAATGTCAATAATACTGCTATCAATAAGAGTGCTGATAATAAGAGCACGGAGACCTTTCAGGAAAGCATGATAGGCTCAGAGATTTTCCATGATGCCGATAGTAACATTGAAGACGATACCACTATTAATAAAGGTACTGACACCTTTGAAGAAGGTGTCGTACATTCAGAGCATGTTAATGATGGTGACAATCCTGCGCGTCAGCCTGACCGTCGTGACCAACAAGGCAGTCCTTTTGATGAAAATATTAATGAAGATACGGTTGGTAGTGAAGAGCCTAAAAGCGAGGAATTAAATGATATGAATCGCTATGCCAATGTTGATAATGCCCAAACGCGTATTCTAAATCCTGATGAAAAAGACTAAATAAATACCCGTTGGATGATTCATCTTGTTAAGCCTATTTTTACTTAATGACTATTATAATAATGACTATCATAATAAGGAGCACTTATGGATACGCCAAAGGATATCAATGTTGATGATGAAGACGATCAAAAAAGCAATAATAAAAATTATCAATTAAAAGACGCTAATGATAATGCAGGAATTATACCTGATGATGCCTTACAAAAAGTCAATCCAGCGGCAGCAGAGCGCGTAACCGCTGATCATGATCCGCATCATGTAGCCAAAGGCCATAAGCAATATGATAGTGCGCTAATGGAAGACAACAACAAGTAATAACGTCAGACATAGTAAATAGCTACTACTGAACAATCACTAATAGCTTATTACCAATAAAAAGCAATTGTGTTTAGCCAATATTAATAATAAAGGCGGGACAATTGCTTTTTTTGTGCTTGATTTATATTTAGACTGTAAGGTAGCAGAGTTGAGCGGTAGCAGACATCAATAAGGCTTTTAGGCGCATTTATTTAAGCCGTGACTAAACGGGCGCGCCACTATGAAAACGCAGTTTTTTATCAGGACTGGCTATTAGCTCAGCTTCGACCTCTTTAAAGAACGCCACACGTTCATCGATATTATCATCAGATAAAGACTGCGCCAGTGCTAGATAATCCTCAAAATGACGACTTTCTGACTTGAGCAGATACCGATAATACTTTGCCAAGCGTTCGTCATCAATCTTAGCGGCTAGTGCAGCAAAGCGTTCACAAGAGCGCGCTTCAATGAATGCACCGATGATCAATATATCTACCATCGCTGCCGGCTCATAAGTACGCTTGTGTTTAAGCATGCCCTTAGCATAGCGGCCCGCACTCAGATAGATCCATTCCTGTCCACGCTCATGCATGATACCTAGCACTTGTTCATAGTGCAGCATCTCCTCGCGTATCAGCTGCGCAAGCTTGCACTGTAAGTCATAAGAGAACTCGTAACGAAAGATCAGATTCATCGCGGTACCGGCGGCTTTCTTTTCGCAATTGGCATGGTCTTGAATAATTGTAGGTAGATTGCTAAGCGCTTTATCTACCCAAGCATCCGTAGTTCTGCCACCTAAGAAGTTATAAATAGAAGACAGATCAACCTTAAGAGGCGTCCGTAGTTGAGTGATATCAATACTGTCTTCGTTGTTAGAACCGTCTTTTTCAAAACTACCTTTTTCAAAACTACCTTTTTCAGAATCGTATTTTTCACAGTCTTCTTGTCGGCTTTCTTCTACTGTTCTATGGTTACCCATAGGGTTATGCAAAGTGTTGTTACTGGTATTCATAGGCTGCTCAGGCTTTATCAATGAGTCGTTGTTTATAGCGGTTATTGTATCAGCCTTGGCAGTGTTTTGATTTAATGGATTAAATATCACCGTAAATAAAAATTGGTCATAATAGATAACCGTTAAGCATAAACCCTCCCTGAAATGATTACTTACAGTTTAGTCTTACTCATGAGTTATCTTATTTATTAAGCACTGTTTTATTTCCAAGGCTAGATGGGCTATAGGTTATAAATTTCATAAAACTTCATTATTTATCTGCTGAATGGCTTTTTATCGCTTATTTTATTATTTGATAGTAGGATGCTATTTTGTTTTCTAGGTGTTTTGTCTTACTATCTATAGAGATAGGGTTGCAACCAAAGTCTGCTATTAGGACAGTTACTATAAGACATATCGTTATTAAACTTACTATTTAAATGACATCATTGTGCAAGCGCAGTACCAGTTTCAATAATAGGTGTAACGGTTAGTAGTAGAAATAACGTCAGTAACCCGTGATAACTGAGTAGGTCAGTGCTGCTTTATTAATAATACTCATCAGCACTGCAACCGTTGCCAACCAGCCAAGCGTACCATTCAAATTTGGACTGAATGTTCGGCACCCAGCTTTATTAGTTTAGATCGCTAGTAGTTTAGACCGTAAGCGTCATAAACTAACCTCAATAAATCTAACGAACACATAAGGACACCACTATGAGTCAGGCTTCTCACGCTAATCGCATCCAAAAAGGCATTCTTGCAATCGACCAGCAGATGTATGATTTCATTGAAAACGAAGTACTACCTAAAGTTGGCGTTGATTCGGATAGTTATTGGTCAGGTTTTGAGAAGGTCGTCAAGGAGTTCACGCCTCGTAACAAGGCGCTGCTAGCTACCCGTCATGAGTTGCAAGCCAAGATTGATCAGTGGCATTTGGATCATCCTGCCAAAGGTGGCGAGATTGACTACCCTTTATATAAGCAATTTCTAAAAGATATCGGCTATTTGTTGCCAGAAGGCGATGACTTTCAAGTCAGCACCAAAAATGTCGATAAAGAGATTACTGATATTGCAGGGCCACAATTGGTGGTGCCGGTCAAAAATGCTCGCTATGCCTTGAATGCCAACAACGCACGCTGGGGCAGCTTCTATGATGCGCTCTACGGTACTGACGTGATCAGCGAAGACAATGGTCAAGAGACCACGAAAGGCTATAATCCGATTCGTGGCACGGCAGTAGTGGCTTATGCCAAAAAATTCTTAGATGATAATTTTGCCCTAGCCTCAGGCTCATATAATGACGTCACTGGCTTCAAAATCGTTGATGGCAAGCTTGCCATTGCCCAAGGCGATAGCAACACCCAATTACAAGACCAAAGTAAATTTGCTGGGTATGTTGGTGAAGCGGGTAGCCCAACAGGTGTTTTACTGAAGAATAATAACCTGCATGTTGAGGTTCAGATTGATGCTAATAATCCTATCGGTAAAGACGATCCAGCCAATATCAAAGATATGTTGCTTGAGTCTGCTATTAGCGTGATCCAAGATTGTGAAGATTCGGTTGCGGCGGTTGATGCCGACGGAAAAGTCGATGTCTATCGTAACTGGCTTGGCCTCATGAATGGTGATCTAGAAGAAAGCTTTGAGAAAAACGGTACAGTATGTACCCGTAAGCAAAATCCAGATCGCGAATATACCACTCCAGAAGGTGGCAAGCTGGTATTACCAGGTCGTGCCTTATTATTGATTCGTAATGTTGGGCATTTGATGCAAAACCCATCGATCTTAGTCGATCTTGGCGAGGGTCAAGAAGAGATTTTTGAAGGTATCATGGATGCGTTAATCACCCCATTAATGTCGTTAAATGATATTAAGGGTAAGACTAAGCTGTCGAACTCGCGTACCGGTTCTATGTATATTGTTAAGCCAAAAATGCACAGCCCTGATGAAGTAAAATTCGCCAGTGAGTTATTTGCCGCCTCCGAAGATGTATTAGATCTACCACGTAATACTCTTAAAATGGGCATCATGGATGAAGAGCGCCGGATGACGGTCAACCTCAAAGAAGCCATCCGCCAAGCAAAAGAGCGCGTTATTTTTATCAATACTGGCTTTTTGGATCGTACTGGTGATGAGATGCATACCAGTATGAATGCTGGACCGTTCGTACGTAAGATTAAGATGAAAGCTCAAGCGTGGCAGCCAGCTTACGAGCAGTGGAACGTTGATATCGGTCTTGAGACCGGCTTACAAGGTCACGCCCAGATTGGTAAAGGCATGTGGGCGCGTCCTGATGATATGAAAGAGATGGTCGCCACCAAAATCACCCATCCCCAGCAAGGCGCTAATACCGCTTGGGTTCCGTCACCAACTGGCGCGACTCTGCACAGCATGCACTATCATACGGTGAATGTCGCTGAAGTCCAAGATAGCCTAAAGTCGCGTAAACGTGCGAGTCTAGATGATATTTTGACCATTCCGTTGGCCAAAGATACAGATTGGACTCATGAGGAGGTGCAACAAGAGCTTGAGAATAATGCCCAAGGTATCTTAGGTTACGTTGTACGCTGGGTGAACCAAGGGATTGGTTGCTCAAAAGTGCCTGATGTCAATAACGTCGGCCTAATGGAAGATCGCGCTACTTTACGTATTTCAAGCCAACATATTGCCAACTGGCTACATCATGATATCGTCAGCGAGTCGCAAGTGATGGAAGTCATGAAGCGTATGGCAAAAGTCGTCGATGAGCAAAACGCGGGTGATCCTGGTTATCAACCAATGGCCACTGACTTCGAAAACTCAATAGCGTTCAAAGCCGCTTGTGATTTGGTCTTTAAAGGTCGTGTGCAGCCGAGTGGCTATACTGAACCATTATTGCACCATGCACGTCGGACTCTAAAAGGCAGCTTATAAACTAAAGATAAAGATTGCATTTGACCAGCTCATAATTCATTCAACTACAGTTAGCTGGCCGTTATTATAGCTTTACTAATCAGCCTTATAAGTAAGGTTGTATAAAACACTGCTATCTACCCTGATAGGTGGCAGTGTTTTTTTGTGGCTGAAGGTTTTTTTAGCCTAATCCCTAATGATAGTAGTGGTTAAGCGCTGACCTAAGTAATTGCCATAATTAAATATCAAAAAAATTGTTGCAAATTATGTCAAAGTTGTTATGCTTGTAGCTGAAGTATGAGTTTGGTAACGGATGTTACACACTAGAGCGTTAAAGACCTAAGTTTACATAATGGTTACATGGATAGTCTCAGTTATGTAAGTCATGGTTTTTTTCATCTTACGGTAATAGCATTTCGCCACACTTGTTTCTGACTAACCTCGGTAGCCAGTTACACATTATATCTTTGAGGATTTGTGACGATACCATTATGAGCACCAGCTAATCATAGCTAGCTTATTACTAAAATTGTAAAGTGGAGATACCCCCATGAAAAAACTACTTTTAGCTTCAGCAATCGCGGCTCTATCAGTATCTACAGTTCAAGCGGCACCGACTGTCTATGGTAAAGCGTTCGTTACTGCCGACTATGTTAACGCTGACCTAAATGTCGAGGCTATGAACGCCCCTTTTGAAAAGGTTGAAAACGATAGTGATTCATTACAAGTCAACTCAAATATTTCACGCCTAGGCTTTAAAGGTTCTGAAGCTATTACTGCTAATACTGATGTTATTTATCAGTTAGAATATGGCATCAGAATTGATGGCACTGATGATAACATTGGCTTTAAAAGCCGTGATACTTATCTAGGTGTAAAAAATAAAGACTTCGGTGAATTTCGCTTTGGTCGTAACTACTCAGTCACTGATTATATTAACAACGTAACGGTTACTGAAGGTTATTGGGACAATCTTGGCGCCAGTTCTCTTAAAGGCGGTACCGTTGCTGAAGCCTTGACCCTAACTGATGGTGGCCGTGTTAATAACTCTATCGTCTGGAAAGCCCCTAAATATAATAACCTACCACTAGAGCTAGCGCTACAGTATGGTGCTGACGAAAGCTTCAGCGATAGTAATGATAATGGCTATGGTGCTTCTTTAGTCTACAATCCAGGTAATGGCTTCACTGCCGGTGTTGCTATGGACAAAGACATGAGTATCGCTGGTGATATCGTTCGTGGTAGCGCGACTGTCGATCTAGGCAAGTATGTTGCTTACCCTGTAAAACTAGGCGCTTTATATCAGCAAGCTGACTATGATAATACTGATGATGAAGAAAAAGGTTTAGTAGTAAGCGCTGAAATGGGTCTAACCAACTTTGCTAAACCCGCTGCTGTCTATCTTCAGTACAATAAAACTGAGAGCTTAAGTGGTCTTAGCGGCAATGATTCAGATCAAATCGTCTTAGGTGGCAAATATATGTTCAAAAAGAACATGATTGCTCATGCTTATGCTGGTCTAAACTCAGCTGATTTAGATAATGATACGTTCGTTATTAGAGATCAAGGTGATAAAGATGTAAGTAACGATTTAAAGGTTCGCGCACGTGGCGATGCTGATGTATTGGCTATCGGTGCTGGTCTAGAATACTTATTCTAGTATCGAACTGGTATAAACGTATGATAAAAGACTCATCCTTCAGGGTGAGTTTTTTTTGTTATAAATATTTTGAATAAGGTTTAATTACTCATAAATAATAAATACGATACAATGGGTGAGTATCAAAAACTTTGAGTTTAAATTTTGCACTATATGTTATGACATATTTTTAGTAAAATTCTCTTTTACCAATGACGGTTAGAGTACTCTCACTAAGTTGATAAATAAGTAAGATCGATACCTTTACTAGTGAGTGATTTATCAAACAATATTAGACCTCTTACAAAAGCCGTCTAATCTTTTAAAACAAGTCATTTATTCTTAACGAACAAAGCGCTATATCAGAAATAAACAAACTACTTAAAAAAATAATGCAGGCTTCAAACACTACACGGATATTCAAAAAGTCCCTTTTTATGCTATGCCATGTGAGAGATCATGCAACAACATGACGCTGCGAAGACTAAAGTAGGTCGTCTGGATGAGCTCTCCTTGAAAGTGCAGATAATGCTTGTGCTTACCTATTGGCGTGCATACCGAACTCTTTATCATATCGGTATGGACTTTGGCCTTTATGAGTCATCTTCTAGCCGTATAGTTCACAAAATAAAAGATATTATTATCGACTAAGGACAGTTCGAGTTATCTAAAAAATGGCCTTAAGGCGACAGTGACAACATTAACTGGACAGCTGTTATCAGCGACGCTACTGAAACCTCGACCCCTCGATCAAAAAAAACGAAGAAACTACTGTAGTAGTAAGCGTAAACAACACACCTTAAAAGCTCAAGTAGTGGTGCAGTAGCAAACCAGTATTTACCTCGCTGTTGCATCCCAAGTGAACACACAACAAGTTTGATTAAGGCTTTCAAAATTGCTACTGATTGCTACTGAAAGGTATCGTAATCATTATCACTGTTATGATCTAAGAATGACGCTATTTGCAGGTTTGATTAATTTCAAGCTTAAATTGTGACTTTTGCAAGAGATATATGAAAGGTTACTTTTATTTTATGATGATAAAACTATCAATAGTAAAGGGAATATTATCGCTATACTATAATATAAATTTATTTAGTCCAATTTTAAAGTAATATGAAAGAGCACTATAGTTTAAAGCCTAATTTAAAAAAGGAACTTTGGAGGCTTACTATGCAATCCACCTATTTAGCTTTTTATATCGCCGATCATGGGAAGCTGTTAGACCGAACCATTAGTATGATTGACGGCTCGCCTTTCAGTCACTGCGAACTTGTGATTGACGATCTTGGTGATCATTGCTACGACTGTATCAGCTCAAGCCATCGTGATGGCGGACTACGGCGCAAGAGTATTGATATGACAGGCAGTCATTGGGTACTGATACCGGTTCTGTGCGATATGTGCTATGTTTTACGCTGGTTCGATAAACGCCAAAGTTTCAAATATAACTACCCGGGTTTGATTAGAACTGTAATCCCAGGCTTTTATGATCCTGCACATTGGTTATTTTGTTCTGAGGCTTGTGCAGGTATGCTCGAGTTAGTAGACCCTGGGAGCTACGGACCTAGGAAGCTATATCGGTGGGCAACTCAATTAGATATGCTCAAAGAATAAATAAACCACTTATTAAACCATGAATCTTAGAAGGTTTTTATTTTCTAGATTTGATAAACTTATTAGCGATAAACTCAAAATGTCGTAATTGGTTAGACAAGGTATTAGGATAAAAAAACTAAACTGTAGAGTTTGATGCTATTCAAAAAGGACTTTTGACGCTTACTATGCAACTTACTTGTGTGATGCAACCTACCTATTTAGCTTTTTATGTTGCTAAACATGGAAAGCTGTTAGACCGAACTATTAGTATGATTGATGGCTCGCCTTTCAGTCATTGTGAGCTCATCGTCGCTGATCTTGGTAATCAGTGCTACGATTGTATCAGCTCAAGTCATCGTGATGGCGGACTACGGCGTAAGAATATTGATATGTCAGGCAGTCACTGGGTACTGCTACCCGTTATTTGCGATATGGAATATGTTGTACGATGGTTCAATAAACGCCAACATTTCAAATATGACTATCTTGCTTTACTTAGACCAAAAACCCCAGGATTTTACAATCCTGTATACCGGTTATTTTGTTCTGAAGCTTGTGCGGATATGCTGGAGTTAGTAGACCCTGGAAGCTATGGAATTAAAAAGCTCTATGAGTGGGCTCTAAACAATGCTACTACTGATTAATTAGGCATTAGACAGAGCAATATCGTTAAACAGTCGGCACAAGATTGCGATACTAGAGAAGCAGTCAGAACATACGGCAATTTTGATGTATTGGCCATCTGTGGTGGTCGGTAGTTTAGATACATATTCTAAATTAATACTCTGGATAGATAGTAAGCTAAAAGACTCATCCTTCAGGGTGAGTTTTTTGTTATAGCACGCTTAAATAGTTAGTATCTCGTAATAAGCAAGCGCTAAAAACTAAGAGTTTCAGAGAGTTTGTGCTTTTGCCCTATATTTTGTGGCGTATTTTTAGTAAAATCCTTCTTTACCAATTACCGACAGAGTACTATGACCAAGTTTATATTTGTGACCGGTGGGGTAGTGTCCTCACTAGGAAAAGGTATTACCGCAGCCTCTCTTGCCGCGATCCTTGAAGCGCGTGGTGTGAAGGTGACGATGACCAAGATGGATCCTTATATTAATGTTGATCCAGGGACCATGAGCCCGTTTCAACACGGTGAAGTATTCGTCACTGAGGATGGTGCGGAAACCGATTTGGACTTGGGCTACTATGAGCGTTTTTTACGCCATTCAAAAATGAGCAAGAGTAATAACTTTACCAGTGGGCGCATCTATCAGAACGTCCTCAATAAAGAGCGCCGCGGTGAGTATCTTGGCGGTACAGTACAGGTTATTCCGCACATCACCGATGAGATTAAAAGCAAAATTCTTGCCAGTGGTGTAGGTTATGATATCGCTATTATCGAGATTGGTGGTACGGTCGGTGATATCGAGTCGCTACCCTTTATGGAAGCAGTACGCCAAATGCAAGTGGAGCTCGGTCGCAACAGCGCTATGTTGATGCATCTAACCTTGGTTCCCTATATTGCAAGTGCCGGTGAAACCAAAACCAAGCCGACTCAGCATTCGGTAAAAGAGCTGCGCTCTATCGGTCTGCAACCTGATATCCTAATTTGCCGCTCTGAGCATCACATCTCACTCGATAATCGCCGTAAGATCTCACTATTTACCAACGTCGAAGAGCGTGCGGTCATTATGTGTGAAGATGCGGAAAGCATCTATCAGATACCACGTACGCTTTATGAGCAAGATCTTGATGATCTGGTCTGTGAGCGTTTCGGTCTTGATTTACCTGAAGCTGATTTGAGCGATTGGGATAAAGTAGTCGCCGCGCAGCTCAATCCAGAGACCACGGTAACGGTCGCGATGGTAGGTAAATATGTTGAGCTACCTGACGCCTATAAATCTATTAATGAGGCTCTGCTCCATGCTGGCATCACTCATAAAGCGGCAGTCAAGATTGACTATATCGATGCTGAGCGCTTAGAGAATGATGATAGCTTACTGGCACAGTTGACTCAGGCGGACGCTATTTTAGTTCCTGGCGGCTTCGGGGAGCGTGGGACGTTTGGCAAGATTAAAGCCATTACCTATGCCCGTGAGAATAAAGTGCCGTATTTAGGTATCTGCCTCGGTATGCAGTTGGCGGTTATCGAATATGCGCGTAACGTGCTAAATATTGATGCCAATTCTTCTGAATTTGATCGTAAAACTGCTGAACCTATCATTGGCCTAATTACGGAATGGCTAGATGAGCGCGGCGAGCTCCAAATTCGTAGCGATGATTCAGATCTTGGCGGCACCATGCGTCTAGGCGCGCAAAAAGCAGAACTGGTCGCTGGTAGTAAACTTAGCCAAATATATGGCGCCAGCACCATCACCGAACGTCATCGTCATCGCTATGAGATGAATAACCGCTATATTGAGTCATTAGAGCAAGCGGGTATGATGATGTCGGGCTATTCTGCCAAACAGCATTTGGTAGAAGCGGTAGAAATTGCCGATCACCCCTGGTTTATCGCTGTCCAGTTTCATCCTGAGTTCACCAGCTCTCCACGTGGTGGTCACCCGCTATTCAATAGCTTTGTAAAAGCAGCAAAAACTTATAGCGATAAGAAGTAGTTTTTAAGCTTCTATGGCCTTAATTTTTACCTAAAAGACTGATCTGCGGATCGGTCTTTTTTTATGCTTGTCTTTTATAAATAGCTGGTTTTGTTTTTGTACCGATTATGGCTAATTGCATATGTACACTTTTTTTTGCCCTTCTATCGGTTACAATAAGTTTGAAGATATAAATAACAATAATTAGGATACCTATTCATCATGGACAATTTATTAACCGCACAATCGCATATTCAGCTTGATAGCAGTAATGGCAACACTATTAATATCGGTAATGATCAACCGTTTGTATTGTTTGGTGGTATGAACGTTTTAGAGTCTAAAGAGCTGGCATTTGAAATCGCCGAGCAGTATATCGATATCTGTCAGCGTTTGGGTATTGGCTATGTTTTTAAGGCCAGCTTTGATAAAGCCAATCGCTCAAGCTTGCACTCATTTCGTGGTCCCGGTTTAGACAAAGGCATTGATTGGCTTGGACAAATCAAAGAGAAGTACCAAGTACCAATTATCACTGACGTTCATGAGCCGTATCAAGCACAGCCAGTGGCAGAAGTTGCTGATGTTATTCAACTGCCAGCGTTCTTATCGAGACAGAGCGATTTAGTAGAAGCGATGGCCAAGACCGGCGCGATTATCAATATTAAAAAGGCTCAATTCTTAGCCCCGCACGAAATGCGTCATATCGTTAATAAATGCCTTGAAGCGGGTAATAATAAACTTATCCTATGTGAGCGTGGTAGCGCCTTTGGTTATAATAATCTGGTCGTCGATATGCTGGGCTTTGATACTATGAAGCAGATGGAGGTGCCCGTATTCTTTGATGTGACCCATAGTTTGCAGCAGCCAGGGGCGCGTAGCGATAGTGCTGGTGGTCGCCGTGAGCAGATTACTACTTTGGCACGTGCAGGTATGGCAACCGGCTTAGCAGGGTTGTTTTTGGAGGCCCATCCCAGTCCTGAGACCGCAAAGTGTGATGGGCCTTGCGCACTGCGTATGAATCAACTAGAGCCATTTTTGCGTCAATTAAAACAGATCGATGACTTGGTTAAAGGCTTTGATGTATTAGATACCCAGTAATAAAATTGACAGTCAAATATATAATAATAAGGGGATAAGATAATGGCAATCAAAGTTGCAAAAGTAAGTATCGAAAATATTGACGATAGCGAAGGTGTTGACAGCGTAATGGTGGCACTGAAAAACATCACTGGGGTGACTGCTATTGAGCTTGATCCTGCTACTAGTACTGCTTTAATACGCTATGATGATAACGATACCAGCATTCATGCGTTTACCGCAGCAATCAGTATGGTAGATTATGTTACCCAGCCGTATCCTATCGATGCGCCACAAAACCCGCGTTATAATGATGAACAGTCATGATGAGCAGTAACGGTACTAAAAGTCACTAATGACTTAACGCTAACAGGGCTGATTTTTTAAAAGATAGCCGTTATATAAGACTTACGTGTTAACTCTGCAATGACTGAGCTAGTCATAAAATCTCTACTAAACTTGCTTGATGTTAAGGGTGATATCGCTTAACGTAGTGAGTGGCTAACTTATAATAGCTATTGGTTAGTCTATAAAAATTCTCACAAGTAATAAGAGAGTAATAAATAACAATAAGGAGCCTAATATGGCAAATCAAACACGTATTATTAAAATTGATGGCATGACCTGCGCTGGATGTGTGGCCAGTGTCCATGCTGCTACTGCTGAGATTGAAGGGTTAGATACTATCTCTGTTGAACTTGCGGACAATCTAGCGACTGTCACTTTTGACGACAGTATGACCAGTGCAGAAACGATTGCTTCTGCCATTGACGATGCTGGATTTGATGCCACCGTCGCTAATGCTTAATCTAAGTAAATGATCACCCTAAAACCAGCTATAATAGCTGGTTTTTTAATGGCCAAATGTCAGTAAATTTAGATTATTTAGCCTACTTATATTTGGTGTGCTTAAGTTTAAGTTAACGATGGTCATTTAACATATATTATCAATATATTTTTTAGTATAATAGTTTGGCATTAAAGACTTAGGTCTTGAAAAGTCGACTAATAACCTAACCTTAAGGTAAGCAATATATTTTGTTTGCCTTTATCCTGCTATCTATTTACCGACATATTTTTATATCCTCTATTTATAGCTTCTGTAATTTACAAACGCCATGACGAGTTCTATTTATGACTGATTCTACCCGCACCGCTACCGACCAGTCCTACGAAGTAAAGACTGATATCCAAGAAAATACTCAGTTGCAGGCGCAGCGTGCGCATTTACAACTGGCGATTGATGGAATGTCGTGTCAGGCCTGTGCGTCACGAATAGAGAAGGTACTCAATAAGAAGCCTGCTGTCTATGAGGTGAGCGTCAACTTTGCTGGCGAGACTGCCAATGTCGATTACGATCCAACGCAGACCACGCCAGAGCAAATCACCGAATGGATCGATAAGACCGGTTTTGTGGCGAATGTGCAGGCAGGTGATGATTTATTTGCCCAGACTGATAAAGATACCGCAACACAGTTGCCATGGCGCTTAATTGGGCTTTGGGTCTGTCTGCTACCGTTCTTAGTGGGGATGGCAGGCATGCTCGGTGGTCAAGGGATGGCATGGATGCCGCCGGTTTGGATACAGTTTGTACTTGCAACGATTGTACAGTTTGGTTTTGCACTGCCATTTTATAAAAGTGCGTGGGCATCAATCAAAGGTGGTCTGGCTAATATGGACGTGCTAGTGGTCATTGGTACAGTGACCATTTGGGCCTATTCGACTTATACGTGGCTGACTCATGGCGATAGCAGCATGGGAAATATGTTGCAAGGGCTACAGAGCGCTGTTCATTATGGTCCTGAGGTATACTTTGAAGCAGGGGTAATGGTGATTGCCTTTGTACGTACGGGTAAATATCTAGAAGAGCGTACCAAAAAGCACAGTCTAAACAGTATTGATTTATTACTATCACTAACGCCAGACGAAGTTGAGCAGCAGCAGCCCAATGGCGACTTTCATAATGTCGCACTCCAAGACGTACAGGTCGATGATATTTTACGCGCCAAACAAGGTAGCAGGGTGGCCACGGATGGGGTGGTTATCGATGGCAGTGGCTGGTGTGTGGAGAGCCATTTAACCGGTGAATCAGTACCCCTCAAAAAAGAAGAAGGTGACGGACTATTAGCAGGCGCCTTGGTCGAAAACGGCAGCTTATTATACCGGGTCCGTGCTAAAGGCAGCGACACCAAACTTGGTGATATGGTACAAGCGCTCAGCGACGCTCAAGGCTCAAAAGCTAAGCTGGCACGCCTTGCTGACAGAGTAACGGCTATTTTTGTGCCAGTGGTGGTAGCTATTGCGCTGCTTACTTTTGGTCTAACCTGGTGGTTGACCGGCATGATCGATACCGCCCTAATGCATGCCGTGTCAGTGTTAGTGATTGCCTGTCCTTGTGCTCTTGGTTTGGCAACCCCAGCAGCTATTATGGCGGGCATGGGGGTAGCTGCGCGCCATGGTGTTTGGTTCAAAGACGCACAAAGCCTAGAAGCCGCAGGCGATATCGATACTGTAGTGTTGGATAAAACCGGCACATTGACCATTGGCAAACCCACTATCGTCGATCAAGTAATGGTCGATAAATCATTAGCCGTTGATGAGGTGCTACAGCTGGCCGCTAGTGTTGAAGCTCATGCCAGTCATCCATTAGCAACGGCATTGATTAATGCCGCTAAAGATCGCCAGCTCTCATTATTGTCCGTTACTGATATCAGCGTTATTAAAGGGGCGGGTATTCAAGCGCAGATCGAAGGTCTTGGTATCGTAAAAGTGGGTACCGCAGACTTTGCGAATTTAACGCTACCGAAGCTAATGCTAAAAGTATGGCAAATTGCCAGTACCGTTGCCGTTAGTATTAATGATGAGCCCTTAGGTGCGTTTGCCTTGGCTGATGATCTAAAAGCAGATACGCCGCAAGCGATTACCGCACTACAAAATGCGGGTATTGATGTAATATTAATGAGTGGTGACAAACAGTCCGTAGTCGATCATGTGGCAGGACAGTTGGGTATTAAAGCGGCTTATGGCAAAATGAGCCCACGTGATAAAGCCAGTCAAATTGCCAAATTGCAAACCGCAGGGCATAAAGTGGCGATGGCAGGAGATGGGGTCAATGACGCGCCAGCCATGGCGACCGCTGACGCCAGTTTTGCGATGTTTGAAGGTACTGATGTGGCTCAGCATAGTGCGTCTGCACGTCTGATGGGTGAGTCACTAATGCATATTGATGCCGCACAAAAAATTGCTCAGGCAACGGTACGCAATATCAAACAGAACTTATTTTTTGCCTTTATCTATAACTGTCTCGGTATTCCGCTGGCTGCTTTTGGCTTCTTAAATCCTATGATCGCCGCCGCTGCTATGGCGCTCAGTTCTATTTCAGTATTGATGAACGCCTTGCGTTTGACACGTTTTAAAACCGATGTGGAGCTAAATAATACGGTATCTGTACCTGTGCTAGAACCACAAAGCTCAGCAAGTATTTAATATAGTATTAATATATGGCTAATTATGAATAAAAGACCTCCAAATGCAGTTTATTAGAGGAAAGCGCGCGCTAAGATAAGCGATGTTTAACGAAATTTATGCTATGATGCCAAGCACTATAGCCAATTGTTAGCACACCAAGCAGACCCTAAAAAGTGCTGATAAATTGCTCTCTATTTAATGTTTTGAATAGTGTTCTAAATAGATATTTCGTAGTGCTGTTAGCGTATGCGCTATACAATCATTTGCTTTATCCTTTTTGTATTTTATTTTCCCTTTTTTATCCTACAAACTTGGCATGACCAAAGGAATTAACAGACATTATGTACGCTGAAGAAACCAACAACGTCACCGCAATTAAAGACATTCGCGCCCGTGAGATTTTAGACTCACGCGGTAACCCAACGATTGAAGCTGATGTGACCTTAGCTGATGGCACTATGGGGCGCGCAGCAGCACCAAGTGGCGCCTCAACTGGTTCACGTGAAGCGCTTGAGCTACGTGATGGTGATAAAGATCGCTATATGGGTAAAGGCGTCAAAAAAGCCGTTGCCAATGTCAACAGCCAAATTCGCAGTGCACTAGTTGATAAAGATGTGACGGATCAGCAGAGTATTGATGATGCTATGATCGCGCTGGATGGTACAGAAAATAAAGACAGTCTTGGTGCTAATGCCATGTTGGCTGTCTCTCTTGCTGTAGCAAAAGCGGCGGCAAAGTCGCAGAATCAACCCTTATATCAATATATCGCTGATTTGCGTAATCAAACTTCATTAACCATGCCAGTACCAATGATGAATATCATAAATGGTGGCGAGCATGCGGATAATACGGTCGATATCCAAGAGTTTATGATTGAGCCAGTTGGTTTTACCAGCTTCTCTGAGGCCCTGCGCGCTGGTACTGAGATTTTTCATAGCTTAAAATCGGTTCTTAAATCTCAAGGCCTAAATACAGCGGTAGGTGATGAAGGTGGCTTTGCGCCTAACTTGCGTAGCAACGAAGAAGCGATCACTGTTATCATGCAAGCCATTGAGCAGGTCGGTTACAAAGCAGGGGAAGACATTCACTTAGCCCTAGATTGTGCCGCCAGTGAGTTTTATAAAAACGGTCAGTACATCTTGGCAGGTGAGGGCAATAAGACCTTCGATAGCCAAGGGTTCTCAGATTATTTAGTTAATCTAGCGCGTCAATATCCTATCATCTCTATCGAAGATGGTCTTGATGAGTCAGATTGGGAAGGCTGGGCTTACTTAACCCAGCAGCTTGGGGATAAAGTCCAGTTGGTTGGTGATGATCTGTTTGTGACCAACCCTGCTATCTTGCAAGAAGGTATTGATAAGCACATTGCTAATGCAATTTTGATCAAGTTTAACCAAATAGGCACGCTATCTGAAACTTTAGACGCTATTTATCTAGCGAAGAAAAACGGCTACGCGACCATTATTTCGCATCGCTCAGGTGAGACCGAAGACAGCACTATTGCTGATCTAGCAGTAGGTACTGCTGCCGGTCAAATAAAAACAGGCTCACTATGCCGCTCCGATCGCGTCGCAAAATACAATCAGCTGCTTCGTATCGAACAGCAAGTACGTGCAAGCTATCGTGGCCGTGAAGAGTTTATTGGTTTACGTGGCTAAGACGCTTAAACTGGTCAGTTGACCTTAGTTATAAAGGCTGGGTAAGATAAGTTTACAGCTGGGCAGTATATGATTATTCTTATATACTGCCTATTTTATATATCCTTTAGCCTATTCAGCTTCAGCGGTTATTCCTCTTCTTATTTCTATCTCGTTTGGCGTTGTTATTATATGAAATACTTTAGCCAGTTTATGCTACTAGCCTTAGCGGTTGCCGTACTTTTAGGGCTGCAATACCAGTATTGGCTGGGTGAAAACGGTCATTTTGAGCACAATAGATTGCTGACAAAAATTGCTGAGCAGCAGCATTTAAATGACAACCAAATGTCTGCAAACAATTTGCTACGTACTGATGTTTACGATCTTAAGAATGGTCTTGAGGCGGTAGAGGAGCATGCACGTTTAGACTTAGGGCTCATTAAACCCAACGAAACTTTTGTGCAAATATCTACTGCACCAACCACTCACAGTCGTTATTAGTTTTTTATAATCCATTGTTAGTGTCTGTTTGCTGTTATTCACCCCTTACTACTTTAAATATCTCTTATCCCTTCACTTCATATTACTTATAATGATGCTATGAATACTCATCCCCGTGTGTATGCCATGATTGTCGCTGCTGGTCGTGGGAGCCGTTTTGGCGCGTCTGTATCCAAACAGTATTCAATGCTGCAAGGTCAAACCTTATTGCAACATAGCGTCGCAAGGCTTGCACGTAGCGCTTATATTAGCGACTTCTTCCTAGTAGTGGCAGCAGACGATAGTACTGCACAGACCCTTGATTTTGCCCTACCAGTACAGTATGCGATTGGTGGTGCTGAGCGTTGGCAGTCGGTACGTGCAGGGGTAGAGGCTATCGTTGAAGCGGGTGCTGATAAAGATGATTTAATTTTAATTCATGATGCCGCGCGCCCTGCAGTGCCATGTAATGATATTGATCAAGTCATTGATGCAGCAAGGCTGGAAGCGTATGGTGCGATTTTAGCCACGCCTGTTGCCGATACTCTTAAACTCTCTACGTCCATCTCTCAATCCAAACCTATGTATGAGAGTACTCTACACGATTACGTTGAACGTACTATCGATCGCCATAATATGTGGCAAGCACAAACTCCGCAAGTTTTTCGAGTCGCTCAACTGCGTCATGTATTATCTTATGTCGCTGAACATCAGCTTAATATCACTGATGAGTCCAGCGCTTTTGAACATCTAAATTTACCTATCCGCCTAGTCTCTGGCAGCCGTCAAAACATCAAACTTACCTATCCTGATGATGCTATTTTATTAGCAGCGATTTTGGCTGCTCAAAAATAATTACTCTACCTTTTATACGGTGGAGTAGCAGTATCAATCATCCTCTATATTCATTTTTGATACAAATGTTACCTGACTTGATAACCAATCGAACCTTTCTATTGAATATCTATTACGCTCATAATAACGATCAGCGCGTAACCTATTTCGTTGGCGTTGCTCGCTTTTTTTCTATGTATGTCATAAATATCAACTTTAATGAATATATGTATATAAATAATGAAATATTTTTTTAAAAAATAAAAGCTGTTGTATTAACGTATTCATTTGCTTTGATGACCAAACTATCATATGATGTAACTAACTTAATACAATTGTTACTAATCCCCATAAAATCAATAATATAATAAGAGGCTTCGTTTATATGTTTGTTTTATCTCTAAATTGTTTTCTAACGTCTATAAGCCTATGGGCTCAGTCAAACTTTTAATAATAAGGAGAAGCTGATTGTCAGCAGTCATTAATAAGACAAACTCTGAGATAAGAGATCTTTACCAGATTATATATATGAGTCGTATTACCTCAACTGGCTTATCAAGTGCCAGTACGCTTAATGATATTGCAAAAATTGCTATAAAAAATAATAAAGCTGATAACGTGACCGGTATACTTTGCTATGGCAACGGCTACTTTTTTCAGTGCGTAGAAGGTTCTGAGCAGGCATTGACCAATTTGAAAAATCGAATATTGACGGACGATCGGCATAAAGATATACAAATGTTAGACTTTTCAGCGATTACTAAGCGCCGTTTTACTGGTTGGTCGCTACGTTCTATCATACTTGAGCGCTGGATGATTAATGATCCTAAAGCAAAAGCACTCATGCCGTTTAAGCCCTATAGTTGGAGCTCTGATGAGCGCCATCAGTTTTTAGATATTTTACATGGCTACTATGAAGAGCAAGAAAATACAGGCGATATCGATACGCAGCCTATAAAATACAATGCTCTAGGCTTAACACTAAGTAAAATAGTGGGAGAGCATCAAGCGTTCTTTTTGATTCAAACGGTGTTGGGGGTGCTGATTGTATTGGCACTACTGTGGTTTATGTTGTCAGATAAATTTTAAAAGGTCTTTAGTATTAGCTTACAGTCAATGCCAGCGAATAGCTGGCTTTTTGCGTTATACAGTAAGCTGAACAGTCTAACTGCAATTTGAATAGCAGGTGAGATTTCAGGATAGAAGTATAGAATCAAAAAAAAGACATAAAAAAACCCTCAAAATCTATTAAATTTTGAGGGTTTTAAAAATGCTGATTATAACATTTTAATGTTTGGCGTCCCCAGGGGGGTTCGAACCCCCGTTACCGCCGTGAAAGGGCAGTGTCCTAGGCCACTAGACGATGGGGACTAGTGATGCTTCAGCTGCTTTCACTGTTTATGCTGAAGTGGTGCATATTCTAATAGCGTCTGCGGTTGCTGTCAAGCTGTTTTCTACGTTTTTTTAAAGTTAAGTATCTTTTCTTGAGGGCGCGACGTGGATGTAGGTCATTGCTCTTTAAATGATGGCGGATCCAGAGTGAGGTTATACAGCTAATGGTTATAGCGAGCAACATATAACCGATGATCGTTGACCATACTGTATAATAATATGGTTCCATAGAAAAGTTCCCCTTATTAAGCTCAAAACAACGTATGGTGCACGCTATTGAGGCGGAGTGAGCAACTTAAATCATCTATTGGATATCATCGCGTCATCTCAGACGAGAACAGGACTAAGTAAGTGAACTATCAATTCCATTTAGACAGTACAGTACATAAAGTTTGGGATGACAGTTGACTTGCTTATCATAGTATCAATCATATCCTTATTGATTGCAAAATCTAGATGGCAAAGTCAAAGTATATACAAGATTGGCCTTATTAACGACAGTATCCTTAGTACTATCATTATTAATAATAACAGTACCAATAAAACAAACAGCTAGCCACGATCATAGTTTACGTAGGGATTGCTTATTTATCATCGCTATCTTTTAACTCTACCCTGATTTGTTCACCAAGTAAAGCATTAGGCAGCATAGGATAATGATTGAGAATATGGCAAAACAGCTCGGCAGTTTTTTGGGTATCATACAGCGCTGAGTGGGCATTACTACCATCAAAATCAAGACCGGCAGCTTTACAAGCGCGTGCTAATACTGTCTGACCAAACGCCAGTGCCGCTAGGGTGACGGTATCAAATACTGAGAACTTATGAAATGGATTATGAGTTTTACTATTGGTACGCAACACCGCTGCATTTAAAAAACCCAAATCAAAATGCGCATTATGACCAATCAGCACGCATTGACGACAATCTTCAGCACGGCGAACTTCTTTAAGCCCTTTAAAAATACGACGTAGCGCCGTCTTTTCATCTTCAGCGATAGCTTTACGCATGGGATTATTAGGGTCAATACCGGTAAAGGCTAGCGAACTTGGTTCTAGATTTGCACCTTCAAAAGGTTCAATATGAGCGTTTAATGCCTCACCTGGATAAAATACACCCTGCTCATCCAGTAGAATAGGAATACAAGCTATCTCTAGTAGCGCATCGGTCTGGGCGTTGAAGCCAGCGGTCTCTAAATCGACGACCACCGGCAAAAACTTGCGGAAACGCTCTTTTATCGTCATGGGTGCGAGGGTTTCTATAGATTCTTTCTCACCAGTAGGGGTGCTTTTACTGCTAGCTGCGGAATTTAATAAATTGTCATCAGGCAAAGTACTGTCAGTTTGGGTTGTCATATCAGATTAAATCACTTTTATCGGTCGTACAGAGATATTTAAATCACAGTTAAACCGCTATCGATATACAGGTAACGTATAAAGGTAGCGATTTTAGTTTATGGAAGCCTCTAGCTTTTATAGTAGCGGAACCAAGTCGTTGTTTTTTTATCCCTTAATGGACCAAGGAAGCATTTCACCCGCCATTAATGGTGTGAGGGTTGACCCATCAAAATAAGGGTAATTTACGGGTACTTGCATTGGTATATTGATCAAGGTCACCGTATTTTCATTAACGGGTAGCCCGTAAAATTGAGCGCCAAAGCGACTGGTAAAGCCCTCTAGCTTATCGATTTTACCGACACTATCAAAAGCCGTTGCATATAAAGGTAAGGCCGTAGCTGAGCTATAACAACCGGCACAACCGCAAGCGGCTTCTTTTTTATCGGTCGTATGTGGTGCTGAGTCAGTCCCTAAGAAAAACTTCGGGCTGCCGCTGGTAGCCACCTCTAATAGGGCTTTTTGATGGGTTGCGCGTTTCAAAATAGGCAAGCAATAAAAGTGCGGCTTAATACCACCAAGTAATAGGTGATTACGGTTAAACATCAGGTGTTGCGGAGTAATAGTGGCTGCAATTTGATTGCCTTGAGCAAGAACAAAATCAGCGGCATCACGGGTAGTGATATGTTCCATTACAATCTGTAGGGTAGGGAAGTTAGTAATAATTTGAACCAATACGTCATCTAAAAAGCGTTTTTCACGATCAAAAATATCCACGTGATCGTGAGTCACTTCACCATGTAATAGCAGGGGCAAATTGTATTTTTCCATCGCCTCAAACACATCGGCGCAAGCATTAATATCAGTAACGCCATCAGCAGAGTTAGTGGTCGCTCCGGCAGGATAGAGCTTAACAGCTTGTACGATGCCAGACTTTGCAGCAGCTTCAATATCTTGTGCGGTGGTATGATCAGTCAGGTATAAAGTCATCCGCGGATCAAAGGCTGCTTGACGCTCAGCGCTCAAGTTACTGGCTTGCAAATACTGCAAGATACGCTCGCGATAGGCACGGGCATCATCGGCAGTTTTGACCGGTGGTACTAAGTTTGGCATGCAGATAACACGGTTAAAGCTGCCAGCTGCGTGCGGCACGGTAGTTGCCAGTGCCTTATCATCACGCAAATGGATATGCCAATCGTCTGGCTGCAGAATGGTTAACTCTTTAAACGAATCAGTAATAGATGTCATAGCGCTCTATATCATAGAATACAGGGAAAAGGAGATGACATAAGGCTAATAATAAAGGCCTTTAGTCTGCTGCTATGATAACAGATTTGCCCGCATGACTAAATATGTCTCCAAATATCCTCACAACCGTTATTTGGCTATTTATTAACTTGCTATAGTTGGTGTAGTTATTAACCTATTATGAATGGCTAGCATTTTAAGCATCAAAATCTATGCTACTGTAAGATAAAAACTAGGCAACCTCAGCGCGAATAATAACCCTATAAAGCCGTTGCACTTTTGCCTATAGTAAATATGATGTACACTGAGCAGGCAATCTATCCTTTAATTTATTCTAATCATTCTTTTTATAACTACATTTTCTTATTAGGAGTTATTCATGGCTCAGCTAGATCCAAAAAACATTAATAAAATTGTCTTGGCCTATTCTGGTGGTCTTGATACCTCCATAATCGCCAAATGGTTACAAGATACTTATGATGCCGAAGTAATTACCTTCACGGCTGACATTGGTCAAGGTGAAGAAGTTGAGCCGGCACGTGCCAAAGCTGAAGCCATGGGTATTAAAAGTATCCATATTGAAGACTTACGCGAAGAGTTCGCGCGTGATTATGTGTTCCCAATGTTCCGTGCCAATGCCATCTATGAAGGCGAGTATTTACTTGGTACTTCTATCGCACGTCCGCTTATTGCCAAGCGTTTGGTGGAGATTGCTAAAGAGCATGGCGCTGATGCCATCAGTCATGGCGCAACCGGTAAAGGGAATGACCAAGTGCGCTTTGAGTTGGGCGCAGTAGCTTTATCTCCGGATGTCAAAACCATTGCACCTTGGCGTGAGTGGGATTTATCCAGCCGTGAAAGCTTGATGGACTATGCCAAAGAACATGACATTGCTATCGACTATGCTGGTAATAAGACCAAGTCGCCTTATTCAATGGATGCTAACTTATTACACATCTCTTATGAAGGCGGTATTCTAGAAGACCCGTATGCCGAAGCAGAAGACGATATGTGGCGCTGGTCAGTCAGCCCAGAACAAGCACCAGATAAAGCGCAATATTTAGAATTAGAATATGAAAAAGGTGACATCGTTGCTATCGATGGCGAAACGCTTAAGCCGTACGAGATTATGATTAAGCTCAATGAGATCGGTGGCAGTCACGGTATCGGTCGTTTGGATATCGTCGAAAACCGTTATGTTGGTATGAAATCACGTGGCTGTTATGAAACCCCAGCAGGTAACATCATGCTAAAAGCGCATCGTGGTATTGAGTCCCTAACGCTAGACCGTGAAGCCGCGCATTTAAAAGATGAATTAATGCCACGCTACGCGAAGATTATTTATAACGGCTACTGGTTCAGCCCTGAGCGTATGATGCTACAGGCTTTGATCGATAAGTCACAAGAATATGTCAATGGCACGGTACGTGTGAAGCTGTATAAAGGCAGCGTGAGTGTGGTCGGCCGTAAGTCAGACGATTCACTATTCGATGAAAAAATCGCTACCTTTGAAGATGATGCGGGTGCTTATGATCAAAAAGACGCGGAAGGCTTTATCCGTCTAAATGGTCTACGTTTGGCGATTGAAGCCAGCCGTGGTCGTGATTTGTCTAAATAAAAGAGTTAAGCCTCTGGTCTAAAAAGCTCAACTAAATTGAACGTCATAAAAAAACAGAAACATTATGTTTCTGTTTTTTTATGGCTAGTCGCTTTTACTGATAATAATTTTTACTAAAAGCTTGGTTTTATATTTGCTAGCAGCTGTCGGGTTATTTATAGCGCTCTTATCTAACACTGTGCTTTCAATACCATCCTCTACTTTTGAAAACAGCCCTATCTTGCTACTGAGGCTCCTTAGAATTTTCCTGCTCCATCACCGCTTCAGTTGCTGGTAAGATGCCATCAGACTTCTGCTTTTGATATTTTAAGGAGGCAAGGGCGCTGAGACTACCAATCACCATGATAATAATTAAGATAATTGGGTTTTTCCATAGGGGTACTGGTTTATTATTTTTAACGGGCGTATCACTAATAGGAATAGCAGATGTATGGTCGCTACTGCCACTAATGAGTTGTAGATTCACCGACGGCGGGGTAGGCGCAGTAGTCGGTTCAGAGTTGATACGCAGTCGATTACGATGTAGGTAAATATCGGAGACTTTAGCCAGTTGTAGGAGCCAGCGTTGATGCGGTAGAGCAATAGCTGGCATCTGCGCAAACATTAACAAATCATTATGCCGGCCTTGCTGGATATTTTCTGTCGAGCGTCCGATCACTTTTAGATAGTTGGCGGTGGCCTGCTGCATATCTTGCCCTAGGACATTATCTACTGACTTAAACGTGGTTAATTCGTACCAATAAGGGTCAAAAGGTGGTGGCTCGCTTAGTAATCGTTTGGTTTCAGTGTCTATTTTCTCTGCTTCTATCGCTATATAATTTTCTTGATCGGCACTTATTTGATTTGTACTTCTTTCACTATTATTATCGTCATTAGCATGAGTTGTAGGATTAACACTATTATGGTTATTATCTGCTAAGCTCAAAGGCGTGTTGATAGGTCTGACAATGGCAAAGCGTTCTGCTGATAAAAACTGGGGTTGCAGAGCGAACCACTTGTCTAGCTCGTCATTATCAAGCTGGCTATAATCTGCCAAGACTGCCAGCTCACGCAGGACGATAACGCATAGAGAGGACAGTAATATTTGTACTTGCGCTACGCTGGTATCGATCTGCGCTGCGATATGCTCACTTGCTTTTATGACGCGGGTACTGTCACAAAATATAGCTTCAGCAACATCGTGACGATGGTATAAAGTAGCATTAATAGTAGCGAAGTTCATGGAATGATATTGTCGCAGTTCTTTAACCGCACTACGAGTAAAAAGCTTTTTGCTAACGGCTTGTCCCTGATAGCGCTGCTGATAAGAAAGTAAGGCGCTGACGATAGCTTGTAAGCTGCTACTCAGTGCAAGGCGTGTTTGCGGTAAGGACAGCTTGGCGGTATCGGCTAATAGAGAGGCCATTGGTTGGGTATTCTGATATAAAAAATCATACATCGACACACGTGTCGGTGAAATAGTCGTCATAATTTGCTAGCATCAAAAAATGTGACTCTATATTACGGTGCCTACCGCCTTGATACAATCCCTTAAAATCAGAAATCTTCGTTGGTTTATTAATAGTCATAACGACAATGATTTTTATAACTATCAAAAACAGCAATCAAAAACCACAAACAGAAAATAGCCGGACAGTGACCTATGATACAAGATGATAAGCCAACCACTCAGCTTTTGATTAATATTGCTGAGCAAACACTTATTTTATATCGGCAGCATAATGAGGTTGGCCGCTATGCTATCTCGACTGCCACCAATGGTAGCGGCAGTCAGCAAGATAGCGGCTGTACCCCACTTGGCGAGCATACTATCGCGCAAAAAATAGGTGACAGTGAGCCTATCAATACCGTATTCATTGGACGAGTACCTACAGGCGAAATATATAGTGCCCATCTTAACGCTGAGCATCCTGATCGTGATTGGATACTAAGCCGAATTATATGGTTAGCAGGTTTGGAGGACGGCATTAATAAAAGCAGTAATAATCAGGGAAGCTGCGATACTTACCAGCGTTATATCTATATTCATGGCACGCCTGATAGTGAGCCGATGGGTATCCCGCGCTCGCATGGCTGCGTGCGTATGCGTAATCATGACATTATTGAGTTATTTGCACAGGTTAACGTGGGTACGCCTGTGACTATTACTGATGACATTATTGGGTGAGTAAAAGGCACCTTGCCATAGCATGTCACAAGGCTATTTATAAAATAAACTTAACGGTAACATTCAGTGGTTAAGTTAATTGTTATAATCGTGACCGAATTTAGCATTAGAGATGATGGCTAAAAATTAAAACTAGAAATTCAATAATAACGAGGATAATAATAATGTCTAAAGCCAGTTTGGTAACTCTGCAACAAGCTTTTGATGAACGTCGCTCTATCTACGCCTTAGGCAATGAGTTACCAGTAGAACCTCAAGCGATTGTCAACATTGCTGAGCGCGTACTTCTACATACCCCCTCTGCCTTTAATTCTCAATCCTCGCGGCTGGTAGTATTATTTGGTAAGCAGCATCAGCAACTGTGGGACATTGCCGAAGACAAACTGCGTCAGGAAGTGGGCGATGGTGACTTTACGGGCCCTAAGCAAAAAATGGATGGTTTTCGTGCAGCCGCCGGTACTGTGCTCTTTTTTGAAGACAAAGAAGTAGTAAAATCGCTACAAGATAAGTTTGCGCTCTATGCTGATAAGTTTCCCATATGGGCACAGCAGACTTCAGCGATGCATCAGTATGCGCTGTGGACAGAGCTACGTACTTTGAATGTTGGCGCCAGTCTTCAGCATTATAATCCGTTGATTGATAACGATATCGCCGCCGCATTTGCAATCCCTGATAACTGGGAGCTAGTGGCGCAAATACCATTTGGTAATATCCTTGAGCCTGCTGGCGAGAAAACTTATCAGCCGCTTAATGAACGCATGAAAGTACTTGGATTAACTAACTAAGTTTATTTTGTTCACTCAAAGTCGTTGGTGTATCTTTATCAATTTGCTTTCGCAAAATTTTTAGCCCTGATTGACTTTATACCTTAGATAAGCATAAAAAAGACAGCCCCTATAACGGGTGCTGTCTTTTTTTATTGCCGTTTTTTTATTACCAAAAAGCAGCACTATCTTGAATACGATCTAAACGCTTCTGACAGCGTTTATGGTCGTCGTTTAAGGTTGCTGCAAACCAACCAGCACCATACAGCGCGTTAGTATCAGTCAGTGCTTTTTGTTGATAATATTGTTGATATTGTAAATGGTCATGATATTGCCCTAATGATTTTTGGGCTTTTACCAAGTGTTTAAGCCAGCGTTTGCTTTTCTTTTTAGAATATAGCGGGGCAGCAAACTCGCTAACATAACGTAAGTCTTTAAGGCGTTGGCGTACTTTATGCACAACGCTGCTTATTGAATTATCAGGCGCTACCTCATCAGGCTCTAAATTATTACGCTCTAAGCTATCACAATCTAAACCATTCTGATCCCACTCATCAAATTTTTGCTCAGCTTTGAGTAATGTCATATGCTTTTTAGATAAGATTTTGGATAGTTTGTCTATGGCTAGCTTATGCACTTGCGGCTCAGTACTAGAGTCACTCATGGTAAACTCAATTAGCTCCAATAAAGTCAGCTGAAAGTCATTGGCACGCACTGCAGCAACAGGTGTGACTTGGATTTGCTCAATCTCTGCCTGCCAATCTATAGTAGGCGCTCCCTGCTGTTGTAATTTCGGTTCGATATGCGAGGCCAAATAAGCAAGCTCGCGGTAGTCACCAAGCAAGGTAGCGGTTTGTCTTAGTATCGGCTGCCAATCAGCGTTTAACTGCTCCGAGAATTTACTAAAGGTGGTTATGACAATAATCAAGCGGCGAATACCGATACGCAGTTGGAGGACGTGGGCGTTATCTTGGCTACCTGCCACGATAGCGCTACTATTCGGTAGTATTTGTAGTAGACAATTATGCACGGCGGCGCGTACAAAGGCTGGCATGCTACTGTCTTTGTTAATATTTAGCTGCGCAAGATCAGCGCTAACCGCTGGGCTATAATCCTGTCCTTTAACCAGCAAACCGCCGCGCTCAGCTTTGGTTACTGTGGATAGGCAGAGCTTATAACGCTTACACCAAGTCTTGGCAGTCGTAAATAAAAACTTAAGCTCACCTGAGACCAGTTCAAACTCAATTTCTTGGATAGCTTGATATTGGGTATTATCGTTGCCGTGGATAATCTGACCAATATCATAAGCGATCTCAATCGTGCTGTCATCTTCTGTCAACAGCCGCGTTGTGCGCTGTATATCGGTTACATACTGGTGCGTTAAGATTTTCGCCAGTTTTTTTAGTTTAAAATCAGCCAATGCTGGAGCGATTGAAGTGTCTTTATAAAGTGTCAAATCAGGCATCAACTTATTATCATCGAGCATGGCTTGTACGTGCTCGCTATCTAACAGCGTATTGTGCTCTAGACGCGCAGCAATCCCATCGCCGCCAGCCTTGATAGTTTGTACCCAGTTATCACCTTCTTTACGAATACGCAGACCAATGCCAGATTTTGCCAATTCATGCTTAGGCGTATCGTAATAATGGGCGGCCATTTGTGTGGTCTCTGATGATTTAACATTTGCTTGACGCATCAGACCTTTTAGCCGTGCCTCTGGTATTAAAAACTTCAGTTCTATTTCTTGCATGACGTTACTCCGCAGCTCTGAATAATGATGACACTATCATCCTATGAGAGCTGCCAGATAATAACAAGTAAAACTTATGGTTCGATCTGTTGCTCTAGGCCAATTTTTAGTCGAATTATAGTAAAGTAACACGCATAAAAAAGCCGCTCTATATCATGTAGAGCGGCTTTTATTTTTCTGCTAACAGTTACTTATAACATAGTAGTTATTAGAACTGGTTCATGGTGTTCTTACCGCCGCCAGCTTTTAGCGCGTTGTCACCTGAGAAGATTTCTTTATGGTCATCACCAAGATCAGATCCAGCCATGGCTTGATGTTTAACACAAGCAATACCTTCACGGATTTCTTTACGTTGTACGCCCGCAGCATAAGCAAGCATACCGTCTTCACCGAAGTAGCCTTTAGCAAGCTCATGTACGCTAAGCGCAGTAGTATGATAAGTAGGCAAGGTGATTAAGTGATGGAATACACCCGCTTCACGTGAGGCATCACGTTGGAATCTTTTAGCAGCTTCATCAGCGGCTGTATCAAGATCAGTACCGTCGTAATCAGCACTCATCAAGTCATCTTTATTGTATTTAGAGATGTCTTTACCTTCTTCTTCCCATGTTGCGATTACTTGCTTACGGAAGTTTAGGGTCCAGTTAAATGATGGGCTGTTGTTATAGACCAATTTCGCTTTTGGCTGTTGCTCTTTAATGCGATCTACCATCATTTTGATGTGCTCAACGTCTGGCGTTGGGGTCTCAATCCATAGTAAATCAGCACCGTTTTCAAGAGCAGTGACGCAGTCAAGCACAACACGGTCAATGTTAGTGTCTTCGCGGAACTGGTAAAGACCGTTTGCTAAGCGTACAGGACGTACTAGTTTGCCATCATGCTTAAGCAAGCTGTCATTTTCTTTGGCATCAGCAAGCGTCACTTCTTCCATATCGATGAAGTCGATATATTTAGAGGCCAAATCACCAGGTTCGTTTGATACTGGGATTTTCTGAGTTAATGATGCGCCTTCAGAGTCAGTACGGGCAACGATGATACCGTCTTCAACGCCAAGCTCTAAGAATGCATAACGAAGGGCATTGATTTTTGCGATGTAGTCTTCGTGCGGTACGGTAACTTTACCGGCTTGGTGACCACATTGCTTGGCATCAGATACTTGGTTTTCGATTTGTAGGGCACAAGCACCGGCTTCGATAATCTGTTTAGCCAACAGGTAGGTCGCTTCTTCGTTACCGAAACCGGCATCGATATCAGCAATAATTGGCACCACATGTGAGTCGAAGTTTTCAATTTTAGCTTGAATTTCTGTGGTGTCTTGACCGGCTTCTTCAGCAGCGTTTAGCTCGCGGAAGTAGTCGTTTAATACTTTAGCATCAGCTTGACGCAAGAAGGTATAAATCTCTTCAACTAGTTTTGGTACCGACGTTTTCTCATGCATAGATTGGTCAGGTAGGGGACCAAACTCTGAACGCAATGCCGCAACCATCCAACCTGATAGGTAAATGTAGGTTTTTGAGGTCGTACCAAAGTATTTTTTCTTAGCATACATGGTTTGTTGAGCGATAAAGCCATGCCAAGCACCTAAAGACTGCGTGTACTGTGACGTATCATTGTCATAGTCTTCCATGTCTTGGCGCATGATACCTGCAGTATATTTTGCAATGTCCAAACCTGTCTTGAAGCGATTTTGTACCATCATACGTGCGGCATCAGTCTCACTGATGTTTTCCCAATTGCCATGTTTTTGCTTTAATTCACGTACTAAATCGATTGCTGATGTATAAGTTGACATCTATACTTCTCCTTGGTGGGGTATTAAAAGATTAACGAACAAAAAATCAAGTGGTAAAAACGATCATAACTAATTTTGCGTGGGATTCGCAGGGATTACGATTGCATTGATTACGTCGAAACTTAATGGTTGCTGGTATGACTAAGAATGTATTGAAGTTCTATCCATAAACAACAAACAGCAGATTATCATAATTCTTAGCCCCACTTACCCTAAACAAACCGGCTAAAAAATACAAGTGCTTTGCCCAATCATATTACTAACAAATAGTTGGTAGTATATAAACCCCTACTGTACTTACTAGCGCCATATCCTTACTGTGGGTATTGGAATAATGGCCATCAGTATCATAAATGACCTAAACCAGTATCACAAGTGACTTAAGCTTTAATAAAATTACGAGAGTGTTTACTCATTATAGTTAATAGTAGACGCTACGATTAATTACCAGTATTAGTAAATACTTATCCGTAGGACACAAGATTAAGCCATATGCTTTTGCTAGTATTGCTAATAAGTCTTTAAAATAAGAGTGGTTTGACAGCGTATTTGTACGGTGTTTGGCTATTTGCTAAACGGCAGTATCACTACTGGCCAGTAGGAAATGCTACAATAACCAATGATATATCCAAAGATAAATTACTAGCATGTTAGGCGTTGCGGCCAGTCGCTTAGTACTTATACACTACTATTTGTGAATACTGAGCATGATGAAGACTGGGCAGTTAAAATATTGTTTAGGTAGGGTTGACGACTTAACTTGAGGTTTATCGTCTGGGTTTCGACTTATCTATATTACTAACTATAACGGTCTTATCAAGATTTATCTAATTTATGATTGTTATCTTAGGTATTTATTTTTTCTATAGTATAACAAAAACAATAGCTTATGGTTATAAATCTGCGCTATAATATATATAAATTAATAGAAATTTGATGAGAATAAGTTAAAAAACAGTAGCGTTGTGCTATTTCGAGTCATTTTTGCATCATAATAGTGCTAAAAATTACTACTATGTGAATGGCATTTATTCTAAGCCAAAGAGAAATACGTATGAATTTGCAGCGGGTTGATTTGAATTTATTAGTACATTTAGATGTACTACTACGAGAGAAAAATGTCACACGTGCCGCAGAGCAGCTAGGAATTACCCAGCCGGCAATGAGTAACATCTTGCGGCGTTTGCGTAAGCTCTTCAATGACCCATTATTAGTGCGTTCCTCTGAGGGTATGACGCCTACCGAGCGCGCCTTAGAATTACAGCCCCGTATTCGTGAGATATTGGCTGACTTAACCCAAGTACTTGAGCCACGTACTGAGTTTCGCCCTTATAGCACCTCACGCGTCTTTCGTATTATGACTTCAGACTATGCCGAGGCGACGCTGGTACCTAAGTTGGTTAAAGCGTTACGTTCGGAGGCGCCTAATGTCATCTTGGATTTCTTAACCCCATCAGATGTTTCTTACCGTGATATGGAGCAGGGGCGGGTCGATCTTGCTATCAACCGTTTTAATGAGATACCGCAAAGCTTTCATCAAGTACTGGTTTGGCGCGATACTTTTAGCTGCCTGCTGTCCTCTGAGAGTCCTTATGCCAACCGCTTTAATCTAAAAAACTATTTAAAAGGCCAGCATGTTTGGGTGTCTAAGACCGGTATGGGTGTGGGCTTTGGCGTTAATCCAGAAAAATCTGGCGGCCTTGGCTCTATTGATCAAGCTTTACAGCGTTTGGGTCAAAAACGGCAGATAAGTGTCTTTACCCGTCACTATCAAATGCCCGCTATGCTCGCTGCAAATAAAGACCTCATCGCCACGCTTCCTACTCGAGTGGCACGAATGCAGGCCAATAACGATAGCATTATGATGAAAGAGCCACCGTTTTTTATTCCTGAATTTGAGTTAACGATGGCATGGTCGCCCTTATTACAACATCATCCCGCTCACCGCTGGTTGCGGCAATTGATTATGCATGTGGCGCGACAAGTAGTCGCTGAAGAAGAAGATCAACAACAGCATGAAATTCCAGTGATTAACCATTTGTTTTAACATTGTTTTATTACAAACGCTAACCAAGACCAGCCATTGTGCTGGTTTTTTATGGTCTGTAGATTGTGTCCATTAAGGCAGTCACATTCTTAACATCTTAAACACATTTCTCAATATCTTGTAAAACTTCAAGACCACTGGTTTGTTATAGTAGATAAAGATAATAAAAACAACAGGCAATAAATGTTCGTATAAATCTTATCATGCACTGTTTGCTAATGAGGTTACAAAGACGCTCGTTCATTAATCTATCAATGTAAGTACAAAACTAAAAAAAGGACGATTATCATGGCAGATATTACTACTGTTAACCCAACCACGGGTAAAGATATCAAAGATTATAGTTATATGAGTAGCGATGAGGTTAATAAGATAATTGACGCCTCGCATCAGGCCTTTTTAGAGTGGCGTACGGTTAGTCATGAAGAGCGTGCAAAAGTTATCAACTCTATCGGTGATTCTTTAATGAAGCACAAAGAAGAGCTCGCTAAATTGATGACTGAAGAGCGCGGCAAAACTTATGAAGCCAGCTTGGGCGAAGTAGATCTATGCAAAGCCATCTGTGATTTTACTGCTGAGCAAGGCGCTGCTGCATTAGCTGAAGATGAGCGAGATATCGAGGGTATAAAGAAAGGTCTGATCAGTTATGAACCCATTGGCATTATTTATGGCATCCAGCCATGGAACTTTCCAGCCTACCAAGTGTTTCGCTATACCATTGCCAACTTAATGGCCGGTAATAGTATTCTGTTAAAACATGCCTCAAACGTTACTGGTTCGGGCTTACTGATTGAAAAAATACTTCATGAGTCTGATTTACCAGATGATTTATTCCGTACCCTTCTTATTAGCCATGACCAGTCCGAAAACGTCATTGAACATGATAAAGTACGCGGTGTTACCCTGACAGGAAGTGATGTAGCCGGTAGAGTCGTTGCCCAGCAAGCGGCTAAAGTCCTTAAGAAAACAGTCATGGAGCTTGGTTCTAACGATGCATTTATCGTGTTAGAAGATGCCGACTTAGATTTAGCTGCCGCAACTTGTGCGCATGCTCGTTTGTATAATAATGGCGAAACTTGTATTGCTGCCAAACGCTTTGTGGTAGTGGATAGCGTTTATGATGAATTCCGCAAGCTGATTATTGAAAAGTTCAATAGCTATAAAGTCGGCGATCCAATGGATGATTCGACTGATATAGGGCCACTATCAAGTAGCAAGCAACGTGATAACCTGCATAAGCAAGTTCAAGAGAGTACCAGTAAAGGCGCAACCATTACTTTAGGCGGTGAAGTACCAGATAAGCCCGGTGCTTTTTATCCACCAACTATTTTGGAAAACATCACACCAGATCAGCCAGCCTATAAAGATGAGTTGTTTGGCCCAGTAGCCTCGTTAATCCGTGCTAAAGACCAAGACGATGCACTGCGCATTGCGAATGATAGCCGTTATGGATTAGGCGGTGCTATTTTCTCCAAAGATGAAGACAAGGCTATCAGTCTAGCCCAACAGTATTTCGATACGGGTATGGTCTATATCAATGGTTACAATCTCGTTAATCCGGGATTACCATTTGGCGGGGTCAAAGACTCTGGTTACGGTCGTGAGCATGGTGGCTTTGGTATAAAAGAATTCGTTAATATTAAAGCGGTACATGTGGTTGGTAAAAAACCTGCTTAGTTTTTATATTTGCTCATAAGTTTTTAAGACAGACATAAAAATACCCCGCTGCTCAGCAGCGGGGTATTTTTATGTCTGTCGCTTATAGCGATTTTTTTGGATAACAAGCTTCGTTTTTATATGAGAATCGACTTTCAATCCTTAATTATCTAACCAAAGCCTTAAAGGTAAAACTGGTAAATGAGATATTTTTTCCGACGGTGTATCGTTAGCGTTGAGCGGTAAAACACCTTTTGCCAGTAATAAAATTGTCCACGGCA
This sequence comes from Psychrobacter sp. CAL346-MNA-CIBAN-0220, assembly GCF_040309805.1. Taxonomy (NCBI): domain Bacteria; kingdom Pseudomonadati; phylum Pseudomonadota; class Gammaproteobacteria; order Moraxellales; family Moraxellaceae; genus Psychrobacter; species Psychrobacter sp. CAL346-MNA-CIBAN-0220. The sequence continues at coordinate 1,037,841 of NZ_JBEOPF010000001.1, read as the reverse complement.
ATAGTTGATGCTCCAGCGCTTGGACGCGTGCTTGCAGGCTATCAGAGCTATCTTTGGGGTTAACATGAAGTAGTGCTTGGGTTAATACTTGACCCGCGTCAAGCTCAGCAGTGACTACATGGATACTACAGCCGTGATAACGCTCACCTGTTTGTAGGGCGCGTTGATGGGTATCAAGGCCTTTATAGGCAGGTAATAGCGCCGGATGTAGATTAATGATTGGCGCTGGGCTGTTATCAGTAAATCCTGCACTTAATACTCGCATAAAGCCGGCAAGTACAATTAAGTCCGGTTGCCATGCTGCCAGCTGGGCACTGGCATGGGTTTCAAAAGTCTTGATACCCATACGTTTGCCACTTTCAGTATGTGACAGTATAGCAACTGGAATATTTGCTTGTTGCGCGCGCTTGATAGCATAAGCATCGTCACGATTGCTAATGACACCGACAATTTCAATCGGCATAGCGCCTGCTTGCATCGCATCTATTAAGACTTGTAGATTGCTGCCATTACCTGACACCAAAAAAGAGATGCGTAACGGTTTGACCTGCTGTTGCTTGCTCGGCTGCTGTTTGCTTGATGGCTGTAAGTTATCCGCTGACATTAACGGTACACCACTGCATCCGCTGCGCGACTGACCATTTCACCGATTTGCCAAGCGTGTTCGCCAGCATCGATTAAGGTTTTAATGGCAGTATCAGCTTTATCTTGTGGTACAACGATAACAAAGCCAACCCCGCAGTTAAAGGTACGATACATCTCACTTTGAGCAATATTGCCCTGAGTTTGTAGCCAGGTAAACAGCTCTGAGAACTGCCAACTATTGGTATCAATACTGGCTGCTAGGTGATCGGGAAGGACACGTGGCAAATTGTCTGTTAGACCGCCGCCAGTAATATGTGACATCGCGTGCAAAGCTGAATTACCAAGAGTATCTTGTAGCGCTTTAATGGCTTTAACATAAATACGGGTAGGAGCCATTAGCGCGTCTTGGATTGACTGACCATCTAGTTGCTCAGTGCTATTAGTCACATCGATACCGCTGACTTCAATGACTTTGCGTACTAGTGAATAGCCGTTGGAATGAGCACCACTAGAGGCAAGGGCGATCAGTACATCGCCTTCTGCAACATTTTCGCCAGTGATAACTTCTGCTTCTTCAACCACACCAACACAAAAGCCCGCTAAGTCATAATCGTCGTCGTGATACATACCTGGCATCTCGGCAGTCTCGCCACCAATAAGGGCACAATTAGCCAGCTTACAGCCATCGCCAATCCCTGTCACTACCGTCGCTGCAACATCGATATCAAGCTTACCTGTGGCGTAATAGTCTAAGAAAAATAACGGTTCAGCGCCGCATACTAACAAATCATTGACGCACATCGCTACTAAATCAATCCCGATAGTGTCATGACGATTCAACTGTAATGCTAATCTAAGCTTAGTGCCAACGCCATCAGTACCTGAAACCAATAGCGGTGAGGTGTAGCCAGTTGGGATGCGGCACAGCGCGCCAAAGCCGCCAAGCCCGCCCACCACTTCAGGACGAGTAGTGGCTTTTGCCACGGACTTAATGCGTTGAACCAATGCATCGCCGGCATCAATATCAACACCGGCATCTTTGTAGCTTAAAGAAGGCTTATCACTCATGGTCATCTCACATTTGGGTAAATAATTGGAGTCGGTAACTGAATCAATAATTGCAGTCAGTAGCGTAAATTTTGACTATAGTGCGCGCATTATACCCAAAAATAGACCGCACTCGCAAAGCAACTTGCCACTATTCGGTGAACAATGACTATAAACGGCAAATAAATAGCTAAGAAACAAAAAATGACTGCATTTTTGGTGTACTCTGCGATAATAGAGCGTCTGTAAAGTGCATCATTAGCTGGTGTATTATACCGGAGCATTAAAATAATGACTCTTATTATGACCTATCTATAGCTATCGATATTAGCTTACCCGCGAGATTGCCATTAATGATTAACCAAACGATAGATCCCTTTTTTCGGCGCTTATTTATCGTCGTTGTCATTGTATTAGCGCTCATTATGCTGAACTTAATGATGCCGGTTATTGTTCCATTTGTATTTGCTTTTGTACTGGCTTACTTATTTAATCCGCTGGTCAAACGCTTATCGAGATATGTGAAGCGCTGGATAGCGATTATCGTTGTTTATGGAACGATTACTTTGGGAATGGCATTGCTACTGTGGTGGTTGGTGCCGACATTGTGGTATCAACTACAAGCGGCGTGGGATTATTTGCCAAAGATACTGAAATGGTACAATCAAGAAGTGCGCGAATGGGTTGTCAATAATACTCGCATGAGCTTGCCACAAATGGAGAGCAAAGGCTTTTCTGAAACGCTAGTTGAGTATATACAAGCACATTATAGGTTTTCGGACGCTAGTACATGGATGAGCCAAATATTGGCCTCAAGCATGAACTTTATTAATAGTGCGGGTCTTATTGTGCTGGTGCCTATTTTGACCTTTTATTTCTTATTTAATTGGGATAAACGTCTTCTCAGTTGGAAGATGGCCATTCCTACCGCCTACAGTAAAAAAGTTATCGAAATCACACGAGAATGTGATCGCGCGCTAATGGAGTTTGTTAAAGGGCAGTTGCTGGTCATGGTACTGTTGGGTATTATCTATGCGGTGCAGTTACAGCTGATTGGTCTTGAGCTTGGGCTTATTATCGGTATGGGAGCAGGTATTGCTAGCTTTGTACCTTACCTAGGCTTTGGTCTCGGCTTTATTGCCTCAATTGTCGCTGGTTTATTTCAGTTCGGGCTAGACTGGTTTCACTTGTCTTTAATTGTTGGCGCGTTTTTAGTCGGGCAGGCCGCTGAAGGTTATGTGCTACAGCCATTATTACTGGGCGATAAAATTGGCCTGTCACCGCTATGGGTCATCTTTGCGGTATTGGCGGGTGCCAGCTTGTTAGGCTTTGTAGGAATGCTGATTGCGCTGCCCGTATCGGCGGTAATTAATGTATTGTTCCGCCATCTATACGCTTATTACCGAACGACTGATTTTTACAAAGGTCGAAAGCAGCTTGATTTATTTGAAAAAAAATAAACCACTCGAAAGATTAAACAGGATGTTTAGCTTATTTTTAATTCAAATGGCAACAGTCGTGCAAATGATCTGAAAACTGGCAGAATGTAGTCATTGCTAGACGGCATAAAGTAGCGGATACTAGCGTTCAAATGTAAAAGACTTGTCAGTCATTTTGTAAATATGGTATATATAGACGCAGTGTTTAAAGTAACGGCAGTTACTACAACCTTTGTGCAAAATAGTGGGTCAATGATTTTTGAGTAGACAGTTTTATAAAAAAGAACACAAATTTATGTAACGCAGTTTTAAAGACAGTTTCAAAAATTTAGTTTAGAGATTAGTCTTTTATTTACCCCTTGCGCTACGCGAACCGAGTTGATGAGTGATGGCAGAAGCACAGCTAAGTCTCAATCTGGACATCAAACATGATGCGAGTCTCAGCGACTTTGCGGGTCCCGGTTGGATGTCAATTATTGATGCAGTTCGGCAGTTACATGTCGGCCTGATCGGTCAGCTGTATCTATTCGGTAGCCCTGCTACAGGCAAGTCCCATCTGTTGTCTTCTATATGCGAATCATTTATTGAGATGGATAAGTCAGCGATTTGTTTATCACTTAACGAGCTGATACATACCGATGTTGATGTGTTGTCCTCTTTAGAAAAATTCGATGTGATCGCTATTGATGATTTAGAAGTATTGGATCATAGCAGTCAGTGGCAAGAAGCCCTGTTTCATCTCATCAATCGCAGTCGTGAAGGGCAGCGTCAGTTATTGTTCGCTGCTAATAAGCCTGCTAGTGAGTTGCCGTTCCAATTGACAGATTTGCTGAGCAGATTGGCGCAAGCCCCTGCATTTAAAGTACCTAATGGTCGAGATTTAGCGGATCGCCAAGCGTTATTGCAGTCTATTCTACGTCGCCGTGGTTGGCAGTTTGATGAGCGCATCATTGATCATCTGCTTAATGAAGGGCCGCATCGTATTGGTGCGATGATGGATGTACTTAACTATATTCAGCCGATGTTTTCTAATTTGGGACGTAGTAATATCTCAAAAGCGGTCATTAGTGATGCGCTGAGCACCATTGATGAGCAGACGCTCGCTGCCGAGCTTGCTGATATCGCTCAAGAGACACAAGTGGATAATCAAGCAGCAAGTCAGGATCAGCATACGATGCCGCTAGATTTCTAAGATTTTTTAAACTAAGAAAAACCCTTTAAACTAAGACATGCTATTTTCTATTCGATTTTTTCACTATTGACAGGATAACTTATGAAACTTACTTCATCTTGGCTAAAAAAACTGTCTATCAGTACGCTGTTAGTTGGTGCTGGCTCAGTATCTATGCTGTCACATGCAGCAGTTACATTGTTGATCGATGACAATATTAAAGTTACCGCTATCAATGGACAAGAAATCAAACAAAGTGCCTTTCAACCGTTGTCTAAAACGTTTACCTTACAGCCTGGTCAACATGTGATTACTGCTAAATATGACCGTTTGTATAATTTACCCCGTGATGAGCACGATTATTTACGTTCTGGCAATATCAGTGTCGCAGCAGACATGGCGGATAACCAAACGTACCGTTTAACCATGCCCAATCAGCCAGAAGACTACATGGCTGCTAAAGAATATGCTGAGCGCCCAACCTTAGCCGTACAACAGAATAATACGATCATTGCCAGTCAGCAAAGTGTGGCTGGTAATGATGGCGGACTCTTCTCAGGAATCGGCAAAGCTTTGGGCGGTGTATTTGGTGGCAGCAGTAGTGCTGAACTACAAAATCAGCGCGCTATAGCCGCATTAGGTCAGCCTACGGCGACCACTCAGGGAAATGTAAGTACGGGAGCGGTAACGTCCACAAAGTATACGCCTACTGCCACTGTAAGTCAGTCGAACAATAAGCTTGATCAGTTTATGCAGTTATGGCTCAATGCCACGCCTGCTGAGCGTGAAAAAATCCGCCAGTGGATTCAGCAATAAATAACGAGCTTTAGTAAAATATCAGCGAAATTTGAGCATAAAAAAAGCACCTACATGAGGTGCTTTTTTTATAGTTCTGATTGGGATTTATAACCAACTATTAACCCAAAAAGGCGTTGTACATCCAAATTAGCTTTTCTTGCTCTTGGACATAAGCATCAACGAGGTCAGCTGAACCTTGGTCATCGGCATCGGCAGCAAGCGCAGAAACTTGACGTTGCTCTTCGATGAGCTCTTGTAGGCCAGTAACCACACCTTTTACACAGGTATTGCCATCCTTAACGTTCTTATCCTCGGAGATACCAGTATGCTGAGCAAAGTCGCTATAAGCATGGAATGGTGTGCCGCCTAAGGTCAAAATACGTTCAGCGATTTCATCAATTTGTATTTGTAATGCGGTATACAGCTCTTCAAACTTAGGATGTAGCGAGAAAAAATGTTCGCCTTTTACATTCCAGTGATAGCCGCGTACGTTGATATAGAACATATGATAGCTTGATAATAAGCCGTTAAGATTAGCAATCACGTGGCTTATATCTGCCTTTTCTAAACCAATTTGATTGGTGCTATCATTATTTGCAGTATTATTTGTAGCATTACTCATAATATTATCCTTGTAGTGTGAGTATGAATGTTGGAGTAAAAGATTAAAGTCATAGCAATTGATATGTCTAGGGTCTAAGTATAGATATTAGGTATTAATTGCTTCGCCTTTGATGTTTACTATCATAACAAACCAGCACTCATAAGTTAAGTTAAACAAATTAAAATCTGTGTTATGTTTTATAAAACTGATATATATTTTAACTTAACTTATGATTGTTATGCCGGTGGTTGTAATTTTTCAGGCTGTAAGCCGCGAACGGGAATGACTTCTTCTAAATGCTGACGTACGGTATCGATAGGAAATTTTTGTGCTTTCAAGCGTTTGGGCACGATTTGGCTGCCTTGCTGACCTTTCATCTCGAACATCATAAAGATATAGTCGTCAGTCTCATCCCAGCTCTTGATAGCGCTCCATGGAATGACCGCTTGCTGTGTTGAGCTTGCGCGCATTTGCATGCCGCGCGTTTGATTGCTTTTCATGGTATCAGGCTGATTGGATGGTATTGCCATGACTAAGCCATGCTTTTGTACCCCCAGTTTCATCTGACGCATCTCCTCAGGCATTTCTTGTCCAGCGACTTGCTTTTCAAATTCTCTTTTGACATACCATTTAAAGCCGAGGGTACGGATGAGTAGATAAATGACCACTGCGGCCAACATTACCCAAAAAATAATGGTTGAGTAACCTGTCACAAAAACCAGCCCAGCAATCGCCAGTATCGCGACCACCGCCATGATAGCCCACTCTTTAGTCTTAAGAGTTGATAAACCAAAAGAAGGGCTGGCACTGGCAAATAGCTCGTATTGTGCTTGCTGAAATTCAGCCTCAGTTAGGTTTAGAGCGATAGGCTGAAGCGTGTAGGGGTACAGGGCCATAAAGATTTCTCAAATAATCAGGTTAGCAGCGCTAGGCGTCATTGAGAACACCGTACCGCTAGTATAGTGGATTAAACGTATGCGCTTATCTTACCGAAAAGTGTCCCTAAAAGAAACATAATTACCATATAGTGCTATGTGAATAACCTATGAGTACCCGCTTAGTAATAGGCAAGTACGATGCAAACCTATGCCGCAATGCCGCAATGCGTGAAAACGTAGTCAAATCTGCTGGGTCTTGGTATCATAGGGGCTAACGTTTGCCATCATTAACAGTACTTATTAGCGTCACTATTAGCGGCACGATGACATCACTATTTTATAAGACTAAGTTTACTCGTTATTGACGTTATCACTTTGATATCATTTTTTCCTTTTCAGACGTTTCACTCACTTTTAGCATTACAGGCAGATATTATGATCGATCCTAAGCTTTTACGCGGCGACTTACACGACTTACAGCAGCAATTAGCCACCCGTGGCTATGAGCTGGATATCGACTTTTGGCAAACCATCGAAATTGAGCGAAAATCGTTACAAGTACAGACTGAAGAATTGCAGTCACGTCGTAATGCTGGGGCCAAACAAGTGGGCGCACTAAAGAAATCTGGCGAAGATGCCAGTGACTTATTAGCCGAAATGCAGAGTGTTAGTGGTGAAATTAAGGCAGCCGAAGATGATCTGCGCAGCTTGCAAGAGCGTATTACCCAAGCAGCAGTACAAATACCCAATATTCCCGCAGCCGATGTACCGGTTGGGACATCAGAAGACGACAATGTAGAAGTACGCAAGTGGGGTACACCGCGCGCGTTTGATTTTGAAATTCAAGACCATACCCATATTGGTGAGACTTTGGGTATGCTGGACTTTGAAGTGGCAGTCAAGATTACAGGCAGTCGTTTTAACGTCCTTAAAGGACAACTGGCGCAGATGCATCGGGCGTTGATTCAACTTATGCTTAACACCCATACTATGAAGTATGGCTATACCGAAACTTATGTGCCTTACATTGTTAATTCTGATAGTTTAAAAGGTACAGGGCAGCTGCCCAAGTTTGAAGATGATTTGTTTAAGCTAACCAATCATACTAATAATGATGACATGGATTTTTATCTGATCCCAACTGCTGAAGTACCCATGACCAACTTGGTACGCGGCGAGCGCTTAGACATCAGTGAGCTACCGTTAAAGTTCACCGCCCATACGCCATGCTTCCGTAGTGAAGCGGGCTCACATGGTCGCGATACCCGTGGTTTGATTCGTCAGCATCAGTTTGAAAAGGTCGAAATGGTCAATATCGCCACAGCTGAGCAATCTGATGCGTTACTTGAAGCGATGACCGGACAAGCGGAAAATATTTTGCAGCAGCTTAATTTGCCGTATCGTGTCGTACAGCTGTGTACGGGTGATATGGGCTTTGCCGCACAAAAAACTTATGACATCGAAGTCTGGTTACCGAGCCAAGATACGTATCGTGAAATCTCAAGCTGTTCAAACTGTGGCGACTTTCAAGCACGCCGTATGAGCACACGAGTCAAAGATGGCAAGCAAACCAGCCTTGCGCATACCTTGAATGGTTCTGGTTTAGCAGTAGGGCGTACGCTACTTGCGGTAATGGAAAACCATCAAAATGCTGACGGTAGCATTACTATTCCAGAAGTATTGCGTCCGTTTATGGGCGGTGCGGAAACTATTTCGGCTTAAATAAGTATTTTGTATTTATGGCTTATAGTCATCGCTCATAGCTTACGCTTAGGAGTATTTTGACAAAATTAATATGAATTATTGTTAAATACAAACGGTATTGTCACGCCATTTCTTAGCGTGACTTATACCAAATATGTTAATATTACGCTTTGATTTTACAGCCTATACTATAAGGGCGCATTTTGTGTCCTTATTTGCTTACCCTCTGAGTAAACTCTCCTCTTATCAGTAATACTAGGACACTCTATGCCAGCTCCAATTAGCGAACGTAAACTAGCCAATGCCATCCGTGTACTGTCGTTTGATGCGGTTCAAAAAGCCAATTCTGGTCATCCTGGTGCACCGATGGGCATGGCCGATATTGCTGAAGTCCTGTGGCGCAAGTTTTTGAAGCATAACCCTGCTGATCCTAACTGGTATAACCGCGACCGTTTTGTGTTATCGAATGGTCATGGCTCAATGCTTATCTACTCATTGCTGCATTTATCAGGTTACGACGTCAGTGTCGATGATCTAAAAGGCTTTCGTCAACTGCATTCAAAAACCCCAGGTCATCCTGAATACGGTTATACACCAGGTATTGAAACCACCACTGGTCCATTAGGCCAAGGTATTGCCAATGCGGTTGGTTTTGCTATCGCTGAAAAAACGCTAGCCGCGCAGTTTAATCGCGACGGTCATAACGTTGTCGACCACCATACTTATGCATTCCTAGGTGATGGTTGCTTGATGGAAGGTATCAGCCATGAAGTTTGTTCGTTAGCCGGTACGCTAGGACTGGGAAAATTGGTACTTTTTTATGATGACAATGGTATCTCTATCGATGGCAATGTCGATGGCTGGTTCACCGATGACACGCAAGCTCGCTTTGAAGCTTACGGCTGGCAAGTTATAAAAGTCGACGGCCACGATGCAAATGCCATCACTCAAGCGACAACCGCTGCTATCGATGAGAGTAATAAGCCAAGCCTAGTTATTTGCAAAACTACTATCGGCGCGGGAAGTCCGAACAAACAAGGTTTAGCGTCCAGCCATGGTGCGCCACTGGGTGATGACGAAATTGCTTTAACTCGTGATGCGCTATCATGGAAGCATGCGCCATTTGAATTAGATGATGAAATCTATCAAGCATGGGATGGCAAGCCAAAAGGCGATGTATTACAAAAGAACTGGCAGGCGGATTTTGAAGCCTATAAAAAGGCTTATCCAGAATTAGCTACTGAATTGGTACGCCGTTTAGAGGGTGATCTACCCGCTGACTTTGACCAAAAAGCGCAAGACTATATTCAACAATGCCAAGATCAAGGCGGCGATGTCGCCAGTCGTAAAGCCAGCCAAAATGCGATTAATACCTTGCAGCCTTTACTACCAGAATTAATGGGTGGTTCAGCGGATTTAGCAGGTTCGAACTTAACCCTATTTAAGGACGCGAAGGGCATTCAAGACGATGCCGCCGGCAACTATATCTATTATGGTGTGCGTGAATTTGGTATGACTGCGATTGCCAATGGTATCGCGCTACATGGTGGCTTTATCCCCTACGTGGCCACTTTCCTGATGTTCATGGAATATGCCCGTAATGCGGTCCGTATGGGTGCTTTGATGAAGCAACGTATCATCCATGTCTATACTCACGACTCGATCGGTCTTGGTGAAGATGGCCCTACGCATCAGCCAGTTGAGCAGTTAACCAGCTTGCGTACCACGCCTAACTTACGCACATGGCGTCCTTGTGATGCAACAGAATCTGCCACTGCTTGGGTTGAAGCAATCAAATCAGAAAACAACCCATCAGCATTGATCTTCAGTCGTCAAAGCTTGCCACATCAGCAACGTGATGCCGAGCAAGTCACCAATATCACCAAAGGCGGTTATGTTCTTGCTAAAGAGAAGGGCGAGTTACAAGCGATTATTATTGCTACTGGTTCAGAAGTTGGCCTTGCCATGCAAGCGTATCAGACTTTGAGTCAAAATGGCGTTGGCGTCCGTGTGGTTTCTATGCCGTGTGCTGAAATCTTTAGTGAGCAAGATGCCAGCTATCGTGAAGCGGTATTGCCTGCTAATATTCGTGCACGTGTCGCAGTAGAAGCAGCGCATGTAGATTACTGGTATAAGTTTGTTGGCTTGGATGGCAAAGTCATTGGCATGACTACTTATGGTGAGTCAGCCCCTGCTAGTGACTTGTATAAAGAGTTTGGTATTACTACTGAAGCGGTAGTTGATGCGGTGAATAGTTTGGTTTAAGTAAGCCTTATAAAAGTAATGAACGTAGAAGCCCGAAGCTGTTTAAACAGCTTCGGGCCTTTTTATATATTTTGGAATATAGTAATGTTGGTACAATGAAATAAAACCTAAGAAACTATTGATAATTTTAAAATTACGATGAAAATTAATACTATATAGGCGCTAGCCTGAGAGATACAGATAATTGTGCGGCACACTTCAGCTGTAATCTTCGCTGTGCTTATATTATAACCGTGGATTCCGCTAGCTCTACTTTATCTGAAAGAGGCGATGTTTGGAAGTCATATCAGTTTAGATGGGCGGTCGTTGTAATCAACCAATCTGCCACTGCTCTAACACGTGCCGAGCGTCTAACGTCTGGGTGCATAACTAAGTACATGGTATAAGATTGAGTTAAGGAAACCGTTGTATTAGAGAGCGCATCTTCGTTCTTTAATGGTGGATTCAAAGGATCAAGTGTTAGCAGTGTATTTAGCTTTTCGTACGTCACACTTATTCTAGTCACAGGATTAACTGGTAAAAGCTTTGGATTCTGGCTCGCTAAAAAGTAAGGTAATAGAGCGATACCCAGTTTTTCACAAGCAGCATTATAAGCTACATATAAATCGTTGGTACTAAACGCAATAGTATATGAGTGATGCTCGATCAGCATCTGAGTCCAAGCCAAAACTCTAGAGTTGGCTTGAAACTCGATCAATTGCCATTGTTCAGGCTTGTTGTGCTCAATATAATCACAGTGAGCAAAAAATCCATACCTAACCTCTCCTAACATGCGAATGATTAAATCTTCTTGCGTTGGGCGATGCAGTCTTAGCGCAATATCAGCTTCCCTTTGGTGCAGATTGCTCACTCCAACCTCACCGCATATTTCTAACAATATATCTGGAAACTGCTGACGAAAGCTAATTAAGCTAGGCATAAGTACTTCATTAGCCCATACAGGTGGTGCTGATACGACTACTTTACCTTGCATAGCATTTTGATCAATTGCCATCCGCTCAAATACTGTTATTTCTTTTTGGACTTCAGTGGCTTGTATATAAAGCAACTCGCCTTCTTGGGTCAGTATATAGCGTTTTCCCATGCGATCAAAAAGCTTAACTTTCAGTGTTTGCTCAAGATGTTCAATTCGTCGTGCGACTGTACTGTGTTGTACTCCAATCTTTTCGGCACATGCGGTTAGAGTTTGTTTTTCTACCAAACTAATAAAATAGGCCAAATCATCCCAATGCATTTTAAAGTCATCTTTTTTAAATACAAACGCTAAGCTTAACAAATTTTATTGAGGATTTTTGCACAGTGATTGTTTAATTATCAGATATTTATTTGAATGATAAGTGATTAGACTACGCTTAACGTATTAGCCAAACATTTTATTCATTGTATAAATTTCTGAGGTTCATCATGCAACGACAATCCAACTCTCAAACTCTTGATCACTTTCTAGAGTTTATTTTTAAAGGAGAGTATGAACACGCTCTTGAATTATGTGCTACTAACGTTGAGTTTGTTGTTTTTCGAACTGACGTAGATAGTCAGTTTCCCATCTATGGTGCTCACACTGGTAAGTTAGCAGGAATTACACTATTCAAAAACCTTGCAGCGTTATTTGAATTTGGCGATTTTGAAGTAGAGGAGTCAGTAGTCAATGACAACTATATTATAAGGTTCGGTAGGCTCGCTCATACTGTTAAACGAACAGGAAAAGTATTCAATAGTCTCTGGGCTATGATTGTACGTTTTGATGAAGCAGGTAAAATTTGTTTATATCGCATGCATGAAGACACCGCCGCTTTAGAAAAAGCGATGTTTTAGTTTAGTATTCATTACATGTTAAATAATGGGACTGTTATGAATTGGAAATTTCGTTTACTTAATACGGCTACTATGGCAATTTTATTATCAGGAGTGATGACCATTTATATCACTTATATCAACCTTGGTATGATAGAAAGTTTCATTCAGTATTGGTTAAAAGCTTGGTTACTTGCAGCTCCTGCGGCTTTTATTTGTGTACTGATACTTGCTAACCCTGTGCAGAAGTTCACCAAGAAATTGCTAGTGAGGGAACAGTCTAAATAATAAAAAACGGCACTATGAAAGTTTAGTGCCATTTAATATAAGAAGTTGTGCATGGAGAAAGTTAACAGTAGTTTAAATGTGAAAATATTCTAAACCGCACATACTTCCGAGCGCACCATAAAGCGTTTGCCCTCTGGTATTTCTAACGAAAAGCTCGCACCGCGACCATTGACCACATCGATGGTTAAGTCCGTATGTTGCCATAAATTATATTGTGGCTTACCCATATAAAATGGACAGCCAGCCAGCTCACCAATCAGCACATCTTGGCCGCCAACTTTAAACTCACCTAATGGATAACACATCGGTGAGCTGCCATCGCAACAGCCGCCCGATAGATGGAACATTAGCTCGCCGTGCTTGGACTTTAATAATTCAATCAGCTCTTTACAGGCTTCTGTCGCTTCGAGTTTCATTTTGTACTCCTTATCGTGAAAATTTCCATTATCATTAGAAATAAGTGCTCTATATAAAAATAGAAAAGGTCGTATCATATCCATTCACATGACTAATAGTATGTGGCTGGAGATAATACGACCCATTATTTATTATTAAGCGTATAAACTATTAAACGATGCCACTATATTAAACGCTATAGCCACATCGAGCTATGATATAGCTACATAGTATAGTCGATAACAATGCGACCTTCGATTTTACCTTGACGCATACGCTCAAAAATATCGTTGATATTCTCTAACGGTTCAGCGGTGACAGTGGCTTTTACTTTGCCTGCTGCTGCCATGTTTAACGACTCTTGTAAGTCAAGACGCGTACCAACGATTGAGCCACGAATGGTGATACCGTTCAGAACCGTATCAAAAATAGATACGGGGAAATCACCTGCTGGTAAGCCATTAAAGACTACCGTACCACCACGTCTTACCATGCTTAGCGCTTGATCGAACGCTTTGGGAGACACAGCTGTCACTAACACGCCATGAGCACCACCAATCTCTTTTTTTAGATACTCGCCAGGATCGGTATTTTTAGCATTGACGGTGATGGTCGCGCCTAATTTTTTGGCAAATTCAAGCTTCTCATCATCAATATCTACAGCGGCAACGTTTAGTCCCATAGCAATGGCGTACTGCACGGCCATATGACCCAATCCGCCAATACCTGAGATAACCACCCAATCACCTGGACGGGCTTCAGTCATTTTAAGGCCTTTATATACCGTAACGCCTGCACATAAAACGGGTGCAATTTCAACGGAGTCGACATTATCAGGAATAATGCCGACATAGTTGGCATTGGCTAGAACGTATTCTGCAAAACTGCCGTTAACTGAATAGCCACAGTTTTGTTGACGCTCACATAACGTTTCCCAACCACCCAAACAATGGGTACAGTGACCACAGGCAGAGTAGAGCCAAGCAACGCCAACTCGGTCGCCTTCTTTGACATGGGTGACGCCTTCGCCAACCGCCGTTATCAGGCCTACGCCTTCATGTCCAGGAATGAACGGTGGACTAGGCTTTACTGGCCAATCTCCTTCAATAGCATGTAAGTCAGTATGACAAACACCTGACGCTTGCATCTTGACCACAATTTCGCCAGCACCTGGGGTTGGAATGTCTACTTCTTCAATCTGTAGAGGCTGACCAAATTCATGTAATACAGCCGCTTTCATTTTATTACTCATGATATTATTCCCTAGTCATTTTCATTTGATTATAGTCTTAAAAAAATACCTATCTTATGACTTCATGATTCGATACATAAAGTAGTATTACTTAATGGCTTAGAAAAATCCCATTGCTTTAGGACTGTAAGAAACCAGCATGTTTTTGGTTTGTTGGTAATGATCTAGCATCATTAGATGGTTTTCGCGGCCAATACCAGACTGCTTATAACCGCCAAACGCTGAATGGGCAGGATAGAGGTGATAGCAGTTGGTCCAAACACGACCGGCTTTAATACCACGACCGAAACGATAAGCGCGAGTGCCGTTGCGCGTCCATACCCCAGCACCGAGACCGTATAAAGTATCATTAGCGATAGTCATCGCATCTTCATCGTCTTTAAAGGTAGTGACGGCAAGTACAGGACCAAAGATTTCTTCTTGGAACACGCGCATATCATTCGTGCCTTCAAAGATAGTCGGCTGTACATAGTAACCGTCTGCCATATCGCCATCATGTTTGGCTATTTCACCGCCGACAAGGACTTTGGCGCCTTCTTTTTTACCGATATCGAGATAAGAAAGAATTTTCTCTAGCTGATCAGAGCTGGCTTGTGCACCAATCATAGTATCCGTATCGAGTGGGTTGCCCATTTTGATGGCTTTAACGCGGGCGATACAGCGTTTCATAAATTCATCATAAATGCTTTCGTGAACGAGGGCGCGTGACGGGCAAGTACAGACCTCACCTTGGTTCAGCGCAAACATGACCAAGCCTTCAACCGCTTTATCTAAGAAGTCATCGTCTTCATCCATCACATCAGCAAAGAAGATGTTTGGACTCTTACCACCAAGCTCTAAAGTCACTGGAATGATATTTTCACTAGCGTATTGCATGATAAGACGACCAGTTGTGGTCTCACCCGTAAAGGAAACCTTATCAATGCGCGGGTTAGAGGCGAGAGGTTTACCGGCTTCAACACCGAAACCATTCACCACGTTGAGTACGCCTTTAGGTAGAATATCAGCGGCACCAATAATATCTAGCATATATAAAATAGAAGCAGGCGTTTGCTCGGCAGGTTTAAGGACGACACAGTTACCGGCGGCAAGCGCAGGAGCAATTTTCCATATTGCCATTAATATAGGGAAGTTCCATGGAATAATTTGACCGACGACGCCTAGGGGCTCATGAAAATGATAGGCGACAGTATCTTCATCAATTTGGCTGATACCACCTTCTTGCGCGCGAATCACCCCAGCGAAGTAACGTAAATGATCGATTGCTATTGGAATATCAGCGGCAAGGGTTTCGCGCACTGGTTTACCGTTCTCATAGCACTCGGCGATAGCAATTTTTTCAAGGTTGGCTTCCATGCTATTAGCAAGTTTGAGCAATATGTTTGAGCGCTCAGTGACACTGGTTTTACCCCACGCATCTTTGGCGGCATGAGCAGCGTCTAAAGCTATTTCGATATCAGCTGCTTTTGAGCGTGCAATCTGACAGATGGTTTTACCATTGATAGGACTTGGATTGTCAAAATATTCACCATCAACGGGCGCGATCCACTCACCATTGATAAAGTTATCATATTTTTCGCGGAACTGTACTGGACTGTTTTCGGTGTTGGGATGGGCGTATAGCATAAACGATTCCTTGTTGTGTTATTCATAAGACAAATTATGTGCGTCCATTTATTTATAACCTTATAAAATAAACGCTAACATGATCTTCCTGATCTTTTTAATCTATATTACCAACCTAGCATACTGAGCTTTTATCTAGAATTATAGTTACTTTTAATAATATTAAATAGCCTATTACATAACTTTAAGTTATGTAATAGGCGTGCGTTAAAATGTTCGTAAAACTGATGGAGCTGTTATAATTGAGGTCAAATATTTTAGGCTGCCACGGCTTTAACTGATTCTAATAGCAGCTTCTAGATATTGTCCATAACAGCTTTCTTTTTCTTCTCTTATTAATTGGTTTTGATATATGCGTCAATCTTCTGCTCTTGATATTTTAAAAACGGGTCAAAATGTCTTTTTGACCGGCTCAGCAGGGTCAGGTAAGACTTATACTCTTAATCAATATATTAATTATTTGCGTGCCCGTCGTGTGCCTGTGGCAGTGACGGCCAGTACTGGTATTGCTGCTACCCATATGAATGGCACTACTATTCATAGCTGGTCGGGTATTGGTATTAAAGATGAGCTGACCGAGCGCGATTTAACCAATTTAGCGCGTAAGCAGTTTTTAGCGGATAGGCTTAAAGATACCCAAGTGCTTATTATTGATGAGGTATCCATGCTGCATGCAAAGCAACTAAATGTCGTCAATGAAGTGCTTAAGCATGTACGCAAAGATACCTCAGCTTTTGGTGGCATTCAAGTGGTAGTCGCCGGAGATTTTTTTCAGTTGCCACCGATTGGTAGTAGAAGTGAGAGCAATCGCGAGAAATTCGCCTTTATGTCCGAAGCCTGGCTTGATGCCAAGTTTCACATTTGTTATCTCAGTGAACAGCATCGACAAGTTAATGATGCCGCTAATGGTGGACTTGATTTAGATGATATCTTGAACCAAATTCGTCGTCAGCAGGTAACTTTTGAGGCCATTACAGCGTTAGAAGCCACCTATGATCAAGATGTCGATATCAAACGTACGCGTTTATATACTCATAATCTTAACGTTAATAAAATAAATGATAATGAGCTTGCGGCGCTATCGGGCGAAATGAAGCGTTTTGATGCTACTGCGATTGGTGATAGTAAGCTGGTTGAAACGTTAAAAAAGACCGTGCGTACCCAAGATGATTTGGTCTTAAAAGTTGGCGCAAAAGTCATGTTTATCAAGAATAACACTGAGCTTGGGGTTTCAAACGGTACGATGGGCGAGCTAATCGGCTTTGCTGCGGTAAAGGTCGATGACAGTAGCGATAAAGACAGAGCTAAAAGCGCTGCTTTGGCTGATAGTGAAGAGATAAACGCTGATGCTGAGACCAATGTAAGCGCTAAAGAAAAACTAAAAGCTAAAACCAAAAAACCAGCACCGATAAAAATGCCCGTGGTTAGACTTAATTCAGGGCGTGAAGTTGTCGCAGAGCCTGAGGAATGGATCATTGAAGATGAAAGTGGTGAAGTGTTGGCAAGCTATGAGCAAGTGCCTTTATGCCTCGCTTGGGCAATTACCATTCATAAATCGCAGGGCATGACCCTTGATGCGGCTGAGATTGATTTGTCGCGTACTTTTGAGCTTGGTCAAGGTTATGTGGCGCTATCACGGCTCAAGTCGCTGGCGGGACTAAAACTGCTGGGCATGAATGAGATGAGCTTACAGTTAGATCCGTTAGCACGCGGGGCAGATAAGCGCTTTTTAGTCTTATCTGATGAAGCGGATGCCAATTACGCGATGCTTGATGAAAAAAGCATGCAGCAAGCCCATGATAAATTTATTACAAAGTCAGGCGGTACGCTCAGTAAATCTGTGATTGACGCTTATGACAGTTTACAAAAGAAGCGCCGCGAACAGCAATTAGCACAGCAAGATAAAAAACAGAAATTGGGTAATCAAGTTACTGATAAATCGGAGAGTACCTTATCAGCGACGCGTTTATTATTAGAGGAAAGTTTGAGTATCGTTGATATCGCTCATACACGTGGACTTGCACAATCGACCATTATGCGCCATATTAGTGAGCTTAAACGTGACGACCCAAGCCTCGCTTGTGATCACTTGCGACCCGATGATGACGTAATGACAGCGGTTGGTAATGCCTATGTCACTATCAAAGTAGCCAACAATCCGAATGACTTTAACGACAGTGGTAGCGTTAAAATTAAGCCTATTTATGAGCATCTAAAACAAAGTATTGATTACAATGTTATTCGTTTAGCGTTGATTTTTATTAGCCCATAACTATTAATCTTATTAGAGTTACTCATTACAGCCACTCATTATCAAAACTATTATTCATTATTAAAACCTTAGAAGTGTGCATGACGTTATCAGCACGCTTAACCCCGTATCGTCATTTTCTATATGCCGTCTAAACCTTCTTGTTCTCTACATTGATAGCGATAACGTCTTATGCCTGATTTTTCTAGCGCCACCTACCGTTTGACCTCAGATCTTGCCGTCGCAGCAGCGTTCCATGCTACCAGTGAACACACACAGCCACTGAGAGTGGCGATTAATGGTTTTGGGCGTATAGGGCGTAATGTACTGCGCGCGCTGCTGGAGCGCTTTGAGGTGCTTGGGCGTGCTATTCATGTGGTCGCCATTAATGACTTGGCACCGGCTGATATTTTATTGCACTTATTAAAATTTGACAGTACCCACGGGCGTTTAAGCCGACTGGGTGTCAATGCGGAGATAGTAAAGGACTTAGTTGATGATCATAGTGAAACTCAAATTTGCCTGACCAAAAACAATCATACTTATTGTATTCGAATGCTTTCAGAAGCAGACCCACAGCAGCTGCCGTGGCAAACGCTTGGTATCGATGTGGTACTAGAATGCACCGGACACTTTCGTTCTTATAAACAAGCATATTTGCATATTGAGGCTGGCGCGCAGCAAGTGATTATTGGTGCGGCACCTTTTGATGATGTCGACGCTTGCATTGTTATGGGCGTGAATAGTACTGAGCTGACCAGTACGCTGCCGATTATCTCCAGCGTCTCTTGTACCACGCAGGCATTGGTGCCGCTGATTGACACTTTGGATAAGGCCTTTGGGGTAGAGTCGGCGATGATGACCGAAATTCATGCGGTGACTGCGGATCAAACGGTATTGGATCAAGCGCATCGAGATCCACGGCGGGCGCGTGCTTCTGGGTATAATATTATTCCGACTACCTCGAGTAGTATCGCGGCGACAGAACGTGTGCTACCGGCAATGGTCGGTAAAGTTAATGGCCACTCTATCCGAGTACCGACTATTAACGTCGCGGCTATTGATGTGACCTTTGTGTTTAGTACATTAGATGTTAGTATAGAGGCGATGAGAGACGCGCTACAATCTGCCAGTAAAGGACACTTGATTAATATTATGGCTTATACTGATGAGCCGCTGGTCTCAAGTGACTTTATTCATCAGCCTGAATCGCTTATCATTGATGGTCAACAGCTCATGCAAGTCGGCAATCAATACAAGGTTTTCGCTTGGTATGACAACGAGTGGGGCTATGCCAATCGATTGCTCGATATGTGCTTGCATCTAGCATCAAGTAAGCAGGTAGCAAGTAAGCAGACTGCAGCAAACTAGCCGATACGAAAATAATTTATGTCTTTTTAGATTAGCGCTTGCATTCTCATTTCAGATCGTTATAATGATGCACAAATGGAGACGTGGCAGAGTGGTTGAATGCACCGGTCTTGAAAACCGACAAGGGTTCGTAGCCCTTCGAGAGTTCGAATCTCTCCGTCTCCTCCAAATTCAAAAAGCCCCAATCATTAACTGATTGGGGCTTTTTTTGTGGTTATCATTAACTACTAGACAATTTAAGAATGGTTTAAAGGGGGCTACAAACCAGCTGGGTACTTACTACAGACCTCATTCATCTATTCAAATACTGCCACTCTCACTAATCACTTCGCAAGTTCATTTCTGAATACAATTTTTTGTCCATCAGTTAAGGTTAGTGTGCCCTCACTAATTTCTATCGTCACATCCTGTGCATTTCTAATAGCGCGCATGACATTGATATCTTCAATACTACTTTCAATAACAACTTTACCAGACTGTTCAGGAACGATAGGTGGTACGAACTGCGTAAGCGGCACATTAAAGCGTTTACCTTGAGTCAGCTTCGCATCTTTCATCAGTAACGAGCCTTTAAAGCTTTTGATAGGTATGCTGCCATGATTAGACAACATAAACTGGAGCTTAACTTGATTTAAGCTGTCATCGTCACTGGTTTTGACGGGAAGTAGGGCAATAGGGTAGATCTGAGCATCGACAGCGCCAACTTGGTTGTTAGCGACAATTGGGCTTTTTCTACCCGTTGGATTATTAGGATGCAAGCGTTCATATTCACGCTGCTGTACTAAAGCTTGCTTGATAGTCGTGCGCGGCATCGCTCCTGACTCATAAGCATCACTAAGTTTCATCCGTAGCATGTAACGGCTCAGTAGTTGTCTGTCGTTGTTAGATAATTGCTCAAAGGTATTACCCAGCTTTTTTTGCCATTGATCAGAATCAGTGGGTATTGTCTGCTTACTGGGGTCATTCTGCGGCATTGAGCAGCTACTTATGGCCGGTATTACAGCAAATGCTAACATTAGTAACAAAATAGCTCGAGTAGGCTTAGGCGGGCTGTCAATTACCGCTTGGCATGACGTTGTACAGCGTTGCATAGATGCATGATCATCAGGTACTGAATACCTTTTTAAAGTTAAACACTTTTTTAACAAAGTCACCATTACTCACCTCCTTGTCAGCTTCCGCTACTAGTTATCCAGTGCTAATATTTATAATTGGAATTAATAAATTGCTTTAGGTCTGGTTGTGTTTACTATTACTATCTACAAAGACAGCCGACAGCATCACCCTTTATAGCACAGCCTCAATTCAGACTATTCACTACAATATACTGAGTTTAAAGAGTCAGTGTGCCCAATCACTGCAAAACAGTATGTTAAATTTTGCAAGACGACGGCTAGGCGTATTTAAGGGGCGATAAAAGAAAGGAAAATGTATTAAAACCAAGAAGGCTCTATAAGTAATGCAGGCAAAAAGAACAGGGTAAAACTAAGAAGGGCAGTAAAACAGAAAGAATATTAACAACCACGGAGGTAGAGGCTAAACGTTATTGTGCAAATTAGCCTCTAGATAGGGAACTCATTATGTCTTTAATATCAAGGCTAGTGCCGTTGATAAATGTCAATAAAGCCCGTTGCTGTGTGCGCTTTGATTATTTATCTTGCAGCTCAGATAGCGGATGGGTAATGTTGTTATTATGCGTCACTACGATAGCTTCATCGATGATGTGTTGACTCACGCCTTTTTTGCGTAAGGTCTCGATAAACACCTCGTCATGCGCTAGCGTATAATCCTGGTGGTCACGGTCAAGACCTTGACGAATGTACAAGCGAATCAGCCCTTGAATACGTCTAAAGCCAAGTTCTGATGAGGTTGCTCCTAACAGCTCAATCATCTCCTCAGAGAGACGAATACTAATGGGGCGCATGACTTTTTGTGGATGCTCAGAAAATTTATTTTTAATGCGTACAGGTATCATAATAAACCATTACTGTTAGTGAGTAGGAATAAAGAACTTGAACGAAATTATTTGTGACTATCAAACACACCTTGTCTAATACTTACCATACAGCAAAGCACTCAAAAATAACACGCTCACCGTGCTAAAAATGGCATCCATAAAAAAACCTTCATCTAATAATGATGAAGGTTTTTTATAATATGGCTCCTCAACCTGGGCTCGAACCAGGGACACACGGATTAACAGTCCGTTGCTCTACCAACTGAGCTATTGAGGAATAAGTGGTTATAACGACAAGGTGACTAATTAACGGTTCGCGTTATGTGGGACACATTCTAGCCAAGGTTTCGATATCTGTCAACCCTAACCCAAAAAATATTATTTATGGTCAACACTATACGATTTATTATTAACGATTGAGCTTTACCAATTAAAGCCTTATGCTTTTTAAAATACTGTTTTAATCCTCATAAAAAAACCCTCATCAAGTAGATGAGGGTTTTGGCAAATGCCATAAGCGAATCAAAGATAACTTAAAATATTTAACTTTGACACTGGCTAGTAAATTGCTAACTAGCGACTTGCTAAAATTTGGCTCCTCAACCTGGGCTCGAACCAGGGACACACGGATTAACAGTCCGTTGCTCTACCAACTGAGCTATTGAGGAATAAGCTGCAAGGGTTATTGTCTTACAACGAGCTTAACGTTGACTCTGATGAGTTCCGGCTAAGTGGGGCGTATTCTAGCAAAGATAAGAAATAGGTCAAGCTTTTTTTGCATTTTTAATGGATATTATCAATTTCTTTGATTAAAAACATCGTTTTAAGGTTTAATTCAATGAATACTAGATTTAGTAAGACACAGTAAAGTGCTCATAAAAAAGATACTCATAAAAAAGACGCTCATAAATGACCGTCTTTTTAGCTTTAAAACCAGTTGTTTCCTAACTATTCGGCAACGTCTAAATCAGCGACTGCTTTTTCGATACGTGATAGCGCATCTTTTAGCGTCGCTTCATCGGTAGCGTAGGAGATACGCATATAACCACCAAGACCGAATGCATCGCCAGGAACCACGGCAACGCCTACTTTATCAAGTAACCATTCTGAGAACTCAGTACAAGACGACAGACCAGCTGCTTTAATCAATGGCTTGATATTGGGATAGACATAAAACGCACCATCTGGACGCAAGCAAGTAATGCCTTTAATCGCATTCAAGCCATCAACGACGAGGTCACAACGCTTCTCAAAAGCTTCTACCATAGGTGTCAGTACGCTTTGGTCACCATTGATAGCCGCTTCGGCAGCGACTTGGCTGATTGACGCTGGGCATGAGGTTGACTGCGACTGTACTTTTTTCATCGCGCCGATCAGTTTTGCAGGACCGCCGGCGTAGCCAATACGCCAACCCGTCATCGCGTAGGCTTTTGATACGCCATTTAATATAATAGCGCGCTCTTTTAGTTCAGGCGCTGCATTTAATATATTATAGAACTTATCACCCGTCCAGCGAATGTGCTCATACATATCATCTGAAGCCACATAAACCTGCGGATGCTTTTTGAGCACTTCAGCGATCGCTTTTAGCTCATCTAAAGTGTAAATCATGCCAGTTGGATTAGAAGGGCTGTTCAGTACTAACATTTTTGTTTTGTCAGTGATGGCGGCTTCTAACTGTTCTGGGGTGATTTTGAAGTCTTGCTCAGAGGGGCATTCAACAATGACTGGCACGCCTTCTGCGATAATCACCATGTCAGGATAGCTGACCCAGTATGGGGCGGGAATAATAACTTCATCACCTGGGTTAATAAAGGCTTGAGCAAGGTTAAAGAAGGATTGCTTGCCGCCGACTGATACTAAGATTTCATTAAGCTCGTAGCTAAGATCATTATCACGTTTGAACTTTTCAATGATCGCTTTTTTGAGCTCTGGGGTACCATCAACAGCGGTATATTTAGTAAAGCCATCGTTAATCGCCTTGATAGCCGCTTGTTTAACATGTTCTGGGGTATCAAAGTCAGGCTCACCGGCACCTAGACCGATAATGTCTTTGCCAGCCGCTTTTAGCTCTTTGGCTTTATTGGTAATGGCAAGGGTTGGTGAAGGCTTAATATTATTAACGCGGTCAGACAGGTGCAGCTCGCTCATAAGAGGTCCTTTTTATATTTGAGTGATGTTTTGGATAAACTGATACTGATTATATAACGCATAATTATTTAACGCATAGCGCTTCGCCAGCGTTCAGTGGAAAATAGCATATAAAAAATTGATAGCTTTGACGATACGCTAAATGTATTTTAACAACACACTATATTAAGCGCTTTTGATCTTGGATCATCACATTGTAGCATGTCAATATAGCACTATCTTAGGCACCATTTAGTAGAAAGTATAAAAAATATAGAAAAGAGCGGACTAAATTTGCTCAACCATTCGTTCATCTTGACTAAGATAACTAAGACAATAATAGTCAGGTGCGGCGAGCTGTTTGCGAAGTTACAACAATAGCAGTCGCTCCTTATACTATACTTATTTATGCTCGGATTATTTAGATTTATTAAATAGAAGTAGCGCTTTGATAAGCAGACTGCTAAAAAAGAGGACGGCTCAGCGCTTATAATATCTCATGCTCTGCAATGCTATACCCTAAATAACGGTTAAAAAAGGATGTTTATAATGACAAATTCTCCTGAAAAACTTCATATTCTGATTACTGGAGCGACCTCTGGTATTGGGTATCAATTGGCAAAAGACTATCTGTTAGAAGGTCATAAAGTATATGCCGTTGGACGTGATGATAAGGCATTAGCTGAGCTTAAAAAGTTAGGCGCAACCTCGGTTGACTTGGACTTAATGGACCGCGACAAGGTCATTGAAGCTTTTGAGAAAATCAGTCAGGTAGATGTAGCGATTTGTGGCGCTGGCATGTGCGAATATCTAGATATGCCAAACTTTGATAGTAGCGTGTTTATGAAAGTGATGTCGGTCAATATGGGTACCTTATCGCATGCTATTGAAGGCGTATTGCCACAGCTTATTGCCTCGAAAGGTCGGTTAGTAGGAATCGGTTCGGCGTCTGCTTATGTGCCGTTTGCGCGCGCAGAAGCCTATGGCAGTTCAAAGGCGGCAATTCATTATTTAATGAAAACTTTGCAAATTAGCTTGGCTCCACATCATGTGTCAGTAAGCTTGGTCGTACCGGGGTTCGTGGAAACCCCAATGACCAAACAAAATGACTTTCCGATGCCATTTATTCAAACAACAGAGCAGGCCAGTCGCGCTATCCGTGATGGTATTGAGAACGGCGATGAGGTGATTGAATTCCCCAAAAAGCTAACGTTACCACTGAAGACTTTGGGTACGTTACCAGATATGGTTTGGCAGCAAGTTAGCAAAAAAATGAATAAAAAGTAAGCCGTTATCGCTTATCAAACAGACTACTAAGTCTAAGAAAATATCAAGGAATGCTTTTATGCCATTTTTTCGCCGCAAGCCTATGATTGACCAACCGAAAGCTTCCACAGATACTGACGCTATTCAAAAATCGACAAAACCTGATACAAAAAAGTGCGTCGCTATTATCGGCTCAGGGGTATCAGGACTGACTTGTGCGCATTATCTCGCTAAGCAATATGAGGTGACGATATTTGAAGCCAGTGATTATATCGGCGGGCATGTAAATACAGTTGATGTGACGCTACAGTATGGCAACAAGTCAAAAGGCAGTAAAACAGAAAGTAGCGCTATTGATACTGGTTTTATTGTGTTTAATGAGCGCACTTATCCGAATTTTTTCCGTCTATTGCATGAGTTACAAGTGCCATTTCAAGCGACGGATATGAGCTTCTCAGTTAAAAACACGGCGCGCAATTTTGAGTATAATGGTCATACGCTTAACACCCTTTTATCGCAACGTAAAAATGTATTAAACCCTAAGTTTTGGCAATTTTTTAAAGATATTCTACATTTTAATAAGCATATGAAACAGCTGCGCCAAGACTTTGAAGCTGCACGCGCAGAAGGGCAAGACGTTAGTGCATTAACGGAGCAAACGCTTGGTAATTATCTGGCTAGCAAACGCTATGGCGTGTTATTTAATGATAACTATTTATTGCCGATGGTGTCTGCTATTTGGTCGACCAGTCTCAAAGACGTCCAAGACTTTCCATTGGTATTTTTTGCCCAGTTTTTTGATAATCATGGTTTACTTGATGTCGTCAACCGTCCGCAGTGGTTCACCATTAAAGGTGGATCAAAACAATATGTTAATAAATTGGTTAGGCGTTTTGTCAAAGCAGGTGGCACGGTACGGGTCAATAGTCCGGTGCAATCCGTCACTCGTCATGATGACAAGGTGAGTATAGTGCTTGGTAGCATTGAAAATAATCGAACTGACAACAGCGAAACTCAAACGTTGGCGTTTGATGAGGTGATTTTTGCCTGTCATGCTGATACCGCTCTTAAGTTGCTACAGGATGCCAGTGCAGATGAGGCAGAAATACTGAGTCATTTCCACTTCACTAAAAATACCGCTATTTTGCATACCGATACCCGTGTATTGCCTAAGAAGCCTTTGGCATGGGCAAGTTGGAATTATCTTATTGACGACAAAATAGATGCAAAAACTCACCGAAAAAATGCTAATAATGTTGAAAGGGA
Source organism: Psychrobacter sp. CAL346-MNA-CIBAN-0220 (assembly GCF_040309805.1). Lineage (NCBI taxonomy): Bacteria > Pseudomonadati > Pseudomonadota > Gammaproteobacteria > Moraxellales > Moraxellaceae > Psychrobacter > Psychrobacter sp. CAL346-MNA-CIBAN-0220. The sequence goes on along the minus strand of NZ_JBEOPF010000001.1, from coordinate 1,011,753 downwards.
GCAAGCGCCTTCGAAGCCAGTACTCACTTATCACATGAACATTTTGCAGCGGCTAACCAAGCAGCATAACTATCTGGTCACTCTTAATCATGATATCGATGCCACGCAGGTGATTAAGAAGATTCATTATAGTCATCCGGTATATAACAATAGGACGATTGCCGCTCAAGCGCAGTGGTTGCGCATTTCTGGTAATGGTTTGCATACTCATTTTTGCGGTGCCTATTGGTTTAATGGTTTTCATGAAGACGGCGTACGCAGCGGTTTGCGTGTTTGTCAGGCATTGGGTAGCAGCATTGACATTAAGGATGACGTCGATCCAAGCCATCTGCCTGATACCGAGAGTGCGCACACGCCATTTCGTTATCGAGACTTACCGGTAAAAGCGGATAGCAAGCTGCGTAAACTCAAAAAACGTCAGGTGATTACCGCCACTACTAACCAAGAACTGGTTGATTATATTGCAACTTTACAGCCTGCTGTGCGTGAATTTCACCATAAGAAAAATCTGGGTTTGTTTGGTAGACGTCGCTTAGCCAAACAAAACGTAAAAGCTGATTAATATTTTTATATTTATCGATTAAAAATTACTTTACGAATTTTATCAACAAAGAGAGCGCTATGCCCACTATTGCTCATTCGTCTGAATCTGAGTTACCGCACGCGTCACCTCATTCAATGCCGCATCAGCTATTCCATGGGACGACGTGGCACAGCCGCCTGCTACCAAGTGTGCATAAATTTGCTTATCCTTATCGTTATTGGGGTGTCAATATCAGCGCCTTAGCAGCGGGTCAAGCATTACCGGAAGTGTCAGTCATGACATCACCAATATTTAGAAAAAGTAACTTATTTAAAAAAGGGCTACTGTTATTTTCAGCACAGCATAATGCCTTACAGCAGTTTTGCCCTGAAGACTATTTACATGAGGGCTTGGATGTCATAGAGAGCATCGATGCTGCTAATACAAATAGTAGCAATACTGATGTTATGAATAACGCCAGTCAAGATGAGCAAACTCCTGCCCAAACATTGTCAAAACGTCTACAGCGTGCGTTTGTCCATCATACTGGCAGCGCGCCCACAGGCGATATGTTGGGGTTGGTGGTCTGCCGCAACGTTGGGATATATTTTAGTCCGGTGAATTTTTATTTAGGCTTTGATAGTGAGCAGACGCCGACCCATTTATTAGCGGAAGTCTCTAACACTCCGTGGAATAAGCGCCATTATTATGGATTTTTATTAGATGGTGTGGATACTGAGTTTCGTCACGATAAAAATTTTCATGTCTCACCCTTCAATCCCATTGACCAACAATATCACTGGCAGGTTAGTATCAAGCCTAATTTCTCAGAGCATTCTAAGTCTCAGGAGCAGAACTGTTTAGAGGTTCGTATTGCTATTAACATTAGTGATGCGCGCGGTACAGTATTAAAAACGGGCGTAAAAATGACGAGCGTACCGATGACTGATAAAGTGATTCGGCATAACTTACGCAAAAACCCCTTGATGAATATCAGCTCACTAACCCGTATTTATTGGCACGCTTTGAAGCTTTATGCCATCAAAAAAGTGCCCTATATTAATTATGATGAGAAGTTGGCAGATAGCCAACAGCAAGAAGCTGACTAGAGACATTAGGTTGTTAAGGACAAACATATTTTCTTATTAGCATCCCTTACAGCCCTTATGGTACTTACACTTTTAGTATGGAAAGTTAAATATTATAAGGTATTATTTTAAGCTCCTGCTCATGTGTGTGAGCTACCTTTTAGGAGTGATTTTATGCGTTTAATGTCAAGCTATTTATCCAACGCTTTATTAGCGTTAGCAGTAATCGGCTGTTCAACGAGTGTTATAGCGGCGACCCCTACTGCGGCCAAAGCCAGTCTAGTATTACAACAGCCCAATGTATCTTTAGCGCTTGCCAATGAACTTATTGATGCCACTATGGCTGCTTGTCATGCCGAAGGTAAATCTGCTGTGGTGGCGGTTGTCGATCGTGGTGGTAACTTAATTGCCCTGCAGCGTGATGATAATGTCGGCCCGCACAATACTGATGCCGCGGTTCGTAAAGCATTTACCGCACTCTCAACTAAAACCCCTTCTCGTAAGCTTGCTGATGTTGCACGTGCCAATCCAGACTCGAACAATCTAAATACGGTCAATGATTTATTACTGCTTGGTGGCGGCGTACCATTAAAGTTTGGTGATGACGTGATAGGTGCTATTGCTGCGGGTGGCGCAGGCGGTGCGGTACAAGATGAAAGCTGTGCACTTAAAGGTATTGAAAAAGTAATGCCTGCACAAAAGTAATCAATAGACTGAGCATAGGGCGTGTTAAATACCCAGCAATAGTCTCTGTCAGAGTTATGATTGCACGTTCAACACGCTCTAATTAGCGTCTAGCATGACAATTATAATAATATAATTAAGATGAGCCATTAAGATTGTTTATTAAAAAGGACGATAAGACGATGCCAGCACGCCCAACCGATCGCACGCCAACTTCAACCTTAGAAAGACTTACGGCTCGTATCAGCCAAGCGGTCAACGATACCAGCCTCTTAAAGCCCGTCAGCCATAGTGTAAATTATTTAGCAAGAAAGGCCATATTTCGAGCGCTCAGTCATTTACAGTTTGGTAGTATCACCCTCATTGAAGATTTTGATGAAAAGATAACGAATAACCAGACTTTTGGCAAAAGTGTTAAAAAGGCGACAAGCACCTCGGCAAGGCAACCGAGCAGTTCAGAAGTAGGGCGGCATCCACTCGATGTGACCTTGGTAATTCATGATAGCAGTGTCTATCGTCAACTGTTGTTTGGTGGCTCTATTGCCCTCGCGGACAGTTATATTGATGGTGAATGGGACACTGATGATTTGACGGGATTGATACGATTGGCAGCACGTAACTTGGCGGTGCTTGATAAGCTAGAAAGCCGCTTTGGGGGTGTTAGTAAGACTTTAGAAAAAGCCAAGCATAAACTGCGTAGCAATGATAAATCAGGGGCAAAATCTAATATATTGGCGCATTACGACTTAGGTAATGAGATGTATGAGCGCTTTTTAGATGACACTATGATGTACTCATCGGCAGTGTATCCGACGCCTGATACCACACTTGCACAGGCACAGCAGCATAAGTTGGCACTTATCTGTCAGCGTCTACAGCTCAAGGCTGACGATCATGTTGTAGAGATTGGTACAGGCTGGGGCGGCTTTGCGATTTATGCCGCGCGTCATTATGGTTGTCATGTGACTACCACCACGATCTCCGACGCTCAATATCAAGAAGCGCGTCGCCGTGTTGAAGATGCTGGATTGTCTAATAAGATTACGCTACTTAAGCAAGATTACCGCGAGCTGACCGGGCATTATGACAAATTAGTCAGCATTGAGATGATTGAAGCGGTCGGGCATGAGTTTCTGCCGACGTTCTTTGCCAAATGTAATGACTTACTGAAGCCGACGGGGCTGATGGTGCTACAAGCCATTACTTTTAATGACCAAAACTATCGTGATTATGTAGGGTCAGTCGACTTTATTCAGACCCATATTTTTCCTGGCGGTTGCTTGCTATCCAACAAAGAGCTGACTACCCAGTTCACTGAACAGACTGATATGGTCATCAAGCAGCTGCATGATTATGGTTTTGATTATGCCTATACTTTACGTGATTGGCGTGCTGCCTTTATGGCACAGCGTCAAGAGATTAAAGCGCTTGGTTATGACGAGACCTTTATCCGCTTATGGAATTTTTACTTCTGTTATTGTGAAGGTGGGTTTTTGGAGCGTACTATTGGTGTGGTGCAGGTGACGGCAGTGAAGCCCGACAACATTGACACCCTACATTTTGTTGATTTACCAGCAGCAGATATTGATAATAAATACACTGCTTAATACTTTATCAAAAATACCTTTAAACAAACTATAGTTATTAAAGTCGTACTGAAGTATTGGCAAAATACTGTTAAAACAAGGATATGGCTCAGAGAATAGGGCTCTAACCTTTAGGATCAATAACGTGGGAATAGAGAAGTGCTGAGTAAATACGCGATTAGGGCATACGCTTAGCTTTCGTCATATAAGGATATTATCATGGGCTATGTATTTATTTATCTTGCTGCCGTTGTCATATTTTTAGGCGTTGATTCGGTCTGGTTAACGACGATGAAAAGTGCCTTTTATGAAGAGCGTATCGGGCATCTACTGGCTGATGAGCCAAATATGGTAGCCGCTGGTGTGTTTTACCTATTTTATCTATTCGCACTGTGCATACTAATTTTATATCCACAGATTAAAGCGGGCTCTTCAGTTGGTTATATCTTTTTTCTTGGTGCCTTGATAGGGCTGATGGCGTACGGTACTTACGACTTCACTAACTTAGCTTTGTACAAGGGTTATACGTTAGATACCGCCTTAGTAGACTTTGTCTGGGGTGGATTTTTGACTGGTTCGGTCAGCGCTATCGTGGCATGGTTGGCGTATCGCTTCCATTGGCTGAGCTAGAGATATTGTTAAATCACTAAGCAAAAGAAGTGTAACGATAATCACTTAAGTTAAGTAATGAGTGAAACAAATAGTTTTGAAGTAGCTGATATTCTGTGGTGTAAATTAAGGTACATATCAACGCTTGTATTAAGAAAGGTCTCTATAACCGTCTTTAATTTGCGCTACACCGAATGCTCCTGTATAAATAAGACTCAAATAAATAAGTCTGAAATGTTAGTAAGGAATGCTATGCCGCAATACAATACCACCTCAACTGCCAAAAAAGCCCCTTTAAACCATGAGCTATACATGTCGGTATTAATGACGCCTGATATGGCCAATTTCATCGGAAACGTCCACGGTGGCGACCTGCTCAAGATGCTCGACCAAGTCGCTTATGCCTGTGCCAGTCGTTATAGCGGTAGTTATGTCGTCACGCTATCGGTCGACCAAGTAATGTTTCGTGAGCCTATTTATGTGGGCGAGTTAGTCACTTTTGCGGCCAGTGTTAACTACGTGGGTAGAACGTCGATGGAGATCGGCATCCGCGTTGAGGCAGAAGACGTACGGGCGCGTACCATTCGCCATACCAATAGCTGTTATTTCACGATGGTAGCCATTGATGACAATGGTAAACCCACACCTATCCCAGCGCTCGATGTCAATACACCGATGAGACAATGTCGTTTTGACGCGGCTGTAGAGCGTAAACGTTTACATATGGAAAATTCAAGTCGACCCAGCTGTGACATCTCTAACATGGTGGGCGAGTTAGCCACCAATCATGATGACGATGTTGCAAAAAGCGATGGTTAGTTATTTAAAAAGCGAACACTCTAAACAGCAAAGCACTAAAAAGTTACTGATATTTTTGCCGTTCTATTTTAGGCTAAAGTCTCTTTCAACTGAGCAACAGTGCACTGAGTAACTGCGCATTGATAGTAAATGCCTTCATTTGAACTGCATTTACTGTACTCGCATTATTTTATTGAGTCTAGAATGAGTTTAAAACCATCTGTCGCCAATCCCAAAACCCATCTTAATGTCGCGCCGCCGTTGCACAGTTCCCCTCGTGCTCGCGGTGCTGGCAAGTCTAGATCTCCTGATAATGCTAATTTCAATCCCAATTCTAATCCTACGCCCAATAGTGAGAATAAGCACTCAAGCTCACTAATCACGGTATTTATTGCCGTTGGTGCCAATCTCATTATCGCTATCGCTAAAACAGTTGCTGCTTTTCTGACCGGGTCTGCCTCTATGATTGCAGAGGCGGCGCATTCATGGGCGGATGCGGGTAATGGCACATTACTTATTGTCGCAGAAAAAAAGTCAATTAAACCTGCTGATAGAAGTCATCCGTTAGGCTACGGTAAAGAATCTTACGTGTGGTCGATGATTGCTGCTTTTGGTGTGTTTATGGCAGGCGCTATCGTCTCTATCTATACCGGTATAACAGAGTGGAACACTGCTGAGACTGAGACTAATTACACCATCGGCTTTATCGTTTTGGCGGTAGCATTTTTGCTCGAAGGATTCTCATTACTGCAAGCCTATCGGCAAAGCAAAAAGCATGGTGAGGCCATTAATGTCAGTGCCATTGGCTATGTAATGGATACCTCAAACCCTACTTTGCGCGGTGTATTCTTTGAGGATTTGGCGGCTGTCATTGGCTTAGTCATTGCCGCTGCTGCCATGGGTATGCATGCTTATACGGGCCAACCATTTTGGGATGCGCTCGGCTCTATCATTGTGGGCTTGTTATTGGGCGTGGTGGCAATATTTTTGATCAGTCGTAATCGCGATTTTTTAGTCGGTTATAAAGTCACGGATAGAATGCATCACTATATCTTAGGTGAGCTGCTGGATCATCCAGATATTGATAGCGTCTCGTATCTACATTTAGAATGGGTGGGACCTAAAAAAATATTTATGGTGGCAGCAGTAGACATCGCAGGCAACCAAAAAGAAGAAAAGATTGCGCAAAAGTTTGAAGATATTGAAAACCAATTCCGTGCCAATCCGCTGTTTCAAGAAGCTATCTTGACTTTGTCAGTGCCCAACGCAGAACCTTTAAGCTTAGCAGACAATCAAGGGTAGTCGAGCAGCTGCAAGTTGCCGTCATAGATGAAGTAAGTTATTAAAAATTTGCAGACATAAAAAAAGTCACCGATTACGGTGACCTTTTTGCTTATACTGCTTTAGCATTAAGCTAAATTAAAACAGTATTATTTCTTTGGTGCATTAGCACCGATGAACCAAGCATCTTTATCGATAGTACGGCTAACTTCAGTCAATAAATCAGCTGTATCTTCATCACCAGCATCGCCAGCAGTATCAATAGCTTCACGCAATGATGCTGCAATTGTTTTATAGCGATTGGTAAGCTCACGAACGTGCTGTTCAACTTCAGTGATATCAGTAGGGTAAGTCTCTAAGATAGAGTCCTCAACGACACGCTTAGAGATACCGTTGGCTTTACCGCCAAGGATAACAATACGTTCAGCGACAGTGTCAAAAGCTTCAGTTAAGCGCCCATAAGTGTCATCTAATAATTGATGTACACCAATAAAGCCAGTACCTTGAAGATTCCAATGGCATTGCTTACTGTCCATACTCAAGTCAATCAGATTTGCTAGATTAGCGTTTAACAAATCGATCATTTTTTTAGCAGTAGCATCATCTATTCCACTTGCGTAACGTTCTCTCATATTTTGCTCCATTATTTAATTATTGATTGGTTAGAATTGTTATATCAAATTTAAATGTGTTGCTTTTATATATTATAAACTTGGTGTTAATGATTAATTCAGTACTAATGATAGCAGCTTAAATCAATGATAGAACCCCAATGCGTTAGGCTTTGTTAAGTGGTCGTGTAACGACTTTGTTAAACGTGAAAAGCTTTGTAAAGCTAAGGGCTAAAATAGATAGATTTGATAAAAAGTCACCAATAAATCTTTGGTTTTTACACTTTTCACTCACTTGGTATAATGCCTTTCTCTTTGAATTTATCAAATAATTGCTGCTGAGTTAGATTATTAGTGTCATTGGCAAATTCATAATAATCAGGTTTTCTATCAATAAAAATTTGGCTTTTAAAGGTGAAGTTCGTATGGGCTTGGAATAGACCTAAAGATAAGACGTAGGTTTCAGAGTTGAGCTGATGATAATATAAATTGGTACCACATTTATGACAAAATGCGCGCTCTGCCCACACTGAGGATGGGTAGACAGTCATTGAGTCCTCACCTTGAATGTCAGGTTTTGAGCTACTATGTACCGCCATTAATGGGCCGCTACCCCAGCGCCGACACATCGTGCAATGACAGGCCTCAAAGGTGTTAATATCTTCTAATTCAATCGTCACATTACCGCACAAACAGTGGCCTTTCATAAGTCATTCCTTTATTAGGTGTCATCAGACTATACCTGAATTTTTAAGCTTTCTTCTCACACTATTTTGTCGTTGGAATGTATTTGTTTCTTGTGTATATATTTTTGATAACGACTCAAAAAGGATACTTGACTCTATTGTCTACGGCCTCTCAAAGTCGCTCGTTTGTCTTTATCAACTCTTACCTATACCTAGGTTATCTACTGTCAAATTCATACCCTGAACGCAAGGATAACCCCTTAATTGTCCTTTAAAAATAGTCATTTAGCCCCCACATTGTTATAAACCTATTGAGGAAGAAAGCCATTATGCGTATGCCCGAACCGCGCTCATCGCGTCAGTTAAACCAATTGGCCACTCAGCTACAAGGCGAAGCTGAAATTAGTGGTGTTAATGCGTCAGGTACGCAAATATCGAGCCGCGCCTTTGAGATGGTAACCGAGTTTGAGCCGGCAGGCGATCAACCGCAGGCGATTGAAAAGTTGGTAAAGGGTATTAACTCGGGAATGGATGAGCAACTATTGCTTGGCGTAACTGGCTCTGGTAAGACTTATACTATGGCAAAAGTCATTAGCGAATGCCAGAAGCCAACTATTATTATGGCGCATAATAAAACCTTAGCGGCGCAGCTGTATGGTGAATTTAAAGCGTTCTTCCCGAATAACGCCGTTGAATATTTCGTTAGTTATTATGATTACTATCAGCCTGAAGCTTATGTGGCAGCCAGCGATACTTTCATCGAAAAAGACAGTGCTATTAATGATCATATTGACCAAATGCGCCTGTCTGCTACTCGTGCGCTATTAGAGCGCCGTGATGCGATTATTGTGGCTTCGGTGTCGTGTATTTATGGTTTGGGTGATCCAGAAAGTTATCTGAAGATGCTGCTGCATATTGTCGTTGGTGACCGCATAGATCGTACGGCGACCATTAAACGTTTGGTTGAAATGCAATATATGCGCAATGAATTAGACTTTGGCCGTGGTACTTATCGCTTACGTGGTGAGCTATTAGACATCTATCCGGCAGAGTCTGAGCAGCTGGCCGTACGTGTGCATTTGTTCGATGATGAAGTAGAAAAAATAACTTGGTTCGATCCTTTAACCGGTAAAACGGTGCGTAGTGTGCCGCGTATTACCATTTATCCAAAGTCACATTATGTGACGCCGCGCAATAAGTTAGAAGCCGCAACTCATACCATCCGTGCTGAGCTTGAACCGCGCCTAGAATATTTCCGTGATAATAATAAACTGGTTGAAGCGCAGCGTCTTAAAGAGCGTACCCAGTATGATCTTGAGATGATTCAGCAGCTCGGTTACTGTAATGGGATTGAAAACTACTCGCAGCATTTATCCGGTCGTCCATCAGGGGAAGCGCCGCCAACCTTGTTTGATTATATTCCAGAGGATGCCTTGCTGTTCCTCGACGAATCACATGTAACGGTATCGCAGATTGGAGCGATGTATAAAGGCGATAGATCGCGTAAAGAAAACTTGGTCAATTATGGCTTTCGTCTACCAAGTGCGATGAATAACCGTCCGATGAAGTTTGAAGAGTGGGAGCGTATTAAGCCCACGACTATTTATGTCAGTGCTACTCCTGCGCTATATGAGTTTGAGCATAGCGAACAAGTAGTCGAGCAAGTAGTGCGCCCAACCGGTCTGATTGACCCTGAGATCGAGATTCGTCCGGTATTGACGCAAGTTGATGATGTGCTATCAGAGATTAGCAAACGCCGTGAAAAAGATGAGCGCGTATTAATCACTACTTTGACTAAGCGTATGTCAGAGGACTTAACCAGCTATCTCAAAGAATATGATGTCAAAGTCGCTTATCTACACTCTGATATCGATACCCTTGAGCGCATGCAGATTATCCATGAGCTGCGGACGGGTGTGCATGATGTGTTGGTCGGCATTAACTTGCTGCGTGAAGGTCTCGATATGCCCGAGGTGTCACTGGTAGCGATATTTGATGCCGATAAAGAGGGTTTTTTGCGCTCTGAGCGTGCCTTGATTCAGACTATTGGTCGGGCGGCGCGTCATATTAATGGCAAGGCTATTCTCTATGCTGATCGTATCACCAACAGCATGCAGCGGGCGATAGAAGAAACTGACCGTCGCCGCGAAAAACAAGTGGCTTTTAACCTTGAGCATAATATCACCCCAAGAGGCGCACGCCGGAATGTCACGGATAAAATTGATACCGGTGAAGACCTTGATGCCAATGACAATCAAGCCATTCCAGTTAAGAGTAATCTGCCCGATGTCGATATCAGTATCTTACGCAGTCCTGACTTGCTCGCTAAAGAAATCAATCGTCTTGAGAAGCTAATGAAGCAATTCTCACGTGACTTGAAGTTTGAGAATGCGGCTAAAACTCGCGATAAAGTGTTGGAATTGAAAGCGCATTTGATTTAGACGGCGGTATTATTGAATTTTAATTAGTAATAAAAAAGGTGATTTGTATATTTTGCAAGTCACTTTTTTTTGTGGTTTGTACTATCCAAAAGAGTTTCAAGTCATGTGTAGCTTCTCTTAATTAGTATTTAAAAAAATAACCTAGTAAATAGGGCTTGTAATGCTTGAAACAAACGGTCTTTATTATCTATTAAAATTAATAACTAATATTTGGGTACTGCAATACTTGTAATCATACTAAATGCGCCTTAATATGATATTAAAGACTATTATTAAGCTCATAACTTACTTACAAATTAGGCGGATTCTATACTGTGCATACTAATAAATTCCTAGAGTTAAATGCTAACGAGAACGCATTAGGCATGTCAGATTCTGCCAGACTAGCTATTGTAAACGCTTTAGATAGGGGATTTCGTTATCCGGATAATCCACGCGCTGCATTAATTACCAAAATTGCTGAAATCAACGGCGTGCCAGACAACCAAGTTTCATTAGGCAATGGATCAAGCGAAAATATCCGAGCCGTCGTGCAAATGCTGCAAAACCAAGCCTTAAAAGAGGGTAAGAAATTTCAATTGGTGGTGCCCGATCCAACGTTTTCTTGTGCAGAAGTGTATGCCAATTCTATTGGCGCGTCCGTCGTAAAGGTGCCTTTAACAGCCGAAAGCTATGATTTAGACTTCCAAAATTTGCAAAAAGCTGCCGACGAGTTTGACGGTGTCAGCTTATTTTATCTTTGCAATCCTAATAACCCAACAGCAACGATCACGTCAACGACAACGTTAAAAAAGTGGGTAGAGTCTGCACCAGAGAACCATTACTTCTTATTAGATGAAGCTTACTCGGAATACGTCACAGACCCAAGTTTTGAGAGTGGTGTTGAGTGGGTGAAACAGCAGTTATCAAAAAATATTATCGTCGTTCGCACTTTCTCAAAATTACATGCTCTAGCCGGTATGCGAGTGGGATATGCGATTGCAAACCCGCAAGCTATTGAAGCAGTCGAAACTTTTATGTCTGTAGACAATACCAATTTATCAGGGGCTGTCGCTGCTTTGGCAACGTTAAATGATAAGGCGTTTTTAGAATTGAGTTTGCGCACTACCAATCAATCGCGTCAGAGGATTGAGGCAACGCTAAATGAGCTTGGACTTCGTTATTTGCCCTCACAAACCAACTTTATTCTTCATGAAATAAAGGGTGATGTCAAAACATACATCGATAGAATGCGAGATAATGGCATTTTGGTTGGTCGAGAATTTCCGCCCATCACAGGCTTTAGCCGCCTAACGCTCAGCACATTCGATGAGATGACGGTATTTATTAAAGTACTAAAGTCATTCCGTCAAAAAGGCTGGGTTTGAATGGTTTTGTAGGGTAGTTCAATAAGCCGCAACCTATACATTAGCTAAAGAAATCAATCGTCTTAAGAAGCTAATGAAGCAGACATCGTGTGATTTTAAGTTTGAGAATGCGGTGAAAACTCGTGATAATAAGCTCGTACATAGACCCTATATTTTTTTAGTAGTTTGACATTAGGAAGTTACAGACCAATCATATATTTTTACTCAACCGCAGCATATTTTTAGTTATATAAAGCCAATGATAGTGCTATATATTTGCTGCTGTCAGATTAAAATATTACGATTAATGATAGATAAATAAAAGCGAATTTTGGTTAGAAGCAAACGTGCGTGAAAATTATCTGTAACTGATCCTGTCTACAAACTCTTTAAATTTAGGATGTAACTATGTTTGATATTAAATCATTATTAAAACGAGGAATAGAGAAAGAACTGCTGGATGTAGATGATTATATCTTTATGCCTGAAAGTATAGAGATGGTGGTTGAAGAAGGTGACTTAAAGTGTGTATTGAATAGCGATGGTCGAGTCAATATTTTTTATACTAAGCAAGGTGTTACTGATGTCAGAGCAGCGGCTCGTAAACATCCATTTACCTCTTTTGATAGGGAATTGAATCACGGAATTTATGATGACATTATCGAAGATTTAGTGAAAGAAGTTAACAAAATTCTTGATAGTGAATCTAAATACTTTACCAATATAGTTTTACCTTCAGCAGCCCCTTTATCTTTAACAGTTCCTTTAAAGCCATAACTATCTACAATAAGCAGCCATTCAGGGTACGTTATGCTTGACTAACGCACTCTGAATGGCTGCTTATTATTTTAAACGACTAGCAATTTATTTTGTGAAATTCGCATAGCAACTCTGTAGAGATTTAGCGACTACTTTAGTCACTAGCTTTGCTCTATATTCTGCATCTATTGCCGCATTACCTAATTCAACGATAGTCACTTGTTGGGGTGCTTGCTCACTCACGCAACCACAAACCTTGCTTTGTATGGCTTCTTTTTGTCCGTCATTCATGGCAACACTGGCAATGCGCCAAGCAGGTTGTTTTTGAATTTGACTACGGCATTGGTTATCAATAGCCGCCTTAAATACATTCATACCAATATTATTTGCTGTGTTGATAGCATTACCTGCATTGGTATTTGCTCCGGTGGTCGTGCATCCAGCTAATGTAAACATGGCAAGCATAGCGGTTGAAATTAAGAGTTTTTTCATGGTTTTATCCTATAATGTTTATCAGTGTTTTTCGAAAGTGGCATAGAAAATATGCGTTTAAAAATGACAAGCATCGCCCGACTTAGTGTGCTGGCAACAAGCTGTGATTATTACATATTTTTATAACTTTGACTCACATCACGTATGGCAAGGGCGAGAGTTATTAGCGATACATAACCCATCAAATAGTTGAAAACTTAACAGCTACATTCCATAAGTGGTGCTACCGCTAACCCATGCTCCGCTTATTCAGCAATCAAAAAAAACCAGCTAAGAGATATAAACCTCTTTAGCTGGTTTTATTTTTGAGTGCTTATTACCAAGTGCTTATTATTTAGTCACTTAGTTTTAGACATTCTTACCATGCTGCTGTTGTTGAATTTCTTTTGCTAAGTTATAGCATTCTTCAATATGGTCAGAGGCAATTTTTTTAAAGATCATGTAGCCCATTGTCGCAGCGACCAGCTGTCCACCAAGCGGGATAAACTTGGTCACTTGTTTGGCGGCGATACGGCCACCAAAGCCTTGGACGGTCTTTTTGACGATACCGCGTGTTGCCATAAGACCAGCGAAATCGATAGTGCGATCTTTTAGCGCGCGCCAGTGAATGGCACGTGACTCTAAATCAACGGCTGATTCACGACCTTCAATCAAACCAAAGCGTTCACTGATGTCAGGGAGCAGCTGAGTCAACATGCCAGCGTCCACTGCGACGTCAAAGAAGGGTACGGGAATAACCGCCACCCCTGCGGAATATTTCGCACGTTTTTTGACCATCGCGATACATTCTTTTTTGACATTATCCAGGTCTAAGTTTGGATCAATAGTGTTAGGAAGTTTTTCGGCTGCTGGTGTGGTTTTCATAAAACGATCCTTATAAGGTTATTCAAAGGTTGATTATTCAATAATTGAATACGGCTAATATTTAAGTTAGTTATCATTTTAGGGATTTATGAGCGGCATACAATCATAGCTTTGTATCAAAATACAAAAAAACGCGTTACCTCTGCACAGTTTTTGTAAGTTATGAATAAGATAGTGGGGCGGGTTTAGCGAATAAAAGATAGGTTAGACAGGATTATTTAATAGTAATAATTTATAGACGCTACTGCCATAAATTAACATTGTGACCTGCTACTAAAGCCAGTAGAATACCAACATGCTAAATTTAACCCCCCGATATACCGGCACTCGCATTGACGAGCTGCCCACGGCGTTGCAATCATTTGCCGCCCAATCTTTCACGCTCGCCCGTCTTTATGCGGGGCGTGGTATCACTGAACCTGATGAACTTGACACTCAGCTGTCTGGTCTGTTGCCTGCTGAGATGCTGCATGGCGTTACGGAGGCAGTGCGCTTATTGGATGTGGCTATCGATGAGGGCCAACGTATTTTAATCGTTGGCGACTTTGACTGTGATGGCGCGACCAGTACCGCGCTGATGATGCGTGCTTTAACGGCTATGGGCGCGGTCGTGGACTTTCTAGTACCGGATCGTTTTAAATACGGTTATGGCCTGACCCCTGAAATTGTCGAATTAGGTATTGAAACCTATAAGCCGCAAATGATTGTCACCGTCGATAATGGTATCTCCAGCCACGAAGGCGTGGCACGCGCGCAGGCCGACGGCATTACCGTGATTATTACCGATCATCATCTAACCACTAAACCGGTGCCGCCTGCTGAGGCAGTGGTCAACCCCAATCAGCTTAAATGTGACTTTAATAGTAAAGCGTTGGTTGGCGTTGGTGTGGCGTTTTATGTGTTGGGGCGTTTGGCAAAATTGCGCCGCGACGCTGGCAAATCTACGGTACAGGTCAGTCAGTATTTAGACTTAGTGGCGCTGGGTACGATTGCAGATGTTGGGGTACTCGATAAAAATAATCGTATTCTGGTGCATCATGGACTAGCCGCGATTCGTCAAGGTCGCTGCTGTATGGGCATCTTAGCGCTACTTGAGCAAGCAGGACGTGACCCCAAGCAGTTGCATGCGCAGGATTTTGGCTTTGTATTGGGGCCCCGAATTAATGCGGCTGGGCGTATGGACAATATGCGCGTCGGTATTGAATGTTTGTTGACTGAGGATTGGAGCACCGCTCAGCGTCTAGCGCATGAGCTTGAACAGCTAAACCGTGACCGCCGAAAAGTCGAAGGCGAGATGCGTAGCCAAGCGGATAGTATTGTAGAAACGTTAAATGCTAATAATGATGTCGAAGGTAGTAGCAATGACGGCAATGATAATAAAGATAGTAATGAAATTATCATTTTGAAAAAGAATGAAAAAAAGCCAGCTGCTGCTAACAATAACAATCGTAGCATTATTTTATACCAAGACGATTGGCATCAAGGCGTTATTGGCATTGTCGCTGGGCGCTTAAAAGAAAGCCATTATCGTCCTAGTATTGTTTTTGCGCCAGCCGATATCCAGCGCACTGATACGGATGATATGATTAAAGGCTCAGCTCGTTCAATTGCTGGCGTGCATATTCGTGATGCAATTGAACAAGTGGCAGAGCAATATCCTGATTTAATCAGCCACTTTGGCGGACATGCGATGGCGGCAGGTCTGACTATTAAGCGGGGTAACTTCGATTCTTTTGTCAGTGCTTTTGATGAGGTAATGGATCAGCTTAATGATGAGGTTTTTGCAGAGCAGAAATTTACTGATGGTCCTCTGCAAGCGGGTGACTTTAGCTTATGGTTTGCCGAAAATTTAGCAGATGCCAGTATTTGGGGTCATGGTTTTGCACCCCCGATATTTGATGGGGTGTTTGAAGTACTAAGCTTTAAGGTATTAAAAGATAAGCATCTTAAATTATCACTGCGCTATCCCGAGGTACAATATCCGATTGAGGCTATTTATTTTAACTTTGATAATAGTGCATGGGATTATCGCGCTGAAAAAGTACATTTATTGTTTGAACTCGATATCAACGAGTGGAATGGTAAAAAAAGCTTACAGCTAATGGCTAAGGATTTGGCAGTTGTCACTTAGTTTTAAAAGCGTTAACTTTAGAAGGGTTGATTTTAAAAGTATTATTCATAAGTTTTGATAAAAAAGAGGGCGTCAATCATTAAGGTTAACGCCCTTTTTTGCTGTTTATAATAAGATTGATTTAAAATCGACATAGTGTGGCTATTAGAAAAATTTGTAGCTTCTGTCACGTCTGCGAACAGCACGCAAGAAAATTTTATCAGTTATACGTTGTTATCAGCGTGTCTTTTTTACCCTTTTAAAGCGGATGGTTTTTCATTAGTCCAATATTTGGAAAGTGCCAATCATAGCGCACCGCCAGCATACGAATCACAAAAATCGTAATCATGGTACACGACTCGGTTATCCAAGGAGTAATGCCCATCCCCTCCATCACAAAATACAGTATTCCGCCAATAATCGCTGCGGTCACGTAAATCTCGCGCTGTAATACTAATGGAATCTCATTACATAGCATGTCGCGAATGACCGTACCAAACAAAATATTCAATACCCCAAGCAAGATACAGATGGGGATATTTGCGCCCATCTCTTGTGCCACTTGGATACCAATTAAGGTGAAAATCGCCAGCGCCAAGCCGTCAAATAGCTTTAATAAGCGATCTACATGGCGCGCTTTCGGGTTACAAAATATTTGAAACCCAACGGAGGTAATAGTGATAATTAATAGATAATTCATATTCACCATCCAAAACAGTGGATAGCGATCAAGAATAATATCACGCGCGGTAGGGCCGCTAATGGCGGCAATCATCGCCACCAAAATACAGCCAAACACGTCAAAATTTTTATGCTTAGCCAAAATTGTTCCTGATACGCTACAAGCAAAAATACCAAACATCTCTAACCAAAACATAAACGAGGTTGGCTCAAATCGCGTTACAAACTCAGGAGTGAGGACTAGCGGGTTCTGAGCTATTTGATTAATAGCTGGGTTAATAGTCGCAGGAACAACAGAGGATGTTGTCACGCCTAAAGTGGGGACGGATAATATATCAAAAGTTTTGCCAAATAAAGTCATATAGCAGGCATTAAGCCACGCGTAGACATTGACACTCATAATACTAATCATAATGATTCACATAAAAAATTCACTCAAGCGGCTAAGAAGTTAACCACGTAAGCGAATGGAGGGAAGATGCCAATCAAAACGCAGTGCCAACATCCGCACCGCAAAGATGACGCCAAGCATAATAAATTCATTCAGACCTGCATTCACGCCACAATATTCAAGCAGCAAATAAGTCACTGATCCTGCAACGCTCGCACTAATATAAATCTCACGCTGCAGCACAAGTGGTATCTCATTACAGATAATATCGCGTAGCAATCCACCGATAATTGCTGTCCATACGCCCATCATAATGGCGATAATTGGCGACATATCTTGATTCAGCGCAATCTTAAAGCCAATAACGCTAAAGGCTGCTAATCCAATAGCATCGAATAATTTTAGGGCGTTATCAATCTTATGATATAGATGAAAGAATATTTGTAAGATAAGGGAGGTGACGGTAATAGTAATTAAATAATTGAGGTCCGTCATCCAAAATAATGGATGCCGATCTAGCGCCATATCCCGTAATGTGCCGCCGCCAATGGCATTTAGCATTGCTACCAATATACAGCCCGCAATATCAAAACCTTTATGCTGTGCCAGTAAAGTACCCGCAATCGCACAGGCAATGACCCCAATCATATCTAATAAATACAGCAAAACATCAGGAAAAATGAAAGCATTGAACATGATTATTTCCCTGAATACTGCTCAACATAAAATCTACTGATTAAAATGGCTATTTATTAGTTGCTTAATAGCTATTAAAGCTAAGGATTAAATATTTTTTAACCGTCTTTAGCAAACAGTACCAATCCCAGCATAATAAGACCAATACCACTCAAGCCCATGACTGAGGGCAGGGCGTTATTGAGTAATAATATGCCGCCGATTAAGGCGAATATGACTTCACTGGCCTGCGTTGAATCAACGCCAGCGACCTCGCTTGAAGTTTCCGCCCGTTCGCGTGCATATAAGAAGATACTAGTCGCGCCAACACCTGCCAATAAAGCCACCAGTAGGGTGTTAAATACCTGTGAGGTATCAGGCGCTTCAGGGCGCACTATAATGCCCAAAATTAGCCAAAATGGTAAACTACCCAAGGTCATTAACCATACTTTATTAAACGCATTTTGCAGCAGTTCCGTTTCTATAGCGGGGATGCGTGCAATCAGGTTTTGCAGCATAGATTTGGGTGGTGTTTGCGCCGTATTTATGGCGCTGGCAAGACTGTCTGTGTTTGTAGTATTACTGATCTCTATAGATAAAGGTGGCGCTTCTGTCGCGAGTGGTTGGGCACTGCTTTTATGAACGCTGTTTTGATGAGTGCTACTTTGAGTCGTATTGTTGTCACGCGCTTGTCGCAGAGCCGCTGTATGTTGGCGCGAATTGTAAGACACTTGCCAAACCAGCTGATTACCAATGGGATAGCTAAAGGCGGCGACTAAGGCGGGCAGTGCCCCATATAACAGCATCTCAGCCATAGGGGTAGCCGCCACGTTTGAGGCGCGCAAGCCTTCGCTGACGTTAACTAATACCACCCCAAGGAACACCAGTAGCGCATAAATAATGAATTTTTTATCAAAACGCTGACCGAAGGCTAATAATACCAATAAGCTGGTGACTACGGTGAACATAAAGGTTGCTGCTACTACCCAACCAGCAACGTGGTCACCGGCATAGCAAATACCAGTATAAAATATACCAAAACCTATACTACCGGTAGTACACCAAAAGCCCCAATGCTCACGAAAAATAGTGGCCAATTCTTTGATGCGCCCAAAACCGTGTTGCATAGTAATAATGAGGGTAATCATCAGCCACATAAAGATATAGCGTAGACTGGCTGACCAGAACCAATGGCCACCAGCAGAACTCATCAGCTCGTTTAAAATAAAGGTTGAGCTAAACAATGCACCGGCCAATAAGCCCAATAAAATTAGTTTGACCATCCCTGTGTCCTTGCAATCATGTTTCACTTTTGGCTATTTTTGGCGGCTTATACTTCGCTACCTATTTTTTATTTACCTTTAGCATCTGCCCAAATAATTTTATGCAATTGCAGCTGAAAGCGCACGGGCAAGGCATCAGCTAATATCCATTCAGCCAATTCGCGCGCAAGCACGGGCACATCGGGACTGCTATCATCTTCCGCTACATTAAACATCGGCGAAAACCACACCGTACCGACTAATTTAGCTAACTGATGCTCAAAGAGTTTAGCCTTTGACCAGTCGTAATCTTCGCGGTTCATAATCACAAATTTTAACTGATCATGTTGAGTGAGGTAGTCAAGGTTTGACCATAGATTTTTATCCACTTCCCCTGAGCTTGGGGTTTTTAAATCCATTACTTTGCTGACTGCTACTGGCACATTTTCTACCGATAGCGCACCTGCGGTTTCTAAAGAGATGTCATAATCCTCAGCCAGTAGGCGTTTCATCAGCTCAATTGCATTCGGCTGCGCTAATGGCTCACCGCCGGTCAGACAAATACGCTTGCAAGGAAAGCTTTGAATGGTCGCCATAATGGTTTCTAACGACTGACGCTCGCCACCACTAAATGCATACTCTGTATCACAGTAGACACAGCGCAGTGGACAGCCGGTTAAGCGCACAAAGATGGTCGGCAAGCCTGAGGTCAGCGCCTCACCTTGCAAGGAATAAAAAATCTCAGTAACGCGCAATCCAGCTTGCGGATCGGTCACAAAAATAGCGGGGCTGCGTAGCGATAGCTCACTCATAACAATGTCAAATAGAATTAGGTGTCAATACCCTACTTAAGCCTTTGTACCAACGCGCATAATAAAATAAACAATAATGCGAATTAAATTAGGCAAAAAGTCACGGTTATCAGACAAAACGATAATAAGGCACAAGGAAGCGGCAGGCATGACAGCCACGGCGCTAACGGTGTGCAAGGTTGGGCGGTGCTTATTTGGGTATGGCGAGATTATGTGCCACTGTCTTAATAGGTATTCATCAATAATGAATAGGTTTGCATGTAAAAAATAGCTGATGCTAGGGTGCTACAGAATAGGACGTGTTGAATTATATCCTAAGATACGCTGTTAAGCTGTAAAAAAGACGCTAAAGTTTATCCTCAGCATCTTTTTTATGACAATAATCACTGCTATCGCGATAACAACACCATTTAATCTAAGCGTAATAGCTCATTGACTGCTGTTTTGGCGCGCGTTTGGGCATCAACCTTTTTTACGATGATAGCAGCATATAAGCTATGGGTACCATCTTCAGAAGGTAGTGAACCAGGAACCACGACTGAACCTGCTGGTACGCGTCCACGATGGATTTCACCAGTTTCGCGATCATAAATGCGCGTTGATTGACCGATATAGACACCCATAGAGATGACTGCGCCTTCTTCTACAATCACGCCTTCTACAATCTCAGAACGCGCTCCGATAAAGCAGTTGTCTTCAATAATAGTAGGATTTGCTTGTAATGGTTCCAATACACCACCAATACCCACACCGCCTGACAGATGCACGTTTTTACCGATTTGGGCGCATGAACCAACGGTTGCCCAGGTATCTACCATGGCGCCTTGATCGACATAAGCACCGATATTGACATAAGACGGCATTAGAACGGCGCCCGGTGCGATGTATGAACCTTTACGAGCGATAGCAGGTGGCACAACCCGTACACCCGCTTCTTTAAACTGCGCTTCAGTCCAATCAGCAAATTTAGTCGGTACTTTGTCGTAAAACTGCACGTGATCACCAGCGGCCATAACGTAGTTGTCATTTAGGCGAAACGATAGTAATACTGCTTTTTTTGCCCATTGATTGACGACCCATTCGCCATCCTTTTTTTCAGCAACGCGTAGGCTACCGTTATCAAGTTGCTCAAGCACTTGCTCGATAGCATCGCGTATGTCTTGAGGCATAGTACTTGGACTATATTCATTGCGTTTTTCAAAAGCTTGTTCGATGGTTTGTTGTAATGACATAATAATTCCTAAAAGGTCGTTTATAGTTGGCTCACTATATTAAAGTAAGAGAAAATAGTTTTTATCTGGATTAAATATGCGGTTTATAAGGTTACTACTTTTATTAAAAATGACTGCCCGTCATATTGTCGCTAATTTAGACGCTTTTAGCAAACCATGTTGGCAGCACCGTAAATATACTCTAAGCACTTAAAGTGCGTATCCAATGTAAAATATCGTGATATACCACACTATGGTGTTGCTCATGTAATGGTTCATGACGCATATTAGGATACAGGCGTGCATCTACATTGCTAAAACTCTGTTTTTGTAAATTACTCATAATATCGCGAATACCGCGACCCATATTACCGATTGGATCATTCTCACCGCTGACAAATAGCATAGGGAAGTCTTTAGCAATAGTCGACGTCCAGCCTTTATGCAGTCCCGCTTGCATTAACGCAAATAAAGTCATAAAGCCATTATTGGTAAAGGTAAAGCCGGTTAACGGATCTGCTTCATACGCTGCAATATTAGTAGTATCTTCGCTCAACCAAGCAAATTCAGATGGCGAAATACGGTTATTCAGCTTAGCATTGAGCATCTTATTCATGATTTCAGCAAAGACAGTATTGGGCTTTTTAGGCGCGGCTTTGGCGAGAATTTTATTCAATGGCAGCAGTACTTTTACTAGTGGATTAGCATTTGCCGTACCCATAAGAATCGCACCTGTGAATTCTTGAGCATGATGCTTAAGGACTGTACGCACAATAAATGAGCCCATTGAATGCCCCATAATAAAGTGCGGCACATCAGGATGACGAGACTTTATGCTATCCGCCATAACAATGACATCTTTTAGTAATAACTGTACTGGATGCTCATTACCGAAAAACCCGAGCTCATCCACCGCTTTGATTGTCTGGCCATGCCCAAGCTGGTCATAAGTTGCCACTGCAATGCCATAGTTAGCTAAGAACTGCGCAAAATCGGCATAACGACCGCTGTGCTCTGCCATACCGTGGACAATTAGCAAAGTTGCTTTAATATCGCCATCGCTCGGCTCAAAAAAAGTATGATGCAGGTAATGGGTTTGATCGGAAGAGGTAATTTGCTTGGGGTTACTCATAAGCGGTTCCTAAAATAGCTTAAATTTATAAAGTTCTAAAAAACGGGTGATTCGATAATGGTTATTGTACTGGGCGCTTAAAAATTGTTTCACCTTCTTTTATGGTTGTCATAACCTTGATGTCTTTGAGTTTATTGGCCTCTATCGTCAAAGGATTGGCGTTTAAAATGACCAAATCAGCCAGTTTGCCGGTCACTAACGTGCCCTTGCGGTCTTCTTCAAAATACTCATAAGCAGCATTGGTGGTAATGGCTTTAAGCGCTTGGTAAGGGCTTATGCGCTCCTCTTTACCAATAATTTTACCTGAGCGTGAAGTGCGATTGACCGCCGACCAAACAGTGAACATCGAATCTACTGGGGTCACGGTATCATCGGAATGGTTGGTGTATTTTAATCCCATTTTATCAGCAGTCGCCATTGGGCTTAAAAATTTAGCGCGTGCCTCGCCTAGATTTTTAACGTGTACATCACCCCAGAAATACGCATGATTGGTAAAAAACGAGGGCAGCATGTTGTATTTTTTAAAGGCTTCAAGTTGATCAAGACGAGCAAACTGCGCATGAATTGGGATGGTACGCCGATCCTTATCAGCCGCTTGCCCTGTCTTTTTAACTGTATATTCGTGCGCTTTGATAATCATATCGGTAGCGGCATCACCATTATTATGAATAAACAACTGATTGTCGCGAGCATAGGCCTTTACAAACATCTCGTTGAGCTCATCTTGACTGACACTAGGTAGACCGCGGCAATCCTGGGCGCAATCGGCAACCGGTGTGAGGTAAGGCTGAGTAAAGTAAGCGGTCTTGCCTTGCGGTGAGCCATCAGCGATAATTTTAGTACCCTGAACCTTAAAGCCATTTTGATAGGTTTTCCACTTAAAGTTTTTATCAGCTAAATTTTCATCTAAGTCGCTAACGCCTGCGAGTGCTACCAAGTCAATTTTAAGTTTACCAGCATCGGCTTGCGTTTGGAAAAACGCAATGGTATCACGGGTGGTCGAACCATTTTGGGCAGTGGTCACGCCATTCTCAGCATAATAATCTTGCGTCTGATCAAAAAATTTGGCTTGATTCGGAGCTAACACTTCTAACATGTGGCGCACAAATGGATACATCGCGGTCTCTTGTACGAGTCCGTTAGGTTCGTTAGAGCCTTTGACCCGCGCAATATTACCACCAGCTGGGTCTTTACTGTCAGCCGTAATGTTCATGGCCTTTAGGCCCTTGGTATTGGCCACACCCATATGACCACTGGTATGCTGCAGATAAACCGGATTATTAGGCAACACTTTATCAATATCTTCCTTGGTTGGATGACGCGCCTCGATTAACTGACTTTCATCATAACCCCAACCGAAGATCCAGTCGCCATCTGCGATATTGTGATCTTGCTTATAATCTTTTAAGGCTTGCAGCATTTTATCAATGCTATCAACGTTACCAATCGGTGGCGGGTTTAAGTTGACCTGACCCATAGTGTTCGACACCATGTCAAAATGACTGTGTGGGTCGATAAATCCTGGTAATAAGGTTTGGTGGTTAAGATCGACTTGCGCGGCATTTTTGTATTTAGATTGAGCCGCGTTTAAACGACCGACATAGGCAATTTTACCCGCTTGGGTGACTAGGGCCTCAACCATCTGCGGCTGGTCACCTTCCATGGTAATAATAGTGCCGTTGTAATAGACAGTCGCTGAATTGCCTGTCTGCTCTTTGGTGGTCTGCATAGCAGTACAACCCATGATACTAACAAGCCCAAGACTTAGTAAAGTTGGTTTGATTAATGTAATTATGGTCATGGCGTTATCCTTAGAGTTCATTCCATTGAAAAGTTATACCGCTGATTTTATTCTTTTTAATTTTTTATGAAATAAAGTCGCTATTAGATCAGTACTTGCTGTCATCAATCTAACCACAAAGCTTTATAGGGTCAATATTATTTGCAGATTTATTGACATCGTACAATAGAATGAGCTTAAATCCTTTTAAGTTATGTTTTAATTCTGATTGCGCTTGTACTTTTATCTGCTAATACCGTTATAGTCAGTCTATTATAAAACCGCTCTACTCTCTCTAATCCTATTAATGTCTGGCTTGTGCTTTATTTCTTTATACCGATAGCATTGTGAATTGACTATGCTTTACTAAATAACCAAATAATTTTTTAAGCACTCTTATGAAAAACTTGCCTGTAAAGAAATTATTATTAGCAGGCGCAGGTCAATGCTCATATTGGCTTATTGCGTCGTTTTAGCATTGAGCGTCTAGCAAATGCTGATATTACTTTGATTACTGAACAACCGCAGTTTGTCTATTCTGGGATGTTACCCGGCTGGATGGCGGGACATTATGGTCTTGATGACATCAGTATTGATGTTAAGTTACTCTGCGAGCAGGCAGGCGTGCGCTTTATTCAGCAGCCAATAGTCAAGGTCAATGCGACGTCTCGCACGGTGACGACCACTGATAGCGAGCCCTTTGGCTTTGACTATGATTATGATGTACTGTCTTTAAATACCGGTGCAGATACGGATATGTACTGGTTAAGGACAGCTATAACTACTATCCATAATGTTCCTGCTATTATTGCTATCAGACCACTATCAGCATTTATTCATCAGTGGCAGCAGGTTATGATAGATGCTCAGCACGCTACCCATTATCGACTGGCAATTGTTGGCGCAGGGGCAGCAGCGACCGAATTGGTCATGGCTGCACAAGTCGCTTTGCAGCGCATCAATCCCAATCATCAAGTGTATTTGATCTGTGGGCAAAATCTATTGTCTGGGTTTGATCAGCGCTTTAAGCGGCGTGTTATCAATCAGCTCAAGCGCCATGGCATTACCATGATTAAGGCGCGAGCAACGGGCTATAGTAAAAGTCATCTGCTCACTACCCAAGATTCTCTACCAATGGATACGGTGATTGCTGCCACTGGGGTCACTGGTGCCGCATGGACAAAGTGCACGGATTTAGAAACGGTAGATAATGGATTTATAGCTGTTAATGGCACCCAGCAAAGTATCTCTCATCCCAATGTATTTGCAGTGGGTGATGTGGCAACGCGAGTAGATCAAAAGGTGGCGCACTCCGGGGTTCATGCGGTACATGGCGGCGCGGTGATGGCTGATAATTTACTTGCCTATGTAGCAGGAGAATCAGTGCCAAAGAAGCCGCTACCCAGCAAGTCACTAAAAAAGTATCAGCCGAGCGCACGCACTTTATATTTGCTGTCCTGCGGTGATAAGTATGCGATTGCCAGTTGGGGCAAGATCAGCTTACAAGGCCATTGGTTATGGTACTTAAAACGTCATATCGATAAGCGCTTTGTAAAAACTGATCAAGGTTAATACTAATTTGGAATAACGAGATGGTTTGCTATTATTAATCGAAACAATAAGTGCGTGATAAGGTAGTATTGATTAGATTAACTAATTATTAGATAGTGTTATAATAAAGCAACTAAACAGTTTAATAATGGGAAATGAAATATTCATACGAAGTTTTCCTTTTTTCTCATACCCAAGAGTGCTATCAACTGGATTCTATTCCCTCATGAAATCTACTATTGAACTACTCGAACATACTGATTTTCCTACCATCAAGCGCCGTCAGTTGACAACCCTACAAGTCAACATGGGCTACTTGTGTAATATGTCCTGTGTACATTGTCATGTTGCGGCCAGCCCCTATCGTACAGAGATGATGTCACGCGAATTGGTTGAGCTGATTCCGCAAGTCTTGCAAGCACAAAATATCGATACGCTGGATTTGACTGGCGGTGCGCCTGAAATGCATGACGACTTCAAATATCTAATCAACGCTGCGCGCGCATTAGGTGTCAAGGTTATTGATCGCTGTAATTTGACCATCCTCATGGAAGAAGGTTATGAGGATATGGCGCAGTTCTTGGCTGATAATGACGTTGAAGTAGTGGCTTCATTGCCTTGTTATTCTCTAGAGAACGTGGACAAACAGCGTGGTAAAGGCGCGTTTGATAACAGTATCTTAGGATTACAAAAGCTCAATAGTTTAGGGTATGGAAAAGATTTAATCCTAAATCTCGTTTATAACCCGCAAGGTGCCTCATTGCCGCCCAATCAACAGAAGCTCGAAGCTGATTATAAGCGTGAGTTAAAGCAGCATTTTGATATTGAATTTAACCAGCTATTTGCTTTGACCAATATGCCGATTAAGCGCTTTGGTGCGGTATTATTGGCCAAGAACGAGTTTCATTCCTATATGGATTTGCTCAAGAAAAATCATGTAGCAGCTAATATAGCCGATGTGATGTGCCGCTCGACTATCAGTGTCAATTGGCTGGGAGAATTATTTGATTGTGATTTTAACCAGCAGTTAGAGATTCCTGTACCTAATAAGTCGCGGCGACAGCTTAGCGATCTACTAACCCAAAATCCTGCCGATGATGACATCGCTATTGCTGACCATTGTTATGGCTGCACGGCAGGACAGGGAAGTAGCTGTGGCGGCGCTTTAGAATAAGAGGCAATAACAGACACAGTACAAAACACAGCACAGCACAAAATATAGCAGAAGACACAACCGTCTAATTTATAACGTCACATCTAATATTACTCAGAATATAAAGGGCAACGCATGAAAAAAGTACTGATTGTCCTTGCTATTGCATTAGTCGTCGCTGGATTTTTCTTTTTTGGATTAAATGATTTATTCACACTGGAAGGGATTCAAGCACGTCTAAGTCAGTTCTATCAATGGCGTGATGATACACCCCTGCTAGTTGGTGGGGTATTTTTCTTAACGTATGTGGTCATCGCGGCATTCTCCTTGCCAGGTGCCGCATTGATGACCCTGCTGGCAGGAGCACTGTTCGGCCTATGGTGGGGTCTGCTGCTGGTTTCCTTTGCGTCCAGTATTGGGGCGTTGTTTGCTTTTCTTACCTCGCGTTATCTACTGCGCGATAGCTTGCAAAATAAATTTGCTACTAAGTTAAAAAGTATCAATCAAGGTATGGAAAAAGACGGTGGATTTTATTTATTTACCTTGCGTCTGCTGCCGTTATTTCCGTTCTTCCTTGTCAATATCTTAATGGGACTGACCACGATTAAATCGTGGACGTATTATTGGGTCAGCCAAATCGGTATGCTGGCGGGCACCTTTGTATATGTCAATGCGGGTGTACAACTGGCACAAATTGACAGTCTAAAAGACATCATCTCGCCCGCGCTACTGGGCTCGTTTGCTTTGTTAGCAGTATTTCCGCTCATTGCTAAGAAACTCCTTAATTGGTACAAAGGCCGACAAGTTTATAAAGGCTGGACTAAACCCTCCTCCTTTGATCGAAATATAGTAGTGATTGGGGCAGGCGCTGCAGGTTTAGTATCGTCTTATATTGCAGCGGCTGTTAAAGCAAAAGTCACCTTGGTTGAAGCTCATAAAATGGGTGGCGATTGTCTCAACTATGGCTGCGTACCCAGTAAAGCGCTGATAAAAAGTGCCAAAGTTGCTCACGATATGCGTCATGCTACGGATTATGGCTTGCAAAATGTCGACATCGATTATGACTTTAAATCAGTCATGGCGCGGATACATCGTATTATTGCCACAATTGAGCCTCATGATAGTGTTGAGCGTTATACTGACCTCGGCGTCGACGTCATCAAAGGCTATGCCACTATCATTGATCCGTGGACAGTAGAGATTGTTGACGAGGCAGGTAAGAGTCAACGTCTAACCACGCGCAATATTATCATTGCCGCTGGTAGCCAACCGGTTATACCGCCGATAGCAGGACTTGAGAGCGTTGATTATCTGACCAGTGACACTATGTGGGAGGCGCTTAGTAAACAACAAGCACCGCCAAAGCGCTTGGTCATCATTGGCGGTGGGCCGATTGGCTGCGAATTGGCGCAAGCTTTTGCGCGCTTAGGATCTAACGTTTTTCAAGTGGAGCGCGGTTCGCGGTTGCTAAAAAAAGAAGATCAAGAGGTTTCAGACTATGCCAAGGCGAGTCTTGAAGCCGATGGTGTACAGGTGCTACTCCAGCATGATGCGGTACGTTGTGAACGCATGGGTGTAGACAGCAATGCCAGCCAACGCCTGATAGTGAAGCACAATGATACTGAAAATGTCTTAGAGTTTAATGCGCTAATTATTGCTGTCGGTCGCCGTGCGCGCATGACAGGATATGGACTTGAAAAACTAGGCATTGATCCTGATGTGGATAAGGGACACACCGTCGTGACTAACGATTATCTTGAAACTAAATACCCCAATATTTTGGCTGCAGGTGATGTTGCTGGGCCTTATCAGTTTACCCATGTGGCCTCGCATCAAGCCTGGTATGCTGCTGTCAATGCGTTGTTTGGTACCTTTAAAAAGTTTAAAGCCGATTATCGAGTGATACCCAGGGTGACATTTATTGATCCTGAAGTTGCTAGCGTTGGTCTTAATGAACAAGAGGCTTGCGCGCAAGGTATTAAATTTGAAGTGACGCGCTATGATATTGCTGAGCTTGACCGGGCGATTACTGACAGTCGCGCTACCGGATGGGTCAAGGTACTGACCGTTCCAAAAAAAGATAAAATCTTGGGCGTGACCATTGTAGGCAATCACGCTGGTGAATTGCTCGCCGAATATGTTCTTGCTATGAAACACGGCCTCGGACTTAATAAGATACTTGGTACCATACACAGCTATCCCACCATGAGCGAAGCCAACAAATCCGCTGCGGGCGAGTGGAAACGTGCTCATGCCCCGCAAACCCTATTAAAATGGGTGGAAAAATACCACCGTTTTAGACGGAGCTAATCCGATGTCATTATTTAATTTTTCGATATTAAAATCTCTTATCGCAGTAGCTATGCTACTGCCTAGTGTCGCAGTCTATGCAGACTTTAGCCATCAAAGTTGGGATAGCTTGTTAGATCAGCACGTTACTATGACCAATGGTGGCAAAGCGTCAGTGGTTGATTATATAGGTATGCAAGCAGATAAGTCACAGCTGACAGATTATCTTAATGCTACTAGCAAGGTGAGCCAATCTGGATTTGATCGTTGGAATAAGAATGATCAATTGGCATTTTTAATCAACGTTTATAATGCCCGCACAGTCGAATTAGTCCTCACCAAGTATCCCAATATCAAATCAATCAAAGATATCGGCTCGCTGTTTAGCTCGCCGTGGAAGCAAGATTTCATTCCGTTATTGGGTAAAACCCGCTCGCTAGATGATGTCGAACATACTCTGATTCGCGGCTCACAACGCTATAACGACCCCCGTATTCACTTTGCGGTTAACTGTGCCAGTATTGGCTGTCCGGCGCTACAAAATGATGCCTTTACGGGTAAGCGTTTGGACAGACAGTTGGAGCAAGTCACTGCTAAATTCTTAGCAGATAACAGTCGCAACCGTATAAAAGGCAATACGTTGGAGATATCGCCACTCTTTAAATGGTACAAAGAAGATTTTGCCACCAGCTGGCGTGACAGTAATGATCTAGCAGGATTTTTAGGACGTTATAGTCAATCGTTAGGGTTAGACAAAACCCAAGCAGCATCGTTAAAACAAGGTAAAATCAACATAAGCTATACCGATTACGATTGGCGCTTAAATAAAAAATAAGTTGAGTGTTGCCAACTATGACTAACTATTCAATTAGCATCTCTATTATCATCCCCTTATTAAATGAAGCGGAAAATCTGCCCCAGTTGATTACACATATGGCTAACCTTAATCCGCTACCAGAGCAAGTTATAATAGTGGATGGTGGCTCAAGCGATGAGTCAGTAGCCGTTACCGAAGCACTGATTAATGAATTAGTAGAGAATAGGCAGTCATCTATCGACTGGCAAATTATCGAAACTACCGCCGGTCGTGCCAGTCAGATGAACATGGGTGCAGCTTTAGCCACTGGAGATATATTACTGTTCTTACATGCGGATACTCAGCTGCCAATTAACGCTACTAGTGATATCAAAAACGCAATGGTCCAATCGGCTTGGGGACGCTTTGACGTGCACCTAGACAGTCGCAATCTGATGCTATGCATAGTAAGTAGAATGATGAATGTGCGTTCACGGTTGACGGGAATAGCTACCGGCGATCAGGCAATTTTTATTAAAAGGTCATTATTCGAACAAATTGATGGTTATCCCAATCAGCCGTTGATGGAGGATATAGAGCTGTGCAAACGTCTAAAAAATATCGCTAAGCCTGCTTGTTTACGTAGTAAAGCGACCACTTCAGCACGGCGCTGGCAGCAGAATGGCACAGGGCGAACGATATTTTTAATGTGGCAGTTGCGTTTTGATTACTGGCGCGGCATCTCACCTGAGATATCAAAGCAACGTTATTATAATAATTAAAAAATAACAGTGGCTAGGAAAATAGAAGAAATTAGGAAAATAATAGCAGTTAGAGGGATAAGTATGGTGAAGGAAGTAACAACGTCCCTAGCGCAAACCAGCCAACAGACAGTCAAAAAAGCCAAAACAGATACCTGTATTGTTATCTTTGCTAAATATCCGGCCCAAGATATGGCGAAGACTCGTCTACAACCCGCACTTGGCAGTAATGGTGCGGTGCGTATGGCTCGAAAGTTACTATTGCATAGTGTTGAGCACGCTGTAGCTACCGATTATGTGGTTGAGTTGTGCGTCAGTCCTGTGCCTACTGATCCCTGCTGGCAAAAAATTGATTTACCTAACTCGTTGCGGTGGTCAGCTCAAATGGAGGGCGACTTAGGGGTGCGCTTATTGAATGCCAGTCATCAGGCGTTAAATGAGTATCAAAAAATAGTATTAATAGGTACCGATTGCCCCAGCTTAACAGCACAATGCATTCAAGCAGCAGTGCAGCAATTAGATCAGCACGATGCGGTAATGATTCCTGCTTCAGATGGTGGTTATGTGTTGCTTGGATTAAAGTACGCTCATGAGAGTTTATTTTCAAATATGACATGGAGTGTTGATAGCGTAGCCGCAGTGACCCAGCAACGTATTGCGGCACTAGGCTGGACGCTGGCACTACTAGAGCCACTGCATGATATTGATGAGCCCGCTGATTTACAGCATTTGCCTTCGGGCTGGCTTGATGACCATGCGATTACTGGTGATACACAATAATTAATATGGACAATCTACGATAATAACGCCGCAAGCCTTGTCTTAGTCTGTTCGTCCATCGCTTCAATCGGGGTGACCAATGCCTGTGCTAAAGCGTTATGGGCAATTGATTCGGGCCTCTCAGCTGCAATTAACGCCACCGCTTGCTTGATTACTTGCTGAGCATTTTCGGCATTTTTTATAAGGTTTTGAATCGCATAATCCGCACTGACCGCTTCCTCAACAGGATGCCAGCAATCAAAGTCCGTTACCAATGCTAAGGTTGCATAGGCGATACTGGCTTCACGCGCTAATTTGGCTTCAGGCATATTGGTCATACCGATAATATCTGCTTGTATCTGCCGATACCAGTGCGATTCCGCACGAGTTGAGAACTGTGGCCCTTCAATACAGACATAGGTCGCCTTTGGGTGACAGGTTCCCTCATTAATATTTGCTTCACTATAAGCACGCATTAGTATACCTGCTAGAACAGGACACAGTGGATCGGCCATTGACACATGAGCAACCGCACCATCTCCGAAGAACGTACTCACTCGATGCTTGGTCATATCGATCATTTGATCTGGAACAACCATATCTAAAGGTTTAAAGGCTTCTTGTAATGAGCCTACTGCTGATACCGAAATAATATAGCGCACGCCTAAAGTTTTCAGCGCATAAATATTCGCGCGATAAGGTACTTCAGATGGCGTCAGCCTGTGGCCTTGCCCATGTCGCGTTAAGAAGGCCACCGTTACACCATCTAAGTCACCAAGGATAATATCATCAGACGGATCACCATATGGCGTCTGTATAGTAACGCTACGCTTATTGGTTAAGGCTTGCATTTGATATAGGCCGCTGCCGCCAATAATGGCAATATTAGCAGATAACAGCGCCGTATCTTCTACTATAAGTGATGTCATAAGGGTTCTCCAAAATTCTGATGATAAGAGGTGGTATTAAGATCTAGTATAATAAAAGTAGGGTTATAGTCTGTCTATTGTAAAAACATCGCTAAGATATAAGCTATTGAATATAAAAGGAAAAATAGACTACAGTATATTTTTTTCAAAAATTGCTATATCATTGCAGACCTGTAAATCATTTAACATTTATACGTTAATGTGGTCAAATGTATCAAATCGCTCAACTTCAAGGATGAAATCAATGCTTAATTCCTCAAGATCTCCTTTACTGCTATCCGCTATGCTAAGCGCCGCTTTAGGCCTGACAGCGTGCTCATCTCCAAGCTCAGAAAGCAGTGACACTACGGCAACTGACGCCGCTGCTCCAGCTGCTGATGACAAACTTGATGCCGAGTTTGTCACTATCGCTACAGGCGGTGCATCAGGCCCTTATAATATCATTGGCACCTCATTAGCAGAAATCTATGTCAAAACCTTTGGTGTCAACTCAAAGACTCAAACCACAGGCGCTTCAGTAGAAAACGTCAATTTATTGACATTAGGCAAAGTTGATATGGTATTGGCTCTTAGTGATGTCGTCACTGATGCGGTTAAAGGTGAAAATAACTTTGATGCGCCAATTACTAATATTCAACAGATTGCCGTATTGTATCCCAATGTGGTGCAGCTAGTGTCCACCAAAGGCTCTGGAATTAAAAATATTGAAGACTTAAGAGGCAAGCGCTTTGCGGTTGGCGATCAAGGTTCTGGAACTGAGGTCAATGCCCGAACGTTATTAGAAGGCTTTGGCATGACTTATGATGATGTCGAGGTAGACTATCTAGGCTTTGCTGATGCTGCTGATGCCATGAAAGCGGGCAAAATTGACGCTGCATTCTTTAGTAGTGGGCTACCAAACTCATCGTTATTAGAGTTAGAGCAGGGCTTAGACTTGCAAGTGGTAAGTATCAATCAAGACAAGCTTAAAGAGCTTATTAAAACAAAACCTTACTTCAAAACCTTTGAGATTCCTGCAGGCACTTATGGTAATGAAACTGCGGTTCCAACTGCGGCAATCATGAATGCATTATTAGTACGCTCTGAGCTATCTGAAGCGGATGGTTATAAACTGACCAAAACTTTATTTGATAATTTAGAGGGTTTGAGAAATGCACACCAAGCGGCCGCTGATATCAGTTTAGATACTGCACAGCAAGGTATGGTAGCGCCTATCCATCCTGGAGCCAAAAGATACTATGATGAACAAGCCGCAAAATAAACGCTTGTGGTTAATATCTAGCGCAACAGTCATTGTTGCGCTCGTTTTTTTTCTGCTATGGGTGGTCTCTACACGTGAGTCAGTAATAGAGGTGCGGGTTGATGAAAAGGTATGTTATTTCGTCGAACCCAACTTCGAGTTGCGCTGGATTCATTCTGTGGAAAAACAATGGTGGGAGGAGCAGTATCACCGTGAGAACGACGGGCTACTGCTGACCACGACTTACTTTGAAGCTTTTGGTGCAGGCACGCCAGCAACCGAAGCAGTTGCTAAAGTAAAAAAGCCTGGCTATATAGGGTATCGAATCAATGAGAGACTGCCTAGTCTTAATTGGGTGGTATCGAGGCTAACCAAAGGTGAAATTGATTATGCTGACCATCGGATTTTGATTCATCAATGGGCGCCAGACTATTCCGAAGTAACTATTACGCCCAAAGCGTATAGTATAATTGATAGATTGAATAAGGACTTTTGTCATGAACTCCAAAGCGACGAATCACAGTAGCGCGCCTCATATGTCTAGCGATGACACTGATTTGTCGAAGCAGCCGAACGCTCATGCCGATACTGATGTTGATAACAGCGTTGATAATGATGTTGACCCTAACGTCACTCAAGCGATATTGGAAAAATATGACCGCGAGTCAATTACCCGTCATATCACCCAAGGACCAGTAAAATATTTTATTGCTGGGATTTGTATCTTATATTCCCTCTTTCATTTATATGTCACCTTCAATCCCATGCCAGCGTTGCTACAACGGGCGGTGCATTTAGGGGTTGGCTTTGCGCTGATTTTTTTAATCTTTCCAGCGAGTAAAAAAAGCAGTCGTAAACAGGTGGCTTGGTATGACTGGATTTGGTTTTTGCTGTCCTTAACGGGAGTAACCTATCTCATCTATGAGTACCAAGACATTGTGACCTCTCGCGGTGGAATGGCAAATCAGATGGATGTGATATTTTCTATTATTACCGTTATCTGTGTGCTTGAAGGCAGTCGACGAATCACTGGTTTGATTTTGCCCATATTGGCATCGATATTTTTGCTCTATCCATTCGTAAGTCATTTAGACTTTATGCCTGACCGGCTACTCACTCGACCGTATGATTTTGGTGATATTTTTGGTCAGTTATTTTTGAAAACTGAAGGGCTATACTCCGTTGCGATTGGGGCATCGGTTACGTTTATCTTTTTGTTTATTTTGTTTGGGGCATTTTTGGCGCGCTCTGGAATGGGACAGCTGTTTAACGACTTGGCATTAGCGCTGGCAGGTGATAAAAAAGGTGGTCCAGCCAAGGTGGCCGTAATCTCAAGCGGTTTTATGGGCAGTATCAATGGTTCAGCCTTATCGAACGTGGTCAGTACCGGGGCGTTTACCATCCCTTTGATGAAAAAGGTTGGCTATCATAAAGACTTTGCGGGTGCAGTAGAAGCCAGTGCTTCGGTCGGCGGCCAAATCTTACCACCGATTATGGGGGCCAGTGCTTTTATTATGGCAGAGACCACAGGGTTGCCTTATAGCACTATCGCTTTGGCGGCCTTGTTACCAGCGGTACTCTATTATCTGGGAGTCATCGCACAAGTTCATTTTCGTGCAGGACGTCGCGACTTAAAAGGCATTGCCAAAGAGAGCCTCCCGCAGGTAAAAGAGGTATTAAAAGCGCGCGGTCATATGTTACTACCGATTGTATTTTTGATTTATCTATTGATCAAAAATGTACCGGTAGGTTATGCAGCCGCTTATACTATTGGGTTCACAGTGGTGGTTAGTCTGCTGCGAAAAGAGACGCGAATGGGGTTTGCTGATATTTTGGGTGCTCTAGAAGATGGTGCTCGCCAGTCACTAGCAGTAATGGCCGCCTGTGCGGTAGTTGGTATTATCATTGGAGTGGTGAGTCTGACCAGCTTTGGTACGGTAATGACCTCTGCAATTGTGACGTTAGGGGCGGGGTCATTGTTACTCACGTTAATCTTAACCATGCTAGCGTCGATGGTCTTGGGGATGGGATTGCCGTCAATTCCTGCATATATCATCACCGCGACCATGGCCGCGCCAGCCTTAGCAGGATTTAATATTCCTATCTTGTCAGCGCATATGTTTGTGTTTTACTTTGGGGTTTTTGCCAATATTACTCCGCCGGTTTGTCTAGCAGCTTTCGCGGGCGCTGGTATCTCAGGCGGCGATCCGATGAAAACCGGATATTTGGCACTAAAATTAGCTTTGGCCGGATTTATCGTACCGTTTATGTTTATCTATAATCCTGCCATGTTGATGATAGATCCTACTGGTCTGGCAGTAACGGCTAAAGATTACCCAATACCGCCTATTATTGACATAGTCACGGTGGTATTGACCTCTGTTACGGGTGTTATTGCACTAAGTGCCGCGTTAGAGGGCTATTTCAAAGGAAGTATGAACTTCCTGACGCGTGCAATATTAGCCATTGGCGCGTTACTGCTCATTTATCCTGGGCTTATGACTGGTCTAGCAGGGGGTATTATTGTACTTAGTATCGCTATATTTAACGTCAGAACGAGTAAAAAACCTACAACCTCTCTGAGCGTTTAAAGATTTAATATAGGTATTGAAGATTTAAAAATTAAGTGCTCAAAGGTTAATTTAAGCCATAAAATAAGGGTGAATAGTAGGTATCTACTATTCACCCTTATTTCTTTCTTAGTTTAGTGCTTTAACTTAGTTGTTAATCACTAAACAGTGCTTAGCAACCGAGCTTGCCTTCCGCTTCTAAGGCTTTTTTGCTACGGATAGGGGCGGGGCAATCTTCACCATAATATTGACGATCCGCAAAATAACTTGAGCGAACCA
This sequence comes from Psychrobacter sp. CAL346-MNA-CIBAN-0220, assembly GCF_040309805.1. Taxonomy (NCBI): domain Bacteria; kingdom Pseudomonadati; phylum Pseudomonadota; class Gammaproteobacteria; order Moraxellales; family Moraxellaceae; genus Psychrobacter; species Psychrobacter sp. CAL346-MNA-CIBAN-0220. The sequence goes on along the minus strand of NZ_JBEOPF010000001.1, from coordinate 975,604 downwards.
TCGGGCCTGCCCAAATGCTAAAGAAGCCAATCTTTTTACCGTAGTCCATATAACGCTGGAACTCATCTGGATGCACATAGCGCTCAACAGGTACATGGTTTTTGCTGGGCTGTAAGTATTGACCGATCGTAATCATATTGACATCATTGGCTTTAAGATCATCAAGTAGCGTATAGATTTCTTCTTCGGTTTCACCAAGTCCGACCATAAAGCCGCATTTGGTCGCAATATCAGGGCGACGTTCTTTATAAATTCTGAGCAAGTCCAACGAATGCTGATAATCAGAACCCGGACGGAACGCTTTATAAAGGCGTGGCACCGTCTCGATATTATGGTTAAAAACATCTGGCGCGGTCTCAGTTAATAAATCTAACGCAATATCCATACGGCCACGGAAATCGGGAACTAAAATCTCAATTAGGCAGTTGGGGCTGAGCGCTCTTGCCTCGTTAAGTACTTCGACAAAATGAGCGGCGCCGCCATCTTTTAAATCATCGCGATCGACTGAGGTGATAACGGCATACTTCAGCTGCAAGCCTAAGATAGTTTCAGCAGTATGGCGTGGCTCATCGGCATCAAGGTTATTAGGGCGACCATGTCCTACATCACAGAATGGGCAACGGCGGGTACAGATATCGCCCATAATCATAAAAGTAGCCGTACCATCAGCAAAGCACTGAGGCAAGTTAGGGCAGGCCGCTTCTTCGCAGACAGTATATAGTTTTTGCTCACGTAAGGTTTTTTTGATGCGAGCCACTTCAGCAGGGGACGACATCTTGACCCGAATCCAGTCTGGCTTTTTTTTGGCCTCGACCGTGGGGATTACTTTAATTGGGATACGCGCTACTTTGTCATAACCACGGAGCTTTTCACCTTGGATGGCTTTTTTGGGTTTGACTCTGGCAGCAGGAACGTGCGTTTGTACGGCTAATGAGTTCATAGACTTATCCTAAACCCTTATTAAGTCACGGGTTTTGTTTATTATTCAATGACAGTGAGATGTGAAGTTTAATACGATGATTATAGCAAAAATCAGGTTGTTTTTCACCCTTCTATTGCAGGTTGGCGTAAGCAGGTGTCCAAGCAGAAAAGGTGTGAAAAATCGCTATTTATCGGGTATAAATATTAGTTTGGAAGGTGCACTCAGTTGTACTTATATAAGTGATTAACATTAAATATAGAATACGGACATGAGCGCTATTTATAGTAAAAATGACAATTAATAAAGATAACAATTGATAAATACTAAGATATGCTACTTTTTACAAAAGCGTTCTATATGACGCGCGCCTACTAATTTAACAGAAAAATAGCCAAAAAACACAGTTAAATTAACTTAATATCATGATGAGTAATGTTAGCAATATACAGGAAGAAATACCTCCCATTTCTCTACTAAATGTTGGCTATGTAGGCCTGTTTACGCTTTGGTCATTAACATTTTAGCCGTTTTAAGCTATATTGGTAGGCATAAATATCCAAATTGGTGCATCGACGCAGGCAGTCATTCAGACTACTCACGTAATGTGCCGACCATCCAACCGACGAGGACGACTATTGTGTTAGAAGCTTATCGTAAACATGTCGCAGAACGTGCCGAGCAAGGAACTGTACCGCTTCCACTTAATGAGAAGCAAGTAGCAGACCTAGTTGAGTTACTTAAAAATCCACCAGCAGGTGAAGATGCGTTCTTGATGAACTTGCTAGAAAACCGCATTCCGGCCGGTGTTGACCAAGCCGCTTATGTGAAAGCAGCCTTTTTAGCTGCTATCGTAAAAGGTGAAGCGACTTCTTCATTGGTTAGTAAGCAAAAAGCCGTTGAAATCTTAGGCACCATGCAAGGTGGTTACAACGTTGAATCATTGGTTGCTGCATTAGATGACAAAGAACTGGCGCAAGACGCTGCCGAAGCTTTGAAAAAAACCTTATTGGTTTTTGATGCGTTCCATGACGTCACTGAAAAAGCAGAAGCGGGCAATGACATCGCTAAAGAAGTGATTCAATCTTGGGCGGACGCTGAGTGGTTCTTGAATCGCGCTGCAGTACCAAAGAAATCAACCTATACGACCTTTAAAGTCACTGGCGAAACCAATACTGATGACTTGTCACCGGCGCAAGATGCTTGGAGCCGTCCTGATATCCCATTACATTCATTAGCCATGCACAAAAACTCTCGCGACGGTATCACCGCTGACGAAGAGGGTGTTATTGGTCCTATGAAACAGGTTGAAGCGCTAAAAGAAAAAGGCCATCAGCTTGCTTATGTTGGTGACGTAGTCGGCACTGGCTCTAGCCGTAAATCAGCGACTAACTCAGTATTATGGCTGATGGGTGATGATATCCCTAACGTCCCTAACAAACGTGGTGGTGGTCTGGTTCTTGGTAACAATATCGCCCCAATCTTCTTTAATACTATGGAAGATTCAGGTGCACTACCTATCGAAAAAATTAATGTCGATAATTTAAATATGGGTGATGTGTTTGATATCTATCCGTATGAAGGCAAAATTACTAAGCATGATTCTGATGAAGTATTATCAACTTTTAAGCTAAACTCACCAACGTTACTGGATGAAGTACGTGCCGGTGGCCGTATTCCGCTAATCGTTGGTCGTGGTTTGACCAATCGTGCTCGTGAATATATGGGTTTGCCTCATTCAGACATTTTTGCTAAGCCAGAAGAGCCAGTTGATACGGGTAAAGGTTTCACTTTAGCGCAAAAAATGGTTGGTAAAGCTTGTGGTCTAGACGGCGTCCGCGCTGGCATGTATTGCGAACCAAAAATGACCACTGTCGGTAGCCAAGATACCACCGGTCCGATGACTCGTGATGAGCTAAAAGACTTGGCTTGTTTAGGTTTCCAAACAGATTTGGTATTACAGTCATTCTGTCATACAGCAGCGTATCCCAAGCCTGTTGACATAGAAACTCAGCACACGCTACCTGATTTTATTATGAACCGTGGTGGCGTAAGCTTACGTCCAGGTGATGGTATTATTCACTCATGGTTGAACCGTATGCTACTTCCAGATACCGTTGGTACTGGTGGTGACTCGCATACCCGTTTCCCAATGGGCATTTCATTCCCAGCCGGTTCTGGCCTAGTCGCTTTCGCAGCCGCAACTGGCGTAATGCCACTTGATATGCCTGAGTCTGTCCGTGTCCGTTTCGTCGGCGAACGTCAAGCTGGTATTACCTTACGTGACTTAGTCCATGCGATTCCGTACCAAGCGATCAAAGATGGCTTATTGACCGTCGATAAAAAAGGTAAAATTAACGAGTTTAACGGTCGTATCCTTGAGATTGAAGGCCTTGACGACTTAACGCTTGAGCAAGCATTTGAGCTGTCTGATGCGTCAGCTGAGCGTAGTGCCGCAGGTTGTACCATTGCCTTATCAGAAGCGTCAATCACTGAATATCTGAACTCGAACGTTACTTTGCTCAAATGGATGATTTCAGAAGGTTATGGCGATGCGCGTACTATTAGCCGCCGTGTTGAAGCCATGCAAGAATGGTTAGCGAATCCAAGCCTCATGCGCGCTGATGAAGATGCTGAATATACCATCGATATGGTCATTGATATGAGCGAGATCAAAGAACCTATTCTTTGCTGCCCAAATGACCCTGATGATGCCAAAACATTGTCAGACGTGGCAGGGAACATCATTGATGAGGTATTCATTGGTTCATGTATGACCAACATTGGTCACTTCCGTGCTGCCGGTAAATTGCTCCAAGACGTCCCATCAGGTAGCTTAAAAACTCGTTTATGGATTGCGCCACCAACCAAAATGGATGCGCGTCAGTTGATGGAAGAAGGTTACTACAACATCTACGCACAAGCCGGCGCTCGTACTGAAATGCCAGGTTGTTCATTATGTATGGGTAACCAAGCACGTATCGCCCCGAATTCTACTGCGGTATCGACGTCAACTCGTAACTTCCCGAACCGTTTGGGTCAAGGCGCGGACGTATATCTTGCTTCAGCTGAGCTTGCTGCTGTCGCTGCAGTATTGGGTAAATTGCCAACCAATGATGAATATCAGCAATATGCTGGCATGCTCAACAGTATGGGCGATGAAGTGTATCAATACATGAACTTTGACCGTATGGAAGAGTATACCGAAGAAGCGGATAAAATTAACGTTGCTCAATTGACCTAGTTTTTGAAGTTGTAAATTTTTCGAATAAGAAAACCCCGTATCGTAATGATGCGGGGTTTTTGTGTGGTGAAGATTGAAAAATAGAGACAGAATTAGCTTTCGATTTACAACTTATTTACCCTTATAAACTGGCTTACGTTTTTCCATAAACGCACTAATGCCTTCTTTAAAATCCTCGGTCTTTGCCAACATAGTTTGCTGATCCACTTCCATATCTAGGGCTTCATTAAGACCCATATACGCATGCGTATTAATCATATGTTTTATCGAGGCCAATGCTTTTCCAGGTAGATTACTTAAACGAGTCGCCAAGGCGTTAACGCTTGCATCTAACTCATCCGCGCTAACCACTGTATTAACTAAGTTCAAACGCGCCATGTCATCGCTCGTTAGCTTATCACCAAGCATCACCAGCTCTGTGGTCTTCGCTGCCCCAATGAGTTGATTAAGTAAATAAATCCCACCAGCATCGGGAACTAGACCAATATTGACAAACGCTTGTACAAATTTAGCATTGTCAGCAGCAATACGAAAATCACAAGTCAAGGCAAGGTTCATACCCGCACCTGCGACCGCGCCTTCTAGTTTGGCAATAATAGGCTTATGAATATTGCGCAGTTTTAGACTAATCTCAGCGACTTCGCCCACCATAAAGTTAAGCTTGTCAGATAGTGCCTCACCTTCCATACCATTCTCAAGCATCTCACCAATATGACCGCCACTTGAGAAGTTATTACCTGCACCTTGTAGGACAATTACTCGCACTTGTTCGTCAGCATCTGCTTGCTTCAGGGCCGCCATCATTGCTTTCTTTAGCGGTGTACTGAAAGCATTTAGAGTCTTGGGATCATTCATGGTAATGGTAGCGATGTGTTGTGCAGTCTTATATTCGACTAGATTTTGTGACATGGTGGTTCTCCTTATAACTATATTATTTAATGCTAATGACTATAGCAGTTTGGTGTTTTTATAAAAGCCAGTTTGATGAGCGCTTGCGACACTATAAGGTCATTTGTACCGATATGATTCGATAGTATAGGATGTCTATACATTATGAGTAGCGGATTGAAGTGGGTTTATTCATATGATAGTAAAAAATAAAGCTACTAAACGGCTACTGTGTGATTTATGCTAAAAGACTCCTACGAATATCATGTGGTTGCTTCTTAATAAGCTCCTATTTATTGATATAAGCTATATTAGCCATACAAGGAAACGGTTATGCCCCATATCCAGATTAATGACACTAGTATTTATTATGAAGACAGTGCGCCTGACGATAAACATAAGCCAGTAATGGTGTTTGCGCACGGACTGCTGTGGAGTACGCGGATGTATGATAAGCAAGTCGCGCACTTTCAAGACCAGTATCGCTGTATCGCTTTTGACTTTCGTGGGCAGGGGCAGTCGCAGATTACTAAGTCTGGCTACGATATGGACACCCTAACCGAGGATGCTATCGCGTTACTTAAAGCACTTAATATCAATAAGTGTCATTTTGTCGGCTTATCAATGGGCGGGTTTATAGCGCAGCGTATTGCGATTAAGTATCCAGAAATGCTGTTATCGTTAATATTGTTAGAGACTTCAGCCGATCCTGAAGATCCTAAAACTGCACCGAAATATCGTAAGCTCACTACCGCTATTCGTTGGTTGGGCATGAAGCGCGTCAGCAAAAAAGTAATGCCTATTATGTTTGGTAGCAGTTTCTTAGAAGATAAGTCGCGTAAAGCTGAAGGTAAAGAATGGCTCGCGCATATGCAAGCCAATCATAAGTTTGGCGTGACTAAAGCAACGATGGGCGTCATTGAGCGTAAAGGGGTTTATGAACAACTTGGTGATATTACGACGCCTACCTTGATTATAGTTGGTGATGAAGATGCGGCGACGCCTTATCCAAAATCTGAGCGTATGCACTTTGCGATTGCAGGCTCTAAACTTGCGGTCATTAAACGAGCTGGACATACTGCAACGGTAGAAGAGCCTGAACAAATCAATACAGTTATCAGTCATTTTTTGCAATGCTGTGTCTAGAGCGTGTCATCAATTAGTACAGTCATGCATTTTATGGTCTTAATATGGCGAAACTTTCGCTAGACGGTGTCAAAATTATGGTCAATATGTTCATATTTACTGCGAATTTTTCATTGTTTGGTATCAATTTATCTCATTTTAATTCTCATAATCTAGTTGATAGTACCGCCTAGTCTTTGACTATTCTCTCAGAAAAAAAGCCGTTATCGGAGTAATGATAGCGACTTTTCTATATCCAATGTTTAGGGTGTCAGCACCTTACTCTCACAACAGCGGCTTATAATCGCTATGACCGTCATTAATAGTACCGAACACTTCTGCACGATTAATCACTTCATGCGCCCAAGCACGGTGGGTCGCAGGTTCTAACATAGTATTGTTGTATTTGAATACCGCTTTGGCCTCACTATGTAGTATTGCTTGTGCTTCATCTAAAGTGCTCACAGGCACGCAGTAAGCTTGCTGTACTAAGGCAATTTGGCTCGGATGAATGACCGTTTTACCCACCAATCCTAGGTTGACGTCACGGTTCAGCTCCTGCATAAATAGCATGGGCTGATCCAGATATTCAAAGACTGGGGCGGTTAAATAAAAGCCATGCGGCACAAAGCAGCCGAGCAGCTGATAGGTAAGGGTACCAATCGGTGTGTCATAAATCATGGTGTCTTTTGGGCGGCGCAGACGCAGCGCTGCAAACAAGTCATTGCCACCGATACGGAGTGCAAATATAGGCTGACTAAAAGCCTCTTTAAAGGCAATCGCCAGCTCTTGATTGTGATGCGGATTAAATAAAGCAGCAGTCTCTAAAGTTGGCATTAATAACTGATCACTGCTTAGATTCTGACAGGCCATACGCCAATTGGACAAGCTATACATATCGACTTTAGGCATTACAAAGCCATCAAGCAAATCAATATGCTCAAAATCTGCTAATTGCTGTAACATCATTGGGTTGCGTGGACGCACAAATACTAACGGGCGTGTTGGTTGCTGGGTTTGGATCTCTGCTTGGGTTGAAGGCACATTGATGCTATTAACATGTGATTCCCAGGTATTGAGTAGTGCCTGTAATCGCGTCAGTGCCAGCTCAACATCGCTATGGCTGACTGCATCCTCTAAACAAATGATAATGCTATTGATCGTCGGTAATTTATCCCGTTTAATCACTTGCCAAATATCTTGCCGAGTTGCTGGCATATAGAGACTTGCACCCAGCTGATAAGGATGATGAGTGTGCGGCTTGACCATTGCGTGGCGCTCAGTGATTAAATGGGCATAAGACTGAGTATAATTATAAAGGTTGGACTGGTTATCTGGCATAGTAGGCGTCGTAATTAGTAGTAAATGAGAATAAATATAAATAAAAAAGAAGGATTAATCTGAAATAAAATGAAGACAAAAGATTCACAGTGATCTAATGAAAAAACCTCGACTCCGTTGTTCGTAAACGCTTAAAGTTCCGCGTTTATCTTTATCAAATCGTATTTATAATATTAAAGCATTTTTCGTATTGTGAGTGCTAAGCACTGGTAGTACGCTGCTTAATAAGAGTAACGGCTTGATAAGGTAATATTTTAGCACCCAAGACCGTAATATTAACATGACGCTCACTACATAAATGCCGCAGCAATGCCGTATCAGGATGATCTGGGGTCGCCAGTAGGATGCGCTCTGGATCACGGCGTAATATCGCCCGAGTTGCTTCTGCAATGGTGGGTTTGATACGGTTGCGGTTCTCGATTTGATAGCGGGTCGCCAACATATCGATTATGGCTTTAGTTGCATAACGTGGCTGATTAAACGTTGGAAGTTGCTGAGGTAGAGCCTTTAATTGCTCTCTAGCGGTATTAATATGATTCACAAACGCAAGACTATGATCAACATCCACTAAGTTATCATAAAATACACTGCGATGTAGACCCGATAGCGGCGCAGTGTACAAGCTACGCGAAATGAGCCCTGATACGGTACTGTTCAGTAAGCCTGATGGCATTAGCCAATCATCGCTACTGGCTGCCAGCCAGGCGACCCCAGCGGGATCAGCGAGCGTCAGCAGTGGGATCGTATCCGCGCCTTGATGAAAAATATTGGCAAAATTTGGATGAGTAGGATTATTAAATGCCTCAAGGCTACGTGCTAATTCTTGATAAATAGCCCCTTTTCCCGTCCAGCCATCGACAAATACGATCGGACTGTCCGGATAAGCATCCAGCAGTAATTGCAATGCCAGCGGATCAAGACCGCGATCACGAATGATGCTGATACCATAATGCACACTGGGTAGCGAATAGCCGCTATTAGTATCCGCTAAAGCGCGCTGTAATAATACGCCAACCGGTAAACCTGCTCGTACTAAACTAACCAACACTAGCGGGCGTTTGCTCGTAACGGTATTATGAAAGATCTGGTGCAAGGAATACGCAAGATTAGTAATATCGGTGGCGCATCTAAAAGTGCCTTGCGTTAAAGCTTGTGCGTATAGTTGCTCATGCATCACACTGGGCGCTTGCTCTAGAGTCAGCATATCGGAATAATGACGCTGACCACTTTGAATTAGAGCTTCTTTTTGGGTGACTGGTACATCAGCAACGGCATCTTTGGCAACGATATCTAATAATACCGTAACATCGCTGGCAAGATAACTGCCTGAGCCATAATTATTTAAGGCCAATAATGTGGAGTGAGATGGTTTTGATGTCAATATAGAAATATTTGCGCTCATTAGGTTTGCCATGTCTATAGTTGAGAATGGAGTTGGGAGTGGAGCTGACCGTGATTGGGCATACCGTACCAGTCTAATAAATGCAGAAACGGCAAATCTGCCAAACTGTCACCAAAGCCAAAACTAGGGCGCTGATGATCCAAACATTTCTCTAACAAAAACTGAACGGCGTGTTGTTTGTGAATAGCGTGTGGCAGTATCGCTAGATTGTTAGCATTGACATGGACATAAAAATTTTGCGAAAAGTTTAGCATTAATGTCGGTAGCTGCTGAGCTAATTCGGCTAAGGCTTGATGGTCTTTTTGCGCATGTTTGATGGCAAGATAAATGGTTAATTTCTCATCATCAAATCTGTCATTAAAATGATCACTATGAGGCGTAAAGATCAAATCACTATGGCCATTTTTATTACTTTCACTCTGTTTGGTAATCAACTCGGTGAGCTGATTTAGCGGATCTTGTAACGGGCTAAGTTGCTCGTAGATATGCTGCTGCCAATCGCTAAGCAGTTGACCATCAGGCGTTAAAATTATTGCCCCGTGAGTAAGCACTTGCCAGCTATCAAAGGGCAATTTGACCCGCTGTATCTCGTGACGATCACGTGCAGTAACCGCTATCAATTCAGTACTGGCAAGCAGCCAATTAAAAAACGTTGATTGGCGCTGAGTCATAAAGCTTAACGGCTGGTTATTTTTATTGACCGTGGCACATACTAACTTATCCTGTTCAGACGTGGGTAAATCCCATGCATCAATCTTACGCTTTGTCTGAAATAGGGTATCGTCTAAATCCATTAGCGTGTAAGGCTTAATAAGGTCGTTGTTGGGCTGGAAGAATGGGGTAGTCATAAAGCTATCCGTAAGCAATGAGTTTTAATTTTGTAGAATAATTTAAAGAGCAGGACTTACCACCAACACATTATCCAAATCTTTCCACAGGGTATCAACACTAGCAACAGGTGTTTCGACACACAACACAATCAAATCCCAGTCCTCGGGAGTGACGTTATAAACAAAATTAGTCATGCCTAGGCCGTAATTGTCGGTAAAGCTCAGCATCGTGGTAATCGCACTACCTGTGGCTATGGGCGAGCGAGTGAGGGCGCTAAACTTAATCATTGATGTTGCTTCAGACATTTGTTTTTGCGCTTGCATGGTTACTTCGCTCTCTAACCATTCGGCTAATAAAAATGGCAACCACACAAATTCATTACTGCCTAATACCAATACCTTTTTGGGCAAATCGTGACTATTAAACACTGTTTGTTTATTAAAGCATGCGAATTTCTGTTGAAACTGGGCTAGATAATCAGCAAAGCCATTAGCGCTATTAGAGGTCGGGAAGCGGCCCCAATTACCTGTATCACTTAGCGGCTGACTGCCAGCAGCGGTGGTATCAACCGACGGCATGACAATCGATTCCGGATTCGGTGCGTCTGTCCATTGCCACGCACCAGACAACAGATGATGACGATGAAAGTCGATATCTGGTAAACGCTCAGCTAGAGTGTCGTCCATACCCACTTGGCCTAACGACCAATCAACCAAGGTGGTCAAATGTACCTGTTCTAACTGGGTCAAGCCAGCATGGCGTAGTGCGCTGACTACGTTCATGCAAGTGTTACCGGTTGAGGCCTCATCATCGACCATAATTAGGGTTTTGCTGGCGAGCAACTGCTCTTGGGTGGTTTGATTCGGACTTTGGTACATTAAATGCTGGCTGGCATGACTATGGTCTTCATTAAAAGTAGTTAATAAAGTGTCAGTATTATTGTCATCGTGCTGCGCGTGACGGGTAGAGTTAAGCAGTAAGGCATTTGAATAGCGTGTTTGTAGTGCTTGATGGACGCCAGCAGACAGCCCAACTGCCGTCTCTGCCATACCAATGACTAAAATAGGCTCAGGTAAGCCATCAGGTAGTAAATTGGCTAAATCAGTAAAGCTATGGCGCATAACCGTTGGTGCAACTGGAATATGCCGACCTAGAACTTTTGAGACAAACAAAAATGCTCGCTTTGGATTAATACGCTGAGCAAAACCAAGTAAGTCTTCTAATTGATACGGCTGATTGTTGGTCTCTGATTTTTTATCATCGCATTTGGTTGCCTCATCAAGGCGTTTAGTAGCCGTGTTGATCTGATAGTTCAGCTCAAGCGTACCTCGAGGTAGAGTAATAGTGCGCTTATAAAATTTGTTAGGTGTATCGTCATTTTTAATTTTAGTCATCGCTTCGTTCTATCCCATATTTTTTGCAAAGATAACATCAGCCGCCGTCTATATTTTGGTATTTTGGCGAAAGCTGTTACTGGTTATTTAGTTATTTGATTGCCTAATCGGCCAGTATTGCTACCGCCGTTTTGCTTTTTGGCTTAAGGCTTATATAGCGGGTAGGTAAATATCTAGACCGATCTAAATACGTTGCTTAAGCCAACAAAGTACTATAGTTATACTTTCATCTAGCGCACACGTTTGACTCTATCTCATATGCTTATAGATAGTTGCTTTAATAATTATTCTAATGAGCGCTCTCTTCTCCAATCTTCACACTGGTCATAATTGAGCGCACTTGACACGGGATAATTTGCTCAGCGATATCATTTAGGTTTGGTTTGTCGATTAAGCCCAGCCAATAAGCAAACCCTACTTGAGTCAAGTCCACACCGCTATGAGTCGTGTAACCGATGCCACCTGCAGGACGACTATTGATCTCAAGCACACGGTGCTGACCGTTATCATCGGCTTTGGTCTGTACGCTGATGATACCATCACAGCCAAATGCTTTAATTAACGGCTTGACCACGTCCATGACTGTTTTATCGTAGCCGATATGTTGTATTTTTCCAGTTTTATAACGGGTTATTGCCGCCAACACCTCACCATATTCACAAACCACATCAATAGAATATTCTTGTCCTGACAGATACGGCATTAGCAACATCGGAATCGGTTGTTCTTGAATCATTTTGCTGCTGGTATAAGCATTAATAAACTGCTCGGTACTTATCTTTTTATCTTCAGTGAAATACAAATGCTCAAAACTATCCCAATGCGAGCGTTCGCTGTCATCCATACCAGTATCCAAGCGCCAAAAACCTTGCGCAAAAATACCGATAACTGGCTTTACGCACAGCGGTTGGTGGTCATGCTCAGCAAGTAAAGCGTTAAGCTCGTCGATGTTGTCAAAACGCCAACATTCCGCGACCGGAATAGCGTGCGCGTGACACTGCTGCATAAAGGCAAACTTGTCATTAATAGATTCCAATGCTGAGACACTGGTCGCGCCTGTCAGTAGTCGAATACCTGCCGCGCTAAATTGATCGCGTTGAGCTTCATAGTCAGTGCCGTTACGACCAGTAAGTAGCACTTTGACGTTATTTTTCTTAGCGTGATCTAGTACAAACTGCCAGCGCGGTATAGCAATTTCAGATGCAGCTTGAAAATCACGATGATCTATCTTGCCCGTGGGTTCATAATAAACCTTATCGGCAAATTCGAAAATTTCAGGGCGATCTTGACGATGGGACGCTATAACAGTAAAGGGTATATCCGTTGTCATCTTCAATGTTTGCAAACTTGCAAGCATATCACGCTGGCTTGACTGACCCTCTGCCACCCAAACGGCCGCTTTATCAATTTGGTGGTCATTGTCTTTAATACGGTTATTCATATTCCTCTCAGCGCTATCGGTAGCTTTATTTACAGTTTGATAATTTAATCCAGCCCGCACAAAATGATGCTCAAAATACAGCCACGCTGCTATTTTGGCCATGATATTTAATATCTATTTTATATCGTTACCATTATATACAAATGTCACTAAATATATATGCTTGTGACCAAATAGCGCTGAGCGTTATTTGGTGTTTCTTTTGGAAAAGTACGTATTAAGAACCCAGGGATATCCATGCTACTATACAGCGATAGCTAAAATAATTACCCCTAGAAATATGGATAGTTATAGCTTACAGAATTTACGTTAACTGACTATTATTGAACCGTTTACATCATCCCTTATAAACAATCTAAAGGACATACTATGAGTCAAACCTTGATTGCTGGTGCCAATGCGCCACTGCCTAATGATAATATTAGCATCCGTATTCTAAGCCAGAATTCTATCGACTGCGTTGCTTATCGACTGATGACAACGGGTCGTGTCCGTGGTGATGGCGATATGATCTTTTATGGGCAAACGCGTAGTGATGATGGTAGCGTAAGCTTTCGTGGTCATGATAGCGATGGTTTCTTTGATATTAATTTGCCTGCACAACCAGCTGACATTGATAAGATTGCTTTGGCATTTTCTAGCGCCCAGACATTGGCGCAAATTGGTGATGTCGATATCCAAGTATTACAAGGCAGCCAAGTGGTGCTCACTTGTCAGCTCAATGCAACTGGACGTTCTGAAAAAGCCATTATCCTAGCAGAGTGCTATCGCCGACAGGGCAGCTGGAAGTTTCGTTTTATCGCTCAAGGCTTTAACGGTGGTCTTAAGCCTTTGTCTGAACATTTTGGGGTTGAGATTGCCGATGATATTCCAGCTCAAGCGCCGCCGTCAGCCAACCGTTCTTCAACTAATAATCCAGCAGCTAACAATTCGTCAGCGTCTATTAATACTCAAAGACCTATTAATACCCAAAAAAACAGCAGTCCGCCGCCGATTCCTGTCAATAACGCGTCTGCAAATAATAGCGCCGCTACAAAACCGTCTATCAATCTAAGCAAAATTACCTTAACCAAGAACCAGTCTAGTATTAATTTAACCAAGCGCGATGACTTTGGTAAAATATCTGTCAATCTCAACTGGAACCAGCGCCCAAATACCGACAAGCAAGCGCCAAAAAAAGGTCTATTAGCAGATTTGTTTAAACAAAATAGCGCTGGCGGAATTGACCTCGACATTGGGGCTATGATTCATCTTAAAAACGGTGAAAAAACGCTAATTCAAGCGTTGGGTAATCGTTTCGGTAGTTTGCAATCAGCACCTTACGTTTGCTTGCGTGCTGATGATAGAACCGGACAAACCTCTGGCGGCGAGTGGCTCGATATTAACGGTCAGCAGTGGTCACAAATTGAGGAAGTATTTATCTTTGCCTTTATTTATGAAGGCGCACCCAATTGGGCGCAAACCGATGGAGTGGTGACTATTCATGCGCCTGAGCAGCCGCCTATTGAGACTCGTTTGACAGAAGGTGCCGGTAATTTGCCGATGTGTGCGATTGCGCGATTGGTCAACCAACAAGGCAGCATAAACGTTGAGCGCATTAACCAATACTTCAAGGGTCACAAGGAGATGGATCAAGCCTTTAATTGGGGCTTTAGCTGGAAAAAGGGCAGGAAGTAGATTGTTTCGGTATAGTCGATCCAATTTAAAAACGAGACAGTGCTGCTGGTATGAATTTTTTGCAGCCTCTGTCACGCATGCGAACAGCAAGCAAGAAAAAATTATACCAGTAGCACGCTGATATGAATGTGTCTCTTTTATTTTGAACTGACTGTATCTTTATATTGAAACAATAGTAGAGCGTCTGGAGCCATAACGATTTATTAAAAATAAAAGAGCGACTCTGAGAGTTTGCGAACAACAGAGCCGAGTTTACTTAATAAATTGTACTTAGAATATAGTTATGCAAAACTAGATAACGCTAAAACCAAAAAAATCAGCCCGTCTATTAACAACTAAGTAATAGACGGGCTGATTGCTTTTAGTGTGTTCACACGACTATATAATGAATCAAATGTAAAACACTTGATTTAATTAAGCATGCGGTGTGATAGCGGGCATCAGGTCATGGAAAGTACGACCGGAAGCAGTCTCACCAATCGCGTGCATTTTCCACTCATCATTATGACGATAAACTTTTGCCATAATCATTGCCGTATGAGTGCCTTGTGACGATAAGTTATAGCGCGCCACCTCGACGTTATTATTGGCATTAACGATACGACAAAATGCATTCTCTACGGTTTCAAACGTCTGACCGGTAAAGCTATTAACCGTGAATACCAGTGAGACCACACTAGCAGGTACTTTTGAGAGATCAACATTGATCACTTCATCGTCGCCTTCACCGTCACCGGTACGGTTATCACCAGTATGGACAACACTGCCATCTTTTGACTTCAGCTGACTGAACCAAATAGCATCGACTGGCTGCTTGTTGCTATCGAACATAATGCATGACGCATCCAAGTCAATAGAATCGCCACCGCTACCGCCACCAAATAACTTACCTAAAAAGCCGCCTTTTTTATCTTGTGGGCCTTGTGCAACATCCCAACCTAAACCAAGTTTGACTTGGGTAAGCGTACCACCGGCTTCTTTGCTTAAGGATATTTTCTGTCCCTTTTGTAGACTGACTGCCATATGATAATCCTTATGAATTTGATAAATAATGTTTATTGAATAAAAATTGATATTTATAGAATGTTATGTTGATACCATCACAGAATGTGGTCTATAAAATATTTCCTAAAAAGCCATTGCTACCGCCGCGGCCTCCTGAGCTGGAGCCTAAGATACTTTGTAGCCAGCCCTGATAGCTTTCACGATTGCGCGAACATATAATCACTTTACCAGTACCAGAAAAGTTCAAGACCATGCCTTCGCCACTAGTAACGGAATTGATAATATTACCCATGAAGCCTTTTTTCTTACTGGTGGCGACTGACAGTTTATAGTCTAAGCGCGAGTCCCAGCAGACCACATGACCATTATCAATAATGACATCTTTACCTGGGGTCACATCAATCTCAAATAGTGAGCCAAAGCCTGATACCACTACTTGACCGTTACCTTGGGTCTGCATCACCATAAACCCGCCGGTATCACCAAATACGGCACCACCTAAATTACGCTGAATACTGGCCTTGATATCGACCCCAGTTTGCGCGGCAACAAAAGCACCATCGCTTAGGGTATATTGCTGCGTGCCGACATCTATAATTTGCATATCGCCATCGAGTGTTGGTGCCAGCAGACAATCGCCTTCGCCATTAACCGCTTCAATCTGTTGTTGAAACAGGGATTCATCGTTGGCAAAGCGGCGCATTAACGATTGTACAAGCCCACCCTGTAGTTTACCTTTAAGCTCAAGATTGGACTCTAACATCACCATCGCATTGGCTTCACAATATATCGAATCGCCTTTTTTAAGGTTGCAATGTAAAAATGGTTCAATTGTGCCTATCAAGCTAAATGTAGCGGCCATGGGATACAAATCCTTATTTTCATTCTTTTAAATGTTTAATACAGGCTTTCTTATAGATTTTTTAATTAAGTTAGCTTTTCTCTAAGCTCTAAATAAGATTTTTTGATAGTTAATTAATTTTAAAGCCATCAAATGTGATTAAAAAGTCACACTTGACAGCTTATAATGCACAACCAGTTGTCTGATTGACACCTTTATGTTTTAGATACTGGGGTTAAGTTTTAACCTAAACATTAACACCATAAGAACCTGCTAATGGACCTAAACCACCACTGAAGCCTTGACCCACGGCACGGAATTTCCAGTCACTGTTATGACGATATAACTCACCAAAAATCATAGCGGTTTCAGTACTACCATCTTCTGATAGGTCATAACGAGCAATTTCAGCGGCGCCAGTGTCATTAACGACACGGATATAAGCGTCGCCAACTTGACCAAAGTTTTGGTTGCGGCCTTGGCCTTCATAGATAATAGCACAGAGCGCTATTTTACTAACGTCAGCTGGAATGTTAGCTAGATTCACTTTGATCGCTTCATCATCGCCATCGCCTTCGCCGGTACGGTTATCACCGGTGTGCTCGACCGCGCCATTGTCTGACTTTAAGTTATTAAAGAAGATAAAGTCTTGGTCGTTACGGACTTTGCCTGATTCATCAACCAAAAAACCAATGGCGTCTAAGTCAAAATCTTGACCGTCAGTCGCGCGTGGATCCCAACCAAGACCAACCGTAATATTGGTTAGGCCTGGTGCTTCTTTTGATAAGTTTACGTTGCCGCCTTTCGTTAAGCTAATAGCCATGTAATTGTCCTTCATAGTAATGATTGAGAGGGTTGATTTTTTAATAGAAACAATGCTAAATCCAAAACGTATACGCGATCTTATAATGTCGCGACTAATGTTATACGCTATGAATAACGCTACGTTTTACTATACTAAGCGTTTACTGACTAAGCAAGGCGAATTTTGTGCGCATGTTTATCAGTTAGTAAGCAGATTGTTCTGTTGAGAAAGGAAGTCAAAAGTTGCCTAAAAAAACAGGTTATATCAAGACGTTTGATATAACCTGTAATAAGCACAAGCTTATTTTAACGTCTAACACTCAACGCTAAATGATTTGCTTAGCTTCTTGCTTACGGTGTTTCAGTGAAGCGAGCAAAGCCCAACCAATAAAGGCGATACCCACAAGACCAGTAATCAGCTCAGGCACATGGAATTTCATTGACAATAACATGATAACTGCCAGCGCACCGATAGCATAATGCGCGCCGTGTTCAAGATAAATGAACTCATCAAGCGTGCCTTTGTCCACCAAAAAGATAGTCATAGAACGAACGAACATCGCACCAATGGCGAGACCTAGCATAATAACGATGACGTCATTAGTAATCGCAAATGCGCCAATCACCCCATCAAAGCTGAACGAAGCATCTAGGACTTCCAAATATAAGAAGCCGATGATACCACCTTTCATAATAGCACTACCTGCTGCGGCTCCAGAGTTGCTGGCTTCGTTCTCCAACTCTTCTTCAAGGTCACCCTCAAGCATACCTGATATTACTTGTACGCCTAAATAGATTAAGATACCCCAAACGCCTGCTACTAGTACCGCCGCAGACTGTTCAGCGCTGACCCATGTTAGAGAAATCATCAAAACAGCCAACGCAACAAACACGCTCATGGCATTGACTTTTCCAAGCTTGGCTAAGCGGCTTTCTAGCCAGTCAAACCAATGTACGTCTTTGTCGTCAAATACAAAGTTTAAGAATACCAATAATAAGAACATGCCACCAAAGGCAGAAATCTCAGCATGGTGCGCCAATAGCTTTAGCGAGTATTCTTTTGGATCGTTTAACGCCAAGTTAATCACTTCCATCATGCCCAAGTCGGCGGTAACCGCGACGATGACGATAGGGAATACCAAACGCATACCAAATACCGCAATCAAAATACCGACGGTTAAGAAAATCTTCTTCCAAAATTCGTCCCAGTGTTTGAGCACTGAGGCATTGACCACCGCGTTATCAAACGATAACGAGATTTCCATGACGGCCAAAATAGCGGTAATCGACAGGGTGGATATCATCCCGCCCATACCGCCATGTGAATATCCCCACCACGCGGCTACCATCAATGCGATAGCCGTGAAGATGAAGTCTAAATAAAAATGTCTCATGACATATCCTGTCTGGTTGCGTAAAGCTAAGGCCGACCTACTATAGACATAGACCATAAAAAAGCGGCTATTGCTAACCACTTTTTAGGCATAAATTTAAATGAAACATAAAGCATTATTAGTCGTTTGGCTAGAGCAAACTGTGACTATTTTGCAACTATATACGCTTTACTTTTTAGACGCGCCATAAATATAAGTAGCAATTTAGATGTCGACGCCATATTGCTGACACATGGCTTGCAAGCCGCCTGCATAGCCTTGACCAACCGCGCGGAATTTCCACTCGGCGTTATGACGATAAACTTCACCAAATACCATCGCAGTCTCAACAGAATAGTCTTCTGCCAAATCAAAACGTACCACTTCAGTACCGGTTTCTTCGTTAACAACGCGTATAAAAGCGTTAGCGACTTGACCAAAGTTTTGGCTGCGGGCAGTAGCATCATGAATAGTGACAGTCACAACAATTTTATCGACATCAGCAGGGACTTGGGTTAAGTTTACTTTGACAACTTCGTCATCACCGTCGCCTTCGCCAGTACGGTTATCGCCAGTGTGCTCAACCGCGCCGTTGTCGGATTTAAGCTGGTTATAAAAGATAAAGTCATGGTCACCGCGTACTTTACCAGCGGTGCTGAGCAAAAATATGCTGGCATCAAGATCGAACTCGGCACCTGACGTTGCGCGCTCATCCCAGCCAAGGCCAATAAGAAGTTTGGTTAGGTTAGGATCTGTTTTAGTTAGCGATAAATTACCGCCTTTATTAAGGGATAAAGCCATGAGATTGTCCTTTTTATTAGAATAAAATAAACCGTGATAGTAAAACGATTGCTAAGTAACGCTCTATCATAACAACAAAAAATGACCCAATCAAAGCTGATCAGGTCATTATGCTTTTTGATACAAATCTAAACCGTATGCTGAGCAAGTAATCTTTGATTCCATTCACTTGTGAGGAACAGAGTCCCTGTTGGTGCTACTTCTAATATGGAGCGGCTTGATTATGACGAATCTCATAACTGTGATGAATCGGTTTCTTAACATTAAAATCAAAACCAATCGTTTGTGCGGTAATATCAATAATGTCATAGCGCTCAGTCAGCTGTTCGTCCAGCTCAAAACGGGTAAAGTTATTAGAAAAATACAACACCCCATCAGCTGTTAAGCGGTTCATAGCGCGATTGATTAAGGCAGAATGGTCACGCTGAACGTCAAAGGTACCTTGGAACTTTTTAGAGTTGGAAAAAGTTGGTGGATCAATAAAAATAATATCGTATTGCTCGGTATTGTCTTTAATCCACTCAAAGATATCGGCGGCAACAAATTCATACTTACTGCGGCTGACATCAAGACCATTGAGCACGAAGTTTTGTTTGCCCCAGTCTAGATAATTCTGTGATAAATCCACGCTGGTCACTTTCTTAGCGCCAGCCAATGCTGCATGCACACTAGCCGTACAAGTATAGGCGAATAAGTTCAATACCGCTTTGCCACGACTGTTGGCCTTAATGCGCGCGCGCATATTACGGTGATCGATAAATAGGCCGGTATCAAGGTAGTCGGTAAAGTTGACATAAAAATAAGCGCCATCTTCACGAGCGACATAAAACTTACCACGCTTCTCAGTGTTGCCTTGCTTGCTATATTGCTCGTTACCGGACTGGCGTGCGCGGGTTTTGATAAAGATTTGTTCACGGTTAATACCGAAGACTTCGCGGATGCCCATTAGCGCTAGATTGAAGCGTTTTTTGGCAGTCTCGACAGGGATAGTTTTGGGCGGCGCATATTCTTGCACGTGCACATAATCACCGTACAAATCGATGGCCACTTTAAAGTCAGGCAAATCAGCATCATAAACACGCAGATTACTGACTTGTTCTTTACTGGCTTGTTTTCTGAGGCGCGATAGGTTTTTTTGCAAACGATTGATAAAGTCTTGTCCTTCCTCAGACTCAATCTCGCGTTTCTCAAAACGGCTCATTAAGTGTCCCACTTGCCCAGCAATCAATTTACCATAGCGGAAGTAGACAGTAATCGCGCCATTATGACAACGCAAGGTTTTTGGGTCTTTAATCGGCAAGATATCAACTTGTTCGACATTGGCGGCAAGGATACCCAGCATCGGATCAATACCGCTACCAGCAAAGCTGTCTTGTAGAATAAGCCCTATCGCCTGATACAGCGGTTTGATCATATCTTCATCACCCAAACGCTCACCATAAGGTGGGTTGGTGATAATCAGTGGATTACTTAATCTGCCATCGTTGACCATAGGACGCAAGGTGTTACTGAGCTGGTCGAGTGCTCGGGTTTCAATGTCTATTAGCGGTAATAAGTCGTGCAGACCGGCGGCAATCAAGTTCTTTTCGGTCGCGAGAATAGCGCCACTATCGGCATCAAACCCTAAAATCAGTGGCAGCGTATCCGGTTGCTCGCAGGCGATAGCTAAAGCATTTTGATGCCGCGTTTGTGCCTCATCAATCATCGTCAGCCATAACGTCTCATCATGATGCTGCCATTGATAGAAGCCAAACTGATTGGCTGCTTTATCGATACCAACCGCATAATCGCAATGCATTAGTAACGCTTCGATGATAAACGTCCCTGAACCACACATTGGATCGACTAGAGCATTATAAAAAGGCGCATCACCTGCCTCATTTTTTTGATGCCAGCCGGCACTATAAAGCAATGCAGCAGCTAAGTTTTCTTTTAGTGGCGCGTCGGTCATTGCTACACGGTAGCCACGGCGATGTAAGCTGGTACCCGATAAATCTAAATACAGCTCAGCTTGCTTGTCATTGACCGTGGCAAAAATAGCAAAATCTGGGTTTTTACTGTCTACGTTAGGGCGGCTGTCGTAAACTTCATTAAAGGTATCGGCAATCGCATCTTTAATGCGTAGCATAGCAAATTGTTGGCTGACCGCTACGCGCTTATCGACAGATAAGCGAATTGCAAAGGTTTGCTCTAAATTAAACTGCTCAGTCCAATTGACTGACTTCGCCAAGCCATATAACTGCTCTGCTACATCGTATTCGGCATTGATATTTTTACGTTTAATTAACATCAATACTCGTGAAGCCACCCGCGACCATAAACAAATCGTATATAAATCACGCAACGACCCGGTGACGGTAAGACGGCCCGTGCTCTTAATGTCACTGGCAATACCGAAGCTGGTAAGCTCAGTCTGAAGTGGTGCTTCAAGCCCATCGGCACAGGTGATGATTAGCTCAAGCGACAATGCTAGTGAAGATGCGGGCGTGTTTTGTTCGGTCATACAGATACCTGTGGGCTATTATGTGAAGTGTGATGTAAACTGAGTGGGCTAAATTGATAGACAATGGCGCGAATAAAATTAGGTATTGAAAACCGGTGATTTTACCATAATTCAAGGAGGTATGGTTTAAAGCCCTAACGTTTAAAACACGCTACTTGATTTAGGCTAAATAAAATAAGTGAATAGTAAAAGGATGATTGATGATGAGATGGGCGGATAAAAATCGTGCGTATATAAAGACGTCACTAGTTGAAGTCAAGACAATTCATAATTTATGCCGTTATTTATCGTCTTTACTTAATGCTTTGTCTAATAAACTGTCTTTTGATACCAACTGCGTCGTAGTCGCAAACGGTTTGGTGGCAATAGGATAGTCGATATCTTTTGGCATTAACAGACGCATATGCGGATAAGGGGTAGATATATTAGCGGCATCAAAGGCACGTTTGATATTTTCTTGTAAACCTTCTTTAATTTTAGGCATCCGCGCGACAGACGCGGGCTTGACCCAAAAGCGTACGATAAAGAAGATACCATATTCACCCACTTCCGCTACCGTTGCTGAGGTTTCAGGACGGTTTAATACCACGTCGCTATCGGTGAGAACTTTCAGTATCACCTCGCGTGCGGTATCAATATCATCTTCAAAGGCAATACGCATACGTATATCGAAGCGGATAAAGTTTTTGGATGTCAGATTAGTTACCTCGGTGGAAGCAACATTAGAGTTAGGAAAAATCACCGTAATATTATCACGAGTTAAGATATGGGTGGTACGCAGTGAGATAAGCACCACGCGACCTTCTTTATCATTAATATTAACCCAGTCGCCAACCTCAAAGGACTGCTCAATTAAAATAGTAATACCAGCGATGAAGTTAGCCAGCGTTGACTGAGCTGCGAAACCTACTGCCAAGCCAGCAATACCCAAACCGGCCACTAAGGAGACAATATCAAAGCCAAACTGCGCCATGACACTGGCAAGTCCAAATACCAAAACCAGTACCGAGAAAATATTTTTGAGTAGCTGCTCAATGGAAGCATTGAGACCATAATGCTGGAGAATCTTATGGATGATATGTCCAGATGACGCCCACAGCACATAATAAATGCCAGCCCAAATGCTGGCTTTAGCAGTGGCTTTAACGGTACTTGGCTCAAAATTAAACTGACTCATTATCGCAATTAAGCTGGCGACAACCCACATATAACGCAGGATTGAACGTACAATTTTCGCCCGGCGTTCATTCAGGCGAAAACGTGCTTTATTATGGTTTATAATATAAGTTGCCAGCCAATAAAAAAACCCTAACACCGCAAGCAGTATAAGGATTTTAATACTCGTGCTGACCCATTCTACTGCTCGAGATGTCCAATCACGCGAGTCTTCTTCTAATGAACCCCCAATCGCAAGATAAAGACTGGTATGTAAATCACGAATAATCTCTTGAAAAAAATCAGTAATACCAGCAATTGCCATTATCTCATCCAGGGGAGTTTTAGTATTTATAGTGCTTTAAAAGTGTAGCTGAGTGTGCGACTAAAAGCCATCTTGCTGGGTGTCATAAGATTGGTAAGGAATAGCCATCTTATCCTGTACATCACGCAGCGCGGTACGCAGACCTTCTAATATAGTCGGATGATAAAACGGCGTATCAAGCAAGGCTTTGATGCATATGTCATTGGTAATGGCGACTGCTAAAATATGGGCAATATATTCTGCATCAGGTCCTACCATGCTAGCCCCTAGTATTTTATCCGTTTTTTTACAGCCATAGATATGCAGTAGGCCACAATTGACGCCCATAACGCGGCTACGCCCTTGGTTATCAAAGCTAACGGAACCGATCACATACTCCAGCCCTGACTTTTGAACTTCGGGTAGTGACATACCGACATTCGCAATTTGGGGCTCACAAAACACAATAGACAATGGGATAGAAGGCGGACGTATATTAGCATCGGTATTATTAGGATAAACTGAACTACCGGCACTGAAACCTTCATCACTGGCAACATGAAGTAGGGGAATATGAGCATTGGCATCGCCAACAATATAAACCTCAAGATCGCCAATTTGACCAGTGTTAATATTTAGATCTTTAGGACGATTTTTATCATCCAGCTCAACGCCCAGATTTTCAATTCCCAGCGGTTCGATATTATTACGGCGTCCAGTAGCTACCAGCACATACTCACCTTGCCATTGCCCCTCTTTGCCATTTTTGTCTTTATATTTAACAAAGGCTGCTAAGTTTTTGTCTTTATCAATTTGAGTGCCAACATCCTTAATTTCACTATTTAAGTGCATGGTTAAGTCATTACCTAAGCAATCAATCGCTTTTTTATTAATATCTTCATCCTGTAAACCACCGACACGATTAGCACGGTTGAATAAAGTGACTGACACACCTAAACGGGTAAAGGCTTGTGCTAACTCTAAACCTACCGAACCTGCGCCGATAACTGCCATTGATATGGGTAAGTCTGATAATTCAAAGACATTATCGGAGGTCAGTAGCGCATTACCGAGCTTATTGGTCCAGCCATCCGGAATAAACGGTGAGCTACCAGTAGCAACAATAATTTTATCGGCTTTAATCAGCTCATCATTAACTTCAATCAGACCGTCTTTGTTGATATGGGCGCGACCGGATATTTTTTTATCCGCAGGCCAGCCTTCAACTTGCTTTTTGACACTATTAGCAAAATGGTTACGCTCAGCTTGTACCCGTGCCATCACTTGTTTGCCGTCTATTTTTACATCAGCGTGGATACCAAACTGGTCAGAATATTTAGCTTCATGAGCACGATTCGCCGCCGCAATCAGTAGTTTACTGGGCATACAGCCAACAGTCGCACAAACAGTCGTCCAAAATCCGTCGTTAATGATAACAATGTTTTTGGTGGTTTTACTGGCTTGGCGAAAGGCGTTTTGTCCTGCAGTACCTGCCCCAATTACGGCAACAGCGACTCTACGGGTGATCTTATCAGAGGTGCTATCAGATGGTTCAGTCATATTATTCTCAACTATTAGGTTATTGTTGTTTGATAGTTTAATAGGCAGTTATTCTAATAATAGATCACCGATAGTAAAGTGTCGCTGCAAAGTGTGCAGCAGGATAAGCGTAGTAAGCTGTTGCAAAAATGTGTAACTCTAGCCGTGCTTAAAATCGATAACTGACATTAAAATAGTGTTAGATCAAAACAATGTTAGATCAAAGCAAGGCTACGGCCAATTATCGTAATGCTGGTATTATTAAAGGTTACTAAGGCGCTAATATGGTTAGCAGGCGCTCAGCATAATCTTTAGCGCGCAGATTACGCTGCGCGTGGGTAAGTGTGCCGTCTTTATCAAATACAAATGCCGAGCGCACCAGACCAAGGGTGATTTTGCCATACATATTTTTTTCTTTAATAACATCGAAGTACTGGCATAATTTTTCATCACTATCACTGATTAGCGCAATTTGTAGGTCTTGCTTTTCGATGAAAGTTTTATGAGACTCAACGCTATCACGTGATACGCCAATGATATCGTAGCCAAGGGTGTCAAACGCATTAATGTGAGCGGTGAAGTCAGTCGCTTGGGTCGTACAACCTGGAGTGTTGTCCTTTGGATAAAAATAAAGAATAAGTCCCTTATCGGTATGGGAAACCAGCTCTTTTAGGCTAATATCATCATGAATAAAATGACCATCTAGCTCACGTACCATGGTGACAGGAAAGTCAGGTAGGGTAATTACTTCAGTAGTTGGCTTGGCCATCATAAATTCCTTTTTAGTTTTAATGTTTTTAGAGTAAATCTTAATTGATTGATAAATTATAGATAGGTATTAGTCTTACACTTTGGTGGTTTGTTGGCAACTGCTTATTGGCAACTAACTGCGCGCAACAAAAAAAGACTGACGTTCGCCAGTCTTCCTTATCATACCTTGTTTTTTGTACTGCTTTATCTCTTACTCTAAGCTGGTTTTTGTGGCTGCTTTAGATCAAGACCTTCCGTACATTGTTGTAAGTCTTTTTGCATTTTTTTCACATAGGGTAGGGCTGAGGGGTCTTTTTTGTCTTGAGCATAGCTCTCGATTTCCCACATTTGACCGATGGTCATTTTGCTACGCACACCAATAGTGCAGTTACACAGCTTGGTAGCAGTGCTTTGATCAGCGACTTTATACTTCACGGCCCCACTAATGCACTGATTAATGTTGTTTTGTTTGATGTCGATTGCATTAGCTTGCGGCATGGCAACGAGACCAACCAGCGCTAAAGGTATTAATTGCAGCAACTTCATAAGTATCCTCTTACAGGTAGCGTCGATAAAATAAATTCAACAATGATAAAAACTAATAGGTAAAACGCGATAGCAGGCTACTGGACGATTTTGTTCATTAGCCTGCGTATTTTAGCAAGTGTAAATATAACCGCGTCTACCATAACAATTATGTTTGCTAAAAAACACTATGCGCGTGCTGTGTTGATGCAAGCAAATGTTACGCTTGTGTATAATTACTTCACCCTCGTTCAGTATTAGGCGATATTTAATACTACCAATTATAGATAGTGGGTTGGGTCAGAGATACCCACTTGAGCAAAACCCTGACGTCGTAGAGCGCAGCTGTCACACACACCGCAGGCAAGGCCATTTGCATCCGCTTGATAGCAGGAAATGGTCTGACCATAATCGACTCCAAGCGTTAAACCAAGCTCAATAGTTTGCGCTTTTGATAGTTGTTGTAATGGGGTTTGAATGCTTAGGTGATGGCCAGTAACGCCCGCCTTAGTTGCCAAATTGGCCATGTGTTCAAAGGCAGCAATATATTCAGGCCGGCAGTCAGGATAGCCAGAATAATCGACTGAGCTTACCCCAATGACAATATGATTGGCATCCGTCACTTCGGCGACGGCAAGGGCATAAGATAAAAATATGGTATTACGAGCCGGTACATAAGTGTTTGGGATGGCGTCGTTATCAATTTCATCACGTTTTTTATTAGGGAATTTATCAGTATCGCCGTCGGGGACGATCATACTGTGATCAGTCAATGAGGAGCCGCCAAGCTGAGCAATATCAATGTCAATAATACGGTGATTGACACCTGCAGATTCTGCAATCGCTTTTGCAGCGACCAGCTCGCTATTATGTCGTTGTCCATAGTCAAAGCTGAGCGCAGTAACGGCAGCATAACGCGCCTTTGCCCAATACAGACAAGTGACAGAGTCTAGTCCGCCAGACAGCAGTACGACGGCATTCTGGTTTTTATCACTCGTATTATCCGGGTTAGATTCTAATGGGGTGGTAGATGGGGCAGATTGCAGCGTAGCTTTGTTCATAATAGGGTCTATCGTTAATAAGCGAAAACCGCTATTTTAGCAAAATTACGGCCATTACAAAACCGCGAAGGCAATACTGTTAAAACAATTTAATAAAATTAATAACTATATAAGCGTCGCAAGATTGAGTGGTGGCACTCTTTAATCATACCATTCAACGTCCTCTTCTCAATCTGTTAGCAAACCTTGTTATAATCGCCGCTGCTGGTAATAGGGGACAACCTGCAATATAACGGCTCGCCGTTCGCCGCCTTATTACCACTCTATTATTGTCTAGAATACTGAGTAATATATGACCGCCGCTACCTTGTTTACGCCAAAGCTCGTGCCTGAATTTGACGCCTCATCTGCTGAAACTGACCTGCATAGCCATTCTTTAGAGGCTGCTTTTTTTAATCCTGACTCTTCAAAAACTGAAAATGACAGTTCTAAGCAGAAGAGTATTGAAGAGAACAACACTGCTGAACAGTCCGTTACTCAGCAAGTAACCACTAGCCCTGCACACTTTCGTAAATTACAAAAAAAGCTACGCAAGCAAGTCTCATGGGCGATTCGTGATTTTAATATGATTGAAGATGGCGACGTAGTGATGGTCTGCGTTTCAGGCGGTAAGGACAGTTACACTTTGCTTGATATATTACTATTATTAAAACGAATTGCCCCAATTAATTTTGACGTGGTTGCGGTCAACCTTGACCAAAAGCAGCCAGATTATCCTGAAGATACCTTGCCAAAATACTTAGATGAAAAAGGCATCGCTCACTATATTTTAGAAAAAGACACTTATAGTATTGTTAAAAGTGTGGTGCCAGAAGGTAAGACTTATTGCTCTGTATGCTCGCGTTTACGCCGTGGCTCGTTATATAGCTTTGCCCAACAAATTGGTGCCACCAAAATTGCTCTTGGGCATCACCGTGATGATATGTTAGCAACATTTTTTCTAAATTTATTTCATGGTGGCGCCCTTAAAGCCATGCCGCCGAAGTTATTAAGCGATGACAAACAAAATATCTTAATTCGTCCTTTGGCTTATGTCGAAGAAAAAGATATTATTGAGTATGCACGCTACAAAGCATTCCCCATTATTCCGTGTAACTTATGTGGCAGCCAGACCAATTTACAACGCGGCATCATTAATGACATGTTACGCGAGTGGGACAATGCCCATCCACAGCGTTTGACCTCTATTTTTAAAGCCATGCAAAATGTAGCGCCATCGCAGCTGGCAGATAGAGAGCTATTTGACTTCGAAAAGTTAAGTTTGGAGCGTGATGACGATGGTAATGAGCGCTTATTTGAGGGGGGCAATATCCAAGCAGGACAAACTGATAGTTTAGCGGAGATTGGTTTGCCTCTTGCGCCAAGAACGAAAACCTTCAACCCAAAGTTTGCTAATACTGAACATCAATCAGTCACTGAAGATGTTACTGCCGCTAATGGCCGAGTAAAAGAAAAAATCCTGACAATCAACCCAGTCATTTGATCCGCTTATAAAGGCAACTGATTTAACCACTGTCTGGCCAAAAAAAACCAGCTTATTAATAGCTGGTTTTTTATTAGCGGGAATTATTTATTTAATGGTAAATACCTGCGCCTTAACGGTTATAGATTTTCAGCAAAAACGGGTAGAGGATCAAAGCTTACCTCTGAGCGTGGTAATTTTGCCACATCTTGCATGCGCCAATCATCCTTACCGTCATTGCTGACTTGCAAATAGTATTTAGCCTTAAGGGGATCGATATTAACTTGTGCGCTATATTTATTACCGCTTTGGTGTTGTAATATTAAGTCATGGTCTTTTTTGATATCGGTTGCGTGCGAGATAGACAGCTCTAATGTATCAGGGTAAACAAGCGGCGTCCCGTTAAGCAGCTTACCGGTTTGCAGACTTTGTTCAGGATAATTTAAATAAAAAGTAATATCACCATCTGGGGAAAATTGCATTTTGCCATGTAAGTCTAAATCATAAGTGAGCTTATCACGTGATACATCGTGATATAGGGTCTTACCATCCATATACCAGTCATCACGTACTACACTATCGCGTATTTGATAAGAGTAATAGACAAACCAAACACAAGCAATAACTACAAATGCTGGCATACCAATTACAAAGATAATCACCATGTAGTTCTTATACCACGGCTGGCTATCCTGATGTTTAAAGTTCGGTGAGGGAGTCGGTGTAGACATAGGGTACCTATTAAAAATATCAATTTATAAACATCACTGTTAAATACAGCCCGTTTATTAATAATTGGGAAACGCAGTCAGTATAGCCTGATTGATGAGACGCCGTATCTGCTAAGTGACTGATAAACAAACAATTAACAGAAAGCGGCATCCTTCTAATAGAAAGTTATATTTCCCAAACGTTTATTGACCTTGAGTGGTGAAAACATTTTGCTTACTGACCTTATATTGACCACCTTCACTAACGACGTTTAAAGTAACAGGTGTCCGGCCTTCGTTGACGACTTTAGGGTCACCGTAAATACTCACTGACATATCGAAGCTTTCACCAGCATCTAGTGGCACATCATTAAAGGTCAGATGTAAGCTCAGGCCGTCTTTTGGTGCTAAGGTAATAGTGTAAGTGTGCTCGTCTTGGGTTTTATTGGTTAGCTTGACGATATAACTGTTTTCAATCATCCCTTGAGCATTGATTGAAGACAATTGGTTGCGATCACGGCGAATATCAATCTCTAATGGCACGCGATCCATCAAGGCGTATACGACACCACCACATAATACGGTAAGCAGCGCTAAATAGGCAAATAAACGCGGACTGAATACACGGCTTTTTTCTTTTTCTGCCAATTGCCGCTCTGTGGTATAACGGATCAGTCCACGCGGATAACCAACTTTATCCATAATTTCATTACAGGCGTCGACACAAGCTGCACACTGAATACAGGCCACTTGCAGGCCATCACGGATGTCAATGCCAGTAGGGCAAACCTGCACACACATTTGGCACTCGATACAATCGCCTAAATCGTCAGGATTGGTACCTTTTTTACGTGCACCGCGAGGTTCGCCGCGCTCATAATCGTAAGAGACGATAAGAGTGTCTTTATCAAACATCACACTTTGGAAGCGCCCATAAGGACAGATTTGAATACACATCTGTTCACGCATATAACCAGCGTTCGCATAAGTTGCGAAGGTAAAGATAAACATCGATACCCAGATCCATGTTGGCCATTCGGGTATAGGGATAAAACCTATCATTTGCCAGCTGTGATACAGATAATCCGTCCCAGCGACATAGCTGACAAAGGTTGCCGCCGTAATCAATGATAACGCAAACCATATAAAATAAACCAGCAAGCGCTTAAAGGCCTTTTTAGAGCTCATTGGCTCTTTATCGAACTTAATACGTTTGTTACGATCGCCAATGACCCATTTTTCAACATATTGGTACAAATGCGTCCAAATCGTTTGTGGACAAGCATAGCCACACCATACCCGCCCCGCATAGACAGTCACCATAAATAAGGTAAAGGCTGCTATAAGCGCAAATGCTGCGATAAAGTAAAAGTCTTGGGTTAAAAAGGTCATACCAAAAATATAATAATGCTGCGATGGAACATCAAACCATATTGCCTGTCTGCCATTGAAACGCAGCCATGGTAAAAGCAAAAACAGCGCCAAGCATGTATACATACTAATGACACGAATATTTTGATAAAAACCTGTGACAAAACGAGGGTGAATACGCTTTTTAGTAGCGTTAAGATCGACCTCATGGACAGGAATTCGACTAGGTTGTTCTGCTGACATAAACTTGCCTCTTTAAAAAAAGAATCAGTCTGCTGGCATGAGTAACAAGCACCTATCATAACAATCAGGTACGGGGGCGAACAATGTTATCAATGTCAGTAAGTAGTGGGGGTAGCTTATTGTCTGAAATAGATACGGACCAACTACCAAGTGAGCGATTATAAATAACTGGTTGGGATTAAGGGGTTGAGATTGATTAATTGTTAAGCTAAATAGAAATTAACAAGCTATTTTAATTAATTACTATTTTAACATTCCCCTCCTATAAATGGGGGGATAATGCAAAAAAACAATCGTTAAATGAGCATAAATAGTTGGATGTAGCCTAGAGTGCACCTGCTGTTAACCTATAAATTACAATAAAGTAGACAGCGTTTAACTAAAAAAGGAGGACTGCAATGACAGTCCTCCTTTTTTGAATCACCCAACCCTATGGCTTAACGGATGTTCTATTTAGTAAACTCAATACAGTCACACTATAATTAAAACAACGTGATTGGCTTAGTTTGCAATAGCAGCTTCTGCTTCCGGAGCTACAGGCTTTATTACGCTTGCAGTTAAAGGTGGCTTAACTGCTGCTTGGGTGGTTTTATCTGACAGTGAATAAATATAAGCAGCAAGTAGCATGATACGCTCATTACCTA
This sequence comes from Psychrobacter sp. CAL346-MNA-CIBAN-0220, assembly GCF_040309805.1. Lineage (NCBI taxonomy): Bacteria > Pseudomonadati > Pseudomonadota > Gammaproteobacteria > Moraxellales > Moraxellaceae > Psychrobacter > Psychrobacter sp. CAL346-MNA-CIBAN-0220. The sequence continues at coordinate 944,251 of NZ_JBEOPF010000001.1, read as the reverse complement.
GCTTAGTTTCCCACTGAGGCATCACACCTGCACGGCCGTAACGCAAAGTATTACGTACGGTTTCACGCTCCCCGCCATATAACCAAATGTTATCAGTTAAGTTGGGCGCGCCTGCTGAAATCATACCTTTACCACTTTCAGTGTGACATAGCGCACATTGCTGTTTAAAGATAGCTGCACCTTGTGCCACTAATGTCGTATCAAGCTCACCGTTTTCTTTACTGCCATTGTTAGCAGATAAGGATAAGACGTATTCTGATGCTGCTCGTACGCCATCTTCACCGATTTGATCACGCCAAGCTGGCATACCACCAACACGACCATTATGTAGCGTGGTTAAGATATTAGTAGCTTCCCCACCATACAACCAATCATTATCGGTTAAGTTAGGGTAGCCTGTGGCACCTTTAGCGTTAGAGCCGTGACAAACCGAGCAGTTCTGTAAGAACAGACGACTACCCACTTTTAAAGCATTTGGATTTTCAGAAAGCTTCATAACCGCTGGTGCAAGTTGTGCAATCTTGTCATCAATTTTGGTTTGCAGATCGGCAGGAGGCGCTTCACTACGACGCATCGTCGCTTGTAGCTCGTTTAAAGTACCTAAGGTCTGTGCGGCACCAGTAGCGTTCGCTTTTACTAAGATACTTTTTTCAAAGTTATCGGTAAATACTTTATTATTACTTTCAAGTTCACTGAACAGCTCATTATGAGAGGTCCAAGGTACCGTTTCACCATCTACTTCTACCGTTGCGATACCTTCCCACTTTGCTGGAAAAATAGCAGGGAAAAATATCCAATAGGCGACACCCCAAACGATGGAGCCAAAAAATATCACTAACCACCATTTGGGTAGTGGTTTGTCATATTCTCGGATACCGTCGTAGTCATGTCCTGTTGTACCGTCTTCTTCTACTTCTGGTTTGTATTTTAAAACCATTAGTAAGACACCAAGGATACCCGCCCAACACATAATACTGAGTACGGTAATCCAAGAACTCCAAAAAAATGTCATCGTTTATCCTTATTGCGCTGCTCTTCAGATAAGGTTTTTTTATCCTCATCATCAAGCGCAAGTTGTGCATCTTCTTCGAAGCGTTTTTTGTTTTTTGGCGAATACGCCCACCATGCAATAGCTATGAACGCAATAAAGGCAGAAACAGTCGCAATCGTTTGTAATTCACCAATACCCATTAGCGCTGTCCTTCCATTGCGGTACCTAATTGTTGAAGATAGGCAACCAAAGCATCAAGTTCAGTGGCGCCAAGAACAGCGTCAGGAGCCCCTGCGATATCTTCTTCAGTATAAGGGACGCCGAAACGATCGCGGAATAGACGCATTTTTTCTTGAATATTCGAACCATTGACCTCGTTAGTGGCCAGCCAAGGGAAACCAGGCATAACCGACTCAGGGACCAGTGAACGTGGATCCATCAAATGTTGCTTTTGCCAATCTTCAGAATAGCGTCCACCAACCCGTGCCAAATCAGGTCCTGTACGCTTTGATCCCCATAAGAATGGGTGATCCCACGTAGACTCAGCAGCACGTGAATATGGTCCGTAGCGCTCAACTTCTGCACGTAGTGGACGAACCATTTGGGTGTGACAAACGTGACAACCTTCACGAATATAAATATCACGACCCTCAAACTCAAGCGCGGTCCAAGGTTCCATAGCGGGTAGGGGGGCGTTCACCCCACCATCTTCAGGGCCCTTGTTATCATATATTAGCGGTACAATCTCAACTAGCGTTGCAAAGCTAATGGCAATGACGATAAAGATAACCAGCAAGCCTGTATTTTTTTCAATAATTTCATGCGGTGTACCAGCCATGATCGCTCCTTATACGTTAGCTGTCTGTGACTCATCGACACTAGGTTTATGATCAGTTGGATCAGCGATATCTACTGGCTTACCTTCTGGCATCTTAAGCGTTTTATAACAGTTATAGGCCATAACGAACATACCTGATAAATAGAGCGAGCCACCAAAAGCACGACCAATATATGGAAAATGCGAGAACTCAACGGTATCAACAAAGCTGTACACTAGAGTACCGTCGGGGTTCGTGGCAAGCCACATCATGCCTTGACCAATACCTGAAATCCACATAGATACGATATAGAAAATAGTACCCGCGGTCGCTAGCCAGAAATGCGTCGTAATCAAGCTGATAGAGTACATTTTTGGCTTATTGTAGATACGTGGTAACAATACGTATAGCGAACCAATCGTAATCATGCCTACCCAGCCAAGTGCACCTGAGTGTACGTGACCAATTGTCCAATCCGTGTTATGCGATAGGGCGTTGACCGTTTTGATTGACATCATTGGGCCTTCGAATGTTGACATCGCATAGAAGGATAATGCCACAATCATAAAGCGAATGATGGGATCAGTACGCAATTTGTCCCAACTGCCTGATAAGGTGAGAACCCCGTTGATCATACCGCCCCAAGAAGGTGCGAATAGGATAATAGAGAACACCATAGCTAGTGACTGCGTCCAATCTGGAAGCGCTGAATAATGCAAATGGTGACCACCGGCCCACATATAAGACGCAATTAGCGCCCAAAAGTGAACGATTGACAGACGATAAGAATAAATAGGACGACCAATCTGTACTGGAACAAAGTAATACATCATTCCAAGGAAAGCTGCCGTCAGATAAAAACCTACTGCGTTATGACCATACCACCACTGCACCATCGCATCGGTCGCACCACCAAATAATGAGTAAGACTTAAAGGCGCTAACAGGAATAGCCATACTGTTTACAATGTGCAATAACGCAATTGTAATGATAAAGGCTGCAAAGAACCAGTTAGCCACATAGATGTGAGAGGTTTTGCGTTTGATAAGTGTACCGAAGAAAACAATGGCATAAGAAATCCATACCAAAGCAATCAAAATATCGATCGGCCATTCAAGCTCAGCGTATTCTTTGGTCGAGGTTAAACCTAGAGGAAGGGTAATAACGGCGGATACGATAACCGCTTGCCAACCCCAGAAGGTAAACCAGGCCAGATAAGGAGCAAATAACCTTGTCTTACACGTACGCTGGACAATGTAGTAAGACGTTGCGAACAATGCACAACCGCCGAACGCAAAAATAACGGCGTTAGTATGCAGTGGTCTTAGACGACTAAACGTCAGCCATGGAGTATCAAAGTTAAGTGCTGGCCATGCTAACTGTGAAGCAATGAACACACCAAGACTCATGCCGACGATGCCCCAAACGATAGCCATGATCGTAAAAAATCTAATAATAGTGATTTCATATTCACGGTCAATAGGGGCGACTGCTGTGTTTTGTAAACTCATTGGATGATTCCTTTACAGCCTAAATTATCAACAGAATTAACTAACCCTCCGCGGCATCTATGCTATAGCAAGATAAGGCTCACGGTACACGCTATTGTCTAACTTGTTCATTATCACAACGGTTTATCAACTATCAATTTAGGTTCTTAAAATTATCAGCTATTGCTGATAAGTGGGCGATGCTACAAGTGCATTCTGCTCACAGCCAAACTGGGATAAGATAATTAATACATCGTTAAGATCAATAAGAAAATACACCGTCTTTAAGCATCAAATACCTAATTCTGCTAAGCATTGATAAGGATAGGTATTAATATCCATCTGATAAGTAGAACAACTTATTAATGATGGATATATGCTAGCGGCGGCTGACAAAAACATGTTTACGTAATGTTTAGTTAAAACTCCCGACTCTGTTTAAGGTATTGTAACGCAAACTTAAATAAATATCACTAGAACTATGCGCCAAAATACAAACTCTTTGGTAAATAATTTAGTCGATAACCTTTATTAACACCGTAATAGAATGGCTATAAACCCTTGTATCTATAGTATAAATAAACATAATGAAGCCGAAAAGCATATCAATAGATAGAGTTGACTTCAGAACAGATTAATCATGTTAATTGTCCTTTTATTAGATAATGATAGCATGTAATGATACAAATAATAGCCGTAATTTGGCTTGGTTTAGCTAGCCGTTAGTTGGTAAAAAGACTGAAACCTTCAAAGTCAAAAACAAGCAAACCAGCCAATAAATAGAATGGATCTAAATACTGTCATAATAAAAACTATTAGCAGGTCAGTAAAACAGGTGAAGGACGATTCCATTAAGAAATGTGTGGCTAGACCTCATAGAAAATAATGCGGCTCATCAGGACTAGATACAGAAAACAGGGAACACATCAATAGAAGATTTTGTTACAATTTTACAATCAGTCGCGTAAATAGGTTTTACTTATCATAAAACAACGCCATAATAAGGCTGAGTGACGTTAACTGTTAGTCTATATAAACTGATTAATAAGTTACATTTAATAACTTTGAAACAACCACCTTACTTATAATATTAAATATTAGCATCAATACTGCATTGGAGAAAACGCAGGTTGCATGTAATATTTACCAAGGAAAATAATATGGCAGTTTTTTTAACGGATGCATGGTTTGAGAAAGTTGAGCAGTTAGGTAAGGAAGCGGGAGAGCTGAATCTACCGCCTGCATTAGCGACTATGGTTATCAACTTAAAGGTCTCTGAGACTGATGCTAATATTGAGGCCAATTACGCTGATGGCCTACTGCATCGCGGTCTTAATGCTGAGGCGACCACTACATTACTGTTAGATCGTGATACTTTGCAATCCATTATTACAGACTTTGATACCAATGAAATTATGGGTGCATTCATGAATGGTAAAATTCGTGTTGAGGGTGATATGTCCCAGTTGATGGCCTTACAGACGGCGCGCCCAAGTACTGAACAGAAAGAACTATTCAGACAAGTTAAGTCAATGACAACGATGGCTTAATAGGCTGTTGGTCAAAAAATACAGTTTTAGCTAATATAAAAAAGCCCCTAACATTGAGTAGGGGCTTTTTTATGTACCGTTACTTTTTGGACGGCTGTTTTTTATGCAATTACTTTATTAAGTCAACATTCTTAGCTGGCCTGTGATTGCGCTTTTGAGGTTTGGGATGCTTGGTTTTCTTTATAAATGGCTGCCTGCAACCAAACATTGGCTTGGACGTAATCATTAACTTGAATCGCTTGGTTGCCTACCGTATCCATCGCGCCCATACGTACCACGAAAGGGTCGGCATTTTGCTCACGCAATATTACCACATCAAATAATATAATGGCTTTACCATTAAATAGCGTTTCTTGTTTGCCCAGCACTTGACCTTGGCACCACGCTTCATCTTCTTGTCCTAAAGTGTCACCAAATAGATAAGCACACATATGGCCCAAGTTTATTTCTACTGGTGCCATTTGTTCTTTAGTTTTAGGTTTCCAGACTTTAATCTGCTCTTGGATATCCTTTGGGACTTGGCCATCGTTAGCAGCGACAATATCATTAAAAGCCCGGTGATAACGTATGGCTTCTTGATCTTCAACCATGATGACTTCATTTTGCTCGCTGAGCGTTATTTCGTGTGCCCATGCGCTAAAATTTACATAATAGAGGGTGTTTTGTTGGTACAAATGGCGATTGGCGGTATAAAGCTGATCAAAAGCATAAATAATACTGCCGTCAGCACTACGCAAGCGCATTACCGCATCTTGCGTTTTTTCATTGACAATCAAGCGTTCAATTTTGCATGTGAGGCCATAAGGACCGTCAACACAAGGATAGGCGTTAACAAAGCGTTCAGGCTTACCCTCTTTCATTGCTAATACTTGGTTGATATGGCAAGGCTGATCTTCAGATAATAATAAGCAACTGTCTTTAGCGCTAGCATTAGTATTGAGTCCTTTGGGCAGCGCCGCATGCTCAATCATTTGTTGTAACCAATGCGGTACATCATGACTCATATCGTCGGTTAAAATACGCCAATGATCCGCATGACCGGCAGTTTGCTCGTCGGTTAATGTAATTTTGGTAGGAGATTGTATGTTTTTATATTGATAATTGATAGTCATGAAGATACTCAAACTTAAGTCAGCCATGAAGTTTGGATTCCAAGCTCTCATTGCTAATCTTCGTCGCTAACACAGTAAGTAAGTACCTAAGCAATCTATTATATACAGGCTCATTATTGTGTTATGTTTACGCAGCAATATCATTAGCAAGAGCTCACCAAACAACAATGATGGGTTAATGACAATTGTCTTTAGCATACAATATATAGGTATAGACGCAAGTAATAGCAAGCCCTTCACAAAAAAATAATAACAAAGTAGGGTGCTTTGTTGGAAAATACGCGCAGTTTTTGCTAATGGTTGGCACATTTTAAACAAATTGTGTCAAACTATCCACTTTTTGGCAGCCCTAGTTAGATAAGTAGCGGGTCTGTCTAAAACCATATCTATAGGCAGGTTTTGCTTGTATTAACGTCGAAGCTGATAACGAGCTTAGGTGTTATTAACATATAGAAATCTTGCGTGCTGTGCATGCAACGTCTGTCAAAGATAAGATAAAGAGTTTGAATATGTTTCGTCCTTTAGCGTTATTTATCGGCTTACGGTACACTCGAGCAGAGCGTAGTAACCGCTTTATCTCTTTTATATCCTTAGTTTCAATGATGGGTCTGACCCTTGGAGTCGCCGTACTGATCACAGTATTATCGGTGATGAACGGCTTTGATCGAGAGCTAAAAACCCGAATTTTGGGTATGGTACCGCAAGCGACAGTCATCTCAACCGAGGTCATTGGCGATTGGAAGCAGTTGGCTGACCGCATTAAAGAAGATCCAGAAGTGGTGGCAGTGGCCCCCTTTATTCAGCTGCAAGGCATGCTAACGTCAAATGGCCAAGTTGCGGGCATTATGGTCACTGGTGTTGATCCTGAATACGAAAAAAATGTCTCGATTATTAATGATCATATGACTGAAGGTAGCATTGATACCCTAAAAAGCGGCGAATTTGGCATTGTGCTTGGGGAAGAGATGGTGCAATCGCTAGGACTACGCTTAGGCGATAAAGTCACGTTAGTGTTACCAGAAGCGTCACCATCACCTGCTGGTGTGATACCGCGCTTCAAGCGTTTTACCTTAACAGGGATATTTAGTATCAGTCCAGAAGTGGACAGCCTAATGGCTTTCATCCCCATGAATGATGCGGCTAAATTGCTGCGTCTACCGGATGGGGCGCAAGGTATCCGCATGAAGCTTAATGATCTCTTTACTGCCCCGATGGCTGCTCAAAAAGCAGCGGCCATTGCACCTGATCAGCTATATCCGAACGATTGGACGCAAACCCATGGCAATCTATTTGGCGCCATTCAAATGGAAAAAGCGATGGTCGGCTTGCTGCTGTTTTTAATTATTTTGGTTGCAGCGTTTAATATTGTTTCAAGCTTAGTGATGCTAGTGACGGACAAAAAAGCAGATATTGCGATTTTAAAAACCTTTGGTGCGTCTCCGCGTTTGATTACTCAGATATTTATGGTACAGGGGGTGGTTATTGGCTTTATTGGCACTATCGCTGGTACGATATTGGGCATTATATTTGCGCTAAGTATTAGTGATATTCTCGGCTGGATCAACCAAAGCTTTAGTTTGAATCTATTTGATGCTTACTTTATCAATTATCTACCATCAGAGCTGCGTTTGATTGATGTGGTGCTGATTACGGGTGCTTCATTTATTTTAAGCTTCTTGGCAACTATTTATCCAGCACGCCGAGCTGCTAGAATCCAGCCTGCACAAACCCTACGTTATGAGTAAATGGCTGCGAATATTGAATAAGTAGCTTTTAATTTAAGTAACTATTGATCTAAGTAGTTATTAATTTAAGTGATCATTGATTTAGGTAAGTAGTAATTTATATAGCTAGTAACTCAGCAACCATTAGCTTAGCGAAATCAATTCTGAACTAAGCTGTCATTAAGCATGAATACAAGTATAAATAAAGGAAGTGCCATGTCTGCCATTTTAGAGGCGAGCAATATCAATAAGATATATGATGAGGGTGCGGTACGTACGCAAGTGCTAACCGGCTTGGATCTTACTGTCCATGCCAGCGAGCGTATTGCTATTGTTGGTACCAGTGGCTCGGGTAAAAGTACCTTGCTACACTTGCTGGGCGGACTCGATACGCCCACTAGCGGTGAGGTTTGGTTACATGGTAAGTGCCTCAATAATATGAATGAAACTGAGCGCGGGGCAATGCGTAATCAATATCTAGGTTTTATTTATCAGTTTCATCATCTATTGGCAGAGTTCACGGCAGTAGAAAACGTCGCTATGCCACTATTGATGCGCCCAAAAGTTTCACCTACTGAAGCACGCCAACAGGCTATTGAGATTCTAGAGAATGTAGGCTTGGAACATCGGTTAGACCATAGGCCAGGGGAGTTGTCAGGGGGTGAGCGTCAACGGGTGGCTATTGCGCGTGCCTTGGTGACCAAGCCGTCGTTGATTCTAGCAGATGAGCCTACTGGCAACTTAGATTATGATAATGCGCAAAGCGTCTTTGGTTTGCTATCAGAGCTACAAAGCACTATGCAAACTGCGTTATTAATGGTCACCCATGACCGAAATTTAGCAGCGCTTGCTGATCGTCAGTTACTATTACGTAACGGGCATTGGGAAGAATATTAACAGATAAAACGTTTCAAATAAGACCGGTTAAAATTTATATAAAGTTATTTATTTAAACCAATGCTGTTTGGGTGGTTTCTCTAGGGGGTCTAGTGGGCGTTTTTGCCAACTGGCGACGGTTTTGTAACGCCAAATTACCTTGAAAGTCAGACCACATACAATACTACTAACAATAGCCAGTATCGTCAGTCCCACACAAAAAGCAGTTATTGATACGGTGCCGCGATAAGTGATAAATGGATTGGCGCCATCGGATAATACCCATAAGCTAAAGTCAGAAATCATCCCACCAATTACTCGTAAGCTAATCATAGGTACATCAATAATCTTGGCACCAACATAATAGCCAGCATAGAAGACAGGCAGGGTAGTAAGTGGATTGGTAATCCAAGTCAGACCAAGTGCCATCGGTACATTGGCACGAAAGAGTAGTGAACCAATTAAGGCCAGTAACATCTGTCCTGGTAGTGGAAAAAAAGCACTGAGCACCCCAATATAGACCGCTTTATTCAAACTATGGCGGTTAAAATGCCACAAACGAGGGTCAGCCAGATGCGGCGCAAATAATTTTAGGGTGCGACTCTCTAATACTTTCTCGGGCGTGGGCAGTAGATCTTTAAGACGTTTTTGGGGCACAGGCTTGCCTTCAATCATTATCTACAGCGTGCTCAGCATATTGCGAGTGGCTGCTATGCAACAATATTATGAATAAAGAATAGTAGTAAAATATTATTTGTAAAAACCTAAGATAGGTAACAGCAATCATAACCAGCGGCGACACCTCTAATCAGTATAGGGTAATATAAATAGAAATGCTATCGTCGGTATTTACTGATAATTTCTGTGCTTTAGCTATCATAAAAAACTTATAACACAATTTGTTCAGCAGGTATTGAGTACGCTTAACATGACCTATTATTAAGCTATAACTCATTAAACGTTGATTGCGATCCAAAGTTATCGACAAACGTATCTGAGAAGTATCTTAGATTATCAAGCTTAGATCATCAAACAAGGAGCGCTGGTGTACTGGTGGGTTAGCATTCTTATAATAACCGCCATGACGGGGGTGTTAGCGGTTGCTGACAGCACCTTGTTACCGATCAGTCCATTGTTAGCAAGCATGACTGAGGTCTCGGTATGGCCGGTATTACTAAGCATTGTCGCTGCTATTTTAATGTTTATCACCCAGCGCAAGGCACTATTCTCATCTCTGGCAACTATTAGCCCAACGCTGCCTCAAAACTCCTCGCCTATCCTCAGGTTTACTCTCAGCGTTATTGGTTATTTATCGGTAATCCTATTGGCGGTTATATTAATTATTGGTAGTGCGCTACAAGCGTTAAGCAGTCATCAGCGGGCAGAAAACCAGCAAGTAAACGAATCAATGCGGATAAAAGCGCTGGTCACTATCGAGGGAGTGAGTGACAGCGTCTATGATCCTGCAACGAATAGTGGTTATCGACAGGTCGCTACCATACAAAGTATCTCGCCATTAGTCTCTTATGTTAGCGCTCAAGACTTGGATGCCGCCGCTGTTAAGTATATTAATAACCATACTAACAACTATACTGATAATAACCTAGATAGAGACCATACTCAGTCATTAGGGCATCGCGTTCTACTTAATGCTTATCCTAAAAATTCAAATAAAAATACCAAACTAACAGCAGTCAATGAGTTACAGCCTGGTAATCAGTTGTTCATGACGTTGAAGCTTGCGCCGCTTGCCAGCTCTCAGGAAGCCATTAATAACCCATCAGGCTTTGACAGCTATCGTTGGCTACGAGGACGTCACATTGATGGAGTGGCAACCATCATAACCATGGGCACGTCGTTTGGTAATATTGCTAAGCCATCGTCACTAATAACGACTGATTCTACCTCCTATTTTAAACGTTTGCGTACGCGTATTGATCAATGGCGCTGGCAGTTACGGCAACATTTTTATCAAGATTGGTCATCGCAAACCACTGCTCAACAGCAAGCCAATGCCGTAACGCTGAGCTTATTAACGGGCGATCGTAGTTTAATCAATCGTGACACTAAAGATTTATATCAACTGGCAGGTATCTCACATCTATTGGCTATTTCTGGTACCCATGTACTGTTCTTAGCGATTATGCTGGCAGGTGCGGCAGTGTTACTCGTTAATCAATTGAGGCCAACGTTATATCGTTACCTGTCACGTTGGCAAATACGCTGGATGGTAATGATTAGTGCCGCTTTTATTTATGCATTATTTACCGGATTCGACGTGCCCGCCGCGCGTACCGCATGGATGTTATTGGCTATTGGGGCGGTGCGATTGACCTTGTTGCCGGTTACTACTATGCGCGTGTTGTTAGCCTTAGCGGTGCTAATGGCATGGTTTGATCCTTATGTTTTATGGCAGGCAGGTTACTGGCTATCCTTTATCGCCGTAGCATTATTACTAAAATACGATGAGGCGTTGTACAGGCAGGCTGAAAATAACGCTACGAATCGGCAGCAGAATAAAGACACGCAAAAACGCCGTACGTTTTATACGAAAATATGGTCACTATTTAAACGCGTATTTAAACTGCAGTGTTGGCTATTCATAGCGCTATTGCCCATTACTTTATTGTTATTTGGTAAAGCGTCACTATGGGGTTTGGTTATTAATTTGTTTGCCATTGGCCTATTTGGCTGGGTAATCGTACCGCTTAATCTATTGGCTGGACTTTGTTACCTTTTATTACCCGCAGGTGCTGATAGTATCTGGACACTGGTCAGCGCGATAGTTGCTAGCTTACATGAGCTGATAACGTGGCTCACGACATTACCGGCACTTCAAAGTGCGTGGCTATATACTCCAATGAACATGGGTATGTTGCTAATGGGGCTATTGATATTATTGCCGTGGTTATTGCCGCGTGGTCTTATTAGTCGTTGGTTGGCATTGCCGCCGCTGGCCCTACTGATGATGACGATAACTGCCAACCAGCAGACATTGTCATCAACGCCGACCTTATATATTTTACCGACTGGCGATCGCTATCTAAGTGCAGTGCTGCTTCAGTACCCTGTTAATAACAGACGAGTTGACGATAATAATAAATCCCTAGCAATAAACAGTGTCAGCTGGCTATTTTTAGCAGATCATCGACCCCAAGGAAGGCGTAACATGCCAAGCTCGCTAACTGCTGACAAACTATCCGCAATATTAGAGCAGCAGCTACGTACCTTATCTGCTGAGCGCTTAGACGGTATTATTGTCCAAACCAGCGTGGCCGTACGGTCCGCTAAGCAAAAACGTAATAGGCTTGAGGGGAGTGCCTCTGCGCTGCTACCGATGACAGTTGCACAGTTAAGCCAAAACTTACCAACCAGTCAATATTGGCAGGCAGGACGTAGTGGGCGTCTGGCAGCAAATAAGCAAACATATTTGCAGATCAATCAGTCTAATGACAAAGCCATTGTCAGTGCCCAGCGTTGCGAACAAGGCAAAACTTGGCAGCTAGCGAATAATGAGTTGTCACTGCAGGTATTAACGGGCTGGAGTAAAATAGATGATGCTAGCGTTTGGGGTTGTGCGGTAGCCATTGATAGCGATAAACCAATAAAGGTGATGCAGTATAATGCGGCGGATCCATCGCAGTCGCAGCTGCTACTGGGACAAAGAATCTCAGGACAAGGGCTATCGGACGCCATAACGCCATTAGATAAAACTCAGAAAAGCAATCAAATCGAACGTAATCAATCGCGTGTTGTTCTTGATGTCGCTACTCATCAGCGCGTTTGGCAGATGTGGTCATTGTTATGCACTGCGAAACCCTTTGCTATTAATAACGCTTTTGACCATTATACAACATGGCTCAGTCACAGTACTTCGCAAGTATCTACGGATATATTAAGAACCCAGCGTGTAGGCAAGGTCATTACCTATGACAATAAGTCTTTAGATGTGGCATTTGTACTTACCAGGGAGCCTTAATGACGCAGACTAAGTACCAATCATGCAGTAATAATATTAAGTTTCATAGTTTCTCATGGCTCTACTATTGAACCATAACCGAAATACCACCATACTCTTAATACCTATATCAATGTAGCTGTATCAATACAGGTATATAATAGGGCGAAGACATTTAAACTTTATCATTTTATCTGCCTTTTTATATTATCTCTTTTATCGTTTTAGATTGTTTCTGACTTAGGAAGTTATATGCCCAACTGGCCACCAGACCCTAACAAAAGCCCTGATGATTCCACAAATCAACCAGCACCGATGCAACAGCTCCCCGCAAGCCAGCCAAGTGGACAAGAATGGCGACTTATCGAAAATACTCTATTGGCCAGTGTCGTAGAACAGCGCCGAGCACGGCGTTGGGGTATCTTTTTTAAGTTGTTAACCTTTGGTTATATTTTATTAGTATTTTTGATTCTCGGGCGTGGTTGTAGCACTCAAACACCGACTGGAATTGAAGGTATTGATACCAGTAAGCCACATCTGGCTGTAGTCGAACTACAAGGTACCATTAGTAAAGGCGATGCTGCCAATGCTTATGACATCAGCAAAGCCTTAACTCGCGCCTTTGAAAACAGCAACTCAAAAGCGGTTGCGCTCGATATTAACTCACCCGGCGGATCGCCAGTACAGTCTGATGAAATCTGGCAGACTATGATGGACTTACGCCAAGAATACCCCGACAAAAAACTTTATGCGGTCATTGGCGATATAGGTGCTTCTGGCGCCTACTATATTGCATCCGCTGCTGATGAGATTTATGTTAATCCATCAAGTTTAGTCGGCTCGATTGGCGTAATTATGCCAAGCTACAACATCAAAGGGCTCATGGATAAGGTCGGCGTTGAAGACCGTACAATTACCGCTGGTGAGTATAAAGATATCTTAAGCCTATCGCGTCCATTAACCAACTATGAAGAGCAGCATGTGGAGATGGTACTGGCTAATACTCACAAGCACTTTATTAATGCGGTTAAAGAGGGTCGCGGTGATCGTCTGAAGAAACCAGAAGAGAATAAATTATTCTCAGGATTGTTCTGGACTGGTGAACAGTCTATTGCTCTAGGCTTGGCAGATAAGACAGGCAGTATTGCCAGCTTAGAGAAGCAGCTAAAACTTGACAATGTGGTGAATTATACGCCGACAGATCCGTTCCAGCTCTTTATGGATCGTTTTGCTATTAAAATGGGTGCTGGCGTGGGCTCAAGCATTAACTTTGATGTGTTACCGCAAGAAGACGGTAATGCGCAGATGCGTTAATATCATGATGTTTTCAATCTAGCATTGACTCAACATGATTTACTGTAAAACCTTGTCATACAAACTGAGCCATGTATAACGGCTCAGTTTTGTTGTTTTATTATCTGATAATTTTTTTAATAAGCGCCAAATAGTACTAATCAACGAAAACTAGTGAGAATAGGCCATGAGTGTTATTAATTCGCAGACCTTTGCGTCGTTGCCAGTGTCTAAAAAAACCCAAAAGCCAGTTATTCATTTCGCCCATGCTAATGGAATGCCAAGTGCGGTCTACCAGCCATTCTTTGCAGATTTGGTTGAGTTTTTTACTATTGAAACTATTCCGATGTTAGGCGGTGATCCTAATTATCCAGTAGATGATCACTGGCGCAGCCTAACGCAGCAGATTGTTGACAGCGTAGAACATACTTGTGAGCAGCATGGGGTGTCGCAAGTAGTGGCCGTTGGGCATTCACTTGGGGGAATGTGCACTTTGCAGGCCCTATACCAGGCACCTGAACGTTTTAGCCAAGCCGTATTACTAGATCCGCCTTGGGTTTATGGTAAGACCAGCTTACTTTGGCATGTTGCCAAGACGATTGACAGATTGCCGCTAATGAACCATCGTTTAATGGATAAGTTATCACCGGCAGGGGTCTCTAAACATCGCCGTGATGTTTGGGACAGTCGGGAAGATGCCTACGATAAATTGCGCCATAAAGGATTTTTTAAAGGGTTTGACGAGCGTAGCTTTCAAGGTTATATCAAACATGGCTTACATGAGCGCGCTGACGGTAAGGTGACTTTAGCCATTCCCAAATCTAGTGAAGTGGCGGTCTTTCGTACCAATCCTTCTTGGTATTGGCTGACACCCAACCATGCCCCTAAGCCGCCAGTAACCTTGGTTATTGGTGAAGATAGTGTGTTCTTAAAGCGGCAATTTCCACAGCAAGTTCAAGCGCGATTGGGAATTCATTATGAAACTCATAAAGGCGGTCATATGTTTCCGCTTGAATATCCAGAATCTGTTTCAGATCAGGTGTTAAAACTCATCGTCCAGCAATTACCAACATAGATAATGATAAGTTATTTTACCTTTTAAATAATCATTAAGAATCTATACACTTCTGTTTTGAGCCTCCACGCTATGCCAAACTGCGTTACCGTTCCTAAAAAATCATTAGCCTCTCAACCAATGCGTGCGCCATTATTTTCACGTTTTGGCGTGTTGGCACTCAGCGTAGGAATGGTGATTGCATTTTTTATCAGTCAGCTGGTCGGGGTTTATATCGCTGGCAAGCTAGTGCTACCCGCCGCTAATACTTTAACTATTGGCGACATATTTTATCTGGGCAGTAGTGATGGTACGGTCGTTAGTGTGTCCATCCTTATAAGCGGCGTATTATTGACCGCCCTAAGCTTTTTTATTATTCGCTTAAAAGGCGGTAATGTTCGGCGGTATTTGGCGCTAACTCCGTTTTCGTTAGCCGTTGGGATAGGGTTACTGGGGTTACTATTATTATTCATGATTGGCAGCCAAGCGCTGACCTATTGGCTGGATAAAACCCCACTGGACTTTGTTGATCCGCTATATCAATCAGTGAGCTCGGTATGGCTGCTGGTTATTGCGATGGTTATTATTGCCCCGATATATGAAGAGCTAATATTTCGCGGCATACTATGGGCTGCTATCGCTGAGCAGTTTTCAAGTCCGCACTCAGAACGGCGCGGGATAATTGTTGCTAGTATGGTCACTAGCCTTATTTTTGCCACGATTCATATGCAATATGGCTTATATGAAATCAGTACGATTGTAGTGTTGGCATTAATATTTTGTTATGCGCGTATTAAGTCTGGTTCATTATTATTACCCATGCTGCTACATATTATTAATAATGGTGCCGCGATGGGGCAGTATTTATTACAAGTGTCTTAACTATGTAGCACTTGGCAGCTTGGTATTTATCAAATATGTCCTAAGCTTCAGGATTCAGTTGCAAGACCTCAGCTGCTGCATTTTCAATATCTTCAACAGTCAAATTAGGCTTGCCACTTAATGCTTGCCGCCATTTTCGGGCGCCAGTCATACCTTGAAATAATCCTAAATAATGCCGTGCCATTGTTGATAAAGGCTCACCTTTTGCGACTTGCTGACGCAGATGCGGATATAACTGCGCTAAAATATCTGAGCGTTTAGGCACCGGCTGACCCCATAAAGTGTTAGCTTCTGCCAGTAAATAAGGGTTGTGATAAAACGCTCGACCAATCATCACCCCATCGACATATTGCAGATGATTTTGAGCCTCTTGTATAGTATCGATACCCCCATTAATCTCAATAGTGAGTTCGGGAAAATCTTGCTTCAGCCGGTAAACGTCATCATAACGTAATGGTGGTACTTCTCGGTTTTGCTTGGGGCTGAGACCTTGCAGCCACGCGGTACGCGCATGGACAATAAAGCGCGTACAACCAGCGTCAGCGACAGTCTGTACGAATTGTGCCATAAATTCATAACTATCAAAGTCATCAATACCAATCCGATGCTTAACCGTCACCGGAATATCGGCAGCAGCTTGCATGTGTTTGACCAACTCTGCAACAGTATTAGGCTCCGCCATCAAACAGGCGCCAATCTTATTATGTTGCACCCGATCTGATGGACAGCCGACATTAATATTGACCTCATCATAATTATGTTGCTGCGCAAATTCAGCACACTGGCTCATCTCGCTGATGTCTGCGCCGCCTAACTGCAGTACGATAGGATGCTCACAATTATCAAAACGTAAATGCCGTGCGCGATTACCATGTAGCAGTGCACCAGTGCTAATCATCTCAGTATATAGATATACGTTTGGATTAAATAACCGCGCAAAATATCGATAATCAGTTGTCGTCCAATCTATCATAGGGGCGACTGACAGTCGCTTATTGGTCATATCAACCATCATTGTCTATGCCTTTTTTGATTGCTTATTTTCAAATACTTATTTTTAAGTAATTAACCGCTTAATATCAAAGCGTTCTACTGTTTGGCGTTAATATTAATACCGTTAAATAATGGTATTTATTTTTTTAAATTCGGGTAAATGATAAAAATAAAGCCCTATTATGACGCCAATAAAGCCAATAAAAGCGATATACAATGCGGGTGAGAAGCTGACAAACATGGTGGCATAGCTAAGCCCAAACGGTACCAAGCCGCCAACAATACCGTACATGACGTTATAAGAGAGCGCCATACCAGTTAGCCGTACATTGGTTGGAAACAGCATAACAAAAATTGCAGGCACCATACCGACAATACCAGCAAAAAATCCTAATAGCGCATACATAATCAAGATGTAGTCGCCACCTGCTTGCAAATGATAATAAAACGCGAATATCTGACTGATAAGTAAAATTGAGCCAATGACTAAAATTTTACCAAAATTTTGATAATTAGACAGCAGACCATAAAATATGCAGCCAAAAATCATAAACACAATGCCAAGACTGTGGGAAAATCCAAATAAATCACTGTCTAAAGTAAAACGTAGCTCAATTAAGTCAGGTAATAATAAAGCAATAACCGTAGTGATACTGGCAAGAATTAGGGTGAGCATTAATCCGATAAATATTGACTGTCGGCAGTGCTTAAAAAGTAGCGTAAAGGGCTGATTGGTATACTTGTCTGGCTTTACGTCTCGTAGCTCGATAAAAAAGGGGGATTCGTGAACAAATCGCCACGCCAAAAGCGGCAAAAAGCTAAGTACTGCCGCGACTATAAATGGTACACGCCAGCCATAAGTTACCAGTTGTTCAGGAGTCATGGAGCCGGTAAGCCAAACAAAAAAGGCATTAGAAAATAACACCCCGATAAAAAAACTGGCGGTCACATAGCTGCAGCTAATGGACAAATACTGCCGCGGTACGTGCTCAGCAACAAAAATCCATGCCAGTGGCACATAAACCCCAAATGCCATCCCTTGTATCAGACGCAATATAATAAATAAAATTGGGGCAACCAGACCCCACTGCGCATAAGTTGGCAGACATGCCATAGCCAGCATACTGATAGCGGTCACCAACATACTGATTAATAATACCGGTTTACGACCTTTAATATCCCCATAGCGCCCGAAAATGATGCCACCTAATGGACGCGCCAAATAACCGACTGCGAACAGCCCGAGTCCTTGTAGTTTAGTAACATGAGGATCGATGTTGGCTGGAAAAAAAGTAGACGAGACGATATCTGCCATATATAAATAAATCAAAAAGTCAAAAAACGCCACGGCGCTACTAAAGCAGACAAACATTACCATATTTTTGTCGTTAGAAGACATTAGCGCATATTGAGAACGAGAGGGCATAGTATTATAGGTATCTGTTTATCAACGTGGGTATTAAGACAGTCATCATTCAGATAACCATCTGCCATAAACAATAATAAATCAGCATATTAATATGATGATTTACCGAAAAAATAATTTGAAGGGCTTTGAGTTAAAGGATGTGGCGTTTGTTCAAGACTCAACAGATAAAAAATGTTGAATTTTATAGCAGCCAATCAATGGGTAACCATGACATAACGGTTAGCCAAATATGATCGGTCAGATCAACACGTGGCTCCGAATCATAAACAACTTTTTTGTTACCTTCAATGGTATGCCATTGTAGCTGGTTATCATTCGTTAGCTTGACTTCATAAGCTTGGTTTAACAGGTCATCACTCAGTGCTTGGTGCAATTGCTGTGCCAGCTCATCATCGTTGATAATAACACCCATCTCGGTATTAATATTTGCCGAGCGCGGATCAACGTTATAGGAGCCAATGAAGACTTGATGGTCATCAATAGCAAAAGTCTTGGCATGCAAGCTGGTTGATGACTGGCTGCTCGCTTTCCATAATTTATTTTCACGCTTCTCTTCACTAGCAGTTGATTTTAACTCATAGATTTTAATGCCAGCACGCAACAGTTTAGGCCGCCATTGGCTATAACCTGAGTGCACTGCCGTGACGTCCGTTGCATCAAAAGAGTTGGTTAAAATCTTAATCTCAATACCGGCATCTGCCAATTGCACCAGCGTATTCACCCCGTCTTTGGTGGGAACAAAATAGGATGATATAATAGTCAGCTTGTTGGATGGGCGACCCAGTAAAGTGCGGAGTTGCTGTACTAAATTAGTGCTAGTAGGGACACTCTTGGTTAATTTACCAACATCATCACTCAAAAATTGCATATCGGTCCAGCGAAAGGGTACGCGCTTGTTCACCAAGTCAGTGTCAATAGAAGAGTCTTCGATAGCCGTTTCATACCTCGTCAAACTACTGTTCGCGTTACTTTTTTCATCCTCATTAAGCTTATCTAAACCTGCTAAA
Organism: Psychrobacter sp. CAL346-MNA-CIBAN-0220; assembly: GCF_040309805.1. Lineage (NCBI taxonomy): Bacteria > Pseudomonadati > Pseudomonadota > Gammaproteobacteria > Moraxellales > Moraxellaceae > Psychrobacter > Psychrobacter sp. CAL346-MNA-CIBAN-0220. The sequence continues at coordinate 925,074 of NZ_JBEOPF010000001.1, read as the reverse complement.
AAATCTCTGGTACCTTTCTTATTAAGAGTTGCAAGGGTCTCGATATCGAAGGATATTGGTGCCGACCAAAAGCTAGTAAAACTAGTGTCAATATCGGCCACGACTTTACCGATAAGTAGGACATCGAGATCGGCAAACTGGCTGTTCTGATCATTGCTTAGATATTCATTACCGATATTACGGCCACCGATGATGGTGATTTGTTTATCAAAAGTCATACTCTTATTGTGCATGCGTCGATTGATACGTGGTAAACCAGTGACGAAGTTCAACGTCTGAAACTTACGATACATCAGTGGATTGACAATACGTACTGCAATATTGGGGTGACTGGCAAAGCGTAGTAAATGCTGATCGAATTGAGCGTTATTATTAAAATCATCGAGCAATAAACGCACGATAACCCCGCGCTCAGCAGCTTCCCATAAATCTTTTAGCAGTAACTGTCCGGCCTGATCGTCGTGCCAAATATAATACTGCGCATCAATATTACGAGTTGCCATACCTGTCAGAATACTGCGCGAAGCAAAAGCGTTAGCACCAGTTACAATAGGATGATAGCCAGATAAGTCAGGGTGAATATCTTTTTGTTCACTAATAGCAGCAACCAAATCTGTATTATAGACAGCAGTATCTTTATGTTGGGTATTTGTTAGGATGTTACCTTTTTGGTATAAAGCATTGACACGCGCTGATAGATATTGGCTTTCCGGTAAATGGGGCTGTTTGGGCAAAACTTGACACCCACTAAGGCCTAAAGATAGCCCAAGCGTCAGACTCAGCGATAAGCTGCTTGGATCTATACTAAACATCGACATAACTGGGTTACCTTAGTCTGCTTTAAGAAACGGTCTGCTTAAAAGATTTTCATAATAGGCATGCTAAAAAGTGCTTAGCCTGATTTGTATAATGGTAGCAAGAATTGTGATGCGCCTAATAGGTTCACTTAAAGTGCAAAGTTAGTCGCCGCTAAGCTTAGCAGGTGCAGCGATATCTGCCTATAAAAAATACGTTATTTTTTTAATGAAAAAATTAGACGAGCCGTCAGCTTTACGTAAATCGCCACCAAACATAACGCTTAGCAGGTGCCTGAAATAAAGAGGCGTGATATGATATTCCTGAGATCATAACACTAGTAAACAGCTATCTAAAAAGTGTAATCCTCTCTTAACCTATCCAAAAACAATGACAATAGCCGCATAAATGCTAAAATTAACAATAGCAATGGAAAACTTATGAGTCAGTCGCAAACGCAACAACAAAATAGCTCAAATAATGGAGATACATTAGATTCGAACTGGCGTTCTGATGCCTTAGATTTAGGACTGGACTATGGTATGCAGACCATCGCGGTGCGGGCAGGGCAACATCGTACTGACGAGGGCGAGCATTCTGAGCCTATCTTTACCACCAGCTCTTATGTCTACACCTCAGCGGCTGATGCTGCCGCACACTTTGATGGTACTAAGACTGGTAATGTTTACTCACGCCATACCAATCCTAGTGTACGCACCTTTGAGCGCCGGCTAGCGGCGCTTGAAAATGGCGAACGCGCCGTAGCGACGGCTTCAGGCATGGGCGCAATTTTGACCATGTGCTTAGCCTATCTAAAAGCGGGCGACCATCTATTAGCAGCCAATCAATTATTTGGCTCATCGATTGGGCTGTTTAATAACTACATGGCAAAGTTTGGGGTTGAGGTCAGCTATGTCGATTGCTTTGATAATGAAGCGTGGGCAAATGCGGTACAGCCAAATACCAAAGTGATTTATTGTGAAAGTCCCAGTAATCCATTGGCACAGATTTGTGATATTGGTTACTTAAGCCAACTGTCAAAAGCCAATGATATTTTATTGGTGGTTGATAACTGCTTTGCGACCCCAGCCTTGCAGCGCCCGCTAGAGTTGGGCGCTGATGTGGTCATTCATTCAGCGACTAAATATTTAGATGGTCAAGGTCGAGTACTTGGTGGTGCGCTGGTCGGTAGCGATAAGCTGATGCAAGAAGCCTTTACTGTCGTACGCTCGGGCGGTATCAGCATGAGTCCATTTAATGCATGGGTATTTACCAAAGGTCTTGAGACTCTTAAACTACGGATGCAAGCCCACTGTACTAACGCCAATCAAGTGGCGCAGTTTTTAGTTAGTCATCCCAATGTTCGCACTGTACATTTTTCAGGGCTGAGTGATCATCCGTCCCATGAGCTGGCAACCCGCCAACATCATATGAAAGACGGCTATGGCGCGATTATGGGTTTTGAGGTCAAAGCAGCCGACGATGGTGACTCAAAAGTAGCCGCTTGGCATGTCATTGATTCGACGCAAATGGTGTCGATTACTAATAATTTAGGCGATGCCAAAACAACTATTACTCATCCAGCAACGACCACTCATTTTCGTTTGTCGCCAGAAGCACGCGCTGAAGCAGGGGTCAAAGATGGCCTTATTCGTCTGTCAGTGGGTCTAGAAGATGTGGAAGATATCATTAAAGACTTGGCACGTGGTTTAGACAGTTTATAAAGATAGCGGTATAATCGCTGCGAGCGTATTAATTTATATGACTAAGAACATTTTATTACGACATCATTCATCACCATAAAAGAGGCAATTATGAATATTCAAGCATTGATGCAACAAGCACAAACCATGCAAAAGAAAGTTGAAGTTAGTGTTGAGGCCGCAAAAAAAGATCTAGCCAATAAAGAAGTACACGCCGAAGCGGGCAGCGGCTTAGTCAAAGTCACCATGACTGGTCGTCATGTGGTCAAGCGCTTAACTATTGACCCAAGCTTGTTGGAGGATGAGCCAGATATGATTGAAGATTTGATCGCTGCAGCTATCAATGATGCGGTTCGTCAAGCTGACGAGTTATATGAAGAAACCATGGCTGGCGCGACCTCAGGTATGGGATTACCACCAGGTATGCAAGGTATGTTCTAATATCAATTCCAAAAAAAGACAACTAAAGTAAGGTATTCAGACTTTCTAGGCCTATCATTTTAATGCTTGTGCTCGTCGTACTTACAGTTAGCTTTGATTTTTGGAACTGATATAACTATTAATTTGTAGTCAATTGACTGTATCAACGTAAGAAACAAGGTTGTTATCGATACGATACGACCCCATTTTTATAGGTAAGTTTTTAGATTTTTATGCATATCTATTTATAATAGTTACTTACAATCTCTACAAATTATACTATTTACAAGTTATATCTTTTACAAAGGAAAACACTTTGCTTACAGCCAAATTTGATCAGCTGGTTAAACAGTTGCGTATTTTACCTGGCGTGGGTCAAAAAAGTGCCCAACGCATGGCACTGCATCTACTCACTAAAAAACGTCCTCAAGGTATTGCCCTGGCGCAAGCGCTTGATGAGGCGATGCGGGATATCGTTGAGTGTCAGCGTTGTCATAGCTTTAGTGATGATAGTGTCTGTCCGCTATGCCAAGATCCCAGACGTGATAACGGATTATTGTGTGTGGTCGAGACCGCTGCTGATGTGATGGCGATTGAGCAAACTGCCGGCTATCGCGGTCGCTATTTTGTGCTAGGGGGGCATCTGTCACCGATTGATGGTATTAGTGCCGATGATTTAAATATCGATCAGCTGGTATGGCGGGTCAAGCAAGAGCCAGTTGAAGAGCTGATACTGGCAACCGGTACCACTGTTGAAGGGCAAACCACGGCGCACTTTATTAGTGAGGCGGTAAGTCGGCATGTCAATAAAGTCACTCGTTTGGCGCAAGGCGTACCGATGGGTGGTGAGCTTGAATATCTAGATAGCATGACTTTGGGACAAGCGATACAAAATCGTTCTTTTTTATAATGGTTCAATATTTTAAATCAGTCAGTGGTTGCTAATAGAGAGGTTACTTATCTTATTTTATGAAAAAAAACCACTCTATATCCATAGTATTCAGTAATCATAAAATTGGCAAATGCCAAAATTTGTGCGCTGGTTTTCCATTTTTCATAGTGAAATTGCTATACTTAGCTTATTAATTTATCTTACACCTCCTTTTTATAAATGCTGACAGCTATTTTATGAATAATAATGCCTGTCTTTAGCGTTTTTCTTCTCTTTTCTTTATGCAGGTATCTGCCCGTGTCTGACCATATCTTTTCTGATTCAAGTTCTAAAGCTAATGATCCCTCGCCCTCTGTCACTATTGATTCTAGTGATACCGCTACTATAGCCGTTGATTCCAATGCTACAGCCTTGCCTGTAGAACCCGATATTGATGCGCTGTTAGATATTGCAGATGAGGTGTCTATTACTTGGGTGCGCGAACAATATCAGTTAGAAGAGGTTATCGATGCGTTAGAAGTTTGCGGGCGCGTAGCGTTAGATACTGAGTTCATTAAGCGTGATACTTATTATCCGCGCTTGGCATTGGTTCAGCTCAATACTGGTGATCATGTTTATCTATTAGATGCACCGCAGCTACAACTGAGTGAATTTTGGCAAGCGCTTAGCGAAGTGGATGTGGCTATTTGGCATGCCTGCGGAGAAGATTTAGGTATTTTTTACCTATTGTCTGGCTGTCCGCCATTGACCAATATTTTTGATACCCAAATTGCGTTGTCTTATTTGACCGGACAATTGCAAATGGGTTATCAGCAGGCACTTGATGATCAGTTAGATATGCATATTGATAAAGAACAAAGTCAATCTGATTGGCTCAGACGTCCATTATCAGATGAGCAGGAGCAGTATGCCATTGATGATGTGCGCTTTTTGCCGGCGTTATATTTAAGCATTGAGCACGCACTTAAGTCGCAAGGGCTATATGACTATGTGTGGGCAGATTGCCAACTGTATGCCTCTGAGCTATATGACGCGCAACATGTCGAAGATGAGGCGATGTATTTAACGATGGCGGACTATCGCTATAATTCGCAACAAATGGCCATCTTACAGGCAGTAGCGACATGGCGTGAGGCGCTGGCACGAGCGACCAATCAACCGCGTACTTTTGTGATTAAGAAACAAGCGGTACGTGAGATTCTCACTGAGAAACCGAGCAATATGCGCGAGCTGGCACATAAGACGACCATGCACCGTAGTATGCTGCGTCTGTATGGGGAAGAGTTGATGAACGTTATCAATAAAGCGAAAATGCTTGCCGCCGTTGAGCATCCTGCTTGTTTGCTGCCGCCTTATCGTTCTAAAAATAAAGTACTATCTAAAGCGGTACAAGACGTGGTTGCCACACGTGCTGCGCAAATTGACGTACCAGAAAACGTACTGATGCGTAAGAAGTGGCTAGGGCAACTATACGAAGTCATTGCTTTTGATAAGGGGCTAGAAGAGTTACCACAAGGGCTGCAAGGCTGGCGCTATGAATGGGTAACCCAAATACTAATTCCGGTTATCGAAGAACATATAGCTGAATTAAAACAAGGTATGGGTATTAATGTTTAGTATAGTAAGCCAGCTATAAACCTGCGATAAATATGATTTAATGAACATAAACGAGCGACTTTGAGAGCTTGCCAACAAAGGAGTCGAGTAGCCTTGGTTAAATCGTTATATTAATATGAGTGCTAATTTTGTCTTAGATTAGTGATAGGTATTACTGTTTGCAGGTGATCATCGTTGAAACTGCCCATTTCGTAAAAAATAGGCAGTCTGTTCAGCCACTGTTGGATTGACCAACATACCGGTATGAGAAACTGGCATAATTATATGGTCTGTAGCCGCATTAAGTTTGGTTTCAGTTATATATACGGTGCCATCGTGCACCAGATTCTTACTCAGCAATGAATTATCTGCTTTACGCATTTTACGATTATGATACTGCAAAAATAATTGTCCTAGACCATAAGGTTTATCGCCAGCAATCACACCCAAAGTGATGTGCTCAGGCAAGGGTACAACCGTCCCATCTAGCGCGTCCACATACGATTTCCCCACAATATAGGGAGTGAGTCGCCAAATATAATCAGCACAAATACTACCATTGTGTGGCGTGCCGAGGGTCACACAGCGTCCAATCTGCCACTGCGGATAAGCAGTAATAAAATCGCGAATAATAAGCCCGCCCAAACTATGACCAACCAAGTCTATCGGCTGCTCAGGATGGTGATTCGCCTCAAGCCATGCATGTAAGCGTTGACTGTGGGTCTTGATACCATCACGCATACTGCGGTAGCCGTATTGATGAGTGTCAAACCCTTGCGCTTGTAAGCGCTTAGCGAGTGGGCGCATGATAAATGGCGTTTGATGAAGACCGTGAATAAGAATAACGCGGTTTTTTTTGATTATTGTTTGCTGCATTGCTCAGTCCATAAGATTGTTTGGTTTGATAATTAAATGTACATTTTTATCATCGTATGGTTTTATTATAGCGCTAAATACCGATTTTAAATGCTAAGTTTAATGGCTGTCATTGATAATAAATAACCATAATCAGTAGACAAAATAAAACCTCCAAACCAGCTACTGATTTGGAGGTTTTTTATCGTAAACGATTCATTGACCTAGTATTATCAAATGCTACTAATTACATATAGTTTTCGATACCGGGGCAAGAACATCTTAGGTTCTTATCGCCGTAAGCATCATCAATACGTGAAACACTTGGCCAGAACTTATGTGCGCGGACATAAGGTAATGGGAATGCAGCAGTATCGCGGCTGTATGGGTGTGACCATTCGCTATTAGTAATCATCGATGCCGTATGCGGCGCGTTAACCAATGGGTTGTCTTCAGCCGTCCAGCCATCTTCGCCAGATTTGATTTTCATGGCTTCTTCTTGGATAGATTTTAGCGCACTGATAAAGCGGTCTAATTCTTCTTTTGATTCAGACTCAGTAGGCTCAATCATCAAAGTACCCGATACTGGGAAGCTCATGGTTGGGGCGTGGAAGCCATAATCCATTAAGCGCTTAGCAATTTCACTTTCACTGATGCCGGTTGCTTCTTTAAGCGGACGAATATCGATGATACATTCATGCGCTACTTGACCATTTTTACCAGCATATAAAACAGGGTAATGATCTTTAAGCTCAGAGGCAACATAGTTAGCATTCAATAGCGCTAGATGTGTGGCCTCTAACAGACCATCACGGCCCATCATTGCAATATACATCCATGAGATTGGCAAGATGCTTGCTGAGCCATAAGGCGCTGCTGACACTGCGGTTAAGTCTTTTTGCGCATTATGCACAGGGCTAATGCTGTGGTTGGCCATGAATGGGGCTAAATGCGCCTTCATACCAATAGGACCCATACCAGGACCGCCGCCGCCATGTGGAATACAGAAGGTTTTGTGCAAGTTCATGTGTAGCACGTCTGCGCCCACATCAGCTGGTTGCATGATACCGACTTGGGCGTTCATGTTAGCGCCATCCATATACACTTGACCGCCATGCTTATGGATAAGGTCACACATAATACGGATGCCTTCTTCGAACACACCATGCGTTGATGGATAAGTGATCATCAAGGCACCAAGATTGTCGCTATGCTCTTCACATTTAGCCGTTAGGTCAGCGATATCAACGTTACCATTGTCATCGGTTTTGACCACGACTACTTTCATACCCATCATGATTGCCGTTGCAGGGTTAGTACCGTGCGCAGACTGTGGAATTAGGCAGACGTCACGATTGCTTTGATTTAAGGACTCATGATAGCGGCGGATAGACAATAGACCAGCATATTCACCTGAGGCGCCAGAGTTTGGCTGCATAGACACATCATCAAAACCGGTAATGGCTTTTAGTTGGTCTTGTAGGCTATCAATCATGTCGATATAACCAGTGACTTGGTCACGCGGTGCAAAAGGATGCACATTAGCAAATTCAGGCCAAGTGATGGGTAACATCTCACTGGTCGCATTTAGCTTCATGGTACAACTACCCAGCGCAATCATACTACGGTTCATCGCCAAATCTTTATCTTCAAGCGATTTTAAATAACGTAGCATTTCATGCTCAGTATGATACGAATTAAAGACCGGATGGCTTAAGATCGCATCGGTACGTAAATGCGCCGCCTCTAAAGAAACAGTCGCGTCTGCAGGTAAGTCCTGTGACTTATTAGCGAACAGCTGAGTCAAGACACTAAAGTCTTCTTGATCACTGGTTTCACTAAAAGAAACACTCAGTTTGGTGTCGCCAAGACGCCATAAGTTATAGCCAACATTGTCTGCATTTTCGAAGATTTGGGTAGCTAGTTTTTCTGAACCACAATCAACGACCACGGTATCAAAGAATTGATCATGAACGACGTTTAATTTATTATCATCACCAGCATTTTTGATAACGTTAGCAAAGGCAGTCGCAAACGCATGGATACGCGTAGCAATGCGCTTCACGCCTGTTGGGCCATGATAGACAGCATACATACCCGCTAAGTTGGCAAGCAATACTTGTGAGGTACAAATGTTAGAGTTGGCTTTTTCGCGGCGAATATGCTGCTCACGCGTTTGTAGCGCCATCCGTAGGGCAGGGTTGCCATGTGCGTCTATTGATACCCCAATGATACGACCAGGTGCTGAGCGCTTGGCTTTATCTGAGAATGCAAAGTAGGCGGCATGTGGACCACCAAAGCCCATTGGAATACCGAAACGCTGCGTACTACCTAGTGCGACGTCGGCACCCATATCAGCGGGTGATTTTAACAATACCAAGCTCATGATGTCACTGACAACGGAGGTATAAGTTTTGTTTTTCTTCACCGCACTAATAACGTCCGTTAAATCTTTAACATCGCCTTCATGACCGACATACTGGAAAATCGCACCAAAGTAGTCGCCAGATTTAGCCAATTCAAAATCACCAACAACCACTTCCCAACCAAAATATTTAGCGCGAGTACGGATGACGTCTAGCGTTTGTGGGTAAATACGCTCATCAACAAAGAACTGCATTGATTTGCTTTTGCTCATACGCTTAGACATTGACATAGCTTCAGCAGCTGCTGTTGCTTCGTCAAGGAGCGAGGCACCTGCCATCTCAAGACCGGTTAAATCAATACAAACTTGCTGGAAGTTAAGCAACGCTTCTAAGCGACCTTGGGAAATCTCAGCTTGATAAGGGGTGTAAGCGGTATACCAGCCTGGATTTTCTAACACATTACGCTGAATAACAGCAGGCATACGTACTGGCGAATAACCTTGACCGATATAGCTTTTATTAACGGTAATTTTGTCTGCCATCACGCGCAGTCTAGCAAGCGCTGCGTGCTCACTCATGGCTAATGGTAAGTCTAATTCTTTATGTAAGCGTACTGGCTCAGGGACGGTATCATTAATAAAGCTGGCCATATCGTCATAACCAACTGCTTTTAGCATATCAGCTTGTTTGGCATCGTTAGAACCTAGATGACGATAGACGAATTCTGATTCGTTAAATAAACCTTTGAAGGTATCAAGGGTCGGATTTTGAGAAGTAGACATAATAATCCTTGTTAGCGTTTATAATACACGCAATAGATAAGGTGAAAATGAAAAACAAAAAATGGGTATGACCTATTTGTTAACCATTATGCGTTAAACATAATGCACAAACTGGTCATCGTTAAAGCGAAACTGCGAGTTGTAAATGCCGTTATCCGCACGCTCTCCAGCACCAATCATCATCACAATATGATGGTCGTCGCCTAGATTTAGTAGCCGCTTCATCGCAGGCTCATCAAAACCGCCCATCGGACAACTATCAAACCCATGTGCTCGCAGTGCCAGCATCAAATTTTCAGCAGCAAGTGCGGTATTGTTGGTCGCCCAATTTTTGACATCATCGAAGGTATAATAAGGTGATTTAATCGGCCCTTTTACCCGTCTAAAAACTTGCGTAGCGCCCCATTTAGCGGCTGATACCACATTGACTGGACCCCGCAAAAAGTCCATGGCCACTACTTTGGTGTAGTAGTCCTTAACCTTCTTTGGTACCGGGGTATCAGGATATTCACGCAAAATTTGCTGAGCATGATCGTGCCAAATATCAGTACGTGCTACCACCGCAATCAGTCGTGCTGATGTTTTAGCCGCGTTCTGGTTCATACAGTTTTTGACCGCGCGCTGACGCTTATCTGCACTATCAATCACGTAAAATTCCCACGGCTGCAAATTGCTAGAGTTTGGCGCTAGCATTGCCAGCCGTAAACAATCTGCCAACACCTCATTAGGAATCGGCGTATCAGTAAAACGGCGAACGGAGCGACGTGACTCTACTATTTCTTGAAATGCTTGCAGCTGCGGCGTATGTTTAGGCGTCGCTATACTGTCTACTGTTTTCTTACTAACCGTAGCGCTGTTTTGGTTGGCAGTATGATGAGCCGTATGCAAGGTCTTGGTATCGGCTGCATTGGTATGATTGTCGTTAGTATCGGCTGGTTTCATACGTGACTCCAGGGCAGGGTTGCAAGATAGCGGATATAAAAATAGATGACAGCAGTGAATTGTGAATAACATGAAGCGATATGAGTTTAGTGTTGAATCGTGATAGATACCAACAAGTGTTAATATCTATCTTTGATAACGTATACTACTTACTAAATAAATAATTGCTTGAACGATTAGTTACCAAGAAGCTTATAACTCGTTTTCGTACTCTTCAGCGGTCATTAGCGCTTCATAATCTTCCATATTTTCAGGCTTCATTCTAAAGAACCAACCTTCACCGTATGGGTCTGAGTTGATGATTTCAGGGTCATCCTCAAGGCTTTCGTTAATGGCAATGACTTCGCCTGAAATAGGCGCATAGACGTCAGAAGCTGCTTTTACTGACTCAACAACAGCAATTTCTTCATCTAATGTGATGGTAGCGCCGACTTCCGGCAGCTCAACGAACACCACATCACCAAGTAAATCTTGCGCGTGATCAGTGATACCAACAGTGATAGTACCGTCGTCTTCAAGGCGTAACCATTCATGGCTGGCGATATATTTTAATTCTGCTGGAACATTACTCATAGTGTCTCTCCTAGATGATAGAGGTTGATTAAAAATTATAGAAGCCAATAATAGGCAGTGGTTAATCAGAGCTTTCATTAAAAGTAGTGATTAACCCACAATAAAATACCATTATTTAAATGAAGTCAAAACTAATATCATTCAAACTGTTGCTTGCCATTACGGACAAAGGGTAGCTTAAGGACACGGACATCGACGAATTTGCCTTTACCGCGCAAATCAATCTGCACGTTATCATCGTCTGATAAGCTCGCAGGAACCCGTGCAATAGCAATAGAGTTTTTGAGACTAGGAGAGAAGGTGCCGCTAGTAATCACGCCCGTTTGCTCATTATCAGTGCCTTGATTGATCGTCACTTCCATGCCTTCACGTAACACGCCACGGCTGGTTAGCAGCAGACCAACTTGTTTCATTGCCGTATTGTCGTCTTTGGCTTGTTTACGCTTACTAACCAGCGCGTCGCGACCAACAAAATCACGGTCATCTTTTAGAGCAAGCGTCCAACCCATGTTGCAGTCGTAGGGACTGATGGTCTCGTCCATATCATGGCCATAGAGATTCATGCCGGCTTCCATACGTAGCGTATCACGTGCGCCAAGGCCAGCAGGCTTAATGCCGTTTTCTTTTAATTGCTCAAAGAACGCGGGTGCATCATCGCCATGCATGATGACTTCAACGCCATCTTCACCAGTGTAGCCCGTACGGGCGACAAACCAGTTTGGACCTTCTATATCGGTTAAGTCAGCACCAACAAAAGGTTTGAGTCCGGCAAGGGTATCTGCCCAGTTTGGTTTGGTCTGTGCGAGCTTTTCAACGGCATTAGGCCCTTGAACGGCAAGCATCGCAAGCTCTTTGCGCTCAGTAAAGGTAACATCAAAGCCTTCAGCTACTTTTTTGAACTGTGCTATGTCTTTGTCGTGAGTAGCAGCGTTTGATACGATACGATATTCAGTTTCATCGCTATTTGATAAATAGACGATTAGGTCATCAATGATGCCACCTTGCTCATTGAGCATAGGGGAATATAAGGCTTTACCTACCGTTTTTAGCTTATTGACATCATTGGCCAGTAGTTTTTGTAGCCAAGCTTTACTGTCTGCGCCTTTAATATCAACAATGACCATATGTGAGACATCAAACATACCAGCATCGGTACGTACTGCTTCATGCTCTTCGATTTGCGAGCCATAGTTGATAGGTAATTCCCAGCCAGAAAAATCCACCAGTTTGCCCTCACTATCGACGTGGGACTGGTAGAGAGGTGTGCGCTGAGGGGCTTGATTGCTAGTATCTTGGGTATTAGTATCGGTCATAACAAATCCTTGTATATACGCCATCAGTACTCAGTAAGATAAGTACAATATGTGATGGACGTCATTAATAGCGAGAAGCAAGCTTGCGAGATGCTAGCGTTGCGGCAAAGGGTGGCACAAAAAATAAAGCCGTATGCAAAACAAACGCTGAACGTCAGTTTAAACAAAAGCCCTATCTGTCCTGTAACCTGAGATTTTCAACACGTTCCATATATTAGGCATGCTCAATATGAGCTGGCTTTAACACAAGCCTGAAGTGTATGGTAACGCATTTTCTCCCCTTCGGTGGGTAAGGCGTCGTCCGTCCTTACCGCTCTCCAGATTTGTTATGCAGTGGTATGAGAGATTGCAGAAAGCAAATAAACATAGCATGCATGTGTTTTTCAGTCCTTTTACCTGAGCGATTAGCAGGGTAGATGCGCCTTCGGTGGTGTTATAGCAGATAATGACGGCGTATAATGAACGCTGCGTCCTACCATAAAACTCTCTCCTGAAAAACGCTTTTATTATGAAAGGTTCACAGCCATTTTACAAGTCATCAAAGGGATTAATGTTAATAAATTTATTAAAAGGCTATTATTTTACTGATTTAAGTTATTAACCAGTTTATGAATCGAGGGTTTGTGCTTTAATTAATGAGCAGCATAATTAGTAGTTACTATCAATAAAATCTATTAATCAGTCATTAAAAAAGCATAATTATGCTAATACCAGAAGCTAATATTGATTGTAGGGCAATTCATGCTAGGCTATAGTATTATTACTCATAAGCGTTTTGATGGTTATATTAATTCGCCTTTCGTTTTAATTTTTAGTATTCAATAGGGTGCCTTTATGCATTGTGATATTTACAAATTTCTCAGACGCGATGATATGTATGTTTATATTGCACGTCCCGATTATCCTAACGATACTGATGAGATCAAAGACTGGCTGAACATTTTGCCTAAAGATTTCCGTACAGGTTTGGGTGTCAGTAAGTTTGTGATGCACTTAGACTTGGATGCGACACCAACGCTTGCCCGTGTTGATAAGGAAGAGGTGCTGGCTAAACTTCAGTCGCAAGGCTATTATGTACAAATGCCACCACAAGAGATAATGCGTAAACAAGCAGAGCTTCGCGCGCTCGAAGCCCAAGATAATATCTACGATTAATACCCTTAATATTACAAGTATCAGGATAGATATGAGCAAATAAAACGTTGCTAACAAGAGCAGGGTATGCATTTTGATATAAAGTCGTGATAAACTAAAGACTATTAGGTGCGCACGTTAAATTTTTATATACAGCTTTATTAGACATATAGCAAAATACATAATGATTTGTCGAAAATAATAAGGTGGCGCACGACCTATAAACGCAGGTATCTAAACACGCATGGACTGGTTAAAAAGTATTTTACAAAGCCTACCACTGGAAAAAATCAGTGACATTCTCGGCGAGATTGTTATCTGGTGGAGCCAGTTGGTCAGAGGTGTCCCGCCTGCTGATCTGCCCATGTATGCCTATCTTGGCGGTGCGATTGTAGTGCTCGTACTCTGGATATTGGTCGCACGGATGTTGCCGCGTCCACTTGGCGGCATGAGCTGGATGATATTATTTGCAGTCCTATTAGCCCCAGGTACAGCTTTGAGTGACCCCGGTCAAATTGCGCCAGCCAGTATTAGCGTCGTCTATGCGGTCATGATGAAAGATACTGCCGCTGCTGTTACCAATGCATTACCAGTGCTAGTGGTATTGGTAGTAGGTTTATTTATTGGCTTTATTTGGCAACTGATCCGCGGCGCTTTTGAGTCAAGCTTAGATAAAGCGCGCCTTCGAACTGCTGAAGATACTCGGGCAAATATGCAACTGGCAACAGGTAACTATTTAGAAGCAAAGACTGATGAGCCGCTGCCAGTAATTATGCCTAAAACACCTGTTCCTGAAACTGATATTAATCTTGAAAAAGAAAGTAGCTTAAAAAAAAGTAACTTGAAAGCAGAAGAATCAGCCGACCCTAAGCTGCATACAAATAAGAATCCTGTGGTCATAGCAGATAAAGACGTGACAGACAGAAATTTATGATTAAGAAAACATAATGTCGGCGCTATTTTGCTGATGATAAAAAGACACCGTTGCGTGTCTTTTTTTATGGCTGCCAATGAGATCTTGCGGGCTAAAAATAAGTCATAAGTTATACAAACTACGAACGCATGAGTATTTTGGCATTAAGACAGGCTGTGCTAATCTAAATTATTATTTATTCTACTGTACTTGCCAACACTCCTTTTATTACCTTTCCTTTATATCGATAACAATAAATGAGACTTTTCAATGACCACTGCTAATAACCACACCAAACCAAATTTTACCGGTACTGACAGTTATATTGCTACTGAAGACCTGCAACTGGCAGTCAACGCTGCAATAACCTTGCAAAAGCCGTTATTAATAAAAGGTGAGCCTGGCACAGGTAAGACCTTACTCGCTGAAGAGGTTGCTGCCAGCTTGGGAATGCCGCTTATTACTTGGCATATCAAGTCGACTACCAAAGCTGAGCAAGGCTTGTACGAATACGATGCCGTGTCACGCTTGCGAGATTCGCAATTAGGCGATGATAAGGTTTATGAGATTGGTAATTATATCAAGCCGGGTAAGTTATGGGATGCCTTTACCAGTAACGAGCGTAGTGTGTTATTGATTGATGAGATTGATAAAGCAGATATTGAGTTTCCCAATGATTTATTGCATGAGCTTGATAAAATGTCTTTTTATGTCTATGAAACGGGAGAGACCATTACTGCCGAACAGCGTCCGGTAGTGATTATTACCTCGAATAATGAAAAAGAGCTACCGGCTGCATTTTTGCGTCGCTGTTTTTTCCATTATATCGACTTCCCTGAAGAGCAGACTATGCGTCAAATTATTGATGTGCATTTTCCTAATATTCAAGAAAAATTGGTCAATGATGCATTAGATATTTTTTATAAACTGCGCAATGTTCAAGGGCTTAAAAAACTGCCGTCAACCTCAGAGCTAGTCGATTGGCTAACCTTGCTACTCGCTGATGACATGGCGCAAGCGGAACTAGAAGAAAATTTGCGCGGTGAAAAATCTATTCCACCATTATATGGGGCGCTCCTCAAAAACGAAGCCGATGTCAATTTATTGCAGCGCTTTGCCAATATGATGCGCCGTTAAATGGCAATTGGATCGCAAGGTCGTTGTGATTTAAGCTAAATGAGCGACACCAGATAATAAAAGCCAATGAATGTTAAGAGCTATGTCGTAACTAAATTAGCTAATAAGTGATACGTATTTTATGTTTATCAAATTGTTCTATACCTTACGTACTTACGGTGTGCCGGTTAGCACGCGTGAACTGCTTGACCTAAATGCGGCCCTTGAGCAAGGGTTGATGATGCAGCCACATCCTGAATATCCGGACGATCCCGACTTGCGCGATTTCGCCAGTCGGGAAGATATGTATCGACTTATTCGTCTGTGCATGGTCAAAGATGAGCGCCACTTTGATAAGTTTGATCGGGCGATGGCTGATTATTTTGAAGGGGTTGATAGCCTAGACACTGATGAGTTATTGTCAAAGTTGACGGACATTCCCAAAGAATGGTTAGATCTAAAGCTTGATCCGAAGAATCTAACTGAGGAGCAGCGGCGCTTACTAAAAAAATATGGCTCACTCGAAGAATTAATGAAAGCTTTGGAGGAGCGCTTAAAGGAACAAAAAGAGCGCCATCAAGGGGGTAGTAAATGGGTTGGAACGGGTGGCACATCACCATTTGGTGCCTATGGTGATCATCCGGAAGGCGTACGTGTCGGTGGCGAATCCCGTAAACGTAGCGCAGCCAAAGTCTGGGAGCAGCGTAAATACCGCAATCTCGATGATGATAATTTACTTGGTACGCGCCAAATTCAAATGGCACTACGTAATTTGCGCCAATTTGCCCGGACAGGCAGCGCTGATGAGCTAGACATTAAAGAGACCGTCAAGCGTACCGCCAAAAAAGGTGTGCTCGATATTCATATGCAGGCGGAACGTCGTAACCGAGTCAAAGTTCTGATGCTATTCGATATTGGCGGTAGTATGGATGTGCATATCGAGGCCCTAGAAAAGCTATTTTCTGCGGCTAAGAATGAGTTTAAAACGCTAGAATTCTTTTATTTTCATAACTGTCTATACGATTATGTCTGGAAGGATAACGACCGTCGCCACAGTGCCCCCATACCAACCTTTGAGCTGCTCAATAAATATGGTCGTGAATATCGCGTGATATTTGTTGGTGATGCGGCAATGTCGCCTTATGAGCTATTTTCGGTGGGTGGTAGCGTTGAGTATATGAATAATGAAGCCGGTGTGGTGTGGTTAAAAAGAGTGCTTGAGCATTTCGATAAAGTAGCCTGGCTGAATCCTGAAAATCCAACTTACTGGCACTATACCCAAACTATTATTGAAATTAAGAAACTATTCGATAATAAAATGTATCCAATGACCTTACACGGTGTCGAGAAGATGACGGCCCATCTAGCGCGGTAGCGATATAAAAACGACCATCACTTATTAATGCTAATTATGAGATTCATTGGTAATAAAGGGTGCTGGCACAATATTGAATTACAAAAAAGCAGCCACTATAAAGTTTATAATGGCTGCTTTTTTTAGTCGAATAGATCAATTTTTATCTCAATCATAATTTTTCCGTCCACATGACTGATCCATATCACTAGTGCGCCTGTTTAGTCTTTTGGTCGGTATTATTAGATTTTTAGACAGAAAAAGTCACCATAGAAACAACCAAAATCATGATACAGCATTGGTATACTGAAAGAAATATGGTAAGATTCATTTTGAATGAATGTTATGGCAATGTTTTGATTAATTGACTCATGGGAGTTTGATTACTTTCTGATAAGCCTAGTCGCTATTGCCAACTGTAGTAACTCAACTTAACAATGTGATAACTCACTAAGAGAGACCTAATGGCTTCCCCTCAAACCATAGAAATCATAAAAGCAACTGTCCCCGTACTTGAAGAACATGGGACTGCTATTACCAAAGTATTCTACAAAAACATGTTTATTGAACATCCTGAGCTGCTAGATATCTTTAATGAAACCAACCAAAAGCTAGGACGTCAACAGAACGCACTAGCTTCGACGGTCTTAGCGGCTGCTAAACATATTGAACACTTAGCCGTTCTGCTACCAGAAGTCACGGGTATCAGTCACAAGCATCGCGCCCTACAAATCCTGCCAGAGCATTATCCTATTGTGGGCAAACACCTTATTGGTGCTATAAAGCAAGTGCTTGGTGAAGCGGCGAATGATGACATTATCAACGCTTGGACAGAAGCTTATGATGAGATTGCTGGCGTCTTTATTGAACTCGAAAAAGACATGTATAAAGAAGAGATGTGGCCAGGCTTTGCCGCCTTTAAAGTGATCGAAAAAGTAGCCGCTGCCACTGATATTGCTGCCTTTACCGTCGTGCCATTAACTGACAGTTCAGTAGACAACAAGCAAAACAGTAGCGACAGTATCGATCTTAATAAACTGGATTTAACCGCCGGTCAATATATCACCGTAAAAACAGATCCCAAAGACAGCGAGCATTTGGCATTGCGTCATTACTCTTTATATTCAGCCAATACTGATAAAGGTATCCAGTTCGCCGTCAGACGTGACAATCGCGATGAGCATCGTGGATTGGTCTCTAACTACTTGCATGACCATTTGCAAGTTGGTGATACGGTTTCATTATCGGCACCAGCAGGCGACTTTGCCTTAAATAAAGAACTGATGCAACAAAATGAGATTCCCTTAGTACTTATCAGTGCTGGGGTTGGAGTAACACCCATCTTATCGATGTTAGAGGCGCAAGTAACCACTAATCCCAAGCGACCTATTATTTGGGTCTATGCCTGTCAGAACAAAAACCATCATGCTTTTGATGATGAGACTCATCAGCTATTAGAGTCAGCCGCCAATGTTGAAGAACACATCTTCTATTTTGAAAACGACCAACTACTAGATGAGGCGTGGCTTGCAACATTACCCCAGCCTGCCGACATTTATGTCTGTGGCTCAATGCCATTTATGGAAAGTATTATTGATGGCTTGATGACGTTAGAACATGGTGTTGATAGCGTTCATTACGAACCATTTGGCCCTAAAATGAGTCTGCAAGCGTCTTGATTTTATAAATAGCTTATATATAAAATATAGCCAATTGAATGTAAGTTTGACGCTTAATTTACAAGTGTTGAGCTTTCTCTCTTGGCTTTATTAATAATAGATAATGTCTTGCTCAAATATTAAAGATATTATTTTGAACATATTTAATTTTTACCACATTCGGTATTTATTTTCGATTAAATAGTTTTTTATCTATTAAAAAGTCGGTTCAACTTAACAGTATTTCATGATTTTTAGCATAATATTGACTATCTTAGTCATCAGTATAATGAGAATTATGATGAACGGCTGTAAACGATTCTTAAGTGGTATTGTTACTCTCTATATATCCGGTAATATGAATATACAGAGAGTAACAATTGATTTACAAAACAGAATATATATTTTATAAATATTAACAAGAGTTAAATTCTAGCTAAAAGTCCTCTTTCATACAAGCTTATAGTTGATTTTATTTTGTTGTTTAAACTCTCTGTGACATAGATTTTGGTTTTATTTTTTACATCTAACAGGTCTATTTGGGAGTACACACTATGAATCGCAATTATAAAGTCGTCTGGAATGAAGCCTTAAACTGTTTTACAGCGGTCGCAGAATATGCCAAAGCACGTGGTAAATCATCAAAATCTAGCGTAAGTTCTAACGCTACTATAAATACAACGTCAAATCTTTCATCTACAGGTATCTTGCGCTTAAGCGCTATAGGAATAGGGTTACTGGCTGCTGGTTTCGGTATGCAGGCAAGTGCTGCCAACTTCCCCTTATGCATAGGCATGACTACGGTAGAATGTGGAACCAATGCCACAGCCAGTTCATATGACGGCATTGCCATAGGTAAGAACGCTCAATCTGTAGGCAGTCAAACCATCGCTATTGGCGGGGTTTCCAATGGTCAAGTAACCACAGCGCTTGGCGAGCAGTCAATTGCCATTGGCGCTAATGTAGTATCAAAAGGCGCATCCTCTATTGCTATCGGTGGTGACGATCTAGATGAAGCATCTATGAGCAATATTGATGGTAATAGTGTTAGTAATACTATAAATGGTGGTACGGTTAATACCATATTCAAGTATTTGGCTAAACGCGATTTGGTCGAACCAGGCCAATACATTACATATACTGAAGCCGGTGGCGCTGCATCTATTGCCATTGGCGCAAAGTCACAATCTGAAGGCGCTCTATCTACTGCGGTTGGAACCCATGCTAATACGAAAGGCATTGCGGCTTCAGCCTTTGGCGTCGCTGCCTCAGCAACTAAAGATGGCTCAGTTGCGCTGGGTGCTGGCTCATTGACAGATAGCATTGCTACTTCTGAAAAGACGATGGTAGTCGGTGGTACTACGTATCACGTTGCCGGTAATGTTTTAGATCCTAGTGATAATTTAAAAACAGGTGCGCAAGTATCTGTCGGCTCAGCTGGGTTTGAGCGTCAAATAAAAAATGTCGCTGGTGGCAAAGTTAGTGCTGACAGTACCGACGCCATTAACGGTAGTCAGCTTCATGCGACCAATACAACGGTAAATCGAGGCATTAAGCTGAATGTTAATGGACTTCAGAAGACTTTCGCTTTAGGTGAAGAAATTAAATTTAAGTTTGATAGCAACTTTAATACTACTGCGAACTCAGGTCTTGACGGTGTTGATATTGGCTTAGCTGATACTGTTAATATCGGTACTGCCAATTCTGTTTCAATCGATGGTAGCACAGGTAGTATCAAAGGTTTAACCAACACTAGCTTTGATGGGACTACAACTTACACTGGTGGCCAAGCGGCAACTCAAGAGCAGTTGACAGAAGTTAATACCAATATCAATAAAACAATCGGTAAAGGTATTAACTTCGGTAATGGCACTACTTCTAATAAATTTGCTTTGGGCGACACCATTGCCGTGACTGGTGACAATAATCTAACCTCAATCACTACCAATGAAGGTGTTCAAGTCAAGCTTAACAAGCAGATTGATCTGGGTAACAATGGTCGCTTACAGATTGGCGATACCTTAGTTAATAAGTCAGGAATTACTCTAACAGGTGGCGATAATAACACGGTGACGTTAAGTAGTAATGGTCTTAATAACGGAGACAATAGAATTACTAATGTCGCGAACGCTGAGATTAGTGCGGTTAGTAAAGATGCCGTTAACGGTAGCCAATTATTTGAAAACAGACAAAATATAGCAAGCAACGCTAGTGCTTTAGGTGGCGGTGCAAGCTATGATCCAGTAACGAATACCTATACGGCACCAAGCTACACCGTCTTTACTGATCCAAGTGATACTGTAAATACCAGTCAGTCAGTCAACACTGTTGGTGAAGCGATTACAGTACTAAATACAGCGGTACAAACCCCGCTTACCTTTGCCGGTGATAATGGCACTAACGTTACTCGTAAGCTTGGTGAAAAACTTACTATTAAGGGTGGCCAGACTGATAGTACAAAACTAGCTAGCGGCAGTAATATTGGCGTCGTCGCTGATGGTACTGACACCTTAAATCTAAAACTAGCTAAAGACTTAACGGGTCTTAGCAGTGCTGGTTTTGGCAACAACGTCAAGATTTCATCTACTGGCTTAAGAGTGGGTGATGCTTTAGTTAATCAAAATGGTTTGACCTTTATCAGTACGGGCAGTCCAAACAATACTGTCAGGTTAAGCAAAACTGGTCTTCATAATGGCTTTAATCAAATCACAGGCGTAACTAGCGGTGGTAACATCGACACAAACGCAGCTAACATTGGTGATATAAGAACTGCAGTAGGAATATCTAAAACCGAAGTTATTGCAGGCACTAACGTTAGCGTCACTAATAATCCAGACAATAACGGTAAAAATATCTATACCATTAATGCAGAAAAAACCACTGCTTCTGCTGGTTCTGCCGCAGTGACAGTAACTCCTGGTACTAAAGATACCAACAACGTTACTGACTATGCTATTGATTTAAGTCAAATCACTAAAGACAGCTTGCTCAATGCCGACAATGCCATGCAAAATGTCATCACTCAAATTGATGGCAACACTGTTAAAACGCTTGATAAAGGCAACAACACTGCCAACTTCCTCAAGGGTGACAACATTGTCTTAACTGCTGAAAATGGCGGTATTAAAGTAGCCACTGCCAAAAATTTAGTATTAGACAGTGTGATAATGGGTGATACCCTGTTTAATACTAGCGGGGTTACTTTAACAGGGGCTAATCCAACCAGAACAGTTACGCTAACCAACAACGGTCTTAATAACGGTGGCAATAAAATCACTAACGTTGCTGACGGTAGCATTGCGGTCGATAGCACAGATGCTGTCAATGGTGGTCAGCTGAATAATACTGCAGGCTCTATTGCATCAGTTATTGGTGGTAATGCAGTAAATAATGGCGGTATTGTCACATCGACTGACATTGGTGGTACTGGCAAAGATACTATTGATGAGGCAATCTCATCAGTTAATAATGTGGCGGTAGCAGCTAAGAGCACAGTAACCCAAGGTAACAATATTGCTGTGACCTCAACGACTAATGAAGATGGCTCCACTAATTATCAAGTAGCCACTACAGATGACATTAATGTTACTAGCGTTAAGGCTGGTAACAGCACTTTGAATACTAGCGGCCTTGCTATTGATGATGATGCGGGTAATACCACAACTGTAACCACAGCTGGCACGACAGTAACTAATGCTGCTGGTAATTCAACTAGCTACGGTGCAGAAGGCTTTACTGCTAGTGACAACGCCGGTAACAGCACTACTGTTAATCAGACAGGTGTAAGCTTTACTAACAGCGATGGGGCGACTGGACCAAGTATCACTGCAGGCGGTATTGACGCAGGCACCACAGTCATTACCAACGTTGCTAGTGGCGGCACCACCACTACCAATGCCGCTAATATCGGTGATGTACTATCCGCTGCTGCTGGCTCTAGAACGGAAGTTGCTGCTGGATCTAACGTGACTAACGTTGTCAAAACAACGGGTAGTAATGGACAAGACATTTATACTGTTAATGCTAATGGTGCTAGTGCTTCTGCAGGTTCTAATGCAGTGA
Organism: Psychrobacter sp. CAL346-MNA-CIBAN-0220; assembly: GCF_040309805.1. NCBI lineage: Bacteria > Pseudomonadati > Pseudomonadota > Gammaproteobacteria > Moraxellales > Moraxellaceae > Psychrobacter > Psychrobacter sp. CAL346-MNA-CIBAN-0220. Next base: position 902,600 of record NZ_JBEOPF010000001.1, on the reverse strand, counting down.
CTGTAACGGCTGGTACTAAAAACACCAGTAACGTTACCGACTACGCTGTTGATCTAAGTCAAGCCAGTAAGGATAGCTTAGTAAAAGCTGATAATGCTATGCAGACAGTGATTACTCAAGTGGACGGTGTAAACGTCAATACTCTCAATAAAACTAACAATATTGCCAACTTTGTCAGTGGTGATAACATTGTCTTGAGCAATGATAAGGGTAGTATCAAAGTAGCGACTGCTCAAAATTTAGTGGTGACTAGCGTTAAAACTGGCAATACCACGGTTGATAACAATGGCTTGACTATCAAAGACGGTGCAAGTATCACCACTAACGGTATTGACGCTGGTAATAAGGTTGTTACGAACGTAGCCACTGGTATTAAAGATAGTGATGCTGCTAACGTTGGCCAACTCAATACGATTGATAGAGTCGTTAGTGGTCAGATCGCTACTATCGATAGGAACGTTAACGAGTTAGGTTATAGGATTGGCGAAGTCGAAGACGACGCTAATGCGGGTATCTCAGCGGCGATGGCCATGTCTTCTCTACCCCAAGCTTATATTGCAGGTAAGTCAATGATAGGCGGTGGTATCGCATCATATAATGGTGAAAGTGCAGTCGCTATCGGGGTCTCGAGAGTCTCTGATAACGGGCGCTGGGTAATGAAGATCAATGGTACAGCAGATACGCAGGGTAATGCTGGTGGAGCCATCGGTGCAGGCTTCCATTTTTAATATAACCAGATCCTCTTATGGCAGCGTCGGTTTTAAAACAGACAGGCGTTGTCAAATTACTCATAATAATATTAAGGAATGAATAATGAATTCATCACTATATCGCGTGGGCTTACTGGCTACTGCCATCTTACTGACTGCAACTGGTTGTACTTGGCACGTAAGTCCTGGTGCTCAACATGGGTCTGTTGATGCCAATGACTTAGTATTCCCTGATCAAGATAAAGCATGGCAAAAAGCGGGCAAAATCGTTGAACAAAATGATGTTGCTAAAATTGGAGTCGGTACAACTAAAAATGAGATCTATCAGCTCATCGGTACACCGCACTTTCAAGAAGGCTTTAATGCTCGCGAATGGGATTATATTCTTAAATTCTATGATGCTAATAACAATATAGAAACCTGCCGTTATAAAATCATTTTTGATGATAGCTATGAAGGCATACTTCGTAAAGATGAATTTTTTGCAACTGAGCTTTATTGGCAGCCAGAGTCATGTGCTAAGTATTCTCAATATGTTCGTTAGACCAAACTACTGACTAATCGTAACATCATTTAAGGAGCAAGACATCTAATGTCTTGCTCCTTTTATAACTAAAATATGACTTTAAAACGCATCGTTAATAATTCTATAAAGACCATAATGGTGATTATGTTAAGTCCAGCTAGTATCATTCACTTATAAATATAACTAAATTTTTGGCGATAAATGCAGTAGAGCATTGGCCAGTGATGGGCCTTACCACTCTAGCCCTTTTATTTACCTGTCTTGTTTACCAATGACTACTGCTTCAAATAATTATACTCATTTTCATTACGAATACTAACACTAAAACCCTGAATAATAAGTGACCCGATTATCACGTAAAAATCCCGCCAACCCCAGTCCGTAGCGCTGAGCAACACGCACTGCGGTGCTGGTAGGCGCGGACATACCAACCAACCAAGGTATTTGAGTACGAATAGATTTTTGTACCAGCTCAATCGACAGTCGTGAAGTCATGATAACGCACTCAACCTCTACTCGGTGGCGCAGCTTCCAGCCAATGAGTTTATCAAGCGCATTGTGGCGTCCTACGTCTTCAAACAGGTACAAATCTTGACCGTGCATAGTGGCAGCCGCATGAACTGCGCCAGTCAATTGATGCGTATGTTGCTTGGCATTAATTTGTGCTCGTATTTCCAATAAACTATCGAGACTTGGTCTGGTTGCCATAAGCTGTTGTTTATTTTTTGGCTTATTCTCTAAATAACCACTTAGATCGGGCAGCGCTTGGGTCAGTCCTGTTATACCGCACATACCGCATCCTGTTCGACCTGCAAGCTGCCGTTTTTGTGCTTGTATACGCTGATAGCAGCGCTGGTTTAATACCAGTTCCACCACATAAACATCGTAATCTAACAGCTGCTCAAATGCCATTGAGGCATTAGCCTGATCGATTGAATCTTCAGTAAATTTTTTGAGGCTTGCGCTATCCGTAAGCTGAGTGACTTCCCAATCGAGTAACTCATAACTGTGCTGAATCAAGCCCTCACTGAACAAGAATCCAACCGCTAAATAATCGAGCTGGCTAGGGCTGGCCATCAATACCGCATAATGGATACCATTGATGACAATGGCAATTGCCGCCTCCACCGCCAAGCTTGCTGACATCCGATCAATATGAATCTCATCAAAGCCTTCAATATCGATATTATTGCGACCATACTCATTTAATGGATAAGCATGTTTTTGCGCCATATGGTCACGTGCAAGCGGTGTCGCTGGCAACTCTAAGTCGTCAGACACGATATCTGCCGATACTGTGGCGCTATATTGGGCATTGTTTTCAACTATCATGAACGCTCGTTGTATGGTGTTGTTATCGATATTGCTACGGCTGTCAGCTCTTTAAACGTGACTATCATTTTAAATGTCACTATCATCTCAAATGCCATTATCACTATTAATCACCCTTGTTATTTCCTACTAAGCAGAGTCAGCTAGTCCAGTATTTGTACTAACCCGTTGTAAAACGACGGTTAATGACTTATACGCCGGTATTCTAGAATCTGGAGCATGTGTATCTAAGTCGATTAGGTCATTACATTCAGGGTAGTAGGTTGCGACGGCATTAGCCGCAATATCCATCTCAGTCAGTATTAATGGCCCTAATGTGCGCTGCTGATCCTTACTGTCTTGACGCGAGACCATAACGGTATCACCCTTTTGCCAACCCAAGCGGTTCATCTCATCAGGATGCATAAATAGTACATCACGGCGATCCGTTTGGCGGTAGCGATCTTGAAAGCCAAATATCATGGTATTAAACTGATCATGACTACGGACGCTGGTTAATTGCCAGACTGCCTGTTCACTAGCCTGAGTATCGTTTTGTGAGTTAGATTCAGAATTGCTTTGAGCAGTCTTAACATCACTATTAATGTCGCTTTTCTGCTTTGATTCTGCCGCAAATTTTGCGGTTCTCTCGGTCATTTGGCTTGCAACATAGGTAATCGGATACTTTGGCACTTCAAACTGTGCTTTACCGCTTTCGGTATCCCATTGACGATGACGGGCAGGATGATACAAATGAAAGCCACGATCAGCGGTACGGATACGCTGGTTGAAGTCCTCAAAACCTTCAATAGCTTGAGCAATATAGTCACGAATAATATCGAAATTCTCACTCATCGCTTGCCAAGGAATCGATGACTCAGCCCCAAACAACTGCGTGGCAATATCTGCCACAATTTGCGCTTCAGATTTTAAGGTATCACTAATCGGATCAAGTCGACCTTGAGTAGCGACGATTTGGCACATGGAATCCTCAATGGTCGCAAACTGCTCACCTTTGGCCGTAATTAAGCGCTCCGTGCGACCCACACACGGTAAAATTAAATTGTCCACACCCGGATAAAGCATGGTCTCGTTAAGCTTAGTGGCGACAAAAACGTTAAGCTGATTATTAGTTAATGCTTGTTGAATGGTACTTGAATCAGGCGCTGCAACGGCGTAGTTGCCGCCCATGCTTACAAAGGCTTTAATTTTGCCATCTATCATTGCTTTTGCGCCTGCGACCACATCTAGGCCGTCCTCTTGTGGCATTGGACGTTTAAATACCCGCTCAAGACTGTCAAGCAAGCTCTGCTTGGGTCGTTCGTGGATGCCCATCGTCCGATCGCCTTGCACGTTAGAGTGCCCACGAACTGGCGACGCGCCTGCGCCGTCTATACCAATCATACCCATTAATAACAGCAAATTGGTAATCATAGCGACATTGTCATCGCCTTGAACGTGCTGGGTGATGCCCATGCCCCAGGTGCAAATTGTCGCCGGACTGTCGGCAACGAGGCGAGCAAGATTGATAATTTCATCTTTACTAATACCACAGCCGCGCTCGACATCTGCCCAAGACTGCTGACGTAACCAAGTATCTAGCGCCTCGAATCCTGAAGTATGTTGCTCAATAAAATCTGTGTTAATTTTATTATTTTTGGTGAGCCATTTTGCCATACCTGTTAATAGTGCCGCATCACCACCGATTTGGATTTGAATCACGTCATCGACTATATCATCGCTCTTTCCTGCAACCATATGTGATGGCTTTTGCGGATTTCTAAACGCGCTTAAACCTTGTTCTCGCATAGGATTGATAGAGATAATTCGGCACCCTTGCTTGTGCGCATGAGCTAGCATCTCAAGCATGCGAGGATGATTGGTTGCGGGGTTCTGTCCGAACATCAGTATCAATTTAGCTTGCTCAAAGTCCTCTAGTATGACGGTCGCTTTGCCTATGCCTAACTGTTTACCCAGCATCACTGAGGTGGGCTCGTGGCACATGTTGGAGCAATCGGGTAAGTTATTGGTACCAAAACAACGCACAAATAACTGAAACATAAAGGCCGGCTCGTTGGTCACTCGTCCTGAGGTATAAAATAACGCTTCATCAGGTGAGTCAAGCTTCTGTAATTGTGTAGCGATACGTGCGTAAGCATCCTGCCAAGAGATAGGGATGTAATGATCTTGAGCCGCATCATAATATAGTGGCTCTGATAAGCGCCCGATGTGCTCGAGCTCATAGCCCGACCAGGCTTGTAGTTCTTTAACCGTATGTTTAGCAAAAAACTGAGCATCGGCACGCGTAGACATCGCTTCACTAGCAATGACTTTGATACCAGTCTCACAGACATCAAATGTTTTATGTGACTTATGATCTGGCCATGCACAGCCCGGACAATCAAATCCCCCTTTGGGCTGATTGCTACTCAATACACTTAAACTACCTCGCAGAAAGGCACTGTAATCCATTAGCTTACGAGTAGAAGCAATCAGCGCAGGCCAACCGGCTGCAGGGTGCGTATAAACAGGAATTTTGCGCATGATAGACCTTATAAGTAAGTGTGTAGGTAAATGACAATGAGTAAACGATACTAAATAATATTAAATGATATCTATAGAATAACCAGTAGAAAATTGCAACTTTATCGTATCTTTACTTCGCTGCAAATAAACCTGCAGACAATAAAAAACCTCAAAGCGAATTAAACACACTTGAGGTTTTTTAGTAGGCAATGTTACTAGATTGCTTTATGAAAATATAAGTTCATTAAACTGTAAACTCATAAAACTATAAGCAATACTTAATAACGAGCATCTTTCGGTTTTTTACCTGATGGCCAGTCACCATCTTTTTTAGCAAAATCAGGGCGCGGTTGATGCGTAAAGAACTCTGCCACATCGATAGCGTCTTGATCGCTTAAGACGTTGCCATGACCCCATAACCCTTTAGTTTGAATACCCATTGGCATGTTGTACTTCACAAAGGCTGCGGCTTTATAAGTACGTGCCATACCCGCGCCAATGTTAAAGGACTCATCACCCCATAATGGCGGGAATACGATATCACCGCGGCTGTCTTTAATACCTTCACCATTGTCACCGTGACAGGTAGCACATTGAGCTTTGTAGATTTTCTCACCGTGTACTGGGTCACCAACTAATGACTCGTCGACTTTACCGGCATTGATAATATCAACTTTTTGGGCTTTCGGGGTTTTTTGTGATAACCATTTCATATAGGCCATCATCGCAAGCATCTCAGGAGATTCACGGTCGAGCACTTTGCCATTCATTGAGCGTTGGAAACAGCCATTAATACGCGCTTCCAAATCAACTTCTTTACCAGAGCGCGGCATGACGCGCGGGTAGTGGTTATAGCTGTTGATGTACGGATCGCCAAGCGGAATTTTACCCTGAGCAATATGACAGCTATTACAGTTCATGCTCGCGCCCACGTTATCAGGTAATAAGCGCTTGGTTTCGTTCAATAAACGCTTACCATAAAATATTTGGTCAGCATTCGGTTCATCTAGTATCGAAGTATCTTGCGGTAACACATAAGTGCCGATATCTTCGTTAGCGTCATCCGTAGTGACCAAACCATATTCAGACGCGTTCTGCTCGATAGGTTCAGGTTGTGAGCAGCCACTTATATTAATAGCAGCCACTGCAGCGGTAAGCACCGCTATTGTTAGTCGATGAGGCATAACGCTAGCAACGGTGGGCGTATGAAAAATGTTGAGCAGTCTATGTGAGTACTTATTCATTATCTTGCTCCTTGTGCTGCAGTATTGACGCTTAGATCTGGCGCGACGTCTGTACCTGTTTTTGGTTTTTTGGCAAGGAATGCCCGCATTTTAACCACATCATCAACATCGATTTCAGGTGCTTGGTTGGTCCAACTATTACGCACATAGTTGACCACTTCTGCTACATCAGCATCGGCTAAGTTGGTGAACTCAGGCATGGTAAAGGCCATGCGGTCGTGAGGGGTTTCAGGCATACGACCACCACCTAGGGTGATCTGCAACACAGAGTCAGCTTCACGAGCATATACCGCACTGTTACCATCTAATGCTGGGAAGATGCGCGGGACACCTTTACCATCAGCACGGTGACAGACGGTGCAATATTCTACATATAGTAATGCGCCACGTGAGTCATAGTTACCAGCCAATAATTTTTCGGTAGTGACGTCTTTTTTCACTGGTAGAGTGACTTCTTTATTAGGCACAGGAGTCAATGTTTTTAGATATGATGACATGGCATTTAAGTCAGCGTCAGTCATATATTGGGTGCTGTGCTCGACAACTTCAGCCATGGCACCAAAGGCAGCAGTGGTGTTGGTACGACCCGTTTTAAAGAAGTCATTAAGCTCAGAAACAGTCCAAGTACCTAGACCACGATGCTCACCGCGGATACTTTTTGCACGCCAGCCATCAATGACTGCACCGCTTAGATATTCCTCAGAGTCCGCATTGGTTAGGGCTATTTCTTGGAAGCCAATACCGCGCTCGGTATGACAAGAACCACAATGACCTGGGCCTTCGACTAAGTATTGACCACGGGCTAATACTGCATCATCAGTTTCTGGAACAAAGTCCCGCTTACGGTCAAACAATACTTGCCAATACGCCAACGGCCAGCGCCAATTTGCAATTGGTGGTAGCTCGCTCTTTATATTAGGCTTATTCACTGCTTTGACATCTGACATAAAGAAGGCATACATCGCTGCCATGTCATCGTCGGGCATGATCTGATAAGACGGATAGGGCATAGCAGGGTATAATGCGCTATTGTCACTACGGACACCGTGCTTGACCGCATTTTTGAAGTTATTAAAGGTGTAATTACCAATACCAGTGGTTTTGTCAGGGGTAATATTGGTTGAGTAAATCGCACCAAGTGGGGTCAACATCGGCAAACCACCAGCATAAGCTTCACCATCAAGAGTCGTGTGACAAGCGACACAATCAGCCGTACGTGCAACATAGGCTCCCTGCTTAATTAAAGCAGGATCAGTAATGTTGACTTCTAAATCGCTGTTGGTAGTACGCATATTTGGCAGTAATTGCCCAATAATAAAAGCCACTGCTAGTCCGATGACTGCTGCGATAAGAATAATTAATGGCCACTTTTTCACAAGCACGCCCTCCGTAATGAAATATTTGCCTGGCTTATATTCAGAAGCTGCTTAATCCAGATACTGGTTACTTTAAGTACAGTTTAATCTAGGTACAGCTCAGTAAAGTTAGGCGAATTGATTAGATTTTATTATGAGTATCTTTACTTTATTGGTAACTCGACAAGTTAACGCTGAGTCATTTAAGAGATACAATTCTGTCATATAGTATAAGATAGTCAGTAACATAGTGATATTGTGGAAAACCACATTTATTTTAAGGTTATTAATAAGTAATGCAGTTTAAACAGCAGATAATGGAGGTAGGTTACGTTTTGATGAGAGTGGTATTTGCGCTTATGTTCGTATTGTTGCCACTTACTAAGGCAAATGCGCAGACTTATTATTTAGGCGTATTAGCACCGCAAGGAGAGGCGGCCGCCCAGCAACGCTGGCAATCTTGGCTTGATGAACTTAATGATAATCTAACAGATGACACTATTGTGCTAGTGCCACTCGCGCTTGAGAATTGGCAGCAGCAAATTGAAGCGCAGCAGTTTGCCTTGGTTTTAGGTCCGCAAATACAGTTTATTAAAATGGATACTATGGGCTGGCGTTGGCTTGCGACTTTGCAAGCAGATCCACAAACCGTTAAATTAAATGAATTTAAAATGTCTGATGTCAAACAAGCTGATTTTAAAACTGATGAGCAATATAAATTATATAAACAATTAGAAAATGAGCTTTCGCTAAGCAAACAAGCTAAAGCTGATAAGTCGGTAAATCAGCCTAGTGCGATGGAGCAGATTGGCAGTGCGTTATGGGTCAAAGCAGATAGCGATATTCAGCAATTGCGAGATTTACAGCAGCGCAAAATAGTGGCGGTTGATCCCGATGCTTTTGGCGGTTATTTATTGATAGCCCATCTATTACAGCAGAATGGGGTGCTGCCAAGCGACTATGAGACTCAGTTTGTGGGCTATCCTATTGAGCTTACCTTAAGCACTCTCGCTAGTGGCGCAGTAGATGCGGCGATAGCGCCACTATGCTTGATGGAGGAGATGGCAGGTCAAGGCAAAATTGAGCAATCACAATATCGCCTTATAAACCCAATTATGACTGATTCAAACTGCCAATCTTCAACCAAGATTTATCCCAATTGGACACTAGCAGTAACGAGCCAAGCACCAGCAGCATTGACTGAACAGATTAATCAACACTTATTTACTGGAGGGCAGAGAAGCACTAATAGCGATGCTAATTCTATTGATGATGTCGCAGAGCTTCGCTGGTTAGCGCCTGAGTCGAGTGTTGATGCCGAACGTATTTTGTATGAAATGAATCGTCATCCTGCCCAAAGGCAGTTAGGCGCATATTTATTAGATTGGATAAGGTCGCATCGAGTATGGGTAGGATTAATATTTTTTATTATTATCATATCAAGCATTAATTATGGCTGGATGAGTTGGCTGGCATGGCGTCGTCGGCAACAGATAGTCATACAAAACCAGCTGATTCGGGACTATGATTATAAGCTACAGCAGTCTGAGCGTTTTGCGGTCATTGGTGAGATGAGTGGCGCGATTGCCCATGAAATTAATCAGCCACTCGCGACCATTCAGAATTATGCCCAAGGCTTACTAATTCGTAGCCAAAATACGTATTTTGATAAAGATACCCTTTCAGAAAAAACAGATTTAGAAAAACCCGCTGCTATAGAGAAAAAAGCTTTAAAAAAAGAGGCATTAAAAAAAGAAGCGGTAGAGAAAGAAAAGGTGGAAAATGCCTTACAGCAAATTGTTAATGAGACCGAGCGTGCCGCCGCCGTTATCAAAAATATTAGGCATTGGGCAGGACGATCCCAGCCAGATGAGGTCAACGTAGATATCGCTGCTACTTATCAGCAATGTATTATGTTACTTGGCGACAAAGCAGTGGGCATTACTTTTTGGTTCGCCAGTGACTATCAGCAACTACAGCTGCCAAGCTTAATGCTAGATCAAATACTGATTAATAGTATGCTCAATGCCCAACAGCAAGGTGCTGTGCATATTATGCTGCGCTGTCAGATGACAGAATATCAAGGCACACAATGGCTAGCGCTATATATTACTGATGATGCGGGTGGTTTTAATGATGAGAGGCTGATGAATAATGAGTCGCAAGATAAACCCCATAGTTATTCAAATAATCAGTACGGCACTCGCTCAACCAAAGCAGATGGCTTAGGATTGGGGCTAATGATCTGCCAGCGTCTATGTAGATCGCTTGATGGTAAGATGCAGCTTAGCAATGTCAATGTGCAGACTGAACTTGCTAATATAAAGGTCGTAGACAGTCATTATCAGCGGCGTATTAAACGCACCTTAAATGGTAAAGTGCAATTGACCGAAACCGATACTTTATACCCGTCAAAAAATGTGCTTGGTGCGCAAGTATCGTTATATTTACCGCTGCATTTAGTAGATGGCAATAACAGTGATAGCAATAAAAATAGCAGCTAGATATAGCAGATATTAACAACGTATAAAATGTAAGACAAAAGGCAGTTTATGACTTCTATATCGATATCAAATGAAAACCTCGATTCTCTAACAGCCGATAGTTTGTCCGATAGCTTATATGACAAAATCGTCCCTGAGCAGCTGGTGATTCATATTATCGATGATGAAGAAACTGTGCGACATTCGTGTGAGTTTTTAATTAGTAGCTTGGGTCTAACCACGCAAATTTGGGAAAGTGCTTTAACGTTTTTACAGCAAGTAGATATTTACACTCCAGCGGTAGTGGTGAGTGACTTGATGCTACCGGATATGAGTGGTCAGGAACTACAAGTGTACCTTAATAAACATGATAGCCCGATAGCTTTGATTGCCTTAACTGGTAATGGGGAAATTGCCGATGCGGTAACTATGCTTAAGAAAGGTGCAGCAGATTATTTAGAAAAGCCCATTAGCAGTCGTCGTTTGCAAGAGGCGCTTGCCCGTGCGCAAGTATTAACCATTAAACGTGCTAAGCTTTACTATATTGGTAAACTCTATGCTCAGCTGACTGATAAAGAAAAACAAGTTGCCAATGAGCTGTTACAAGGTAATCTCAATAAAATTATTGCCGATCATTTAGATGTATCTGTGCGTACGGTAGAGGTGCACCGCTCACAGGTGATGAAAAAAATGAAATCACAGCATGTGAGCGAGCTGATTCAAAAGTTAGTGCTACTTGGTTCTTGATTTTCTTAACAGTGAACGGACTGCCATAAAAAATGCCCGCTTGAATTAAGCGGGCATTTTTTTAATTTAAATCGATTAACTTGACATCAACTAGCTTAAGATCAAACTGTCATCGTCGACTTTTTCGCCACGAGTTTGCTCAAACATATCGAGTAAATCATGGACGGTCATACCTTCACGTCTTTCGCCAGAGACATCGAGTACCACTTCACCTTGGTGTAGCATTACGGTTCTAGTACCATGCGCCAATGCCTGCTGCATTGAGTGAGTGACCATCATAGTCGTCAGGTTATTGTCAGTGACAATCTGATCGGTCAATTTTGACACAAACGCTGCGGTCTTAGGATCAAGAGCAGCCGTATGCTCATCGAGCAACAGTATTTTGGACGGTTGTAGCGATGCCATCAATAGGCTTACTGCTTGGCGCTGACCACCTGATAATAACCCCATACGATCCGTTAAACGATTCTCTAACCCCAGTTTAAGTACGGCAAGCTTCTCTCGAAACAGTTCACGGTTGCTGGAGTTCAAAGCAAAATTCAAACCACGCTTACCGCCGCGTTTATAGGCTAAGGCCATATTTTCTTCAATGGTTAGCGCCTCGCAGGTGCCTGCCATCGGGTCTTGAAATACCCGCGCTACCCAATGTGCACGTTGAAAAGTTGTTTTTTTGGTGACATCAATGCCATTGAGTAGAATTGAGCCGCTATCTACTAGATTCGTGCCACTGACCGCATTCAAAAACGTTGATTTACCTGCGCCATTAGTACCAATGACGGTAACAAACTCACCATCGGCGATGTTTAAATTAATACCGCGTAGGGCAGGGTTTTCAATGGGCGTGCCTGGGTTAAAGGTCAAGCGTAAATCTTTGGCTTGCATCATAACTGTTATTCCTTAATTATTATTCCTTATGCTTTATTCAAGCTTAACGAGTACAGTCGCTTTTAATTGTTAACCTTAAACCCGCAATTTACGGCTTAAAAACTTATTCTTAGCTTTTGGTAACACCAATGCAAACACTACCAGTAACGCGGTAATCAAGTTCAAATCTTGCGGGCCAAAGCCAATACTACGCAAGATATCACTCGATAGTGCCACTTGAATAAATAGTTTATAGAGTATCGCCCCAATGATAACCGCAATGGTGATGAGCCAAATACGCTTGGCGGGAATAATGGTCTCACCGATGATGACCGCTGCCAGACCAATGACAATGGTACCGATACCGATAGAGATATCTGCGCCGCCTTGAGTCTGTACAAACAGTGCGCCTGCTAAGGCAATCAGACCGTTGGAGACTGCCATACCGATAATGGTCATCCACGAGGTATTAATACCCTGGGCCTGCGCCATCTTTAGGTTGGAGCCAGTCGCGCGCATGGACAGTCCGGTTTCAGTATTATAAAACCAATCTAAGAATAGCTTGGCCAATATTACTACTACGCCGATAATTAAACAGCGCATCCAGTAACCATTACCATCGGTAACCAGCGTGCTAAACACTGTGGTTTCACCTAATAGTGGTAGGTTAGGTGCGCCCATAATCCGTAGGTTGACCGAATATAGCGCCACCATAACTAGAATACTGGCTAATAGTTGTAAGATACCGAGCTTGACATGTAGCCAAGCGGTAACGATACCCGCCACTGAGCCTGCGAGCATGCCAAAGGCACAAGCCAGCCAAGGATTGATGCCAGCAACGATAGAAATACCAGCAACCGCGCCACCTAACGGAAAACTACCATCAGCGGTCAAATCGGGAAAATCAAGAGTACGGAATGAAATAAGGACGCCAAGAGCTACAAGGCCATAAATCAAACCACTTTCAAGCGCACCAAAAAAAGCAATTAAAGACATAAGAGATCAGTAAGTCATAACCAAGCGTTTAGTAACTATTGCTATAAATAGATAAGCGGCATATGCCAGTGCTCTCTATAAGCTAGCATAATCTAAACGGCTGAGCGGTGAATTTAACAGATTATGCAATCTGCAGTTAGGGTAAACCAAAACATGTCGTAATAAAGCGTTATCATAAACTACCTTGGTTTAAAACTTAGGTTTAGAACATTGCAAACTTTCAACACTATTTAAGCACGCTACTATTCAAGCAATCTGAAGTGTTTAATCGATGCAAAAATCAAAACACTTTAAACACAAAAGTGCTTCGGCAATAACCCCAGTCTATTTATCGATATGATAGCTGGGGTTTTCTAAACAGTTACGGCTTTAAAGACAAACAGCCATTCCTCACGATGTAGTCAGTATGGTCGTCTGTCTCATTATTGCTCTCAATAATCAGGCGCTATTCTACCACTTCTTTTGCTTTATCGATAACCGCTTGTGGCAAGGTAATGCCTTCTACTTTAGCATTCTTAGGGCTGACATATAAATCGAGAACCTGTGGGGTATAGACTGGAATCTCGCCCGCTTTCTCACCATTTAAGATACGTACCACGATTTTACCGGTCTCGCGGCCAAGGTCATAGTAATTGACACCCAAGGCGGCAACAGCACCGCGTGCAACGGAGCTGGTATCAGAGGCAATCAGTGGAATTTTACTTTCTTTAGCGACTTGATACAATGACTCATAGGCTGAGACCACATTATTATCGGTCGAGGTATAAATCATATCAACCTTACCGACTAAGCTGCGTGCTGCCATAGCGATATCGTTACTACGCGCGGCTGGTGCTTCGTGCACTGTGATACCAAGTGGCGTCAGTTTTTCCTTTAGGTTTTTTAGAATAATGGTTGAGTTGATTTCACCAGGACTATAAACATAACCGACATTTTTCAAATTTGGGATAATCTGACGCATCAATTCAATTTGGGGTTCATAAGGAAGCGCATCAGAGCCACCAGTAACGTTGGTACCCGAGCCATCAAGCGTTGGTACCAGTTTTGCTTCAACCGGATCAGTAACCGCTGAGAATACCAACGGAATAGTGCTGGTGGCGGCCGCAACTGATTGTGCTGATGGCGTACCAATAGCAACGATCACATCTGAATTATCGGCAACAAATTGTTTGGCAATCTGACCCGCAGTTGCGGTGTTGCCTTGTGCGCTTTGGAAGTTGACTGTTAAGTTCTCACCCTCTTTAAATCCGGCCTCGTTGAGCTCATCGATAACGCCTTTACGTACTTCATCAAGTGCTGGATGCTCAACGATAGCGGTAATGGCAACGGTCTTAACGGCTGTGCTATCACCACCTGCTGTAGCGTCATTAGCGGTGTCTTGTGCTGATTGGCTACAGCCAGTCAAAATGGCGGTACAGACACCGCCCCATAACAAAGCTTTGGCAAAACGATTTTGATACAACATGGGTCTTACTCCTGAATATAATAGTGTGTCCATACAACAAACAAAGGATAGATAAAGTGGCGTGTTAATAGTTACTATTTACTAGTATTTACCAATTAGCACCTATTTACTGGCATTTTGGCCTTTAGTATCAACGTTAATACCGTTTTTGAGTATATCGGCCGATAAGCTGACGCCTTGCGCTTTAGCATGCTTAGGACTAACGTATAGCGTTAAGTCATTCATAACTTCAGGCTTAATGGTATTAACCGCTTCGCCATTTAATATGCGGTATACCATTTTGCCAGTTATACGCCCAAAGTCATAGTCATTAACGCCAAGCGCTGCAGTCGCACCGCGCTGAACGCTAAACTCATCAGAAGCGATGATTGGAATCTGTATCTCATTAGCCGCTTGGGTCATCGCTTCAAAAGCAGAGGCCACGTTATTGTCAAATGAGGTATAAATGATATCTGCACGTCCTTGTAAACTGCGCGTTGCCATACCGATATCGGTTGGGCGGTTGGCTGGAATATCTAATAACGATAACCCTCGTGCTGGTAACGCTTCTTTAAGACTATCACGTAGCGAGACTGAGTTGGCTTCACCAGGGCTATAAACATACCCGATAGTCTTCAAGTTAGGTTTAATCTGTTGCAATAAATCCAGCTGCGGGTCCAAGGGCAATTGGCTTGATAAACCCGTTAGATTGTCCTGAAAAGGTGTGCCATCTGCGTTGATTAGTTTGGCACCAAGGGGATCTGACACTGCCGTATAGACGATGGGTATGCGAGTAGTTGCGGCAACGATAGACTGAGCAGAAGGAGTAGAAATTGCCACAATGACATCGGGATTGTCCCCAACAAACTGTTTGGCAATCTGGCCGGCAGTGGCGGTATTTCCTTGCGCACTTTGAAAGTTGACTTTTAGATTCTGACCTTCGATATAACCATTATCTGCCAGCTCATCGATAATGCCGCGACGCATATCATCGAGCGATGGATGTTCGACAATTTGCGTGATGGCCAGCGTTTTGGCTGGTTTGTCTGCGGTAGCGGCATTGTCCGCTGATGGCGCAGTTTCGGTAGAGTTTGAGCAGCCCATTAGGCCAAGCATACTGATGGCACTAATAGCAGCTCCGCACAGGCTTAGGCGTAGAGTTGTGGCAATAGTCATTATTAGTTTGGCTCATAGGTTAGAAGGTGCAGGTTAGCCAAATCAATAGACACGAGGATAAATGGCCAACCTTAAATTGATCGATCCCTTGATCATGGTGGTTATATTATGACAGCAATGTAACTTATCGCAATAAAAAATTAAAGCATGTTTGTCACTAGCAATAATAAGGTATGAATAGCCATTTTTTAGCTAAAATATTTAGGGATAGTGCATTTGAAATAAACTTAATATCCTGCATTCACAATGACTTATTAAAGTGCTCTTCATGTCATTATTTGCAAAGTCTAAAAGTCATAGGCTCCTTTTTATTACATATTATTTAACGACATAAAAAAAGATGCCACTAAGGACACCTTTTTGATGGTTGTTTACAAAAAATTATTAATAAAAAAATAAATTCTAAACGTTCATTTATGTACTAGGCGAGAATATCGCCAACGACTGCGGCATCAGGTAAGGTAATAACCACCAGTGCCGTTTTTGGATCACCTGATGATAATACCATGCCCTCTGAGATGCCAAATTTCATCTTACGTGGCGCAAGATTAGTGACGCAAATAACTTTCTTATCCACTAATTGTTCAGGTTCATAAAATTTACGAATACCGCTAAATACATTACGCGGTTTATCTTCGCCGACATCTAAGGTAAATTGCAGCAGCTTATCCGCACCTTCAACATAATTGCAAGCCAACACATGAGCAACTTTCATTTCAACTTTGGCAAAGTCTTCAATGCCGATATAGCCGGTTTGCTCCGTAGTATCCGTAGCTTTTTGGTCTTTTTGGCTCTTTTGCCCGTTTTTTGCAGCAGGTTTTGGGTCTGGAGTTGTGATTGGGGTCGCTGTTGCCGCTAAGGACGCTCTTGATGCTTCAACCATGGCCGCCACATCTTTATCTTCAATACGCTGCATTAACGGTTTGAATTTGTTAATTTGATGACCCAGTAGCCATTGATTACGACTGGCAAAGCTCAAGTCATCAATGTTCAAAAAGCCTTTAGCATTAGCGGTTAACTCAGGTAATACTGGTGCTAAATACACCATGAGTTGACGGAAAATATTAATTGCTACTGAGCAAACGTCTTGTACTTCTTGCTCAGAACCTTCAAGCTTGGCAAGCGCCCAGGGTTTTTTGTCGTCGATATACTCATTGGCCTTGTCAGCGCACTGCATAATCAAACGCATCGCCCGTGAAAACTCGCGGTTCTCATAAGCGGCGGCAATCTCGTCACCCGTTTTAGTAATGTCTTCTAATAGGCGGGGCTCTGCACAAGTCTCAGACAGCATACCGTCATACTTTTTGACTAGGAATCCAGCGCTGCGACTGGCGATGTTGACCACTTTGCCAACCAAGTCAGAATTGACCTTTTGCATAAAGTCTTCCAAATCAAGGTTGATGTCTTCAACCTTGTCAGATAGCTTACTGGCGAAGTAATAGCGTAGATATTCAGGATGCAAGTATTCAGCGTAGGTTTCAGCTTTAATAAAAGTACCGCGTGACTTACTCATCTTCTCGCCATTGACCATCAAGAATCCATGCGCAAATACCCCAGTGGGCGTGCGCAATTCACTACCGGCAAGCATCGCAGGCCAAAATAGCGCATGGAAATAAACAATATCTTTACCAATAAAGTGATAGACCTCGGTCTTATGCTCGTTCTCTTGCATCCAGTAGCGATCAAAATCGAGCGCATTATCTGTCCCCGCACGTTGTTCGCACAAGTTTTTAAAGCTTGCCATATAACCGACTGGGGCATCTAGCCAGACATAAAAATATTTGTCTGGCTCATCGCTTGGGGTATCAGGTATCTGAAAACCAAAATACGGCGCATCACGGGAGATATCCCAGCTGGCAAGACCAGAGTCAAACCACTCTTGCAGCTTATTAACAATCGCTGGCTGCAAGCGATTCTCAGTGCGTGTCCAATCTTTTAGGAATTGCTCAAACTCGGGCAAATCAAAGAAATAATGCTTAGAGGTTTTGAGTACTGGCGTCGCACCCGACAGCGTCGACTGTGGATTTTTAAGTTCCGTTGCATTATAAGTCGTACCGCAGACTTCGCAGTTATCACCATATTGATCAACCGCTGCGCACTCAGGGCAGGTGCCTTTGACAAAGCGATCCGCTAAAAACAGCTGTTTTTCGGGATCAAAAAGTTGCTCAACATCTTTAGTGCTGATATGTCCAGCGTCATTGAGACGACAATAAATTAGCTCAGAAAAATGTTTATTTTCTTCTGAATGGGTAGAATAGTAATTGTCAAAATCGATCAAAAATTTGGCAAAGTCTGCTTCATGTGACGCTTTAACGGTTGCGATCTGCTCTTCTGGCGTGATGCCATTGTCTTCGGCTTTGAGCATAATGGCCGTACCGTGGGCATCATCGGCGCAAACATAGGTAACCTGATGGCCTTGCGCTTTCATTGCCCGTACCCAAATGTCAGTTTGAATATACTCTACAAGATGCCCTAAATGGATGTAGCCATTGGCGTAGGGAAGGGCACTGGTTACTAAAATCTCACGCACAAAATCACCTATATCATAGTCTAAAAGGATTAATTAACAATGGTCTTAGCTATTTATTATTAGCCGTTAGCAGACGCAATATTTTGAATACTAAAAGTTATAAAAACTAAAAATTGTGCCTATAATACCGTAATTTGGCACAATTTGTGCCATTGCTTAGTAACTATCTATTGGTAACTGTATATCCAACAATTAGGATAGATGCATTAGTCTTTATTCAAATCTTTCTTTTTTAATTCCGTCTATGAGGCTCAATATTTTTTAATTTTTAAACATTAAAAAACCCACTCAATCAGTGATCAAGCAGGTTTTTTAGTAAAAATTTCTATTGAGAGACCTTTGAGTGAACTACTAGAATGAACCAAATAGTGTACCTAAGATAATGACTGCCACCACAGCAATTAGTGGAATAACCATAGTTACCATCGCTAGGTTGAGATAAGACTGTTTATGGGTCAATCCACAAATCGCTAGCAAGGTAATAACGGCACCACTATGCGGTAAGGTATCAAGACCACCCGCTGCCATAACAGCTACCCGGTGCATTAATTCTGGATCAATACCCGCCTCAACCGCCATCCGCAAATAATCCTTGCCCAATGTTGTAAGGGCAATACTCAAACCACCGGATGATGAGCCTGTGATACCGGCAAGGGTCGTCATCGCTACCGCTTCTGAAATTAATGGATTATCAGGACTTAGGTTTAAGATACTGTCACGAATAATAAGGAAGCCCGCAAGTGAGGCAATGACTGCCCCATAACCGACTTCTGAACCGGTGTTAAAAATCGGTAACATCGAATCATAAGTACCTCGGTTAATGGTTTTTTGTAAATTGTTCCAATGACCGATACGCAGTAGAATCAACACCACACAAGCAATAATTAGCGAGATGATAATTGACCATAAGCCTAAAGAGCCAGCAATATTAAGGTCAGGGTATTGAGTTTGCAGATTGCTGAAATCCATGGACGGAAAAATAGCGTAAGTCAGTAAGGCGTTTAAGCCAATGACCAAGACCAGCGGTATCATTGCAATGCCAAATGAAGTGTGATGGGTATCACGTGCCTCGGCGGCGGTTGCTAAGTTACTTTGCGCCACTTTGCTTTGCGCGTCATTATCTTGTCCATCATTGTTACTTGCCATTTTACTTTTAACGGCGCTGCTTTCGCCCTCAAATTCATCATCATGTTGACCATAACCTTCGCCCACAGCGTTGGCTTTATTCGCTCGCGACTGTAACCATAACCAACCAAAGATAAACATGATGGTACCGCCGATAATTCCCAAAATAGGGGCGGCAAACACGTTAGTATTATAGTAAGGAATAGGGATGGCGTTTTGAATGGCTGGCGTGCCCGGTAGCGCCGTCATGGTAAAAGTAAATGAGCCTAGCGCAATGGCAGCCGGTATCAAGCGCTTAGGAATATCAGCAGCTTTGAACAAGTCTTTGGCGATTGGATAGATAGCAAAGGCTACGACGAACAAAGAGACACCGCCATAAGTCAAAATGGCACAGACCAAAATAACGGCAAGAATCGCTTTACTCGCCCCTAGTTTTTTGACCACCGTATTGGCAATCGCTGTTGCCGCTCCTGAATCCGCCATCAAGCGTCCAAACAGGGCACCTAGTAAGAAAATAGGGAAGAATTTGAGCAAGAATCCGCTTAATGCGGACATAAAAACATCAGTATAGGCAGGAATACTACTTAAGAAATCACCTGATAAGAATACCGCTAAAATCGCCATAATCGGTGCTAAAATCAGCACGGAATATCCCCGATAGGCAAAGAACATCAATAATAATAAAGTGATAACAATAGCAAGTATGCTAAACATGAGTGCCTCTCCTTGGCAAAATTCAAGCCGTAAGTATGTATTGCTTGCCGCTATAGGTCAACAAACTATTTATCAGCATAACTTATTAGCACAGTGTTCATAGATAGTTTATATTAAGTGCACACCTGCAACTGTCTCGTTGATCTACGCAACCACTAAACGCTGCTCAAACTTTCTTAATATTGCTCTCTAGTCGCTTCGACAATAATGTGCTAACTTAGTACAATACGATAAGTGTTATATAACAATACATATCGTATTGTTTTTGATATACCGCTATTTGAGTAAGTATTTATATAAGATATTTTTTATACCCACACTTTAATAAAACCAACGTCGTATGCCAAACAACGACTCTATGTCAGCAAAGATAAATAATAAATATGAGACTTGCAAG
Source organism: Psychrobacter sp. CAL346-MNA-CIBAN-0220 (assembly GCF_040309805.1). Classification (NCBI taxonomy): domain Bacteria; kingdom Pseudomonadati; phylum Pseudomonadota; class Gammaproteobacteria; order Moraxellales; family Moraxellaceae; genus Psychrobacter; species Psychrobacter sp. CAL346-MNA-CIBAN-0220. Next base: position 882,452 of record NZ_JBEOPF010000001.1, on the reverse strand, counting down.
GAGATTAATATGAGTCAATCAAAAGTATATAGTAGTGCTAACAGTGCGTTAGAAGATGTTATCAACGATGGACAGACTCTTGCCATTGGTGGCTTTGGCCTGTGCGGGATACCTGAAGCCTTAATCGAAGCCTTGCGCGATAGTGGGGTCAAGGGTCTGACCTGTATCAGTAACAATGCCGGCGTCGATGAGTTTGGTCTAGGTTTGTTATTGCAAACGCGGCAAATTAAAAAAATGATCTCCTCCTATGTAGGTGAGAATAAAGAGTTTGAACGCCAGTATTTAGCAGGCGAGCTAGAAGTTGAGCTGACTCCACAAGGAACCCTTGCTGAAAAATTACGTGCTGGCGGCGCTGGTATTCCAGCGTTTTATACCGCTACTGGTGTGGGTACGCTAGTTGCTGAAGGCAAAGAAACCCGTGATTTTGATGACCGTACCTATGTGCTTGAGCATTCATTAGTTGCTGATGTGGCATTAATCAAGGCACAAAAAGCCGATAAAGCAGGCAACTTAATATTTAATAAAACCGCTCGGAACTTTAACCCAGATTGTGCGATGGCTGGTAAAATCACTATTGCTGAAGTAGAAGAAATTGTAGAGATTGGCACGCTTGATCCTGACGAGATTCATTTGCCGGGGATTTTTGTGCAGCGTATTGTATTAAATAGCAGCCCCGAAAAACGCATTGAAAAGACCACCACTAAAGCAGTCGAAAATGCTTAAGTAAACGGTATATAAGCAAATATAATACTGGCTGATTTTTTCTATTAAAAACACTTACTAAGCCAATAACAATAGAATATTGCAAAAATAAGGAAGATATCATGGCATGGACAAGAGAACAGATGGCGCAACGTGCAGCGCAAGAATTACAAGACGGCTATTATGTCAATCTTGGCATCGGTCTGCCAACCTTAGTGGCAAACTATATTCCTAAAGGAATGGACGTTTGGCTACAGTCAGAAAATGGTTTACTAGGTATTGGTGAGTTTCCAACAGCAGAAAATGTCGACGCCGATTTAATTAATGCGGGTAAGCAGACAGTAACTACTGCGCCTGGTGCCAGCTATTTTAGTAGCTCAGAGTCTTTTGCGATGATCCGCGGTGGCCATGTCAACCTGGCAATTTTAGGCGCAATGGAAGTCTCAGAGCATGGCGATCTGGCCAACTGGATGATCCCTAAAAAGATGGTCAAAGGCATGGGCGGCGCGATGGACTTAGTTGCAGGCGTGCAGCGAGTGATTGTGCTAATGGAGCAAGTCAATAAGCATGGTGATCCAAAAATTCTTGCCAATTGTGAGTTACCATTAACCGGTAAAGGCGTGGTTGATCGTATTATCACCGAGCTGGCAGTATTGGACGTCACTGATGATGGGCTAAAACTAGTTGAGCTGGCAGAGGGTGTTAGCTTCGATGAGCTACAAGAAAAAACTCCAGTGACAATTACTCAGTGACCATTAACCAGTAATTATTACCAAGTAGCTACATAATAATATGTATTTAATAGTTATTATTAAATACATATTATGTTACATTTAACAATCAGCAACTCAGTTATTATCTGTTAGTTGCTAGCAGCTTACGATCACAACCTCACTGTTATCTGATACCTCCTATCTAATAACTAATATTTAATAACTAATATTTAATAATGACCCTGACATAATAGCTGCTCCGACACTATAATAATTAATTACCCCGCTTTATCAATAATCGCATCTCTGTAAAATCAGCAAACCCCAAGCAAAAGTTTAAGTGTCAGAAAATATAAAAAATCAATAAACAAGTCCTAGCTAACAATAAAAAAATAGCAGCATATAACCAATATCCAATAATAGCTTGCCCTCAATAAATTACTAGCTTTTCTCCCCAATAGCAGCAGCTTAACAACTGTTGTTTATTCAAGACCGCGCAATAAAGATTATTTCATAATGCGCGTTAACCCATGGCAGTAGAGTCAGAACGCTACAATAATGGCACCGTAAACCTGTGTGCCATAACAATAGAGTTTGGTTACTATTATCATAATAACCCATAATAAGGATAAAATATGGCGACCCAAATACAACAGGATTTGACAGGCAAGGTAGCTTTAGTCACTGGTGCCGCTGCTGGTATCGGACGTGACATCGCAGAAACCTATGCTAAAGCAGGGGCAGCCGTTGGTATTGCCGATATCAATATGGAAGCCGCACAACAGACTGTCGATGCAATCGAAGCTGCTGGCGGGCGTGCACTGGCGATTGTCATGGATGTCACTTCTGAAGATGCTGTAAATGATGGCGTTCAAAAGCTAGTCGACACTTTTGGTAGTATCGATATTCTGGTCTCCAACGCTGGTATTCAGCTGATTGATCCCATTAATAAAATGAGCTTCGATAACTGGAAAAAAATGCTCGCCATTCATTTAGATGGTGCTTTTTTGACCACCAAAGCAGCCGTCCAGCACATGTATAAAGATGATAAAGGCGGCACGATAATTTATATGGGTTCGGTACATTCGCATGAGGCTTCGATGTTTAAAGCGCCTTATGTTACTGCCAAACATGGTTTGCTTGGACTGTGCCGCGTACTGGCGAAAGAAGGTGCTGAGCATAATGTGCGCTCGCATTTGATTTGTCCAGGTTTTGTAAAAACATCAATGGTCGAAAAACAAATTCCACTACAAGCGGCTGAAAAAGGTATTAGTGAAGAGTCTGTGGTCAATGACATTATGCTGGTTAATACCGTTGATAAAGAATTTACTACTATCGAAGATATTTCCCAATTAGCATTATTCTTGGCTGCATTCCCAACCAATGTATTCACTGGTCAATCTATCAATGCCAGTCATGGTTGGTGTATGAAGTAGTTTCTTTGAATTAATTGGTTTATAAGCCAAAATATTTATAAGTCTAAGCATGTAAACGTAGTATTATAAATATAAGCTTTATAACACCACAATGTCAGTCTCACTGGTATTGTGGTTTTTTTATGCACCAGTAGTTTTTTATTTCTCAGACATATTGATGATGTTGATCCACAGTAAAGTAATTGACAGTAAACTGTTGAACTTTAGCCTCCTCTTTTATTGATTCTATTTAAGGGCGCTTGCTGCACCGCTTTAGGGTCGCACGGAGTCAAAATAATGCACAATGAAGCTCTGGCGTTGATACTAAGCAACGCCATCGAACAACAACAATTTGCACAAGCGACCAATCAGGTTCAAGCATTACGCCCTATCGATATTGCTGATGTGTTAGCGCTCATTAAGCCTACGTTTGCTTGGCAGTTATTAGAGCGTTTACCGAATCGTTCTACGGTATTTTCTTACTTAGATGCGGATATTCAGGTTGCTTTGGCGCAGGTTTTCCCCCGATCTAGTTTGGTGAGATTGGTGGGCGAAATGCCTGCTGATGAACGGACTGACTTATATAAATGCCTAGATCAGGATCAACGTGACGCCCTGTTACCGGCATTAGCTCAGGCGAAGCGCGAAGATATCCGTAGGCTAGCTGCCTATGAAGAAGGCACCGCTGGGGCCTTGATGACGTCGGATTATGCTACCCTTGGTGCTCAGATGAATGTCACTGAGGCTCTGGCTAACTTAAGAAGAGAAGCTCCCGACGCAGAAACCATTTATCATGCCTATGTGATTGATGAACAACGCAAATTATTAGGTGTGGTGTCCTTACGGGTCTTAATTCTGGCATCTCCGGAGCAGTTAATTAGTGACATCATGATCAGTGCTATCGTGTCTTGCGACGTGAACGACGACCAAGAAGATGTCGCTAAAATGGTAGCCCGTTATGACTTGATTGCACTGCCGATTACCGATGACCGTGGTGCTTTGGTAGGCATAGTGACTCACGATGATGCTATGGACGTCGCCAGTGATGAGGCCACCGACGACTTTCATAAGTCGGGTGGTGTATCCACTATGGTGGGTCGACTAAAAGATGTCAGTATTGGGATTCTGTATCGCAAGCGCGTGTTCTGGCTGGTATTTTTAGTATTTGGTAACCTGCTTTCTGGTATTGGTATTTCCCACTTTGAAGAGGTGATTGCCGCTAACTTAGTGCTGGTGTTTTTCTTGCCGCTATTGGTTGATAGTGGCGGTAACGCCGGTTCTCAGTCTGCTACTTTGATGGTACGTGCTTTGGCGACCGGGGACGTGGTAATGCGCGACTGGTTCTCGCTACTGGGCCGAGAAGCAATGGTTGCCCTGTTGCTAGGCGGTACTATGGCAGTTGCTATTTCCATTATCGGTTATATCCGCGGCGATGAAGTGCTGTCTGTAGTATTGGCGCTTAGCATGATGTCGGTAGTCATGATCGGCTGTATGATTGGTATGAGTCTGCCTTTTATACTTAATAAAATTGGCTTTGACCCCGCCACAGCCAGTGCGCCTTTGATAACATCAGTATGTGATGCTTCAGGGGTGATTATTTATCTGTTTATTGCCTCAAAGTTTTTAGCGGTATGATAATGGGTGGCAATTGAATAAGCGTCAGTTTAATAAAAATAGCCAACGCCTGAATATGGCAATAACTTCATTGATTGGGTTTCAGTTATTGCGTTTAGCAACGAGCTGCTTGAAGAAGCCGAGCTAAATGTAGTGTACAAAGGTCAGGCCTACTGGCGTTGTGGTTTTTTTATAGTCTTAATTCGGCTACACTATTATAAGTAAAGGATTTAATAGGCTTAACGGCTATTTATTTCCGCTGAGTTAATTTATCGTTACTATTATAATAATAATTTACCCCTACACATTCATAACGACAGCAAAGGTAACTATGTTTAACTTTATAAAAAAAAGAACCCTCTCAAAAACGGAAAATCCGCAGCAACAAGCGGCACGCGATAGTGCCGTTGATAAAGTATTGCTCGGCTATCAAATAGGCGATACCAGTATTGCCCAGATGGTGATAGGTTTAGATCGTGACGGTGATCAGCTCACCTTAGATTTACGCTTACCGCAAGATAGCGACCCTGAAACCATTCAGCGAGAACTGGGTCAACTGTTGCATCCACACGGTATCAAGGCGATTCATATGAATGTGCGTCTGCCAGCTCCAGCTAAGGGTGCAGAAGCAAGCTTGCCTAAAAAGCCAGAAAAATCAATGCCTAAGACTACCGATGCGATGAGCAACTCTTCCCGTGCTTCCGATGCTCCAGCGCAATCTAGCCCTGCTTCAGAAGCGCCGATTACTAAGCCCGCTCCGACACAAGCCTCACTGAGTCCGCACCCACATATTCGTCATATCATCGTCGTAGCATCGGGTAAAGGCGGAGTCGGAAAGTCAACCACCACCGTTAATATTGCCTTAGCCTTACAGCAAATCGGTAATCGCGTTGGCGTACTCGATGCTGATATTTATGGACCCAGTATGCCCACCATGTTAGGGGTTGCTGGCGTAAAGCCTGAGCTGGAAAATGAACAATTTATACCGGTTAATGCGCATGGAATGGCGATGTTATCTATTGGCAGTTTGCTCGATGGTGATAATACGCCGGTAGCATGGCGTGGGCCGAAAGCGACTGGTGCACTGATGCAATTGTTTAACCAAACCAACTGGCCACAGCTTGATTATTTAGTCATCGATATGCCGCCTGGTACCGGTGATATTCAGTTGACGCTGGCACAGCGCATTCCGGTTACGGGCGCGGTTATCGTGACCACCCCGCAGCATGTTGCTCTGCTAGATGCCCAAAAAGGCATTGAGATGTTCAATAAAACCCATATTCCGGTATTGGGTGTGGTGGAAAATATGGCGCTGCATACCTGTAGCAACTGTAACCATACCGAGGCTATTTTTGGTGTTGGCGGCGGCGAGTATATCGCTAAGCAATATCAAGTGCCATTATTAGGGCAGCTGCCATTAGCCAGTGGTATTCGTGCCCAAGTGGATAAAGGCGAGCCCAGCGTCTTGGCTGGTGATGAATTTGCGCCTTATTACCTCAGTATTGCTAAGAATATCGAAGCTAATATTGAGAAGTTTGCCAAACCAGTCGATGACAAACGTATCTTTTAAGAAAAAATAATGAAGTAGACATTCATTTTTTTAAATAAATTATTCTGAGTGATAAGGTTAAAACTATCAGCGACCCTATAAATTGATTACTCAAGTCCGTATAATCACCGCTATTTAATATTTGCTAAGGAATGACAATGTCTATCAAATCTGACCGCTGGATTCGTCAAATGGCTGAAGCTCATGGCATGATTGAGCCGTTTGAAGCTGGTCAAGTACGCTTTAATGACGCTGGCGAACGCCTGGTCAGCTATGGCACCTCAAGCTACGGTTATGATGTACGCTGTGCCCGTGAATTCAAGGTATTTACTAACGTGCATTCAGTGGTTGTGGATCCCAAGAATTTCGATGAAAAAAGCTTTATTGATATTGTTGGTGATGAATGCATTATTCCGCCTAACTCATTTGCGCTAGCACGAACGGTTGAATACTTTCGCATTCCGCGTGATGTACTGACCATTTGCCTCGGCAAATCAACCTACGCACGCTGCGGTATCATTGTCAATGTCACACCACTTGAGCCAGAGTGGGAAGGGCACGTCACCTTAGAGTTTAGTAACACTACTAATCTCCCAGCACGTATCTATGCTGGTGAAGGAGTTGCACAAATGTTATTTTTCCAAAGTGATGCTGATGATGTCTGTGAGACCAGCTATAAAGATCGTGGCGGTAAATACCAAGGGCAAAAAGGTGTGACGTTACCTAGAACCTAATAGAGTTAATCCTGAATAAAAGTGTCATAGTAACGATTTGGTAAAGACAAATGAGCGACTTTGAGAGCTGGCGAACAACGGAGTCGAGTGCTCTTTACCAAATTATTATAAAAACCAGGTGTTAGTTTAATTTTTGACTAACAACAAGGTTTAATGTTAGATTCTATCTGATTAAATTCATACAAGAAAATAATAAAAAAGCTGGGCGTATCTGATACGCCCAGCTTTTTTATGCAGTAATTATTCTCATTATTTTAAAACTTTTAAACCCGCTTTGTTATCACGTTTGACCTTAGCAGCAGCAGGGGTATTATTTGATTTGGAGAAAGTGGTTGCCTCATCTTCAGGCTGATAATTGTCATACTCATTGGGATCAAAGAACATCCCTTGCGAATTCTCTTTAGCATAAATGCCCAGTACAGCAGTAATGGGTATCCAAATCTCTTGGGAGACGCCCCCAAAACGCGCACTAAAATTAATAAAGTCATTTTCCATACTCATATTACCGGTGGCACGGCTGGCAATATTAAGCACGATACGTCCATCTTGCACATGTTCAGTTGGGATTTGAACATCAGCCGCAGTCGCATCGACCATTAGGTAAGGCGTAAGCTCGTTATCTTCTATCCATTGATAAAGTGCGCGCACCATATACGGGCGGGTGGGGGTGATAGACGTTGTTTCGCTCATCTTATGGTTTCCTATACTGATGGTATTGAATTATTAATTAATTTTTTATTCGGCTATTTTATTATTAAATAAAACGTTTCTGTTATACAAGCGAGTCAGTTACGTTTACCCAATCAGCGAATACTTTTCTGAAAGCTATCCCGTTCAAATAGGCGCGTTTGATAGTCCAGTAACGGACGGCTGATAGCTCGAGGTAAAGTAATATCCATCTCCTCAAGTCGCCATAATAATGGGGCCAGTAGTACATCACACCAACCGAAATCGTCCGCCATAAAATAGGACTTATGAGCAAACAGTGGTGACAGCGTAATCAAAGAATCTGCCAGCTGTTTTTTTGCAATGGCCGCTTGGGCTTTATTAAAACTATCAGAATGCATCAGCAGCCTTTTACCGAGTACTAGCCAATCATTTTGAATACGCCATGCTAATTGTCGAAACTGGGCGCGCTCTTGCGGCGTATCAGGTAGCAGCTTATTAGTATGATAGCGCTCCTCAAGATATTCAAAGATAACATTGATCTCATACAGTGCAATCTCACGTTGTTGCAAGACGGGTAAGGTATGATAGGGATTCAGCTCGGTCAAATCTTCAGGACGCTCTGAGTGCAAACGTGATAAATAATAGGCCAGCTTCTTTTCTTCAAGTAATAAGCGTACCACATGACTATCGTAGCCATCATCAGCGTATAAAATCAGCTGACTACTTGGAATGTCATTCGCATCAATCATGAAAGCCTAAAGTTAGCGGTTAAGGCTGCCATCGTAAACAAAGTTGCCTCCTTTATCAAGGTAGTAAGCGTAAACTGTCCTTTAACCTTAGCTATTATCTGAGTTTTGAGCCAATGTTTGAGTCAGTTATAGTGTCATCTAAGCGGGTTATTGAACAAATCAACTGCGCCTTTCAAGAAGTGGGTCATTTATATAGTGCTGGCATCAGATCTAATCATTAGTGGTGCAATAGCCATAAAAAAGCACTACCGAAGTAGTGCTCAATATAGAATTTAGATGAATAATACTTAGATAGATATGACTTAGCTGATCAGCTGCTAAACTATTTAACGTCTTTCCAGAATTCTTTATTAAGCAAGTAGACGGGAATGAGCAAGACCAATAAGAATAAGATCACAAAGAAGCCGATTACTTGACGGTCATGACGAACAGGTTCGCCCATCCATGCCATGAAGTTAACCAAATCGCCAACTTCGCTTTCAAACTCTTCTTGACTCAAGTCTTGTTGCAGATTGTTCAGTACGTGAGGCATCGCTGCGTTCGGTAGCACTAAGTTATTCGCACCCCAAGGACGGCTTGGATCTTCATAAAAAGTCAGCAGGTAAGTATAAATCCAATCATCACCGCGTAATCTTGATTCAAGCGATAGATCTGGAGGTGCTGCCCCAAACCATGATGCCTGGATGTCAGAATCAATCTCAGCATCAATATGATCACCAATCTGATCAGTAGTCACCATCAAATATTTTTCGACCAGCTCAGGTGGTATCTCTAGATCTTTAGCAATACGTGAATGACGAACGTACTCTGCTGAGTGACAACCCGCGCAGTAGTTCATAAACATCTTCGCACCATTCTGTAGCGAGCCCTTATTGGTAAAATCAATAGGGGCTGTGCTACAAGCTAAGTGCTCTTCGACGCCATCAGCATTAGTAAATGTACCGCAGCCACCCTCTGCTAGGGCGGTTCCGGCAGTTAAGGTCAATGCCGCGCCTAAGCCCAAACCAGTTAGGTATTTTGTTAGCGTGTTCATTAGTGACCTCCGGTGACGCGTTCAGGTGGCTGTTTACACTTCTCAATGGCAGTATAAATTGGCATCAGTAAGAAAAATAAGAAATACAAGACGGTAAATATACGCGCCGCTAAGGTTGCTGTTGGTGTGGTTGGCGTCGCGCCTAAATAACCTAAGGCTACGAAACTAATCGCAAAGACAGTTAGAGCGATTTTAGATAAGATACCTTTGTAACGCATAGAGCGTACAGGCGATCTATCAAGCCAGGGTATTAAGAATAATACCGCAATTGCACCACCCATCGCGACAACACCACCAAGCTTATCAGGAATGGCACGTAAGATAGCGTAGAACGGCGTGTAGTACCATACTGGTGCAATATGCGCAGGCGTTTTCAAGGCGTTCGCTGTTTCAAAGTTTGGAGGCTCAAGGAAGAAGCCGCCGCCTTCTGGAAAGAAGAATACCACTGCAAAGAAGCAAATAAAGAACACCACAATACCGACCAGATCGTGCACGGTATAATACGGATGGAACTCAATACCATCTAAAGGTACGCCGTTTTTGTCTTTGAGCTTTTTAATGTCAATACCATCAGGGTTGTTCGAACCAACATGATGCAAAGCCACTAAATGCATGAATACCAGACCGACTAATACTAACGGAATAGCAACTACGTGCAGCGCAAAGAAACGGTTTAGAGTAATACCTGAGATGATATAATCACCACGTACCCATTCAGCAAGACCATCACCAATGACTGGTAGAGCAGCAGGAAGGTTTAAGATAACCTGTGCGCCCCAGAATGACATGTTACCCCACGGTAATAAATAACCGAAGAAGCCTTCTGCCATCAAGGCCAAGTAAATGCCCATACCGATGAGCCAGATTAGCTCACGTGGCTTCTGGTAAGAGCCATAGAGTAATGCTCTAAACATATGCAGATATACCACCACAAAGAACGCTGAGGCGCCAGTAGAGTGCATATAACGGATGAGCCAACCGCCTTTAACGTCACGCATGATATATTCAACAGACGCAAATGCCCCTTCGGCACTTGGGTTGTACATCATCGTCAGCCAAATACCGGTAACCAACTGGTTAACCAATACCACCATCGATAACACGCCAAAGAAGTACCAAAAGTTAAAGTTCTTTGGTGCATAGTACTTAGACATGTGGTATTCAAAGGTTTCAGACGCTGGAAAGCGCGCATCAACCCAATGCATGATCTTTTTACCCATACTCATATTAAGCCTCCCCAACCGTCAAGATGGTACCATCCATACTATATTCTGGGATGGGTAAGTTAAGCGGTGCTGGAACGCCATTATAGACGCGACCTGCTAAGTCATACTTAGAGCCGTGACAAGGACAGAAAAACCCGCCATACCAGTCATTACCGCCTAAGTCAGCTGCGCCAACGTCAGGACGGTAGTTTGGTGCACAGCCTAAATGCGTACACACGCCATAAACGACCAACACTGTTGGTTCTAAAGAACGAGTAGGATTCTTACAGTATTCAGGCTGAACAGATTCACCAGAATCAGGGTCAACCAGTAATGGCTTAACTTCATCTAATTTATCTAACATATCTTGGGTGCGTTTCACCACATAGGTAGGCTTACCGCGATATTTTAGGACAATCATTTGTCCCTCTTCGATAGAACCAATATCTTGGGTAATTGCAGCCCCTGCAGCTTCCGCTCTAGCGCTTGGCGTCCAAGAACGGACAAAAGGCGTCGCTACAGCGGCTACCCCAGCTGCACCAATTACGGCAGTCGAGGCAATCAGAACTCTACGGCGTTGTACATTAACGCCTTCGGCATGGCTCATTAATACTTCCTCCAGGTGAATGAAATGGGATTATCCCACACTGGGTTTATGGCTTAGAAAATTTACAATATCAATTACAAGCCACGTTAGCTGTGCCTAATTTTACTAATTGTTGCTATTCTAAGCTATTTTGGTCATAAAATAAATTATTGTGTTAAAAATAAAACTGACTTGATGGAAAATTTTTGGCAGTTGAACATCCCAAAAAAGTCCACAGCCGCCTTATTGTTTAGGTCTGGCATCAAAATCTAGTTGACTAAGGAAAGGGTTGATAATGTCCCTAAAATGAATAAGGCATTTGACAATAGTGAATGATACTTGAAATTAGGACAATGTTCACTAACTTTCAGCACCTCTCCCTTGCGTAAACATAGGTAAACCACCTATCACCAAGTTATGTTATAAAATGATGATGGTGGTAGTACTTATAAACTAGGGTCTATAAAGTCTGGATATATAAAGCAAGGGTTTCTAACGAATAGCACTAACCTTCAAGCATATCCCAACGCTCAAGCTTATACATTATCTCATCTTCTATAACAAGTAAGCGCTCACTAGCGGCCGTTGCCGCATCGACGTCTTGAATAAACCATGAACCGTCCGCCAGTTTTTCTTGTAACTGTGTTTGTTCCGCTTCAAGAGTTGCAATCTCTTTTGGTAAGTTATCAAGTTCACGTTGGTCATTAAAGTTAAGTTTCTTAGCTACCTTACTAGACTTTGCAGTGGCTTGCGCCACCTTGTTGGCTGATCTACTAGTTGCAGCACCATTGTTGGATTTAGCTGCATTTACTGCTTGTGCACGGTTTTTTTGTACCAGATATTCTTGGTAGCCACCAACGTATTCTTTGACGATACCTTTACCGTCTTCATCAGTATCAAATACCCATGTCGAGGTGACCACATTATCCATAAACGAGCGGTCATGGCTAATCAGTAAAATTGTACCGTTAAAGCTGCTGACCGACTCTTCCAATAGTTCAAGGGTAGCCATATCCAAGTCATTGGTGGGCTCATCGAGTACTAAAATGTTGGCAGGCTTTAATAACTGCTTGGCAAGTAGTACGCGGTTGCGCTCACCACCTGATAGGGCTTTGACCGGTGTACGGGCACGTTCTGGCGCAAACAAGAAATCTTGCAGATAACTCATAATATGAGTTTTACGACCACCTACTTCGATGAAGTCTGAGCCTTCTGAGACGTTTTGGGCGACAGTGGCTTCAAGGTCTAACTGGTCACGCAACTGATCAAAAAAGGCAATTTTTAGGCTAGTCCCTAATTCCACACTACCAGTTTTGGTCACTTCGTCGTCAGACATTTCGAGTAGGGCTTTAATAAGCGTGGTTTTACCCGCGCCGTTAGGACCTATAATACCAATCTTATCACCACGCATGATAGTGGTGGTAAAGTTATCGACCAGCACATTACCATCGTATTCAAGATGTAGGTTTTTGACTTTACATACCAATTTGCCACTTTTCTCGCCTGCGCCCATAGTGATGTTGACATTACCGACTTGCTCACGGCGATCGCCACGTTCTTCACGTAAGGACTTTAGCTCACGGACGCGTCCCTCATTACGGGTACGACGGGCTTTAATACCTTGGCGAATCCAAACTTCTTCTTGAGCTAGTTTCTTATCAAAGTTAGCATTATTCTTCTCTTCCGCTAATAATTGCAGCTCTTTTAGCTCTTGATAACGGGCGTAACCAGTTGCACCTTGGGTCACGTCATAGCTGGTTAATTGTCCGCGATCAAGCTCAATTATACGGGTCGAAAGCTTATCTACAAAGGCTCTATCATGGGTGACAAATAGTAAAGTCAAGCCTTGCCAATCTAATAAAAAGCGCTCAAGCCATTCAATACTATCAACGTCCAAATGGTTAGTCGGCTCATCGAGTAGCAGCACATCAGGCTTAGTCACTAAAGAGCGTGCCAATAGCACACGGCGTTTACGACCACCAGATAGAGAGGATAGATCGTCATTTGGGTCAAGCCCCATAGTAGTGATCAAGCGCGTTGCTTCACGCTCCAAATCCCAGCCATGCACCGCATCAATATCATGCTGCAAGGTTGCCATGTGCTCACAGGCATTCATATCGCCATCTGCACATAAATCGGTTTGTTTATTATAATTAATTAATAAATCAGCGGTACGGCGGCTACCACCCATCACGATATCTAATATGCGACCAGTCGTTTCAGGCACATCTTGCTCAAGCATCGCTACCCGTACATTATTATTAATAATGACTTCGCCGCTATCAGGATGCAAGGAGCCATTAATTAATTTAAATAAGGTGGATTTGCCTTCGCCATTACGGCCGATTAAACACACGCGCTCGCCAGCGTCAATGCTAAAATCAACGCCATCAAGAACAGGGGCAACGCCAAAAGCGAGATGAATATCTTTTAAATGTATCAGTGCCATAGGTTATCTTAAGCTTATATATAGTAGTGAGATGAATAATGAGGTAAGGGTCAAATTAGAGTAAGGAATGCTGCTAAATTGCCAGCAGTATAACATGCTGTCAGACGACTTTAGCGTGCGCATAAACTTTTTATCGCTATGATTTTATTGAAAGGATATTCATAATGGATAGGTAGGGTGATCGTTATTAGTTATCAGTAATTAACGATGAGTAACACCAGTCAGCAAATACGAATTAAACCCTAAACCATAAAATTTATTATATTGAGACACAAATGAACCAGCCACAAGATACCAATAAATCCCAATCAGAAAGCTTACCTCTGCAAACTGAGCTGCCAGCACAAATGATTGAGCTCCAAATGAGTATGGCGCATCTCGAGCTGACGGTTGAGCGCCTAGATGAGGTAATTACGCGCCAAGATAAACATATCCAAACTCTACAACGGCAATTACAGCTGGTTTATAACCAAGTAGAAAGTCAAGGTACTGAGGATGGTATTGCACCGTTTGATGTGATGGCCGACAGACCGCCGCACTATTGACTTTAAAAAGCAATAAATCAGATAACTTGACATCTAAGCGCCTAATAGTTAATAGCGACTGCCCTTAATGAGTATTTATTAAAGTAGCCGCGATTTTTAGTGCTGCTCATACTATATGCGGAAACCAATATTTCTACATGGATAGGTAAGCCTATCAAAACATGACTAGGCGGTCATAATAGAGCGATAATGTGTTTTTGCAGTTGTTTTAGTTTTTAAAAGTCATTAGTATCCTGCATCTAGTCTACCGCCTGAACAGTAATCACTGTCGTAGCGGTATAACAATTAGGATGTTTGGAGATAGTTAATGCGCCCTACCTTTCATTTAAAAACGCTTGCAGTCGCTGTCGCTGCTTTTTCTGTGGCTAGCATGAGTAATGCTGCCGGTCTTGATCGCTCAGGTCAAGATATCAGCGCATTCCTAGAAGATGGCTTGTATGCAGAAGCCAGCTATACTTATCTTGATGCCGATGTAAGTGGTTATGATAATGCCTATGTGGGTAGCGATAAAAATGCTTATCAGCAAGGTAAAAAAATCGATGATATTGCAGAATCTTATGATTTTTTTCGATATGGCGTCAAAGCCGATCTAAACGATACATTTAGTGTCGGTATCTTATACGATGAGCCTTTTGGTGCTGCTGCTGATTATAGTGGTAATAATAATTTTGTGGCACAAGGCGACCGTGATACTACCATTACATCTGTATCAGATGGAAAAATTACTGAGTTCGCACCAGTAGCAGGTATAGTTAGTGATATTCAGAAAAAAATTGGTCGAGGTGAAGCGCTAACTGGAACAGAACAGGCTCAATTAAAAGCATATGGTCCAGCAGTAGCTATTGCTCAAGCTGAACTAGCCACCAAAGGCGAAAGAACCAACGTCGAAGTACGTAGTGAGAGTATTACTGGTATCATCGGTATGAAACTCGGAGCCAATAAGAACTTCCAAGTTTATGGCGGTCCTGTCGCTCAGCGTGTGCAAGCGGACGTTAAACTACGGGGCTTGGCTTATGGTCCTGCTACTGGCTATACTACCCATATCAGTGCTGGCCAAGATTATGGTTGGCTCGCTGGTGTGGCATACAGTAAGCCTGAAATCGCCTTGAGAGCCGCGCTAACGTATCGTTCTGAGATTGATCATAGCTTACCAATATTTGAGCAATATCCAGCAGTTGGCATCTCGAAGGGGGGTACTATCGATATCACCACTCCTACATCAGTAAACTTTGACTTCCAAACCGGTATTAATCCAACGACACTTGCCACTGCAAAGGTACGCTATGTGCCATGGAGTGACTTTACGATTGTACCGCCGTTATATACCCAAGTCAGCAAATCTAAGTATCCTGAAGGCCTACCATTGGTAAGCTATGACGACGATCAATGGTTGGTAGAGCTGGGCTTAGCCAAACGTTTAACACCCGCCCTAGCAGTTACCGGTAATATTGGCTGGGATAGTGGTGCTGGCGATCCAGTGTCATCGCTAGGTCCTATTGATGGGTATTACAGTGCGGGTTTGGGTGCCAAGTACAACCTAACCGAAAACTGGGCTGTATCAGCAGGTGGTAAATATTTATGGTTCGGCAATGCTAAAGGCCAAACACCAACCAAAAATATCGTGAGTAACTTTGAGGATAACGATGGTTATGCACTGGGCTTTAAACTTTCTTATCAAGCTAAGCAGTATTAACTAGAGTGTTATAGAGTTAATCCAAACACTACTCTGTATAAAAAAGCGATCCTTATGGGATCGCTTTTTTAGTTTTAGATCCATACTAAGAAAAAAGATAATTCTATTTTGTCCTTAATGTTTTAAAATCTTGCTAGATTATGTCTGTAACGGTATCGTCATAATTAAGAACTGTATAGTCATAATTGGGAAATAAAGTGCTTTACTTGTTGTTTTAGTGTCAAAAAGCCATTACTATTTAGCTTAGGATACCGTTTATATAATTGGCATAGCGCGGGCAATCGCTGCCACTTGCTAATTAGCGTAACGGTAAAACAACGAGGATGTTTGGAGATATATAATGCGCCCTACCTTTCATTTAAAAACTCTCGCAGTAGCCGTTGCTGCTTTTTCTGTAGCCAGCGCTGCTAGCGCCGCCGGACTTGATCGTTCAGGCCAAGATATTACAGCATTCCTACAAGATGGTTTGTACGCTGAAGCCAGCTATACTTATATTGATGCCGATGTCACTGGTAACGATAATGCTTATATTGGTACTGATAAGAACGCTTATACCCAAGGTAACAAAACCGGAGATATCGCCGAATCTTATGATTTTTTCCGTTATGGGGTAAAAGCTGATATCAACGATACTTTTAGTGTTGGTATTTTATATGATGAGCCGTTTGGTGCAGCTGCCGCTTATAATGGCGATAATAACTTTGTGTCAAGAGGCGATCGTGATGCGGTTATCAAAGATGTTACCGGCAATCCAGCGTATAGCGAAGCAGTTGTCGATAATATTGTAATACCTCAATTAAAAGGTGCGCTTAGTGCAGGAAATCCTGGCAATCTAACACCTGCACAATTACAAACAGCACGAGATAATCTTACTGGGCTGCTCACTGCAAAAGCAATTGCAGACGCTGAAGAAGCAACAAAAGGCGAGGGCACGCAAGTCGAAGTGCGTAGTGAAAGTATCACCGCTATTCTTGGTGCAAAGTTTGGTGCTAAGAAAAACTTCCAAATTTACGGTGGTCCAGTCGCTCAGCGTGTGCAGGCTGATGTAAGATTGCGTGGTATTGCGTATGGCCCAGCGACTGGTTATACTTCACGTCTCAGCCCTGATCAGGATTATGGTTGGTTAGCAGGTATGTCTTACAGTAAGCCTGAAATTGCCTTACAGGCTGCTTTGACTTATCGTTCCGAGATTGATCATAATATGCAAATATTTGAGACTTATCCGCTAGCAGGTACATTAGCGGGTGATCCTGCTGCAGCAAATCAAAGTGGCACCATCGAGATTACTACGCCTAAATCGGTGAATTTCGACTTCCAAACCGGTATTAATCCCACAACTCTAGCGACAGCAAAAGTACGCTATGTACCATGGAGCGATTTTGAGATTGTTCCGCCACTATATAATCAAGTTAGTAAAAATAATCCAGCCTACCGTCCTGATGGTTTAGCACTTGTGGGTTATGATGACGATCAGTGGATGGTAGAAGTGGGTCTTGCCAAGCGCTTGGCGCCAGCACTTGCCGTCAGTGGTACGGTTGGTTGGGATAGTGGTGCCGGTGATCCAACCACGTCATTAGGCCCTATTGAAGGCTACTACAGTGTTGGCCTTGGTGCTAAATACAATGTTACGGAAAACTGGGCAGTATCAGCTGGTGGCAAATACCTATGGTTTGGCGATGCTAAAGGCCAACTACCGACCAACAAGATCGTTGGTAATTTTGAAGACAATGATGGTTACATCTTAGGTGTCAAACTCTCATATCAAGATAAATAGTAGGGCTTGTAAGTAACGCCAGCTGCCTATAAGAAATAAAAAAGCGATCCATAATGGGTCGCTTTTTTTGCTTCAATTAAAAGTAGAAAATAAGTAGGAATTTAGAGGGAAAACAGCATAGGTAAATTAAGCATTGAGTTCAATAATGGGCGTTTTATTATTATATAAGCAGAGCTTTATTTTGAGGGGCAAAGCAGTATAAACATTGTCTCTAATAAAGAGTATGAAAGCGGAACAGGCCTGCTATTGGTAGATCACATATCGCCATAGCCTTGAATACAGTCAATAAGGCTTAATAGTGGGTCAGCCTAAAAGCGGTTGCTTGCGTTTTGCAGCTACAAACTCACTCACTTAGCAGCCAATAAAAAACCTCGCTATCATGGTGATAACGAGGTTTATTGTTGTAATCTATATTTGATGGATTGAACTTACTTGTTTAAATTCATTTCCATTTCTTTAAACTTCTCTTTAATTGAATCTTTTGGACCGCCTGTCATGATACTAACGGCGAAGATAGCAATAGTACTTAGGGCAAAGCCTGGAACAATTGCATATAACCAACTATTCAGCGCCATACCATTCATCTCGAACGGACCATATATCCATAGGATCACGGTTAATGCGCCAATGACCATACCGGCAACAGCGCCATTACGGTTCATACCACGCCATAGGAGGCTAAATATTACTAGTGGTCCAAAAGCAGCACCAAATCCTGCCCAAGCATTAGATACAAGGCTTAGTACAGAACTTTCTGGATCAGAGGCTAGCATGATTGCGACCACTGCTACTAATACTACTGAAATACGACCGACCAATACTTGGCGGGCTTCTGGCGCGTCTCTATCAAAGAATAGTTTATAAACATCTTTAGTTAGCGAACTTGATACCACCAATAGCTGTGATGAGATGGTACTCATAATAGCTGCTAAAATTGCTGCTAATAGGAAGCTTGAGACCAGTGGAGTGAACAAGAACTGAGTGAATACTAAGAAAATAGTCTCAGGGTCATCCAAGACCATTGATGTTTTTTGTACATAAGCACGACCAGCGAAACCAGTCGCCAAAGAACCAATCAGGCTGACAATCATCCAGCTCATACCGATATTACGGGCGGTTGGTACATCTTTAACCGAGCGAATCGCCATAAAGCGGACGATAATATGCGGCTGACCAAAATAGCCTAAGCCCCATGCCAGTAATGAAATAATACCAAGAATAGTCATACCACTGGTAAGATTCAGTAAGCTTGGATCAATGTTTCTGACCGCTTCGGTCGTTGCGGATATACCACCAAGGTCAGTAAAGGCAACAATAGGAACAATGACCATGGCAAATAGCATAATAATGCCTTGCACAAAGTCAGTCATTGATACCGCTAAGAAGCCACCAAATAGAGTGTATGCAACAACCACACCTGCGGTAACCCAAAGACCAGTACTATACGAGAGATTGAGTGAGCTTTCAAATAACTTACCACCACCAACTAAGCTGGCTGCGGTATAAACCGTAAAGAATAGAATAATAACCACTGCTGAGAATACACGTAGCATGTGTGATTTGTCTTCAAAGCGGTTAGCGAAATAATCAGGTAGTGTGATTGCGTTGTCTGCAATCTCAGTATAAACCCGCAAACGCGGTGCGACGATAATATAGTTTAAGAAGGCACCCATCGTTAAGCCAAGAGCAATCCAAACACTCACAACCCCATCGGCATACATATAGCCTGGCAGGCCAAGTAGTAACCAACCTGACATGTCTGATGCGCCAGCGGATAACGCGGTTACTGCAGGACCTAAACTACGACCACCGAGCATATAACCTTCAGTATCATTGGCTTGCTTAAAGTAAGCATAAATACCAATCCCAATCATCACTATAAAATAGGCGCCTAACGATACCAGTACGCCAGTAGAAACTCCGTTCATATAAACTGTCCTTAACCAACTGTGTTGGCTGTAATTATATTTGGCTATATAAGTTTAATGTTTAAAGACCAGGTCTCAAAACAATACTTAAAGATAAGAAAAGCCATTAAGTAAGACATAATGGCTTTTAATTTTCGATAAGTAGATGCTTCTAGTTTTATATGATTGGTACTATTTTATGAGCAAAAGGAATTTTTTATCTAATAATCCTATTTTTTGCCACGGATAAAATCAATCATTCAAAACCGTTAAATTTACTATTTAGAAGGGTCATCTCAGAATCGCCTATTAGTACATTATAAAGAAACGATTAGAGATGGCTTACGACAAATAATAGATTTTTAGCATATGCTCTTATCATTGAGCGTAATATAAAGGGTTAAAAGCCTTATTTTCCATCATACCTTACTAAAGCTATTCGATATATAACTGTGTGCGTTATTCTGGTAACACTGTGTTATAAAAGTAAACTTAGGCGTATTATAACGTATGAATGCTTCAATTGCGAATAACGCCAAAGTCAGGTGTTCTATACGTAAGCGTTAAGTAACCATACAGGTAACTGTAGAGGAAAATAGTTAGTTGTAGAGGACAATAAACAATTATGAAGGGCCTTTAATCGATAGGCGCAAGTAGATCTAATAAAGCGGTAACGCTACTAGAAGGGGTTAGCTTTGGATTGATAACCACGCCTAGATAACGTTGTAGCTCGATGTTATCAGCCATATTAATACGCTCAAGATCTTGACTGATTAAGGTTTGCGGTAATACTGACCAGCCGAGTCCAACAGATACCAGCATACGAATAGATTCAAGGGGATTAGTACTCATCGTGGCATAGGGCTTTAGATTGTGCTTAGCAAATTCTGCTAAAGTAATCTGACTGGTAAAGGTATCGGCAGAGGGCAAGATAGCTGGATAACGCGCTAATTGCTCTAAAGTCACGTTGGTTTGCTTCGCTAATGGCGATAAGGTGCCGGTCATGAAATACAGCGGATCTGACCATAAGGTATGGTAGGTTAAGCGCTTATCATAAACGGGCGGTAGGGTTACAAATGCTAAGGATAAATCGCCATCTAATACTGCTTTGTGTGCTTTTTCTGAGTCAACAAAGTGCACTTCTAGCTGTACCGCTGGGTAAGTTTGGATAAAGTGCTTTAACACCGGTGCCAGATGATGTAAGCCGATATGATGGCTGGTGCCGATAACCAGTTTGCCGGACACAATATGCTTGGAATGTTGCAAGTTAATCTTGAAATTCTCATAATCTTCGAGCCAGCGCTTAGCATGCGGTAACATCTCATTTGCTGCTTGGGTCGGTACAATACCGC
Organism: Psychrobacter sp. CAL346-MNA-CIBAN-0220; assembly: GCF_040309805.1. NCBI lineage: Bacteria > Pseudomonadati > Pseudomonadota > Gammaproteobacteria > Moraxellales > Moraxellaceae > Psychrobacter > Psychrobacter sp. CAL346-MNA-CIBAN-0220. The sequence goes on along the minus strand of NZ_JBEOPF010000001.1, from coordinate 861,763 downwards.
GACCTACCGTATCAAACAAAGTAATTTTAAACTCGTCCTCTAGGTTTTTGATGCGTTTACTGACCGCAGGCTGAGTAATAAAAAGCTTTTCTGCCGCGCCTGAGATACTACCTGTCTTCATAACAGTCACAAATGTGGTCAAATTAGTGGTATTCAAACTGATTTCCTTAGCTATAAAATGAGCTATAAATAAAAGTTGGCTGACCCAGTCACAAAGTATTAGAAATAAAAGTTTGCATCCGGTCAAAAATCATCAATTATTATTATAGGATTAGCCTGCTATAATCACAAGGTATCTAGACCCTTTTTGACATTTTTATTCGGTTAGCTTTACCAATTAGCAATGTATTAGGTTTTAGCAAGGATATATGAGCGACTTTAAGTGTCTGCAAATTACAGTACGACCAAAAAGTTCGAGCGTGTCTTATTAAATCATAATGACATTATATTTATTGAAGATAGAAAAATAGCTGCTAATGATAAACAATAGATAAAAGATCCAGATTCTGACGCAAGATTGCGTCGGCTATACGTCATAAGCACCTAACGCCAACGCTTAACCCTTAGCTCATAAGATATAAGCAGGGATAAATAGTAAGCAATTAGCAACCAATAAAGGATAGTAATATGGCAGCTCAAACGTTATACGACAAACTTTGGAATGCTCACGAAGTCACCAAGCGTGATGATGGTTCAAGTTTGATTTATATTGACCGTCATCTGTTACATGAAGTGACCAGTCCACAAGCATTTGAAGGCCTGGAGCTAGCCAATAGAGCACCGTGGCGGTTATCTGCTAATATTGCCAGTCCTGATCATAATGTGCCAACGGTGACCAAAGAGCGTTTAGAGGGTATCTCAGGTATTAAAGATGCAGTGTCACGCTTGCAGGTGGTCACACTGGACGACAATTGCGCTAAGTTTGATATTGCTGAATTCACTATCAATGATGCTCGCCAAGGTATCCTGCACGTGGTCGGCCCTGAGCAAGGTCTAGTGCTGCCAGGTATGACCGTAGTATGTGGTGATTCGCATACCGCTACTCATGGCGCGCTTGGTTGTTTGGCGCATGGCATTGGTACTTCTGAAGTTGAGCATGTATTAGCGACCCAATGTTTGATTCAAAAGAAAATGAAAAATATGCAAATTCGGGTTACGGGTAAGCTTGGCGCTGGCGTGACCTCAAAAGACGTGGTGTTGGCTGTTATTGCACAAATCGGTACGGCGGGCGGGACAGGGCATGCCATTGAGTTTGCAGGGCAAGTGTTCGAAGATATGAGTATGGAAGGACGGATGACTGTCTGTAATATGGCGATTGAGGCTGGCGCCCGCGTCGGTATGGTGGCAGTCGATGACACCACCATTGACTATGTAAAAGGTCGTCCTTATGCGCCGACGGACGAGCAATGGCAACAAGCAGAAGCTTATTGGCGTACGCTATATACAGATGATGGTGCCGTATTTGATACTGTTATTGAGATCGACGGTAGCCACATTGCGCCACAAGTCTCTTGGGGAACCTCACCTGAGATGGTCGTCGATATTACCCAATCGGTGCCAACGCTTGAGCAAGCGGCTGATGAGTCACAGCAAGAAGGCTGGCTACGCGCTTATACCTATATGGGCTTACAGGCTGGACAGCCGATCACCGATATTAGACTTGATCGGGTCTTTATTGGCTCTTGTACCAACTCGCGTATCGAAGATTTACGAGATGCAGCAGCGGTGATTAAAGGTCGTAAGGTTGCAGACAATATCAAAGAAGCTATCGTCGTTGCTGGATCAGGGCAAGTAAAACGTCAAGCGGAAGCAGAAGGTTTAGATACTTTATTTACAGACGCGGGTTTTGAATGGCGTGAGCCGGGTTGCTCAATGTGCTTGGCGATGAATGCCGATAAGCTTGAACCTGAAGAACATTGCGCGTCGACCTCTAACCGTAACTTTGAGGGCCGTCAAGGTACTGGTGGACGTACACATTTGGTCAGTCCAGCGATGGCAGCAGCGGCGGCATTGGCGGGTCATTTTGTTGATGTTCGTACTTTTTAATCAGTACCTTTTCATCAATGCCTCTCAATCAGTATTTTATATATAGGAACTATTATGCAAGCCTACCATATCCAAACCGGCATCGTCTGTCCTCTTGATCGCTCAAATGTTGATACCGACCAGATTATTCCCAAGCAGTTCTTAAAGTCTATTAAACGGACTGGCTTTGGTGTTAATTTATTTGATAAATGGCGCTATCTTGATGAAGGCTATCCCGGTCAAGACCACAGCAAACGTCCTATCAATCCGGATTTTGTACTAAATGAGCCGCGTTATCAACATGCCGTTATCTTACTTACGCGCAAAAACTTTGGCTGTGGCTCAAGCCGTGAGCATGCTCCGTGGGCGCTATCAGAATATGGTTTTCGTACCGTTATTGCGCCAAGTTTTGCAGATATTTTTTATAACAATTGCTTTAAAAATGGCATGCTCCCGATCGTTTTGGATGAAGCAATCGTCGATGAATTAATGCAAGCAACCTTGGCCAATGAAGGTTATGAGCTAAGCACTGACTTAGAGCGGCAAGTGGTTATTACTTCAACAGGTGCAGAATATCCATTTGAAGTTGATGCCTATCGAAAGCATTGTCTGCTTAACGGTTTAGATGATATTGGCTTAACGTTGCAGCAAAGTGAAGCGATTAAAGCCTACGAGCAACAAATGATGCAAAAAACACCGTGGATATTTAATGAAGTTAACGCTTAAATACAAGCATTAATAAAAGCGGAGCGATTGTGAATGCAGCGTTGAGTTATGATGACGAACTGGCTAAAATGGAAGGGAATTTATCATCGATATAAATAGTAGCCGTCATTATGAATAAAACATATTATGCTGTATTCACAAGTACAACTATTGCCGCAAGCTTGCTGCTATCCGGTTGTCAGCTATTGACTGGCTATCAGAAAATAGATGAGCCTGAAAATGCCACGGCATGGGCAGGCCAAATCATACCTGTGACTGGCGAGGTTAATATTGCCTGTGCGGGAACGTATCACTGTGAGATTACTCAAATTGATAAAACGTCAGTGATATCAACCGATACCCATCATCCAGTTGATCCTACGATGTTGGTCTCTATGTCAAGCGCTGATGGAATACCTTACGCTAAGCTCAATCAACGTGAGCAAACGCAAATGCAAGTGGACATGATACCGCTTGTAAATAATAAATCAGTGAAGATAGTTCCATTATCAGCCTCTGGTATGCATGGTTTAACCAATTATTATGTGCGCGTTAAACCTATAAAGCGTGAAATACATATTAATTTTTATCCTGAAAATAATATTGACTATGTTGAACGTTTTGCAATGATTGATGAGTTTAAAGAGTCAGGGACGTATCTGCTGCGCGCTTATCGCCAAAAGTCACCACGAGATAACGGTAGCTTATTAGAAGCGGCATCACCTGAACCTCTATGTATTGATTTGCTAAAAGACAACCTTTTGCAGCGTCGTTTTTGCAAAGAGTTAGATACTGCCAATCAAGGCGAGTTTGTAGAAGCTAGCATGATGAATAAACCCGTACCCAAGGCCAAGGCCCAAAGTTAGTGCAGTAGCGTATTCCGCTTGATTGCATTTTTATCCTCTCATTTTTTATTTCCTTACCTCATTCACAAGGATTAGTATGGCAACGATTTTAACACTAGCAGGCGATGGTATCGGCCCTGAGATTATGACTCAAGCAATTAATGTGCTTGAGGCGGCTAATAAAAAGTTTGAGTTAAATCTAATCCTTGAGTCGGGATTGATCGGTGGCGTGGCCGTTGATGCGACGGGTGAGCCATTACCAGAAGAAACTTTAAGTCGCGCACGAGCAGCGGATGCCGTATTGTTAGGCGCTGTTGGCGGTCCTAAGTGGGATAATATTGAGCGTAGTAAACGCCCTGAACGAGGTCTACTTAAAATCCGTAGTGAGCTTGGTTTGTTTGCTAACTTGCGCGTGGCCAAGCTGTATCCGCAGCTGGTTAATGCGTCGAGTATTAAACCTGAAATCATCTCAGGCCTTGATTTATTAATCGTTCGTGAGCTGACTGGTGGCATTTATTTTGGTGAGCCGCGTGGTATCCGTACTCTAGACAATGGTGAGCAACAAGGCTATAACACGATGGTGTATAGCACCAGTGAGATTAAGCGTATTGGTAAAGTGGCGTTTGAGATGGCACAAACCCGTGCTCAAGCCTCAGGCCAACCTGCTAAAGTGTGCTCAGTCGATAAGGCCAACGTCCTAGAAGTGACTGAGCTGTGGAAGCAGACGATGATAGACATGCAAGAAACGGATTATAGTAATGTGAGCTTATCACATATGTACGCTGATAATGCTTGCATGCAATTGATCAAGAACCCCAAGCAATTCGATGTCATGGTAACCGGCAATATGTTTGGCGATATCTTATCAGATGAAGCGGCTATGCTGACCGGTTCTATTGGCATGTTGCCATCTGCCAGCCTAGATGAACAGGGCAAAGGTATGTACGAGCCTTGTCATGGTTCAGCGCCTGATATTGCCGGTCAAGATAAGGCCAACCCATTAGCAACGATTCTGTCTGTGGCGATGATGCTGCGTTATACCTTTAAGCAAGAACAAGCGGCTCAAGCCATTGAGCAGGCGGTCAGTGATGTGCTTGATGACGGACTGCGTACTCTTGATATCTTAGACAGTAGTGAAGCTGGATTGACCCAAGTAGGCTGTCGTCAGATGGGTGAAGCGGTATTGGCTAAACTAAGTTAAGAAAGCGTATTTTAAAGGGTGTTTTTCAAGTGGTTTTAGATAATACTTCCTCTAATAGCGTTAACTAAAAAAGCTTTATTCTAATGTGCTTATTCCCATAAATTGCGTTGCAGTTTATGGGTTTTTTATGGAGTTATTAACACAGATACTGTACGAGCCGACAATTATTAACATAAAGTGATTACATCCTCACGTAACGCTATGGCATGATTAATAAATAATAATAAACATTATAGTGACATCAAAATTAAGAATAATTTTAGGAGCAATACATGCGTCAATTAACAAAAATCAATAGCGCGATAGCGGCGGTGGGTTTGTCTACGGTCTTGTTTATGGGTCAAAGTTATGCTGAAAATAGCACCACTACTGATGCCGCTACTAATAGTTCAACGATCATGCCTATATCTGTTATTAGTATACTGAGTGCTCAAAATGACGCGAGCAGTAGTAACAATAGCAACTTAAACAATAAGCCTGTTAATAGTGATACTATCAATAACAATAACAATAACATCAATAAAGACAATACTAAGAAGGAAAGTATCAACGGTAACGACTCTATCAATAATAACCCTACTAATAGCCCTGACATTAGCCCAGTAACTAAAGGTGTTAGTCAAAAGCTCACCAGCACCAGCGAAACGGCAACGTCACTCAATAAGTTTTTACCCACTATTAAATATAATACAGAAAATTTGTCAAAAATGGCGCAACAGGTCAATGCGGCTAATTGGACAGCAGGAGCAAATATAGACCGTATTACTGGCACTAAGTTGCAAGCATTATTAAACTGGCATCAAAGTGGCGTTGGGGTTGTAGATGGCTATTGGGGTAAAAACACTCGAAAAGCCATGCAAGCTTTTCAAAAAGCGCAAGGGCTAGCTGTCACCGATACCTTAAATGAGGAAACTTGGAAAGCGCTTACTAAGAACGCTCGATTAGCCGCTCAGCCCGTATTGGTTAACTATAAACTCAACGACAATGATATCTATATTAAAACCACCACCATCCCTACAGACACAAAAGCGAAAGCGAAACTTGAGGGCATGTATTATGAAAGTGTGCTTGAAGGGCTAGCTGAAAAGTTCCATATGAGCGAACAGTATATTATAGCGTTGAATCCCAATACTAACTTTGACGTTGGCGAAACTATTACCGTTTATAATCCAGGTAAACCAAATACGAAATCTGTGAGCCGCGTCGTTGCTGATAAAACCACTCAGACTTTATACGCTTATGATGATAAGAACACGCTTATTGCCAGTTATCCGACCACAGTAGGTAGCATTGCCACGCCATCGCCAACAGGGACACATAAGGTCAAAGTTAAAGTATATCAGCCTAATTATACTTATACCCATGATGATGGTAGTAAGTCTATTATTCCAATGGGCCCCAATAACCCAGTAGGCTCAGTATGGATTGGGCTCAGCAAGCCTTCTTATGGTATTCATGGCTCGCCTGATCCTGAGCGTATTAGTCGACAAGCATCAGCGGGTTGTGTGCGCCTGACCAATTGGGATGCTCTAGCTCTGTTAGGCACTATTAAAGATGATGCGGTTGTCGAGTTCAAATAGGCTTCTATGAAGACGTTAAATAAGATAGGTTGGTATCCAAAATAGTAAAATACAGATAAAAAAATACCGCTGATACATAGCGGTATTTTTATGGGCAGTTTATTAATGGCGTTATTAGCATCTGTTTAACACTGCAAGCATTTATGACAGATCGAGAATTAGCCTAGTTAATAAATAGTAGTACCCAATATTAAAGTTTAAATGGTTACTTAGCAATATAACGTAATAGTGCTTAGCTAGCCGATTTAATTACTTATTAGCCACTTGGTAAGCTGATTTATTCCAGTTACTCAGTATGGGTATTTAAGCAATCTTAGTCTTGTGCAGTCTATAGCCTAGCTAAATAATTAAGTCTTACCGCGGTAAGTAATGCGACCTTTAGATAAATCATAAGGAGTCATCTCGACCTTAACCTTATCACCGGTCAAAATGCGAATATAATGCTTACGCATTTTACCTGAAATATGCGCAATGATTTCGTGTCCGTTTTCTAAACGAACTTTAAATAATGTATTTGGAAGGGTGTCGATAACTTCACCTTCAAACTCAATAATCTCGTCTTTTTTGGCCATAATTATATATCAATCAATGAAAAATAAGCCCATATTATACGTAAGTTAGCCCATTAAAGCAACAAAATATCTGTTTTTACTTGACAGCCTGTAAGTGATATGTATGTCCATTAAATGTTATGTTAATCTGGCAGATTTAACCAAAGTGGTGTTAATGGTGCATCAGGTAGGAGCTGTTGGTAGCGCTCGGGATAATACGCATTGATAAAGTATAAGCCCTCACCTGATGCGGTAGGCGGTGCTATAGTGCGGTCTTTTTTTGCTAAAATATTCAGAAAGTCTGCAGGCTGTAAGTCATGTTTACCGATAGCATATAATGTACCCATTAGGTTGCGCACCATATGATGCAAAAAACCATCTGCCTGAATATCAAAAACGATAAATGGGCCATGGGTAAATAGTTTGGCATGACGGATTGTACGTATAGGCTGATTGGACTGACAGGCAGCTGCGCGGTAGCTGCTGAAATCATGGGTACCGGTAATATCAGCGGCGGCCAGCTGCATTGCTGCTAAATCAAGGGGCTCATAAATATGGGTAACTTGATGATTAAGGATAGCAGGGCGCGGGGCTTGATTGAGAGTGATATAGCGATAACGGCGGGCAATTGCCCCAAAGCGGGCATGGAAATCGGCTGGCATTGGTTGAATCCAGCGCAAAGCAATATCATCAGGCAGCAAACTATTGACGCCGCGTAGCCAGTTATGGGTCGGACGATAAGCATGAGTGACAAAGTGTGCAATCATGTTGCCAGCATGAACACCGGAATCTGTACGCCCAGCGGCTATCACTTCTACCGACTCATTGGCAACGGTACTGATGGCAGTTTCGAGCGCTTCTTGTACCCCAAGCACCTCTTTTTGCCGTTGCCAGCCGTGATAGTGTGTCCCTAAAAACTCAATAGCAATGGCTAAATTATAAGTTGGAATATCTTGCATTATTTTAGTTTCAGACGTTATAGAGACGGGTAGTATAGATGGATCGGACGATACCAAAGAGTTCATAAAGTGCTCATAGTTACTCATAACGGTTATTAATAATTAGTCAATCATTGGCAGTCGCTATTTATAGCGTTGCGAATAGCTAACACCTAGCGTTTTCTGATGGTTGTACCCATTTGATTCACATTATGTATCCAGCGCTGTCGTCTGCGCGCTGGTGTATCATAGCGTAGCAGTAACCACAGTAATCGCGCGTAAATAGCAGGAATAGTTAATCGGCCACCAGCAAGTACCTGATAGTCGTATTGCCAACTGCCAGCAGCGTAGCTGTCACTGACCCCACCAAACGGACATTGACTGGCACATACCACCATATGACCATGCTCGTAAGCATGCTGTAATGACTCTGCCAGAGCTGGTGAATAGGGTATATTGCCTGCACCAAATCCTAATAGTATAATGCCACATGCTGGCCGCGACAATAAGGCTTGCAGCTGCAGGCGCACCACTTCAGAGTCATTGGGTAAGCAATATAGCGCATGAATATCTGCTTGCTCGGCGCGGGTTTGAATACTATTTAACAGGGGTTGTTGGTCGTCAAGCCAGTGTTGACGGCGCGTATCTGGTAGAGTTTTGATATAGCTATTAGCAGGGTAAGCTGCACGCGAATGTCCGGTAAACGCCATAAAGTCGTGGCTATGAATCTTTTGAACGGTTTGCGCGGGCCATGACTCGCCACCAAAGCTTATTTTGACCCCTGATTCTCCAGCAGCTGCCAACCTTAAAGACGCGCTTAAATTATCCCAGGCATCACTACTGGCATCGACGCTATAAGTCTGTAGTATGTCACTGTCTAATAATGGCCGCATGCTACCAGTGACGACAATACAGATGTCAGATCCCGCAAAGGCTTCTGCTAAAAATGCGCCTAAATAACTTAAAGTATCAGTACCAGTAATTAATATGAATTGCCGATGTCCCTGTGTGTACGCTTCTAGCAACAACTTGTAAAAGTGTACAAAATCTTTAGGTGTCAATTGGCTACTGTCTTTAATAAGAGTGTTATCTAACCACGAGATAGCCGGTAATTGCCCTGCTTGATTGTGCTTGCTAAGTAGCGCCTGCAATGCTGGTAAGAACACTTCAGCATCTAGTGGTTCTAGGGGACGGCCATAACTGCCAAAGGTACCACCAGCATAGATAAGCTGAATAGGACTAGAGTCATAATGTGATAGTGCTGAGCTTGATGACATAAGATTATCGCAGTAATTGGGCATAAAAAATAAAGTAAATAGACGTAATATAAATCATAATCAGCAAAAAAACACCAAGCTTCTAGCGTTATAGAGAGCAGGTGTCTCTAGGTTAAGCCGTGCGAGCAAGTAGTTCTTGTGCTTGATTTTGCTGTTCACTATTGCCCTGAGCGATGACTTCATTTAGTAAGCGTTTGGCGCTATCGTATTCACCCAGCTGTAAATATTGACCAGCTAAGTCTAAAGTTACTTGATTGCTATCTAGAGTTTTAACAAAATCAAAATCTCCGGCAAACTGCGCGGCAAAATCGGTAGCGAGAGTTGTGTTTCTATCTTGAATGTTTACGCTATCGCTAGCAATAAGGCTAGGATTGTCATTCATAACGTCTACCGCTGCGGTAGCCGTCGCTGCGGTCGATAATATATCAAAGTCAGCGTAATTATCTAGCTGAGTGTCCTCATCAACTGTTTTATGCTCAAACATTGATGTGGCAGTGTCTGTAGATGCCGTTAGATCATCGCTCTCTTCAATTAAATCATCAAAGTCTAAAACAAAATCATCATCTACACCAACATCTGGTGAGCTATCTTTTTGTGCACGGTCTATCTGAGCTGCTTCTGAAAATAGTTCAGTATCTGAGTTTGAATCGAAGTCCAGCGTATCAAAGTCAAGTGTAAAGTCATCGTCTATATTTTCACTAATATCTAAATGAGTAGCATCTAAATCATCAGTAGCTGTGTATTTTTTGCTTGGATCATCATTGAGCTGGCCCTCTTTAAGCTTGCTCTCTTTGCTTGCATAAAAGTTAAGGTCACTGTAATCATTAGTAGTAGATTCTATAGTATTGGCTTCTAAATCATCTAAAGTAATATCAAATGCATCGCTATCGTTGAGGTCAGTAGTAACAACAGGCAACTCTGTATTCACGCTATTTTGAGCCGCTGGTTTAACATCTAAAGGTATATTGTCCTGAGTGGCATCGATATTAGTAGGTGACGTCGCGCTATGATGGCTATTTGACTGGGTGCTATCAGCAGGTAAACTCACACGACTACTCACATTTAAGTGATCTCTAGATGATGACGTTGGTGAGTATAGCGGCTGAGCTATTAGATCTTGATCCAATAATGTTCTTAGCTGGCGCGCTTCCGCTATAGCCTCTGCATCACTATGGGCTTCGATAGCATTATAAACGCTACTAAACTCTTTATATTGATTGGTGATGATATAAATGTTTAGGAGTTTAAGTGACATTTGAGAGTCTTGAGGTGTCTTGATAAGACCACGCTCTATTGCCTCAATCGCTTTATCATAACGCTGCTGATCTATAAAACGTTGAGCGATAGTTAACGGATCAAATTTAGTGGCCGTTTGCTTAGTAGCCTTTTGATCGAGACTTGTGCGCGCTGCGTATGACTCTGGTATTAGAGTATTTGCGGTACTATTTTCACCCGCTTGTATGAAAGCCTGGGTAGGCGCTCTTTGTGCCTTATTTCTGCGCAGTACCAATACTCCGATCAGTAAAAGGATTACTAAGCCTGCAATGATATATAGCATGTTGTCCATAAATATTTCCCCGCCTACGAGTCTTGTTTACAGCCTGTTATGCTGATTAGCTAGGCAATTATTTATTGCGTGATTTTTTAGAAGCGCTTCAAGCTCTTTCGAATTTTAGTTCGATAGTAGCGATGTTTTGCTATCGTTGCCAAAAGTACTACTACTAAAAGTACCGCTAGTTATCTCCAGATTTTTGGATGTTGGTATTGACTCAGCTGGTGCGGATTTGGATACCATTATTTTTGTATTGAGAGCGACTTCTGAAGTTAGAGTTTCTGATTTAGCAAATCTATTTTTAATATGAATATAACGCGTCACTTTTATAGTTAGAAGGTCGAACGGCTTATCTCTAGTGCCAACAGCCTGTAAACTGTTATCTTGTACGTTAATATTATTATCTAGCCTGTTCGTCGGTTGCTGTATTTTAGTCGCTTTCATTATCTGCGGACGAGGTGCTATCACGTTTGCCATACCTAAGGTTTGGGACGTTTCTAACGGCGGCAAAGTAGTGACACGAGTGGCATGCAATATGCTGCTATTATTAAGATCCCTAACATCAACATCAACCTTCTTCTGCGCCTGTAATGGTATCTGCAAGCTCGGCGCTGCAAATAATGGGGGCGGTGTACCGCGGGTGATAGTTAGGGATTTAGACATACCAACCGGTAACGCTGATAAGCTGGGTTGTTGCGTACCTACTGTCTCGCGATCAAGCGGCTTAATCGCTATATTATCATTAAGCGGCATCAGTAACGTTTTGGGTATAAGGTGACGTCGACCATTATTATTAATCACTAATACCATATCTGCAAATGGCATTACAACCGGCTGCGCGGTGTGAATAAGCAATTGACCCGTGGTCGCAGAAGTCGGTATAAAACGTACTGACATTGAAGGCGTCGGTATCAAACCCATTTGTTGATAAACCACAGGGTTTGCTAGACTAGCCATAAGGCTGGCAGACCTGATATCAGTCATTGTAATGCTCGCAGCTAGAGGCTCATGTTGGGCAGAAGTAACGGTTATTTTACCCATAGTTGCTGCTTGTGCAATAGGCAGTAGTACCGCAGAACTCAGTGAGTAAAGTAGCACGATTGACACCATGTGGTGGATGTGAGTCAATCGATGAGGTAAATGCCAAGACATACGCCGCCTTTTTATAATGACTCATGAGGGTAACTAATGACTGATAATAACGACATACGATAAGAAGCAGATATCAGATATTGATGCGGATATAAATAAATATCATTTAGTCTATCAGGATATTTCGTAACCGTCGCGATCAATACCGATAAGAGCGGACTATAGCTCAACTTTGTCGAGTAGCATGGCATCACCATAGCTAAAAAAGCGGTATTGGGCGCCAATGGCATGCTGATAAGCCTGCTCAATAGCCGCTTTACCAGCAAATGCCGATACTAGCATCAACAAGGTAGATTTAGGCAGATGAAAATTAGTGAGCAGGCGATCAATCACTCCAAACTTAAACCCTGGGTAAATAAAGATATCAGTATCTCCAGACCAGCTAGCCAATGCTTGTCCATTCTGAGTTGTTTTTTGATAAGCGGTTTCAAGCACCCGCGTTACCGTCGTACCAACTGCGATAACTTGCTTACCATTAGCATGCGTTTGATTGATCATATCGGCGGTTGCTTGCGGCAAGTGAGCATACTCGCTGTGCATAGTATGATTAAGCAGGTTTTCTGTCTTTACCGGGGCGAAGGTGCCAGCACCGACATGCAAGGTGACAAAGGCGGTATTGACGCCTTTTTCTGCCAGCATTGTCAGTATAGATTCGTCAAAGTGTAGGCTGGCCGTAGGAGCAGCTACGCTGGCAAGCTTGGCGGGATCATGAAATACAGTCTGATAACGAATATTGTCAGTAGCGTCTGCATGGCGCTCAAAGTAGGGCGGTATCGGTAGCTCACCGTAGCGTTCTAAATCGGGTAAAATAGGGGCATCGAAGGCTAAAATAAATAAGTTATCTTGACGACCGATCATCTCACAACTTATATGGCTATCTGCCAATAGCAAACCTTGTCCTAGCTTCGGCGCTTTACTGGCTTTGACATGGCAGAGTGCGACGTATTTCTGTGTTACAAGAGCCTCATCATCAGTGCTTGAAGTCGGGTCATTAGAATTTAAAGAGGCAGTATCAACCAAACGTTCAATAAGAACTTCCACACGACCACCAGTGTCTTTTTTACCGAATAGTCGAGCTTTCATTACCTTAGTGTCATTAAATACGATCAAATCGCCCGCATTGAGTAGCGATGGCAGCATGGTAAATAAATGATCTTCAACCAGGCTTATATTTTTACTATCAGCAGTAGCTGGCAAATATAGCAGCTTGGAGGCTGAACGCTGTGCTAGTGGATAGCGAGCAATAAAGCTATCGGGCAGTTCATAATTATAATCATCAACGCTTAAGTAGTTGGGCGTATTTTCTGAGTGGTTATGGTCATCAGTATTACTGCTAGCAGACATACGGTTTTCAGAAATTAACGAGTGAGAGTCAGTCATAATAAGGGCGTTCAGTAGATAGGATTTTGGTATAAGTGTAGCAGAAACATCAGTGTGGCGTGAAAAATTCCTAAACGTTGCGCACGTCATTCCTCATTAATAGGATTGTTGTTGTTAATATATAAAATAGCCTAAGCGATATCATGAGTTAACCATAATTGTTCTTATCGTTCAGATATATTTCCATCAATCAAATAAATTGCTGTCACTCAAATAAATTAAGCTGCGGCAGTATCTGAGTAGCAAGCGCTAATGACGAATAGGTCACGCCTACTAGCCTAATAGGTAGTGCACGCGGAATATCTAAAAATAACTTATCCAGCCAATAATGGGCAGAGTCGGCATTAACAAAAGCAGTAGATAGCGTATGTGAGCGGGTAATTTGAGTAAAATCAGCATATTTAATTTTAAGAGTGATGGTATATGCAACCAATTTTTTGTTATGCATCTGGGTAAAAGCATCTGCATTCTGTTCATAAATTTGTGTCCGCAGCGTCTTATCATTGCTTAAGTTATCTCTGAATGTGGTCTCAGAGCCAACGGACTTATGCTGACGTTCAGCCTTGACGGGTCTTTCATCACGGCCGTGTGCAATATCATAATAAAACTGTCCACGTTTGCCAAACTCATTAACGAGTAGGGGCGCTGGCGTACATCGAAGATCAGCACCATTACGGATATTCATAGCATGTAGGCGCTTGGTAGTTGCTTTACCGATACCATGAAAACGCTCAATAGGTAGCGTGCTAATAAAAGCATCCGCATCGTCCGGAGTGATAATTGCGGTACCGTTAGGCTTATTAATATCAGAAGCAATCTTAGCCAACATCTTATTAAATGAGACTCCTGCAGACGCTGATAGACCCGTGTGCTCTAATATTTGCGCGCGTAACCAGTTGGCCATTAAGGTTGCTGAGCCTTGGTGTACTTGCAGCCCCGTGACATCAAGATAAGCCTCATCTAAAGATAATGGCTCAACTTGCGACGTTAGAGTGTGCATAATCGCGCGGATATGAGCACTGACCGCACGATATACCTCAAAGCGGGGAGGTACAAATATAACCTCTGGACAACGCTTGCGTGCCTCATAACAGGACATCGCCGAGCGCACACCAAACTTGCGTACCTCGTAGCTGGCAGCAGCTACCACACCACGTCCGCTCGGATCACCGCCAACAACTAATGGTTTGCCCCGATATTGTGGAAAATCGCGCTGTTCAACACTGGTGTAAAAGGCATCCATATCCAGATGGATAATCTTACGCGGGGCTGATTTTATAGGAGCTGTCATACGCTCTATTTTACATCAAGTCGCATATATCTTTTGGTAATAATTTTTAGTACTAGACATTTTTTATAGCCTGAAATGAAATAATAATGACATAGATTCTTAGCTTAAATACAACTAATCAGTATGTTTAGAAAAATATTAGACTTAATATTATTAACTGTTTAATTTTTTATAAATTTTAAAAAATTCATCTAAAATTTTATATATGTAAAAAAATGAATATAAATGATGGTTTATTGTTTTTACCACTTAAGACAATAATCATGCCACTCGCATAACAATCAGTAGTAAAAAGCACTCATAGTTTGTTAAATTAAATACTCATAGTCTGTTGAATTAAAAACGATAAATTTTATCTGTACCGCTCTATTGGGTAGTCAAATAAAAAAATGACAAGAGGGTCAAACACATATCAAGATTTAGTTGACCCCCAGCCATCTAGTCATCAACAGAACAATCCTGAGTAAATAGTCGCCATATTGACAGCTAAAATGAATCCCATGATGTAAGGAGCAAAAAGTGGACATCAAATTAATCGGTAGTAATTTAACTCGCGCAATGTTAGATCAGGGTCATAGAAAGATCTGGTGTGCTATAGATGATGATAGTGATGAGAGAGCTATCACAGATCTTGAGAACAATGACTTCACCGCTTATGTGGTGTCCTATGATGATGGTAAGTTTATTTGTACCTCTGGGTTGCCTTGGTCGTTTGCGGTACCCATTAAAATAAGTGCAATAACACAAGATGATGTAGAACTATAATCAGACTTCTATAAATCCGCTCTAGCGCCAGCATCTGCTAATGAATAATTATATTAGATAATATATAAACTATATAGCAGTTGAGTACACTCCATAATGCTTATTCGAAGCCTATTTGGATAGAGGAGTGTGGGTGACACTAGATAGCTGGAAAATTTTAAGAATTACTGACGATTCAGTATAAAGGGTGCATATCAATCATTAAAAAGGGAATGACGGTGTTAATCACCACTCACTCCCTATGTTTATGCTTATCATTTTCACTGTCTAGTCTAACATTTAGAAGTTATCTACTGACTGCTAGAAGCTACCTACTCACTGTGCCTTATTCATTGCGGCTATCATTGACGTTAAACAGTCAAAATAGCTTTACCATACGGTCAATGATGATGCACTACGCTGGCTGATAAAACCATCGGGCGTTTGCCCATTGTTACCCTGCCAGCGTTGAAACGCCTTGCGAGTATTGGTACCAATGATACCATCGGCCCCTTTAGTATCGTAGCCTGAACTGGTTAAATGCTGTTGCAGACGAGTCACTTGAGTCGTTGATAACGGACGCTCGTAGCGCGGCCATGACGTTCGTAGATCACTTTGTCCCGCGATTGCTTTACCCAGTAAACTAACCCCTAAAGCATAACTTGATGAGTTATTGTAAACTTTTATCACGTCAAAGTTAGGGCTAAGTAATAATGCTGGACCCTCTTTACCAGCAGGTAGCCAGAGCTCCATTTGAGTATTGGCATCCAAGTAGACATCATCTATGGTATCGATACCAAGAGACGCCCATCTAGAAGCTGATTGCTTAGTATCGACAATCGAGTAGTCAAAAGATGACGGTAATGTCACTTCATAAAATGGGGCAAGACCGCGCACCCAGCCAGAGTTGCTCAAATAATTGGCAGTCGATGCCAATGCATCAGCAGTTGACCACGGATTACGGTGTCCATCGCTATCACCGTCAACGCCTTCTTTTATCCAAGTGCCAGGAATAAACTGCGTCTGTCCCATCCCTCCAGCCCAAGAGCCTTCAAGCTGTGACCAAGAGACATCCCCACGTTGCAATAGCTCAATTAATGAGAGTAATTGAGTCTCAGCGAATTCTTGGCGACGACCTTCATAAGCAAGGCTAGCAAGCGCGCTGGGCAAATGACTACTACCAGTAACCGCACCATAAGACGACTCCATACCCCAAATTGCAGTGATTATCTCTGCATTAACACCATACTGCGACTCTAAACCTGATAAATATGAGCGTTGCTCTGCAAAATTGCGTTTACCATTCGCAACCCGCGCATTCGATACCGCCGAATCTGCATACTCCCATGGCATTTTAGAAAATTCAGGCTGACCTGAATCAAGTGAAATAACCTGCTCATTTAAGTAGGCAGCACCAAGCAAGCGCTGGACATCCGACGAACGATAACCAGCGGACATAGCACGCATAGAAAAGTCTGACTTCCAATCCGAAAAGCTGCGATAGCTAGGTTTGGGGGTAATGATAGTATTTTGCTTAACGATGACAGGCTTGGGTTTTACTTGAATGGTTTGGGTCTGAGTAACCTGAACCTTGGCTTGACGGATCGGTTTGCTTGGTTGCTGAGTAGTCTGCTGAGTAGCACAGCCAGCCGCTAGCAAAATTGGAAAAAAGACAGCATATTGCTTTTTTAACATCATAAAAATCTCGGTTTTCGATAATTACTAAAAAATAGTAGAAAAAGTAAGTCAAATTTACAACAAGTTTAAGGCCGTGAAATATCTATCCTGAGCTTTGTTATTGATCAACAGCGAAAAATTACTTTAGCAATAAATAGCGACAAAGTCGATGGTATAAGTAAGGTAATTATTGCATTTCTAACGGTGTAACTAGAGACAAAATGATAGATAACTTTGTACGGTCTTTTAGTGCTTTGTTGCGCTTTATAAATAACGTTCAGCTCATTCTCAACCTCTGTTGGATATCTCTACGCAGTTGGAAGCTGGTTATGCTTCTCATCAGTAGGTGTAGTCTCACCAACTCATAAATACGCTGATATCCAAATACTTAAATAAAGGTAGGCGTGGTTACTTTGACTACGTTACTTTAATTGAACTGTCTCAGTTAAGATATTTTTGATAAACGTTTAGAGTCTGTAGCGTTTTGTTTGAGTAAATTGTAATGTTTTGAGTAAATTAATTGGGTTTAGTATGATTGTTAAGTCTAATAATAAGTCCGCAGTATAAGTTTATTATTCTGGATTAATAGAATTTCCTTTTAATGATTAATGACGGCAACTTTGAGATAATGGAAAAATTATTGTTTACGCCATTTCGCAGCTTAGAGGCCAATTGACCTCTTGTTAATCTGTAATAGGCATGTTTGAAGGCTTATGAAATTGCTTGTGAGCTTTGTCAGGAGCTGAATAGTGTTAAGCACTAAGAACCAAAGCGTTTGAAAGAGGCTTTTGATAAAGTATTTTTTGAGCATTAGACTTTAGGATTTAATTGCTGACACGGTCCGTATACAGTAGAGTAAAATGGACAATTTATATCTCTTTAAGGACATAACGAGATGGCAATATATGTAGATTTTGTGAGTATAGAGTTCAAAGGCTATAGATGGTGCCATATGTTAGCGGATAGCCTACAAGAGTTGCACGATTTTGCTGAGTTTATTGAGATAGACAAACGTTTATTTCATCGCAATGCCAGTTATCCTCATTATGATATTACCCTACAAATGCGAGTAATCGCTATTGAAAATGGGGCTATTCCTGCTGATAGAAAAAAAACTATTGAGTGTGCGAAGAAATTAAAAGTGGAATTAAACACTCAAATAACGTTGTCTGGTGATCTTGTCTAACCTAAACTTTCAACGTGAAATATACTTTTAACACTGTTTACAAGACCTTTCGTTTTTATCTATTTAGTTACTTAGAGCAGTCTTTGAAAGCTTTTGAGAAGCGTGTAATCTAGTTGAAGGACAGTCTAATTAACTAAAAAGGCCATCATAATGGATATTAAAGCAGCAGTAACCCATAGCCAAGGCGACGCGTTCAAAATAGAAGCTGTACAGCTTGCCAATCCTGAGTTTGATGAGATAAGGGTTCGCATTGTTGCGGTCGGAGTCTGTCATACGGATGTTGTAGCTCGAGATCAAGGCATAGCGCCTTTCCCAATTGTGCTTGGTCATGAAGGATCTGGCATTGTAGAGGCTATTGGTCAGGGCGTATCTGAATTGCAAGTCGGTGATCATGTTGTGCTGTCGTTTGCTCATTGTGGTCATTGCGCCCATTGCCTGATGGGTCATCCATCCGTTTGTGATACGTTTAACGAGCTTAATTTCGGTGGTGCTATGGACGACGGCAGTCATCGACTGGCTCAGAACGGACAAGAATTGGCGACTTTTTTCGGTCAATCCTCATTTGCTACCCACGCCATTGCCAAAGCTAAAAATGCGGTAAAAGTCGATCCGGATGTTGATTTGGCCCTGCTTGGGCCGCTTGGATGTGGTATTCAAACCGGCGCTGGAACTGTTCTCAATCGTCTCAAGCCAGAATTTGGTTCCAGTATAGTGATATACGGTGCTGGTGCCGTTGGTCTTAGTGCCGTGATGGCTGCTAAGATTACGGGCTGTCAACATATCATTGCCATTGATGTTCATGACAATCGACTTAATTTGGCAAAAGAGCTTGGCGCAACTCATGTCTTTAATAGTAAAAATATCGATGTGGTTACGGAGGTCAAAAAGCTTACTGATGGTGGCAGTCATTACGCTGTTGAAACCACAGGCGTTCCAGAAGTTGTCAAGCAGTCATTGCATGCTTTGAGACCTTTAGGTGCCGTTGCTATTGTAGGCGTTACACCTGAAGTAACGCTTAATATTCAGGATGATCTGATGGCTGAAGGTAAAAGCATGATTGGGGTCGTTGAAGGTGATTCTATTCCTAAAGTATTTATTCCACAGCTGATTGCGTATTACAAAGCAGGGCAGTTCCCATTTGACAAGCTAACCAAATTCTATGAATTTAATCAGATTACACAGGCATTTGCAGACTCGGCAAGCGGTATTACTATCAAGCCTATTCTAAAAATGCCCAGATAGTTATTAACAAACTGTGATTAAAATCTCTCATAAATAGATACTTATAAGTAATGACAAGTAGGAGGCTGATATCAGCCCCCTACAATTTATCTAATTATCTAAGCTTCTAAATATTTAAGTATCTAACTGTCTAACTGCCATTAAGGATTGACTGCTATGTGCTCAAACTTTGAACCCGCTACGCTTAAGCAAATCGAGGCCATTCTTGATAATCAGATAACACTCGGTTTAGATTCCTATAAAAATCATGTCTACCCAAAGGATCAATGTCCTATTATTATCTCATCAGATGGTAATATGAAGGTAGTCATGGGGCAGTTTGGATTAAGTCCTAAATGGGCAAACCAACCAGTTGACTATTCGACCTATAACGCCCGATTAGAAGGCATTGAAAGTAAAAAGACTTTTGAGCCTCCTTTTACGCACAATCAATTCTGCCTGGTGCCTATGCAAGCATTTTTTGAACCCTACTACCTAGACGGTAAGAACGATTGGCAACGTATCTACCGTAAAGACAGTCAAGCTTTTACCATCGCTGGCATGTTCGAATTTAACCCACACTTTAATGATCCAATCCATACTTTTACGCTACTGACGCATAATGCCAATAATGACGCATTTATGAGCCGCTTTCATCGACCTGAAAAGGAAAAGCGTTCTATTTCTTTAGTAGAAGAGCAGCAAAGGAGCGAATATTTACATGCCAGTCATCAAGAGATTAAAAACTTAATGAGTAAGATTGAAAATGAAATATTCGCTCACAAGGGAAGTTAGGGGATACCGGCATGACCAACGTTGACTTTCGTAGATAAGATACGACCCTTTCTCTCAGACTTGCGAGCAGCTTCATCCCAATCAGGTGCCGCACACATAAATAGCGTTTTGCCATCTGTCCCGCCAAGGGCAACCGCAAAGACACCTTCAGGCTCTGTATTTACTACTTCCAAGATTTCACCACCTTCTGCCATACGTACTACGCGATGGTGTAGGGTATCCGCAAACCAAACGGCACCTTCAGCATCCAAGGTTAGTCCATCTGGTAAGATTTCAGCACGCTCTATACGCAGACCGACATTTGGCTCATCTCCTAACGCGCCAAAGCTAGCAAAATCACGCCTTGCGCCCAGAGTGCCGTCTTCTTTAATATCAAACTGTGAAATTCTATTACCAAACAGCTCGTTAACAATTAACGTCTTTTGGTCAGCAGAAATCACCATACCATTTGGAAAAGCTAAACCTTCAGCAACGATCTGCGAGCTCCCGTCTGGTCGAACGAGTATTAAGCTTGCATCTTTATGATCAGCACCGCCCATCAAATCAAAGCCAAAGTTACCGACATAGGCATGACCGTTTGGCGACACCACCATATCATTAGCATGACCATTGCAGTGCTCCCAGATATCAGCATGAACGACTAGTTCACCATTGTCTTCTAAGCGTAATATTTTACGATCTGTCATCGATACAACCAACATGCGCCCGTCAGGTAACCAGCCTAAGCCAGAAGGCTGCTGCTCAACATGGACAACTTTTTCTGCCACGCCTTGACCGTTAACACAATAAACTCCTTTGGTATAAAAATCGACAAACCATAAGGCATTTTTATACCAGCGTGGCCCTTCTAAATAATGAAATCTATCAACAACAACACTCAATTTATATTTTGACATAAATGTCTTCCTTAATTAATGAGCAAAATGATTATTAAAAAACGCTTATTAAAAAATAATAGGGTCTATCAGAGTATGTCCTTATACATCGTCGTCACCTCTTCTACTGTCATATCCTTGGGATTGGTCGCAATCAGCCGCGCATAAGTATTGATAACGATGTCCACTAGTGCTGGAATATCTTTTTCTGTAATGTCGAGTTCGCTTAAACGATATTTAAGGCCACTCATCTCTAAGAATTTCTTTAATTGATGTATAAATAGACTTGCCGCCTCTAAGTCCGTCATAGTCGAGGTTTGGTTCGGCATGACGGCGCGGGCCAGTTCTGCATACATAGGTGCTGCTTCTGGCAAATTAAAAGTAAATACCGAGCACATGACCAGCGCATTGGCATGACCATGAGGAATATGAAAGTTAATACTGAGCGGATAGGAGAGTCCATGGACAGCCGCGACTGACGCATTGACAAAAGCGATACCAGCCAGCGATGAACCTAATAACATCTCACCTCTCGCCTCTATATCATCACCTTGATCCAGTACTCGTTCAAAATTATGCCACAGCATTTGCAAGCCTTTAACGGCTAGGGCATCTGAAATCGGGTTTTTCTTAGTACGACTGGTATAAGCTTCAATACAATGGACCATCGCATCAAGCGCGGTTGCAGCGGTAATGTGACGAGGTAGTTTGAGCGTCAGCGTCGCATCTAAGATCGCAACATCCGGTAGAATTTTAGGGGTATAAATGGCCTTTTTACTGCCATCTTTCGCGGTTATGACTGATACGAAAGTTGCTTCTGCACCCGTGCCGGCAGTGGTGGGTATCGCGAACAGCGGTAACTTCTTAAAGCCGCTTAAATCAAGATCTAAGATATTAGTGACGGACTCAAAGTCATTGGGATATAGAGCGACGATTTTTGCCGTATCAATAGAGCTGCCACCGCCCAAACCAATAACCAAGTCGCAGTGATTGCTTCTGGCCAGTGTAATGGCGTCGTTAACGACCTCAACAGGTGGATCAGCAACGACACCATCGAAAACCACGACTTCAACGCCCGCTTCTTGTAAAGACTGCTGTGCGATATCAACGTAACCCAGTTGCGAGATACCAGCGTCAGTGACGATAATGGCTGATGTGGCAGAGTACTGTTTGGCTAGCGCTCCTAGCTTTTGGCGCATACTGTCAGTGTTACTGACAATATGTCCGTTAGTATAAAACTCAATCCCTGACATGGTGTTCTTCCTTGTGTCTATTTCTTATTCTGTGAAGCAGTGAGAAATTTAATCTAATAGCGGTAGTTACTAAGTGGCTTATTTAACAGTAAATAAACAGCCGCTTATGATAAATGCAGCCTTGTATTCTTATACTTATCTTGTTGTCTAATACTATCTGAGTTGGCGTTGTTAATTTAAGTGCTTGATACTCTCTAGACTAGTCTCATAGATCATAGGGCGCTTATTTTCTGTTAGATGTTTTTCTGTAATTGAACACCGTTTACGTTCCTCAAAACGAATATGTTTAAGTGTTTATACTTTGATTTCATACTTAACTATATACTAATCGAGCGTTTATTGGGTGCAGCCATCTGGAGAAGTGTTAATTGATTTTAGCGTATTGATATTATATTGACCAACACGCTACCAATATATTGCTTTAGTCGTTTAAGTTGCCACAAGGGTTGAACCTTAAGAGCAGACTAGACTCATTTTATAAAATATTTCTCTGCTAAAAAAGTAATCGAACTGTAAACAACCAGTCATTTAAGAAAATGCAAAAACCAATAGACACAAAAAAACCTCAAGTAAATGAATACTTGAGGTGAAACTTGCTTAAACTCTAAAGTTTAAATCCGTTTGAGCTTGCTATGGAATAGGTTTTCTATTTGATATCAGCATCAGTCAAATCTAACGCCGCTTCAATACGCTTTATAATAGATAAGATAGTAGGATCTTGATCTTCTAGCTTATCCCCAACCACATAACGAACCAGTTTAAACGCGTCGATGCGTTTAGATTTGGTTTTTAGCAGTGTGCTTAGTGACGTGATAGATTGATCCTCAGCAAAACGGACGATAAGCGTCTGAGTATGTATCATAGCCGCCAGTTGAGCCTGCGACAGATGCGTAAACGGTTCTTTTTTGGTGAGTACTTCAGTCAAACGTACCAGCTGATCACGGTCAATGTTGTTATGAGCGACAATATTGCTCAAAATCAGCATACGCACAACCGCTTCATTAAAGTTGCCTTCAAAGATATTATTAAGCGCTTCATCTACCTTTGGCAATTCATGCAATGAATCTTTATTTGTCAGACGGCGTGAGCCTACTGGTTCGCCATATTGACGAAGCCAAGGCATTGACCAAATTCCAAAGAACTGGCTCTCGGTCTGTCTACCTTGGAAATCTCGCCAGAAGTCCAGTGTCATTTTAACATTATTCATAAACATTCTTTCTACTTGCAAGAAAAGATTGTCCTGCTCCATAGATTCAATGGCGGGTAGTTTGACTCTGGCATAAACGTCACAAGGATCAAAAGACTCTTGAGTTTTTTGTACAGGGTTGTCATTTCCATGTTGGTTTTTGTCGATGGTACTCGTGACCACTTGACTCAATTTACTGGACGCTAGTGCTAGCGGATTTTTGCTACTCCAGACACTTCTTTGCAGTCTCATTGGGTGCATAGTACGCAGCAATTGAGCAGAAGTTTCATTACTCATGGCTTTAACCAATGGGCGCAAGTTCTTCTCATAAGCTTGAGTTTGAGCCATTGAGTGGCGATGTACCGCTTTAAATGATTCCTCATCATTGCGATGTTCGCCTATCGCTTTGCTTAAATCATCAAAAGTACGACGGCCTAAATCAACGGTAAAGGTTTTTTCTTTACCATGACCTTCAAAATTTTCAATGTCCATTTCATACAGGCCTGGTGGTAATACCTCAATCATATCCAAAATCGAAGCAATACCTGTATGTTCATTATTAGCAATTTTTGAGCTGACAAAGATACCCAAATGGCCCACTTGTTCATGAATCATATAGATGATGCGTTGACCACAAACTTCAATATCTTTTTCATCGCTATAAGCATCCAAAATCCACGATAGTGCCTGTTGCGGTGGGGTAATATCATCGCCATGCGAGGCAAAAACGATAACGGGTGCTTTGACATTGCGTAAGTCAATATTGACCCCTTTTTCTAACTGTCCGGTGTTGCGAGCAAGGCGGTTACCAATAAAGATGTTTTCTACAATCCACTTGATTTCCGCTTCATTCATTAAGAAGAAACCACCCCACCAGCGCTCAAAGTCAAGAAAACGCTGACGGTTAGCCTCTGGGTTTTTGTATAGATCGTAATATTTTCCTACATAGTTTCGATACGGGGTCATTTTTTCGAAGTTATCTACTAGCGCCGCCCCATCAAAGACCCCATTATTCATATCAGCACTAAGCATAGAGAGCCAAGTGCCACCGTTGACCCCTGCTTTATAACGCATTGGGTTAATGCCAACTTCTCCGCTCCACGCTGAGACTGGCGCACCATTCAGGACGATAGGACCTTTAATGTCTGAATTGGTTGCCGCTAAAATGAGGGCTGCCCAGCCACCCTGACAGTTACCGACGATTACTGGCGACTCTGACTTAGGGTGTCTTTTTTCCACCTCGCGAACGAACTTTCCTTCTGCATAGGTGATATCAGCAATGGTTTGCTTGGGCTCTGGTAGGCGCTTAAACGCCACAAAATATACCGGGTGACCTTGATTGAGTGCGACACCAACCTGACTTTCATGTTTAAAGCCACCGATACCCGCGCCATGCCCAGCTCTAGGGTCAATAATGATGTAAGGGCGATTATCGTCATTAGTGACAATCCCTACAGGCGGTATTATTCTTAGTAAGACATAGTTACATGGGCGTTCAAACTCGACGGCATCCAAGATTACTTCATAATCATAGTCTAAAACAGGGGGACAGCCAGCCAGTTCATGCTCAAGAAAAACATCGCCACGTTCTTTAAGTACGTCGACCGTTTGTAAAAGGCGTTTGCTGCTATCTGTACTATAGCTTAACCATTCTTTCCACAGTCTGTCTGGGGTAGACGTCTTTTGCCAACTTTTCATAATGGCATCAGTATCTTGCTTCAGGGTCTGTGCATTTTCTTGGATTTGTTGATGGTTTTGCTCTAGATGCCTTGAAGTAACCTCTGTTATCAAGCCAGTACTGTCTTTCTTATAGCGATTTTGGCGGTTATATTCGTCTATGGTGCTTTCAGTTTTGTGAAATTGATGGTTTAACATCTCCTGAAAGTTTGGTATCGAACTTGTGGCTCTATGATGTAGATTA
This sequence comes from Psychrobacter sp. CAL346-MNA-CIBAN-0220, assembly GCF_040309805.1. Taxonomy (NCBI): domain Bacteria; kingdom Pseudomonadati; phylum Pseudomonadota; class Gammaproteobacteria; order Moraxellales; family Moraxellaceae; genus Psychrobacter; species Psychrobacter sp. CAL346-MNA-CIBAN-0220. The sequence continues at coordinate 836,408 of NZ_JBEOPF010000001.1, read as the reverse complement.
TTACGACTTAACCATACTTCGGCTTTATCTGGATTTTCAATATTTTTTTCAATGGTAGCTGACATGGGTTGTTCCAATTTTAATTTAAGAATAATATTATTTTATACATTTGATTGTTTTTTAACCGTAGTTACAATGTTAAATCTGAATAGAATAAAAAGTAGAACTGTGTCAACAAGCAAATAGCATATACATGACCGTGAAGATTGCTAAATATCAGGTAACGCTAAATGTTAGCCGAGCCTAAAGCTTCCTCCGCTCTGACATGTACGTACTCTCCTGGGGCGTCACATAGTACCTGCCATGATTTGCCGGTGTGATCTACACCAGGTTGTCTGCTATCTACTTCGTCTACAGTGTGCTTCTTGATCCATTCTCCCCAATGTAGCCACCAGCTTCTATCCTGTTTTTCTGATTTGGTATACCACTCATCAGGATCTGCAACATATTCTTCATGAGCATAAAAGCCATATTTACCTGTTGGTGGGTTGATGATACCAGCGATGTGTCCTGATTCACCGAGTACAAACGTAACGTCACCGCCCAGCGCCTGTGTGGATTGATAGCTACCTTTCCATTTGGCAATATGATCTTGTAATGTTGCCACGACATAGGTTGGAATAGTCACTTTTGACAAATCAATCTTCACACCGTCAAATTCTAACTCGCCCTTTTTGATCATCTTATTGTCCAGATACAGCTCACGTAGTATAAAGCTGTGCAGTGCGGCGGTAACATTGGTGCAATCAGAGTTCCAATACAAAAGATCAAAAGGCATAGGACGCTCACCTTTTAGGTAGTTTTGTACATAATAATTCCAATAAAGGCTGTTTTCACGTAACAAGCTAAAGGCGACGCCCATTATACGCCCGTCAAGTACCCCTTGAGTGTCTTCTTCTTGTTCAAGGGCACTGACAACACGTTCATCAATAAATACGCCCAAATCTCCAGGGTCATTAAAATCAAATATCGTGGCCCAGAAAGTAGCACTGGCAATACGATCTGCTTGCTTATTCTCAGTTAACCAAGATAGGGTCAACGCCAGTAACATACCACCGATACAATAACCGATGACATTGGCATCTGGCTCACCAGTAATCTCTTCAACGACGTCCAAAGCGGTCAGCAAACCTTCGTGCATATAGGTTTCCATACCAACATCTTTATACGCCCGAGTTGGATTGACCCATGAGATAACAAATACACTATGTCCTTCGTTTAATGCCCAACGGATATAAGAGTTTTCTTCTTTTAAGTCCATGATATAAAATTTGTTAATCCATGGCGGTACAATCAATAAGGGACGTTTATTGACTTTGGCGGTGGTCGGATTATATTGAATCAACTCAAACATACGATTGCGAAATACCACTTTGCCTGGTGTTATGGCAATGTTTTCACCAAGCCGAAAAGCATCATCATCAGTCATACTAATGCTCAGCATGTGAGAGCTTTTTTCCATATCTTCTGTGAGCTGCTGGAATCCCCTTATAAGGTTTTGTCCTTTTGACTCTCTTGTCAGTCGCAACACTTCTGGATTACTCCATAAAAAGTTACTCGGAGCAACTGCATTTAACCATTGACGAGTAAAAAAAGACAAACGCTGGCGTGTTTTGTCATCAATACCTTCAGTATTATCAATGGTATCCATAATGCCACTAACCGTTAGCAGATAGCTCTGTTTTAGAAAGTCGAACATAGGATTGTTGGACCAGTCTTCATCTGTAAAGCGTTTATCGCCTTTTTCTGGGGTGATGAGAGGTTTTGTTTGATGTCCTGATACTTTCATTAAGGTGTTTTGATACAGTTGAAATTGCTGTTGCCACAGGCTCGTCTGTTGCTCCAGTAACACAGTGGGGCTTTTATCGGTCACGCCAGTAGTGAATTGTTGCCATCCATCTACGAGGTTAAGCATGAGAGATTGACTTATATTGTTATCTTGACCACCTCGTTTCATCGTTTCTTTAAAAAACCTTTGGGTCAATTCATTAAAACTACCCATGTCGTCATCAGTGCTCTGATTGCTTTGATTTTGCTGAGTCTGTTGGCTTGATTGGTGAGCATCAGAGTTCTCAGTAGAGTGCTCATCGGCATTTGGGGTCATGAAATGACTAAAATTTTTGATTGAATCTTGCCATAGCTTCATATTTGCTTCAAATGGGTTTGAAGTTTGATTAGATTGCTTATGTTGATTAGAAAAAGATTGGTTCATCTGATTCAACTGATTTAAGTAATGTTTACCTAAACTGTTAAAATCAAAGGAGTTATTAGTGCTATCTTGTTCATTTGACTTATTTGACTTATTTGACTTATTTGATTGGTCGTCAGATTGCTGGTTATCCATATTGGTACCCATATTTATATCTAGTTTATAAGAAAGTGCAACTACACTAAAACTGTCAGCACAATAACTGCCAATATAATAAAAATAAGGTGGGTAAACTCTCGCTAACCCACCTTTTGAGTGTCATTATTAAATAACATCATTAAGTAACATTGTGCCAATGACGACTAATAAGATAGTTAAACAAGTGATTAATCTTATTAATACTCACCGCTACTTACTTGTTGATTTTCCAGTACTGCTAGTACCAGTCTTTGTGTGTGCAGTACCAGTCTTTGTGTCTGTAGTACCAGTCTTTGCGTTTGTAGTACTAGTATTGGTGTTTGTAGTACCAGTCTTTGCATTTGCAGTACTAGTATTTGCGTTTGCAGTACTAGTATTTGCATTACCAGTATTTGTAGCATTTTTTGCAGCTTGCTCATTAAATTGCTCGGCCATTTTGCTCATGTTTTCTGCGTATTCTTGACCTGTTTTTGTTGCTTGGTCGGCAGCTTTTTGCATATTAGCCTGCATTTCCTCATTGGTTTGACCATGAACGTCACCCATCACTTGCATAACTTCATCATGCATACTAGTACCAAGCTCTGTCATACGTTGAGCATCTGCTAGCATTTTCTGACTGATTACATTAAGCATTTCTGCTTGCTTGTCGTTAAAGTCTTTGGCAGATTCTGGAGAATCTATTCCAGCAACTTGACGCATATTTTCCAGACCCATTTCTGAATAAGATTTCATAGTGTTGAGTGAAAACTCGCTCATCATTTCTGCGTTTTTCAAAAACGCTTTATTTAGCTTGTTCCAAGGTTCGAACATTTTTTGTGTGTCGCCATTGAACTGATTGAACTGATTGAAAAAATCTTGAGGGTTCGATTGTGACATATTGATTCTCCGTGTGTCGGTTGTTAAAAAGACATTGTAATAGTACGTTAGTGGTGTAATAGGTAAAAATTATTTAATACCCGAATTAAGACATGTATTGACCACCGTTAACTGAGATAGTTTCTCCCGTAACAAATATTGCTTCATCGCTGATGAGATACATACAAGCAGCGGCTATTTCGTTTGCACTAGCCAAACGATTCATTGGAATGGTTTCTTTAATTTTATCCATGATATGTTCAGGCACGCTTTCTACCATGGGGGTGTGTGTGTAGCCAGGAGCGACGACATTAGCAGTAACTGATGAGGTAGCACCTTCGTATGCCAGCGCCTTAGTAAATCCAATAATACCGGCTTTAGCAGCAGAGTAGTTGGTCTGACCATACTGACCACGCAAACCATTTATCGAGCTGATATTCACAATACGCCCGGTTTTTTGTTGCAACATTTTTACGAAAATGGGATGAACAATCGTGTAAAGAGACGTTAAATTAGTATCAACTACCTCTTTCCACTGTGTGAAGCTCATTTTTTTAAAGCTACTGTCACGAGTGATGCCTGCTCCATTTATTAAGGCATAAATGCTGTCATACTTATCAATTGTTTGCTGAATGGTTGCCATTGCTGTTTCATGATCGCTTAAATCAACAGCAATAAACTCGAAGCTATTTGAATCAAACTCATTATCGTTACACCATTTTTTTATACGTTCTGGATCGTCTTTGCTTACAGTTGCAATGACGTGATATCCACTAGTTACTAGTTTTCCGCAAATAGCAGTACCGATACCACCAAGCGCACCGGTTACTAAAGCAACTTTTTTATCTGATGTATTTGATTGTAACGTTGACTGCGACATAGAAAATCCTCTATTTGTGAATCGAGATATAAAAAAGGCCTGTGATTGGGTATATTAGCTTACTTAGTAGAAACAATTGATAACTATATGTAAGCATACGAATATATAAGGTTGAAAATTTAATGAAGTTATGAGCTATTGGCAATTTATTCAACAATTTTTTGTAGAATTATGGTTTGATGAGTCTTATAAAATACTTTTGCTAAAGAGTATTTTTAGTGTGCTTGCTCTATTATATTGTAAACAAGTGAACAATTGTATTATAAATTCAGTTATTAACATAAACACAACAAATTGTTAATGATTAATTTTTTTGTGCATATTTAGTCAGGTTAGTAGAAAAAGCCAAGCGATAAATGAATGGCTCGTGATTATGTAATACTGAAACTTCAATGTAGTGCTTAAAAAAGCCAAAACGAACATTATTTTGGTAAAAAGATAACCTCTGAAAACCAACCCATTGTGTTGGGTATCGAGCTTTTGATCAGAAATTAGGAAGAGGCTGTCACACCCAGATTGTAAAAACTTTGGGTATTAAATGGCCAACGTTTAATCAACAAGCACTTGGTCACCAATGTTATCAAGAGATATTGCCTACTCATAAACTCATATTGGATGCAATAGTAGAAAGTAATTTATTTTTTATATTCTAGCAGAATATAAAAAAATCTTCATAAATGATAGTTTTGGAGAAAAATACAGACACAAAAAAACCTCAAGTAAATGAATACTTGAGGCGAAACTTGCTTAAACTCGAAAGTCTAAATTCGTTTTAAATATGGCGCAGCGGACGGGACTCGAACCCGCGACCCCCGGCGTGACAGGCCGGTATTCTAACCAACTGAACTACCGCTGCTTAGGTCGTTTTTAGCGTCTTTTTCCACTTCGCTAAAAGAGTGGTGGGTGATGACGGGTTCGAACCGCCGACATTCTGCGTGTAAGGCAGACGCTCTACCAACTGAGCTAATCACCCTGAGAAGCGTTAAAAAATTGCACTGCAATTTTAGCTTCGCAAGAGAAAATTCTTTAAATAGAATTTTCTAGAGCTTCATCAACCAAAGGAGTCATTCTCTAGCCAATAATCGAAATCTCTTAAAGAGAATTTCTAACAACGTAGAACTAATTAAAGCCCCTTGCTGTGGGTGTGTATTATATACATTTACACCTGCCTGTCAAATATTATTTTATATCTTTTATAGAAATCTTATTAGTATGCTTTGAGGACATAGAGAAAATAGCGGTAAGTAGGCTACATAGTTACCTATTGTGTGCCTGCTAAAAGCCATTATACTGATAACGTTTTAGACATTGGGCTTATATTTGATTTTATAAGTCATATTGGTTAATGGAGGCAAACATAGACGCTTTAGCTACTGATCAGCATCTTGCACCCTGGTCGTGGATTGACTTTGCAGGGGTTGGACTAATATTACACATTATTCTGATGGTGGTGATGACCTTACGTATTGTATCGGTGCAGCGCAATATTGGGGTAGCGATTGCATGGATTGCAGTTTTATATACAGTCCCTTTGTTTGGGTTTGTCGCTTATATATTAGTAGGTGAACCAATGATTGGGCGCCGCTATCGTCAGCGGATGGATCAGGCGCGTTTGCTTATGAACGATATGGCAGCACGTGAACGCTTAGTGTTCGATCAAGGTCAAGATCTTATTCCTGATAATTATCGAGGCGTTAGTCGTATTGGTACGCGCTGGACAGGGTTTGGGGTTTTTACAGGTCACCAAATGCAGCTACTGACCTCTCCTAAGACAATTTTTGAGCATCTGATTACTGATATTGATGGTGCTGAGCGTACTATTTTGATGGAGTTCTATATAGTCTATCCTAAGGGGCAGGTGCTAGATGTGGTACAGGCCTTGATTTCAGCAGCACGGCGCGGGGTAGAGTGTCATATTATGGTTGATAGCGTCGGTAGTTTTAGTTTTTTTAATAGTCATGAGCATCAGAAATTAGAGCGTGCGGGCGTGTTTGTGCATCAGTCGTTACCGGTAGGTTTGTTTAAGACCTTATTTAAGCGCTCTGATTTACGCAATCATCGAAAAATTGTGGTCATTGATGAGTATATTGGCTATACCGGTAGTTTTAACTTAGTCGATCCGAAGTTTTTTAAGCAAGATAAAGATGTTGGGCAATGGATCGATGTAATGATGCGTAGTGTCAGCTATCAACCGATTAGTATTGCAACAGCGATGGCAAAAGTGGTGGTAACTGATATTGGTGCTGAAAGCAACGACAACTTACATGCGCTGCATCAGCGTGTAAACAGTTACACGCGCAAATTATATGTCTCTCATCCGACCATTAATGATATTAATAGCCGTGTTGAGGTGCTGGGTGATGGATTAACCCCCAGTGTTCAGCCGATAGTAGGAACGACGTCGATTGCAATTGCGCCACTGCCGGTAGTAAGAGATGTGATTGCGCAGCTCATTCCCTCCGCACCGCAAGTAACGGCTCACGTTATTTATAATACTTTAGTGACGATTATCCATCGTGCTAATAAGCGCATCCAAATCACTACCCCTTATTTTGTTCCTGACGAGGCGTTGTCGGGTGCCTTGGTAACGGCAGCGAAGCGCGGTTTAGATGTGACTCTCATTATCCCTGAAAAGGTTGATTCTTTTTTAGTGCAGCACGCCTCACAAGCTTATTATCAAGAGTTGCTTGAGGCTGGGGTAAAAATCGCACTTTTTAAAGGGGGTTTGTTGCATGCCAAAATGGTGGTTATCGATGATGATTACTGTCTGTTCGGTACGGTCAATATTGATATGCGCAGCTTTTATCTAAATATGGAAGTCAGTTTGGCGATTTATACCCCCGAGATGGTCGCGCAAATTGCCGACTGTCAGCAGTCATATTTACAAAATTGCCGTTTTCTAGGATTAGAGGAATGGCAAGAGCGTCATAGCGCTCGGCGTTTATTTGACAATGTGGTGCGCTTATTTAGTCCTTTATTGTAGCGGTCTAGATTTTAGGTTAAGGTAAACTCTGGTTATCTTGCTGTTCATAGTAGTGATTATGCCTAGTACTAACTCATTACTGCCCATTCATTTTATGACAGGATATGCTGGCCTTATGTCAATTATGTCTGCAATGTCCTTATCCAAGACGCTACTTGATTGTATCGCAGAAGATTATTGGCAAGATTTTTTAATGGAACGTCCTATGGCGGGCGTTATTGCTTATGAAGCGGAGCTCCACGACTGCCAGCTAGATGAGTCGCTGGCAAGTTTAAAGCGAGTAGATACGCTGTTGTCACGGATACGCCGTGACATTACTAAGTCTCATACCATGAATGAAATGGTGCCCTTAACTGAGACGGTGCTACTGGCTGATGAACGTTATTGCAATTTGCTTATTTTCTTGGCGTTCTATGCAGGACGGGTGCTCGCGCGGCAGTGGCAAAGTACGCCACATTGGTATGGTCAATTTGAGCTGACGAGTCGCTATCCTGAGTTACCATTTATCCCTGATGATTTTTATCAGCATATAGCAGTCGTATATTGTGACGATTGTAATCAAGATTTGTCTGATCAGAATTTGAGCAGGGCATTATTTTTTGCTTTAGAGCCCATAGGGTTGCGCTTATTTGGTCATATTGATCGACCGTTTGAGGCGATACAAGGTGGGCCATTAGCCAGTGGCTTATATCAAGCGGTCAGTGTACGGTTACCGGAGACTGCCACTGATATTATGTCTACTGCTTCAAATACTAGTACTGCTTTAACATCACAATCAAACCAGCCTATAGTTAATAAATCGAAAAATGAATTTGCTGATAAAGAGGTTATTGCTAAAACAGCACCGTCATCGCTAAAGGCAGCCCCAACCCCAGAAATTTTTATCCAATTACTTATCGAACTTAATGAAATTGAGGTACCGCAAACTGCTGGCCATGATGACTATCAACAAGCATGCAAAATACTGGATCAGTTTGAACGGCATATTGCCAAGCAACATAAACCACGCAATCAAGTGACATTTTTAGAAACGCACCAAGCGGCACGCCAGCAAGCGTTAAATCTTTTACAAAATGCAGCAACTCTTGGTAATACGGCCGCCATGCTGCGATTGGCTATGTATGAATTGCTAGGTGAAGGGCTAGCAGCGGATGAGGTAGCAGGTAAAAACATAGGCGTTAATTGGATTAAACAAGCTGCTAGTGCTAAAGATAACCGTGCTCAGCGTTTATTGAGTAAAATGTACTATCAAGGAATAGGCGTGCCGCAAGATATCGATAATGGTAAAGATTGGTTAGGGCAAGCGGCAGAAAATGGTCATCTTGAGGCCGCAAGTATTGCAGCGCAGTGGCAACAAGCGCAAATGTTAATAACGACCCAAAAGCAAGAGCAGCATAGTATAAAGCGTTATCAATTATTGATTGGTGTTATCCTAATAGCGGCTTTATTACTATTGCTTTTTGTATGAATGTTTTTAGGCGTAGAGCTTTGCGTATAAAAAGATAAGGTCATATTGTTAAGCGCTATCTTCAGGTAAAATTAACATATTTTTTGATAGTGTGGCTTTTAGTTATATTATTTTATTACTTATTAATCTGGGCTTTTTCATGCCGTCTTCGCACTTACCTCCTCAAAAGCCAACAAATGATTCTGAGCTATTAGCAGCTGTTAATCGTGATGCTACGATACTTACAGCGCTATCTGAACGTCCGCCTAGCAAAGTACCTTGGTACTATCGACTCATCATTACGTTACTGAAACCCTTATATCGACTGCAAGTCTGGCGACGCTCGCACAAGCGTGATAATTATCAGCAAGAAGTGGCACAGCGCTTTGGTAAGCACTATCCGCCGCGTCCGCTAGCTGACGTTGATAAAACTGCTACTAATAAAATCGATGTTAATAATGCAGTCATTTGGTGTCACGCAGTCTCATTGGGCGAAACCAATACGGTTGCGCCCTTGTTAGATGAGTTATTAGTGCAGGGCTATCAAATATGGCTAACCAATACTACCCAGACTGGCTTTGCACGTGGTGCCAGCCGTTTCGCAAATGACATTGCAAGCGGGCGCATGAGTCACAGCTATGTACCAGTGGACAGTCCGTCAGTTATTAAAACGTTTTTAGCTCACGTGCAACCGATTGCTGCCTTATTTGTCGAGACTGAGCTGTGGGCAAATATTTTAACGGTTCTCTCACAGCAGAATATTCCCAGTATATTAGTCAATGGTCGGCTGTCAGCAGCCTCTTTTACCCGCTACCAAAAAATTAGTGCGGTGAGCCGTAGCATGATGCAGAATCTCACGCTAATCATTGCCCAAGATGATGAGTCTGCTCAGCGTTTTCAGAAATTGGGCGCATACCGCTCGCAAATTCGGGTTGCTGGTTCTCTTAAGTGGGTGATTAACACTCCAAAACTTGCCAGCATCGATAAAGAAAAGCCGCTTATTGCCAGTAAAGAAGATATCACCAAACCCGAATTAGAAAAAATTGAGTTAGAAAATATAAATCGTCCAGTTTGGGTAGCCGCGAGCACCCATAGCGGTGAAGAAGATACCGCCTTATTATGGCAACAGCAGCTGTTATCAAATCCTCAATTAGCTGATACTTTATTAATTATCGTACCCAGACATCCTGAGCGCTTCGATGAGGTAGCAGACCTTGTTCAAAAGTCAGGATTGCAGATGGCACGGCGCAGTAGCAATGATACTATTAATCCACAGACGCAAGTTTATCTGGCTGACAGTATGGGTGAGCTGATGACTTGGTTTACGTTGGCTGATGTGGCACTGGTTGGCGGCTCTTTAACTGATATTGGTGGTCATAATCCTGTTGAGCCCGCGAGCGTGGCCACGCCTGTTATTATGGGATTATATACTCAATCCTGTCAAAGCGTGGTAGATAAGCTGGCTGGCGTGGGTGCGCTATATCAGCCACATAATGAATTTTATCGGCCCATTACCCTTGATAAACAGTCAGCTGAGCAGTATAAGTCCTTACCTATTTTACAAGCTACTGATGCTGATGCTGATGTTGATGCCCTTATTTATGAGCAGCTGCAATTTTGGCTCAGTCATCCGCAAGTTGCCAAGCGAGCAGGGCGGGCAGGCGCGGAGTTGACTGTCCAACAACAATCGGTACTTACGCGGCAGCTGCTGATGATTGAAAAAGTGATTGTGCCGTTCGCGACAGTTGACGAATAAATTCCATCAAACAACTGTCCTTACTATTAACTATTCTTACTCCTATCAATTCTTAATAATAACCGTCCCTCACTTTAAGTAAGTCATCACTCTTATGAACTGTATTTTATTGTCAACTACCAACTTCTCCTTGCCTTATGCGCATATTGATACACCAACGCAAATTGCGCATATCAATAAAGTATTGGGTTTGCAAATTGGCGATACCCTAAAGATTGGTCAGCTTGGTGGCAATTTGGGTACCGCTGTGATTAAACAGATGACACCTGATAACATTCAGCTTTGTGATGTACAGTTGACTATTGCACCACCTCCTAAGCTAGATGTCACCGTAGTTCTGGCACTGCCACGTCCAAAAGTTTTGCGGCGTTTAATTATGGATATGACGGCGCTTGGCGTACGCGATATTATTCTTATTAATAGCTACCGTACTCAAAAAAGCTATTGGCAAAGCCCATTATTGACGCGTCTTGATGAGTTTGTTTTAGAGGGTCTGCAACAAGGGGTTGATACAATTGTTCCGCGCATCACTCTACAAAAACGTTTTAAACCCTTTGTTGAAGATGAGCTGGCAAGTTTGATTACTCAGCATGCCATTGTCGCCCATCCTTATAGTGAGCTGTCATTATTGGCCTATCTTCAGCAACTTGCTTTATCTCAAAATCAGTTATCGAAACCAGCACAAAGTGAACATCGCCTTGTCAAAACTAACCCAGCTATAAATACAATAAAGACAGGGTTGCCAAGCGTGGTTTGTATTGGGGCTGAAGGCGGCTGGATTGATTACGAGATTGAGCTGCTACAAACCCAAGGCTGCCAAGCAGTCAATATCGGGTCAAGAGTGCTACGGACAGAGGCGGCAGTCAATATCATTCTTGGGCACTGGTTGCTACACAGTCAAGATTAAGCGATCAAGATTAATTAACGCCTGACAAAAGGTGGTCTCTAAATCTTACTCCCTAAGCAACATAACAAAAACATTAGGCTATTTGATAAATGTATTGATAACTAATCTCATTTATATTAGTATATTGCTTTCAGTTTTCATTGTTTTCTTAGTAAGAACTTTTCAATTTTAAGCATCAATAAATAGCCTATCATATAATTTTATCCCATCTATCTGTGCACTATTATGGAGAAAACCATGTCGTTGAATGCGGTTACAGCACCTTTATCTTTTACTCACCCCATTAAAGCCACCTTATCTGTTGCTGTATTTAGTTTAATGTTGGGGCTAGTAGGTTGTAACAAAGCGGAAACGCCTGAGCAAAATGCGAATGCGGATGCACCCGCTGAGCAAGATGCTGCTACAGATAGCACGGCTACTACCTCTGATAATGATCAAGTGGTTACCATTTATTCGTCACGTAATGAGCAACTTATTAAGCCATTATTAGATAAATATACCGAAGAAACGGGTGTGAAAGTTGAGCTGGTCACTGATAAAACAGGCCCACTAATGGCACGTCTACAAGCGGAAGGCAAAAACACCCCTGCGGATATGCTATTGACGGTAGATGCTGGTAATCTATGGCAAGCAGCGCAGCAAGGCTTATTGCAACCTGTTGCTTCTAGCGTTTTAGAGACCAATGTCCCTGCTAAGTATCGTGACCCAAAAGGTCAGTGGACAGGTCTGTCGCTACGTGCGCGCACTATCTTTTATGATCCAAGCAAAGTTAATGCGGATCAGCTATCAACCTATGCAGATCTAGCGGATCCAAAATGGAAAGGTAAGCTATGCTTGCGTACCTCGAATTCAGTCTATAATCAGTCACTGGTTGCCAGTATGATGGAGCATTTAGGCGAAGAAAAAACTGAACAAGTCATACGCGGCTGGGTCGCTAACTTAGCCACTGATGTCTTCAGTGATGACACCAGTATGTTAGAAGCGATTGCTGCTGGTCAGTGTGAAGTGGCTGTTGCCAACAGCTATTATTATGGTCGCATTTTTGATGAAAAGCCTAATTTTCCAGTGAAGATATTTTGGGCAAATCAAGACACCACAGGAACTCATGTGAACATCTCTGGTGCTGGGGTGATTGCTAACTCAGACAATCCAGATGGTGCGCTCAAACTGATGGAATGGTTGTCTTCTGATGCGGCGCAAGGTATTTATGCCAGCTCTGATAAAGAGTACCCGGTAAAAGAAGGTGTTGATGAGTCAGATTTGCTCAGATCTTGGGGCGAGTTTAAACAAGACGATATCAGTGTACAAAAATTTGGCGCATTACAGACTCAAGCGATTCAAATGATGGATAAAGCAGGTTATAAATAAACGGTTAAAAGTAATATAACTCTTATAATCTAGTATTTATAGTACAGTCCTTATGCGTCTGACACGGTAAAAATTTTATGATGACAATGCGAAAAGCGGCTGTGCGTCAAGACCATACTGTCAATGATAATAACCATGACAACCAGTCGGTCAGCCAAGATCATATTGTCAGTAAGCGTGTTCTATCGAAATCAGTCTTAGGGCTGATTTCGTTGTTTATGCTAGTACCAATTTTAATTGTGCTGCTGTCATGGACACAGCCGATGGCAGATATTTGGACGCATATGCGCGAATATGTACTGCCGCAAGTTCTCAAAAATACCGCCATTTTATTGCTCATGGTGACTATAATATCAGGCAGTATTGGCACTGCGCTTGCTTGGGTAACGAGTATGTATCGTTTCCCTGGGCAGCGATTTTTTTCGTGGGCGCTGATGTTACCGCTGGCGATACCAGCTTATGTTTTGGCTTTTGTGACGGTAGGTATTGTTGATTTTAGTGGGCCGTTGCAAACGGGACTACGAGATTTAGGTATCAGTGCAGCTATCCCCTCAGTACGTAATGTTTGGGGCGCCGGTTTGGTATTATCACTGGCATTTTATCCTTATGTTTATCTGTTGGCACGCCAAGCCTTTTTATCTCAAGGTCGGCGTGCGATTGAAGCGGGTCAAATGCTGGGTTTAAGCCGTAGTCGGATATTTTTTCGCTTGGCGTTACCGCAAGCATTGCCTTGGGTTATTGGCGGACTGTTGCTTGCCACTATGGAAACCCTTGCTGATTTTGGGGCGGTGTCAGTTTTTAATGTCGACACCTTTACCACCGCGATTTATAAGGCATGGTTTGGTTTCTTTAGTCTGACCACTGCCGCCCAGTTAGCAGGTCTGTTAATCGGAGTGATATTTATCGTGGTGCTCTTTGAGCAGTACTGGCAAGCAAGGCGCGGTACTATCGTCACTCAAGGTAGTAATCGCCGCTTTGAGGCTAGCACGCCAGCTAAGATAGCGATGGCATTATTATGTACAGTAGTCTTTTTAATTGCTTTTTTGATCCCATTCTTACAGCTGATCTACTGGACAGCGATGAATTTTCGCCAAGATTTTGATGCCCGCTATATTGATTTTGTCATCAACAGTCTATTGATTGCCAGTATGACCACGCTGTTTATTGCCGTTTTAGCCATTATTATTGCGTGGGTCAAGCGTCAATATCCAGATAAATCTACTAAATTAATGACGACTTTGGCTAACTTGGGCTATGTAGTGCCAGGTACAGTATTGGCGGTGGGCGTTTTTATCCCAATTGCTTGGGTTGATAATCAGCTGATAGCTTTTGGAGTCACATCGGAGCAAGTGTTGTCAGGTAGTGTCATTGTGATGCTACTGGCCTTATCAACGCGCTTTATGACCGTTAGTTTTCAGCCAGTTGATCGACAGTTACAACGTTTAACGGTTAATCAAGAAGCGGCTGCTAAATTGCTTAGTGACAGTCCATTGCAGCGCTGGCGACAAGTGGTCTTACCCGTACTTAGTCCTGGGGTATTGACTGCTTTATTGATGGGCTTTGTTGAAGTCATGAAAGAGATGCCTATTACCTTGATGACGCGCAGGCAAGGTTGGGATACGTTAGCAGTGCGAGTGTTTGAGATGACCAGTGAAGGTATGTGGGGCCGAGCAGCGCTACCCAGCTTACTCATTGTGCTGGTTGGACTGCTTCCGGTATGGATATTACTGCGTCAAAGTGACAAAACTGGTTAATGCTCGTTTTTATATATGAGCTGCTTTACTGCTTTATTTTACCCCTCTAATCATTAACCGCTTATTGGTACCGTCTATGTATACTGACTTGATGAATGACTCGACAGACCAACCAGATCAAAAGTCCACCAAGATTAAGACGAGACCTGATCATGCTCAGCAACCGCCAGCGTCTCTAACAGCAGCATCGCAAACTGATAAAAATCAGGTTCATAAGCGCAATACACCTAGGCAAGAGGATTATCATATAAAGGATACTAACAACGAAGTCGGCAATAATCCTTATTTTAGTGTGCAAGATTTAGTGGTTGGTTATGATGATACCACGGTGGTGAATGGGTTATCACTGACCCTTCAACAAGGTGAGATTGGCTGTTTTTTGGGTTACAGCGGCTGTGGAAAAACTACGGCGCTACGGGCAATTGCAGGTTTAGAACCCACACGTTTTGGGGTAATTGGCTTAAATAATCAGTGTCTAACTGAGCAGGCGGCACGTACCTCTTTTTCAGTAGCACCCGCTAAGCGTGGCATGGGTATGGTGTTCCAAGATTATGCGCTGTTTGGACATTTAAGTGTTGCCAAAAACATTGCTTTTGGCCTTAATAAATGGTCATCCGCTGATAAAAAAGCACGGGTGGCTGAAATGTTAAGTCTGGTTGAGCTCTCAGAACATGCTGATAAGCGGCCAACTGAACTCTCGGGAGGTCAGCAGCAGCGAGTTGCCTTAGCACGAGCATTGGCCCCTAAGCCTAAATTATTGCTACTTGATGAGCCATTTTCTAATCTTGACGTGATACTACGTGAGTCGTTAGCGATGAGCGTGCGTGATATTCTGAAGCGTACCAATACCACGGCAATTTTAGTCACTCATGATCAAAACGAAGCTTTTGCATTAGCGGATAAAGTCGGTGTGATGCATGAGGGTAAACTAGTCCAGTGGGCGACCCCAACCGAGTTATATCATGAGCCAGTCAGTCCATTTGTTGCCGAGTTCGTTGGCGAAGGGGCAATGATAGATGGCGTCATTAAAGAAGGCCATGTCGAGACCGCACTTGGTGATATTTACCGACGTATGGAAGTCTATGATGAGGCAGGGCAGCCGCAGTATTGTCAATACGACTATCCCAATGGCACACTGATTAAGGTGCTTGTACGCCCTGACGATATCATTCATGATGATGACAGCACACAAACAGCACTGGTGGTTGGACGGGTATTTCGCGGTGCAAACTATCTATATCGCCTACAACTGGACGACGGACAGACAGTATTAGCTTTGGTTTCCAGCCATCATAACCATGAGGTGGGCTCGCGTATTGGTATATTGCCGATGCTTAAGCATGTGGTGGTCTTCGATGAAAAGAATATCAACGCTACCACGTGGTCAGAATATGATATGTCATAAAAGGCCAGCGTTTAAAAACTGTCTGGCGGGTTAGTGACGGTTACGAGTCGCTAATATATGTAAATAGCGCCCGAGCCATTTATAGGGTTCTTGCTGTGAGTAGCGCAGCTCCATCCGTATCACTGCTTCGGGATCAGTATTGCCGCCGCGTTTTAACGGCGTATAATCATGAAACACGCGCAGACCACTGGTAAGCACTATTTGATAATGATGGTCTTGTAACCATGACTCTACTTGCTGCTTAGCAACAGGATGATTAGGGGTCAGGCTTGTTTTGTTGTCCGATTTATATTCCTTGTTATCGAGTAGATTAAAATTACCCATAATAAGGTTGCGATAATCAAAGCTTGCTGGATTATAAAAGCATAACGACAGCGTGCCATTCTCGGTAAGCTGACTATCAAAAAAGTCCATAATTGCCTCTGGTTCTGCCAGCCATTCCAGTAACGCATGACATAGAATTAAATCAAACTTGGCTGCTTTATCAGCGCGCAGCTTATCTTCAAGCTGTTGATAAGGGCAAACAACCCATGTGATCGGCCCGAAAGCCCTTGTATCAAAAGTATGGCTATTGACAGCTGCCTTTTGTTTTTTAAAATTGGCTTTGGCCTTGGCAAGCATATTAGTAGAGATGTCATTAACCACGACGCTATGACCCTGCCCAGCAAGGTCAATCGCTATTTGCGCCAATCCTGCCCCCACATCTAAAATCTGTAGCGGACGTTCAAGTGCGTTACTCATTTGGTCGACATACTCAAAAATATCTCGGCGTAACACTGCCAGCCGAATCTCACCTTTTAAGCCACCATAAACCTTTTTTTCAAAATGATCCGCAATAGCATCAAAGCTACGATCAGTAGGTTGGTCTTCCTGCTTTATTGGGTCTTGCGCTTGATGGTCTTTATTATCAGTTTGCATAAGGATTTACGCTGTTTTTACTGGGATTAGGTTCATGAGGTTATGTAAGTAGATCACACTAACGCTTGCGCCGCCGATTGATGACCCATTTAAATATTAATTTAGATAGGGTAATGATCACAAATACCACCGCAACAAACACCCAAATACCAGACCCTTGTAAGTTGGCTTGATAAGCAGAGGCGAGATAAGCTGACAGCCCCATAGCAATCAGTAGCGAACCCCAGCGCACAAACGGTAATGCGCTGTTATTGTGATTTGGAAAACTGGCGGCGTAGTCACTAGAAAAGCTGTATAGCACCATCGCCAAAATCCAAACGATAGCAAGAATGATATCCATAATAAGTAAGACCTGTATATAAGTGACGATATTTTAAGGTGTTAGGTCACCAAGGTTAAAACGAAACTGCGACTAGTGTAGCGGGTAGAAATATTTTGTCTACAATAACCGACATTTTCGTGAGGTAAGCGGATAATACAGTTAATGAGAACAGCGTTACTAATTGTAGGTTATTAAAAGCTGTTTGTAGGTTATTAAAAGCTGTAAGTTATTAAAAGTACAATTCAGACATCAGCATTCAGTGGTTGTGTTTGGCATACATTTTATGATGACGTCTGCTTGCATACTTCATAGTAGCTTTTCATAACATTTTACGGTATAAACAGTAAGGTGCAAGACACAACATTTGCTCTTATCGACTGCCTAGGAGATAGACAGCCTCTTTTGATTACTGCTAAGGATAGCACTTATGATCATACCTAACATGACCACCAAGCCTGCCGCTAATGCTCAATCACTCTCCTGCATCAACCAGATAAATACGCCAATAATGACTCGTTGTCTATTATCAGTTGCAGTAGCGAGTGCGCTATTACTTGCTGGTTGTGGCGATGATAGTGAAACAACCATCACTTATATTAATGCACCTCAGCCCATTGCAACGTTTACTGCCGATGAAATCGATGATGAATTGTTAGAAGCCTCTGCTATCGGTAAAGCAGTGACACCAGATGCTGTCTGCGGGGTTACGGTAGAAAAAATAAGTTATCAAACGGTTGGTTCAGCAGGGGAGTCAACCAATGCAACTGCCGCATTGATGTTGCCTAGTGGTAATACCGCTGAGTGTCAAGGTGATCGTCCGATATTACTACATGCTCATGGTACGGCGACTGAGAAGTCCTACGACTTTACGCAGGTGGGCAATACTGAGAATTCTGCGGGCGTGAGAGCAACGTTAATGGCGGCGAACTTTGCAGCGCAAGGTTACATTGTGATCGCGCCAAACTATGCAGGCTATGATACCTCTGATCTTGATTATCATCCATATTTGAATGCTAATCAGCAGTCGGCGGAAATGGTAACCGCTTTAAATACTGCACGTATGCTGATTAAGCAGCAACAAGGTGCTAATAATGCTAACTACGTCAAGGTTAAGGATTCCGGTAAGTTATTTCTTACCGGTTATTCACAAGGTGGGCATGTGGCGATGGCGACCGCACGTCTTTTAGAGGAAGCTGGCAAGCCTGTAACCGCTATGGCACCTTCATCAGGTCCGTATGCATTGGCTGCTTTTGGTGACGCGATATTTGCAGGTAATGTAAATATTGGGGCGACCGCATTTGCACCGATGCTAGCCATCAGTCTACAAAAAGTAAATAACGATATCTATCGAAACCCAACCGATCTCTTTTCTCCGCAGTATGCGAATACCAGGCTGCCAACCACGTCGAGTTTTGAAGATCTCATAAAAACTGGAAAACTACCGCAGACCACATTATTCCAAACAGCACCGACTGGAATACCGGAGTTAGATGCCGTTACCCCAGAAGAAGGCTTTGGTTTTGCGGACAAAAATTATTTGGTACAGACAAATTTTCGTGCTGTCTATTTAGCGGACGCTCAAGCTAATCCCGATGGATTGCTGATTAAAAATGGCAATGCGTTACCAGCAGCTACTCCACAAAACAATCTCCGTAAAGCACTAAAAGCCAATGATTTACGCGGTTATGCACCCACTATGCCAACCCTTATTTGCGGTGGTAACCAAGACCCAACAGTATTCTATGATCTGAATACTGGTGCGATGTCAGCGCTATTGCAGGGCAAAAGCATGCAAAACCCAGCTGCTAAGCTTAACGTAACCGTATTAGACGTTGATGCGACTAACGCAGCTAAGCGCGATCAAAATACGTTAACTACAATTGGCCAAGCGTCAATGAACGCATGGAATGTTCAGACAGTCATTGACAATGTCCAAGCTAAGTTCGCTGGCACGGTTCAGTTAGTCGGTAAAAACGCAGCGGATCAAGTTATTAGCAATGGTGGTACGCCAGCACAGGCGGAACAAGCTTCGCAAGTTGCTGTATTAAGTACCTATCATGCTGGACTCGTCAGTACTGCTTGTACTCAAGCGACGCGTGAGTTCTTTAATCAAGAATTTATAAAATCGTAGGATAGTCAGTATTTCTTAATCTAAGAAAAGACAATTCCAAACAAAACTGTATCCACGTGGGTGCAGTTTTTTTAATGGTTAACCTCTTCACATAATAAAGAGAAGAATATGAAAGCAATCATACCGGCACTACTAGCGCTAGCCTTTACTGCCGCACCGGTGATTCAAGCACAAGCCCAAAACATACCTTGCTCTGGTAAAATGGGTGGTATCGATCATTGTTCAAAAGACGGCAAGTTCGTCTGCAAAAATGGAAAGATAAGCAAATCTAAAAAAATATGTCGTTAGGGCAAGTTCGATATCTACCAATATCGTAAGATAACTCTTCACTAATATTCTGGAAAATTTACTACTAGTGACCTGATTTGCTTAAGTTTAATGACGTACGAATGCCCCTAAATAGGCAAATTTGTGCTAAAATAGTTTCTTTTATTCAACATTAAAACTATCGCTATCTCCCTATCATTTTGCACGCTTTGTAGCGTTTTTTTATGGGTTATATTTGGGCAATAGCTGCGCGTTTGTGCGGCTATGTTTGGTTATACCTATTGGCTGTGATTATAAGCCTTGCATACAAAACAAAACTGCAAGATAGTGAAATGGATGCGAGTGAAGGAATGTATATGAGCGAATCGGTCAGTCCTATTGGCATCGTCGATGAATTAAAGCAATCCTATTTGGATTATGCGATGAGTGTGATTGTCTCGCGCGCGCTACCTGATGTGCGTGATGGGTTCAAGCCAGTACACCGCCGTGTGATGTATGCGATGCACGTGTTATCTAATGACTACAATAAAGCCTATAAGAAGTCGGCACGTGTGGTCGGTGATGTCATCGGTAAATATCATCCGCATGGCGATAGTGCAGTATATGATGCGATTGTGCGGATGGCGCAGGACTTTAGCTTGCGTTATCCAATGGTTGATGGTCAAGGTAACTTTGGCTCGATTGATGATGATCCACCGGCTGCCATGCGTTATACCGAAGTACGTATGACCAAACTGACCCATCAGATGCTTGCTGACTTGGATAAAGACACCGTTGATTGGGAAGATAACTACGATGGATCTGAGCGCATGCCCAGCGTTATGCCGGCACGTGTTCCCAACTTATTAGTTAATGGTGCGACTGGTATTGCCGTCGGTATGGCGACCAATATGGCACCGCATAACCTTACCGAAGTGATTAATGCCTGCCTAGCGTATGCTAACAATCCGCAAATATCTGGTGAGGAGCTGATGACCTATATCTCAGGTCCTGACTTTCCTACCGGCGGTATTATTTATGGTCGTGCGGGCATTTTAGACGCCTATCGCACTGGTAAAGGTCGTTTACATATACGCGGTCGCTATATTATTGAGGCTATGGCTGATACTGGTGTTAACCGGGATCGTGAACGTATTGTATTCACTGAAGTACCTTATCAGGCCAATAAAGCCAAGCTTATTGAACGTATTGCTGAATTAGTTCGTGACAAGAAAATCGAAGGTATTAGCGAGATTCGGGATGAGTCTGATAAAGACGGCATGCGTATCGCTATTGATTTACGTCGTGGCGAAACCGCTGAAGTTATTGTTAATAACTTGTTTCTGCAAACACCACTTGAATCCAGCTTTAGTATTAATATGGTAGCGCTGGATAATGGACAGCCGAAGCTATTGACCTTGCGTCAGCTGATTGCTGCATTTGTGCGTCACCGTCAAGAAGTCGTCACTCGTCGTACTATTTATGAGCTTAATAAAGCCCGTGTACGTGGTCATTTGCTCGAAGGTTTGACCGTTGCTCTTGCCAATATTGACGAGATTATTGCAACTATTAAGGTTTCTGCCAGTCGCGCTACCGCCCGTGAGAACTTGCTAAATACTACTTGGGGCTCAGGTAGCGTACAAGCAATGTTAGACGCTGCTGGAAGCCAATCGGTACGTCCTGACTTTATCGAAGGTGAAGATCCAAAAGCACCGTTTGGTCTGATTGAAGGTGCGGAAAATTATCGCTTATCATTAGATCAGGTCAATGCGATTTTAGAGATGCAATTGCATCGCCTAACCGGTCTTGAGCAAGATAAGCTGACGGAAGAATACCAAGACTTATTACGTGAAATCGCTAATTTAGAATCTATCCTTGGTGATTTTGATAAACTGATGACCATTATCTCTAATGAGATGATTGAGATTCGCGACAACTTCGGTGATGAACGTCGTACTGATATCATCGATTCACGGACTGATTTTAGCCGTGAAGATTTGATACCTGAACAAACCGTAGTGATGACTGTATCGCGTACGGGTTATGCAAAAACCCAGCCGATTGATGATTATGTTGCTCAAAAACGTGGCGGTAAAGGCAAATCTGCTACCGCTATGAAAGAAGACGATGTGATTGACCACTTAATTGTGACCTCAACGCACGCAACTGTGTTGTGTTTCACCGATACTGGCCGAGTGTTTAGTTTGCGCGGTTTTGAAGTGCCGATTGCCAGTCGCGGTGCGCGTGGTCGTCCATTGGTGAATCTGATTGGTCTTAATAACGATGAGACCGTAACCACTATTTTACCGATTCCGCAAACGACTGATGAAGTGACCGGTCATTTTGTATTCTTTGCTACCGCTAATGGCACAGTCAAGCGGGTTGAGCTTGAGCAGTTTGCTAGCATTCGCTCTAATGGTCTAATTGCCGTTGGTTTAGAAGATGGTGATAAGTTGGTTAGCGCTCGTATTACTGATGGATCACAGGATGTGATGCTGTTTGCTTCCAGTGGTAAAGCCATTCGCTTCGATGAGAATGATGCGCGCTCGATGGGACGTACTGCTAAAGGCGTTCGTGGTATGCGTCTAGCTAAAGACGAGTTCATTAAGTCGCTAGTGGTCATTGAAGAGGATGTCCGAGAAATTTTGATTGCCTGTGAAAACGGCTTTGGTAAACGTACCTTTATTGAAGAGTTTAATAAACAAGGGCGTGGCGGTGGCGGTGTTATCGCTATTAAAACCAGTAAACGTAATGGAGCACTGGTACGTGCGACTAAGGTTGAACCTGAAGACGATATTATTTTAATATCTGATAAAGGTACCTTGGTGCGTACACCCGTCGAACACGTGGCTAGTGCAGGTCGTAACACCCAAGGCGTCACCCTGATTCGTTTGTCAAAAGATGAAAAACTGGTTGCTATGGCGCGGGTTGAGTATGTAGAAAGCGATAACGCTTTAGTCGATGCGCTTAAAGAAGATGGTGTCTTTGAAGTAGAAGGTCAGGAACAAATGGACATCGATGCTGCTGTCACTGATAGCACCGCTACTGATGGTACTGTTAACAATGATATTGTTGATGGTGATGAAGTTACCGATAACGACGTAGAATAAGTGTGGGTCTTTATAGCTCCTAGTCTTATAGACTGATAAGCAGAGTTATTGCTTATCAGTTCTGATTTTGACATAATACTGGCCTATAATGTGAGTACCATAAAGTAATCCAGATTGTCTTAGCAGTGTTTGATTGGCTAATGACAAAATGAAAGGAAGCCTCCGACGTTCGCGTCTGAGGCTTTTGTTTTTTTTCTGATAAATCATTATTGATATAACCTATTTATAAAGGCTGTTTTTTAAAAGCTATTTTTTCAAGGCTGTTGTTATGTTGACCACCAACCAAACTGTGCAGGGAACCGCCGCTGCGGCGATTGCAAATTTTTTATTCTCGTTATTGTTTTTGTTTGGGCTATTTATGCACCCGCTATCGGGTACGCAAGTAGCATCATGGCGCGTGTTGATGATGCTATTCAGTTTGGTTTTATTGGTCAGTATACTAAAGCAGTGGCAGCATATTTTTGATTATTTAAAGACCTTAAAAACACCAACAGAGTGGTTTTTATTTATATTACCAACCCCGATTTTGGGTGGGCAAATTTGGCTGTTTATGTGGGGGCCCGTTAATGGTTTAGGCCTTGATGTGACCTTGGGCTACTTTTTATACCCATTGGTGATGATACTGGTTGGCCGCTTTTGTTATCATGAGTCAATGAGTACCTTGCAGTGGGTTGCTACTGTCTGTGCTGCTGCTGGTATTGGCTACGATGTGCTGCAATACGGTACTATATCGTGGGCGACCTTGTTTGTGTGCTTGGGTTATCCACCTTATTATTTACTACGGCGCAAATTAGCCGTACCGCCTATCACCGGTTTAATATCAGATCTTGTACTGCTATCGCCGGTTGTTTTAGTGGCATTATATAGCAGTGGCGGCTTTGATCTGGCAGTATCAACCAGTAGATTGTGGTATTTACTACCGCTGCTCGGTATTATTAGTACAGCAGCAATGTCGCTGACTATGATTGCCAGTCGCAAGCTACCGGTCTCTCTATTTGGCACCTTATGCTATCTTGAGCCGATATTTTTGTTCGTATTCTCGTTAACCATTTTAAACCAAAATGTTGAAGAGGCTGGCTCTTTATTCATGTATGGTATGATTTTCGTGGCGCTGCTAATCATGATTGCCGATAGTGCGATGGGCTACTTGGCGCGCCGCCGTGACAACCGCTTGCATGGTTATACTGAGCCCCAAATTAACAGTTTTCCGCCGCGTCGTCGCCTAAAAAACCGCCGTATCAAAGGGGTATTAACCGCACATCGGTTTCGTAAAATCAGACGCTATCGACAAAAAATTAATAAGATGTCACGTAAAATTGAGCAACTGCATTCAAGGTAGAGGTAGATCATAATCAGACAGTTTTAACCTGACCAGACAGACATTGTTTTTCGTAACAGTAGTGTCCGTGTGTGGTGTCAAAGGTAAGTTAAGTGCGCTATTATCAATAGCAACTGTATATCACTCTGCTCTATATTAGCTTGTATCAATCTGTTTTATTTAAGGCACGCTAGTGAATAAAATATGAAACGAGTAGAAAAAAGACGCGCGAAAATTGTGGCTAACTTAACAAAACAGTTCCGTTAAGCGAGTCTGATGCCGTCAACGTTTTATGTTTGGTTTACGATAACTTATTATTAGGATGGTCTATGTTACACCTTCATCATTTAGAAAATTCACGCTCTTTTCGTATTCTGTGGTTGTTAGAAGAGCTGGATGTTGACTATAAACTGACCTGTTATCAGCGCAATAAAGCGTATCTTTCACCCGATAGCTTAAAGAAAATTCATCCACTGGGTCACGCGCCAATCCTAGAAGTGGGTGATCGCGCGTTGGTTGAGTCTGGATTTATCATTGAATATCTGCTTAAGCATTATGATAAAGACCAGCTGTTTAAGCCTGCCGATAGTAATGAAGCAGCTTGGGACGCGTACACTTTTTGGTTGCACTTTGCCGAAGCGTCAGCGATGCCACCCTTGGTCATGCGTTTGGTATTTAATAAAGTGGTGGAGAAGTCACCAATGCTGATCAAGCCCATTAGTAAAAATATCCAAAAGCAGGTCGAAAGTAGCTTAATTGAGGACAGTATTAGCAGTATATTGACCATGATGGAGCAACAGCTACAGGACAATCACTGGTTCGCAGGTGAGGCCTTCAGTGCTGCTGATATTCAAATGTATTTTGTCGTGGTCGCTGCCAAATCTCGTACAGGACTAGATAATGGCAACTATGCTAATTTATTAAATTGGCTCAAACGCTGTCAGGAGCGTGACGCTTTTAAGCGCGCTGAAGCAAAAGGTGGTCGTATTCAGTTTTAAACGTAAAAGAAGTCATTTTTGGCGTTTTATATATATTTTACTGGTTAATAGATAGAATCTCGATAAGGTAACGTGATGACAGAGCGCAATAAACGGGATGGCAGTAATAAAGACACCCTTGATAAAAATCAACGCCATTTAGCAGAGCATACGGTCGATCCCCAGCAAGTCTCTATTAAGGCATGGTCGCAAAAGCTGCTGGTTGCGTTATTATGCCTTGCCAGCTTCTACGGTGGCTGGAAGTCGTACGAATCTAGTATGGTCAATCAATGCTTCGCTAGCGGCGGACAAATCGTTGAGCGCGATAAAACCATATTGTGCGAGATATCATAAATCATGTATTTTATGAAGAGGAGATGTTCCATAAATGACCAGCCATGCTGCAATTAACGTTCTTGGGCACATCAGCAGGTGTACCTACTAAGCAACGCAACGTGACGGCGCTGGCTATTGAGTGTCTTAACCCTTATCTAGCAGGGCCTAAGCAGTATAGTCGCCATCATAATAAGAAAGTACGACCGTGGTTACTGATTGACTGCGGCGAGGGCACCCAGCAGCAACTATTACATACCAAATTATCACTGCATCAGCTGATTGCTATTTGCATCACGCATGTACATGGCGATCACTGCTACGGTTTGCCCGGACTTCTTGCCAGTGCTGCCATGTCAGGACGTACCAGCCCGCTCACTATCATCGCACCAAAAGCCATTGCCAAATTGCTCGATACCGTTACCTTAACCACCGAATTATACCTTCCATTCGCCATTGATTTTATGGCGATTGAAGAAGTACTGTTCCAGCAACAAGGTAAGGTCGCTATTAGTCTAGATAGGCAACAACAGCTCGAGATTGACATTACACTATTATCGTATCGTGTGCCCTCTTATGGATTTGGATTTACTCAAGCTATCAATCGCCATACGCTAAATACCAATAAGCTGATAACCGCGGGTATTCCGGCCAGTACACTATGGGGCAAACTGCAACAAGGGGAAAATGTCTGTACGGAAAGTGGGCAGCAGTTACGCTCAGTGGACTACGTCGATAATGAGCAGCAGCGCACACGAATAGTCGTGGCAGGTGATAACGATACGTCATCTTGCCTTAAGAGTGCGCTGCACGATACTGATTTATTGGTACATGAGGCCACCTATACGTCTGAGGTGTTAGCCTCAATCCAAGAAAAAAATCCAGCCTTCGATCCGATGCATAGTAGCGCACAGCAAATTGGCAAGTTCGCACGAGATATTGGTATTAATAATTTAATTTTAACCCATTTTAGCGCCCGCTATCAAAGCTTTGATAATCCAAGCAGTCGCACGCCAAACATGGCACATGTTCGTTTGGACGCTGAAAAGGTGTATGAAGGTAACTTATGGCTGGCAGCGGACTTTGCTCAGTATATGGTCAACGGCGCAGAAGTAGACGGTCAAACCGCTGGCCGCGTACAGTATTTAGGTTCCTTACATAACACTGAGGCGCGGCAATGAGCAGTGGTTTTTAAATAAAACACCAGTAGACTACTATTAAAGTTTTAAAACTCATTATCCGCCGCTTTTAATTGTGCTTGTCCTATCCAATAGCGACTGAATTGATACGCTACGCGCCCCGAACGTCCACCACGCTCTGATGCCCAACGCAGGGCATCGGCTCTAATATTCTCAGCAAGCCCTGAATCATTAGTAACGTTAATGTTCAATTTAATATCTGTAGCAGTAGCATTGTTGATTTGCTGTTGCTGAAGGGCTAAATAATGCTGAACAATTTGTAAGTATGTCTGTTGATTCATTGGATGAAATGACAACCATAAACCAAAACGATCGGATAGTGATACGGTCTCATCAATAGTTTCGTAAGGGTTAACCTCGTCAGTTTGTCCATTATAAATATTGACATTATCTTTCATTAACTGCGGCAATAAATGTCGGCGGTTACTGGTAGCGTAGACCAACAGCTTATCTTGCTCAGAATCAAGCGACCCATCCAGCACACTTTTTAAAGTACGATAGCTCTCATCTTGCCCATTAAATGCCAAGTCATCACAGTAAACCACATAGCGGCAGTTAGAGTCGGCAGGTAGCTTACCAATGGCTGCCCGAATTTTATCAAGTACGAATAAGTCATCACGGGCAATCTCAATAATACGCAGTCCTTCACTATGATAGGCTTGTAGTAATGCTCGAATCAGCGATGATTTGCCCGCACCGCGCGTACCAGTCATCAATACGTGATTGGCAGGATAGCCTTTAAGGAATTGCCGCGTATTTTGTATCAGTTTTGACTTTTGAGTATCAATACCGTGCAAATCGTCTAAACTTAGGAACAAGTTAACCGCTAATGGCTCTAAATGTCCAGTGCGCCCGCCAACCCAGCGATAGGCCAGTTGTTCAGGGTCAATTTCAATACTTGGGGTTACTTGCTGCTGTAAATACTGGCTCAGTAAATCAAGCAGTGGATCGGGCAGGGCGTAATGAGATGATGACTTAGATGAGGGGGACATAATCACTCTATCGTTGATAAGTTAAATTGATGTTACGTTTAATAGTGCTATAGCGATTTTATAAAGGTTTGACTGTACCATGAAAAATAGTGCCAGTAATCCGTTCATAACACAAGCATTGCGTGCGCAAGCCGTACAGTTACTGCCATTATTGACCACTTCGTTGTCGAAGCTGGGCTATCATCAATTATCTCATCAGCGTATTAGCCAGCAAGATAGTCATCAACAGTATCATATCAAAACTACCACCTATCAAGGCTTAACCCGTGCGCAGCATACGCAGTTTGGGGATGTGATGATTAAATGGGAGTTGATGCCTCGCAATACTGACGCTAATCATAGGTCATCTGACCTTAGCCATGAAATAGCTGTTCTACAAATCTTGAATAAGTCAGCACCAACCGAAGCTCAAAATAATAGCACAACCTCATTGTGTATCGCGCCGCCTATATTGGCTTATGATGCCTCGCAGATAAATATATTAAACCAAAATTATCAGCTTACTATCCTTGTTATGCCTCATTGTTTACACGGTAGCTTGGCGCATTATTTGCATCAGCACCTCTCACAGCAGGATATCAATACTAAAAAAGATAAATTACTAACAGACGAGCAAAAATATCAACTTATTGTTCAGAGCGCGTATCTCATAGCTTGTTTACACAACAGCGGGTGGCTACATAATGACATCAAACCAAGTAATATTTTAATAAAAGAAACTTTATTACATAGCACTGATAATGAGAACTTCACGCCTACTTTATTACTCACTGATTTTTCTTTAGCTACTTGCTTTTATGAAGCCTCTGATGGAAGTGCTCATAAAGACTTTAATCAAGAGAGCACAATAAATGCTGCTGGCACGGCCGTTTATCTGGCTCCCGAACGCTGGCAAGGGCAAGACGTAACCCAGCAAAGCGATATCTATGCGTTTGGAATAATGATGTATGAAATATTAACCGGCATACGACCATTTAAGATTGCTTGGCAACGTAGTGAGCCCCTAAAATATTGGGCGATTGAGCATTGCCAAACACCAATTCCTGCATTGCCGAAAGAGTATCAAAATTACCAGCCTGTTATTAATAAGGTATTGGCGAAGCGGATAGAGAGGCGTTATAAGAGTATGGAGGAGGTGTTGGGGGATTTAGAGAATTCTTAGGTAGAGCTGGTCACTGGTAGTCTTGATAGAGTGCCTCAACAGATTTGTCATTAACCATGCTTTGACACTGGCTAAACTTCGTATTAAATGTATTCCTCATCTCATCTATCTGGTCTATATTTATTTTTCCCGTATCAGAATAATAAGTTTTGGCGGCCACAGCATAAACACCCAATCTAGCTAGCGCCTCATCACAGATCTCAAAAGGGGCAATAGTTGGCAGCCGATTAACACTCACACTATCCATAATTCTATAGGTATTATTTACAGTACTTCCTAATAGGCCGATATTTTTAGTATCAATCCCACTTTCCAGACCCGTTTTTAAAACGGTTAACTTCTCCAACAGTATCGCTGCGTCATGGTGAAAGCCCTTAAAACTTTCTAAACTTATCATAAGCTTAGTATTTGAATTAGTATCAACAATAGCTGCGTTAGTATTTGTTGAGGTAGCTGGTTTAAACCAGCTTCGCAGCCCGACAAGACTACCTGCTAAAAGTGCCAATAGACCTACTGATATCCAAAATCCTCTATTCATCGTTTCTACCTAGGTACTTTATGCTCTTAATAGATAATTGTCAGTATGGCACACTTTATTATTACTAATTTATCTGCTTGAGTGCTCTTTATTATTGATTGATTCTCAAACTCAAGACACAAAAAAACCCGCTCGAAGGCAGGTTCTGTATAGCTTTGAGATAAATTATTCACTATTGAAAAATGGTGGGGCTGGAGAGACTCGAACTCTCACACCTTTCGGCGCTAGAACCTAAATCTAGTGCGTCTACCAATTCCGCCACAGCCCCTTATTCGTTACTCTATCATCACTGGCGTTTAAATTCAAACATCGTGAGGATAGTTAACTGATTCAGTAGTGCGTCTCAGTGGTTGGCATTATATAGAGTTTGAATGGTTTGGCAAGCCCTTTCTGCAATTAATCTTAATTTTCTCACAATTTTTTATATGTGTTTCTATAAATGGATGATATTGCTCTATTTTTTAAATCAGTCTTTTTGCATACTCGATTGTGTATCTAGTCGCTTTTCTGACTGACCAATATTTAATTGTTGGAGTTTTCGGGTTAACGTATTACGACCCCAACCTAACAGACTAGCGGCCGCAATTTTTTTACCACCACTGTGATTGAGGGCAGCGGTTAATAATACGCGCTCAAACTCAGGCGTTGCCGTTTGTAGGATATCGATGGCCCCAGATTGTAAAGAGTGTTTGGCCCATTCTGCCAATACTTGTTGCCAAGTTGGATTAGCAGATATATCTGGTGTCGTGGCTACAGTAGGTATGGGTTCATAATTATTATAAGTATCCGTTTGTTGAAGAGTCTTTAGTGGGTGTAAAGATGATTGGTTGTCGTCAGGCGAATATAATAAGGAATGGCGTTTATCAACCAGCATCTCTGGCGGTAGGTCCTCAATCAATACGGTGTCACCAGTGGTCATAACGGTGAGCCACAGACAGACGTTTTCGAGTTGGCGTACATTACCGCGCCAGTCAAATGCTTGCATGGTGCGTAGCGCTTTAGGATGCAATTGTTTTGGCGTAGTGTGCATTTGCTCACCGGCACGCTGCATAAAATGTTTGGCAAGGGTTGGAATGTCTTCACGGCGTGAACGCAGTGGTGGCAAAGGTAAGCGAATGACATTAAGCCTATAAAATAAATCTTCACGGAATTTGCCTTGTTGGACAAGATTCTCTAAGTTTTGATGGGTGGCAGCAATGATACGTACGTCGACCTTGACCGGCTGTTGACCACCAACTCGATAAAACTCACCATTCGCTAACACCCGTAGCAAGCGTGTTTGAGTACTATATGGCATATCACCAATTTCATCTAAGAATAACGTTCCACCATCGGCTTGTTCAAAACGACCTTGCCGTTGGGTGGTGGCTCCTGTGAACGCGCCTTTTTCGTGGCCAAATAGCTCAGACTCAATTAAGTCATGGGGAATGGCGGCCATATTAAGCGCAATAAAGGGTTGTTGCTGACGCGGTGAATGTTGATGTAAAGCACTGGCAACCAATTCTTTACCCGTACCTGATTCACCAGTAATGAGGACGGTAATCGGTGAGTGTGCCAAGCGTCCAATGGCACGAAAGACGGTTTGCATGGCTTGCGACTGACCGATAATGCCGTTGGGATTACTGTTATTATTATTATTATTATTTTTAAAACTGCCATCGGACTTATTGCTGTTACTTGGTTCGTTATCTTTTTTCGAATTTATTTTTATATCAGAGCTGGATTTTGAATTAGCGTCAGTATTAGGTTGTTTAGCGGGCGTACTGTTACTTACTTGATAGTTAATAGCCTTGTAAATAGTCGCGACCGCATCATCGAGGTCAAAGGGCTTGGGCAGGTAATCAAAAGCGCCCGTTTGATAACTATTGATAGCTGAAGTCAGATCGGAATGGGCAGTCATAATGACAATAGGCAGGTCGGGGAAATGCTTGTGGACCCAGTCGCTAAACGATAAGCCATCCATTAGTGGCATGCGGATATCGGTCAAGATGACATCAGGTAGCTGTGAGGTAGATTCGCGCTCCTGCAAGATATCATTGAGGCGTGTCCATGCCGCTTGTGCTTGGGTGAAGCTAATGACGTTGAGATTAGCATCGACAAAGGTGTCGGCTAATACCAAGCGCAACGCAGCATCGTCATCGATAAGCCACAGAGTTGCTAAGTCACCAGTAGGCATATAAATGTCATTATCGCTCGCTGGTAGGGGTGCTAGGTTATTATTATGTTTATAATTAGAGTTATTATCGTGATCAGTCATACAGAAGCCTTAATGAGCAATTAAGCGGTGTTATCGTTTAGACAGAATAGAGGAATTGCTGCTGGTAGGCGCAGGCTGAGTAAACGGTAAATACACTGTAAAGCGCGTTTGCCCGCGTAATGAGCTGACATCAATCATACCATGATGGCGGCTGATAATATCTTGAACGATCGCTAGCCCTAATCCCGTACCGGCGGCGCGACTGGTCACCATCGGAAAAAATATCTGCTCAATAAGCATAGGGTCAATACCCGGTCCATTATCAGTAATAGTAATCTGTAATACTTGCTTATGCTGTTGCTTACCGATGGTGTGCTGAAAGGCGACCCGCGTTTGGATACGTAGCTGCGGTTGATAATGGTTGTCGGTCTGAGCGCTTTTAGATTGTGAAATGGTAGATTTGGACAAATATTTTTGCTGCTCTTGTTGATGTTCTGTCATCGCTTCGCAAGCGTTGTTAATGAGGTTTAGAAATACTTGGATCAATTGGTCTTTGTCCGCATTTAGCTCAGGCAGTGACAAATCATAATCGCGTTGTATTATTATTTGTGGATAATGACTGCCTACCAAGGTTAACACGTGCTCTAGCGGTTCGTGAATGTTTAGCGCTTGCCAGTGGGGTAACTCTGCTGAACCAAGAAGTTGTCCAATCAGTTGGGTTAAGCGGTCGGTTTCAGAGATAATGATATCAGTATAAGTACGTAGTTTTTGTGCTGTTTTTTGTACATTTGGCTCAATAATAGTGCTAGGTTTCTTGTGAGCAGTCAGGTTGCTAAATTTACTAAACTGTCTTTGTAGCAGCTGTGCTGCGCCCCTAATACCAGCCAATGGGTTCTTAACTTCATGCGCAACGGAGCGTAGCATATGGCGTGCGACACTATATTGCTGCTGTTGGCGCTGCTCCTCTGATATCCGGCTTTGGCGATCTTTACCCCACATTTCAATAATAAAATAAGACTGCTGCTCATAAATTACTGGCGTCACGCTATAGTCAACCAATACGGGCGCACCACTACTGAGCTGGGGATTTATCATATGATCGTAATCGATAAACGGCTGTTGATAGTGCTGGGCTTGAGCAAAGCGTTCAGCGAGCGTACACGTTTTATTTTGATTAGAATCACAAAGTGTGACAGATTCTGTAACGCTATTGACCTCGCTTAATTCTTCGGGGGCAAGCAAGGTCAATATGGATTGCTGTAGTAACCGGCCACGACTAATTGCCAAAATCTGCTCAGCTTGAGCGTTAAGCCAGGTGATACGTAAGGTATCATCGACCCATAGAATAGCAGTGAATAAATGCTGAGATATAAATGCTAAGTTGGGAGTGGGTTCAGCTAATATTGAATGGGTCATAAGTATGAGTTGCCTGATGATTGATGCTACTCTATTAAGGTAAGTCAGATAATATTTAACCACAAATCAACACTCTAGCGCGGCAAAACTGGTGATTATCATAAAAAAAACGTACAATGCGCTCAGCCAATTTATCTCTAGCAAGGTCAGCCATGCCCAAAATTTCTACCCCGTCTCCTGATTCTATGTACTCAGTCGATAGTTTATCCTCAGAGTCGTTAAATACTGTCGCGCAACCGCTGCAAAATACTGCCACTGTATTTAACCCTGCTCAGTCGCCACAACAAACTGAGAATCCAACAGACAGCGGTCAACCTTATCATCATAAAGCCAATCACAATCAAAACCGCAGTATCGCCCAAAGTGGCGATGCGACAAGTACGTCAACCTCTAGCCCAGCAATATCATCGGCGCCTAAGATTGGCTTCGTATCATTGGGCTGTCCTAAAGCATTGGTTGATAGTGAGCGTATCATTACTGAGCTAAGCCGCGATGGCTATCAAGTTGCCAGCGATTATGAAGGTGCTGACTTAGTGGTGGTCAACACCTGCGGCTTTATTGAGTCAGCAGTGCAAGAATCGCTTGATGCGATCGGGGAAGCCATTAGTAAAAATGGTAAAGTGATTGTCACGGGTTGTCTCGGTAAAGAAGCGGATAAAATTCGCCAAATGCATCCTGCTGTATTAGCGGTAACGGGTGCACATGCTTATGATGAAGTGATTAGAGCGGTAGCATTGCATGTGCCTAAGCCGGATCGCAGCACCGATAAAGATTATAATCCTAAAATAGATTTGATTAATGAGGCGGGGATTAAATTAACGCCCAGTCATTATGCCTATCTAAAAATCTCAGAAGGCTGTAATCATCGTTGTACTTTTTGCATTATTCCAAGCTTGCGCGGTGATTTGGTCTCGCGTCCAATTGATAGTGTGATGAATGAGGCGATGGCGCTTAAAAATGCTGGAGTTAAAGAGCTGTTAATCATCTCCCAAGACACCTCTGCCTATGGTTTAGATTTAAAATATAAGACCAGCTTTTGGAATGGTATACCGCTGAAGTCGAAATTTTATGACTTATGCCAAGCGTTGAATGATTTAGGCATTTGGGTGCGTTTGCATTATGTTTATCCATATCCGCATGTGGATAAAGTCGTTCAATTGATGAGTGAGAAAAAACTACTGCCTTATCTAGATATTCCCTTTCAGCATGCCAGTCATAGCATACTAAAAGCGATGAAACGTCCGGCCCATAGTGAAAACACCTTGGCGCGTATTCATGCATGGCGTGCGATTTGTCCTGATATCGTCATTCGCTCAACGTTCGTAGTTGGTTTTCCGGGTGAAACCGAAGAAGACTTTCAATGTCTGCTTGATTGGTTAGTCGAGGCACGTCTCGATCGAGTAGGTGCTTTTACCTATTCTGAAATAGAAGGCGCAGTTGCTAATGATTTGCCAAACCATGTGCCAGAAGATGTCAAACAGTCTCGTTATGAGCGCTTGATGACCTTACAGCAAGATATATCGGTGCAAAAACTTCAAGAGAAAATTGGTAAGACTTTGATGGTATTGGTCGATGAGATTGATTTTGATGAGAATATCGCCATTTGCCGCAGCTATGCCGATGCCCCTGAGATTGACGGTCATGTCTATGTCGATAATATTACGGCAGCAGTACAAGTCGGGCAGTTCTTAACGGTTACTATTGACGATGCCAGCGAATATGACTTATTTGCCAGTTATAAGTGCTAATAAGGGCTAAGTATGACGAATCTTTCAAGAGCATTGGTTAGCTATTAAATATGAAAATTGCCCAATAGCGGGCAGTTTTTGCTACAATTAGCGCAATTTAGCGCGCTTGACCTGCTTATGATGATGTCTTGCTTTCTATGCTAACCCTATTTGTGTATTAACAATGTTTTTGCTTATCATTCAACGATAAAAAGGTGCTCTCATGTCTGACAAAAATCCCCGTTATTCTCGTATTTTGCTCAAGCTCTCAGGTGAAGCCTTAGCGGGTGGCAAAGATATGGGTATCGATAGCGACGTGCTCGATAAAATGAGCTTATCCATTGCGCATTTGCGTGGACTTGGGGTTCAGGTTGGCATCGTCGTCGGTGGTGGTAACTTATATCGCGGCGCGCAATTACAAAAAGAAGGCTTGGTTGGCCGGGTTACCGGCGATCAAATGGGTATGCTAGCCACTGTGATGAATGGTTTGGCGATGCGTGATGCCCTTGAGCGCCGTAATATTAAAACGCGCTTGATGTCAGCTTTGCCAATTGGTGAAGTCACTGAGAGTTATAGCAGTCGTAATGCGATTCGTTATCTTAAAAACGGCGAAGTCTGTATTTTTGTTGCAGGCACGGGCAATCCGTTTTTCACCACTGATACTGCGGCTTGTTTGCGCGGCATTGAGATTGAAGCGGGTTTGATTCTGAAAGCCACTAAAGTTGATGGTGTCTATGATAAAGACCCAAGCTTACATGCTGACGCCACTAAATATGATGGCTTGACCTTTGATGAAGTGCTGGAGCAAAAGCTTGGGGTGATGGATTTGACCGCCATAGCCTTGTGCCGTGAGCATAACGTACCGCTACAAGTTTTTGATATGACCAAGCCTAACGCCTTATTAAATGTCATTATGGGCGAAAATGAAGGCACGCGCGTTTATCATTAATCTGAAAGCAGATGACGTTTAAATATAAATCGAAAGTGCAATAACCGTATTTAGAATACAGTAAAATAATAGCTAATGAACATCTAATAACAATGAATATTATCGGTATCGATAAATAAGGACACGTTATGATTAAAGAGATTAAGCAAGACGGCGAAGCGCGTATGCAAAAAACGTTAGAAGCGCTTGAAAGTACCTTTAGTAAAGTTCGTACTGGTCGCGCGCACCCAGGTATGCTATCAGGAGTAATGGTCAGCTACTATGGCTCTGCTACGCCTTTGAACCAAGTAGCTAGCGTTAACGTTGAAGACTCACGCACGTTATTGGTGCAGCCGTTTGATCGCACTATGGTACAAGCGATAGACAAAGCCATTCGTGAAGCAGATTTAGGTTTGAATCCAATGACTGCAGATGTTATTCGCGTTCCAATGCCTGCTTTGACGGAAGAGACCCGTCGCGATATGCAAAAGCTAGCACGCAGTGAGGCTGAAAATAGCCGGGTTTCTATCCGTAATATTCGCCGCGATATGCTTGGTGATATCAAAGACTTAGCCAAAGAAAAAGAAATCTCAGAAGATGAAGAGCATCGGGCAAGTGATGATATCCAAAAAATCACTGATAAATATATTGAGACTATTGACAGCAGACTTAGCAAAAAAGAAACCGATTTGATGGCAGTATAAGTCGACTTTTTCTGCTTGGTTTTAAAGTAGTTAAGTTAAGTAAACAGCCAATGGTGTAATACTATTGGCTGTTTATTGCTATAGATATTTATTACTTCAAGTATTCATTTTTACAAATATTCATTACTTCAGACACTGGCTATAGCCTTTTGTTAAAATTTATCTTCGCATGAAATTGTTAGATGTAATCAGCATAAAGTATAAATACTATCATTGCAAAAGGCCTCTAAAGTTTGCTATGAGCTAATTTTTCTCATGATAAATTGATGGATTTTAAGCCTGATACTTTTTAAATGCCTAAGCACGCGCTATCATAAAAGCCTTGTTTATACGATTTTTTATCCGCATTCATTTTCCTTTATCAATAAGCAGTAACGTTCATGTCTAATTCCGACCCATTGCCTCTTGTTCTTATCCCTCGTCATATCGCTATCATCATGGATGGTAATAACCGTTACGGTAAAGCCAATGATCTTGGCAAAGGTGAAGGTCATGTCGCTGGCAAAGAGGCGCTAGATCCTATCGTAGAATATTGTCTCGATAGGGGAGTTGAAGTATTAACTGTTTTTGCCTTTTCAAGTGAGAACTGGCAACGTCCACCGAATGAAGTGTCGCTATTGATGCGGCTATTAACGGCTACTATTCATGAACAAATGCCGCGCATGTACAAGTATCGTATTCGGCTGCGTTTTATTGGGGATCGCAGTCAGCTTGCTGATGATTTGCAAGCGTTAATGATAGATGCGGAAGCAAAAACGGCACATTTTGAAGCGATGACGCTGGTAATTGCGATCAGTTATGGGGGTCAATGGGATATTGCTCATGCCGCACGCCAGCTCGCTGTGCAAGTACAAGCAGGGGAGTTGCGCGTTGAGGATATTGATAAAGAGCGATTGGCCAAGTATGTGCAACTGGCCGATGCGCCGGCGGTAGATATGCTGATACGGACGGGCGGTGAATATCGTATTTCTAACTTTTTATTGTGGCAATCAGCGTATGCAGAGTTATTTTTCACTCAAACATTGTGGCCAAATTTTGAAGCGAAGGAACTTGCTGCTATGGTGTTAGAATTTGCTCAGCGTCAACGTCGTTTTGGTAAAACCAGTGAACAGATAGAGATTTAGATATTAAGTTTATTCAAATGAGTCCACCTAAGCCACTATAAGCCGATGTTACTAAGTCGCGATTAGTGAGTAAGGAATTAACTGCTATAATACATATTTTATTAGATATTTTTTATTATTATAAGGCCTGATAAGTATGTGGCAACGGATTAAAACGGCGGTTGTTCTAATTATTATTGTTGGTATTGCACTGTTTGCGAGCCAAACGCCCATCTTATTTGCACCACTATTAGCCGTTGGCGTAACTATTGCTGCGCACGAATGGACCAAGCTGATGCCAAAATGGCGCCAGCCTATCGTTTTTGTCCTACTCGTATTGCTAGTGACCTTAGTATCATTAATGTTCCAAATGACTTGGGTGTTATGGTGGGCCGCATCGATAATCATATGGCTAATGGCACTGTCTTGGGTTAGAAAGTTTCCAACCCATACCAGCTGGTATGGTAAGCAGCTGGCATTGATGGGTGTGGTAATTTTGACGGCATCTATTACTGCTATGTTTTATTTATGGCAGCAGTCGGCGTGGTGGTTGTTGTATGTATTCTTAATGGTCTGGTGCGCTGACAGTGGGGCCTATTTTGTGGGTCGTAAGTTGGGTCGACGCAAGATGGCACCGAATGTTTCTCCCAATAAAAGCATGGAAGGTCTGGCAGGTGGGCTAGTGACAGGTTTGGTTGTTGTTATTGCCATCAGTGTCTTTAAGCTACAGCTGACTGGTACGACTCTGATTGCCTTTGTGGCATTATCAGCGCTGACCATCTTGGCATCGGTACTGGGTGATTTGTTTGAGTCGATGCTTAAACGTCGTGCTAGGGTAAAAGACTCAGGGACTATTTTGCCAGGACATGGTGGTATTCTCGATCGTATTGATTCGCTTTTGTCTGCTACTCCGATATTTGCGCTTGGTTTTTGGGGACTACAGCAGCTCGGTTTATTGGTTGTTTAAAAGATTAAAAAGCTAAAGAGCTTAGCGTATAGCTTGGCTCTTCATACTTACTGAGTTTTATTTATAGCCCTTTATAATTGGCATTTGCCTATTATTATTTCTCATGTTTTTATTTTTGGTTATT
Source organism: Psychrobacter sp. CAL346-MNA-CIBAN-0220 (assembly GCF_040309805.1). Lineage (NCBI taxonomy): Bacteria > Pseudomonadati > Pseudomonadota > Gammaproteobacteria > Moraxellales > Moraxellaceae > Psychrobacter > Psychrobacter sp. CAL346-MNA-CIBAN-0220. Next base: position 798,294 of record NZ_JBEOPF010000001.1, on the reverse strand, counting down.
CATTGTTTTTATAATTCTAACGATTTCATAGGCATTCATGGTTATGACGCAACGCATCGCGGTACTTGGCGCAACAGGCTCTATTGGCGATAGCACCCTAGCCATTCTAGCGGCGCATCCGCATGATTATGAGGTGTATGCCTTATCGGGCTATCAGCGTTTAGACAAGCTATTTGCACTGTGTCAGCAGTTTATACCGAAGCGTGTTTGCGTAGCTGTGGATAGCGTTAATGAGTTTGCTCAGCGCTTAAACCAGGCAGGTCTAAAAATCGACGTGGTAGGCGGCGCAGCAGGATTGATAGATATCGCCACTGACAGCCAAGTCGATACCGTGGTCGCCGCTATTGTTGGGGCGGCGGGGCTGCCATCGACCCTAGCGTCAGCGCGTGCCGGTAAGCGTATTTTACTCGCCAATAAAGAAGCGCTGGTAATGGCCGGGCAAGTCATGATTGAGGCGGTAAAGACCCATCATTCTATTTTGCTACCGATTGATTCTGAACATAATGCTATTTTTCAATGTTTGCCGCCCGTTATTCAACAAGACAATACTCAAATCCATGAGCGCAGCCACGGGGTACGAAAACTGTGGCTGACGGCATCCGGTGGACCGTTTTTACAACAGTCTTTTAGCCAGATGCAAAAAGCAGGGGTTGCAGAAGCAGTCAAGCATCCAAATTGGTCGATGGGGCAAAAAATATCCGTTGATTCAGCAACCATGATGAATAAGGGTTTAGAGCTCATAGAAGCCTGCCATTTATTTGATTTGCCAGAGAATAAAATAAATGTGGTCATTCATCCACAAAGTATCATTCACTCAATGGTAGAATATAGCGACGGTAGCTTTTTGGCGCAGCTTGGCAGCCCTGATATGAAAACCCCCATTGCTCATGCGCTCAGCTATCCGGCGCGTATTAACAGCGGCTCACAACCATTAGATTTATATGCGCTAAGCGCGCTAGAATTTATTAAACCGGATTTACAAAAATTTGCTTGTCTGCATCTTGCACGGCAAGCGATGCAGTCAGGAACGCAGGCAACTATTGTCTTGAACGCTGCTAATGAGATGGCAGTAGCGGCATTTTTGGCCGGACAAGTACGTTTAACAGATATTGCTGATATTAATGAGCAAGCACTGAGTCAAGTACAAGTGTCAACCTTAAGTGCGAATGCTGATATCGATGATATTTTAGCCATTGACGGGATAGCGCGGCGTTATACTGAGGTGCTTATTGCTAAAATGGCATAACTTAAGCGATAATTCAAATAATAATTTCAGCGTTGACTCAAGCAATAGCAACTTAATCGAGAAAAGGTCATGACGTTCTTATTAACGCTACTAGCGGCAATTTTTGTCTTAGGTCCTCTGATTGCTCTGCATGAATGGGGTCATTATATCGTAGCACGTTTGTGCGGCGTTAAGATCCTGACCTATTCTATTGGCTTTGGTCCTAAGCTTACTGGTTGGACCAGTAAGCGTAGTGGCATTGATTATCGTATTTCAGCACTACCGTTAGGCGGCTATGTCAAAATGCTTGATGAGCGTGAAGGCGAAGTCGCAAAGCATGAGCAGCATTTAGCCTTTAATCGTCAACATCCGCTTAAGAAAATAGCTATTGTGGCGGCTGGCCCTATTATGAACTTTATCATTGCCATTGGACTATTTTGGGTGCTGTTTATGACCCCCTCTGAGCAATTGGCAACTAAGATTGGACAGGTGTTACCAGATACCCCAGCAGCTATGGCACAGTTACCTGCTGGTGATAAAATTGTGGCTATTGATGGTCACGAAGTGCAAACGTGGGAGGCGATTAATTATCGTCTAGCCGGACGTATGGGCGAGACCGATAACGTTAGTGTTACCCTACAATCTAAAGCTACTTTGCAGTCGCTTGAACCCACTGCCAAAAATATAAAAACCTACCAAGCACCGGTTACGCGTTTTATGCAGGGTGCTGCTCAAGGTAAAGATGCTTTAACCAGCTTTGGTATGTTGCCGTGGCAACCACAAATTGCGCCTGTTATTGGTGAGCTATCAGCGGATGGTGCCGCTGTTCGGCAAGGGCTACAAGCAGGTGACCGTATCACCGCCATTGATGGAACCCCAGTGACAGACTGGATTAGTGCGACTCGAATTATTCGAGACAATCCTGAGGTTTTACTAAACTTTACCGTGCTACGTGCCGATAAGCCAGTACAGCTACAAATCATGCCGCAAGGTAAAAAAGATACCTTAGGTAACGTTTATGGACAGATTGGAGCGATGGTTGCTCAGTCCGAAATTGTGATCCCTGATGTCTATAAGACTACCGTTGTCTATGGCCCTGGTGAAGCCTTGGTCAAATCGTTTGAGAAGACCGAACAGCTGGCAGTAATGACGGTCAGTTCAATGGGTAAAATGCTGTCAGGAACGATTGGCCTTGATAATTTATCTGGTCCTATTACTATTGCAAAAGTTGCCAAACAAAGCTTCGACATCAGCTGGGAGATGGTATTATCTACCGCTGCCTTAATTAGTTTGAGCCTTGCAGTGTTAAATTTATTACCTATTCCGGTATTGGATGGGGGCCATATTTTATATTATGTCATTGAGCTGATTCGCGGTAAGCCATTATCGGAAGGGGTGCAAATCATAGGGTTCAATATTGGTTTACTCTTGCTGGCAGGTTTCATGGTGTTAGCGATTGGTAATGATATCAGTCGGTTATTTTAACTAGACGCGGCGTTACTTGTAGAGTAAGACGCGATACACTAACGGCTGCGTTAAAATAATGCGTTGATTGTTATTGGTATTTAGCATCGTCGTTTTATCGCTCTTACTATACTAATGGTAATTTTTAGTTTATTTTATGATGCATTTTATATAAAGTGTCCTGAGTCCCCCATGATTGAGTTAAAGACTCTGCAGTAATTGGGCCAGACAACATGCACTTTTTAACTTAACTTAAGCAAGTTTTTTATTGACGGATAGTGTTTATGCGTACGCCTTTATTTATGAGCGCGGCTGGGTTGCCGTTAGTTGTAGCAATGATGAGTGTGTCGGCACAAGCCGCGGACTTCGTGGTAACCGATATCGGCTTTACTGGTTTGCAACGTCTAACCCCCGATAGCCTCTATCCTGTTTTACCTATATCGGTGGGCGAGACGGTCACTGATAGTAGCCTTGCAGCAAGTATTAAAGCCTTATATGCCACTGACAACTTTGCTAATATTCAAAGTCGTGTTAATGGTAGCCAGTTACGTTTTGAGGTCGTCGAGCGTCCCATTGTCGCTGAGGTTAACTTTGATGGCAATAAGCTTATTCCAAAAGAAGGCCTTGAGCAGGGGCTTAAAAATGCGGGCTTGTCTGTAGGCGATGTACTGAAGCAATCAACGCTACAAGGCGTAGCCAATGAGCTTCAGCAGCAATATATCAGCCAAGGTTACTATAATAGTAATATTGAAGTCGACCAAACGGTACTTGATGGTAACCGGGTCAAACTAGACGTGCGCTTTATTGAAGGTAAGCCGGCTAAAGTTGTCGATATCAATATTATTGGTAATAAGCACTTTAGCGATGCTGATATTAAAGACGTCTTTGCGGTAAAAGAATCATCGTGGACACGTCTCCTGTCTAAATCTGATCGTTATGCTAAAGAGAAGCTAGCAGCCAGTTTAGAGAATCTAAAGGCGCTGTATCAGAATGATGGCTATGTGCGTTTTTCAGTTGATAATGCGGTGCTCAATATCAGTGAAGATAAGCGCAGTGTCTTTATTGAAGTCAGTCTAAGTGAAGGTGAGCAATATCAATTTGGAGAGATAAACTTCTTAGGTGAGCCTAAATTTGCTGATGATGAACTACGAGATTTGGTCACATTTGCGCCAAATGAGCAATATTCTCAAGCCAAGCTTGATGCGACAACCGCCGCTCTCAAAAGCCGTTATGGTAATGAAGGCTACTATTTAGCGCAAGTTCGTCCGGTTCCACGCATTGATGATGAAACCAAAACCGTCAATATCGATTACTATATTGATCCGGCGCGTCCCATTTATGTACGTCGTATTAACTTTAGTGGCAATATACGTACCGAGGACGAAGTACTACGCCGTGAAATGCGTCAATTAGAAGGGTCTCTTGCTTCTACTAAGGACATTCAGCTATCACGTACACGTCTGCTGCGTACCGGATTTTTTAAAGTGGTCAATGTCGATGTCAAGCCCGTACCCAACCAGCCCGATCAAGTTGATGTTAATTATACGGTTGAAGAACAGCCTTCTGGTAGCTCGACCATTGCTGCAGGCTACTCACAAAGTGGTGGTGTGACTTTCCAGTTGGATCTTACTCAGAATAACTTTATGGGTACCGGTAATCGGGTCAAAGCTGCCTTGTCACGTTCAGAGACTCGCGACTCTTACAGCTTAGGTTATACCGACCCGTATTTTACTGAAAACGGGGTCTCGCAAGGGGTTAGTGCTTATTATCGGGAGACCAAGTACGATGACAGAAACGTCAGTAACTATGTGACCGACTCCTACGGTGCGACGCTGAATTACAGTTATCCGGTTGATGAAACCAAACGCGTTAGTGCAGGATTAAATATTGATAACACCTCAGTCCGTGGTGGCCGCTTTCTTGGCGTATCAAACGTTCAGCAGCTGATTGATGACGGTGGTACGTTTGAAAAATTTACTGATGAATTTTCTGGACGTACTGGCTTTAAAAATGACTATAGCACCTATAACCTTCTATTAGGCTGGGATTATAGTACTTTGGATCGCCCAGTATTCCCGACCAAAGGTATGAGCCATACGGTTGATGCTACTATTGGTTTGGGTGATACCAGTTACCAAAAATTGATTTATAGTGGCAACCTATATTATCCCATTTATAAAGACTGGGTTGCACGCGGCTACGGCAAGGTTGGTTATGGTAATGATTTGCCATTTTATGAAAACTTCTACGCTGGCGGTTATGGTTCCGTAAGAGGTTATGAGGCCTCAACCCTTGGCCCTAGATCTAAGTCCTACTATGATGCTGTTAGAAAAGACGGTATTAGTAGTATCAGAGACGAAGAAGTCGGTGGTAATGCCTTAGTAAGCTTCGGTACCGAGCTGATTTTACCAATGCCATTTAAAGGCGACTGGGCAGATCAAGTGCGTCCGGTGCTGTTCGCTGAGGGCGGACAAGTATTTGATACCACGGATAAGGAAGATCGTACCTTTATTGATCCATTAAGTGGTGACGATACTGATGTACCCTTACTCACCCAAGACAATAAATTGCGCTTTAGTGCCGGTGCTGGTATCACTTGGTATACGCCTATTGGGCCAATTTCACTCAGTTATGCGGTCCCTATTGGCGATAAAGAAGGCGATGAAACTGAAAAAGTACAGTTCCAAATTGGTAGCACTTTTTAATTTAGTATAATTTGAATTGGCATAATTTAATTTAGTCATTTAAAGCTATTAAATTAAGTAGCCTGCTACTGAATTTTAGTTGGTCGCTAAGCTGAAAGCTACGCTTAGCGACTGCCTTACTTCTATTAATCATATTAATCTTAGCTATGATAACGATTGAACAACTTATATCCCAAATTGAGCAGCGTCAGCCAGTATTAAATAAATCTGAGTTCAGCGCTGAGCAGCTGTACGTCACCCTAAAAGGTGTCGGTAGCCTAAGCGACGCTGATCACACACAGCTGAGCTTTTTGGCTGATCCTCAGTATATCTCACACCTTGCCAGCAGTAAGGCGCGGGTAGTACTGGTTACTGAGCCTTACCGGGCACGAGTGCCAGCGACTTCTTTGGCGCTGGTGGTAGCAACGCCTTATCTGGCCTACGCTAGTGGCAGTCAGCTGTTTGAGCGCAAATTCTCTACTGGTTGTATTCACCCTAGCGCAATAATTGCTGATAGTGCTGTCATTGGCGCTGATGTTAGTATTGGGGCGTACTGCGTGATTGGTGAGCAGGTACACATTGGTGCGCGTAGCTGTCTTGATGCGCATGTGGTTATTGAGGCGCATACCTTAATAGGTGACGATTGCGTTATCAAGTCGCACGTGGTCGTAGGGCATGACTGTATTATCGGTAATTATGCTAGATTTCACGCAGGGGTTAGTATTGGCGCTGAAGGCTTTGGCTTTGCGCCGACCCAAGATCCTAGCAGTAGCGGCTGGGAGCGTATTGCACAGCTTGGTCGGGTGATTATTGGTGATCATGTGCGTATCGGTAGTCACACTTGTGTCGATCGCGGTGCTATTGATGATACGGTGATAGGCAATCATGTTATTATCGACAACTTAGTACAAGTGGCACATAACGTCCGTATCGGTGATGGGACAGCTATCGCTGCCAAAACGGGTATTGCAGGCAGTACTACTATTGGTAAGCGCTGTATTATAGGTGGCGCAGTCGGTATCAATGGTCATGTCCAAATTACGGATGATGTTACTTTATCGGGTATGACGATGGTAACCAAATCTATTAAAATAGCCGGCTCCTATTCATCAGGAACAGCAGCGATGCCAACCGCTAAATGGAGGCGTGCAGCCGTGCGTTTTCGTCAGCTTGGTAGCGACTAAATACTAAGCTTGAGCATTTTATAAGTCTATTAAGAATAAATTTAACACCTGACATATTGTCACTAACAGCACGCAATAAAAGCAAGGAAGCCCCGTTATGAACATCGATATTGATACCTTAAGTGATGAAGATATCAAAACCTTATCTGAGCAAGGCCTGACCTTACCATTAACGTATCATACGCTGAAGCATTATCTGCCGCATCGTTATCCATTTATGCTGGTCGATAAAATCACCGCTTGTAAACCCGGTGAATGCATTACTGGTATCAAAAATGTCACTATTAATGAAGAGTTTTTTAATGGACATTTCCCTGATGAGCCGATTATGCCAGGCGTATTAATGGTAGAGTCGATGGCGCAGGTTTCAGGCGTATTGGGCTTTATAAGTGCCGGGCTAACAGCAGAAGATGGCTATTTATATCTATTTGCAGGCGTCGATAAAGTGCGCTTTAAGCGCCGAGTCATTCCCGGCGATCAGCTAATTATCCGTGCAAAAACTGTCATGCAAAAGCGTGGTATTTATAAATTTGATTGTACCGTGCATGTGGGTGATGAGCTCGCGGCCAGTGCTCAAGTTATGATCGCTCGTCAAGAGCAATAATTGTCTGAGACGGATTGCTTGCTAATAGCGTTATGGCTTCAGTCTATCTAGCTGGTATTGGCCATGACTCATGATAAAAATGAGAACTGCTGAAATTTTTAATCAAAATTAAAGCTATTGGTCTGAAAGCTACCAATATTAGCCATACAGATCAACCATAAGTATTTCGCTTTACCATCTACTCGCATTAAATGATACAAAGGCCTCCATTATGAGTCAGATCCATCCTACAGCACTCATCTCACCGTCCGCTACGATTGATGAAACGGCATTTATCGGTCCTTATTGTATCGTTGGCGACGAGGTAACAATTGGTGCACACACCACGTTGCATCGGCATGTGGTGGTGACTAAGCTAACCCGTATCGGTAAGCACAATCAAATTTATCAGTTTGCCAGTATTGGTGAAGATCCACAAGATCTAAAGTATGATGGTGAGCGCACATGGCTTGAGATTGGTGATTATAATACCATTCGTGAAGCTTGTAGCTTACACCGTGGAACCGCACAAGATAAAGAGCTAACTAAGATTGGTAGTCATAACTTATTGATGGTAAATACGCATATTGCCCATGATTGCTCAATTGGTGATCATAATGTATTGGCTAACAATGTGGGTATTGCAGGGCATGTGTCCATTGGCGACCATACCATTATTGGGGGCAACTCCGGTATTCATCAATTTTGTAGAGTCGATGATTACAGCTTAGTAGGCGGCGCCAGCTTAATTTTAAAAGACGTGGCGGCCTTTACTATGGTATCGGGTAATCCGGCACATGTGCATGGCCTCAATATCGAGGGAATGCGCCGTAAAAACTGGTCTCAGCAGACCATTGATATACTAAGACAAGCTTATCTGACTATCTTTAGATCCGGGCTAACGACGGTACAAGCGCTCACTGTTTTACAAGAAGAGTTACTGCCCACTGAACCCAGAATCCAGCTGCTTATTGATTCATTACAGCAGAGTAAACGCGGCGTTGTTCGCTAAGGTCTGCTAGATAGCTTTTTGTAGTAAGAAAAATATAGCTATCAAATTGCCAAAAACTTATTAAGTCATAACTCAGCGTTATGACTTTTTGTATTTATGACTACTTGACTTTTTAGGTTGCTTAGCAGAAACTGATTGTCTATAAAATTGTAAACAATTCTTTCTTAATGTTGCTGAGTACGTCACATTGCCCATTGATAGATAGTTTAAATATTTTAATACTATTTATGATCATAAGCTGCGAGTACAAGCAACAGTAAGGGAAGTACAAGGACGGTAAAATGGTTAACAATAAACAAGAACATGCGCAGTGGAGCTCAAGCTTTGGCTTTGTGCTGGCGGCAGTAGGGTCAGCGGTGGGCTTAGGAAATATTTGGAAATTTCCTTATATGGTTGGTGAGAGCGGCGGTTCCGCTTTCGTTATTGCCTACTTATTTTGTATCGCGTTGGTCGGTTTCCCCGTATTGGTTGCGGAATGGTTGATCGGTCGCCGTGGGCAAAAAAACCCGATTAATACCTTTACTGATGTGGCAGTAAGCGAAGGAAAATCACGCAATTGGGGTATTGTTGGTGCTACGGGCATTTTAGGGGGATTTTTAATTCTATCCTTCTATAGCGTCATCGGTGGCTGGGCGCTTAACTATATTACCAAAGTAGGAACAGGTAGTTTTGCAGGACAAGATGGCGATGCCGTCGCAGCTACTTTTGATGCTATGTTAGCATCAGCTGGCACACTGACCATCTGGCACACGGTATTTATGGTTATTACCGCCTTAATTGTTGGTATTGGGGTGACCCGTGGTATTGAAACTACGGCTAAAGTACTAATGCCACTATTAGGCCTGATTCTATTTGTCATTGTTGGTTACAATGTGGTAAATGGTGGCTTTATTGAAGCCGTTACTTATCTATTTGCCCCAGATCTTAGCAAACTGACTGGAGAAGTAATGCTAGCAGCCTTAGGTCATGCCTTCTTTACCCTATCTATCGGTATGGGCATCATGGTCGCTTATGGTTCATATCTAGGTCGTGAAGTGAACTTGCTAAAGACGGCACGTACGGTTGTCATTTTAGATACGGTCATTGCACTAGCCGCTGGTTTGGCCATTTTCCCCATTATCTTTAGTAATGGTCTTGATCCCTCTGCGGGCCCTGGCCTTATCTTTGTCAGCTTACCGATTGCTTTTGGTAGTATGGCTGGCGGCGCTATCATTGGTACCTTGTTCTTCTTATTGATTACCTTTGCGGCAGTGACGTCATCAATATCGTTACTAGAGCCCACTGTTGAGTTCTTAGAAGAGCGTACGGCTATGAGCCGCACGGTATCAACTATCGTTGCTAGTACGGTCATTTGGTTACTTGGTATAGCGGCACTATTATCATTTAACCTATGGGCTGACTTTACTATCATGGGCAATGGTATTTTCGATGCGTTAGATAAAATTACTAGTAAGTTCTTATTACCACTAACAGGTCTTGCGGGTATCATATTCTTTGCTTGGAGAATGGATCAGCATACCATCCAACAAGAGCTTGGTTTATCTAATGGTGCTTGGCAGATATGGCAAATCGTTGCTAAGTTTGTTGCACCAATCGCGGTCATTGCGGTTTTTGTTGCAACGTTACTCGGCTAAGTATTTGTCGGTATTACTAGAATAGTGCTCAATAAAAAAGGCTTAAGTTTATTTTAAGCCTTTTTTATATTCTTTAATCTGTATTTGAGGATTTAGACGTTAATACTCCAAAAACCAATAGCCATTAACGTAAATTTAGCTCAGATACGGTTTGACCGCGCTTGCTATAAAATTCACTCACAAACGCATCGAAGTCATCTTGTTCAATGGCTTCTCTAATACCTATCATAAGGCGCTGATAATAGCGTAAGTTATGAATAGTCGCTAACTGTGCACCTAGCATCTCTTTACATTTATTCAAATGATATAAATAAGCACGGCTAAAGTTTTGGCAAGTGTAGCAGTCACATTCTGGATCTAACGGACCTTCATCATTACGGTATTGACTATTACGAATGCGTACCACACCGACATTATCAAGGTTACCGGTGACAAAGTAATGACCATTGCGGGCGTTACGAGTCGGCATTACACAGTCAAACATATCTACACCGCGACGTACGGCTTCGACGATATCCTCAGGCTTACCGACACCCATCAGATAGCGTGGTTTATCCGCAGGCATGGCATTGGGGATATAGTCTAAGACATCCATCATCTCATCTTTAGGTTCACCGACTGATAGACCGCCGATTGCGTAGCCATCAAAGCCGATATTGAGCAAGCCTTCCAGTGATTGCTGACGCAAATCTTTATACATACTGCCTTGGATGATACCAAATAAAGCATTGGTGCTATTGAGATTTCGATGTTCATCAAGACAGCGCTGGCCCCAGCGCAATGACAGCTCTAAAGATTTTTTGGCCTCGTTATGAGTGGCCGGATAGGGCGTGCATTCATCGAACTGCATAACAATATCAGAATTCAAGCTATACTGAATTTGCATCGATTTTTCTGGTGACAAAAATACTTTAGCCCCATCAATAGGTGATTTAAAGTGCACACCTTCTTCAGTAATTTTACGCGTAGCACCTAGGCTGAACACCTGAAAGCCACCTGAATCGGTCAAAATCGGCTTGTCCCAATGCATAAACTTGTGCAGACCACCGAATTTATCGATGACGTCCGTGCCTGGACGTAACCATAAATGGAAGGTATTGCCCAAGATAATATCTGCACCAATGGCTTCGATATCGCGCGGTAGCATGCCTTTGACGGTACCGTAAGTACCAACAGGCATAAAAGCAGGTGTTTGTACATCGCCATGATTAAGATGAACCGTGCCGCGGCGTGCCCGACTTTCACCACTGGCTGTCTTATGTAATATAAATTGCATATAATAATCGCTATCTAAGCTATGAAAATAGCGCTAATTATAGCACTGCTAGGTATTTTTTTGGGAATCGGTTCTTGATACGATGTCTAATGTAGATAGGGGTTAATGTAGATAATAGATAATCTGAGTCATGTTTTGTCGCACAGACACATCGAAAACAAGTCTAAACTTATACTTAAAAAGCACAGACAACCGCATTAAAATATTGATAAGGTATAGTCTTAATAAAATATACAGTCAACTCACTACTTTATAAACAGCTGCATGACTGGACAGAATGTTATTAAACCACACGTTAAAAATCGCTACTTTCCTGTGGAGGCTTATTATGAAGACTTGGGTTTACTTATTGCTTGGCAGTTTACTATGGATACCAGGAGTTGCTATGGCTACTGAAGAACCTAACTACACCGTTTTGAACCAAACTGAAGACTTTGAATTAAGACGTTATGATGCGCAGCTTGTTGCTCAAACTTGGGTAACTGGTGATCAAGATGCGGCCAGTCGACAAGGGTTTAAAACCTTAGCCAATTATATATTTGGCAATAACACTGCACCAAGTGGCACTAGTAGTAAGATTAGTATGACCGCGCCGGTGATGATGCAGCCACAAGTCGCTGATAACAGTAAGTCAAAAAAAATTGCCATGACCGCGCCGGTAAGTATGCAACAAGATAATGGCAAGTGGCGGGTACAATTTGTGATGCCCAGTCATTATACTATGCAAACCCTACCTAAGCCCAATAACCCGGACATTACTATCACTAAGCTACCCGTACAGACTTATGGGATCATTAAATTTTCGGGACTTGCTGGCCCACAAAAAGTCGCAGAAAAAACACAGATACTGAGTACCTGGATGCAAAGTCAAAAATTGACGGTCATCGGCACACCTGAGCTGGCACGTTACAATCCACCGTGGACATTACCGTTTATGCGCCGCAATGAGATTATGATTGCCTATAAGCAAAAATAAGATTTTGGTGGTTTTAAAGATATATAACTTTCTAAAATAGCTCATAAAAAAGACAGCACAGGCTGTCTTTTTTATGTCAATATAAATGACTACTAATAAAAAGCCATTTAGTTTTTTTGCTCACGGATGATGTTTAGCATCCGGCGTAAAGGTTCTGCCGCACCCCACAATAATTGATCGCCAACCGTAAAGGCGCCTAAGTATTCACCGCCCATATTAAGTTTGCGCAGACGACCAAGAGCAACAGTCAAGGTGCCAGTCACTGCTACGGGCGTTAAGCGGTTCATGGTTGCTTCTTTATCATCTTCGACCACATCTAACCATTGATTGCCGCTGTTTTTTAACGCCGCTTCGATTTCCTCTAGTGGAATGTCCTTTTTTAGTTTAATCGTTAAGCCTTGTGCATGACAACGCATCGCGCCGACTCGTACACACATACCGTCTATAGCGATGTTGTTTTCGGCGTTATTACCAAGAATTTTATTGGTTTCAACACCACCTTTCCATTCTTCTCGCGACTGTTTATTTTCTAACTGCGCGTCGATATAAGGAATTAAGCTACCGGCTAACGGCACACCAAAATACTGCTTAGGAAAGTCGTCCGAGCGCTGTGTTTGGGCAATTTTTTTATCAATCTCAAGTATCGCGCTGGCAGGGTTGGCCAGCTCATCTTTTACTGCGTCATGCAGTACGCCCATACCGGTGATCAGCTCGCGCATATTGTTCGCACCTGAGCCACTTGCTGCTTGATAGGTCATCACACTGACCCATTCTATCCAGCCTTTGTTAAACAGCTCACCGATTGCCATCAGCATTAAAGAGACAGTACAGTTGCCACCGATGAAGTCTTTTTTACCGTTTGCAAGGGCGCTATCAATGACTTTGCGATTGACCGGATCAAGAATAATGATACTGTTATCTTCCATCCGTAGTGTGCTGGCGGCATCAATCCAGTAGCCATTCCAGCCACTATTGCGCAAGGGCTGATGCACCTTTTGAGTGTAGTCGCCACCTTGGCAGGTAATAATTACATCACAAGCGGCTAACGCTTTAATATCATGAGCATCCTTCAGTTGGCTGGTAGTGATACCATCAAAGCTCGGGGCATCGCCGCCTGCATTACTGGTCGAAAAGAACACTGGGGTGATACCAGAAAAGTCGTTTTCTTCACGCATACGTTGTACCAGTACTGACCCTACCATACCGCGCCAGCCTACCAAGCCTACTGTTAAATTGCTCATGAATCTCGATCCTTTTTACAGTTGTTTGTTGCAATACCGACCGATAACAATGCCGTGAATAGTGATAAAAAGCAAGGCGTTTTGAATAATTCTGCTCATTTTTTAATCACTATTAACTATACTGATTATAACTTTACGTTATCAAAGTAAAGGAATGTGGGTTTATTTGAGCGGGGCATCCTTGAGTCTAAATATAGATGCTAAGATTGTAATATTTTACTGGCAGCTCATTATAATCAAAGTTGAGCAGTAGGCGTTAAGGCTTTGAGATGCTAAAGTAAGTATTTACTGTCAGGTCATATTAAGCTAATAGAAGATTTGAATTTTGGACTGACAATTAATCTGATCATTGGCTTGGCCATCAATTTAATAAACGGTTAATACACCTTATGGATTTCTCTTTACTATATTATGGTATACAGCTGCTGGCAGGGCTAATTGCCTTTATAACTATTTGGGGCTGGCTGCCACTCGATCACTGGTGGGTGCGCAGCGTCGACTTTCCACGTATCCAGATTATGGTGCTCGGTATTATTGCATGGATTGGTATGCTAGTGTTTTGGTCGCAATGGCAACTGGGCCAATGGCTATTATTTATCGCTTTAAGCGTCACCTTAGCTTTTCAGCTTAGAATGGTATTGCCCTATACCAAACTGTGGAAAAAAGAAGTGCAAAGTGCTAAAAATAGGCCTGAAAGCGCAAAGCGTCAGCTTAAAATCATGGTCTCAAACGTTCTAACTACTAATGACAACACGCAAGCTTTAATTGATCTCGTCAGGAAAAATCAGCCTGATATTTTAATTACTCTTGAGAGTGATCAAAAGTGGCAAGACGCGCTTAACAAAATAGAACCGGATTATCCTTACACCGTTAAGGTACCACTTGATAATTTATATGGTATGCACTTATATTCTAAGCTTGAGCTAATTAAGCCTGAAGTTAAATATCTGATGATTGATGATATTCCCTCCATTCATACCCAATTGCGGCTGCAAAGTGGCCGCGTTATTTGGCTCTATTGCTTGCATCCGATGCCGCCAAGTCCGACAGAAGCTGATAAGTCCACTACACGTGATGCTGAGTTGTTAATGGTTGGACGTCATATTAAAGAGCAGGAGCAAGCGGCAATTTTGGCAGGCGATCTCAATGATGTGGCTTGGTCAAAAACCACGCGGCGTTTTCAACGTATCTCAGGGCTACTTGATCCGCGTATTGGCCGCCGCTTTATCAATACTTTTAATGTGAATTATCCCGTTTTGCGTTGGGCACTCGATCATATCTTCCATAGCACCTGTTTTACCGTCGTCGATATCAAACGTATGCCCTCTATCGGCTCCGATCACTTTCCAGTATTGACTACCTTACAATACGAACCCGAAGAAACCAGTAAGCAAGAGCAAAACGCGCCAACGGCGCAAGCTGAAGACATTGAAGAGACAGAAAATAAGATCAAAGCAGGTAAAAAAGAAGGGCGTAAAGTTTCAAAAGAGCATGTGGAAGAGAAGCAAAATGACCGTTAATAGGTTAACTAAAACAAGGTCTACTTTTTCTACAAACCTACCTGTATGCATGTAAGTAAATGCTTACGTCAAATAAGGTTTTTAGCGTCTATCCACCTAAATGGAATTACCCTATAATACCATCATCAACACAAGGAAAAGCAAGGATGCAGTGTTGAGGTAGTAGCAATACAAGCTCAGGTCAGCCCACTGTCTTATAGGCTACTGCTTATGACTTAGGATAAGTCACTACGGAAGAAATAATAATAACAACATAATGAAGCACAAAAAACCCGAACCAATCGCCCTAGGTTCGGGTTTTTTCTTGTGGGTTAAAGGTTTAATTTATCGAGGTTTATTTTTCATACAGTTGGTGCGTAGTTTGGTACATAATAGATGTTTTTCGAGAGATAATAAGCCTTGCCTGTTTTTTCCGGCATGCCTGAGACCTTTTTGACTAGCCACTGAGTCTATTTGTGTATGTTTAAAACCTCTTAAACAAAGCATCAAATAAGGCTCAAATTTAGATACCTTATCTATTGTCCTTGATACAAAAAGGGCATACGCATTTGCCTATACCCTTTATTGTCAGACATCACATTTGTAGATTGAAATAGTGGAACACTACTAAATTAATCTACAAATACTATTCGAGCACTTGAATATAAGCGCCAGCCCGTAGCTCCTGTAGCCAGTCTTCTTTAGCTTGTGGTGCTAAGCGTTGATAGAGTGCTTGGCGCGCCATGTTGCGACGATATTGGTCGCTAACGTCCTGCTGACGTTTGCCTTCGATTTTAAGAATGTGCCAACCAAACTGAGTTTTAAAAGGAGCAGAGTAGTCACCGACTGCAGTGTTTTTCATAACTGCCTCAAAAGGACCAATCATATCTTCTTCACTGACCCAATCCAGATCACCGCCACGTCCTGCTGAGCCTGGATCATCTGAATAAGTTGCCGCTAGATCCGCAAAGTCAGCACCACCGCGTAATTGAGCATATAAATCATTAATTTTTTGTTCAGCAAGCGCATCAGTCTGGAGGTCATCGACCTTAACTAAGATATGGCGAGTGTGCCATTGCGGTATAATCATCGTATCACTAGCTTTTTTACCGGCAAGCTTAATTACATCGATGCCTTCGGGGGTCACGAGTGGTGCACTGACGGCACCAACATCAAGCTTGATAATCTCGCTCGCTAGCTCTGTAGGTAGGGCAGCCGCTTTATGAAATCCTGTATCGCCACCTTGTAGTGGAATCGGATAGCTGCCTTGGACTTCGGCTATAATGGCAGCAACATCGACATTGGAGGCTTGTAGACGCGCACGTAGCGTTTGAGCCACTTTTAGCGCCTCGTCACGCTGATCTTGGGACAATCGGCTATAGTCATCTATATAAGGGACGCGAACGTGAATGGTTTGATATTCGCTTTGGTTGAGACGCTTAGCTTCAGGTGACGCCAAAAACGCCTCAATGTCTTGTTCACTGATACGCACACGATTGGTAATCTGACGCTGCTGCAAAGATTGAATAGCAGCGTCTTCGATAATCTGTGCACGCAAAGCCGCATAGCTGCCCGCTTGATTGGCATCCAATCGTTGCTGTAGGGCAGCAAGACTATCGACACCTTCAGACTTAGCGATTTGGGTAAGACGCTGATTAATGGCTGCTTCGTCAGGTTTGAGTCCAACACGGTTGACCAATGACAGCTGTAACTCACGCAAGATAAGCGCATTTAATACCTCAGACTGTAGCTGCGCTGAGTTAGCAATGGGTTCACCAGTGGCCTGCGCCCGTGCTTGAGTTTGAATCACCGCATTAATCAGATCGCTTTTGAGAATAGCATTATCATTAACTAGAGCAATGATACCATCAGTGCTATTAGCAGGGGTTAGACGAGTATCGCTATTTTGGCTAGTAGGGGTATTGGCTGGCACGTCTATAGGTTTGACTGTTGCGGCTTGAGCATTGAGGCTCAGCACAAGGCCTGCACTCATACCCATAGAAAGCAGTACAGCGCGACTGGTCTGACGTAAAGAAAAAAATCTCATGATGCTCCTCATCAATGTCATCGCATCGGATGGTAGTTGGACAACTGTATTCACTATGAGCTGAATAGTCATAAGTTAAATAGAGTTGCCCTCAATGTTGTCAGGTTGTTATCTGTTATTCGTTTGGCTTTATAACTTTGACTACTTAGGTTCAATTAATAGTTGGTTTTATAACTGATTTTGCAATTAATTGTTGGCAATAGCCCGCTAGTCTTTCCACGCAGTTTGTACAGGCTCGAAGCCCAAGATTTTATCCGAGAGCAAGCGTGTTAAGCGGCTACTGCCACTGCCAAGTCCGTTGAGTCTGATCTCTGCCATAATCGCTTGATTGGGTTTGTCTTTTACATTTAGGTCATTATAGTAACGGCGACCATAAACAGCAAAGCCAAAGCAGCAATCTTCATAATCAACACCGACTAAGGCGTCGAGCATTCTATCACTTTGATAATCATACTGTCCTTGCGCTAACACCCGCCAATTATTATTAACAGGAAAAATTGCCGACGCTGTAAAGGCTGACAATGGCAACTGATTGGTGTTTTCATCCCTCTGACGTTTGACAAAACCGACATTAAACAAGCTATTATCTGATGGCTGATAGCGCAGTTCAGTGGTGATGAAATTTACATCATAGCTATTATCGAGCGCACCGCTGACATCAACCCAAACATTGTTATAAGGTTGAATGCTGGTATCCCAGACCATTCCAGAGGAGGAGGTGTTAAAGACAGGAGTCTGATCCTCAAGAGTGACACGGCCAGCGCCATAATAAAACTGCTCTGCAATGCTACCATCAAAACGTGTCACACCCGTTGCATCGATGTAACGATAATTAATCCCAGGAGTAATGGCATGTAAGTCTTGCAAGCGATCATGCCCTAAGAACCAGCTGTCCGAGAACAGCTGTTCATAGTTAATAGAGGCTATACGAGTATTAAAGTTGGGAAGCTCGTTTTGATCCTCAAAAGGCGAATAAGTATATTTTAGGCGCGGGCTGAGCAGCTGATAACCACCCATGGTGTCGTCAAAAGCGCCAAATGGTGAGCCAGCACGATACAAATGTAGTCCGGCGTCAATACTGGCTTGGGGTACAAATACTGACTGGCTACCGTCTCCTTTATTCAGCGCATTATCCACTAAGCTGTCTTGATCGTATGATGTGTATAGGTGTTGCAGGCTAAGCTTGGGATTGACATAGCCCCAAGCAGACTCGATAGGATAAGCGGCGCTTAGTTTGTTATAAACCCTTAGGCCACTTTTTTCGTCCTCTGAGCCATCTTCAATAGATTTTTTAAAGTAGGCGGAGTCATGAACACCGGTAATATCGATAGTATCTGACCAAGGCACGCGATAGTCCAAGCTCAGCTGCGGTAGGCGCGAGTAAGGCTTGTCTTTGTCTTCTAATGCCTCACCGTTGTTGGTAAAGGCATTGAGCGTTTGGAAAGTCTCGAGCTTTAGCTCACCGCTGACATAATCGTTATAGTAGTTAAGACGCGCCCGTCGTGGCAGATTTAAAGTATTGTCCGACAAACCTAGGGTATCAAAGTCATTGAGATAGTCGGCATCCGACACATAGCTGTACTTGGCATCGCCGCTTAAGCGTGGAATGCTATTAGAGGACCAGTAATGATCATAAAAAAAGCTACTGCGATCTTCGTCATCGTATTCTTTATCATTGGGTAAGTATGAACCGTTAAAAATACCTTCGCCGTACTGCTCAGTTAGATAGCGAAATTCACCTGACAGCATGGGGTTACGATTGGTATAAACGTGAGTGTTGATCGTCGCATCGTAGTTAGGTGCTAAGTTCAAATAGTAAGGAACGTCGATCTCAAGGCCGCTTTCACTACCAATACTGGCGCTGGGCAATAAAAATCCGCTACTGCGGCGGCTGTCGATTGGGAAGTTAAAGTAAGGTAAATAAAATACCGGTACATCAGCAATACGAAAGGTAGTGTTATAAGCTTTGCCGCGACCACTGTCAGTATCTAAATTGATGCTTTTGGCTTCTAACTGCCACTTGCGATCCGTTGGCGGACAAGTACTAAACATAACCTCATCAAGCTCATATTGGCTCTCATCAGGACGATTAAGACGTTTGGCATAACCATGCGCTTGTAATGGCACACTAGCAAACGCGACACCATAAGCGGTTGATTGCCCCGTTTCAGTACTATAAGCCAAGCTGTCAGCGACGCCAATCAGACCACCTTGTGAGGCCTTATCGGTAACAGTGTCCGTATTATTAGCTGTTGATTGCGGCGTAGACCCGTTAATATTGCCAGTCGCTTGATCGGTAAACATTACTTTACCTTGAGCACCGACCACACCACTGGTTAAATCCACCACAATTTTATCCGCTTCGATATGCTGCGTACCTTGATCGATAATGACATTACCTGATAACTCGGCGTAGTCAACATTATCATAATAGCCGTAATCCGATTCTGTAAATAGCGCGGCTTGGCTATTAGAAGTGCCGGTCAGATTTGTAGGAGCTTGTCCATTCGTCGCGTTGGCTTCATTGACGGCGCGTTGATAATTAGGGTTACGCTTAGGATAAACCCATTGGCCCTCACAGCGTTGAGCACTATCTACGGTATTGGGAAACAGATTTAAATTTGTTCCAAGCTTACGCATAGGTTGACGAGTAGCAGGGCTATCAATCGTCGGCGGTAGCTGACTATCCATTATCGGCTGAGCAGGGTTTGTATTATTGTCAGTAGTTAGCGATTGTGGTTCTGGTGTGTCAGTATTGGGTTTAGAATCAGGAGTCAATTCATAAAATTCTGCTAGGCGCATGAGACTGTCTTGAATACTTTCATCACTGACATCAAGGCGACTGTTATCCAGCGCTGGATCTGACGCCATGTTTCGACGTGCTCTTGAGCCTTTACTATTATCAATACCATCACTATTTTTAGTAACACTACTATTTTCATTACTGCCGTTAGCCTCAGCGTTATCATCATAGAGACTATTATCTGAGGCTTTGACTACAGGGTCGTTTGAGCTTTCAGCAATTTCAGTCACTGCAATGGCGGGGTTCATTACTGGAAGATCAGTAGAGGCGTGAATAACAGACGACTCATTGATATACAAATTATCAGCGTCTACGACCTTAGTACTGGCATTTGCAAAATTAGGACTATCAGAAATTAAAGGGGCAGCTGCCTGCGGGTTAGTACTCGCTACTGCTGCAGCGCTCATGGTTAGGCTTAATGCACCAAATAAAATCAAACGGATGCTTTGGTAAAGCGGAGAATATAACAAGGGCACACCTATGATTGCAGAGCCTAATGGAACATAATTTGGGTTCAGTAAGTTTATCTGTTAGCAAACTTGCTTATTAAATAGCATTCTACTAAATAGCATTAATATCAAAACGCACGCTTGGCATACCAACATAAAACAATAAATAGTACGATAACTGTGCTTAATAGCCGTTTGTTAAATTAAGATGGGTAGTAAACAAACAACCATACGACCACTATACGATAATATAAGTTAGGATATTTGAACATCTGACAACTATTAATGACTTATCATAGTCAAAAAAAATCAAATCAGCTACACTATTCATCAAATTTTATGGGGTAGTAAGGTGTTTTCTTAAGGTTAAACCTTAACTTCACGATTAAAAAGTGATGGCAAAACCATTAAAAATAACCAACACCCTAAAATTACTTGCCATTTTAGCAAGTATCTACCTGAATTATCACTATTTTAGTGATTGATAATTGATATTTAACCAGCGGTGCCTCTTATGATAGAAAATGTAACGTCCAAGCCTGATGCGAGTATCTCTACAGTCGGCATTCGCCAGCAACAGTTAGAGCAGTGGCTACAGCAAATATTTGCAAATCAAGACTTCATTCTTGATAGTCTGCCGGGTGATGCTAGCGCGCGCCAATATCACCGCATACAGTTGTCAGATGGTAATAATAACAGCACGGCGCGCTATATTGTCATGGATTCTGCTGATGAACAAGAAGCATTGCAGCAGTTTATCAAAGTTGCCAAGCTAATGACGCCTGCGATAAATGTACCAGAGCTGATAGCGCAGGATGTGGCACAAGGGTTTTTGGTACTGCAAGATTTTGGTACGGTGGAGTTTGCACACTTATTGGTAGGTTGCCAGCCAGCGCAAATCAATGACTATTATCAACTGGCTATGCAAACCTTAATTGCGCTGCAAAATATATCTGTAGAGACAGCAAAATCTCAGTATCAATTGCCAGATTATGATACCGCGTTACTGACTCGCGAGATGGATCTGTTTAGTGATTGGTTCTTGCCTTTTATTGATGTCAATCTTGAGAAGGCGCTTTGGGAAAACCTAAAAGCCGCGTTAATAGAAAATATCTTGGCGCAGCCGCAAGTGATCGTCCATCGTGATTATCACAGCCGTAATCTCATGCAAGATCAGAGGGAACCCTCGCGTTTAGGCGTGATTGATTTTCAAGACGCCGTTATTGGGGCGTATAGCTATGATTTGGTATCATTAGTGCGTGATGCCTACGTGGAATGGCCTGAGGATCAGGTATCCAGTTGGATTCATAATTTTTGGCAACTGCAGCAGCAAGCGGAATTACAAACAGCAGGTAGCGCTGAACAGCTGGAGAGTGACGTCAATGTCATGGGTGTGCAACGACATTTAAAAGTCTTGGGTATTTTTATTCGTTTAGCTGAGCGCGATGGTAAAAATCGCTATTTGGCTGATATTCCTAAAGTCATGCGCGATTTAATCCTTGAGCTGGAATGGCTTGGTAAGAATGGTAATAATAGTATGCAACAAACGGTATTGCCTTTTAATAAATGGATGACAAATACTGTCTTGCCAGCTTATCAGCGGAAGTTTGCTTAGTAGCCTGAACTGCTATAAGTAACTGATTATAAGCAAACTTTTATATTGAAACTAACTTTATCTTTCATGATTTTAAGTACAAATACTTTATACAAACATGATAAAAAGGAGCGGCCATGTCCGCAATAACGCAAGCAATGATTTTGGCTGCTGGCAAGGGTACGCGTTTGCGTCCGCTGACCCTTGAGACCCCCAAGCCTTTAGTAAAAGTTGGTGGACAACCGCTTATTGTCTGGCATATCAAGGCGCTACAAGCAGCAGGTATTACTGATATCACTATTAATGCCTCATGGCTTGCTGATAAGTTGATGAAAACCTTGGGTGATGGCTCGCAATATGGCGTAAACCTGCATTGGTCGCTTGAAGACGATGAGCCACTTGAAACTGCTGGTGGTATTTTTAATGCTTTGCAAACAGGTAAGTTAAAAGACGCGCCTTTTATCTTAGTCAATTCCGATGTCTGGACGACTTATGATTTTGCCCAGTTGCAAAACTATGAGCTGGAAGCCGATCAGCGCGCACACTTATTACTGACTGACAATCCAGTGCATAATAGTGGCGGCGACTTTGCGGTTAATGATGGCTTGGCAAGTGAGCAGCCGATTGGCAATGCGGATAAATATACCTTTGCGGGTATTAGTGTTATGTCACCGCGCTTGGTTGATGGCTTGGTATCAGGGCAGCCAGCAGCCCTTGGGCCGCTACTTAAAAAGGCTATGATTAAGTCTCAAGTGACCGCAGAAGTTATCACGGATAACTGGATAGATGTGGGCACGCCTGAGCGTTTGACGCAGGTGAATACTTTTATTGCCAATAAAGGCGCTAACGATTATTGCGGTTCTCAAAGCCTATAGTTCATCCTACAAAAAACATTCCAAACAGGATTTGGTACAAATAGGTGGCGACTTTAGGAGCTTGTGAATAACTCAGTCGAATATTTTTTATCTAAATACTTATAAGATAGCGGTGTGATTTTGACGATGAGAAATTAATAAAAAACCGCCGCCCTAATAATGCTATTAAGGTTGCGGTTTTTTATTGATCAATAAAGTTAATAAGCGAGTGTTTTAAACACCCATTGCCAGTTTAATCAATTGTGCAATAATAAAAATGGTCAAAAAACCTGCTAGATATAAGCCAATAAACCATACCCATTGCGATTTTTTTTTACTAAGATTTTTCATGATGACCTCTTTTGCTGCTTGTTAGACTGAGCTGCCACAATGGTTTGCGGCAGCTGCTAGGCATTATCATATTTTATCAAATACTAAATGTTTTACTTAGTACATATGCTCATGGTCCGTTTTACCCTTAAAGGTATAATAGGCAAAAGCGGTATAACTCAAAATAATCGGTAGCATAATACCGGCCCCAATCAACATAAATGATAGTGAGGTATCGGCTGCGGCGGCTTCATAAATAGTCATTTGATAGGGCACGATATAAGGGAACATGGCATAACAAACGCCAATATAACCCATTAAAAACAGCGCCACAGTTAATAGAAATGGACGATATTCGCGCTCAGTCGCTAAGTCTTTACGCATCACAAAGAATAATAGCAGCACAATAATTGGCATGGGTGCAAGATATAGCAGACCCGGCAGGCTGAACCAACCTTCAAGCGCATTGATATCTGAGAAGTACATAAATATCGTCACTACCACCATCGCTAAAACTAGGGCGGAAAGTATCCAGCTTGATACTTTGCGTGCCCATACTTGTAGCTTGTGCTCGGTTTTTATGATTAGCCATGTCGAGCCGAGAAGGGCATAGCCGATAATAAGGGCGATACCGCAGACGACAGCAAATGGCGTGAACCAATCAAACGGGCCGCCAGTATATAAACGATTGCTGGCCTCTAGCCCTTGTACCAAAGCGCCTAACATAAGCCCTTGGCAGAAGGTCGCTAATACAGAGCCGATAAAGAAGAAGAAATCCCACACATATCGATGAGCAGAGGCTTTAAAGCGAAACTCAAACGCCACCCCGCGCATAATCAAACCAAACAGCATAAAGATGACGGGCAGATATAAGCCGGTCATAATGATGCCGTAAGCGACTGGAAAAGCGGCGAACAAACCACCACCACCCAACACTAGCCAAGTCTCGTTACCATCCCAAAACGGAGCGATAGAGTTCATCATCCGACTGCGGTTTTTATCAGAGCCTGCAAACGGGAATAAAATTCCACAGCCCAAATCAAAGCCATCAAGTAACACATAAACGAAGACTGCTAAGGCAATCAAGCCGCCCCAAATTAAGGGTAAATCTAATACATCACCATAGTTAAACATTAGCGTAACCCTCCGTCTTCTTTGTCATTCGCTGGTTTGTCAATATCTTCAGCCGAATTTTTTTCCATATTATCGCTGGCATGACTGTCGCCACTTAATGTGCGACCTTGACCTTCAGTGACCGAATGCTCATAGAAGTTATCATCAGCAGGATCTTCATATGGTTGAGGACCTTTAGCAATCAAGCGTAGAATATAAAAACTGCCCGCGCCAAAGACGAAGATATATAGCACAATGAAGCCAATTAGCGTCGTTGCAACTTGCTGAGCGGCAACCGGTGACATGCTCTCGGCAGTACGAATTACGCCGTATACTGTCCAAGGCTGACGGCCGGTTTCGGTAACAAACCAACCCGCAAGTAGCGCAATAAAACCGAGCGGGGTCATCATCATCCATAAGCGGTGAAACCATTTGCTTTCGGGATTGAATTGTTGCTTTCTAAAGTATTTGTAGGCACTGAACAGACCCACAAGCACCATCAACGTACCAATGCCAACCATGACCCGGAATGACCAAAATACAATAGGAACATACGGTTGGTCCTCTGGTGCCCAATTTTTAAGCCCCTTCACTTCGCCATCTAATGAATGGGTCAGGATTAGACCAGACACATAAGGAATTTTGACTTCATAGTGGTTCTTTTGTGCTTTTTGATCTGGAATGGCGAATAGCACCAGTGGCGCACCGCGCTCATTTTCCCAAAGACCTTCCATCGCAGCAACTTTAGCTGGTTGATGCTCAAGGGTATTAAGCCCATGCATATCACCAATAAGCACCTGTGCTGGTGCAACAAATATGGCCATAATCATCGCCATACCCAGCATCACACGACCATGTTTACGGTGTTCGGGATGTTTTTTAGATTGAATATAATAAGCACCGATACCACCGATGACAAAGGCTGTGGTCAAGAACGCCGCCGTTACCATATGTGCAAAGCGATAAGGGAAGGATGGGTTAAAGATAACCTCTAACCAATCGGTTGGATATAGGAGACCATCAGCGCCAACCATGAAGCCTTGCGGGGTTTGCATAAAGCTATTAGCCGACAAAATCCAAAATGCTGACATTAGCGTACCAGCAGCGACAATCGCAGTTGCCGCAAAGTGCATACGTTTGCTAACGCGGCCCCAACCAAACAGCATAATACCTAAGAATGAAGCTTCTAAGAAAAACGCGGTTAAGACTTCATAGGCGAGTAGAGGGCCAATGACGTTACCGGCTTTATCAGAGAAGACCGCCCAGTTGGTCCCGAACTGATAGGACATGACAACGCCTGATACCACCCCCATTCCGAAGACAACAGCGAATATTTTGACCCAGTGTTTATAGACTTCCGCATAAATAGGTTCACCGGTTTTGAGCCAACGATATTCTAGTACAGCTAAAAAGCTGGCAAGACCGATGGTAAAGGCAGGAAATACAATATGCCATGAGATAACAAAAGCGAACTGGATACGCGCGAGCATCAGCGCATCAAGCTGGTCGATCATAAACGTAGCGAACATAAACGGTTACCTTTATCTGTTAGCTGACTGGCGCTAGCTTCCATGATACGCTTAAGTAACTGTCCGTAACTGTCCATAAATTAGGGGGATCAAGTATTACGGGCAATAGCCAATGGTTGTTTGGTTGCAAATGTTATTTAGCTAAAAACTGCTTGATTAAGGGCTTCTCAATAAAATATTAATTAGCCAGAAACTGTTTAGCTGAAGTGAATAATTTATATCCTTATAAATTAAAAATCATTTGTCTGTTAAATCAGAATATTATCATAATTTAACGTAAGTATATTATGCGCCACCCTAAGTCAGCGTGCAAGTAACGCATCATTATAGCTGCGTACCTAACAGTCATAAATAATTGAAAATAACACCTCATAAAGACATGTATCAAGGCTGAGTAGATTGGACACTGTTTAATTATTCTTGTCAATCAACAGCAGCTACCGATCAATAAAAACTTGTTTTGTTTTAATCTTTAGGCCTCATCCTACTAACAGTAGATAATACAACATACACTACAGTGACATTCAATATATATTATAATATATTACAAAGTTAAATAATATAAGAATCGCTTATTTTATACTTTAAATTGTTAAACCTATTAAGTTGACGTTTGAGTTGCTTTAACGCTGTCATTATTAATGTTGCAATTGCTGATGTAAAATACGTCGCAAAGTTAGAATGGTTTGCGGATTGGCTTGAATACTATGACCACCACTAATGACAGTTTCAGATGCCGCGCCATCAAGATGGGCACTAGTATAAGGTACGATACCATCAGATAAACGCTCAGTTAGCACTTGGCTAATATCTCCATTGACAGTGACCGAAGCGATGAGTGGCCCATTGGGCAGGGTGGTTATATCGTCAGGCACTGCTTGGGATAAGTCAATTCTCGCGCCATTCGGCTGCATCTGCGCCAGCCCATTGATAATATCCGCATCATTATTAGCAATGATTGAATGATAGGTGATTCTATCGTTGATAGTAATGTCTTTGGTTAGCTGAATAAACGATGATTTGTCGCTCAGTTGACTGGCACCGTTTTGTAGATACAAGGCGCCTAATGGGTTTTGTGCCAGATCACCTTGAGTGGCAATAGTCGCCAAGTTATCAGTGACCGTTTTTACCAAACTTATTGGTAGGTATATGATGCGGCGTAGGGCACGGGTAAACCAGCGGTCAGCATAGTCAGTGCCTTGAAAGGGCGCCGATAAGAATACGGCGGTATCAACTTGCGGTAAGGTCTGTAACTCAAAGCGTTTGGCAAGTTCCTGATTACCGAAGGCTTGCTTAAGCATAGTATCAATTTGACGTTTACTACTATTTGATAGTACATCTTGATCTTCTAAGGCGTTTAAGTTTTTGGCCAAATTATCATTAGAGAGCATCATACGGGCGATAATTGCGCCCATACTGTGACTGATAATCACACTATTTTTACTGGCCTTGTTTTGCCCACTAGGATCTGTTTGCTGATAAGTGGTTTCAAGTAAATGCTGAATCTGATAGCGGTTTTCTAAAATAGGCAAATTAGTCGGATAAAAAATTTGCCATACTTGGTAGTTATCGCGTAGCTTGTCGTCATTAAAGATATCGTTGGTTAAGTTGACCCATGTTGCCGGACTTGAGGCCAGACCATGCAGCATAATCAGGACGCGCTTATTAGGGTCGTAAGGCTCAAGCATAAATAATTTGGGCAAGCTGGCTTCTTGCCGGCGGGTCAACAAATTTAGATAGCCCACACCGTCCAGTTGGTTTTCTGCCAGCCACAAGCCATAACCGGCCGAGAAGTTAGCAGCAAGCGGGTAGTTATCACCCAAAATATTTACGCTTTCGCTACGATAAGGGTTATATAAATGAATGTCGAGTTGCTCACTATTAAGTACATTCAGCACGCTGTCACCTTTTGGCTTTATTAGCCCGGTCATTAGCAGATGTCCCGTTGGATAAATGCGGGCGCTGGCCTCGCTATCATTCATGCTACCGTTGTTCGCCGCTTTAGTAAGCTTGCCTGATAGAGAGGATACTAACAGCTGGCGAATGGTGGTGGTATAGCGGTCGTCCAATGATGCTACCAAGCTAATACCTAATCCTGGACGCTTGCTGATCGAATTAAGTCCGGATAGGCGCAGCTCATAAGTAGATACTAAATCGGCCAATGCTGAGGTTTGCTCACGAGCGTTTTGTAGGTAGTTATTTTCGTTTGGCAGATAGACGTTCAGATTATAATTATCCACTTGCATGTTCATAACATTAATCTGATCGGTAGGCTTACCACGAAGCGGCGTACTATTGGCAATGGTTGCTTGATTGCTATTGTTCAGAGTGATTGGTAGATAAGTGACTTTGATATCCGAGGTAGCACCTAGCAGTTTATCTGCGTTGTTTGTGGACTCATATAACTGGGTAATGACATCGTTACTGGCAGCGTTATAAATATCTTGGGTTTGAATATCGAGGTCATCTGGAATGCGGTTTTGATGATGTGATTTGGCTTTATCGGTCTCTGCTCCTTCAAAATCATGAGCCAAGCGGTCATAAAATAGATAGGTATAGCTGAACTTAACGGCGTCAAAGAGCCGTGCTTGATAGTTCATTAAGCACGTGCTGGTATTCTGCTTTTGGGTTTCTTTTTGCGCCGCGCTCAAAGGTGCGTTGGCATAATAAGGATCAATCGGCGGGCGCACAAGTGCAGCACGGCAGTCTTGCAAGTCTGCCAGCTGGCGTGCCTTGGCATAGTGTAGCTCAGCGAAGATAGCAAGCGCTGATCTATAGTGTTCATTCAACATACTGTCCGTTAGTTGCGTTAAACACAGATCAAAGTGCTGCATACAAGCTTGTTCATTAAGGCCTGCTGACAATAGTGTCGATGCGGTATTGCTACTAAACTTATCATCAGTCACGATATTGCCGCGCTGAGCAGAAATGGTCTTTGCCGAGGCTTGCTTGTCTACTGAGACGGTACTACAGGCAGACAGCAAAATTATCGCTGCTATTAAAGCTATGCTTGGGACAGTGTTTTTATAAGCGGTCGTTGCCATAGATGCGCCCAGACTGACAATTGCCATAAATAGTCTCAGTAGATGTGAGTTATTAACATAAGCGTGATCGGCACACCATGATAAGTGTAGCGTACCTTTTATTATCACACCATGCTATTTAAAATCTTTGCTCAAAGCTTATTTACGAAAAAATCTTATTTAAATCTTAATCATGCAAGGGTACTTATCAAATGACGTTCTTAATAAAAGCGTTCTGATCATTGGACCTGAATAGATGCAGCCGTTTTTGCGCTAAGCATAAAAAAACGCGTTTGCTTTATGATTGATATAGCATCAATATAAAACGAACGCGCTCGTTATGTGAGACTTTATAGCTTAACCAAACAGCCTTATGATATAAGTCAGTTCAGCTTAATATGTCGCTAATTTTAGATCGTGGGCTTGATGTTGACGTCAGGCGCCGGTAAGTCCCAAATATAGAATTTACCGTCTTCAACCATTTTAATTTGCTGACGAATAATACTGTTATCAGGCACTTGCTGCTCAAGTCGACGCAGACGATCTAACGCCTGACTACGACGATCGCTTAAGAGATCAGACTGTGCCAAGCTTTGCTCCGCTTCAGTGTAGCCTAGCGCAACCGCACGATCTAGATACTTTTGACCTTCTTTAAAGCCACCACCTTCTGATAACATCATGCCATATAAAAAGTTGGCTTCACCGCTATCCGTTTTACTTTTGATCGCGCGATCAACATATTGACTACCGCGTACCGCGAAGTCTGAACCTAAATCTAAGTTACGACCCATGCCGTTGAGTTTGGCCGCCCGAATAAGCACCTCGTACGAAGCATTGGGTGCGCTGGCATAAGGCTCAATCCATTCAGCCAATACTTTAATTTTTTCACGAGTATAGTGGCGCTGTGAGCGGTTAGGAAAGTTTGGTGGATAATGGCGGGCATTAGGAGATACTTCTCTAATGAAGTCATCAAGCAAGCTAACGTCTATCTTGTCGGTGCCTAGACCTTGCGTTTGCGGGATCAATACTGTCTGTACAAAGCTAATATCCGAGACTCGCACTTGCGGTACTGGGATGCTTGGCAACTGACCTCTGCTAATATCAATACCAGTGACCGTAATAGGACCGCGTTCATATACAGTGGTTGTTCCGGTCGGCTCTGACATTTCAGGCTTTTCTGCTGACGCTTGTGGAATATTTGACTGCGTATTAGACGGGATGTTGGGTGCTTGGGCGTTAGATGCTTGGGCATTGGGTGCTTGGGCAATGTTTGGTTGCTCATTGACTTGAGCACCATCACTTACAGCGGGATTGGTGCTTACAGTGGCGTTAGGCTGTGCACGGCGAATGATACGCTTGCTTGAATCAATAGCGCTTGGCGCACTCATGCTGATGTCATTAGCGGCTGCGGTATCAGTGGCGGCAATGGCGGGAGCAGATAGCAGCATAGTGCAAGCTGCAGCTAGCGCCGTGAGAGTAGCACACTTATGCTGCTTTGATATTTTAAGCGGTTGATTTACAAAATTCATAGGGGTAGTTACCTTCATTATCTGTTGTGAGTCATGTTTAGACGTTTATTTTGATAAAGTTTTTCAGTAAAAATAGTCAGAGTTCAATTCGTTAAGTTGTAAACGCTTTGCAGTTACTAGGTTTGCTATTATGGATAGCTACTTGCTATCAGGTTATAACCATCAGTACCTTACTGGCCAAAAAACGTGTAAATTTTCACTACCCTAGCAAATTAGTCTCTAGCTTCTCAGTAGTAGGATTGTTAAAAACAGGATGTTTAAGCCTCATCTAGAATAAGTTATAAATGATAGGCAGTGGCTTTCATACGATTGGCCATCCAACGCATGGTATGACGTATCGGTGGTGACAATGCTGCGCCGCCATTCTCTAATGCCAGCTCACGGTGATGGAGCTCTTCCGTATCCATTTGCGCCAGTATTTCTCTTGAGCGACTGTCTTGCATAGGCAGTTGGCCGATATGATCTTGTAAATGTTCGCTGACTTGCGCTTCAGTCTCAGCAACAAATCCTAAGCTGAACTCATTAGAGATAGCGCCGGCTACTGCGCCGAGTCCAAACGACATCCCATACCACAAAGGGGTAAAGACACTCGGATGACTGCCCAGCTCATCCAGACGGGTCTCACACCAGACCAGATGATCTACTTCTTCAGCGGCTGACTGCCGCATGGCTTGCTTAACACCATCGTCTTTAGCGGTAAAAGCCTGACCATGATAGAGCCCCTGCGCGCAGACTTCGCCCGTATGATTGATACGCATTAGTCCTGCAACATGGCGAGATTCAGTGATACTCAGTTCAGGAATCGTATCGTTATTAACCGGTAGTGGACGGGTACTGGGATTGGAATGTGGTACTACTGCCCGCAGTGCTTTATCAACACCGAGTAGCAAATGATCAACTTTGGATAAGGAACGCAGTGCCATAATCAGCTCCTGATGGCTATGTTTATTAATACTTTATTTATTGATAATTCATTTATTAACGCTGTGCGTATGATATATAGAATATTGATATTTATAGTTGGTTTTTAATAACAGCTGTTTATAAATAGTAACCGTCTATCAATAACAGCTGCTGATAAATGGCCAATAATTATTACTATAGCAAACAAAATGAATTATCGGCATGAAAATTATCAGTCAAGTCACCATTTAAACATCAGCTAACCACTACATAGCATGCCACGTACCCATCTATCCAACCTAATCTTGCCGATCAAGGAAATCCTCATGGGTTTGCATGACTGCCTGTTTGATATGTTTATTTAGCTTTAGGTATAAAAGCATACCAAAGGCAATATTGAGCACACCCGTGACTAAGAATAGCTGCGGCAGCGTTAAGCCTAAAGTATTCAATACGACAATAGCAAAGATGGCGGAGCTAACCATAAATATAGCATTAAAAATATTGTTGGCACCCACAATGCGTGCACGATGGCTTTTGGGCGCGTAAGCCTGCATGGAGGCGTAAAGAGGTACAATATATAACCCACCACTAAATCCCAAAAAGAACAAATCGACAAATACCCGCCAGCTGCCAGCAACATTAAATAACTCACTAACCCCTAATAGCGATTCAGTATTAAGGTCAATATTTAACGCCGAAAGAGAAAAGTACAAATCAACTGCAAAGATACTTAGGCCAGCAATACCAAAGGGTAATAGACGCAAGCTAACTTGATTTTTAGTGAGGCTTTTACATAACAAGGAGCCGATAGACACCCCAACGGAAAATAGTGTCAGTAGAAAAATAACCACAGACTCATCACCATGTAAGATTACCTTACTAAATTCTGGAGTTTGGGTTAAAAACGTTGCCCCATAAAACCAAAACCAGCTGTTGCCCAAAATTACAAAGAATAAAAATGGCAATGAATATAAGTAGCGTACCGTCGCCATGCTGGTGGTAAAAATATTCCAATTAATAGTTAAACTGGGCTGCATTGCTGGCATGACCGGAATAAAACGCGCTGCCATATAGCCTAATAGTGCTACCACCACTACCGTTGCACTGATCCAGTATAAAGACTGCGGCAGCTGCGTTAAGACCCCGGCAATAATCATACCGAGCAAAATTGCTAAGGATGTGCCCATTTGAAATAGACCATTGGCACCGACTAGCTCATCTTCTTGCATCGCTTGCGGTAGATAAGCGTATTTAATGGGGCCAAAAAAGGTAGAGTGGGTGCCCATCAAAAATAACGCTACAAATAACAGCGCATACCATTCAAACACAAAACCTACGGCTGCAATTGCCATAATCACTAGCTCTAACACCTTAATAAAGCGCGTGAGCTTAGACTTTTCAAACTTATCTGCAATTTGCCCTGCCAAGGCTGAAAATAAGAAATAGGGTAAAATAAACAGCATGGCAGCTAAGTTATTTAAAATACTGACCTCTACCTCCAACTGACTGGCGGCGGTATAAGTGAGGACTAAGATCAGTGCTTGCTTAAAGATATTGTCATTAAACGCCCCCAAAAATTGGGTAAAAAACATAGCGCTAAAGCGACGACGCTTGAATAACTGAAACTGACTTGCCATGGGGGCTCCTACAAGCGACCAGCGTCTACTGCGTGAAGTGGCTAAATAGCAGCAGTTGAATTTGCTGATATCTTTATATAATTATGAATATTATCAAAAACTTATCAAAACATAAGATAGGTTTTATAAATATTAGGCGGTATAATAGCAAGGCTTTGCTAGAAATACATGCGTTAGATACTATGATTTAATAATTAACTAAGTTATGATTTGTGAATTTTACGTGTCTGTATCATTAAAAGCTGAGCGCCAAAAAAGATATGATGTCGCTCAATACCAGCTACAAGATGTTGTCAGCGCCACGTTGTTAGTCAAATAATCTCAGCCACGTGCTGTAAGTTTATTCACCGGTAAAGGGTGGCGATAGATAATAGGTAGATATCGTCAGTACTATTGTGCCGCGTAAGGTGATAGGAAATAAGTAACATGAGACGTCAACCCTCAACGCTACCGCGCAACTTGTCATGCCAGCCGCGTGGGTCGCAACCCAGTAAAGTTGAGACCATTACTAAACGCGATCTGTGTTCAGATGCTTACCCGCGCCTTCATTTTACTCGATCTGCATTATTTACTGCACTTGCTAGTACGCTAGTCGGTTTTGGAATGACACCTGCTATCGCCGCTGATACCCGCTCTGATGTATCAAATCCTTCTTCAAGCCAACCTTTAAGTCAGTCTCAAAATCAATCGATAAATGATACTGCAATAGCTGACAATGACGATCAGCTTGATGCGGCTTTAGATGCCTTACATCTAAAAAAGGCGGTGGAACAAGGTATTATTGATCAATCGGTATTAGAGGATTATAAGGAACAAAACTTAGGCGATAAGCGAAATACGCTCTCATCAACTAAACCTGTTATGGATAATAACTCAGGTGATAGTAATTTGGGTGATAGTAATTCTGATAACCCAAATCGTGCAGACAATTTAGACAGTATGCAGTTAGATGACTATCTGCAGCAGCAAGCGACGAGTGTCCAGCAGCAGGGCTATCAAATGATGACGCCTGAGCAAATTGATCGTGAGCTGGCAGCGACGGATGCAAAGAATAAGGCAGATAATAACAGCGACAGTGATTTCAATAACCCTGTGGCGACTTTAGACAGCCAGCAGCTACCTATCGGCTTAGATCCAAGCTTGGACGCCGCCAGTCTACCAGCGCCAACCAATCTTGATACGCTTAGAAAGCCTCAAAATGAGCAAGACCGTGTTGAAACCGCCGAAATCATGACACGTCCGATTGACGTGAGTGATGCTGTCAGCAGCGGACGCGTAGATGAAGGGGTTACTATTAATCAGCAAGCTACGTCAGCACAAATGCTTGCCCAGCAAGAACGTAATTCGGTGGCCGGGGCTGACAGTTCCCCTACTGATATTAAGGCGCAGATTAGTGCTGACCAGCTGTCCAACGAGAATGGCGCTGAGGCTCAGCAGCAAGCCGAGCGCCCAAGCGCGTTGAACCCTAATAATTATCTGCCGGATTATCAAGCGGCAACAGACACCCAAGCAGTCAGCGAAAGTGTGCAGCAAGCCTCCAAACCGCGGGCACGTAATAGCAGTAACTTCGTTAAGCGCTTATATAACCGTTTCTTTAATGGGGGCTACATGGCGCTACCCCATGTCGAAACCACTGTTTATTTGCGACAAGCCTCTGCGACCGATGATATCAATGGGCAACCAAAGCTAATCAAAGCTGATGAGGATATTCAGCCGGTCAACAATATCAAAGCCGCGCTTGATGACACCACTGTGCAGTCTGTTGCTGATTTTACTGCTGCCTTACCGCGTCTACGTCAAACGGCACTAGATGCTGCAAAAGCGGTTGGTTACTATGACATTACTTTGAGTCTGCGCCAACCCAATAGCGATACTCTTGATGTGATTATTGAGAAATTAGGCGAGCCGGTGCGCGTTGACAGTCGCACCATTGATATCCGCGGTGCCGGTATTGAGCAGCCAGAATTTAAAGCCCTTGAAAAAGAGTTACCGCCGCAAGAGGGCGACGTATTTAACCACCGTGTTTATAAAAATACTAAAGCGGCGCTTGAATCACTCAGTAACACCTATGGCTACTTTGATCAATACTGGTTAAACAAATCGGTTGATATTATTTTACCGGACAACATCGCTGATGTGTCGCTGGTTTATAATACCGGTGAGCGTTATGATTTCGATGACGTGGTATTTTTTACTTATGACAAAGAATCGGGCACTTTGACGCGCGATCCTGAGAAGTTACCGGTTGAATTATCATTGTTGCAGCAGTTGTTTGACTTTGAAGCAGGTGATCCCTTTTATCGCCCTGCCATCACTAAGTTTACTAATGACTTATCGGCGACTCGTTATTTTAATACCGTTAACGTTGAGTCTATTTTGCCCCCTGATGAGCGTAGCGAAAATAGCTCCTTAGCGTTTGATAATACGCTAGAAAATGCCGATTCTAATAATGCCATTATAGATGACGTGAATATTAATGATAGTGGTGATAATACTGGGAATAACCCCCGTAATTCTGCTGAACCAATAGTAGCAACAGACAGCCGTACGCGCGAGGCCAGTGATGCTGATGAAGACAGTCAGGATAATACTGATAGCAGTGCTAACAATGGCGAGTCTGTGAATGAAGCAGATATTGCGCCTATCGAGTTTGAAGTCGATGAACAAACACTAGATAAGCTACAAGCTATTAAACAAAAAGCAGATCGTTTAAGCCGCTTACCAACGGATCGGGTGCTGGATGAAAAAACGCAAGAAACAGACAGTATCTTAGGTAAAATCAGTGACTCTATCAGCAAAGTGGCCAAAAAAGTCTTCCCTGATGAAGAGGGATTGATCGCTGATGAAAATTTTGTACCACCAACACTGGAAGGTCGCATTACTCCCCAGCAAGTACAAGAGAATAAAAAAGTACCGCTATATGTCTTTGTATCCGCCGATAAGCCTCGTGATGCCCAATTCGGTATCGGTTATGGTACTGATACCGGCGTGCGCGCTACTGGGAAGATTGATTATAATTTGATCAATCGCAAAGGCTATCAAGCAGGCGCAGAAGTTGCATTATCGCGAATTAATAAAAATGCCACCGTTTATGCTAGCCGGCCGTGGAAGCATCCACTTAACGATAAGCTTGAAGCGCGTCTAACTTATGAAGAAGAAACCATAGATCAAGGCGAAGGTAACTTTGACTTGTCGACCAAAACCTTAAAAGCAGCTTTGGCACGCAATATTCGTAGCGAAAATGGCTGGGATCGCAGCTATTTTGTGCGCTATCGTTTGGATGAGCTAGAGACCGGCGTTGATGATGCTGCTCTTGATGACTTGCCGGTACGCTTTGCTTCCTCTAATCCTAAGCAGCAAGCGCTACTACTCGGTTATGGTGTCAGTAAAACCAGTGTGGATAATATTGCTAACCCAACTCAGGGTTATCGCCAATATTATGGTATTGAAGCAGGAGCAGATAAAGCGCTTAGTGATACGGATATGGCGATTATTCATGCTGGCGTCAGCGGCCTTTATAGCTTTGGTGAAGATGATAAACATCAAGTGCTGGGTCGCTTTGACACGGGTTATATTTGGGCGGATGACTTCTATAATGTGCCCTATAAATTGCGCTTCTTTGCTGGCGGCGATCAAAGTCTTCGAGGCTATGACTATAATAGTCTATCGCCCATAGACAAAGGCTATCTGACTGGTGGTCAAATATTGGCAGTTGGTAGCGCTGAGTATAATTATGAGTTTAAGCCTGGATTCCGAGGGGCGATATTTACTGATATTGGTAATGCTTATGATAAAGATTTTGAGACCGAAACTAAGGTTGGCGTCGGGGTTGGTATTCGCTGGGCATCGCCAGTAGGTGTGGTGCGTGTCGACGTTGCCGCTGGCGTGACAGAAGAGAGTATACCTATTCGACTGCACTTCTTTATTGGCTCGCCTTTATAAGCCCGCTTATTATTTAAGCCGTTATTTAAGTATTTACTAAGCTGAAAAAGCCCCATAAACGGTACCTATTAATTGTGCTAATCGTGCCAAACATTGATTAGTCATATAATTCTTTAACGTAGTTGAGTGTCATGTTTACCAATCAGACCCCACCGCAAGATCCATCGGATGAAGATCCGGCTCAAAAAGATGCCCGTGCGCTACGTCGTTGGTATCCGCTGTCTTTTGTGCTCAAGTTACTGGTATTAATCCTTATCGTATTAGTGATAATGTTTGCAGTGTTTTTTTACTTGGCTGGGACAGACTCAGGCACAGAATTTTTATTAGAAAAGATCAGTGCTGAGACCGGTATCGAGTTCAAATACGGTAGTGGTAATCTGCGTGATGGTATTTGGGTCAATGACATCGATATCAAAGCAACCGATGATCTCGAGATACTAGTAGATAAAGCTTATGTCAAAATAGGCTGGCGAGCGATATTTGCCAAAGAAGTCCATTTACGTGAGGCAAACATCCAACGTATTGAGATCATCAATAAAAAACCTCCGACCGGTGAACCATTCGATTATAAAACCCTCAAACTACCGGTTAATCTGCGCTTTGACCAAGCAAAAATAAAGACCATCGTCTACAAACAGGTCACTAAAAAGCCCATTGTTATTCATGATATTGTTGCGCGTGATTTAACCTGGGTGGGTAGTCAGGTCACTGTTGGGCGCGGCGACTTGCGCTATGCCGATATTGTTAAAGTTACAGCCTTACAAGGTGATATTAATCTACAAGGTGATTATCCACTAGATCTTACTGCCATCGCTGAGGTCAGTGCCTTAGAAAAAGTCTATGTTGATCCCTTAAATATCACCGCTACTGGTAGCTTAAAACGTACAGTAGGTAAGGTGCGTAGCCGCTATAACGAAGGTGACATACGCGGTGAATTTGTAGTGCAGGGACTGGATGATAATTCGCCGTTTCAGGCCAAGCTACAATGGGATGATATTCTCATTCCTTATGCTGAATCCCAAAATATGCATTTAAAAAGCGGCACAGTTAACGCAAATGGCGTTATCTCAGAGATACGTCTGCGCATTAATACTGATCTGACGGCCAAAGATATTCCCTCAGGGCACTATCAAGCGCGTGGGGTAATTGCGAATAGCCAACTGCGTGTGGATCAACTCAATGCCAATGTTCCAGCGGGACGTTTGCTATTGCAAGGTATCCTAGATTGGCAAAATAGCTTTGATGCCAAATTATTAGTTACTGGCAGTAATTTTGATATTCGCCGTGCTATACCTACTGATTATGCTGACTTTAAGCCTTATTCTCCAAAAAAGCTTAACGGCAAGTTATCGCTGCATTATCAACAAAAAAATGCCGTTAGTAACTTGCAACTAGATGCCGATCTACGTCAGCGTGATGGCGAGCATGTCAATGCCAATATAGTGCGCGGTAAAACCCCAGCCAAATCCAGTCAAGTAGCCCCCTGGTATATTACTGCCAAATGGCAAAACCTACTCCGCCAAAATGTGCCCAATGTTGGCAATATCGACAGTCCACGCGGACAAGCAGATGTTATTGTTCGTGGCTCACATCTTTCTGTCGATGCAAATGCCGTAATTAATGAACTTAACGCTGCCCCCAAAGGTAGCTATGATGTGCGCGTACGTAAATCTGGCGACGTCATTGATATTAATGGTCTTGACTATAAAGGCGTGGTAGGTGATCTGTCGGGTAATGGACAGATTCAGCTGGCCAATAAAAAACGTCCACTTACCTGGCAGATTGACGCGCGTACCAAGGGTTTGTTACCTAAGCAATACCGCAGCGACTTACCGCTTGAGCGCTTAACTGGCCGTATCAGTGCACGCGGCCGTATGCTAAATATCAGTAAAAACCGGGTCAAAGGTCAGCGCCATATTATTGGTTTTGATAATACAGATTTGCAGGCGCAGCTTGATTCCTCGCAAGAAGGTCGTAGGATTGGACTCACAGGTGGCGGCGATGCCAGTGTCGATATCATCGGCAGCGAGCTATCCGTATTTGATGCGCGCTTTGATGGGCAAGTGGATACTGCTGATGTACCCAAAGGTCGCTTATCTATCGATGCAGCAGGTACGCCCAAGCTGATTAGTATCCGCAAATTAAACTACGCTGGCGAGGCAGGAGCGCTCAAGGCGAAAGGGGTGATAGACCTACGCCAAGCACTGGGCTGGAACGTGTCGGGGCGCTTTGATAGCTTTGATTTAGGTTATTTCTTACCGAATAATCCAGCCATTCTCACCGGCGACTTGACCACCAGCGGCCAATGGCAATCAGCACCTAAAAATAATGCAGCAGCCAAAGGTAAATTGCAGCGTTTTGCGGTTAACTTTGATGGAATATTAGATGCCAAGCAGCTACCAGCGGGTAAGCTGACGATTGATGCTAGTGGCGATGATCAGCTGATTCAAATCAAGCGTTTTCGCCATGTTGGTGCAGCCGGCAGCATCGATGCCAAAGGATCAGTCGACGTGCGCCAAGGAATCGCATGGGATATTAGTGCGGTGATGGATCGCTTTAATCTGGGTTATTTTCTTAAAGACACCCCGAGTGTGATTACTGGCACTTTAAACAGTGATGGACGCTGGAGTAAAGCGCAGCAAATTATTAACTTGCAGCAAATCAATCTAAAAGGCACTCTAAAAGGTCAACCACTGAGTGCTAAAGGTAGTTTGGCCGCTAAGCTGTATTTACCAGAAGATTTAGCAAGTTACTTTAAGAATCTACAGACGAAAGATGCTAAAGGGCAGTATAAGCAGGTCAATGCGCTTATTGATAGTCTCAATGCTGATAATCTAGTGCTGCGTTGGGGTGATAATTATTTGACTGCTAATGGTAATGCCAAGCAGTTACAGGCGAAGATTAATATCACCAGTCTCGATCAGCTCTCAGAGAAGCTTGCGGGTAAAGTAACTGGCGGCGCCACCTTATCGCAGCCAGTTG
Organism: Psychrobacter sp. CAL346-MNA-CIBAN-0220; assembly: GCF_040309805.1. NCBI lineage: Bacteria > Pseudomonadati > Pseudomonadota > Gammaproteobacteria > Moraxellales > Moraxellaceae > Psychrobacter > Psychrobacter sp. CAL346-MNA-CIBAN-0220. Next base: position 758,778 of record NZ_JBEOPF010000001.1, on the reverse strand, counting down.
GACAGGCACTGCCAACCATCTATGTTGATTTGGTTGGTGAGCGTATTGCACTGCCAGGATTTATTTTACGTCAAGGGCGTATCCGCGGTAAACTGGTCAATCTAGCCAATAGCCCCAGTCAATTCATAGTGAGCGCCGAAGGTTTAGATGTGGCTGGGCAAACCTTTAAAAGCGTTAATGCCTCCTTTAATGGTACTGAACAGGCGCATGTGCTGGACCTTGACGTGGCTAATGAGCAGCTCGATATATCAGCGCGGCTTAAAGGCGGCTTTGACCGAGATCAGCTCAGCTGGTCAGGAGTAATAGGTAAAGGTCGCGTTAAGTCTAAATATGCTACTTTAAATCAGCTGCAACCAGCACAATTAATCGTTAATCTGCCACAAACTCAAGCCAAGGGTACCAGTGATCTAAAAGTACAACTGGCAGCGCATTGTTGGCAGGCAGCAGATCAAACTGGCAAACTGTGTCTACGCGAGAACCTCATCGCTTCAGCCGCTAGTGGTCAAGTCAATTTAGCACTGCAAGAGCTAGATACGTCGCTGCTTTCAGTATTTTTACCGAAAGACATTGATTGGCACGGTAAGATTAACGGTAAGGCAGTCGTCGGTTGGCAGCGTGGTAAACCGCCCACTATTAATACTACTTTATATTCAGACAACGGTAAAATCGGCTTAATTCAAGAGGGCGATGCAGGATCAATAAACTTACCTTACAAGCGTATATCACTCATTGCGCTCTCCGTTCCTGAAGGACTAAAGCTGCGTACCGACATCAATACTGGAGATGACGCGCGTGGTTATGCTGAGGTCATCGTCGATCCTTATAAAACATCTAAGCCCATCTCAGGAGCCTTGGTGCTCAATGAGCTTAACTTAGCGATTTTTAAGCCTTTCTTTCCTGGTATGCGAGTACTTGAAGGCAATATCACTATGGCAGGTGGTTTGGGCGGCACGCTCGATAAACCGCAGTTCTATGGTGATGTTAAGTTGGCTGATGGACGTATTGCAATGCTTGATTTGCCAGTTAATTTATCCAAAGTTAACGCGGCGGCTAAAATTCGAGGTACCCAAGCGACGATTGATGGGAACTTTAATAGTGGTACAGGTACAGGCACGCTGACGGGCACAGTGAACTGGCAACAAAAATTACAAGCTAAGCTTAGTATTATCGGTGAGCGTTTGGTATTGACCCAGCCGCCATTGCTATTGGCAGAAATTAACCCAGATATCGACATCATCGTGCGTCCAACTGATCGATACGTCAATATTCAGGGATCGGTTAGTGTCCCATCAGCGACTATACGTCCACCAGAAGCCAGCGAAGATATCATTACCCAAACTGAAGATGCGGTCGTGCTTGATAGACGTTTGATTGGTAATATCAATGAGGTCTTAGCCCTCTCAAAACCGTGGTCTATTAATGCTGATATTGGTATTGATTTAGGCGATAATATTAACTTTCGCGGCTTTGGAGCAGTTATTCCTCTAGCGGGTGCGCTGAATATCAATCAGAGTGGTCAAGGTATCATGCGTGCCAAAGGCGTGGTACAGGTCTCTCGTCGTACCAATGTGAACGTCTTTGGGCAGAGCTTAGAGCTCAACTATGGGCAAGTACGCTTTAATGGTGATGTGATGAAACCGAATCTAAGCATTGAGGCGGTAAAGGTCATTAGTGGAAAAACAGTCGGTCTACGAGTCAAAGGCAATACTAAAAATCCAAACATTGTGGTCTTTAATAATGCGGGACTGACGCAGCAGCAAGCGATGAATGCCCTAGTAACGGGACGTCTCAGTAATTCGGGTGCAACCCAAATCAGTGAGCAAGGTTTTAAATCTGAGGTGACTAATAATCTAGCTGCCGCAGGTCTGAGTTTTGGTCTTAGTGGTACGCGCAGCTTAACCAATCAAATCGGCCAAGCCTTTGGTTTACAAAGTCTCACGGTTGATGCCTCCGGTAGTAGTGAAGATACCAACGTCAATGTCACCGGCTACGTGACGCCCGACTTATATATTCGCTATGGCGTAGGGGTCTTCAATGCAGAGAATAGCTTATCGATTCGGTATCAGTTGACTCGTCGTATTTATGTTGAAGCGACGTCGGCTGCAGAAAATGCAGTTGATGTGGTTTATAGCTGGCAGTTTTAATACGCTGCTTAAGTTATATTATCAGTCGCTTTTATGATTAAAATTTTCAAAAAATATAAGCTAAGAGAATATCAGTCATAAAAAAACGCCTTATCAAAGGCGTTTTTTTATGAGAATTAAAAATAATTAAGCGGTTAAGAATATCTAAGGTCTGTTGAACATTCGACCATGGCACTGACAGAGACTATTTTTTTAGGCGATTCAAAGTTAAAAATATCTAGTTTAGTCATTCTAAGCGGATAATTTTAGCAAAGTAGCGGCAAAAAGAGTCCTGTCTCTATTTTGGATTGTTGGGGCTGATACTAAAATTGCTCCATACTGTGTTGTAACTCTAGCTAAGGCACCTGCATTATCGTCGATTTACGTCTGGTCTGGAACACAGCTTTGATTAACTAGCAGCTATCAGCAGTGCCTATTTGTGAATGTTCAACAGGCCCTAAGCTATTTAGTCAAGATTAAGCGATTGTTGCGAGTAAGGCGTAAACGATATTCCTCACCTTCATGCTCAATACGCACTTCTTTGGTCAGCGCAAATAGATGTTGTGATTGTAGAGTAGGTAGGCGATTGTCACGGCAGTTTAAATAACGAGAGATAACCATGCTCATAGTGAATTCCTTTTGATAGGGTAGCGGCATACTAAATAATAAAAACAAAACAAAGAATAAATTAGGTAACGACAATGATTATCATTTACATAAGAGTATTTTGCAAGCCAATTGATAAAATAAAATGCAGTTATTACGTAAACTTATGTAAGGCAGTGTCTATAAGTCATAATATTGAGCCATAAATGAAGCTAGGGTTAAATCGATTAATCTCTCAAGTAAATAATAGCTATTATTTAGAATTCACAAAAATTATAAAATTGAAAAGTACTATAGGATACCGTTATGCAGAGTAATTCAGAAAAACAATCAGAAAACAAAAAAGCCCTCATAGTTAATGTCGCCGTTGCTGTCATTCATTATCAAGATCAATATTTACTTGGATTTCGCAGCAGCGCGCAGCACCAAGGTAACCGTTATGAGTTTGTAGGCGGTAAGATAGAGAGTAACGAGACGGCAGTAGGGGCATTAATACGGGAAGTCGTCGAAGAGACGGGTATCGATATTAGTGACAATGTACTCGTTAAGCTTGGCCGCTTGCATCATGACTATATCGATAAGCAAGTGTGTTTGCAGGTGTATAAGGTAGCACTGACAGCAGCGCAATATGAGCAGCATCGACATTGTAGATATGGATTAGAAGAGCAAGCATTAACCTGGGTTCCTCAGCAGGCGTTGTTAGCAGGTGATTATCCGCTACCTGCTGCCAATCAGACCATTTTAGCTTGGCTACAATTACCGACGCAGATTGCTATCACCTATCCGCAGGCCCACTTTAGCGCAGATTTGGATTCAGAGGCAGCATGGCTGACTTACCATCAGCAGCATATTCCCAAAAACGCCTGGATATATATACGAATCAAAACCAAAAATTCAGAACAAATGACAAAGAAATTAATGAGTATGCGACCTGATATTTATACGATCTTGCCTTGCAACGCCAATGATTACGACGATACGAACCATACTTTAATGAAGTCTGTTGTGTTGGAACCAATAAGATCAGAACAGCATAACGAAGAGACAAAATGGTCGCAACAGAATGACATGAGCAGACAAATAAAAGCTTTTCACTTAACGCACACTGAATTAATGCAAGGGTTTCATGCCTCTAAAGATAGGGATTCTAAAGGCCAGTCTAAATGTAGCCCGCTTGCTTCTTTGAATTCTCCGCTAGCAAATTTTCCCCTAATAGTAAGCTGCCATGATGTGGACAGTATTCAGGCGGCTAATAGGCTAGCTGCCGATCGCTTACAAAATCAGCTGCCACCAGTAATTGCTGTCTTTTTATCGCCAGTATTGGCAACTCAGACTCATACCGATGCTAAACCGCTTGGCTGGAAGTCTTGGTCATCATGGGCACAATTGGCTGATATGCCGGTTATTGGTCTAGGGGGGTTGTCACCAGCAATGTTCGAACAAGCAGCACAATATGGTGCGGTAAGTATCGCTGGTATCCGGCAGTTTTTACTGAGTTAAATATTAAGCGTTTAGAGTCATCATTGAATTGCGCTCATAAACAAAAATAAAAGACAACTGCTGGAAATAAAGTGTTAATTTTTGCTTACTTTACATGTTGTTAACGCTATATAGGATTTGTGAGTTAACCCTAGCATTACTTACAAACCGTTGCGTTTCCCTACATTGCTGCACTGTCCTAATCGCACATATACCTTTACTATAAAAACCTAGAGTGATTAGCTCAGATAATAACTAGAATTAGAAAGTAATTAGAATTAGGTAATTAGAATTAGACAGTAGGCGGACAAAAATATCTTAGTCTTGTCTATAGAACTAATGAGCTATGAAATTAGTGACATCCAACGTTATTGTTATCGATGGAATTAAAACTCTATATATCTATTAATTTGTTTAATAATGAACAGTCATAAATAGTGACTTTTAACACTTAACTACCAATGGTATTACTATGAAAACCAATAAGTTACCTCAGTCAGCAAAGTCTGATTCAAAGGCAGCCGGTTCTCAATCGCCGCATAATAGCCACTCAAATGTTAGCTATTTAAGACGCGATAAAGTGCAGCGGACTGACAGCGCGAGCAATGACGCCCATTACAACAGTAAAAATTCACATTATCTTGTAGAAGAGACACTTTTAAATAATAGGTGTCTTATATACAAGCGTTTCGACAGTAGCCTGCCAAAGGCAGAAGATCATGCTATGAACGACGTGAGTACGAATAAAAAAACTACTAGTACACAACAGGTACGTGTAAATCATGGCTATAAAAAGGCAATTAAAGCGACTTGTGTATTGCCATCTATAGCAAAATTATCTGATAAGACCACTAATAATACCAATAAACTTCAGAACGATTTTGAGCTGCAGGATATTAAGTTAGATATTATTAAGCCTAGTAACTTTAATCCCCGCCGTTTGAAGCGAGACAAAAATAATAGACCCCCCGAGATTTATACATCAAATACTGACATACCAGAGCGTATATTTATGAATGGACTTGTTAAGCATACTGCGATTGCTTTAGCTATTATTATACCGCTGGCAGCATTTTCGGCTTATGCTGCTCCGCAGGTATTACCCGTTAATGCGACGACCGCTAATGCAACCTCTGATAAAACGACGATGGCAACGCTAGCGATTGAGCCGAGCGCTATTATTCACAAGTCTGCAAGTGTGCCGACTACGGTTGATAGTGTTGATCTTGAAAAGTATGCCGGCACTTGGTATGAGATTGGGCGATTACCGATGTACTTTCAGCGCAATTGCGCTAGTAATGTGACAGCTACCTATACTGGCAAAACCGATGGTTCAGGGATTACGGTCCTTAACCAATGTACTGGCGCAGACAGCAAGATGATCACTGCTGAAGGAATCGCAAAACCTGCCGACAATACGGGTAGCAAGTTAAAAGTTTCTTTTTTGCCGTCATGGATTCGCTGGTTACCAGTAGGTCGGGCTGATTATTGGGTGCTAGCGCGTGATGCTAATTATCAAACCGCCTTAGTGGGAACGCCAGATAATGACTATCTTTGGCTACTTGCGCGCTCGCCTAATATCACCCAGCAAACCTATGCGAAATATCGTCAAATTGCACAGCAACAAGGCTATGATTTAAAAGAGTTCAAGTTGACCCCGCATACCAATCAAACCGTTAGTTTAGACCCTTGATAGCCACTAGATTGATAGCAACTATTAGAGCAACAATACCGGTATCGAGGACATGTCTTAGGTGACTAGGCATTACCTGACAATTCAAAAGTTAGCCTAACAAGTTGTCTTCTATGTGTTGGAATCAATCATAGAATATAAATATAGGTGCGTAATACAATGATAAAACGCAATAACAGATAGGAATGCTTTTATCAAATCATTTATAACCGATCATCACTCATAACAATAGTGGTTATTACTGGCAAAATAGAGCGTTTTGAGCTAAAATCTAGACAATTCAATCGTACTGATCATAATAGATAATGACAATAGTTCTTATTTATTGCATTTTTATTACATCAAAAGAGCGATTATTTCCCTTCTCTTCTCGTTTCTATAGATTTCTATACGTTATCAATCTTATTGATCTCAATTTTTACTAACTATTATTTTTACCGACCATAAGGATGTTTCTCGTGAGCAACGCTGATACCTTACGCCAATTACATCAAGACCACCTAAGCCAATATAACAATCAAGAGCAACAAGCTATTGAGCTGATTGGGTTACTCAATAAACTATATAACGAGCAAGATGTACAAGTCACTTTGTTTGGCGAGACTATTGACACCACTTCAGTCGGTCAAGTATTGGCACTGCATCAAAAAGCAGCAACTCGCGAGCAAGACGCTAAGCCTATCGCTATTGCAGATACTTTAGCGATGGTTAAAGCATTGGTCGCTAGCGATAACATTCGATCCGCAAGCGTTGATGTTGGTCAGCTGATTGCCAACGACAGTGATATTCAACAAGTGTTGCAAGCGATTAGCCGTGATAAAAGCGCGGTAAATGGTGCTACTGACGTGGTTCTATATGGCTTTGGTCGTATTGGTCGTATCTTAACGCGTCTGTTATTATCGCAAGCGTCAAGTGTAAAAGGTCTGCAACTAAAAGCTATCGTAGTACGTCCTGCCGCTGCTGGCGACTTAGCCAAGCGTATCTCATTACTTGAACGTGATTCGATTCATGGTAGATTTTTGGGCGGCGTTAGTATTGACGACGATAATAATGGCATGATTGTTAATGGTCGTTTTGTACAAGTTATTTATGCTAACGATCCAAGTGAAATTGACTATACTGCCTATGGTATTGATAATGCTTTAATCATTGACAACACTGGTATATGGAAAGACGAAGCGGGTCTTGGCAAGCATTTACAGTCGAAAGGTGTGAGCAAAGTTCTACTAACTGCGCCTGCTGGCGGCGAGATTAAAAACGTTGTATATGGTGTCAATAACGATACCATTGGTGACGATACTATTGTCAGTGCCGCCAGCTGCACTACGAATGCTATTACCCCAACGTTAAAAGTACTGAATGATGAGTATGGTATCGAAAACGGTCACGTTGAGACTATTCACTCCTTTACCAATGACCAAAACTTGATTGACAACTATCATAAAGCAGACCGCCGTGGTCGCAGCGCCGTACTCAATATGGTAATTACTAGCACTGGCGCCGCAAAAGCGGTCGGTAAAGCCCTACCAGAGCTGAGTGGAAAATTAACAGGTAATGCCATTCGAGTACCCACGCCAAACGTCAGCTTAGCGATTTTGAATTTAAATCTAAAAAGCGCGCCACAAAGTGCTGATGCATTGAATAAATTTATGCGTCAAATGGCTAACAGCAGTACATGGCAATCACAAATTGCTTATACCGATTCAACAGAAGCGGTATCGACTGATTTTGTTGGTACTAAGCACGTGGGTATCGTTGATGCGCAAGCCACTATCGTTACTGATAATCATGCCATCGTTTATATTTGGTATGACAATGAAGTGGGCTATAGTACCCAAGTATTGCGTTTAGCGACGCAAATGGCCGGTATCAGCTACACCCAGATCCCAGCATAAAATCTATTGGTATTAAAATGCATTTTATTAGCACGATTTGAAAGTGGCTGTTAGATGTTATACTGATTATTAATAGACTGTATTGCTGTTAGAATGTACAGCAGTTATAGAGCCCACAGCACCCGATAGTCCGATTGGTTATCGGGTGTTGTTGCCATAATGATTGCTGAATGGTCAGAATACATTAGGTTTCTAGCAACAGCATAAATATGTGCCTATAAAAACGCACAACCCTATAAAACAGTCGCTGACTGTTATCTAGATTGATAATTAAGGAACGTAACATGCGATTTATTGATGAAGCCGTCGTAACGGTAAAAGCAGGTGACGGTGGTAACGGAATCGCCAGTTTTCGCCGAGAAAAATACGTCCCGCGCGGTGGTCCTGATGGCGGTGATGGGGGTACTGGTGGTGACGTTTATGTTATCGCTGATGACAATACCAACACCTTAGTCGACTATCGCTACACCCGCCGCTATGATGCGATGCGCGGTGAAAATGGTCATAGTAAAAACTGTGCAGGCAAAGGCTCAGACATTGTTTACTTGTCAGTTCCTGTTGGTACCACTATTATCGATACTGAAACTGATGAAGTTATCGGTGATATGGTTGAGATCGGTCAGACATTATTAATCGCCAAAGGTGGTGATGGTGGTCTGGGCAATACCCATTTTAAAAGCTCGACCAACCAAGCACCGCGTAAAGCCACCTCAGGTTTTGAAGGTGAGCTTAAAATACTCAAATTTGAGCTAAAAGTTGTTGCTGATGTCGGGCTAATTGGTATGCCAAATGCTGGCAAGTCTACCTTTATTCGTCAAGTATCTGCCGCTAAGCCAAAAGTTGCGGATTATCCATTTACAACTATCGTGCCAAACTTGGGCGTGGTTGATATTGGTCGCCATCGCTCATTTGTAATGGCTGATATTCCAGGGCTGATCGAGGGCGCATCAGAAGGCGCTGGCCTGGGTATTCGCTTTTTGAAGCATGTGGCACGTACGCGCCGTTTGCTGCATATCGTTGATATACAACCTATTGATGGCACAGATCCGGTCAACAATGCTCGTATTATCTTAAATGAGCTTGAACGTTTTTCTCCTGAACTGGCTAATTTGCCGCAGATTTTAATCTTGAACAAGATTGACCAAGTTATCGATCCAGAAGAATTAGACGAGTTGTGTAACTATATTGTCGCTGAGCTTGGCTGGACTGGCATGGTATTTCGTACTTCAACCTTAATGGGTGAAGGTACTGATGCCGTAAAATATCATTTAATGAATGAGATTGAGCGTGAGCGTGAACGCGAGTTAGAAGAGCCACTCTTTGCTGAGGCGCAAAAAGAGCGCTTCGAGCGTTTAGAGGCAGAAGTGCGTCGTAATACGGAAGCTCAGCGTGAAGCCTACCGTGCTGCCCGTAAGGCGCAACGTGAAGGTACAGACTTAGTGGAAGACGATAGCCTCGATAATGATAGCTTTGATGACGACGATGATGTCGAAGTAGTCTACGCCCCTTAAATTACGACTAGAATTTATAGCTAAAACTGGTAACTAACAGACACTTATCAAAGTCTGTATTATTATGAAGACGATAAAGGAAGCACTAGCTCATAAGTTGCTTCCTTTGTGAGCTACTTTGATAAGTCCCTTACTTATTTAAGTTAAATTTATTTATTTTAACTTAATCCACGCAATATATAGGATTTTATATGGCAGATGACATGGAACAACCCATCGAAGAAGCAAGGTTTATTAAGCAAACTCGTAACTTTGATATTAAGCGCGTTATTGTCAAGATTGGCTCATCGTTATTAACTAATAATGGTCGAGGGCTGGATCGTACTGCCATTTACGAGTGGGCCACCCAAATTGCTGAATTGCACAACCAAGGTGTGGAAGTGCTGTTGGTCTCATCAGGTGCGGTCGCTGAAGGTGTGGTACGCATGAACCTTGATGAGCGGCCTAATAAGCTTGCAGCATTACAAGCCTGTGCCTCTATCGGGCAAATGGGTTTGATTGGTACGTGGTGGTCAGCACTTATCCAACACGGTATCCAGAGCTCGCAGTTGCTGTTGACGCATGATGATTTGTCCAACCGTAGCCGTTATTTGAATACTACTAGCGCCCTGACTCAGCTCCTAGAGTGGCGTGTATTGCCAGTGATTAATGAAAACGATACCATCACTATTGATGAAATTAAATTTGGCGATAATGACACTTTAGGCGCGATGGCAGCGGCGATGGTCAATGCTGATTTATACATTATCTTAACCGATCAAGAAGGTGTGTTTACCGATAATCCACGTGATAATCCCAATGCCCGAATGATTCGTCAAGAGCGTGCGATGGCTGATTATCTATTTGATATTGCCGGCGATGGCGGTAAGCTTGGGCGTGGTGGGATGTTAACCAAAATCCGTGCCGGTCGTTTGGCGGCAATGGGTGGTTGTCCGACAGTCATTGTCAGCGGTGCGATTGAAGATGTCATTACTCGTGTGGTATCGGGTGAAGCAGTAGGAACCTTACTCACCACCAATGATGAAGACAAAGTCATCGCCCGTAAACAGTGGATCGCGGCGCATTTGCGGATGTCAGGTGCTTTGATTGTGGACGCTGGTGCTGCCAAAGCCTTAACCGAGCACAATAGAAGTTTGTTGCCAGTTGGAGTAGTCGAAGTACGTGGCGACTTTGATGAAGGTGATGTAGTAGAGATTATTCATCAAGATACCAATGAGCGTTTAGCGGTTGGCCAAGTTAACTTCTCGTCTACCGATGCGCGCAGTGTTGCGCGTGAGCGTACCGAGCAGTTTGATAGAATTCTAGGTAATAATGAAGAGCGCGTGGTCATGGTACATCGTGATAACTTAGCTTTGTCTGTGTAAAATAGGGGTCTGTAGCCAACAGGTACATAGCTGGCCTATAAAACCCATTTATGGTTGGTTAAGCTCATATTGGTTAGCTATTGAAAAGTTAATGCTATAACAGAGTTACTCTTTATGGCATTAACTCTATGTATGGTTTTAATAATCTCACTTATTTTGTTGATTAAACTTTTACAAATACCCAATGTGCTTATTATTTTTATTTATCCTTATTTTTAACAACGACAATAATAAATATTGTTCTATTTTGGAGATTTGTGTATGAGCGTTTCAGACAATAGTAACTCGCTTAAGCAAAACTTTGCTCCCCTTAAAAATGACCGACTGCTGCGCGCGCTACGTTTTGAGACTGTCGATACCACCCCAGTATGGATGATGCGCCAAGCCGGACGTTATTTACCAGAATATAAAGCCACCCGTGCTGAAGCCGGTGATTTTATGAGCCTGTGCAAAGATACAGCCCGCGCCACGGAAGTGACATTGCAACCGTTACGCCGCTTTGATTTGGATGCAGCGATTTTATTCAGTGATATTTTGACCATTCCTGATGCTATGGGCTTAGGCTTATATTTTGAGACTGGAGAAGGTCCTAAGTTTAAATATCCTATACGTACGCAGGCAGATCTTGATCGGCTACCGACACTTGATGTCAATGATTCACTCGATTACGTCATGCGTGCAGTGACCAGTATCCGTACCGCATTAAACGGACAAGTACCGCTGTTTGGTTTTTCAGGTAGCCCTTGGACGCTGGCTACTTATATGATTGAAGGCGGTAGCTCAAAAGACTATCGTTATACCAAAGGCTTTTTGTACAGCAAACCTGAGTTTTTACATCAACTGCTTGAGAAGATTGCAGTTTCTGTGATTGATTATTTAGACGCGCAAGTCGTTGCTGGTGCACAAATTTTACAGATATTTGATAGTTGGGGTGGCGCGTTAGGCCATCGTCAGTTTATTGAATTTTCACATGCGTACAATAAGCGCATCGTTGCTGAGTTAAAAGTACGTCACCCCGATATTCCAGTGGTTTTATTTACCAAAGGCGGTGGTCTCTGGTTAGATACTCAAGCTGATAGTGAAGCAGATGCGTTGGGACTAGACTGGACGATGCCGCTTGATCGTGCGCGCCAAGTACTGACTGAACAGCATAAACCACTACAGCGCAAAAAAGCCGTTCAAGGTAACTTAGACCCGGCAACGCTTTATGGTTCACCTGAGACTATCCGTGCGGAAGTGAAGTTGATGCTGGACAGTGCGTATGCTTGTGGCGAGAAGACCGGTTATGTGGCAAACTTAGGCCATGGTATTACTCAATGGGTTAATCCTGATAATGCCAAAGTATTTATCGATGCTGTACATGACTATAAGCTTTAAAAGCTACCATTCTTAAAGTTTTTTGAATTGAAAAGCCATTAGATACTAAACAGATAGGTGGTTTAAACAAATATTTTAAACTGCTATACGTTTTTAGTATTTATATATTTAGCGTTTACTGAGCAAACAAGGACATTTTATGATTTCAGCAGCGATTGTCGGTGGAACGGGGTACACAGGTATTGAGCTTATTCGCTTACTATCTGCCCATCCTGAGGTATCTATTGACCTGTTAACCTCGCGTAGTGAAGCTGGTACGCGCGCTGATGAGATATTTCCAAGTTTGCGCGGTATCTCGAATATTGTTTTTAGCGATTTAGGGGATGATACCTTATCGGCACTACAAGATTGTGATGTGGTGTTTTTTGCTACTCCACACGGGGTGGCGATGAAGCAAGCGGAGGCCTTAACCCAGGCTGGCGTTAGAGTTATTGATTTGGCTGCTGACTTTCGCTTGCAATCATTAACTGATTTTGAAAAATGGTATCAACAACCACACGCTTGTCCTGATTTGCTAAAAACGGCTGTTTATGGTTTACCTGAAATCAATCGTGACAAGCTGGCAAACGCTTTGATTGTAGGCAACCCTGGCTGCTATCCAACCACCGCTATCTTAGGGTTAAAGCCTATTATAGAGGTACAAAACCAGCAAGCCACGCGTTTGATTGAATCTCGCATTGTTATCGATGCCAAATCTGGGGTATCAGGCGCCGGTCGGCAAGCGAGTATAGCCCTCAATTATGCTGAAACCACTGATAATTTTAAAGCTTATAGTGTTAAAGGTCATCGTCACTTGCCAGAAATTGAACAAGGCGTTGCGCAGTTATTAAAGAGTCAATTCACCCAGCGTATTCGCTTTTTACCGCATTTAGTACCGATGATTCGCGGTATGTTCAGCTCGATTCACATGGAGTTGACCGAAGACGGTACCCAGATTGACTGGCAGCATGAGTTTGAGACCAGTTATGTGTCAGAAGTATTTATTGATGTAATGCCGCGCGATATTTATCCTGATACTCGTAGTGTGCGTGCCAGTAATCGTTTGCGTATTGCGGTACATCAAGACAATGATCGCCGTGAGCTAACCGTGTTAGTAGTGCAAGACAATTTAGTTAAAGGCGCAGCAGGGCAAGCGGTACAAAACATGAATGTGATGTTTGGGCTTGATGAAGCAATGGGATTAAATTTTGCGCCGATTGTACCTTAATATTGCTAGATGGCGTGTCTACTATATAGCCCAATATCTACTTATCACCGAGTATTTATTGTTAATTTATTCCGCTTACAGCGCTGTGCTAGGTATTGGTTATAAATTCCGTTATAATATCTCGCCCTTACTGTTAAGAGATACTGTCTAGATGTGTGTTAAGACTATTCCGCATTTGCATTCTAAGCCAACATGTTTGTCATGCCAAGCTTTTACATCAGACGATTCTGAGCGCAATCTACTGCCTTCTTCTCAGAGCGTCTATAGCATCACAAGTAGTAGCAATATAACTGGTAGACAGCAAGGGGCTTCAACCTGGTTGATGGCATTATTTGTAGTGGCTATATTAGTAACGGCGATAGTGGCTATATTACTTGGCCATAAGCTTGGTTATCAACGTGGCTATTATGTAATGCAAACAGAATCTAAGCAAGCAACCATCAACAGCGAACAAGCCACTACCGATCTCAAAGACTTACGTACCAGCCATAAAGCTTTGACCAATCAAGCGGCGACATCTAAACAAGAATTGGCTATTAGTTTAGCAACTTTAGATGAGCTACGCCAAAACCAGCAAGCGTTAAAGGTTGAGAGCAGCCAAGTTTCGCAGCTGAACAAATTATATGCAAAGGTAATTGTCAAACAAGGGGGTATGCCTTTACAGATACTCGGCGCTAAGATTGAACCATTGCCTGAAAATACCTTTGAATACGCCTTTGATGTGGGTATGCTCAGCGAAGATGGTCAAGCTGAAAACTTAAAGGTGATGTTAACTCTACAAAATAAAGACAGCTTTGTGGAAGTACCGTTGGATCCTGCACGATATACTATCGAAGGTATTGTACGTATACGTGGCCGTTTTGTCATGCCAGTAGGATTTAAACCGCTACAGGTTAAGCTTAACCTAAAGGCAGATGATCAACAAGTTGAGCAGTTGTATGACTGGAAGCTTGGTGCTATGGTGGATAGCATGCCGCTATCACTATCAGACTTGCCAGAAGTTGATCAAAGCCCAGTTAAACCATAAATATAGTAATAGCAGTCCTAAAACTTACCTTCTATCTCCCTCTGATTATAAATCTTACTTTTTGAAGTTATTTTATTACTATGATGATGACGCAAATACTACCGAATTCTGAACCGACCGTTTCTGACTGGCATTTTCCAAAGGTGCCAGTAAACCATCGTGCTCAAGATAGTGACACCGACAGTGAAACCACGCCGCAAGCAGATGTTATGGTCGCTGAGCCAGAAGTGGCCAAACCACCCATGTATGCAGTAGTCATGTATAACGACAACTACACCCCAATGGAGTTTGTAGTCTACGTTCTACAATCAGAGTTTCGTCATACTGTTGATTCAGCCGTTGAAATTATGCTGAACATTCACAACAATAGTAAGGGTATTGCTGGCATTTACCCTAAAGACATTGCTGAGACCAAAGCCAAAAAAGTTAACAGTCTCGCTCACCGCGAGGGTTATCCATTATTGACTCAAATCGAACCCCATCAAGGCGAATAGATTCCGTCATTAGTTATGCCTAATTTTTAGTCTTTTTAAAGCTATTTTTCTCTGATAAATACTTTTAAGTCTTGTCCCCTTAATTTGCTAGGTTAGTTTATCTAACACCCTTCTACGTAAACCTTGCTCTATAAGCCATCCACGTTGGCAATTATCTCTTCATATTAATCTTGATTTTAACCTTATGTAACCTTATATAGTTGTTATCGATGGCTATTTTAATCTCATACTTGTTATCTTCGTCCCAAACATTTTTTAGATATTCATCCTAAGCAATAGCTTTTAATATTATCCACATCTATTTTCTGTTTTTATATAAGTCTTTACTATTCTTAATTTTTGTAAAAAAGACTTCAGAATCATCGCTTTTTCTATAAGCTTTATTCACAGCATGCTTTGATACATTTTAGTACGAGTTAATAGATTGACTATGCGTGCTGATCATGTTGATATGAATGAAAGCTAACCTAAAACTTTCGGTGTTAATTGTTTCTTGACAACTATCTTGTGATAACTATTTTGTATCAATTCGCCTCTATTAGTGATGCTGATCGGTTATCTGACTTGAACAATTCACCTACTGCCCTGATTTACTATCTAAGTGCTTAGTTAAGCTATCCAATTATAAAAAGTTGTATAACCGTAGGAATTCCTTATGTTAAGTCGTCATCTTGAAGTATCCTTGCGTCTAGCAATGACCCTTGCGCGCCAAAAATCGCACGAGTATCTTACAGTTGAGCATCTATTGCTGGCGCTGTTAGAAAATACCCATGCGGCAAGTACTTTGACCGCTTGTAATGCTAATGTCACCAATCTGCGCACTGAACTTGAAGCTTATATTAATAAGCACACGCCAACAGTAGATGCGGATATGGAGCAGTCACCGCAGCCTACCCAAAGCTTCGATCGTATTCTGCAACGAGCGATTTTTCATGTGCAGTCTATCGGTGGTGGTCGTTTGGTTGAGGGCTCAGATATTTTAGTCTCTATGTTCTCAGAGCATGATACCTATGCCGTTTACTTACTGAAAAAGCAAGGTATTAGTCGCCTTGAGTTAACTCAGTATTTGTCACATGGACAAGATAAAAATGAACCCTCAGAGCCTCGCGCTCCGATGACTGGTGAACGCCGTGCTGCCTCAGAAAAAACCAGTAAAGACCCATTAGTAGAATTTGCCACCAATTTAAACCAGCGCGCAGCCGAAGGCAAAACTGATCCCTTAATTGGCCGTGCTCCTGAGATTGAACGCACCGCGCAAGTATTATGTCGTCGCCGCAAAAACAATCCATTATTAGTAGGTGAGCCTGGTGTTGGTAAAACCTCTATTGCGGAAGGTTTGGCATGGTTAATCATTAACGATAAAGCACCAAAACCACTTAATGGTTGCGTGATTTATAGCCTTGATATTGGCTCGCTGATTGCGGGTACTAAGTATCGTGGCGATTTTGAAAAGCGCATGAAATCACTTCTTGATGCACTCAAAAACAGACCCAATGCCATCTTGTTTATCGATGAGATTCATATGATCATCGGTGCAGGCTCGTCGATGAGTAGTAATATGGATGTGTCGAATTTGATTAAACCAGCACTTGCTAATGGCGAGCTACGCTGTGTGGGTTCGACTACCTTTACTGAATATCGGCAGGTGTTTGAAAAAGACCATGCATTATCTCGTCGCTTTCAAAAAATTGATGTTAAAGAGCCAAGTGTTGAAGACAGCATCGACATTTTACGCGGCCTTAAACCACGTTATGAAGAGTTTCATAACGTCGAATATACTGATGAGGCATTAGTGAGTGCGGTACAGCTATCCTCCAAGTATATTCATGAGCGTTTTCTACCGGATAAGGCTATTGATGTCATTGACGAAGCAGGTGCGTATAAGCGTCTGGGTGTTATACCTGATGCGGACGATATCAATGCCGAAGAAAGTTTTATTGCTGATTTAGAGAAAGGTATTGACGAGCAAAACTACGATGATATCGAGGCGGACATTGGCGATACCGATAACGAAATGTATGAAGAAGCAACGGCGGCTAAAGCAAATGATCAGTCTAAAAAAGCTGATAAATCGCAGACTGCTAGTAAGAAAAAAGCACCAATAAGAATTGGTGTAGCGGATATCGAAGCCATCGTTGCCAAGCTGGCACGTATTCCACCCAAGTCCGTATCAAGTGATGATAAGAGTATTCTTGAGCACTTAGATCGTGATCTTAAGCGCTTAGTATTTGGACAAGATGAAGCCATTGCAACCTTAGCGGATGCCATTAAATTATCCCGTGCAGGTTTGAAAGCACCAGATAAGCCGATTGGGTCATTTATGTTTGCAGGCCCAACCGGTGTCGGTAAAACTGAGGTTTCACGTCAGTTGGCAAACCTATTAGGGGTAGAGCTGGTACGCTTTGATATGTCAGAATATATGGAAGCTCATACTGCGTCGCGTTTGATTGGTGCACCGCCTGGCTACGTAGGTTATGACCAAGGTGGCTTGCTCACTGAAAAGATCAATCAGCATCCGCACTGTGTCTTGTTATTTGATGAGATCGAAAAAGCACATCCTGATGTTTTTAACTTGTTATTACAAGTCATGGATCATGGCACGCTGACTGACAACAATGGGCGTGTTGCCATCTTCAAGCAAGTTATTGTCATTATGACCACTAACGTTGGTGCAGAGAGTATCAGCCGCTCTTCTATGGGCTTCACTCAACAAGATCACAGCCGAGATAATACTGAGTCTCTAAAACGGGTCTTTACTCCTGAGTTCCGTAACCGTTTAGATGCGATTATTCAGTTCAACGCGCTAGATACTTCAGTAGTGGTATCAGTAGTTGATAAGTTCTTGGTTGAGCTGCAAGTACAGCTTGATGATAAGCGAGTGACCTTAGAGATTGATGATGAGGTTCGTGATTATTTAGCAGAGAAAGGTTATGACCGTTTGATGGGTGCGCGTCCCATGCAGCGTTTGATTCAAGATGAGATCAAAAAACCGTTGGCAAATATGATTTTATTCGGTGATTTGGTTAATGGCGGGGTAGTACATCTCACTTTAGAGCCAAAAGATACGGACACTGATAGTAATGTCTCTATTGAGAAAACAGCCTTTAGTGGCAAGGTACAAAGCGATAAGGGCTCAGCAGATAGTCGGATTATATTGACAGTGGTTGAAACCCATGAGCCGCGCTCAGATTCTGAGTCAGTAGCCAGCTAGTAATTGGTTATGGCCAATAATTAATACAAGCATAAAACGGTTACTATGATTAGTAGCCGTTTTTTTATTGTTTTTTATAATGAAACGTCATACACTTTTTTGCTACTATTGCTATTGAAATGATAGTTTTGATGACAATCCTAATATAGCGCTACATATCTTAAGCAGTTATAAAACAACTAAAAAAGAGGCTAAATACGCATGCAATTATTTGATGATGAACAATCAGATGGCCAAACAACACCAAAAACTGCTGCACAAAAACAAGCAATCTTAGATAACGTGCGTCTTCCCAATGACTGGAAAATGGCATTGGTGGATGAATTAACGTCTGATAATATGGATGACTTACGTGCATTTTTGAAGCAGGCCTATCAATCAGATGAGAGTATTTATCCTCCGGCAAATTTAATGTTTAATGCTTTTAATTTAACGCCTTTATCCCAAGTCAAAGTCGTCATTTTGGGTCAAGATCCTTATCATCGCCCAGGGCAGGCAATGGGATTATCGTTTTCTGTACCCAAAACCATACCAAAGCCGCCATCACTGAATAACGTGCTCAAAGAAATGGCTACTGATATTGATACTCGTTATTCAGCGCATGGGGATTTGACTTATTGGGCACAACAAGGTGTTTTACTCCTTAATAGTTCTCTGACCGTCAGTGAAGGGGCGCCAAACAGCCACCAAAATAAAGGCTGGGAGCAGTTTACCGATGCGGTTATTGATGTGGTTAATGAGCAGACCAATCATACCGTATTTATTTTGTGGGGTAGCAAAGCTCAAAAGAAAGGTAAATATATTGATACTGATAAGCATTTAATTTTAACGGCGGTACATCCATCGCCATTAGCCGCCAATCGCGGTGGGTTTTTTGGTTCTAAGCCATTTTCTAAAACCAATGATTATCTATTGCAGTATGGTCAAACCCCTATTGATTGGCAGTTGCCGCAGTAAATGATGAATATATTGAATACTAAATGAAATAGATACGGTACATAAACTCGCAAGTTTGGCAAAATCTTCTTGTTTGCTGTGCGGCTACGCCACTCCAGAAACTTCAAAAACTCTCCACAGCCATGCCTACTGTGTTCGTTTTAAAGCAGACCAACTATATGCAGACTATAAGTTTACAGCCTTACCAGTCAGTAGGTGACCCGCTAGCTACTAGCACGTTCTGGTCAATCCAAGATGTTCAGTGGATGAGCTATGCGTTAGCATTAGCACAGCGCGGTGGCAAGCGTGGAGAAGTGCCAGTAGGTGCGGTATTAGTACATGATGATGTCGTCATCGGTATGGGTTTTAATGAGCCCATTGGTCGCCATGATGCGACGGCTCACGCTGAGATTGTCGCGTTAAGAGATGCCTGCCAGCGCTTGAATAACTATCGCCTACCGCTACAAACGACCTTATACGTGACTTTAGAGCCGTGCACTATGTGTATCGGCGCGCTCATTCATGCGCGGGTTGATCGGCTTATATATGCAGCCTATGAGCCGCGTGCTGGTATGGTCGGCAGTCAGATCAACTTACCAGACCAGCCATTTTACAACCACCATATCGAAGTCTATCAAGGTCTATATGCGAATCAAAGCAGCCAGATGCTCAAAAAATTCTTTCGTCAGCGTAGGCAAATGGCAAGAAAAGACAAAGACAACCTCTTATAATCGAATCAGCGACTGATAAGTAGTGGCTAACGAACAAAATGTCAGTTTCAGTGCTAGTGATGAAAGGGTTTCTTTGCTATAATATCGCCCTATTTAGCTGTGAAAATAGACCTCGGTCAATAAGCCGTTGATAAATAAGTAAATATCGCCATATAAGTGCCTGTTATTAAGTGAGTATTATGATCGCCTTAACGTCATCATTTAGCGCTACTGATGCTATTGATAATCATGACCAAGCATTACGCTATCCGGTTGTCTGCATTGATGGTCCGAGTGGGGCTGGTAAAGGCACGGCAGCTTGGCGTCTAGCGCAAGCTTTAAGCTATCAATTATTAGATTCAGGGGCTCTGTATCGTATTGTTGGACTAAAGGCGTTTGCAGCAGGATTGATTGACTCAAAGGGAGAAAAACCCATTGATGAGTCGGCTTTATTAGCGCTTACTCAAGGCTTACAGATTGCGTTTGAGCCTAATAATGACTCAGGACGAGTAGATATCATCGTCAACGGCGATACCATAGGCGAACAGGTACGCAATGAAACAGTAGGCGGATATGCCTCACAAATAGCGGTATATCCAGAAGTGCGCCAAGCACTATTAAAGCTACAGCAAGACATGGCGACTCGCTCAGGATTGGTTGCGGATGGTCGCGATATGGGAACAGTGGTATTTCCCAATGCTGATGCTAAGATATTTTTGACTGCTAGTGCTAGAGCACGGGCGCTGCGCCGTGTGACCCAATTACAGAATGCCGGCCAAACGACAGATTTTGAAGCGATATTAACAACAATTAAAGCGCGCGATGATCGTGATGAAAATCGTGCTACGGCCCCATCAAGGCCTGCGGATGATGCGTTATTGATAGACAGCTCATTATTAAATGCTGATGAAGTTTATCAACAAATAAAAGCACACTGCCAATCAAAAGGATTTTGTTTTTAATATTATTGCTAAATGGTTTTGGTAGACCATAGATATAAAAAGATAATCGCTAAAAAAGCCCCTACCGCGTCTGTTTTAGTATAAAATTGTAGTGATTAGAATAAGATAGCTATCAAATTAACAGTGTCAAGAGATAAAAAGTCAGTTGTTGCTAATGAGTTGGCTAAGCAGGCCTATTTTTAGTTGGTATTAGCTTATTAGCAACAAATGTTTTTTTACATGGAGATATAAGATATAAAACCAGTATCGCGTTTTATATCTTCATAAATTTGATCCGTACTGTGCTGGACAGGCTACGGCTATACAAAGGTAGATATAATGGAATCATTTGCTGAACTATTTGAAGCGAGTATTGAAAATCAGGGTCTGGATATCGAGCGTGGCTCGGTTATTACAGGTATCGTTGTGGCCATCGATAACGATTGGATCACAGTAGACACTGGTTTGAAATCTGAAGGCATCGTTGCTCGTGAAGAGTTCTTAAGCGAAGAAGGCGAGCTTGAAGTAGAAGTTGGCGATAGCGTTGATGTCGTGGTTGAAGCAGTTGATAACGGTATGGGTAACACCTTACTGTCACGCGAAAAAGCCAAACGCGTCGAAACGTGGAATATCCTTGAAAAAATCTATGACAACAATGAGATTGTAAAAGGTATTATTTCTAGCAAAGTAAAAGGTGGTTTTACTGTAGACGTGGGTTCAGTACGCGCGTTCTTACCAGGTTCATTGGTAGACGTTCGTCCTATCCGTGATACGACGCATCTAGAAGGTAAAGAGCTAGAATTCAAAGTTATTAAGCTTGACCAGAAACGTAACAACGTTGTGGTTAGCCGTCGCGCTGTTATGGAAGCTGAAAACTCAGCTGAACGCGAAGAGCTATTGAATAAGCTTGAAGAAGGTATCGAAATCGAAGGTATCGTCAAGAACCTAACTGATTATGGTGCGTTCGTTGACCTAGGTGGAATTGATGGTCTATTGCACATCACTGATATGGCATGGCGCCGTATCAAGCACCCATCTGAAGTTGTTGAAGTTGGTCAAGATCTAAAAGTTAAAGTATTGAAGTTTGATCGTGAACGCAACCGCGTTAGCTTAGGTCTAAAACAACTTGGTACTGATCCTTGGGATAACGTTGGCGCCACTTACCCAGTGGGTAGTGTTGTTAAAGCTCGCGTAACCAACTTGACTGATTACGGTTGTTTCGCTGAAATCTCTGAAGGTATCGAAGGTCTAGTACACGTATCAGAGATGGATCATACCAACAAGAATATTCATCCATCAAAAGTAGTTCAAGTAGGTGATGATGTTAACGTCATGATCCTTGATATTGATGAAGAACGTCGCCGTATTAGCCTAGGTATCAAACAGACTTTAGCCAATCCATGGGATGAGTTTGATAAGAAACACGAACGCGGTGACAAAATCACTGGTACTATCAAATCAATCACTGACTTTGGTATCTTTATTGGTCTAGATGGCGGTATTGATGGTTTAGTTCACTTGTCAGACATTTCTTGGAACGAAACAGGTGAAGATGCTATCCGTAACTACAATAAAGGCGACACCGTAGAAGCGATGGTATTGTCTGTAGATTCAGAAGCCAACCGTATCAGCCTAGGTGTTAAGCAACTAAGCTCAGATCCGTTCAACGAATACCTAGTTAATAATGACCGTGGTGCTATCGTTAATGGTAAAGTGAAAGAAGTTGACGCAAAAGGTGCAACTATTGAACTTGCTGACGAAGTTGAAGCGTATCTACGTGCTTCTGAAATCCAGCGTGACCGCGTTGAAGATGCGACTAAGCATCTGACTGTTGGTGATGACGTTGAAGCTAAAATCATTAGCGTTGATCGCAAAACACGTAACATCAGCCTGTCAATCAAAGCGAAAGACGAAGCTGAAGAGCGTCAAGCGATCAAAGATTTAGGTGGCAGCAGCAGTACTCCCCAAGCGTCATCTACATCTGATGCACAACCAAAAACAATTGGTGATTTGATTAAAGAGCAAATGCAGTAAGCTACCTGTTCTTAATAACCAATTAGTTTTTAGTAAAGAGTAATACGAAAAAAAGCGACTTCGGTCGCTTTTTTTTATGTCTCGTTTTTACTATTGATTTAAACTCCAGTAAAATAGGGTAAAATTTCTATTTAAATGGCCGAAATTTCGTTCCTACCTATAATAATTCTCGCTAATATTTGCAACCTTGAGTAACGAAATGTAAAATGGTGCTAAGTGCTTGAAACATCATGAACTTTTAAGCGATACCGTACTCATAATAACAGCTGGATATGATAGTAATCATTTTGTGAAGTAATACCTTATACATATATGTTATTAAATAATGAGACGACATCATAGCTATGATACCCATAAATTAATAAGGCAAGTATAATAATGCAGCAAGCGATTAATAAGTCTGAATTTATTGACAATTTGAGTGCTAATTGTGACGCGATGACCGACATGGTGATTGATGATGCCGTACGCGAAATATTAGATTTAATGATAGACACGTTGGCGAATGACGGCCGTGTTGAGGTTCGCGGTTTTGGCAGCTTCTGTTTGCATCACCGCCGCGCACGCCTGGGTCGAAATCCAAAAACAGGTGAAAGCGTACCTGTGCCTGCCAAAGCTATCCCGCATTTTAAACCAGGAAAAGCCCTACGCGAAGCGGTTAATGAAAAAATAGAGGCCTAATAAAAGATTGTTTGTATTATTGTGATTAGCGTAGTGCTCATCACTGCTATACTTTATCAATAAAGACTCCTTACGACTGACAACTGAGGTATATGCTGATGCGATTTTTACTGTTTGTATTATTGTTCTTGAGCTTTGCTTATGCGCTTGGTTTGGTATTGGCAAATAACACTGAAGTAGGGGTAAATTTACTCTTTTCACAAGCCCCTACCATGAACTTAGGGCTGTTATTGATACTTTGTCTCATACTGGGTATTGTTATTGGCTTATTATTGGCTTTGTTAATGTTTCGCGTCTTACAAAATAAATGGGAAATTTCACGATTACAAAAGCTCAATAAGAATTTGCAAGAGCAGGTCGCTCAAGCCAATATAGTTATTGATCGTCAAGCAAATGCGCCTACCGTAGAAGATGCCGTCTATGGAGCGACTGCTGTGCATGTACAAGATGGCATTGATGACATGCCTTTAGAGGATAGAAATGCTATTGAGCCTGCGTTATTGACCAAGCGTAAGCGTGATTAAATATGAGTAAGATGAACCTTTAAGTCTATAATTCGTTGATAATTTTGATATAAAACGGCCAAACTATGAGTAATAAAATAATAACCTCTCCTATTATCGTGGCGCTAGACAACATTGATATGAATGCGGCGCTGGCGTTAGCGGATAAGTTAGATCCGGCATTATGTCGTCTAAAAGTTGGTAAGGAGTTGTTTACGCGCTGTGGCCCTGCGATTGTCCAAGCATTGCATCAACGACAATTTGAAGTGTTTCTAGACTTAAAATTTCATGATATTCCCAACACCACGGCGCAAGCGGTACTGGCCGCTGCGGAGCTGGGAATTTGGATGGTCAATGTCCATGCTAGTGTAGGTAGCGCTGCGATGTCATTGGCAAAACAGCGGTTGCTTGATGGTAATTATGAGACGTTATTAATAGCAGTAACGGTATTAACGTCTATGAGTAATGAGGTGCTAGCACAGATTGGTATCACTGATGATTTGGATAAGCAAGTGAGCAGATTAGCGCAACTGACCAAGCAAGCAGGTCTTGATGGCGTCGTCTGTTCAGCACAGGAAGCAAAAGCGCTTAAAAGACTATGCGGTGATGATTTTAAACTAGTGACCCCAGGCATTCGTCTGCCAGAAGATAACGCCGATGATCAAAAACGTATCTGCACCCCTGCGCAAGCTTTAAACGATGGCGCAGACTATCTGGTCATTGGTCGCTCAATTACTCAAGCCCCAGATCCAGCAGTAAAATTACAGAAAATATTACAGAGCATTTAGCCTTGTAAGGGCCCTCTCTTCTAGAGACAGGCTACTAGAAATAAATAGCCATTGTTAAATATGAAGTAAAAAAAAGACAACCACTAAGTTGTCTTTTTTTACTTTTTAATGGCAGATAAATAAGTGCTACACTAGATGCTTTGACCCATTTACGTTTGTTTAGTGATATTGGACCGTATGAAATTACAGATTTTAAGTGACCTGCATATTGATAGCTACGCCAGACAATCGCATCCGATGGGGCATATTCCTAAAACTGATGCAGACGTGGTTCTAGTAGCTGGTGATACTGCTAATAGTGATAGTGGCATGCCTTGGCTACAAGAGCAAGCCACGCGCTTACAAGTACCGCTGATCACTATTGCGGGCAACCATGAATACTTTAATGAAGATGTGCTGCATTTTGACCACAAGCTTGCAACATGGGATACCTATAACGTTGCCACAAATTTAGGCGTGCGTGTGCTGCAATGTCAGTATATCGATATCGGTGAAGTGCGTATCTTAGGCTGCACGTTATGGACTGACTATCAGTATCAAGCCAACGAGGATACGATGGTGGTTGCTAAGCGCTTTATGCGTGACTACAAGCAAATCTATGCTGGTAATGAGTTATTCTCACCTGAGCTATCTATGCAGTTACATGCAAAGCAGCGCCAGTGGCTTAAACAAGCCCTTATAACTGCCAAGCAGCTGGGCAAAAAAACCATCGTCATGAGTCACCATAGTATCAGTCCGTTATCAGTTTCTGAAAAATATGCTACCTTGCCAAGTAATGCCGCCTTCGTCAGTGACTTCTCGGCCTGGATGGCTGAACGCTGGGCGCCTATGCTATGGATACATGGGCATACGCATGAAGCATTTGACTATCGTATTAATAATACTCGAGTGATTGTCAATCCACGTGCTTATCCCAATGAAGTGAGCAGTACTGCTATCGAGTTTGCATGGGATAAAGTTATCGATATTGGCTGATGGTGATAGTGATTATTGTCTAATTATTGAAGTTATCTCAGTGAGATTTATTGCTACCAAATTTGTATTTCGTTCACTAGAGACCAAAAATCTGCTACGCTAACTACTATGAATAAACTCCCTGATTCCCATAAATCCAATTTAGATTCTGACTTGTCATCACGGCATAGTCCGAGCGCGCCCGCACCTGCGCACTTGCCTGATAGTATGATATCTTCGGTCAATTTATTGCCTAACGATAAGCGTCTGATTTTATTCACTAGACACTCTCTGCGAGAACGTTCCGATGGCAATGGTTTTGCCAGTTATCAGCTGCCACTGACCCCTAAAGGTCGCGTACTGGCTAAATCTTGGGGCCGGTGGTTAGCGGGTCACCTGCCGTATTCTCTTGACGTTGATAGTATTTCTAGCCCTATAGGTCGCTGTATTGATACCGCCCAGCTGATGCAAGAAGGCGCTGGCCTACAGCGTCATATTGCTCATCAGTCATTATTAGTTGAACCGGGCAGCTTGGTGATTGAGCCTGAAATCGCCAATGCAGTATTCAAAGAGATTGGTGTGCTTAACTTTATCAATCGCTTTTTACAGGGCAACCTTGAAGGCACCAAAAACGCCTATCAAGGCGGTCTAGATATTCTATCGCTGTTCTATCAACATCAGCCTCAGCAAGGTCATTTAATGTTGGCTGTGAGCCATGATACTTTATTGTCTGCATTTTTAGCAGTGATGCTTGATGTGCTCGAAATTGATTGGAATGATTGGCCAAAAATGATGGAAGGGGTTTTTTTGTGGTTCGATGACAAGCCTTTTAATGAGGCAAATGCGTATTTCGTATGGCGCGGTGAGGTTTATATTCGTCCAGTTAGTGCGCTGTTAGACAGTTACCGTGCTGCGGGCTTTCATCCTAGCAAGCTACTCCTACCACCCGAGGTAAAATGGACCTGATATTTTTGGGGTAACTTACGTTTAGTTTACTTGTTGATCGTAAATTTAACCTATCTATTGCAAAAGTAGACAGTTATTCTATTTTTATTTTCTATCCTTCTGTTCTGCCTTTACCATAAGAAAACTGAGAACGATTGCCCAAGCTGCGACCGCGTTTGCATAACTGCATTCCCTGTGACATCTGATTGATCTCCCACTCTCGTAAAGCTTTAGGAACGTTGTGGCTGTGGTCGACAAGTGCTTCTACCAGTGCGGTAGCGTTCGCCGCCGCTTTTGCCGTCCCCGCTGCTGTATGTGGCCGAGGAACAAAAGCGGCGTCTCCTATTAATACAATTCTATCAAAAACTATTTGCGGCACAGCCAAGTCTAATATCGACTGTACAAAGGGCTCTTTAGTCGCGGCTATTAAGGTTTTAAAAGGAGCCGCAAGTACAAGATCGGCGTAGCCGCGCATGGCTTGCTCAACATTAGCGGATATCATCCCTGGCGGAACGGAATTGGCTCTCTGTCTACCGTTTTTGTCAGTGAGTATATGAGGTAGCTCTGTCTGCTCATCATAGTTAACGTACCAAACCCAGTTAAACCGACGTTTTCCTGAAGCCAGCGATTCGTTTTCACCAGGAATAACATAGGCCAAAATATGTGAGTTTGGAAAATCATAAAACACGAACCGTTCAGTAAATATCTTGGCTGCTTCTGGCTCTAAGTTCACTTCATCGATCAAGCCTCTATAGGCAACGTAACCTGCATACTGAGGCTCATAGGTAGGTAGAAGCTGCTGGCGTACCGTTGACGTTGGTCCGTCAGCGCCAATTAACAAATCTCCAGTTTCACAAGAGCCATCGTCAAAAACAGCCGTGACCTTAGTGCCTTCTGACTGTACGTGCGCTAACATTTTACCTTGATGATAATGCTCGTCTGGAAAGTGTCTTCGCATCGAGCGATAAAGAATGTTCCAAGAGGTGAGTGTCTGACGCATTGCTATTTTTTCAATTTGGCCATCTTTTTGCAAGTAATAGCGCTCAATGGCATCGACGCCTAGCTTGTCTGTCGCAATTCCTGCTTTTTTAAGAGCAACAACGACATCAGTTTGCAAAACAACACCGCCGCCTCTACTATCCAAATCATGAGCAGAGCGCTCGTAAATATCTACCTGCCAGCCAATAGAGCGTAATAGTGTCCCTGAAAATAACCCAGCTAGCGAACCACCAATCACGATTGCACGCTTATTCATTGATTCCACTGAGTCTCTCCCAAAGACATATATAAACAAGAATAGCATAAAAAAACCTTGTCACTAGGACAAGGTTTTTTTATGCGTACGGTCTAAACCAAACCAATCTTAAGCTTGTAAGCCTTTGATTGTTTTGTTTAGGCGGCTCTTACGACGAGCCGCTTTATTCTTATGAATAATACCTTTGTCAGCCATACGATCAAGAACCGGTACCGCTTTTTTATAAGCTTCGGTAGCCGCGTCATAATCTTTAGCTGCGATTGCCGCATCAACACGCTTCAAATAAGTACGAACCATAGAGCGTTGTGACGCAGAGTTCTGACGACGTTTGGTGTTCTGACGGGCGCGTTTACGAGCTTGTGCAGTATTAGCCACGCGAATCTCCTTTATGAAAGACAGATAAAAATATGAAAGTTGATTGCAATAATGGGTTTAACCATCATCGATGACGAGCAGCCGTCTCATCAAATATGATGTCGATAGATATCATCGCTCGCGCCGATACTGTTTGGAATAATTAAATAGCATCGACGTGTAAAGCCGGACATCTTAGCAAATTATTGCGCTTAGGACAATATATTTGATAGTCAATACACAAAGAAGTTGTGCAAAGATATAGTTTATCGGCTGCTGAACACATTAATAGTGAAGTAAGAATCAACCAGCGGACAAAATTTCTTACAATAAATTGTGAGTAATTGCCTCATTTATAACGTGACTGATATAATTAGATAGTTATAGTCAGATAAGTGCATATAAACACACTACATAGACGGTTTTACTTGCTATGCTAACTTTATAGCGTACATTTGGGCCTCTTATATTGAAATTAAATCGGTTGAACTATACCTAAATGAGCTTAATTGCGATAGGATGCTAAGCTAAGTCAATAAGAAGTACCCGTTATATTTTACTCTCATAAGCTATTAATGGCTAGGTATTAACCACATTGTGTTAACCAATATTTTTCTGTAAAAATATTATTATATAAAATACGAAAATACGAAAATACGAAAATACGGATAAGGTATGCAACGAAAAGCAATTGTAATCGGCGCAACAGGATTGGTAGGTCAACACCTTATCAAGCAGCTAACTGAGTTTTATGACACTTTGATTGTGATTGCACGACGTCCTCCGCGCTATATTAATGCCAGTATGCGCTTCTATCAAATCAACGATTTTGATAATCTGGCAGAAGTGTTCACTAGTGTGGGTGCAGATCGAACTGCTGATGCGTTTAGTTGCCTCGGTACTACCAAAAAGCAGGCCGGTAGTGATGAAGCCTTTCGAAAAGTGGATCATGATTATAATGTCAATTTTGCGAAGTTATGCCATGACAAAGGTATAGAGAACTTCTTTTTATTGTCCTCTACCAATGCTGATAGTAACAGTCGATTTTTATATAATCGAGTAAAGGCAGAGACTGAAAAGTCTATTATGGCGTTGGGTTTTGCCCAGTTAGTGATTTTTCGGCCATCTTTATTACTCGGTAAGCATAAAGGTCGCCCATTTGAGAGTATCAGTCAAAAAGCTTTTCAGCTGATTTTACCTTTGGTTTCAGAGTCACTACCGCTACATCCTATTTCTGCTAAACGTGTGGCAAGTGCCATGGCCATGACGGCGCATGATGTTTATGAGCGTAGTAAATTTCGTGCAGAGGTGATAACCACCAATACTGACATCATAGAAAATAAGCAGATGCTGGCGATGACGCGGGTAAAAAACTAGGCTACTATCTAATTAAAACAGGCCAAGTTAATAAAATAACAACCTAGCGAATAAGTTGCTATACAAATATTAATCATCAACAAGGAGCGTTACCATGTCAGAATCGACAACAATGAATAAAGAAAATTTTGTGACTTGTGATTTACTGGATGCCAATCCTGAGTCGCAAGTCTGCTTACCAAATATTGAAGGCAAATCATTTTACAGTTTTGGCGCCAAAGACAAGTTTTGTGGTGAGATTGTGACTGTGAAGTGCTTCGAAGATAATAGCCGTGTTAAATCGTTGCTCAATAGTGATGGTAAAGACAGCAATGGCAATGGTAAGGTACTGGTTGTCGATGGTGGCGGCTCAATGCGTTGTGCACTGCTTGGTGATATGATTGCTCAGTCAGCGATAGATAACGGTTGGGCAGGTGTGGTGGTTTATGGCTGCGTCCGTGATGTCGATGATATGGTGCAGATGGATATTGGGGTGATGGCGCTGGGTTGTATACCGCGCAAATCTACCCGCCGTGAGGAAGGCCAGACCGATATTGAGATTAGCTTTGGCGATCTAACCTTAAACTCTGGGATGTTTGTCTATGCAGATAATAATGGCATTATTGCCAGTGATAAACCGCTACTATAATAATCACAATTCAGCTTGGTATTATCTAATACAAGTAACATGACATGACTACCGCTTAACGATTCCAGCTTATGTTTATACCTTAAGCAATCAGCTGGAATCTTTGTGTTTAATAATTTTGTACGTCGCTTTAGTTATTAGGAATTTATTCTTTCATAAGCTTTATTTTTAATAATAAACTGGGTGACAAACCGTTACGGCATAAATTTTGGTCAATTGCCAAAATGTTCGTATAATAACCTCCTGACTATCAACCTTGACCTTATCTTCTATGCCTATCACTGCTTTGACTGACGCGTTTGCTCCCATTAACCAGCAGCTATTTCCCATCAAAGACACGCAGCGGCGTTGGCTTGCACCTGTCCACGGGGCCGTTAGTAGCCTATGGTTAGCAAGCTTAGTCAAGGCGCCGATATGGGATGTGGCAGATCGACTGAAGGTCGTCGTGGCCCGTGATCAAAATCAACTCAATCAGATAGAGACCGAGCTGGCGTTTTGCGGCGTTGATGCCTACGTGTTTCCAGATTGGGAAACTTTGACTTATGATGAGCTATCACCACATCAAGATATCGTCAGTGAACGTATCAATCTATTGACGGATATGCCAACCACCGGTGTACTACTAATATCAGTACAAACTTTGATGCAACGTGTGGCACCGCCAAGCTGGCTTATCGGTCAGCATTTTGACCTGAGTGTTGGCGATACATTTGATATCAATACCCAGCGTGAGCTCTTAACGAAAGCTGGCTATCGAGCAGTCGAAAACGTCTTTGAGCCTGGTGAGTTTGCAGTACGCGGTAGCATTATAGATATCTTTGCAATGGGTCAGCCGTTTCCATTACGTCTTGATTTATTCGATGATGAAATTGAAACTATTCGATTCTTTCACTCGCAGACCCAGCGTACCTTAACTGCTGACGATCTTAAGGCGATGGTGTCAGGTAATGACAGTAGTATGGCGAAAGAGTCGCTATCCCTGTTGCACAAGCTTCCAGATATCTCCAAACCTATTCAACAGTTCCAAATACTACCCGCCAAAGAGTTTCCATTAGAAGAAGGTAAAGAGACTTTTCGGATGAACTTTGCTGCTATGTTCCCCAATGCCAGTAGCCGTAAGTTTGAGCTACATAAAGACGTGCTGGCAGGCATTGCCAGTAGTGGTTTGGAATATTATCAGCCGCTATTTTTTGATCTAAAAGATTGGGCACAGGAAAGCAGTCTATTTGCCTATCTACCGAGTGACGCGTTGTTTATTACCGATGAGCTGATTAGTGAGCGCCAAGTAGATTATTGGTCACAGATTCAGCGACGTTATGAGGAACGTCGGCATGATATTGATAAACCTATTCTCGCACCTGATTTACTGTACTTGTTATCCAGTACTCTCAATGAATATTTAAACCATTATCCACGAGTGATATTAAGTGCCCGTGCAGAATTAGCTACGATGACAGACGTCGCCGCTATCGATGATGATTTGGCCTCAGATTCGACAGCAATGTCAAATAAGCAGCAAGGTCTCGTAACGCTGAGCGCACAGGTACCACCGCAACTGCCAGTTAATCACCAAAAAGCAGAACCGTTAACTGAATTGCTAGATTTTTTAGCAGTGCAGGAGCAGACGGGTACACCCGTATTGGTAGTCGCTGAAACTGCTGGTCGTCGTGAGATATTAATTGAGCTGTTTAAGGGCAAGATTGATATTAAGACCTATGCCAGCTTTAAAGACTTCTTAGCAACAGATAAAACAGTCTCTAACCATAATCGACCACATGTCGGTTTAACGGTTGCGCCAATTGAGCGTGGGGTCTATGTTCCTGAACGTCTGGTAATGATTAGTGAGACCCAGCTGTTTGGCAGGCAAGTTCTACAAACGCGGCGGCGTCAGCAAAGTGGGGTCTCAGAAGAGTTCCTTGTTAAGAGCGTTACCGAAATGACTCAAGGCAGTCCCATTGTTCATATCGAGCATGGTATTGGCCGCTATAATGGTTTGATTACCTTAGACGTGGGTGATGGTGAGCAAGAATTTATCCATCTAAAATATGCCGATGATGCCAGTATCTATGTTCCCGTAGCTAACTTACAAATGATTAGCCGCTACAGTGGTGGTGATCCCGCTCTGGCACCGTTACATAAGATTGGTAGTGGCAAGTGGGATAAGGCCAAACAAAAAGCGCTAGAGCAAATACATGACGTTGCCGCTGAACTGCTCAATATGCAAGCAAGGCGTGAAGCAAAAGTGGGTATTCATTTTAAAATTGATATCTCGCAATATG
Source organism: Psychrobacter sp. CAL346-MNA-CIBAN-0220 (assembly GCF_040309805.1). Taxonomy (NCBI): domain Bacteria; kingdom Pseudomonadati; phylum Pseudomonadota; class Gammaproteobacteria; order Moraxellales; family Moraxellaceae; genus Psychrobacter; species Psychrobacter sp. CAL346-MNA-CIBAN-0220. The sequence continues at coordinate 726,406 of NZ_JBEOPF010000001.1, read as the reverse complement.
AGCTGTTTGCCAGTCAGTTTGAGTTCGAGGAAACCCCTGATCAGGCCAATGCTATCCATGCAGTGATAGATGACATGAAGCAAAATCAGCCGATGGATCGCTTGATTTGTGGTGATGTGGGTTTTGGTAAAACAGAAGTAGCCATGCGCGCCGCTTTTATTGCGGTAAGTGCCGGCTACCAAGTTGCCATATTAGTGCCGACGACCTTACTGGCAGGGCAGCATGAAGATAACTTCTTAGATCGTTTTGCTGATTGGCCAGTACGGATTGAAACTTTATCGCGCTTTGGTGGTAAAAAGCATCAACAAAATGTATTGGCTGACTTGGCTGCTGGTAAAGTCGATATCGTAATTGGTACCCATAAACTATTGCAGCAAGATGTTAAATTTGCCAACTTAGGCTTGATGATTGTCGACGAAGAACACCGCTTTGGTGTCCGTCATAAAGAACGTATCAAAGCCATTCAGACCGATGTTGATAGCATGTCGATGACCGCCACCCCGATTCCACGAACCCTTAATATGGCGTTGTCAGGTATGCGTGATATGTCAATTATCGCCACTCCGCCAGCGCGTCGGCTTGCCATTAAAACCTTTGTGATGCAAAAAACAGAAGCCTTGATGAAAGAAGCTATCTTGCGTGAGTTATTACGCGGCGGTCAGGTTTACCTGCTGCACAATGATGTCGCTAGTATTGAGCGTATGGCAGAAACTATTCGTGAACTGGTTCCTGAAGCGCGAGTCGGGGTTGCACATGGACAAATGCAAGAGCGGCAACTTGAACAGATCATGCAGCAGTATTACCATAAAAAATTCAACGTACTTATCTGTAGCACCATTATTGAAACTGGAATTGATGTACCTAATGCCAATACCATTATTATTGAGCGCGCCGATAAGTTTGGCTTAGCCCAATTGCATCAGCTACGGGGGCGAGTGGGGCGTAGCCATCACCAAGCCTACTGCTATCTGCTAGTGCCTTCGCTTAAAGGTCTTAAAGGCGATGCTAAGCGCCGGCTACATGCTATCGAGCGCGCCAATACATTGGGTGCAGGTTTTATGCTGGCAAGTGAGGATTTAGAGATTCGCGGTGCTGGTGAAATATTAGGTAAACAGCAAAGTGGTAACATGCAAGCCATTGGCTTTAGCTTATATATGGATATGCTTGAGCGCGCCACGAAAGCTATTAAAGCTGGAAAAGAGTTGGATTTAAATACACCATTATCACTGACCAGTGAGATTAATTTGCACAGCTCTGCTCTAATTCCTGAAGAATATGTGCACGATGTTCATCAGCGCCTGTTGTTTTATAAGCGTATTGGTAAGGCTGATGATAAGGAAAGCCTTATTGATATCCGTACCGAGATGATCGACCGTTTTGGCACATTGCCGGATCAAACTAAGCAACTTTTCGCCGTTCATGGCCTGCGTCTACAAGCTGAACCGTTGAATATCAATAAAATTGATGCCAATAGTAACCGTATGACATTAGAGTTTGCGCCCGACACCCCTGTTGATGCCTTAGCGATTATTAAATTGATTCAATCGGATGGGCAGCGCTATCGTATGAATGGAGCATCCGGTATTCGCTACAATGACCCTGATAAGCTTGAAACACCGCAGCAGCGCGTCAATGTTATAAAAGAGCTATTACACTATTTTAGCGAGCATATGGTAGCAGAGCCGGCATAGTGCTAGATAGTTCATCAACAGTGAATAGGTAATGACGCTATTTTATCCAGTAGATACCTGATAAAATGGCATCAATGTATTTTTAGCTCCTTTTATTTATTGATATTCTATAACAAGAGAAACCATCATTATGTTCCAACTGCATCCTAAGCTTGCCGCTGATAGTTTTTTGGTGGGTGATTTTCCATTATCAACATGTCGTTTGATCAATGACTGTCAGTTTCCTTGGTTGATTCTAGTCCCGCGTGTGTCGGGTACCAAGGAGCTGTATGAGTTATCTGAGACCGATCAAACGCAGTTTTTACGCGAATCAAGCTGGTTATCAAGCCAACTTGCTAAGACTTTTCAAGCAGACAAAATGAATGTTGCCGCCTTAGGTAATCAAGTACCGCAGTTGCATTTTCATCATATTGTGCGCTATCAAAACGACATGCAATGGCCAAATCCAGTATGGGGCATACCTGCGGTTCCTTATACCAAAGAAGTATTGGCTCAAATGCAACAGACCTTAATGATGGCACTACGAGGTCACCATCAAATGCCATTTGATTGGCAAATGTAGCCAATTTATTAGCAATAAACCAGTACCCACAAAAAAGCCCACCATTATTATGACGGGCTTTTTTCTATCATATTGAAAATTAATAATAATTAGTGATTTTCTTTAGCATGGTTCAGGGTGTATTTAGGTATCTCAATGGTTAAATCATCATCGTCGAGCATAACTTGACAGGACAGACGCGAATCAGGCTCAAGGCCCCAAGCGCGATCAAGTAAGTCCGCTTCGATATCGTCCATTTCATCTAAACCGTTGAAGCCTTTACGCACCACTACATGGCAAGTGGTACACGCTTTTGACATCTCACAGGCGTGTTCAATCTTTATACCTTTTTCTATTAGCGCTTTACATAAGTTGCTACCAGATTCTAGCTCAACTTCAGCGCCTTCAGGGCAAATTTCGTGGTGGGGTAGTACAGTAATTTTTGGCATAGCTAATTTATCCAGTACTGATCAATTCAAAAAAGTTAAAATATAAGTGGTATAAGGCATTAATGATACAGTGTTCAGTGAACCGTTTTCTTACTCATTACCAATCTTGGGCATTGGTGCCAGCCATACTGGTCTGGACACTCTGATCCATAATGCGGGCGGCAAAGGCATCGCTGTGAGGCTTGAGTTGGGCTTTTTGAGCTTCGATAATCGTTGAGTTATTAGAGTCTAAAGCTAGTTTCATTTCTTGCATTTGTGCCGCTAACGCTTGTTGCTCTTCAGAGGTCAACAAGTCAGAAAAATCAGTAAGGGCGGACTGTAACGCCAGTAGCTCACGTTCGATTTCTACTCTAGTTTCAATTAAAGAGCGCGCATTTTTATCTTCTTCAGCATGCTGAAATCCTGCGACAAGAAGCTGCTCTTTTTGTTCATCGGATAGACCATAAGCGGGTTTAATTTCAATTTTACTCTCAGTACCCGTTGTGGTTTCTTGCGCGCTAACAGTCAACTGGCCATTGGCATCAATGCTAAAGGTTACCTCAATGCGCCCAAATCCAGCTTTCATTGGCGGGATACCGTATAGCTCAAAGCGTCCGAGTGAACGGCAATTCTCCACCGTCTCACGTTCGCCTTGTACCACATGAATTACCATACCGGTTTGACCGTCTTGATAAGTGGTAAATACTTGGCGCTTTTTAACTGGAATAGGGGTGTTACGAGGAATGATGACTTCAACTAAGCCGCCCATGGTTTCAAGTCCAAGCGATAGCGGCGTCACATCAAGCAATAATAAGTTATTATCGCTATCACCATTCACAAGCTGATGCGCGGTTTGCGCCGCCCCTAATGCCACTACTTCATCTGGATTAAGGCGGCACAAAGGCTGCTTAGCAAAAAATGTTGTCACGACTTGTTGGACAGCAGGCATACGTGTCGAGCCCCCGACTAGGATAACTTCGTCGAGATCTTCTACACTTAACTTAGCATCACGTAGTACTTGTTCACACACACTGAGCGTCCGGCGACTGACAGGATCAACAATAGTGAGTAAATCTTCACGGCGTAAAATTCCTTGAAAAGGCTGCCCGTTAATCACAATATCAATATCCACTTGCGCGGTATCTGTTAAAGCTTGTTTATACGCTTTGGCTTGTTGCGCGAGCACTGATTTATCATGCAGGCTAACATCAGCTGGAGCAATATTGAGCTGTTTGATCAACCAATTAGTCAATAAGCGATCGATATCATCGCCACCTAAAGCGCTATTACCGCCAGTCGCTAGCACCTTAAATACGCCATCAGTCAGCTTTAAGATAGACACATCAAAAGTGCCACCGCCAAGGTCATAAATAAGATAATAGCTTTCGGCATCATCTTGGTTGGGCTTATCAAGTCCATAAGCCACTGCAGCAGCAGTAGGCTCATTGAGCAGACGTAAGACATTGATACCAGCAGCTTGGGCGGCGTCTTTAGTGGCTTGACGCTGAGCTTCATCAAAGTAAGCAGGAACTGTAATTACCGCCCCTTCAATGCTATCTTCGGGTAAAGCACTTACCGCACGCTGCTTGAGTGTGGCCAAAATACGTGCTGACACTTCAACAGGTGAAATCTCCCCTTGGGCAGTCACGAATGCTGGCATAGCATCAGCATCACCACTTAACTCATAAGGATGAGAGAATTTAATATCGGTTTGACTGCGACCCATAAAACGCTTAGCAGAAATAATAGTATTTTTTGGATCATCAGGTAGATGAGCTAAGGCCTTATAACCAACGAGTGGCGAGCCGGAACTTGGATAATAAACCACTGAGGGTAATAGGGTATCTAAATTTGAGTCTGCCTCTAAGACCTGCGATTTGCCTGAACGTACTACGGCGACTAATGAGCGCGTCGTACCGAGATCAATACCAAGACCAAAACGATGTTGGTGAGGCTGGGCACTTTGATGGGGTTCAGCAATTTGCAATAAAGACATAAGACAACTCAGATATAAAATGAATAAGAAATGTTCAGCCAAGATAAGTAGACGTACAAATATAAATACAAATTCTAGCTATTTAGCTATGACTCACTCATGTAATAAATTTGCAGCGATATGAGGTAGTATTTTTATTTGCGTCTGGAGCGATTGATTATACGGTATTGTGGATATTATTTTAACCGTCATTAGCGGTCTGGAACGATGATTAAACATATAAGTCGTCATCGTCAGACTGCTCGGTGCTAGCAATGTCATCAAGTCCGGTCGTAATATCAGCATCCAACTTAACTAAGAATTTTAGCTTTTGCGTCGCATCGATAGCCGTTTGCCACTCTTTATTTTGATAAGCGGTTTGAAAGCGTGTTGATTGAGTGGCTAAACGTTCAGCAGTTTTCGGATGCAGCTGCTGTAGTGCTGGGCGGTCTTTATTGTCGATAGCCTCATCTAGGTCAATGCGCATTTGCATCGCATCTTCTAAAAAGTCGAAATCGGCAATTGACTGCTCTACATTTTGCGCTTGTCCTGCCATGTCGAGTAGGTAGGCGGCGCGGCTATCAGGAGCACTTAGAGTCTGATAGCCTTGATTAATCAGTGCGGAGGCTTGCTCTGATTGCTGTTGAGCCTTGACCACATCAGCAATATTTTTTGCGACATTATCAGGATGATAGCGTTTTTGTAATAGACGCAAACGCTCATCGAGACTTTTTTGCGGTAGCTCAAATTGTATAGGCTGCTCAAATAATGCAAAGAAATTTTCGAACTGCGCTTCTGGGGTGATATCTGTCATATCATACGCCTTACATTCTAGTTTTTATTTTTATTTATGGTTTTATTGAAGTATTAATTAAAACGTCAATATTAACAGCTAGCTCTATCTATGAGCCAATTGCTTCATACTTAGGTTGCGTTCGTTTATATTGTAAAAGATTCACCGCAACCACATTCGCCCTTTTGGTTTGGATTGGTAAACTTAAAACCTTCGTTTAGGCCTTCTTTTTCATAATCCATCAATAATCCATCCAAATAAACCAAGCTTTTAGGATCAATAAATATACTCACACCACGGCTATCATAGCGTGTATCATTATCATCAGGAATATCGACAAACTCTAATACATAAGCCAAACCCGAGCAACCAGCAGTGCGAATACCAACACGAATACCGGAACCTTTACCGCGATTGTCCAAAAAGTCTTGAACATGCTGAGCGGCGCGTTCTGTCATTTCAATCATGCCAACTCCTATTAACTGTCAATAATAAGACAACTTTTTTAAAAACTACTAACCAACTAATATTCAAGAGTCTAAAAATACTAAACACAAGCATTAACAAAAGCTGGAAAATAAAAGGTGACAATTACATTAATGTTATTGCCACCTCCATATTGCTAACTAAAAATTATTAGCAGCTATTTAATATAAAAGAACGAATGTGATAAATGCTTAGCTTGTCACTACTTCTGCGTTTTCAGCGGCAGCCTTGCCTTTATAATCACTAATAGCCGCTTTAATTGCATCTTCTGCTAATACTGAGCAATGCACTTTCACCGGTGGTAACGCCAACTCTTTAACAATATCATTGTTTTTGATTTCGCCGGCTTGATCTAAACTTTTACCTTTTAGCCACTCAGTGACGAGTGAGCTTGAGGCAATAGCAGAGCCGCAGCCGTAAGTTTTAAAACGTGCATCTTCAATGATACCGTTAGCATCGACTTGAATTTGTAAGCGCATCACATCGCCACAAGCAGGGGCACCGACCATGCCAGTACCTACATTTTTAGCATTTTTATCAAGATTGCCAACATTGCGTGGATTTTCGTAATGATCAATAACTTGGTCACTATATGCCATGAGTCTTCTCCTGGTTAGACGATGAGTGTTATCTTCTACACTCATCGATAATTGGGGTCAAACATTTATTCTATAATAAATTGTTTGGTTTCTCTTCGGTTAGTAATCTAAACTAACTGCTATATTTTAGGATGATATTTTTTAATTTTAATGATCAGACCATTCGACTGAGTCTAAATCAACACCCTCTTGATACATATCCCAAAGAGGGGATAGGTCGCGTAGTTTGTCAACGGCTTCATGCATTTGACTGATAACGGTATCGATGTCTTCTGCCGTGGTATAACGACCGAAGCTAAAACGGATAGAACTATGCGCCAATTCATCAGGGCGACCGATAGCTCGCAGCACGTATGAAGGCTCAAGAGTCGCTGAGGTACAAGCTGATCCTGACGATACTGCTAAATCTTTTAGCGACATCATAAGTGACTCGCCTTCAACGAAGTTAAAGCTGATATTAACGATATTAGGTACGCTGTGCTCAAGATCACCGTTAAGATAAATTTCTTCAATATCTTGCAGGCCATTCCAAAGCTTTTCACGCAGTTCTGCTGCATGTGCATGATCTTGCTCATAACGCTCATTAGCTAAGCTAAATGCAGCGCCAAGTCCAACAATTTGATGGGTTGGTAAGGTACCTGAACGCATACCGCGCTCATGACCGCCACCATGTTGTTCTGCTTTTAAGCGTACACGTGGCTTGCGGCTGACGAATAATGCGCCAATACCTTTAGGACCATACGCTTTGTGACCGGAAAAGCTCATTAAATCAACTTTAGTGGTTGCAAGGTCAATACGGATTTTACCAACGGCTTGCGCACCGTCCACATGAAAGATAACGCCAGCTTCGCGGGTGATTTCGCCGATAGCGCCGATATCTGTGATAGTGCCAAGCTCGTTATTAACCATCATTAATGACACTAGAATTGTATCTTCACGCAGTGCATCTTTGACTTGCTGCGGTAAAATCAGTCCTGTGCTTTTTTGAGGTTCAAGATAAGTAATCTCAAAGCCTTCTTGTTCAAGCTCGCGGCACGTGTCTAGTACTGCTTTATGTTCAATTTGGCTGGTGATAATATGTTTGCCACGTGACTGATAAAAATGCGCAGCGCCTTTAATGGCAAGGTTATCAGATTCTGTTGCACCTGAGGTGAAAACGATTTCACGAGGGTCAGCATTGATCACTTCAGCGACTTGTTGACGCGCCGTTTCGACTGCTTCTTCAGCCTGCCAGCCATAGCCATGTGAGCGTGATGCTGGGTTACCGAAAATGCCATCTACCGTCAGATACTCGCTCATTTTAGCAGCGACCGACTTGGCAACTGGCGTGGTGGCGGCATAATCTAAGTATATAAGTTTGTTATGTTGGCTCATGCTGGGTTTGCCTCGCTGGTCGATAAGGTAATAGTATTAATGTCTTTGATAGAGGGAATATGCTGGCGTTCTGATATAGACTGCACATGTTCCATATCTAATAATTGTGCTAATGTTATACTTTTCAAGTATTGCTCAATATGATTGGATAGAGCGCACCATAGGTCATGTGTTAAACACATCGTACCATCATGACAGTCGCCACGTCCCTCACATTGCATTGCGTCAACGGACTCATCAACGGCTGAGATGATACTCATCACGTCAATTTCATTCAAAGGTTTGGCTAAATAATAGCCACCTGCCGCACCGCGGATACTGCTTACTAAACCGCGTTTACGAAGTTTAGAAAATAACTGCTCAAGATAAGAGATTGAAATAGACTGCCGCTTAGCGATGTCAGATAAAGAGACTGCTCCATCTTGTTGACTGGTTTGTAAAGCCAAATCTAGCAACGCAGTAACTGCATATCTGCCTCGGGTGGTTAAGCGCATAAAATATCTCCAAACTGATCAGTCATAAGCCAAATTCAATAACGAGTTTAGTACCGTAATTTTAGAAAGTTTGACACTAAGTTGAGCGTTATCGCTATTAAACAACAGATGGGATGATTAACCCGATGTGTGCTGCAATAGAGCTAGTATACTTAATCCCGAGTAATTTAGTCAAGATTGAAATGTCGTTAAATGGTTAATATTATCTATCATCATTATTTGTAAAAACAATCACCCATATTTATCTATAAAACTGCAGATCAATATAGGTGACGTAAACGACAAACAAGGCATGGTAGCAAGGCTAACTGCTGAACCGTAACGTTGGCAGCTTAGCGTTCGAGCTGTAGATTTAGCTCGTAAAGAGCATAATGAGAGCGCCAATCGCAACAATGGCAGCAATTACAGCGGTTATGGTGAGCGCCTTTTGCTTACTATGCAGCTCTTTAACCGTAGTCTCAAGCTCACGGTTTTTGATGGTTAGGGCGCTGATCTGAATTTGTTGTTCTTTAATACGCAGTTTATAGTTGTTCTTTTTTTCTTCCATCTCAGCATCATTAGGCTTGGATTTATTGCCACCGCCTTTGAGCTTTTTGATGACGCTTTGAATCAGACTACCTAAACCCAGTTGCATGATGAACTGTTTAACCAATTGTACTTGAGCCAGCTCGCCACGCATTTGTAGTTTGTCGGTAGTTTCGCTGTCGTGCGTCGTGATAGCATTTAAGACTTGAATACTATAAGCATTAATAATGACATCCGGCTCACTACGACCAGCTGGTAATTTAGCATCTAGCAGCACGCCTTTATAACTAAAAGTGGCAAATATTTGCACATGAGGTAGGTATAAGCGTAGACAGACGACTGTACCTTGCTTGGCAAGCGGATAAGCTGCTTTGCGTAGTTCAGGGTCTAAGCGTAGCAGCAGCGTCAGTGCTGACTCAATGAAAACCAGAACAATATTGAGAAAAGAGTGAGACAACGTAGAACGCTTCATGTAAATAATCCATTTTATTGGGCACGTTAAAAATACAAAGATAAAGATAAAAGTAAGGTGAAGATTGTCGAAAAACAAGCGATCATACTGTGCTTATCATAACGTCTTCATGATAAAAAGTAACGCCTACTGCTGTCAGTTAGCAAATTGTTGCAATATGAGCTTAAATAAGGCGGTAAGTATATATGGATATCAGATAACACCCTATAAGGAAAAAAGGGTATCTTTAGTGGATTTCATACAAATTTGTGAGAGACGTGATAAATGACATAGGTTTTGCGTAACGTTAAGTGTCAAATACGTAGTAGACGACACGAAAAAACGTAAAATCGCTTGCGCTCCTTATGCAGCCTTGTTATAAAGGCTTTAATAACCTGTGACCCGCTAATATATGAGTCAAATGGTTTTTATTGCTTAAATAGTATGAGAGCGATACAATACCTGACGTTAGCGTTTATTATAGCCCTTAAACTTGAAGGAAGTTCTATGAACAAGTCAGAATTAATTGATAGCATTGCAGACAAAAGTGGCCTAAACAAGACCCAAGCTGGTGATGCTCTAAACGCCGTTATGGAAAGCATTGGCCAAGCTCTAGAAGCTGGTGAAAGCATCTCATTAGTTGGCTTTGGTACTTTTAGCGTAAAAGACCGTAAAGCACGTACTGGCCGTAACCCTAAAACTGGCGAAGAGCTTGATATTCCAGCCAGCAAAGTGCCTAGCTTTAAAGCCGGTAAAAATCTTAAAGAGCGTTTGAACTAAATTGTTACCAACTTATAAGCGTTGTGTAGCAACATAAATAGCGCATATATGATGTTATCATCTATATTAAATATGATGAGACAAGTAATAAAAAAGCACCTAATAGGGTGCTTTTTTTATAGAAGAAATTTATATCCGAGATAGTATGAATATTTTGAGTCTATGCTAAAATTCAAGTATCATAGGGCGCGCGTTGGTATTGCTTAACGGTTTGACCTTAGTCATAGTCATTTAGTTACTTGATAGGTTGATTATGCAACCGAACCGCGTTAGACAGCTATTGCACACTTACATCCCTTACCTTGCCATTGCTCGCTCAGATAGCATAAATATCATTGTAACGGTTTTCATTAATATAGGTTAATAAAGCAGAAATAATTATGGATAAATTGCGCGATTTTTTAAAAAGCTGGCCTGGTCGCATTTTATTGATTCTATGCCTATCACCACTTGCTCTATTAGGTATCGAAAGCTACTTTCAAAGTGGTGTCGATCCCAACCAGATCGCTCAGGTAGGTGAGGCAAGTGTGGGATTATCAGAATATCAAACCGCGGTGAATAGCCGGCGTTCTGAGATTTTAGACCAGCTTGATGACGCCAGTTTATTGAATGAAGATGTGCTACATCAGCAAGTACTAAGAGGGCTTATTGATCGTACTTTACTAGAGCAGCAAGCCGGTAAGCTTGGCATGACTGTATCTGATGACACTATTAACCGTCTGTTACGCCGAGAAGATATTTTCAAAGATGAGAATGGTGATTTCTCTAACGAGCAGTTTTCAGCCTTTTTACGTCAGCGCGGTATGAACAAAGACCAGCTGTTTGCAGAGTTTCGTAATCAGTTGAGCCTAGATCAGCTTAATGCCAGTATTGTCGGCACCGCTATTTATCCAATGAAGGCGGTCAGCCAACTGATTGAGCTACAGTTAGAGGCACGTAATATTTGGCTACATCGGTTTAATTGGCAGGATTATCAACAACAAGTAAAGCTGACCAATAGCGATATACAAGCCTATTATGATGCCAATAAAGACACCCTAAAAAGTGATGCTATGGTAAATTTAGCTTATGTGCAAATTAGTCCAGCAACGATTAAAGTTGATAGCGTTACAAAAGAAGAGTTACAACAGCAATATGAAGGCTATAAGCAGGGATTGGCTGTCGTTGATGAGCGTAAAATCAGTCAGATCCTAATCACCGGTGATAATGCTAAAGTACGGGCAGATAAAATAAAAGCACGCCTTGATAAAGGGGAGTCATTTGCAGCGCTGGCCAAAAAAGAATCTGATGATCCATCAGGCGCTGACGGTGGTGCCATTGGTCGCTTTAATCCATCAGTATTCGGTAATGATGCAGCAGCGGTTGAGCAAGCATTGCAAGGCTTAAGTGTCGGTGATATCAGTAAACCTATTAAGACCGGTTTTGGCTATCAAATATTTACAGTAACTGAAGATAATGGCAGTAAAGTGCCCAGTCTTGACAGCATGCGTGAAAAGCTGACGGCTAAAGCCAAAGAATACAAGCGTCAAGCAATTTATGCAGACAAAGTTACGGCGATTAATGACTTAGCAGCAGATGGTTTTAGTATCGAAGATATTGCCCAACAAGAAAACGTGGTCCTAAAACGACTCAAAGATTATCGTAAAGAGAACAATACTTCAGTACTGGCGCAACCGGCGGTCATTAAGCAAGCCTTTGATGATTTTACCATCCAAGATCAGGCAGTAACCGCTGGCATCGAAGTTGGCGATGGTACAGCGTGGGTACAGCCAAGTAACTATCGGCCCACTCAAACGCTTACTTTGGCAGCAGCCACACCGCAAATTACTCAGATATTACGTCAACAAAAAGCCAGCGCATTGGCGCTTAAAGATGCTAAAAAATTAGCCGCTGGTATTAAAACGGCTGCTGATATTAATAAACAACCTGTCAGTTTTCAAGCCTTGGGTGAATTAAACCGGCAAACCACATTATTAACAGAAAAAGAGCGTAGTTTAGCTTTCAGCAAACAGGCTGCTGATAATGGTATAGTAGTGCTAGCAAGTGAGACGGAAATGGGTGCGACAGTAATAATCGGTGATCGTATCAAAACCCAGCAACAATCACAGCTATCCGCTACTGAAAAATCTCAAACAGCGGCCATTATCCGTGATAATTTAGGACAGGATCAGCTACAAGATTACCTAGACTATTTACGCTTGGTTTATAAGGTTGAGGTTAATGAAGCAAATATGGCAGGTGCGCAGGGACGCTAATGCTTGTATAGATTAACTTCAGTAGATAAATAAAAAATAGCACGAATAAAAAAGCCACTATAAAAATATAGTGGCTTTTTTATGGATGGCTTGTAATCAATTTAAAATGAAATGAATAAAAAATTACAACGATTCAATAAAACAATAGAGATATTTTGAAAGTCTGCGTGCAACGAAATCGAGTATTCTTTATTAAGTCATATCTATCATATAGGGTTCAGTTATGGCTAAAAGCTATTAACGGTTAAATTAATGGCGGAAATGACGCATGCCAGTAAATACCATGGCGATACCATGCTCATTAGCGGCAGCAATGGTTTCGTCATCGCGCATAGAGCCACCAGGCTGAATGATAGCGGAGATACCCACTTCTGCGGCATTATCAATACCATCACGGAAGGGGAAGAAGGCATCAGAAGCCATAACTGCACCTTCGGTAATAAGACCTGCATGTTCAGCCTTAATTGCTGCAATACGCGCTGAGTTAACACGGCTCATCTGACCCGCACCCACGCCAATAGTACGTTGATTCTTACCATAGACAATAGCATTAGATTTGACATATTTGGCCACTGTCCATGTAAATAGTAAATCAGCAATCTGAGCTTCTGTAGGCTGCACATCGGTGACGATCTGCAGCTCATCGGCACTCATGATGCCCAAATCTCGCTCTTGTACCAATAAGCCACCGTTGACACGTTTATAGTCGAGCGGCGTTGAGTGCGCATCAGGGACAGATAACTCACCACAGACCAATACCCGCACGTTTTTCTTACTGGCAGTCACTTGTAGTACACCCTCCTCTAAACTTGGCGCAATAATTACTTCTACAAACTGATTGTCAATAATGACTTGAGCAGCAGCAACGGTTAGCTGACGATTAAAAGCGACAATACCACCAAAGGAAGATTCAGGATCGGTGCTGAATGCGGTGCGATAAGCGCTGACTTGATCACTATGGACTGCCACACCGCATGGATTGGCATGCTTGACAATGACACAAGCCGGGGCAGTAAAGGCTTTAACGCATTCAAGAGCGGCATCGGTATCGGCGATATTATTATAAGATAATGCTTTACCTTGTAGTTGCTGAGTTGTGGCAATAGAGGCTTGCTGATCTTTTGAGGCTAGGTTTTCAACATAAAACGCGGCCTTTTGGTGCGGGTTTTCACCGTAGCGCAGATCTTGCATTTTATCGAATTGTAAATTAAGAGTACGCGCAAAGGTTTCAGGCTGCTGAGTCTCATTGACACGACTGCCTAAGAAATTGGCAATCATACCGTCATATTGAGCCGTATGCTCAAAGGCTTTAACTGCTAAGTCATAACGTAAAGTAGCGGTCAGCTCAGTGTTATCACCTAATGCTTCCAGTACCCGATCATAATCAACCGGATCAGTGACAATACCGACATGGGCATGGTTCTTGGCAGCAGCTCGTACCATAGTAGGGCCACCAATATCAATATTCTCAATGGCTTCATTCATGGTCACATCAGCGCGGGCGATAGTCTCAGCAAACGGGTAGAGGTTAACCACTACTAAATCAATACGGTCAATTCCATGGTCGCTCATAATGGCATCATCAGTACCGCGGCGGCCCAAAATACCACCATGAATCTTAGGATGTAAGGTTTTGACCCGACCATCCATCATCTCAGGGAAACCAGTGTAATCCGATACTTCGGTTACTTCTACATGGTGCTCTTTGAGCAGGCGATAAGTACCCCCAGTAGACAGTAAACCAAAACCTGACTGAATTAAGCCTTGAGCAAACTCAACAATACCAGATTTATTAGAGACCGAGAGTAGTGCAAGTGGTGTTATGCCCATAAAAACAATTCCATAAAAAAAGCCTGACGCAACCGTCTGGCAAAATAGTAATAACAATCACGAATAAGGGTTAACCCCAATAAGTTAATGCCAATTATATTAAAATTCTCAATGAATAATTACGTAAGAAATCATCAGTAATTAAACTATGAGGGCTATAATGATAAAGCATCAGTCAAATTTATACAAAAATATCAATAGTTCTAGGTCATAAAGGCTGGTTACATTAAATCGTAGGTCTTCAGCTTTTTGCGCAGGGTTCCGCGATTGAGGCCCAATATTTGCGCGCACTTAGTCTGATTCCCACGCGTTTGCTCAAGGACAACTGTTAGTAGTGGCCGTTCTACTTCCTTTAAAATTAATGCATACAAATCCGTTGGCATCTCATTACCTAGCGCTGCAAAATATTGACGTACCACACGCTCAACATGGACACGTAAAGGTTCATCCTCACTGTCTGAGCGACTATGTGACTGATTACTAGAACGGCCACTTAAGTTGCTGCCCATAGGATGCTCTAAGCTACTGGAGGAGTGCTGGTTGTGATCTGGATGACTGTCTTTTTGATAACTGTAGTCATTGGAGTGTTCAGGGCTCTGGGCAAAACGGTTGGCAGAGCGTTGTGCGTGGTGTGCCATAAGGTGATGTCCTTAAGAGTAAGGATAAGGCTATCAGTGATTAAAACTATAGCGTATCCATTCGTTAATGTATTAAACAACAAAATAATAAAACAACTGGTAAACAGGGCATTCATCTCGGCACTATGGCCTATTGAGATATTTTTTATGGAAGCTTATGTTAATAAATAGGATTAATATTAATTTAACCCATCTAATTGTTTTCGATGGGCATTGTAACTATTATTTGCTGACAGTTTTTAGCCATTAGTTAGTTTTCACGCTTAATAAATTGTTTATTCGACATCGTGATATACAGTTCAATCACTGTATTCATAACACAAGCACTCACTTTAAGGTTGAATAGTAGCGACGGCGGCGTTCTTTGATTGGATAATGGCACTTGTATATCACTAAGACTGTCTGCAGAAAGCCCGATTTTTATATTATTTTTTTGCTATTCGAGACATCTCTCAAGCCACTTGTTATTACTGATAGTAGCATGAATATCATAAGCGGATGCTGAGCTGGCAGTAATTTTTAAGATTTCTTGGATGTTTCTGGCAATAGAAGTAGTGTTCGATCTAAAAGCTGTAGCTGGGCTCGCTACTATTTCAATGGGCAAATCTATAGTGTGAGCAGATTTTTTTAATAACGATTGGTGACTGATTATTTTCAATGCAGTGATCAGTTCATCGTATTTATTTTTGCATTAATAGTTTGCTCGAATTCTAGCTGTGAAAGCAAAATATTTTTCTCATTAAGTGAGCCATAGGTCTTACTTGTATTTTACGTATCATCAACCGGTATTTTATTATAAATTAAAATGTCCGAGCCTAAAAAACTCTCTTTATTTTGCTGACCAATTGAGCTCTGAGTATTGTTTTTAGTATTATTAGGTAAAGGAGTTTTATGGGAGGGCGTTGAATGATTATCAGCGGGAACTATAATATGCTCGTCTGCTAAAAATACTGGTTAGCAGCGACTACAGTATGCTTTTTCGACTAAAGCACTTAACTGGGCGTCCAGTAAACTAAAATGAGTTTTGCAGCATGGGTATTGGGTGTTGATGAATAGGGTCACAATGTTAAATAAAAAGATACGGCAATAATTCTGCATATCTACTTGCCAAAATTTGCTTGGTACCCTAAATGTCTAAATGCTATAAATTATCTATTAATCGACAGACAATGAGAGAGCTGCGCCAAATATATCAACGATAACCAGCTCCCTACTGTAATAGAGATAATCAAATTTTATTAGCCTGTAAAGGTTCCAGACAAACGTTGCCAATGTTGATCTTCTTGAGCAGTAAATGCATGTTTGGGATCGAGTGCAAAGTAGGGCTGGTAGGCATCACTAACTTGCTCAGTTTGTGATTCAATCAATCCTGCCAATACAATACGACCTTGAGGAGCAATTAAAGTCGCAAAGTAGGGCGCTAAACCAATGAGTGGTTTGGCTAAAATATTAGCAACGATAACATCGACGGGTACAATGTTATGTTGCGCACAGAAGGTGGTGAAGTCCTCTGGCAAAAATGCTTGCAACTGACTCTCAACGCTATTGCGGGTGGCATTTTGATTGGTAGCCAGTACCGCTTGTGGATCGATGTCTACGGCATAGACTTGGCGCGCACCTAATA
This sequence comes from Psychrobacter sp. CAL346-MNA-CIBAN-0220, assembly GCF_040309805.1. NCBI lineage: Bacteria > Pseudomonadati > Pseudomonadota > Gammaproteobacteria > Moraxellales > Moraxellaceae > Psychrobacter > Psychrobacter sp. CAL346-MNA-CIBAN-0220. Next base: position 709,922 of record NZ_JBEOPF010000001.1, on the reverse strand, counting down.
ACAGCGCAGCGACACCTAATATTCCTGAGCCGCACCCATAATCAATGACTACTTTATCGTTTAAGTCTTGTTCAGATAGCCAGTCGAGACATAAACGGGTAGTGGCATGATAGCCAGTACCAAAAGCCAAACCTGGATCCATAATGATATTGGTCGCATCAGGATTTGGTGGCGTTATCCAGTCAGGCACAACCCATAAATTATTGGCACATTCAATAGGATGGTAGTGACTCATCCACTCACGTTCCCAATCTTTATCCTCAACAGCGCTTAGCCATATACGGCTGGCATGTGCTTGAGCAGCAATCTCATTACCTAAGCGCTCAACGGCTTGGCGGCTGCCGATCTCAGTTGCGGCATCAAAAAGTCCGGTTAACACCACCTCGTCCCATAATGGAGATTCACCAGGAAGTGGCTCAAATAACGGCTGATCGCCTGCATCTTCTAACCCAATCGATAGTGCCCCTGCTTCTAATAATAGCGACTCGGCGAGATCGACGTTTGCTTTTTCACATTGTAGGTGGAGTTGTTGCCATGCCATAACGAAAACCTTAGTTCAAAATAAAAGAATGAGTATGTATCAGTAATGAATAACGTCTATCTTACGCGTTTAGAGTCGAGCCTTTAAAGATTTAGTAATCATTAGTCTAGTAATTATTAGCTTAGTGAATATCAGTTTAGTAGTTAGCGTAATGCCTGCTGCGCTTCACGTATGACGCGAGGATTATTTTGTAGCTGTCCTGACTGTAATATAAGCTGCCATAACGCACGGCGGCGACTGGTTTCTTGTGAGACGCTGAGTCCTCGACGTGCCATCGCTTCAGCCTTACGTGGCTGGTTCTTTTTAAGTGCGACTTGAGACAAATAAAAATATACCGCTGACGATCTAGGTGCTAGCCGCTGAGCACGGGTGAAACTGCTTTCAGCTTCGGTCAGCTTACCGGTTTTTAACTGCTTGGTACCGGTTTGCATTAGATTACGAAATGCTGGTAGATTGCTTTTATCAGACGATGTACGACGAGTTTGCTGCTGCGAATTTTGACGAGCGCGCTCTAATAGCTCATTATGCGATGGCTGAGATATCATGTAATCATCACGAGTAATTGCCTCGTCAATCGCGACTTCAGGCAGCGGCGTCACGGTCGTTGCACTATTGTTGCTTAATATATCGGGGAGCTGTTGCGTTGTTGTATGGGTTTGAGTAGACGGTTGCTGAGTTAAAGGGTTTCGCGACGCAGTATTGTCATTAATGGGCGGTGCTGATTGAATGGTATAAGGTGGTGAAGTAATGGTATAAGGTGGTGAAGTAATGGTTTGGCTAGGCTCAATAGAATAGTCATCGGCGTATGTATCCTCTATAGTTGCAGGTGCTTGAATAACGGCAGTCGTACTGGTACTGGTTATTGACCCTGTACGACCAGATGCCGCATTCGGAGCGGTCTGACAGGCACTTAATGTTATCGCACTAATCACCGCACTTAATAACAGTAGCGGCTTATATTTTATTGAACCACGCGCTGCTGCGATGATTAAGTTTTGCTGTTGTATCGATACCGTCATGTCAAACCCCTGCCCATATCATTATCAATAATGGTTCAAACTTATCAATTACTCGTAGCTGTCTATAAACTATAAAGCTATTAAAATATAATTTTATTAAACTATGAATGTCTTAAACTATACAGTTATTAGAACCATTCTAGCGCTCGATCATACCAAGTATCTGCACGTCTTTGCGCGGCGCCATCATTGTCACCCTGTTCGTCACCGTTATTTTGATCAGCTAGCCCTTCGCTACGGCGTTGTTGATTGATTGATCCTTGCCCATTTTCCCGCTGTATTTGCTCACGATCACGATCTTGTTGATACAACGCCAGCGCACAGCTGCTAGCCTCTTCTGGTAAATACGCTGACATAACGGGTAAATAACGGGAATCAGCACAGCGCTCATTTGATAGCTTACCGGAGTTGTTCTCAAGCCATAGCCATTCTATACCTTCGGGTTCTGCCATCGATACGGGGGTAAGCTTTAGCCGCTTCATATAGTCAACCCATACTGGCAACGCACCGGTACCGCCGCTAAGGCCAATTGGCTTATTATCATCACGGCCAACCCAAACCACGCTGACATAGTTGCCGCTATAGCCAGCAAACCATGCGTCACGGAAGTCATTAGTCGTACCGGTCTTGCCAGCGAGGTTCAGGTTACTACCAAGCGATTTAAGACGCTTAGCTGTCCCATTTTTGACTACTTCTTGCAACGCATAGTTGGTTAAATAATTAGTCTCAGGTGGAATACTACGCTGTGTGTTTAGGCCAGTACGCTGCAAAATACGTCCGCGGTCATCGATGACGGTACGAATACTATGAATTGGGGTACGAAAGCCGCCAGTGGCAAACACTTGATAGACACCGAGCATATCCATCGGACTAAGATTAACTGCACCTAGTAACGCTGAAGGATAGGCAGGAATTTTTTCTTCAATACCTAAGCGTCGTAGTTGCTTGGCAAAAGTATCGACACCAAATTCCATTCCTAAGCGCACAGTAGCTTGGTTATAAGAATTGGCCAGCGCCGTGGTCAATGGCACATAGCCATGGTCACGGTTGTCGTAGTTGCTAGGATTCCATTGGGTACCGTCTTTTAAATTGACTGTAATCGGTGAATCATCGACTGAGCTTGCTAAGTTATAGCGGCCACTCTCTAGTGCCGTCATATAGATGATGGGCTTCAATAATGAACCTACTTGGCGCTTAGCATCGACCGCACGGTTAAAGCCAGTAAACTCACTACCACTACCGACCACCGCGACCAGCTCACCAGTTTCAGGATTAGCGCTGACCAACGCACCTTGTAAATTTTTAGTTTTGCTACTACTACGGCGCAATTCACCCAGCTTATTATCAACCGCTTTATCAGCCGCTAACTGAGTAATAGGGTCTAGCGTACTGATAATAATCAAACCTTCGTTTTTAAGATCGTCAGGATAGTAAACATCATTCAACTCACGCTTGACGATGTCTAAAAAATCAGGAAATTGACTTTTCCCTTCAACCGGCTTCTCAACGACACCAAGCGGTTTTTTAAGGGCAGTGTCATAGTCTTTTTGCGTTAGCGTACCAATAGTTAGCATATTATTCAGCACCGTATCACGGCGCGTTTTAGCAGCTTCTGGATGGCGGCGTGGATTATAAACACTTGGGCCTTTTGCCATACCGACTAGCATGGCTTGCTGATCGATACGCAGCTCTTTAAGAGGCTGGTTAAAATAAAATTGTGAGGCCAAGCCAAAGCCATTGATAGAGCGATTACCGTTTTGGCCTAAGTAAATCTCATTCAGATAGGTTTGTAGTATTTCATCTTTGCTATAATGCAGCTCTAGTAACACTGCCATCAACGCTTCATTGGCTTTGCGCTTTAGGGTGCGGTCAGAGTTAAGATAAAAGTTTTTAATCAGCTGCTGAGTAATAGTCGAGCCGCCTTGCATCGAACCGCCAGAGAAGTTATTGAGCACGGCACGAGCGATACCACGTACAGATACGCCTTTATGCTCATAAAAACCGCGATCTTCAGTCGCTATCAAGGCGTCAATCAGCGGCTGAGGCACCTCATCTAGAGAGACTACCAAGCGGTCTTCATTACTATCGGGATAAATACCACCGATACTTACTGGCTCAAGACGGATAATACCGGTTTTATTTTGCTCGGTACTTTGAATCGCCTTAATCTTATTATCGGCAATCGTCATTTTAATGACTTGTTCTTTATCAACATCATTAGCGCTATAAGTAAAGCCGCGTGTATGAATAAAATAGTTATTACCTGATTTATGATAACTACCGGTACGCTCATAAGCCTTATTGCTGCGATAATTAAGCAGCTCAAGCCAAGTCTTAATGGTTGTGTTATCAACGTTAGCGCCTTGATAGAGCTCAAGAGGCTGCGAGTACACTTTTGCAGGAATATCCCAGCGCTTACCCTCAAACTTATGGGTAATGGTGCGATCAAGCTTGACCAGATATAGCGCCAATAACACCATGCCAGCGATGACAATAATTAATAAGAGACTGCTAAATACCAGACCACGCTGCTGCGAGGGTAGGGTGTTTACAGCAAACTTAGGCGGCTGTGGTAGAGTAGAATTGTTTTTTTGCACTGATAACGCACCGTTTTGACATAAAAAAACTGCCTCATAATGACGCAAATTGATAAAATTTTCAATCTATCATCATTAACGCAGGCATTCATTAATATTGAGCTGCAAAGGTTTATACTAATCACAGCCATTAATTATCATATAGCTGCCATAGTAACACTAAAGAGTAGATGGCTTTTAATTTGGATTGTAGATGCCATATAAAATAGCAATTCACCGCTATTATAACGATATTTTTTGTATGGATAAGCTACTGTAATTTAAATAATAGCGGCTATATTTAAAAGATGCTCAGAGTAAAAATATTCAAAATAAAAGTAAATTTATTTAAAGCCAGTTTTAATTAAAAGCCTTCTATTCTAAATATATTTGTTTCAAGTCAGTCTGTTTAAAGGAAGTAAGCGCGATTATGTCCAGTGCCCCATCACCAATGTCATCGATGGCATCGTCTACCACGTCTCATTATGAAGATAACTCTATCACCCAAGGATTGGTGCTACCACCGATTGGGCATTGCTTCCACTGTGGTGATCCGGTGCCGCGACCGCCATTTCATACGACTATACTTGGCTCATCACGTGAGATGTGTTGTATGGGCTGTCAGCTGGCGTCGCAAAGTATCGTTGAGGCTGGGCTTGATCAGTATTATCTCGACCGCTCAGAGATCAACCGAACGGCAAGTTTGCCTACGCAATTGACTCGCCTTGAAGCTTATGACCACGATGAGATTAAATCGCAATTTGTCTATGCTCAAGACGGTCTATCAGTCGCTGAGTTATCTGTCAATAATCTACGCTGCGCGGCTTGTACCTGGCTGATTGAGTCGCGGCTATATGAGATTGACGGCATCAGTAAATGCCAGGTTAATCTGACCAATCAACGTATGCGTATCGTTTGGGATGAAACCAAACTGCCAATCAGTCGTATCTTAGCAGTGATTAATGAAATTGGTTATGAAGCTAAGCCTTATCGGCAAGATACCCACGAAGCAATGCTGGCAAAACACAATAATAAGATGCTGTTAAGACTTGGTATCGCTGCTCTTGGTGCCATGCAAGCGATGATGTATGCCGTAGCGCTATATTTTGGTGAATATAGTGGTATGTTGATATTGCAACGTGACTTCCTGCGCTGGGTGTCTTTATTTGTCAGTGTGCCGGTGTTCTTTTATGCGGGTATTCCGTTTTTTGCCTCAGCATGGTCAGCGGTTCGTGCCCGCCAAGTTAATATGGATGTGCCCGTCAGTGTCGCGCTGATCGTCACTTTCTTTGCGAGTCTTTATGCCACTGTTACGGGTAATGGGCAGACCTATTATGATTCGGTCAGTATGTTTATTTTCTTTTTACTAGCCGGGCGTTATATTGAGCACAATGCGCGGCTAAAGGCCGCTACCATGGCTAATGACTTGGTCGTCGTTGAGCCCATTCTAGTACGAAAAATCGCTGAGGACAAAGATGCTGCCGAGCTTATTTTACAACAGGTAGCGCAGGATAGTGGCACTACCAAGTTTAATGAGCCTCTTGATGCCATCGACAGCTCACCTCCTAATGATTCAAGCTCTCAAATTGACACGTTAACTGCTACTGCGCCAAGTGCTGCGCCCGACTTTATGAAAAGTATGGATGCCAGCCTGCATAAGGTCACGTTGCGTATTGCGCTTGATTGGCAATGGGCACGCAAGCAGCAGACTTCCGAACAACAACAGCCTGTAGAACAAAAGCAAATGGTTACCGCCCAAAGTTTGCAAGTTGGCGATATTATTATGATTGAAGCGGGAGCAGAAATCATCAGTGATGGTATTCTACTTAGCCAAACCGCGACTGTTTCCCAAAGCTTGTTGACGGGCGAGGGCGATTTGATTATAAAAAGCCAAGGTGACTATATTGTCGGCGGCGCACAAAATGACAGTCAGCCCTTTGAGATGCTCGTCACTGCTCTGCCAGAAGACAGTCAAATTGGACTCATTGATCGGCTTATGAACCGTGCAATGAGTGAAAAACCCAAACTGGCGCAGCAAGCGGATAAACTGGCACGCTGGTTTGTGGCGCGGATTTTAGTATTGTCGGTTCTGGTATTTATTGGTTGGTATATTGTTGATCCGAGTCAAGCTATCTGGGCAACGGTAGCAGTTTTAGTCGCTACTTGCCCTTGTGCCCTGTCTTTAGCTACCCCCATTGCCTTAACGGTCGCTACCAATCGGTTGGCCAGCTATGGCTTTTTAACCACTCGCGGTCACACCTTGCAGACTTTAGCTGAGATTACTCATGTTGCCTTTGATAAAACCGGTACGCTTACTTATGGCAAGCCCAATCTATTAAATATTGAGCTGCTACCGCTTGCCCTAAAATCAACTGCGAGTCAGGCAACCGAATCAACTGGCCAAAAAGACAGACTGTTATCCATAGCCGCCGCTCTTGAGGTTGGTAGCCGACATCCGATTGCTCATGCATTGCTCACTTCCGCCTATCAGTTACATCTACCCCTAACCCAAGATTTAAAGCATTATCCAGCAGGCGGCGTCGAGGCTATAATTGATGGAATATTGTATCGGATCGGGCATGTTGACTTTGCGTTGGATAGAACGGCTGGTAATGAAAGTATAAATAATAATTTGAAAGTTGATTTAGTCGCGCACCGTGCCAGCTCGGCGGTGATCTTGTCTTGCCGTCAAGTTTCGGAATTAGACGGTTCTATTAATGATGAACAGTCGGATATTTGGCAAGCGCTGGCATGTTTTTACTTCAACGACAAGGTACGTGATACGGCACAATCAATGCTAGATAGCCTCAAAGCATTGGGCATTGAGGCTGTCATGTTGACTGGTGATCCCAGTCCGCAAGCGTTAATTATGGCTAAATCGCTAGGAATGAAGGCAGCCTATAATGGTCTATCACCAACCGATAAGGTCAATCATATTCAGCAGTTACAAGCACAGAACGCGGTGGTATTGATGGTTGGTGATGGTATTAATGATGCACCAGTATTGGCAGCGGCTGACGTTTCGACTTCCATTGCTGGTGCGGCAGATTTAGCGCAGGTCTCAAGCGATAGTATTATTCTTAACGGCCAAATAGAAGCCATTACGGCAGCTAAGCGTATTGCTAATAAAACCGAACGTATTATCAAGCAAAACTTCCACTGGGCACTGGCTTATAACGGCATTGTGTTATTGCCCGCCATATTTGGCTATGTGCCACCTTGGCTTGCCGCTATTGGGATGTCGCTCAGCTCATTACTGGTGGTATTGAATGCGCTACGTTTAAAACGTGCTTAATCTAATGCTAACCGATAATTAATTACTTAGAATAACCTCTCGCATTTTTAACCATAAAAAAACCGCCTGTAGCTAAATATAATAGCCGCAGACGGTTTTTTATTTTCAATTATAAACAGCTTTTTAAAACTGCCTCTAAATTAGTCTTGTAAATAGCTAAGGAGACGCATGAATTCAATGTACATCCATACTAGGGTCGCAAGGATACCAATACTGAATAACCACTCGTAGTCTTCAGAGACACCCGCCGCTACGCCGCGGTCAATGTTATCAAAGTCTAATAACAGCGTAAAAGAGGCAATAACAATCACAAATAAGCTAAAGCCAATAGCAATAGTGCCACCCTCAAATAAGAAAGGTAAGCTTGAACCAAACGCCAAAGAAAGAACCCATTGAGCGACATAAACCAACATAATGGCAATAATAGCTGAGGTGACGATTGAGCGAAACTTCTCAGTGACCTTGACGAGGCCAGAACGATACAGACCTAACATCACCGCTGCGGTCACAAAAGTCGCACACATAGCCGTAACTGGCACGCTTGGATACATTCTCATAAAGAATAGTGAGATACCGCCTAAGAAAATACCTTCTAACAAAGCATAAGGTATCGCCAAGGTTTTGGCTTTTTGGGGTTTAAAAGTAATATACATGGCTAAACCAAACGCGGCGAACATACTACCAAAAGCAGCAGCGGTGATAAAACCTTGAGACAAGCCTGCCATAAGAGCATAAAAGAAAAAACCCACACCAGTGATGGCAGACAGGCCCAGTAATAGACTGGTCTTTTGTATCACGCCTTTGACGGTCATCGGCTCACCACCGATCGCAAGTTCTGCGCGACTGACAATAGGATTGGCCATATAGTTGTCCTTAATAAAAATATAATGATTTAGATAACTGCTACTCTAGCAAAATCGCTATTATTGTCAACGGTGTTTACGTGACTGCCTTTAAGGTTTAACGTCTTTAATAAATAGAGAAAATGCTGTAATTAACAGCTAGCATTGAATAAAAAGATTGATGCGCCTACAAGATACGCATGATGTCCTATATGTGGGGTCGATTACGACAGTTAACAACGATAATTGGTAAAACATGCTAGTTTAACGGCTCATTTATCGCTATCATTGTCACGTACTTTAAAGCCATACCGAGTCGTTTTATGGAAAACTCAGCGCAGTCAGAAAGATTGCCGCATTTACATGAATCAGAGCTGTTTCACGCCATCAAAAACCCTGCTTTTCGTCGTATTGGCCTTATGGGGCGCGCAGGAAAACGTAGTGTGATCCAAAGTCTCATCCAAGTTGCGCAAACCGTAAATGAGATGGGTCTAACCCTAATTATGGACGTTCAAACTGCCAATCTGCCAAGCTTAGTTTTAAAAGAGATTGAAAGAGTCAAAATCGTCAAGCGTAGTTTGATTGGTGAGATTTGTGACTTAGTTATCGTGGTGGGTGGTGATGGCTCGATATTGCATGCCGCTGAAGCGCTGGCACGTTATCGGGTACCAGTATTGGGCGTTAATCGCGGTCGCCTTGGATTCTTAGCCGATGTTAAGCCTGATGAAGTTGCTTTTAAACTACGTCAGGTATTGATGGGCGATTATCAGTTAGATCATCGATTCTTATTGACCATGGAGATACGTGATGGTCAAAAAATTATCCATGAAGATATGGCGTTAAATGACATTGTATTGCATGCTGGTAGGTCGGTACATATGATCGATTTTCAGATGAAAATTGATGGCCATGATGTTTATCGTCAGCATAGTGATGGTTTAATAGCAGCGACGCCGACAGGTTCAACCGCGTATGCACTTTCGGGTGGTGGCCCTATCATTCACCCGAGTATGGATGCCATTTGCCTAGTGCCCATGCATCCACATACTTTATCAAGTCGCCCGATTGTGGTCAGTGGTAACAGTGAAATTAGCATCCGTATCCATGAGGACAATCGTACCCAGCCTATGGTTAGTGCCGATGGCAGGCAAAGCGTACCATTAGAACAAGAGCAGCGTTTATATATTCGTAAACATCCTGACAAACTCACTTTATTGCATCCACCAGGATTTGACTTTTACGAAGCCTGCCGCACTAAGCTGCACTGGAATGTACATGCCGAAGAGTTCATTCTTGATACCGATGATGATATTATGGATGATGAGTAAGCTTGCCGTCTTTATAAGATAAAAATACAGGAATAAATACGGGTAAGATACTTAAAATAAAGAGAAAAGTAACGGAGAATATAATGGACAAACAGACGATATTAGCAACCTTGACGCCTGAAGTGGTTGATAAGTTCCGTATGGCTATTGAGCTTAGCAAATGGCCTGATGGTCGCAAGTTAACTGCTGAACAGCGCGAGATTTGCATGCAAGCGGTAATGGTCTGGGAGCACGAGCATTTAGCACCCGCTGAGCGTACTGGGTATATGCATAAACCGGTGAAGGATGACGGCTCTATCGTTGGCGCTGAATGTGACGTTGAGCACGAGCATCATTATCCCAACATGCCTAATCCTAAAGGTGCGATTCAACCGGTAAAATTCCGCGATAAGTAGCTTTTATTTTAACGACTGTTAAAGTTTGATCGCGCTTAAAGGAAAAAGCCACGCTATCGATTGATAGCGTGGCTTTTTTAGATCTACAACATGCATACTCATAACGCCAATACAATACTAAAGTGCTGTAGTATCAACGCTTGGACGCACAGTTAAAGGATTTTTCTCCATCAAAAATCCTTGCCAACCCCAATGTAAAAAATTACGGATATTGGCATGGTTAGTACCATTTGGTGTCTCTTGCACTTGTATATAATGCTCACCAAATAGTTTGAGCGTGTCCAGCTGACTTAGACCATGATGCTTGGCAAAACCAAAAACTTTAGCACTGCCTTCATTCTCGCCAGCGCTATTATGCATCGCACCATTGACGAACGGGGCAGGCGCATAACGATAAAAGTCATCGATAAAACTGATGACATCATTAAATCCAATGGCTCTTTTGTTCAAACCATTGAGTAGGGCGGATACATCTGATTGGCGAATACTCATAAGTAAATGACCTCAAAGCAGATTAAACAAGCAAGAAATACTTTATGCCTAATCTATACTTAATGATTGGTTTTTAGGGATCGCAGCCTAACGATTAAAATAATCTTCATCATCAAAGGAAGGCGCAAAATTGCCTTGCTCTAAATGCTGCATTTGCGACTGTACAGACCGCTCATGTTGAATGCGCTGGTAGATCTCTTCGCGGTGCACGGCAATATCCTTTGGCGCATTGACACCGATTCGTACTTGGTTACCCTTGACGCCTAGGACAGTCACACTGACCTCATCGCCAATCATTAACGTCTCGCCCACACGGCGTGTCAAAATTAACATGCGTCACACTCCTTATGTCGCATTAACAAGTTATTACTCATCAAATTACATCTCAATTGCAGGACATCACCGCCGCGCTAAATAAGCATTTTATCAATAATAAATATATCGCTGGGCAACATGCCAAAGTCATGCGCATTACGGTGATGATAGGTAGATTCATTTAGCCCAAATGAAAGATTCATTATAAGTGTCATAACGGATACTGTCACGGCTTTTAACAAAACTGCGATGTAAATGCTGACCGTATCAGTCATAAAGATAAAAAAGAGGGCTTCAAGAGACCCTATTAATATAAACATGACTGAGCTGAGTGGGTTAAATGCTTAAATAGTCGTTAAGACTACAGCTGCGCTCTTTAATTATTTTACTGACCAGCAACTTGACTATCGCCATCCTCACGATCCAGGCCAAAAGCAGTGTGCAGGGATCTGACTGCTTTTTCTAAGTATTGTTCTTGGATAAGAACCGACACTTTGATTTCGCTAGTCGATATCATTTGGATATTGATATTGTTTTCAGCAAGGGTTTGGAACATCAGGCTAGCAACACCAGCGTGTGAGCGCATGCCAACACCCACTAGTGATACTTTCACCACATCACTGTTACCGATGACTTCTTTGGCACCAATCTCGTTTTTAACTTCATCATTGAGCACTTTCATGGTTTTTTCCATGTCATTGCGATTGACGGTAAAGCTAAAGTCAGTAGTGCCATTGGTTGATAAGTTTTGGACAATCATGTCGATTTCGATATTCGCACGACCGATAGGACTTAAGATTGCAGAGGCGATACCAGGGTGATCGGGCACGGCGCGTACTACAATTTTTGCCTCATCGCGATTAAAGGCGATACCTGAGATGATTGCCTGTTCCATGTTGTCTCCTTCGTCTATCGTAATTAGGGTACCGACGTTATTTTTAAAATCGTCGTCATAGCTGCCATCGGTGTCTTCATCAAAGCTAGATAGCACCCGTAAAGGTACGCCGTATTTGCCTGCAAATTCTACTGAGCGAATTTGTAAAATTTTAGAGCCCAAGCTGGCCATCTCTAGCATTTCTTCAAAGGTAATTTTTTCAAGTTTTTTGGCTTTTGAGGTGACGCGTGGATCGGTAGTATAGACGCCGTCAACATCGGTATAGATTTGGCACTCATCGGCACCCAATGCCGCAGCAATCGCCACGCCAGTAGTGTCAGAGCCACCGCGACCTAAAGTGGTGGCATTACCGTGCTCGTCGATTCCTTGGAACCCTGCTACGATGACGATATTGCCTGCCTCTAATTGCTCGCGTATATTTTTATCTTCGATGCTTTCGATACGTGCTTTATTGTGTGCGCCATCGGTCTTAATGGCCACTTGTCTGCCCGTAAATGAACGTGCGCCAACGCCAAGCTCTTTAATCGCCATTGCTAATAGTGATATCGATACCTGCTCACCGGTTGAGACCATTTGGTCATATTCACGCGGGTCAGGCTCGCTGCTGATTTGACGGGCTAAGTCGATGAGGCGGTTGGTTTCTCCGCTCATAGCAGACACCACAACCACAATCTGATGACCGTTATCATGCCAACGTTTGACTCGCTTGGCGACGCTTTTGATGCGGTCAATACTGCCCATTGACGTGCCGCCGTATTTTTGTACTATTAACGCCATAAAAATTTTACCTATTATTCATCAATGGCTATCTGTGTGTGGTCAGCTTTAATCTATCATGAGTCTACTTATCCATATCACTCAGGATTAATGCTAACTACGATAAAGCCGAATTATAAAAATTGCGTCGTTGTTTATTGACTTATTACCTGACCGCTATACTTTATACCACATTCGCGACACAAATTTAAGGCGCAGTGGTGGTTAGATGTATGTCGATTGGTTATAACCTTTATAACCAATCGCATCATATAGACGCAGTAGCCCAGTATTTTGAGCAAAAAATAGCTTTAGCCAAGTTGAGATGTAAGCCAAGCCGGGAGGGCACTGATGACTGTAGCGCTGTTATCAGATTTTGGTGCGCCGCCTTGGGCATAATCAGGTTTACCGCCGCCTTTACCGCCAAGTTCCTCTGCTAAATGACGAATAATATCGCCAGCTTTAAGGCGGTTGGTGACCGATTTAGCCACACTCGCTGCTAAGGCCAATTGCTCATCTTTATCGCCAATGAGTATAATCACGCTATCAGGCAGTTTGGATTTGATATCATCCATTAACGTCCGAATCGACTTGCCATCAATACCTGATAAAGTGCTGATTAATACTGGCGTACCAGCAATAGTCTGTACATCATCGAGCAAGTTTGCCGCTTGGGCACTGGCTATTTTTTGTTGTAGGCGTTCAAGTTGCTTCTCTAAATCGCGTTGCTTGTCTACCATCGTACGCACACGCTGGGCGACTTCAGGACGTTTAACCTTAAGTTGTCCTGCAAGCTCGCTCAATTGCTGTTCGCTTTGTTGAATGTATTTTATCGCGTTCATGCCAGTAACTGCTTCAACACGGCGCACACCGGCAGCAATACCTGACTCGCTGGTGATTTTTAACAGTCCAATATCACCAGTACGCTGTACATGTAAACCACCGCACAGCTCGATAGAGAAGGGCTGACGCTTGCCATCAACAATATTGTCTGTGCCCATAGTTAGGACACGAACGTCCGTACCATATTTTTCACCGAATAACGCCATTGCGCCTTTATTCATGGCGTCATCGATAGACATGTTCTCGATACAAGCGGGTGTATTAGCCTGAATTTGTTCATTGACTAAGCGTTCAATGCTGGTAATTTCGGCATTGGTAACAGGCTTATCATAAGAGAAGTCAAAACGCAAAACTTCGCTAGAGACCAATGAGCCTTTTTGGGTCACTTCCGCGCCCAATACTTGGCGTAAAGCGGCATGAAGCAGATGGGTAGCAGAATGGTTTTTGGCACTGGCAGCACGAATGCTAGACAATACTTGCGCATCAGCCGTTTGTTTGGCACTAATCTCACCCATAGTGACCACGCCATAATGGATGATAGCTTGCCCCGATTTCTTAGTATCTTGGACTTCAAAGACACCAGATGCACTGCGAATTTCACCCAGTTCACCGACTTGTCCACCGCCTTCGGCATAAAATGGTGTGCGGTCGAGGACAATCACCCCTTCCATACCTTCATTTAAGCTATCGACTGCTTGACCTTCTTGGTATAGGGCAACGATATTGACATTATCGTCGCTTAATTGTTCATAGCCGATAAAGGTCGTTGGCGTCTCCACTTGGATGACACTGCTATAATCAACGTCGAATTTGCCAGCATCACGAGCGCGTTCACGCTGCGCCTGCATGTGCTCATCAAATTCGGCTTCGTTGATGCTAATACCACGCTCACGAGTAATATCGGCAGTTAAGTCTAGCGGGAAGCCGTAAGTATCATAAAGTTTAAAGGCCGCCTCACCAGAGAGCACGTCGCCGTCTTGCAAGTCTTCAAGTTCAGTAGCAAGTAAACGCAAACCTTGGGCAAGCGTCTTGGCAAATTGAGTTTCTTCTTTTTGAATGGCGTTTTCAATGACGGCTTGTTTGGCATTCAATTCAGGATAAGCGTCACCCATTTCAGCAACCAAAGGCGCGACCATTTTATAGAAAAACTCACTTTCTGCGCCTAGCTTATTACCATGACGAACCGCGCGACGAATGATACGGCGCAGCACATAGCCACGACCTTCATTACTGGGCATGACGCCATCAGCAATTAAAAACGATACCGCACGGATATGGTCAGCAATGACTTTTAATGACGCTTGTTGCTCATTATTAATCTCTAAAATTGTCGCAGCAGCATCTAACAAATGGATAAATAAGTCAATTTGATAGTTGCTATGGGCGCCTTGCATGATGGCACTAATACGCTCAAGTCCCATCCCAGTATCGACACTGGGTGCAGGTAGCGGTAGCATCGTACCGTCCTTTTGGCGATTAAACTGCATAAAGACGCAGTTCCAAATCTCAATAAAGCGGTCGCCATCTTCTTCTGGAGTACCGGGTAGACCACCTTCGATATCGGCACCGTGGTCATAAAAGACTTCGGTACAAGGCCCACAAGGCCCGGTATCGCCCATGGTCCAGAAGTTATCTGAGGCGTATGGTGCGCCTTTATTATCGCCAATACGAATAATACGTTCCGCTGGCACGCCGATGTCTTTGTGCCAAATATCAAACGCTTCATCATCGGTTTCATAAATGGTCACATATAAGCGGTCTTTATCAATCGCCAACCATTCATTTGAGGTCAAAAATTCCCAAATATAGCCAATGCCCGCTTGCTTAAAGTAGTCGCCAAAGGAGAAGTTACCCAACATCTCAAAGAAGGTATGATGGCGTGCAGTATAGCCGACGTTATCCAAATCGTTATGTTTGCCACCCGCGCGCACACATTTTTGTGAGGTTACTGCCCGCGTATAGTCACGAGGCTCCATACCTAAAAAGGTCTCTTTAAACTGGTTCATGCCCGCATTGGTAAATAATAGCGTGGGGTCATTATGTGGAATAAGGCTCGATGAGGCAACGGGGGTGTGCTGCTTGCTTATAAAATAATTGATAAAGGCTTGGCGAATATCGGCTGAGCGAAATGGCTGGCTCACAGCGGCTCCTTACTGACGGATAGGATGAGTAACGGATTAAATGAGAACAACAATAAAATAAAAATAGATTAAATAATTTTGCAAGCGATTTTAGCACATACGCCTAAGCTCTTGGTAAACCATATACACACTGCTACGTTATTCCATAGACGCTGATAAAGATCATTACACAAATTAATGGGTCAAAATAGCCGCATCCGTTTGATCAAGCTTATCCTGAACTAGGGGGTTGGACTCAATGACTTGTACCGGCAGATAGCGCAGCTGTAGCTTAATGGGCAAGTAGTTGGGAAAGTTGTCTGCCATATTTTGGGTGATTGTGGCTTCGATTTGCTGCACATCATACGAGCTTGGCGTGGTCTCGCCTCGAATAACCGCCCGCACAACCTCATTACCATCTGCCCTATCAAACTGAGTATTAGTCAGCACATTACCTTTACTTTTAAAGTAACTATTAATGGTCTCTTTGACATTATTCTCAAAGGTTTGTTGCCGAGCATTGGTATTTAGATTAATAGTCAGATAAATACCCAAACCGATTAATAGTAGTAATGTGACCGCATTACGCCGCAAAAAAGTCAAATGAGTGTTTGACTTATAGTCGTCATCGACTAAGCGCCGAAAGCCTAAAAACCAAAGCACCATGGCATTGGTAAATTGGATAGCGATAATGTTGGTTAATGCCAGTAGTGCTGCCCCAAAACCAAGCGTCATCTCGCCATTGGCAAATAGGATGCCACTTGAGGCTAGTGGGGGTACCAAAGCCGTTGCTACCGCCACCCCAACCACCGCGACAGAAAGATGAGGCGATACCATGGCATAAGCCCCAGCCGTACCGCCGGCAAGTGCAATCATTAAGTCCATAGACGTAGGCTGAGTTCGTGATAATACCTCAGCAGTCAACGGCTGACCTTTATGTAACCATCCCACTACAAAGCCCACAAATATCACTAAAAATATGCCAGCCGTTACGGTAAATAGCGACTTGCGTAGTAAGGGCATTCGGTAATCAATAATCGCTAGCGCCACGCCAGTGATAGGGCCTAGCATCATCGCCACTAACATCGCGCCAATAACCACTGCGGCAGAGTTCGCAATCAGTCCATAACTGGCGATAATGGCAGAAAGCATATTCATCATAAAATACATTTTACTGGGCAGCGCGTTAGCCTCAATGGTAACCCGCACTTCTGGGTAGTCTATTTTTTTATGGCTAAACTGTTCAGCAACGAACTGTTTGTAAGACTCAAGTTTGGCTTCTTTTTTTTCTTCTACCTCGTCTTGCTTTTCTTCTACTGTTTCTGCTTCTGATGATTCACTCTCATCGCCATCGTCTTGTTTGTCATTGACAGTGGGTAACGTGGTATCAATATCTTCTTCAAGCGGCATGTCACTGCTATTAGCGCTATTACTATTACTCTCTCCAAGGTTACTAGAAGCTTCAGGGATATAAGAAACATCAAAAATGTTTTTAGATTCAACAGAGGTATCAACGGATGGTTCAGAGGGTGGATTTGGCTCGTCAATAACTTCAGCCTCAGTTTCCTTATTATTTACTTGAGCGCCGTCTTCGTTTTGGGCTTCTGCTTTGAGCACTTCGATAGCAATTTGAGTTTCGGGGTCAGGGGTCTCTAAGGTCGCGACGACCACATCGGGACTGGGCGAAGTCATTGTTACTTTAGGTTCAGGATGCTGGGCCTCCTTGTCGCCCTCAATTTCATCAGCGTCCATTTCACCAGAATCTAGGATGTCAGCGTCTTTTTTATTACTGGTATCGTTATCAATAGTTTCCTGACTGGTATCTTCTGCTTGCCCATTATTTGCTAGCTTAGCAGGAGTATTATTGAGTGCAGATGATTCGTTATCTGGCGTAAAAGTCGAAGACTGCGGGTCTTGATTTTTGTTTGAAGACAATGGGGGTTTGACAGATGAGGTCATGGTAACAAGGCTTTATCAATAAAAGAAAAGAAAGTCACCATTGTAATGATAAACCACAAAAAACATATCAATTTTTTGCTAATAAAAGAGGTTATATGCACAAGCTTATATCAGCAGAATTGAGAAGTGAATAAGAAGTACTGATAATAAAAATTGAGGAGAAAAAAGAAAGCAAAATGGGTAATAAATTAGGAAATAGACTGTTTTTGTAGCACTTCAACTAACTCCTTAATATTAGCATGGTTTTGAACAAAAGTCAGCTAGGATAAGTGCCTTGCGAGTCTAGCTGAAAGGCTTACTATTTGTGTGGATATAAGGTATAAAGGAGTTATACCCACACACAATATGAGGAATACGTTATGAATTGGCCACTATTCTCCGTGATCTACTCAATAGCAGCAACTGTTAGCATCGGCGTTCTTATGATTACCGCATTGGTAACTGGATTTAATGAGATTCCCCATATCCAAATGGCAGTGGCTGCTGGCGTGTTAATCTCTGTTCCTGTTGGATTATTCTATACCAAAAAAATTGGCAGTATTACTGGTAACGAGGAAGGCTATAAAGTTTAATACGTGAAGGAATGTTGTTGCGCAAAGGATTTGCTGCTCCACCTTACTACTAGAAGATAGACCTGATAAGGACCGTTTTTTATTATCGGACTGGTTCAATCAATGAAAAAAAAGACCTTTATTTAAAAGGTCTTTTTTGTACATATCTCAATTAAATGGCACTAGCCTAAGGGCTATTTTAGCTCAACGGACGCGCCATTTTCGATATTGGCATAGACTTCTAGTACATCCCAGTTGGTCAGTCGTACGCAGCCTGCTGAAGCTTGACGGCTGATGCCTTCAGGCTTAGGTGAACCGTGTAGACCATAAGAAGGTTTAGACAGTCCCATCCATACGACACCTACTGGGTTGTTCGGTCCAGGCGGTAGCATATGTACTTTCTTTTGATCGCCTTCACCAACAGTTGCTTTATACCACGGCATCTTGACTTTATTGACGATCTTATAGCTGCCTTGTGGTGACGGGGTACTGTCACTACCGACAGTAGTCGGATAAGTAGCGACTAGCCTATTACCATTATAAGCATATAAGGTTTTATCGGCTTTGTTAGCGACTACGCGAGTAATACGCTCTTTAAGTGGGCCGCGGGTATTGAGCACAGTGACGGTTTCACCTGCTTGATAGGCTTTATTCTTATTCAACTTATCAAGATAGCGCACGTCCATATGAAAACGCTCACCGAGCATCTCTTTGATATCCTGGTAATATAGACCTTTCATCTTTGACTTGGCCTCTGAACCTGAAGGCGTAGAAGCAAAATTGGTTTTAATATCAGCGTCAGTTAAGGTGTAAGTGACTAAAACGGGCTTATTAGCAGGAATATTTTTAATTAATGCATTCCATGTTTTTTGATCCATCTTACCCGTTGCTGACAAGCCTTTCATATTTTGAAAGTTGATTAAGGCTTTTTTGCTGTTCATGCCCCAACCGCCATCAATAGCACCAGGAGAGGCATGGTTCCAATCCAGCAGGGCTTGCATCTTAATAGTCATCGCCGAGTTAACTTTCATATTCGGTGACCAGGTAGCACCGTTTACCTGTTTGGCATAATTAGATAAGTTCAGCGTCGTATGTTTTTTACCATCAACATCTTCGATATTCTTGATAGTAGGGTCATCACTAAAGTCTTGACGCTGCTCATGCTTAGGCAACTCAAAAGCCAATGGATCAGACGAGTTAATAGATGACAGGTCGCTAGGCGCGGCAACAGCTTGACCTTCACTGATGTCATCAGTGCTATCAGACTGCTGGTCTTTACGAGTCAGCTCTTCTGCGCTCATGTTATCGGCGGCAGTCGTTTTTGTGTCTGCTTTTAGTTGAGCGTCTTGCTTAGCGTTAATTAACTGATTCATACGATCAGTTGGTTTTGCTGTATTAGTGTCAGGTTTAGCCGTAGGCGTCGTTACTTCAGCACGACCGTCGACTGAGCGGCTACGGCTTTCCTGCACATTGAGGCTAGCTAAAACAGCCATACTAGGCAGCTTGTCAGCCGCGCGGCTATTGTCATTAGGTGCGGCAAGCGCGCTGACGCTAATACTTGCAGCAAAAGCAGCAATCGACATTGAGGTAATGAGTGGCTTTATTTTCATCATGTTTAGTCACAGTTGGTTGTTACAATGGGGCTATTATGCGCATAATTTAGATGCTTCGCAAACTTTCGACATATCTTTTTATACCAATAGGCTATTAGGCGTCAATCACTGACGTATTCACTACAGTTTGGTGATAATTGGGTTATGGTCTATAGAGCGTATTGCACAGATTTTTGATTCAGTAAGCTTATGGTAACGTAATAGCTTAATAAAAATAAGGGTCGCTGCACTGCTATTCTCATTATGCTGTTATGCTAATAAAGTGGATTTCCAGCAGATTAGCTTTCTTTGTACAAACCGCATTTATCTTAGTAAATTCTAAGCAATTTTTTTATAATAGTAAAGGCAACAGCGATTGGCGCTACCTAGCGTTTGCGTCTATAATGCATCAATATATTTTTATTTAAACCATAAGCTTTTAGTCGAAAGCTATTTAACTTATTCACATGCCGCTAATAAGCATGTAGTAAATTAACACGTAATTTATAAGGTGCGATATGTCAGACGACCAGATCATGAGCGCAGAAGAGTTTCAGAATCAATATTTGAGTGATAATGAGTCTCAAGACTTAGACCTAGATCATGATTTAAAGGCAGATGAGTCCGGACTTCTCATTGAGGATAGTGAGTTTGCGACCCTGCATGCTGAGCTTGAAGAAGCGCGTCAGCAGCTGGTTAGCATTCGTGACTTTATTCGCTTTTCAGTGACCCAGTTGCGCA
The DNA here is from genome assembly GCF_040309805.1 of Psychrobacter sp. CAL346-MNA-CIBAN-0220. Lineage (NCBI taxonomy): Bacteria > Pseudomonadati > Pseudomonadota > Gammaproteobacteria > Moraxellales > Moraxellaceae > Psychrobacter > Psychrobacter sp. CAL346-MNA-CIBAN-0220. The sequence continues at coordinate 689,662 of NZ_JBEOPF010000001.1, read as the reverse complement.
ATTATGATGTGGTAGTGGCACAAGGAACGACGGACGAGTTTGCTGAAGCCTCAGCGATTGTTTTACATTCTCTATCTTTAGATTGGTCAGCGAATGAACAGATTCTTGACTGTCGTTTGACCACCTCAGAGAAGCAAGCGGTGCTGAGCTTATTAGAAGAGCGCATTGCTGAACGTAAACCATTAAGCTATTTGATTAATTTATCTTATTTCTGTGATTTACCGTTTTATATCGATGAGCGCGTTTTGATTCCGCGTTCACCTATAGCAGAGCTGATTCGTCAGCAGTTCTATCCGTACTTTGATGTTAATGAGCTTGCTAAACCACTAGGCGCAACGGTCAATGATCAGTCAACAGTATTTTATGATCATGGCCTTGATATGAAGCAATTGTCACAGCCAGAGCGTATTTTAGATTTATGTACCGGTTCTGGTTGTATCGCGATTGCCTTGGCAACGCGTTTCGTTGATGCGTTGATTGATGCGGTTGATATTGATAAAGGGGCGCTAGAAGTCGCGATGGTCAACGTTGATCATCATGGAATCGGTCATCAAGTCAATGTTATTGAATCTGACTTATTTGCCAAGATACCAGCTGAGCATCAATACGAGCTGATCGTTACCAATCCACCATATGTCGATGCTGCCATCATGGCAGACTTGCCGCCTGAGTTTTTATATGAGCCTGAACATGCGCTTGCTGCTGGTCAAGATGGACTGGACTTGGTGCATCGTATTTTGTTCGAAGCCGCGGATTACTTAAGCCCTGAAGGCTTGCTAGTCTGTGAAGTTGGCGATAGCGAATGGGCGCTTAGTCAAGCTTATCCTGATATCAAGTTTGATTGGTTAAAGTTCGCCCATGGTGGTCATGGTGTATTTGCCATTACCTTTGATGATTTGATTGAACACCGTGAGCTGTTTGCAAATTATGTTCAGCTATTAGATAGTAGTCATTAAAATACCAAGTGCCAGAATAACAGGTATTAACCTAACGGCTACTACACTAGTATTAGTTACGTAGTTATTTCTGACAACCAATAATCAAATACTCATAAATAGAGTTAACCGGTTTAAGGACAAACATGGCAGGCAATAGTATTGGAAAACTTTTTTGTGTGACCACTTGTGGTGAGTCACACGGTGCCGGCCTAATGGCTATCGTAGACGGCGTGCCGCCAGGTTTAGCGTTATGCGAGGCTGACTTACAAGTTGATTTGGATCGTCGCAAACCGGGCAGCTCTAAATACTCGACTCAGCGCCGTGAGTCTGATGAAGTTGAGATTATCTCTGGCGTCTTTGAAGGTAAAACGACAGGTACTTCCATTGGCTTATTGATTCGCAATACCAATCAAAAGTCAAAAGATTATAGCGAGATCCAAGACACTTTTCGCCCCGGTCATGCTGACTATACTTACAGTATGAAGTACGGCTTTCGGGATTATCGCGGTGGTGGACGTTCCTCAGCACGTGAGACTGCAATGCGTGTTGCTGCGGGGGCTATTGCTAAAAAGTACCTGCAAGATCGCTTGGGTGTCCAAGTTCGTGGTCATGTGACTCAGATAGGCCCTGAACATAGTCAAGTTTTGGACTCTCGGGAGATTGATTGGGAATTTGTGAATAGTAATCCGTTCTTTTGCGCCGACAAAGAAGCGGTGGGGCGTTTTGAGACTTTAATCGATAGCTTGCGCCGTCAAGGTACCAGCTGCGGGGCGCGTCTTGAAATTATTGCCAGCGGTGTCCCTGTCGGATTGGGCGAACCTGTATTTGATCGCCTAGATGCGGATATTGCCCATGCGATGATGAGTATCAATGCAGTAAAAGGCGTTGAGATTGGGGATGGTATGGCAGTTGCTGAACAGTTTGGACATAGTGCTCGTGATGAGCTAACACCAGATGGGTTCACGGCCAATCATGCTGGCGGTATTTTAGGCGGTATTTCCTCAGGACAAGACCTTCGCGTGAGTATTGCGCTCAAGCCAACCTCTAGTATTACTACTGCCGGTAAAAGTATTAATACTCAAGGCGAAGCAGTCGATATGTTGACTAAAGGTCGTCATGACCCTTGTGTGGGTGTGCGTGCAACGCCCATTGCGGAAGCGATGCTAGCCATTGTATTGCTTGATCACTATCTGCGTCACCGGGGTCAAAATGCTGATGTTGAGCAACCGGTAGCTTCAATTACCTAAGCTATTTATTATTGAGTGATTAACCCTTTATTCTTTCTCCAATTAGAAAGGGTAAAGGGTTTTTTGCGTCTTTAGAAAGTTAAAATTTAGTGAATAGTCTTTAGACGATAAGGACTGCTAGATTGCGTGGTAGGCTACTAAGAAAAGATATGTTGAGCAGTGAACTGCAATGCTCTAAACAGAGCTCAGTCACAAGGCTTAGAGTAGATGTAGTATACTGAGCGTCATAATAAAAATGATAAGCATAATGTATATATAAGCATTGTTTAAGGCTAAATCTATAAAATTTATCTATAAAAAGGATATCAAATGAGCAAATATTTAGATTGCGTTATCGTCGAGCACAATCCTGCCCAAAAAACTATTAATCGGGCAGTTATCTGGCTACATGGGTTGGGTGCCAGTGGTCATGATTTTGAGCCAGTTGTCCCACAATTGGGACTCAGTAAAGACATGGCGGTACGTTTTATTTTCCCGCACGCGCCCAATCGGCCAGTGACTATCAATGGCGGCATGGTGATGCCTGCCTGGTACGATATTCTAGAGATGAGCCTCGAGCGTAAGGTAGATATTGATCAAATCAAAGAGTCTACTCAGCAAATTCATGATTTAATCACTCGTGAAATAGAACGCGGTGTGGCGCCTGAGCATATTGTCATCGCTGGTTTCTCGCAGGGCGGGGCAGTGGCTTATCATGTGGCACTTGGCTATCCACAGCGTTTAGCTGGATTGATGGCACTGTCTACCTACTTAGCGACTAATGATAACATTGACTATAGCGCCGCTAATAAAAATATGCCGATATTGATTGAGCATGGCACTCATGACCCAGTTGTTTCTGTTATCCTTGGTGAGCAAGCAAAGCAGCTATTATCCGCTAAAGGTTATAATATCGATTATCGAACTTATCCAATGGCACATCAGGTCTGTATGCCGCAGATTCAAGGTATCGGCGAGTGGTTGAATGAGGTGTTAAGGTAAAAGTTTTTATAAATTACGAAGCTTTATAGTACTCCACTTGATAATATTTAAATTAAGAGAAGTCGAACATAAAAGCCAACCGTGTTATGCGGTTGGCTTTTATGTTGTCATAATAAAATGAACAATAGTAAAGAAGGCGTTATCGTTTTACAATAATATCTATAAGGATATCTAGCGTAAGATTAAAGTTACGTTAAAGAACTGTGTAGCTTATGATTCAATCAGAAAGAAACTTTCGGAGGTTGACTATGCAACTCACTTATTTAGCTTTTTATATTGCTGATCAGGGAAAGATTTTAGACCGAATCATTAGTATGATTGACGGTTCACCTTATAGTCATTGCGAGCTGATAATTAATGATCTTGGTGATCGATGTTATGACTGTATTAGTTCAAGTCATCGTGATGGTGGACTGCGTCGCAAAACCATACATATGAAGTCTAATCACTGGGTACTGATACCTGTTATGTGTGATATAGACTATGCCTTACGTTGGTTTAATAAACGCCAAACCTTTAAATATGACTACCTTGCCTTAATCAGAACCATAATTCCAGGCTTCTACAATCCTGAATATCGATTATTTTGCTCTGAAGCCTGTGCAGATATGCTTGAGTTAGTAGATCCAGCAAGTTATGGGCTCAGAAAGCTACATCGTTGGGCTTTAAATAACTCTGCTACTCATTGATCAGCTGCGGGACAGGGTGGTGTCTTTTTGAAGTGACTGTTATTGAGATTTAAAATAATATATCAATCAGAACCTAAGTAGAAAATTCTAAATTATAAGCAGCTAAATATAAAATCCTCTATAGGATATAAAAAATAAGACATAAAAAAATCCGACCACATTAAGTGATCGGATTTTTAGTGTTTGGTGGAGATGGCGGGAGTTGAACCCGCGTCCGCCAGCATTACGCTCATGAATCTACATGTTTAGTTTCTGTCTTTGGCTTTAACTCGCACCGATCCGACAGTCAGGATGGATTGAGCGATTCTCTACTTTTGAACCCAAGCAATTGAGACAATCGCTTGTGGCGATCCTATATGCGGACGCCTCAACTTAGTTGACCAACTATAGGTAATCAGCAACCAAGTAAGCAGGGTTTAAGCTGCTAGAGCGTAATTTTCGTCGTTTGCGACTATAACAATATATGTTTGATTAACGAGAGGACATATACTCTCGACATGCATCATTGAGTTTCATCACCAGCGTCGAAGCCAGAACATCCCCAATAGAACGACGAATTATAAAGTATTAACAGATTGATAGCAAGGGCGCCATCTCGAATATTTACACTTAGTAACACATAAGGCTAGCTAGAATAAAATTTAAATCCATTACCCACAAAAAAAGCCAGCATTATGGCTGGCTTTTTTTTAGACTTGAGTCAGATTCCTAAAGATTACTCTTCAGAGTCATCCTCATTCTGATCTTCTGCTACTGCTAGTTCTTCGTCATCACCATCTTCAGATAAGATAGTGACTAAGATGCTGGCAATAACGTCATGATGTAGCTGGATCTCAACGTTATATTCACCAACTTGACGTAAAGCACCGTCTGGAAGTTTAACTTCAGCACGGTCAACTTCTAGGCCTGAATTGGTTAACGCTTCAGCGATATCGCGAGTACCGATAGAGCCGAATAGTTTGCCTTCATCGCCTGATTTGGCGCGCATGATAACATTAACGTCAGTTAAAGCATCAGCACGTTCTTGAGCGGCGTTAAGTTCTACTGCCTCTTCAGCTTCAAGTTCAGCACGACGTGCTTCAAACTTTTCAATGTTAGCTGCCGTTGCAGGTAACGCTTTGCCATGAGGGATAAGAAAGTTACGTCCGTAACCTGGTTTCACATCGACAGTTTCACCGAGTTTACCAAGGTTGACGATACGCTGTAACAAAATAATTTGCATGAGTCACTCCTAGATAAACGTCAATTACTGATGATTGTCAGTATACGGAAGTAGCGCAAGATAGCGAGCTTGCTTGATAGCAGTGGCCAGTTGACGCTGATATTTAGTAGATGTACCGGTAATACGGCTAGGTACGATCTTGCCATTGTCACTGATATACTGTTTTAGCAATTCAACATCTTTATAATCGATGTGAGTGATGCCTTCAGCAGTGAAACGGCAGAATTTGCGACGGCGATAGAAACGTGCCATAAGTATTCTCCTTTAATTAGTCTTCACTGTGGTCATTGTCGTCATTATCGTTGTCGTTACGACTGTCTGGACGACGGTTAGCTTTACGTGCGCGTTTTTCATCGGCATTTTTGGCTAACTGTGACTCTTCAGCGATTGCGTCGTCACGGCGCATAACTAAGCTACGAATGATCGCGTCGTTATAACGGAATAATTCTTCAAGTTCAGCTAAAGTCTCACCATCACATTCGATATTGAATAAGACGTAATGAGCTTTATGAATCTTGTTGATTGGGTAAGCCAATTGACGGCGGCCCCAGTCTTCTAGACGATGGATAATGCCGTTGTTGTCTTGAACTAATTTGATATAGCGTTCAACCATGCCGACCACTTGGTCGCTCTGGTCTGGGTGTACAATTAACACCACTTCGTAATGTCGCATTATGGCTCCTTACGGATTAGGAGCTATTAACCCTATGTTAATAGCAAGGAGATTTATAAAGTAAGCTCAAGCCCAAAGAAAAACAAGAGATAAGCTTATTTTATAAAGCGCCGTATTGTAACAGTAATCGCGCTTCAACACAAAGGTTAATAAACGAAAGACTGTCAATAAACAAATATAAATAGACCGCTACCAATAAATGAATATAGATAAGGTAATATGAAGAAAAAAGCAACGGCGTAACGCTGCTTTTTGCTACTATTTTATGGTCTGTATTTAATAATCGTACTTATAGGCTATTAGGCTATTTTACTTTTGGCTGTTTAACCAATTGACTACTATCCGCTTTTACTACTAAGGTCTTGGCTAACTTATCATGCCAGCCAATATTTTCTGGGCTTTTAGAGGCCATATAATAATGAACCGCAATGACCACAAAACCTAAAAAACTAGTAAATGAGAATAGCAAATTATAAATGATAAACAGTAGCAAAGTACGCACACCAATAAGCTTAATAAATGATGGCAAGCGGTGAGTGGTTTGATCCACTACGCGAATACCCGTAATTAGCTTACCTAACGATTGTCCACGCAGCGTAATAAATACCAGTTGCAAAGCAAACAAACCGAATACTAGCACTTGTGACATCATCAGCGTCGTGCTGGGAATACTCTCCATCAATGTCATTGAATACTGGTAAGCGGCGTCCATGTTCTGAATATTTTGAAATTTTGAGTAGTCTACGTCCATTTTGGTCAATGCCATCACCAGCGGAAAAATCGCTAATAGATACATTAAAGCATTGATTGCTGTGGCCAATACTCGCGACATAATAGGCGCAAGCACCATATTACCGAGCATTTTATCTGATCCCAATACCGGTATAGTACTACGCGGCTTGTTCAGTGACACGTTATTATGCGGTGTTTGATGACGATTGGTTGTCATGTCAGTTTTGGCATTTTTAGCGTCAGATTTTGGCCTTTCAGGCTTTCCATAGAGTCTATCAATGGAAACCTTATTGCCATTCTGATGATTACTATTAACATTGCTATTAGTATCAGAATCTTCAGGGAACACGGTGACATTATTGACAATCGAATCATTAACAATAGAGTCATTGGGTGCAGCAGCTGTAGGGCGATATACGTGTTGATTGCCCGTTAAATCGCCAACACGCTGCCACTGACTTAAACCGTCATGCCATATCAAGTCATCGAGTACTACTTCACCCGATGCCAGCATGATATTGAGCTGATCCAAATCGTAGGGACCTGCTTGTACATTATTTCGAGCAAGAAAAATCTGCATAGTTGCCTGCATAGTTAGTCGTATCTTAAGTCATTATATAGTAAAACAAATACCAGCTCGTTATTGCGCTGGACACGTTTAACGTACTAGCCTTCAGAAGCCAGCGACAATTTGTACTTGCCATCTGGATGTTAAATTGGTATTTGATTCACTATATTAGGGCACTTTTGCTGTTTTACAGCGTTTATTTGTAATCATCAAACCTGCCCTAATGACAAAGTTTCTTATGCGGTGTCTTCCGGTGGTGACTTACTGGACTTCTTCACCCGCTAGGAAGAACCACGTATCGAGTACTGAGTCAGGATTCAATGACACTGAGCTGATACCTTGTTCCATCAGCCAGTAAGCAAGATCTGGGTGGTCAGATGGTCCTTGACCACAGATACCGATGTATTTGTCAGCTTTGCGACAGGCATCAATAGCCATAGACAGTAATTTTTTGACTGCAGGATCACGCTCATCGAATAGATGAGAGATGATACCTGAATCACGGTCAAGACCGAGAGTCAACTGAGTTAAGTCGTTAGAGCCGATTGAGAAGCCATCGAAGTGTTCCAAGAATTCATCTGCGAGTAAGCAGTTGGTTGGTAGCTCACACATCATGATAATGCGTAGACCATTTTCGCCACGTTTTAGACCATTTTTCTCAAGTAAGTCGATGACTTGCTTGGCTTCGTCAACAGTACGAACGAACGGAATCATAATCTCAACGTTGGTCAAGCCCATGACATCGCGCACACGCTTAAGGGCTTTACATTCAAGCTCAAAGCAATCACGGAAGTTGTCGGATACGTAGCGGCTCGCACCACGGAAGCCCAACATTGGGTTCTCTTCTGAGGGCTCGTATAATTTACCACCAAGCAGGTTGGCATATTCGTTCGATTTGAAATCTGACATCCGCACGATAACGGGCTGATCCATAAAGGCAACGGCTAAGGTTGAGATACCTTCTACCAATTTATCAACATAGAAGTCAACCGGCGAGGCATAACCGGCAATGCGCTCATTAATCGCTTGAGCCACTTCACGTGGTAGGCTATTCATGTTGAGTAGCGCTTTTGGATGCACACCGATCATACGGTTGATAATAAATTCAAGACGCGCCAGACCAATACCTTCGTTTGGCATTTGGGTAAATGAGAAAGCACGATCTGGGTTACCGACGTTCATCATAATTTTGAATGCCAGCTCTGGCATAGACTCAATAGAATTGGTCTGTATTTCAAAATCAATTTGGCTTTCATAGATAAAGCCAGTATCACCTTCAGCACAAGAAACGGTAACATCTTGACCGTCAACTAACAGCTCAGTGGCATTACCACAACCAACGATAGCGGGTACGCCAAGCTCACGAGCAATAATCGCCGCGTGACACGTACGACCGCCACGGTTGGTGATAATGGCTGACGCCCGCTTCATAACTGGTTCCCAATCCGGATCGGTCATATCTGAAACTAAGACGTCGCCTTCTTGTACTTTGTCCATCTCGTTTAAGTTGTCAACGATACGAACTTTACCAGAGCCGATACGTTGACCGATTGAACGACCTTCGCACAATACTTTAGCGCCAGTGGTATTAATCACATAGCGTTCCATGACGTTGCTGTCTTGACGGCTCTTTACGGTTTCAGGACGGGCTTGAACGATAAAAATTTCATTGGTGTCGCCGTCTTTTGCCCATTCAATATCCATTGCTTGGCCATAATGCTTTTCGATGGTCATGGCTTGTTTGGCAAGTTCAATCAGCTCTTCAGTAGAGAGTGAAAACTGCATACGGTCTTGTTTTTCAACATCAACGACTTTAACTGATTTAGTAGTGCTGCCTTCTTCGCCATAGATCATTTTCTTCTGCTTACTGCCTAGGTTACGGCGAATGACCGCAGGCTTACCATTAGTAAGCAGTTTTTTTGATAAGTAGAATTCGTCTGGGTTGACTGCCCCTTGGACGACCATTTCACCTAAGCCATAGCTTGAGGTGATAAAGACCACTTGATCAAAGCCACTTTCAGTATCTAGAGTGAACATTACGCCGGCAGCGCCAGTTTCTGAACGTACCATGCGTTGAACGGCTGCAGAAAGGGCAACACCTTCGTGCTCAAAGCCTTTATGCACACGATAAGAGATCGCGCGGTCATTATATAATGACGCAAAGACTTCTTTAATGGCGATAAGGACGTTATCGATACCGCGGATGTTTAAGTAAGTTTCTTGTTGACCGGCAAATGAAGCATCTGGTAAATCTTCAGCAGTCGCAGAAGAACGAACGGCAACGGCGATATCTTTGCCATCGCTCATCTCTTCAAATGATTTACGAACGTCTTGTTCCAGATCTTTTGGCAATTCTTGCTCAATGATCCAGTTACGGATTTTTTTGCCAGTAGCGGTGAGTTTATTCACGTCATTAACATCTAACTCTTTAAGTTCGCTGTTAATTTTGTCAAGTAAGCCGGTTTCGGTCAAAAAACGATTAAAGGCATTGGAGGTAGTGGCAAAGCCACCAGGGACACTGACGCCCAAATCAGACAGATGACTGATCATCTCGCCAAGTGAAGCGTTCTTACCACCAACGGTCTCAACATCGTTTTTTCCTAGCTGATCAAGATTGATTACAAGTGCTGTAGATTGCAGTGCCATGATAACTCCAGAAAATAAGGTTATTTAGTAAGGATTATAACGCTAAATTATACCGCTATATTAGGACAATTTCGAGGGGTTAGACCAAAAATATTATGAAAAAGATACAAATTGTAGTGTTTTTTGATAATTGACCAAGATATCGGTCTATAAGCATCCAATATAAAAGAGCAAAACTGCCTTAGATATTTGCATAAAATATACTTTTATGTGTAACACCCACTATTTAATAGTACAGAACTTAGCACAAAATAGTAGGATGGTAGGTTGGGGTCGTTGTTAGCCAGTTATGCTAACATTGATTCCTATTGAGCGTCTATTATGGGTATAATGTAGGCATAAATATCAAGCGCGCGCGATGACGCTTAGGATGATTCAGTTGATAGATAGCGACGTTCCATAATTGACTATCTACATACTGTTCTTATTGGTAGTAGGATAATCATTAATAGAGTAGTGACTGCCTTTGCGATTGTTTATTCCTATCGTTTATAAACGTCTAGGATGATAAGTTTGAATGATAGGAGTATGACCAAGATATCTGTAAGATAAAACCTCACAGCAGATTTTTAGCATCGTTCATCTCAGCATTAGTCATCTTAGTATCAGTCATCATAGCGCGCTACTATCAAGGTTCTTAAATTATGTACGCTAACAATCCGTCCGAACAAGATAAACCCACTATTCAGAACCGCCACGCCTTAAGCTTGGATAATTCACAAACCATAAGAAGTGCGTTTTTTATCTCTGATGGTACCGCTATTACTGCTGAGACCCTTGGACGCTCTATTTTGAGTCAGTTTGCTTCTGTGCCTTTTGAGACTCGTGTTTTACCCTACGTTGATACCTTAGAGCGCGCTGAAGATGCCGTTGAGCAAATCAATATGGCGTATCAACGTGATGGTCTGCTGCCACTGGTTTTCGATACCATCGTTAGTCCTGAGATACGCGAAAAAATTAATTCGGCGCATAGCTGCAACTTGGATATGTATGAAGGGCTGATTGGCCGCATCGCCGAAGAAATTGGTATTGAGCCTGATGGTCACTCTGGTCACGCGCATGACAATGTCGACTCTGAGACTTATAAAGAACGTATCGATGCGGTACATTTCGCTTTAGATAACGATGATGGTGCGCGCACGCGTCATTATAGTGCAGCAGATATTATTCTTATTGGGGTCTCACGCTCGGGCAAAACCCCCACTTCATTATATTTGGCCTTGCAGTTCGGTATTCGTGCCGCTAACTATCCGCTGACCGAAGATGATTTGTATGACAATCAGCTACCAAAAGCGCTGCGTGAGCATAAAGACAAGCTATTCGGCCTTATCATCGATACTGATCGCTTGGTGAAAATTCGTCAAGAACGCCGCGCGGGTAGCCGTTACTCCAGCTATCAGCAGTGTCAGCAAGAACAACGTGCCATTCAAGGAATTTATACCTCGCAAGGTATTCCGAGCCTTGATGTCTCCGAGATGTCAGTTGAAGAGATTGCCACGCGTATCTTACAGATGACCGGTCTTAAACGTCGTATTGGTTAAGTGGCCGTATTGGTTAAGTAACCGTAGCTATGATTATGATATTGCGCCTTCATATATAGTTGTTACATATCCAATTACGATTATACGGTCATCACTATATTTTTATTACCACAGAGTTTTTATTACCCTATAGAGAGTGCTATGAGTTTAACCCATAAACTGTTCAAATCTCCCTTATTATTGGTAAGTCTGTTATGCAGTGCGACTTTGCTTAGTGCCTGTCAGACCTCACCTTTTGCTCGCGAGCCTGTACCTGAACCGCGTTATATCCCAACCATTGTGTTGGGTGAAGCGCAAACCTTAACCATTATGCCAACGCGTGTGGCCTGCGAATCAGCGCTACCTATGCAGTGTTTACTGGCTAAATCAAGCAAAGACGGTTCCGTATTTCAAATCCCTTATGACTGGATTGATGACTTTAAGCCAAGTCTTGGAACCGAGTATATGATTAGCGCACGCCCCCAAATCGACGAAGGCAAGCAGAGCCCGACTGGACACTGGACGTTGCAAAAAACCCTATCACAACGTATGGTAGGCACACCCTAATGACAGGCTAAATGCTAACTCAATAGTAGCGTATTTAGCATCGACTCATTCATAAATTATCTAATAAATAAATAAATCAAGAGGATCACATGGGAAGTAAACGTAAAAATGATACCACCAATGATACTGGTGAAGACACCCATACTGAAGTTTCTAATAAAGACAGTGGCAGTGCGCCAGTGACAGTCCCTGAACAGACCAAAGAGGCAGATAAGAAAGAACAAATCGAACAAACACACGAGCAAGTGACTGACGATATTATGCATCACCCTGATCTAGTTAATCCGCTAGATGATACGCGCATCGACATTAAGTCTGGATTTAACAAAGATTCAAAGCGTATAAAAGGGGATAAACACGAGTTTGAATATGATGTGGTCGTACTAGGTGCCGGTCCTGCTGGTGAAGCTGCCGCCATGAAATTTGCCAAATCCGGCAAAAAAGTCGCAGTCGTTGATCCGCGTGAGCAAGTAGGCGGTAACTGTACTCATGTCGGGACGATTCCTAGTAAAGCGCTACGCCAATCAGTATTTAACTTGATTAACTTTCGCCGTGATCCGATGTTCACCAAAGCGATGGACTACCATCAAGTACCGCTAAATATTGTACTGGCCAAAGCACGCCAAGTCATTCGTCGTCAGGTCAGTACCCATACCCGTTTTTATGAACGCAATCAGATTGAAGTCATTCATGGCTGGGCAAGCTTTGCGGACGCGCATACATTGCGGGTTGAAACTGACGAAAACGTCTTTGAAACCATTACCTTTAATAAAGCAATTATCACTGTTGGCAGCCGTCCGTATCGTCCTGATACGTTAGACTTTGACCATCCACGCGTCTTTGATTCTGATAAAATCCTACAAATGGATTATGTAATCAAAAAAATCATCATTTATGGTGCCGGTGTGGTTGGTTGTGAATATGCGTCTATCTTTACGGGTCTTGGCTATAAAGTTGATTTGATCAATAACAAAGACCAACTGCTCAGCTATCTTGATAGCGAAATCAGTGATGCCATCGCCCATGATTTTAGACAATTTGGGGTACTGATTCGCAGCAATGAAGAAATCGATCATCTAGAAACTCATGCTGACCATGTTATTTTGCATCTAAAAAGTGGCAAGAAAATCAAGTCCGATGCTATTTTGTGGTCAAATGGTCGCTCAGGCAACACTGAAGGACTCAATTTAGAAGCCGTTGGTCTCAAATCTAATAGTCGTGGCCAGCTCAAAGTAGATGATACTTACCGTACGGAAGTCGAAAATATCTATGCTGCTGGTGATGTTATCGGCTGGCCATCGCTGGCTTCTGCTGCTTATGATCAAGGGCGCTGTGCAGCGGCCTTTATGGTTGGTGATAGTGATGCAGAACCGGTCTCTAGCGTACCAACAGGCATTTATACCATCCCTGAGATTTCATGTATCGGTAAAACCGAGCAAGAACTGACGGATGAGAAAGTACCTTATGAAGTAGGCCAAGCATTCTTTAAAGATTTGGCACGTGCTCAAATTATCGGTGAACGTTCTGGGGTATTAAAAATATTATTCCATCGTGAGACCTTAGAGATCTTAGGTATTCATTGTTATGGTAACCATGCTTCAGAGATTATTCATATTGGGCAGGCAGTGATGAAGTGTTGCAATACACTTGAGTATTTTGTGAATACTACCTTTAACTATCCGACCATGGCAGAAGCCTATCGGGTCGCGGCACTGAACGGTCTTAACCGCGTGTTCTAATCTTTAATAAAAAAATATTTTGATAACAAAAGCGTCTGCTCCCTATGCAGGCGTTTTTTTTGCTTAATTTTTTACCTAAAAATATTGTTATCTTTCTATTCAACGGCTGCATTTTTTGCTATGGGCCGTGTACGCCAACGCAACAGCATCAGTAAGAGAAAATAAAGCAGCCATAGACCTGCAAGCGCATAAAATCCGGTTGCGACTTGCGCTACGCTTGCGCCCATTTGATTGAGCTGCACAGACGTATTAATAGCCGGAGTAGTAGGCACAAGCCAGCGTACCAGTTGTAGTACTTCAGGCAGTTGGTTTGCCGGCCAAGGATAACCACTCAAGAAAAATATCGGTAATGAGCTGAAGATTAAAAGTTGCAAACCCCGCTCGCGCTGTCGAAACCAAAGCCCCAACACACAGCCAAGGGTTGCTACTGTTGGACAAAATAATAGTAAGAACAGTAAGCTGCCCAGCATATTTTGTCCACGCGGATAGTGATGGAGCTCAAATGCCCAGCCATAATAAAAGCAGCCAATAATAAAACTTAGCATACTCAGCGCCATAATTCGTCCTAACCAACCACGTACGCTGGTTGCATGGCGGCGTTGCTCATACCAAGTACCTATCAGCATGGCAGTTGCCATTAATAAGGTCTGTTGTAAGATAAGAATAGATACGGCAGGCACCACGTAAGCGCCGTAGCCTTCGGTTTGATTGTATAAAGGAATAATTTGTAGGGGCATCGCTTGCGTATTTTTTATTGCCGTTGGTGAATAAGCCCCTTGCGCGATATTCTTTTTGACTTCAATACCTGCCGATACGGTACTGATGGCTTGCAAGAATCCCAACTGAACGTTTTTATTTAAAATAAAATAGCCACCATTGCCTAACACACTGACATGCGCCGCTTTACCTGACAATACTTGTTGCTCAAGTCCACTGGGGATAATCATATAACCAGCAATTTGGTCTGACCACATCGCTTCTTTAGCGGCTTGTGCATTGATAAAACGCTGCGTATCCAGTTGCGGACTGGCACTGGCATAACGAGCAATGGTGCGCGATAAATTGCTATTGTCATTATCAATAATACCAACGGGCACATGATTGACCACTTCGGATGAGTACGGCCATGGATAAAAGAAACCATAAATAACTGGTGCGATAATCAACATTAAAATCACGCCTTTATCGGCAAAAATATCTTTTAACGTTTGCAAAAAGCTTGCCCAAAATGTTTGGGTTGCTGGTAGATTTTGCGGGGTAGATTTTGCTAGCTTGGTTTGCGGTAGTGGCGACATTAGCGTGCTCCCCAGCGTTCAGGATGCGCCAGTGCGCGTTTGGTTAATAAAGCGGTAAGGCTCATGGTAATGACGGTTGCTAGCGCGAGCCCATAAACAATCGGTAAGGATATGGCGACTGGTGCTTGCATCTGTAATTGGGCAATATGTAGCTTGAGATAATGGGTTAAGGGTAGTGCATTTGACCAGTGCTTGGCGCTGTCACTGATAGCGATATAAGGGAAGGTGACGCCAGCAAATGCATAAGAAGGCGCGGAGATAAAGCCAGTCGCCGATAAGCCACTACGTAGCGAAAATGACCCTAAAGTAAAAATGGCGCCCAGCCAAAAGGACAGTTTCATCAGTATCACTAGCCCGATATAAGTGGCTATCCAAGAGGCAAGGGCAATATCTTGCTGATAAGTGGCTAGCCATAGCGCCAATGCTGACCACAGACTATAAGCCAGCGTCGGCCAAAAGTATTTGCCGGCTAGACCCGATAGCAATACTAAAATACTGACATTCTGAGGCGCTTTTAATTGATTTTTTGGCTTATTATTTTTGATAAGTGGGTTCTGATTTTTTTCTAATTTATCGTGTTGCCATTCTTTATTATTTAATAACATTAAGTCAGGTTTGCCCGTATCAATAAAACGATACCAACGCCCAAGTTGCTTATCGCGTAACTCGCGGCCGATAGTGGTTGCGCCAATCACCATTGCCAAAATATGCAGTAATGCGGGAATAACGGTCGATGCCAAAAATTGCTGATAGTTGGTGGCGGCATTAAACAGGCTGATACGTTGAATGCTAATAGGCGAGTAGGCGATGGCCGCTTGTGAGGGTGCCATGCCTTGCTTGACCAAGCGCTGAATCTCAACACCTGCGGATAATGTACCAACGACAGCTTGTACACTTTTTTGGATAATGCCAGAATGAGTGCCGTATTGGGCGTTGACTTGCAGCATAATGGGCGCTGGTTTGCTAGATAAGATATTACGTGAAAAGTCCTCAGGGATAATAACCACCGCATAAATATCGCGCTGTAAAATAGCTGCTTCAGCATCAGCTGACGAGTGGTAGAGATTTGCAACGGTAATATCAGGGCTGGCTTCCAAATAACGCACCAGTGTATTGGCAACAGGACTATGGTCTTGGTCAATGACGCCAACGGGTAAATCGGTAATTTGGGTTTGCGAAAAAATCCACCAAATCAGCAGCACCGTCGCCAGTGGTATCCACACTACCATCGCCAAATCCCATTGGTTTTTGGCTAAAAAGCGACGCTCATAGGCGGCACTGCGTGAAAAAGCCTTAATCAGGCGCATGGCTTACTCTGGGGTCTGATTGTTGGTTTTTGACTGAGGCGCTTGCGGATTGATACGCACGATGACACTCATTCCTGAACGGATACGTGCATCTGGCGCGGTTGGATGCGCCTTCACTTCAAAGGTACGTACATCAAAGCCATCATCATTATTGGTCGGTCGCCACGTGGCAAAGTCCGATAATGTCGAGGTCGCATATACTGTAAATTGCTTAGTATAAGGACGCTCAGGCATCGATAGGGCAGGAATAGTACCGGTAAACTGCTGACCAATGGCAAACTGATTTAGGTACGTTTCGGTGACGTTTAATACAACCCATTGATTGTTGGTATCCACCAAAGTGAGTAGCGGTACGCCTTGACCGATGACTTCGCCTGCGCTCACGATGACGTTATCGACAATGCCAGCAATCGGACTTTTGAGATTGGCTTCTTCTTTGGCAATCAACGCTTCCTCTAGCTTGGCATCCACTTGCGCTACTTGCGCGCTCGCTGCCGACTTGTCTTCACTGCGCGTGCCTTCTTTGGCTATTTCGTATTGCAGGCGCGCTGCTTCGGTTTGGTCTTGGGTAGCCAGATACTGAGCGTAGGCCTCGTCACGTTTTTGCCGTGCCATTAAACCTTCTTCATAAAGGCGATTGATACGCTCATAAGTATTGGCTGCCAAATCTGAGGCGGCTTTATGAGCTTGCCAAGCTGCTTTTGCTTGGTCAATTTCTTGCGGGCGAGCACCATTTTCGGCTTTATCCAGTTGGCTTTGAGCTATTTGTTTGCCAGCGCGTGCTTGATTAATTTTAGCATTAATCTCTGGCGAGTCCATTTCAATGAGCTGCTGACCTTTAGTCACCATATTGCCTTCAGTAACCAAAATAGTGGCAATACGCCCCGGAACTTTTGCCGCGATAGAGGTTTGCTGCATTTGCATCTGCCCTTGCAACGTAATTACTTCCGGCTCACTGTACTCATTACTCTTGAATAAACCATAAGCGATGACGCCAAGTACTATGACAATAAGAAGCGCAAGAATGGATTTTTTGATGACCGTTGACCTGTCGCTTTTCGATTTGTTGTGGTTATAGGTAGAAGTACCTTCCTCTGGCTCAAGGTCAGTGCTAGAGTCAGTCGGGGCACTGTTATTAGGAACACTGCTATGAGCGATAGGGTCATTAGGCGGATTGTTATTAGCTGCATTCTCACTGTGCGGTGCGTCTGATTCGCGTGAGTCGTCTGAGGGTTCATGCATGACAATGAGATTCCTAAAGCAGTAAAGTCAGTGATAATCAAAATAAAGGGTTTATTTTTATAAGGTAACGACACATTTTAATATTAGCTATTCTGTTTTTTAGTTATAGCTAGAGGTCAGGCTACTCACTATATAAAGTTGGTAGTCTAATATCAGCGGCATTGAGATAAGCATTAAAGGCCAATGGCGTACCGCAACTTTGCATTAAGGCTGCAAGCGCTTGCACATAACTGTTCGCCGCTTGGGCTTGTTCGGTGCGCGCTTTGAGATATTGGGTTTGTGATTGCACTATTTCAACGGTGGTATTCACGCCTTCTTGTAGACCCAAACGGCGCAAGCGTAATACTTCTGCGGCCAAGTCGACATTGCTTTGCAGCGCCTGATAACGCGATTGGGCGTTATTGACATCGTGCCAGTTCTTTTCCACCAGCAGTAATAGGTTGTCACTGACTTCAATCTCAGATAAATCAGCTTGACGGATTTTGGCGGTACTGGATGCCAATGATGCGGTTTTATCAAGACCGCCCCACAGCTTCCAACTGGCTGAGACCCCTGCTACCCAACTGGGTTTTTCGTCAATTTGACTGAAACCATATAGCATAACGGTCGGCTTATAACCAGTGTCAGATAATGCGTGTAGCTGTTGGGCTTGCGCACGTTTGGCAGCGACTTTTTGTAACCCCGGATGATGATTGAGTGCCAGCTCTTGAAAATAGCTCACATCGGTCAGTGGACGGCTGGAAACAAATAAGGGCGTGGTGGGTTTGATACGATAATCCGTACGTAGCAGGCGCTGCAAGGCAATCATCGCAAGGCGGGCATCATTATTAGCGTTAATAGCCTCACTTTTAGCATCAGCCAGCGCCGATTGCGCCTCCAAACGGTCAATACGGGCGATAAAGCCTTCTTCAAATAACCGTTGTGCCATATGATCAGTCTGCTGCAAAGTGTCATAAGCATCTTCGCGTAAATAAGCAGCAATAATCGCCAATTGCGCCTTAAAATAACGCTCAATCAAGGTGTTATACAGCTCGTTTTTATCTAAAATACTGTCCGCCACGGCCTCTTGGGTGCGTGCATCTGATATTCCGGTCAGCGCAGTGCTACGTCCAGCCGTGTATACCGGCCAAACCACACCAACCCCTGCACCTGCTCTACTACCGGAGCGTTTAAAAGCGTAAGAATCTGGAATACGATCACCGACCAATTCACCGAAGTTTGGCAAAGCGGGTAAGGCAGGAATAGGAGGAATGCCGCTGCCTGCATCGGCACCTGTATTATTGATACCGCTAATCACCTCATTTTTGAGCGTTGATAAGTCAATATCTTCTTGCAAGGTGTAGGCGTTGGCGGATACTTGGGCAAATACGAATGGATTATCAAGGGTTTTAAGCGCCGCCGTTTGGTATTCACTAGAGGCGATTGCTGCTTGATTGGCTGCTAGTTTTGGTGAGACTTGTAATAAAATATCCTGCGCTTGCTCAAGACTCAAAAAGCTGGCAACTTCTAACGAATAGCTATTGTCAATGCGTTTACGAGTGATGGGATCAATAAGACTATCAAGTTTAAGGCTGTTTTTTTGCGCAATATCAGGTGCGTTTTTGCGTACTGTTAAACTATTTTTATCGTAGTTATTCACATTAGTGTCGAAAATTTGTGTGGTTGCGACCGGTGTTATCATGTTTTGGTGCTTATCACTTTGCCTAGCGGTATCCGTATTAGCAAGCGTAGAACCGCAGAACCCCAGTGACAGGGTAGCAAGCATAGCAGTAGGTAAGAAGGATAAAGCACATTTCATAATTCAGATAAACCATTAATGAGAAAGGACGATGCTAATAACACAGCCTACACTGTAGGGCCACAATCATGACGGGTCAATGCTCAGTAATTGCTTGTTTTACGTTGAATAAAATGGTCGATTATGTTTGTCATATCAGTATAAAAGTAAGGCAGCACATTTTTATCCCAAAAGTATACAAGGTTTGCGGTCAGCGCAGATAAGCATTTTGTTATATTAGGATCAATAATCGTTAGATAATAGTGGGGGATGCTGTATTTTTGCATGCTATAAATACATATATCTTTAATCATTTGGTTGGTTATCAAAGCAATACTTAATAAAAATAAATGACATTACAATAAGGAATAGGCGATGGCAGGATATATTTTGGCCTTGGATCAAGGAACAACGTCGAGTCGGGCAATTTTATACGACGACCATGCACGGCCAATCAAAATTGTTCAGAAATCCACTACTTTACAGACGCCAAAGGCTGGTTATGTGGAGCAAGATGCACGCCAAATTTGGCAAACCCAAATCAGTTGTGCGCATGATGTGATTAATCAAGCGGGGCTCTTGGCAACTGATGTTACCAGCATTGCTATTACCAACCAGCGCGAATCTATCGTCATCTGGGATAAGCAAACAGGGAAAGCACTGGCGCCAGCGATTATTTGGCAAGATCGGCGTACCGCCAGTTATTGTCAAGCACTTGCGGACAACGATACTAATAAAGACAGCGATATCTCAAAGGAAGTGCAGCGTATCACCGGCTTGCGTTTGGATCCTTATTTCAGCGCTAGCAAAATTGCTTGGCTACTTGAGCATTATCCTAAGATTAAGGCGCGCGCGAGCAGTGGTCAGATAGCGGTTGGCACTATTGACAGTTGGCTAATTTATCAGCTTACCGGCGGTGAGCACGTCATTGATATTACTAATGCTTCACGCACCTTATTATATGATATTCATAAACTGGCATGGTCAAATGAGCTTTGTGCTCGTTTTGATATTCCCCAGGCAATACTACCGAAAGTGTTGCCTTCTGACAGTGAGTTTGGCAAAACCAAAAAAGGGCTGTTCGCCAAACAAATTCCTATTCATGCGGTATTAGGGGATCAGCAAGCCGCGCTATTTGGGCAAGGTTGTCTTGATGCAGGTATGGCCAAAAACACCTATGGAACCGGCTGTTTTATGCTTATGAATATCGGTCAAACGCCTAAGCTTAGTGAGCACCAATTGCTGACTACTATCGCTTGGCAACGCAAAACTATACCCAGCCGCGTCGATAATTTATCCATAGGTCAGGTTATACAATCGGGCAAGCGTATGCTCCAAGCGCCTAAAAAAAACGTGACTTATGCATTAGAAGGTAGTGTATTTATGGCTGGCGCAATCGTGCAATGGCTGCGTGATAATCTAGGTATGATTAAACAAAGCTGCGATATTGAATCGTTAGCATTACAAGTGGATAGTAGCGAAGCGGTGGTATTACTACCTGCCTTTACCGGTCTGGGCGCCCCTTATTGGCGCTCAGATATCAGTGCCAGTATTAGTGGGATGAGCCGCGGAACCACTAAAGCGCATATCGCACGTGCTGCTCTCGAAGCGATTGCCTATCAGACTTACGACGTACTTATTGCCATGCAAAAAGACAGTCCACATCCGCTTACCGAACTGCGCGTTGATGGCGGTGCGGCTAACAATGATTTATTAATGCAGTTTCAAGCCGACTTATTGGGGGTGCCGGTGCTACGTCCGAAAGACACAGAAATTACCGCTAAAGGAGTGGCTCTACTGGCCGGGATTAAAAGTGGGCTATACGATGAATCAACTATAAAGGCATCTTGGGATGTCGACCGTATCTTTGAGCCTAACATGCCCGCTGATATCCGCCAGCAGCATCTTACCAAATGGCAAAGCGCTATCGCAAGAGCGCTGATAGACATTTAAGCTTTTACTTAAATAGCTCTATTAATACCAGTCTCAACAATTACCTTAATCGATAACTATTCATGTAAGTCTGTCATAAACATACATGCTGTAACGTAAGCTCATCGTGATATGGACATAGCTTACATAACCAGTCTATCTGCCAGTGAGAGTAATTTTTTATACTTTAAGAGTAATAACGGGAATTGCTAAATCGACTCATCTTATAGAAAATTTTTAGCAGCTACTAATTAAACCTATAATAACTAATTAAGGGATTATATTATGAACGACAATGAACGCATGATAAACAATGATGATCGTATGTTAAACGATGACAATCGCATCGCTAACGAACGCGTCATCAAAGAAGACGATCCTATAATAACGGACAATAATCTTGAAATAGGGGATAGAGAACGCATAATAGATGACAATGCCCGCAGATTAGGAACTTCTGATCATGTTGTGAATCACAGAACGACAGATAACCATGACAACATTGACCGTCATGACGTAAAAGCCATGTCAAAAGAAACCAAAGAAGATTTGAATGCGGATATGGTCACCGGTGAACCAGGATCACATCCAGTAGGTACTGCTGTTGGTGGCGTTGGTGGTGCAGTAGCGGGCGCAGCTATTGGTTCAATGGCAGGTCCATTGGGAACACTTATTGGCGGTGCTATCGGTGCTATCGTAGGCGGCGGAGCAGGCCATGCTTCAGCAGAAGCAATTGACCCCACGCGTGAAGAGGCTTACTGGCGTGCTGAACATGCTAATTCTGGTTATTCTAAAGAAAGCTATGATTTTGACCGTGACTTACATCCAGCTTATGCGGTAGGTTATGCCAACCGTGCCCGTTATCCTGTAGATGCACACTTTGATGATCATGAAGCAGATCTAAAACGCTCATGGGAAGAAGTAAAAGGGGATTCAAACTTGGCATGGGATGAGGCTCGTCCAGCGTCACGTGATGCTTGGAACCGTGTCAGTTAAGTCGCCAAAAAATGTTATATAATAGTAATGGTCATTTCAATAAAGTTATACAGTAAGCAAGAGACAGGTAAAATCAATAAGAAATAATACAAAAGCTTGCTACTTTGTGAACAAGATAAGATAAATTGTAGACAATTGACAGCTTATACTATGAGTCATTGTTATTCGTGCTACTTTAAGGCTTCCAGAGTTTACTTTGGAAGTTTTTTTTTGCAATATGAAAAATAATAGATAGCCTTCAAAAGACCAAATAAAAATAATAGGTAATTTATGACTCATCATACGGATACCGATGGCCACAAGCAGTTTTATATAGCGACTGCTAACTTACTCAACTTTGCCAATCCCGGTCGCATTTATTACGATAATGCCCCAGCGTATGACAATGAAGCTTATCAGCATAAATTAAATGGTATAACAGGGCTCCTTGCTAAGGCTCATGCTGACATCATTGCCGTGCAAGAAGTTTGGGACAGCGACGCACTCGAAGCATTGGCAATTTCATTAGGGTTTAAAGCTGAACATGTGGTCATTCCGTTGGCAAGTAATGATAGCGCTAGCCCCTATACTCAAGGTCAAGGCGCACAAGAGACGCCAGCGGTTGGTATTATCAGTCGTTTTGAGCAGCTAGAAAGTAGTTTACTAGAAGAAATCGCTGATAAAGCCATAATAGATATTCCTGATATTGGCCCTTATCATCGTTTTAATCGTCCGCCATTGCTCTTACGCGTCAATGCATTTGGGCAACCCATAACTATTATTACCGCTCATCTTAAAAGTAAACGCCCTTATTTTTTACGAGATTCAGAGGGCAATCTGTTAGAAGATATGGACGATCCCAATATACGAGTTCGTGCTAAGCTGCGCAGTTTGTGTATGCGCGCGGCAGAAGCAGCGTCAATTCGTATGTCTATTATTCAGCGTTTACAGCACAATCGCGAGCCGTTAATTCTGTTAGGTGATATGAATGATGTTACTGGTAGCGTGACGACCCAGTTGATGACTGAGACCGGTGAGGTAAATTATGATAAAAGTATGCGCGATGTGGCCTTGTTTGATGCAGCCCGTATTCAAGGGCGTTATGGCTGGATGAAGGATGTGGCTTATACCCATATTTATCAGGGTATGCCAGAGGTTATTGATCAGCTATTCGTCTCAGAAGAGTTCTTACCGGATAGTAAGTTTTCGCTTGGTCACGTTGAACGGGTAGATTATTTTAACGACCATTTAAAGTGGGACTATGCAGATAGAGTGACTGACCATGGCATTATACGAGCGAAAATAAAGCTTCACAGTTAATAGCATTATATAATGATTGAAATTATCAATTGTTAATTTATTATTTTAACCCATCCCAGCCCTTGCTTGATAATGTAGAAGTGCTTATGATGCATCTTCATTGGGTATGACAGTGGTTACATTAACCATAAATCTGTCAGTAGCGTACTAATTTAGTGCAAATGCTATTCAATGAAAACTATATCTATAAAAATAGGGCGTAACATTAAGAGGTTTATCATGAGTGAAAATAGAGACGACAAAATAGAAGATGTACTAGTAGACTCGGAGCTGGCGAGAAAGCTGGTACCCAATAAGTTTAAATTCACGAGTCAGCAAGGTCGCGTACGCCGTCAGAAATTATTAATGGGTGCCAAAAAGCTAAGCGCTACTCATCCTATTAATGACATTACTTTAGCTGCTGTTTGCGAAGAAGCAGGTATTCCACGAGCTTCTGCCTATCACTTTTTTCCTAATATTGAAGCAATATTCTTAGCGCTGCGTTTTCTAAATGCTATTGAAATCTTAGAGATATTAGCAACGGTTGAGACGGTTGACTATGATAGATGGCAAGGATATTTGACGGCGTTAATTGAACGCTGCGTACACATTTTCCATGACGATCAGACCAAAGCCAAGCTGATATATGATACCAATACACCAGATTTTGAAGGTGATAGTTTCGGCGAAGATATGGATCATCAAATTGTAAAACTGGTATATAAGCGTTTATCAGAGCGCTATGAGATGCCAAATTTTGAAGATGTTGAAGATATTTTATTGGTTACTTATAGCATCATCAACGGTATATTTACGTTGTCTTACCGCCACCACGAAAGTATTACCGATAGTTATCTGCAAGAGGCAAATACGGCTTCTATCGCTTATTTACGCTGCTATCTGCCAGAAAAACTACCCCGTAAAAATCGTTAATTTGGCGTTGTGATAATAGTGGTAATGAGATCAAGCGTTCGATTTTAGCAGATTGAGTTTGAAAAACTGGACTCAACAGACAGCTGATAAATGATTTAATAAAAACCCAATAAAAGCCGACGTGAAGTCGGCTTTTTATTGTCAGCACTTTATTAGTTATAAGCTTAGCAGTAATAACCTTATGGCTACATCACTATTATCTAATGAACCATACGCTAGGTTGCGATCACGATGGGCATAGGAACAGTGACTGTTTACGTGACAAATAAAGTAGGTTTAATCTCTAGATGTAAGGTTTGAGTCATTATCGGTAGTTCTTGACACCACAAATATCATCGCCTGTATCTAGAAGCGCGTATTGTTTGTAATAGTTGTTTATTAAATTTTCAAGCGCCACATTGGCCTCTGAATCATGAGTATTCACATAAGCTTCGCGCGCCTGTTCAAGCCAGCGATCTGCCATACGAAAATAAGACCCTAATTGTCTCTCGCTATTTTTACACTGATTGGCTGCGGCCCAAACGAGTGCGACTTCACTAAATGCCAGCTCTTTAGGTGCATTATCAATACCGCTACTAGCTTTTAAAGCATTCAGTGTTGCCCAAAGATCTGGACGCATCAAAGTCGATGTCGATGGGACATCAGGCGTTAAACGGAGGCTCTTATCATTACCATTTTGTAGAGCCTGAAAAATAGCACTACCTGCTAATAATGCTTGCACGCCAGTGGGCGTAAGGCTATTAACACTGGTCTCATTATCATTATTGGCATAGTTGAGCCAAGCTTGTGCTTTATAAGCAAGATATTGCTGGCGCGCTGAGTGATGGTCTTGCTGTTGGTAACCCCGTAGCTTGATAAGCATACAGTCAATGCTGGGATTCTGAGTACTAGGATTGGTTAGATGAGAGGTTTGGTTTTCAGTATTGCTACCGCAATAGGCTGCCGGATTTGTAAAAGTAGCCGCTAAAGCTGTATTATTATTGATATGAGCAGCTTGGGCTATGGGCGTGAGTGTCAACAATAACACCGCTGATAAAGTGCTGCCTTGAGTTATTTTAAGCCATGGAGAAAATTTAAGCCATAGAGAAAGGATTACTTTATCTACTAAAGGTATCAAGTTAAACATAGTACCAACCTTATATTACAGTGATCAATTGAATGGCCATCATTATAACAATGATCACCACAATAACTACCTTATAAGCACTAAGAACCGATAGCCAATCCACAATAATTTGAATATAAGAAAATGGCGCGTAGGCTATATCACTTAGAGTATAGAATTATCTGTTAACCCTTGTTTTTACGGGGATCATTACGCTTAAACAAATCTTCATCAAACTTAAAGCGCAGTCTAAAATAAGCACCTTCTTGAGTGCTGTCATCATAGGCAATATCGTCATCTTCAAAGCCCATAAAGTTATAGCCCAGTGATAACCATAGGTTAGTCATTGGGCTGTAGCCAATTTCAGCACCCAGCATATAGGCTAAGTCATCAGCTTGCTTGTTCCAGTAAGTTCCTGCTTGCAAACCCACATCCCAGCGCGTACTGATATCATAGAGCCCACGGCCATAGACTGCATGAGCCGTATTGTCACTGGTAATATTGTCAGCGTTATATTCGGTATATTTGCCTGCATAGTGACCAGATAAGGTTAAGGGGCGCGTTGGGTGATAGTTACCACTCCATGACCAGATTACCGCGTCTTTGTGGTAGGGATCACTGCCTATATTATTATCATCGAGACGATACTCAAGTTTGGCGAGCATATCCAGCTGATTGCTATCATAATCGCGGTAAGCGCCGCCAATCTGAAGACGGTTAATAGTACGATGACCCTCATCATAATCAACCCGTGAATAGATGTTCTTAGCGAGTAGGGTGAGGTCATCAGTATAACGATAGGCAACGCCCACACTACCTAGCAGCGTATCACTGGTATCGCCCCAGCGTTTCTCGAAGCGACCTGATGCTTTATAGTTTTCTTTTGCTAGGTACTCAACCCCAAAACCGGCGGCAGTCGAGGTACTGTCTTCTTTCCCCTCTAAAGATTCAACGCGCTCAAACAAGGTGTTGAGGGTTAAGCCTTTCTGTACATACCATTTATTTTTTAGGCCGATTGCCGCTTCTGCTTCGCGCGCACTAATCGCATCACGCAGGCGGTATTCGCTATAGACTTTACCATCTTTCATATAAGTGGCATCAAAACCTATCACCGTGCGCTGACGCTCATCAGTATCGTCGAGTCCATAACTGCCGGACAAGCTATTGATCAGATCATGACGCGCATAAAGACGACCGAGATTACCCAGCGGGGTTTCGCCGCCGATTGAAGTGGCATTGCGACTGCTATAGTCAATATCTTGCTCATATTCTGCAAATACCAAGGACTTATTAAGCTTGGGCAGATGGGCAGTGAGGCGCGCGCGAGCAGTGGTGCCTTCAATATCTTCATCTGCATCACTCACGCCGTTGAGTGCAGATTGATTGATGATGTCCTCGTTAAAGATTGTCTCATCAGTAACGTCGACCACATCAGGGGCCGCTTGGGTATTACGCGAGGCCGCGGTGGCTTCTTGCTTGTAGTACCGCACCCCTATTTCACCGACGATATTTTTGCTTAAGCGTTGCTCAATGCTGGCCTGTAGTCCCTCAACGCTGGCGTCAGTGCTATGGTCTTTGGTACGAACCCCTTCAAATTTTACCGTGGTTTTTTTATTAGCTAGGGCGTGAGTCATTTCCATCCCTGACTCTGTACGTCCCGCTGTTAAAGGCGATGCACCAGTGACAAAGCCTATATCGGCATCATTGTAGTAAGCTTTGGCACGGGTACGTTTCTTATTATCATAGTCCAATTCGATACGTAGGGCGGCACCGTCTGTGTTTTTATCATTCAATGTTTCGGTGTTGATTTGAGTGCTGGGCTTATAGTTTGGGTTTTCTGCTTTATTTTTAGCATATTCTGCTACCAGTTTTAATTCGTTGTTAAATTTGATAACGCTGTTAATACTGGCAAGTGCTTCCTTATTGAGGGGGTCGTCACTATTGATATAGCTGCCACCAATCGATATTTTAGCTGTCAATTGCTGCTTGGCGGCGATACCGCCGATCCAATATTTCTCACCGCCTTCGTCTACTTCTACGGTGACCCGTAGATAAATAGGATTGCCTTCTAAATCTTGGCTGGCAATCGGTGCTTTAAGGTATAAGCTACGGCTGATCGGGTCGATCTCATAATCTGCAAAACGAGTTAGAGTCTCAATGCGAATGATAAGCCCGGGGTTATTGGCATCACGAGTAATGACTTCAATCGTTTCAGAGTTCTCAAGTACCGCATCGAAGTTTTCAGCAAGCGGATACGGCCCTGAAATACCCAAACCGCGAGTCTCATTGACCCGCTGTGATGAGCTGGTTTCGGCAGCAAAGGCGGTGACACGAGTATTGGTATCTTCATATTGAGCTTTAACACCGGTTAACGTACGATTATATTGGCCCAGCTTGATACCATCATCATTATCAATCCTGGTTTTTAGGTCGCCATACATAGCAAATGAGCGGTCTTTATCAACACGTACATATAGATTGCTGGTAGATTGAGCGTCAAAGCCCTTCGCTGATGAGTCGCCATAGACCGGATAATATTCGCCGGGCTCGATATCACGAAATAGGCGCTCGCCTTTATTGTCACTATCATAAGCGAGGGTCAATAGGTAATCGCCGCGTACTTTACCTTTGAGGAACATTGCAGTACGACCAGTCGCTGAATAGTCATTATTACCAGCAAATTCTTGTAGCTCTTGCTCAAAGGCGCCTTGAGCATCAGTAATGTTACTGCCATCAAAATCTTTGAGGGAGATGGCTCCTTCAATGATACCGACGGCGATAAGCGGACGTAATTTGGCGGTGAACTGGAGCGGAATGACTTGCTTGCTGCTGCCGGTATCAACTACCAGTTCGCCTTTACCGGGAACACTGGGTGCAATCACTGAGATTAGCAACTCGCCACCATTGACAATAATTTGGGTGCCTACTTGATCCTTATTGCTGTCTGGCAGATTGATACGGCCGATATTGGTATCAAGGGTAATGGGTGTTGGGGAAATATAGGGGCGATTGTCATGGTCTTTTAGGCTAATAATCACTTGATAGTCGCTGACGCCATCAGCCTCAACCAATTGTGCTTGGGTACGATAGTCGATGGCTTGTAAACTGTCAGGGGTCAATACTTCGATAGTTTGCTCAGAGATAACGGTGCCATTCACATCCGTTGCGACTCCGCGCAAGGTATTACGTCCGCGTTTTAGTACAACTGCGTAATAGTCAAAGGCAGTGACGTTTTGTTTTTCTTGCTTGGCAGTTTTACCGATTTGCTGCTTAGATACCGCTACGTCATTGGCATAAAGAGTGAAGTTCGAGCCTAGCGGCGCTTGCACTTGTACCAGCTGTTTATAGGAAGTCAACTGTTGACCACTGCTTAAATTAATAAAGTGAACGTTATTATCCGATACCTTTTTAAGATATTCTTTCAAATCTTCTGCCTTTGGTGGCGTGATAGTGGTAACGCTCATATCCACCCGTGTGGCATTTGGATTGACCCTCTCAGCGACAATCGCTGAATCACATTGGATGCCGCGCTCTAAAATATCGTTGGACTTACAGCCACTGGCATCGATATTATCACTGTTATTACGATCATAGTCAGGTTCTAAGATTAGCTCACTTTTGACCGCTTGATCCATGGTGTCATTCTTGGCGCTAATGTTTTTGCTACGAGCGCTCAGTTCCTGATTTAGGCGCTCAATACTGTCTGCTATACCGCTAACTAAGGCAAAGTCGGCGCGATGAAGCTCGCCATATTTTAAATCCACAAAGCGGCTGCCTGCATCGCCAGCGTTACGATTGCTTTGGATAATCAGTTCTGTGCCTATAGGAAGGGTAGTGCGGTCGACTTTTAGGACGTGAGTCTTGGCACTGATACCATAAAAATTATATTTACCTTCGGAGTCAGTAACCACAAAACTACCGTTTTCCATGTAGATACGCACGCCTGCAACCCCAAGCTCGCTCGCGTCTTTTTGTTGAATACCGTCGCGGTTGATGTCATGGTAGATTTTACCGACGATGATGCCATCAGTATTCATCACTCCACGGCTGACCTCAATTGGCCATTGCGCCTCCATTGATGAGAGGGCTTTATCATTCTCATCACGGCCATGAGCAACCGCGCGGTTGATACCGTCACCACCTAATGCCGATGCACCAATAAGGACACGATAGCTGATTGTTTTGGCATTGGCTTCGCCTACTTCAATGCTACCTAAATTCAAGACTTGGTATTTACCATCGGTTTTAAACTCAGTGGTTGGCGCTTGAGCACTATCGATGCTGTTTTTATCAAGGTTTTTATCTATGCGCACGCTACCTTTGACATAATCAAATCCGCGCGGCAGCGCGTCTTTTAGCTGCACATCATAAGCGGTCGCTTTACCATCATTGGTGACTTTAATGCTGTAATTGACATAGTCGCCAAGCTCAGCAGCCTTGATATCGCCTTCTTTTTCGACTCGTAAGCTAGGGTTTGTATTGATAATAGCAATGTCACTCTTAATGTCACTGGCGATTTCATCAGGGATAGGATCAAATTTAGAGCGGCGCTGTTTTTGCTCAATACCAGCAGACGGCGCAACACAAGCTGCCAGCTTGGCATTTAAGGTGTCCCCGCTCAGAGTTTGCAGGATATCATCGGTGATTTTATTGGCATTATTTTGGGTGGGGGCTGATAGGCGATACTTACCAGTATTATTACCAGTCTCTATGGCTTTTAGCGAGTATTTGTCACCCGTTAAAGGCGAGGCCAGGGTAATCCACGCTTCATCTTGCTCATCAGGCTGGACGTTACACTGAGCATAGCTGGCTTCGATATAAACGTCATCGCCTACTTGTGAGGTGCTTTTGCCCCCATCGAAATTAGCAGTCGTAAAGTTAAGATAAGAAGTGACGATACGCAGACTGTTCGTCACCGTTGCTGTTACTGATTTATCCTCAAGTACAACTGCACTGATTTTGATATCAGCGCTATCGCCATCGTGTGCCTCACTAGCGGTTAAGGCTTGAACGATAAGCTGAAGGCTCTGGCCTTGCGTGATTGTAATAGGATCAGTATTAGACAGTTCAGTCTTAGACAGTAAGGTATCGTCAGGGTCAATAAGGCCATTTTTATTGACATCTTGATAGATTTTAAAGTTAGACAAGGTATCAGGATAATCATCGCTGAAGGCGATGATTTGGTCGCTATAACTATTATTGGTCAGTACGTTAAGCCAGCTGACCGTCGTATCGGGTGCTGCTGTCTGTATTGGCGAATGCGTCAAGGCAATACTGGAATCAGGTAGGACCGCCACCTTAACTTGTACTTGATTAGAGCTGGTCGTTAGGGTGATATCGGTTTGATTGTTGACATTATAGCTGGCCTTAGCGACGTTATCGATCAGATTTAGGTCAGAATTAGGGGCAGCTAGTGCCATATTTGATTGGATAAGCAACATCGCTAGCGACAACGCCGAAATTGTAACGGTGCGTGCTGAGCCATGTCTAGACGGTGTCATAAAATGAGGGGTCATATGTTGCTTATCCAATAGAATAAACCCTGGTTGAATAAACTTAATTCCCCCAGTCTAAGCAGTGCCAGACTAGGGGAGTTCTATAAGTAGCGGGTGACACTTATAGAAGGTACAGTCGGATGAATGATATTAGTTACATAATAAATTTAATAGCTTATGGTCCAGCTGGTGTTGGTGTTACTTTAGCAGCATTTGCTTTGATTTTGATTGAGTACTGTAAGGTTGCAGTCTGAGCAAAGACCAGTGGGGTTACAGTAGTAGTGATAGCATCAGTATCCTTAAACGCTGGTACTGTAATGGTTACTTCTTCACCAGTGGTAGTAGTAGTTGCAGATTCTTCTACATAGTCAGCATTAGTGTCAAAGTTAGTGAAAGGTTCTGAGATGACCACGTCACTGAGGCTAAAGCTTGATAAATCGCTGAAGGTGTTAGTGGCTAATATTTTATACACCACACACTGGCCAGGCGTTGCTGCGACATCATCTTGGCTAAAGGCACCATCCGCACCATCGGCACAATCAGCGTCTAGCGCTTGGGTTTTAAGCAAGGTCAAGCCTCTAACCGTGGTGGTATCAGTGATGATAGGGTCAGTTACCGTTGGTACACTGTTATTGGCTGCGCCGTTGCCGTTGCCTGGAATTAAGGTGACTTTAGTGGTCTCAAAGTCATTAAGGGCAGCGCCTGCTGAGGCTACCTTGTAGCTGATGGTTACTGTGCTATCAGCATCAGCTGCCATACCGCCAGATAATACAGTATTGATGTCATATATACCCTCTACAGCAGTAATAGTAGTCGGATCTCCTGCCGCTGCTCCGTCCTCACCATCTGCATCATAGGCAATAGTCACATCGCCATCGATATTTATGAGCTCATTCGTCTCACTATCAACAATACTGAATGTCACTTCATCAGCGATCTCACCTTCAACCTGATTACCGGTGTTGGTGATGACGGCAGTATGAGTGGCTATACTGGTTGCATTTGAAGTGGTGGGCACTTCTTTGTCATCTGATGAA
This sequence comes from Psychrobacter sp. CAL346-MNA-CIBAN-0220, assembly GCF_040309805.1. Classification (NCBI taxonomy): domain Bacteria; kingdom Pseudomonadati; phylum Pseudomonadota; class Gammaproteobacteria; order Moraxellales; family Moraxellaceae; genus Psychrobacter; species Psychrobacter sp. CAL346-MNA-CIBAN-0220. The sequence continues at coordinate 657,743 of NZ_JBEOPF010000001.1, read as the reverse complement.
GATAGTATCGCTAGACCACGTTGTACAATGGTTAATGTCTCTGTTGAATCGCCACCAATTCCAGATGCATCGATATCAAGTACTTGACTATCGCCTAACGTTGTATAGTAAGTACCTGTATTCTGACCACCACCAGTACCATCAGTACTATCAGTGACGGTATATTGAGCTACATCACCTACACCACCCAAGGTCACCTCTACGCGCGCATGGTTGACAGTGGTTAAAGTCTCAAACCCCTCGTCTTCATCCACGTCTTTTGTAACTTCAAAAGTGATGGTTACGCTTTCGTCTTTGGCAAGATTGATGCCACTATAGACAAAGCCATCATCATCACTACCACTACCTGCGCCATTTCCGTTTTCAGTAACTGCTGGTGTATCTGTACCTGTAGCGTCAGTAGATTTTACTGAACCGGCTACTAGCTTAAGACCGGCTGGTAAGTTATCAATAATAGAGATGTCTATGGCATCAGCCGCATATTCGCCTGAGTTATCGTTGGTTACGACAATTTTATAGGCTGCTTTGCTAGCAGGGTTATTAAGATCGAGCGGGTTGGTTACGGTTTTAACGATACCAAACACCGGTAGCTTGGTGATTAGGTCACTAGTGTTAGTAACGTCTGCCTCGGGACTGTCTGTCGCATTGGTGAAATAATTACTGGTAGCCGTCAAGGTTAGGTTTTGAGTCTCACCGCCCTTATTACCAACCGTTGTTTCATTAATCACAATCTTGGCGTATTGACTTGCTTCTAGGGTAATGGCTGAGGTATCGAAATCAGTACCTGATAAGTCAGCTACTGTAACACCTAAGGCATTGTCTGACGTGATAGCTGGAATACCACCCACGTTATAAATGATGTATGAAACGCTAATATTATCCAATTGTGCTGCAGTCTTATTACTGAGCAGTGCCATGGTGTAGGTATCAGTTAAGTTACCAGCGTTGGTTAGAGTATGGTTGTATGCCGCAATACCAGTGGGGATGACTTCCACCTGTTCGTTTTTATCATCATCAGCTACCGCTCCTATTGTGACGCCAGTGTCTTCATTGGTAGCGATTAATGAAAATGCAGCTATTTCTTCGATATTAATGGTCACGATATTAGAGATAACGTCAGTCTGTTTGTCGCCTTCAACACTATAAGTGGCGGTTGCAGTGTTTTCAATGAGAGCGGTACCGGTAACAGACTGTTCGGTTGCCGCATTAGCGATACCAGTGACGCCCATAGCGGCGACGATACCAAGGCTTAAGACGGAATATTTAAATACATTGGGTTTCATACGGTAATTCTCCAAAGGATGAGAAAAAATTTAACAGCTAAAAGGGTGTGATTAACGGTATTAGTCAGTAACGGTATTCAGAGACACGTCAGCTGATTTTTTGGCGGGCAATAGCTTGATATTCCAGCGTATAGACCGGTATTCAGACAATGGAACGTTGACCAGTTTGCCATTGACCTTTTGCATCAAAGGCAGGTCCGCATAGTTTTTGTTATCGACGCTGGCTTGAGCGCTGGTAGGAGATACCTCACCAGTGAAGGTCATATTGGCCGGAATAGGGAGGGTAACCGCCAAGTCATTAATGTTTTGATCAACAGTACTGGTATAGGTGGCCTTATACTGAATCACCGTACCTGCTGGGGCGGTACGTACTGGTAAATAAGTCACTTTACCTTGTGCATTCCTAACGACTTTATTGGCGGTCAGCTCCATTTTTAGGGCATCTGCAGCGTGTACGCTACTCATAAATGCTAGAGAGGCTATCGCCGTTATCATCAGCTGTTTTATAGAAGGTGTATTTTTCATCGTAAAATCCTGTTTTGACTGGCAAGTTGTAGTATGTGATTTTTGTATATTCTGTATAACGGATGTATACTTACTGTATTTATATTGTAATTACTATTGTCACATATAACTTACTTGTTATGTTGACAAAACAAACAATTATCGGAAAAACCCGATGAACGGAGATGGCAATTAAAGTGAGGGAAAAATGGATAGAAAATAGAGGTATCGAACATACTTTATCGCTATCGATATTTAAGCGCGGGAGTTTAGGCTATATTGATCATGAGTTTTTGGTGAAGAGTATGTTTAACTAAATAGAGTAATAAGTAGAGTACTTACTGTTTTTTAATCTGTACTGTCTATAGGAATACTATGTTTATAAATAGAGATATGAGGACTACAGGGCTGAGAGTAGAAAACTAAAGGCGAGATATAGAGATAATTGCTAAGTTATTAGGCTTTGATTGATAAATATATTTTTAAGCAAATATTTATTTTGTAACTAACGAGTATTTTTTTGAAAAATACTTGTCATATCATCATTTATCCAAGGCCATAAACATTTTGGCAATAAGCGCTTATAATAGGCTGTTGTAACCACTTAAAGGTTTAAACGTAACCATACGATTGGCACCTAGCTTTGTTATGTTATAGTCTCCCACAATAAAACAATGTTATCACTAACCGCGCTTGCCATACTCAGGTATAGTCAGTGCTCGGTGCCTTTGCATTAATATCATTGTGGACCGATGACAGACAAGCATGATGGTTATCATGCACGCCCATTTACGGTGTACAATCATTTATGGGGCACTACATAACGGTGTGCACCTTTATATTTAGACTTTACAATAGGCTCGTTATATCTAATGACACCTATTAAAGTTCGTCGCACACCAATCGAATACCACGGCGTGGTGCATTATCGCGTTTAGCAATGGATTGCTTATAGTGAGCAAGGACGTCATTAAGTGAACCGTTATCTCATCACCATATTTAATAACACCCTGTCATTGCGCAGGGATGACTGATATAAAAGGATCAATAGAGATGAATTATTATAAGGATGCTGACAGCACCGAAACCAAGGAATGGCTGGAAGCTTTTGAATCCGTCATTAAACATGCTGACAAGGATCGCGCTCAGTTTCTCCTAAAAGCGCTATACAATATGTCAGTACAAGAGGGTCTGCCGTTCAATCGTCTAGATACCGCTTATATCAACACTATCGCGGTTGAAGACGAGCCGATGTATCCTGGTGATTTGACTATCGAGCGCAAGATTCGGGCGTTGATTCGCTATAATGCTTTGGCAATGGTCATGCGCGCGAATAAAAACGATGACGATTTGGGTGGTCATTTAGCGACATTTGCCTCTAGTGCCACACTCTATGAAACTGGTTTTAACCATTTCTTCCGCGCAGCCAGTGATCACTTTGGCGGCGATATGATTTATTACCAAGGTCACTCAGCCCCAGGTATCTATGCGCGTTCTTATTTAGAGGGCCGCTTGACCGAAGAGCAGCTCGATAATTTCCGCCGTGAAGTGGGCGGCAAAGGCCTATCAAGTTATCCACATCCCTACTTAATGCCTGATTACTGGCAGTTCCCAACAGTTTCCATGGGTCTGGGACCTATCATGTCGATCTATCATGCGCATGTGCATCAATATATGATCAATCGTGGTTTACTTGAGGCTGAAGGTCGTAAGATTTGGACGTTCTTAGGTGATGGTGAGACCGATGAGCCCGAAAGCTTAGGTGCCATCTCTCTTGCAGGCCGTGAAAAGCTTGAAAACTTGATTTGGGTGGTGAACTGTAACTTACAGCGCCTCGATGGTCCGGTACGTGGTAATGGTAAGATCATTCAAGAGCTAGAATCGGTATTCCGCGGTGCAGGCTGGCGGGTAATCAAAGTCGTTTGGGGTGGTAAGTGGGATAGTTTACTCGCCAACGATGACACTGGGGTTCTTAAGCATCGCATGGAAGAAGCGGTTGATGGTGAGTATCAGCTTTATGAAGCGCGTACCCCTGAATTTACACGTAAAGAATTCTTTGGTAAATATCCAGAATTAGAAGAGATGGCTGATGCCTTATCTGATGAAGATATCTCACGCTTAGATCGTGGTGGTCATGATCCAATGAAAGTATACGCCGCTTTCAGTGAAGCCATGAAGACCAAAGGTCAGCCAACGGTTATTTTGGCCAAGACGGTCAAAGGATACGGCTTGTCTAATCAAGCGCAAGCGGTTAACAAATCGCATCAAATTAAGAAGCTGGATCAAGATGGCTTGATGTATTTCCGCGACCGCTTTGACTTGCCATTTACCGATGAGCAGTTAGAGACCCTGCCATTTTATCGTCCCGCTGAAGACTCAGCGGAGATGAAATATTTAAAAGGTCGCCGCGAAGCATTGGGTGGTCATTTGCCCAATCGCCGCAGTGGACATATTCCACTAAATATTCCTGACTTATCTATTTTTGACCGGATATTAAAAGGCAGTAATGGTAAAGAGCAATCAACTACCATGGTCTTTGTGCGTCTGCTAGCAGCGATGCTGAAAAACAAAGACATTCAAGATCGCGTGGTACCTATCGTTCCTGATGAAGCGCGTACCTTTGGTCTAGAAGGTATGTTCCGTCAATTGGGTATTTACTCTGCTTCTGGACAAAAATATACCCCAGAAGATAGCGAAGCCTTAATGGGTTATAAAGAAGCTATAGACGGCCATATGTTAGAAGAAGGCATCAACGAAGCGGGTGCGATGAGTACTTGGATTGCACTGGCAACCAGCTATTCTGTTAATGCCTTACCGATGATTCCGCTCTATATCTATTATTCGATGTTTGGTTTTCAGCGCGTTGGTGACTTGGCATGGGCCGCAGGCGACTGCCAAGCACAAGGCTTCTTATTAGGCGCAACCGCTGGCCGTACCACGCTAAACGGTGAAGGCTTACAACATCAAGACGGTCATTCACAAATTCTATTTAGTGTGGTGCCGAACTGTGTCAGCTATGATCCTTGCTTTGGTTATGAGCTAGCCGTAATTATGCATGATGGTTTGCGCCGGATGTATGGTGAAGGCGAGCGCGTCTACTATTATTTGACTTTAATGAATGAAACCTACGAGCAACCTGCCATGCCAGAAGGTGCAGAAGAAGGCATCAAGCGCGGTATGTATTTGTTAGAAGACAATGGTTCAAGCCAAGTGCAGCTGTTGGGTTCTGGGGTTATTCTACGTGAAGTGCAAAAGGCGGCACGCATCTTACAAGATGAGTTCAATATCACCGCTAACGTCTGGAGTGTAACCAGCTTTAACGAGCTGACTCGTGATGGTATGGCGTGTGATGACTACAATCGTCTGCATCCAATGGATGAAGAAATCGTGCCATGGGTTACTGAACAAATTGCCCCACACGAAGGTATCGTAGTTGCAGCGACAGATTATATGCGCAATTACTCAGAACAAATTCGCGCTTGGTTACCAGACAATCGTCCTTATACCACGCTGGGTACTGATGGTTATGGTCGCTCTGATACCCGTGAGAACCTACGTAGTTTCTTTAACGTTGATGCCGCCCATATTGTGGTCGCCACCCTTAAACGTTTGGCTGATGAAGGCGAGGTTGAGAAGCGCTTGGTAAAAGACGCCATCTCAAGCTTCGGTATTGATGCTGATCAACCACCAGCATGGCAGCAACAGCCTTATTATGATCATTTCCCAGATGCTCCAGCACCTGATAATGTCAACCCGAATCCTGTACCTGAGTTTGTCGGTGAAGACGATGACGAAATCACTAGTGAAGGCCGTGCTGAAGACCAAGCAGACGCCGCTTTACTTAATAATGATGATGTCAAAGAATAATAACCATAAGACGAGGAGATAAAGGATGGAAATTAAAGCCCCCGATTTGGGTGTCGATAGCGCCGAAGTCAGTGAGATTATGGTGCAGGTTGGCGACGTCATCGAAAAAGATGACAACATTATCTTGCTAGAATCAGATAAAGCATCGGTCGAAGTACCGAGCTCGGCTGCTGGTAAAATTACCAAAATTAATATTGCTATCGGTGATCAAGTCAGTGAAGGTATGGTGCTCATCGAAATTGATAGCGCTACTGATGGTCAAAGCGCTGACACAGACAGCTCTGATAAAGGCAGCTCTGATAAAGAAAGTGCTAAGACACCTGATGCTAATCAGTCTGCTACTAGCAATAACAGTAAAGACGATAGTAAAGAGGATAAGGTCGCTGCTAGTGAGCCAAGTCCCTCTAAACCTGCCTCAAAAGCAGAAACAGCAACGACATACACCCTACCAGACCTAGGTGTTGATGAAGCTCAGGTTGCTGAAATTATGGTTAGCGTCGGCGATGTCGTCAGTGTTGATCAGTCAATATTACTGATTGAATCAGACAAAGCTTCGGTTGAAGTACCTGCACCGGCAGCGGGAAAGATTGAGAAAATCTTAGTACAAGCTGGTGATATGGTTGCCAATGGTCAAGATTTTATCGTGATTATTGGTAATGCTGCAGATGATTCTGGCATTGATAGTGCGAGTGATACAAGTGCTGATACTAAGGAAGCTGCTCCTAAAGTGCAAACAACTGGAGAGCCTAAGCAAGCGGAGGTTAAGTCTGCGCCTGCAACCAGCGCCACCTCTACAAATACAGCAGATAGTAAGCTGACCGAAGCGCAGGTAAATGAGAAGCTAATTGACGTGTATGCAGGGCCTGCCGTACGCAAGCTGGCGCGTCAATTGGGCGTAGATATTACCCAAGTTGCCGGTTCGGCACTAAATGACCGTATCTTAAAAGAAGACTTGTTTGCGTATGTTAAAAACAGCGTAAACACGCAAAAATCTGCTCCGACGATGGATAGCACAGCAGGCATAAGCCTGCCAAAATTACCCGATATGAGCAATACAGCTATTTGGGGTGAAACGGAAACTCAAGACCTTAGCCGTTTGCAAAAAGTATCGATACCGCAGCTCAACTACAATACTTTGCTACCGCAAGTAACGCAGTTTGATTTATCCGATATTACTGACACTGAAAAGCTACGCGGTGAGCTAAAAGGTGGTATGAAAGCTCAAGGTATTGGCCTCACTATCCTAGCTTTCATCGTTAAAGCGACGGCGTATGCCTTGACTCAGCATCCAAGATTTAACAGTCATCTAAACGATGATAATACCCAAGTGATTCTGCGTAAAAGTGTCAATATGGGTATTGCAGTCGCGACTGATGATGGCTTGATTGTGCCCGTTATTAAAGATGCGCAAGACAAAGGTATCAAGCAAATCGCCATTGAAATCGGTGAGCTTGCGGTAAAAGCTCGTGATAAGAAGCTAAGCACTAAAGATTTGCAAGGGGCTAGCTTTACTATTTCAAGCCAAGGTATCTTAGGTGGTACGGCATTTACACCACTGGTAAACTGGCCACAAGTGGGTATTTTAGGGGCTTCAGAAGCAACTATGCAGCCACGCTGGAATGCAGACAAGCAAGTTTTTGAGCCGCGTCTGATGTTGCCATTGTCATTGTCTTATGATCATCGAGTCATCAATGGGGCTGATGCCGCTGTATTTACGCGTTATGTTGCCGGATTACTGGCCGATCCTCGCCGTATCTTACTATAGGGTATAGCGCGGACTCTCAATAAGTTAATGGTAAATACTAAAAAGATCATCTTCGGATGGTCTTTTTTATTGCACCTGACTTCTATTTTTAGCTACTAGATACTGCCTCTAGCTATCAAGACATTTAAATAACAGACCCAAAAAAGCCAGCAGCTAGCGCTGGCTTTTTAATTGGCAATCTCTGGTCTATTTCACTTCTAATTAGAAGCTTTTGACGTATGCAACACCAAATACCCAAGGGCTGATATCAACAGAACCAATGTCAGCACCGTTTAGGCTAACATCTGGTTTGATGTCCATGTAGCGAGCATCAATACGGAAAGATTCAGTGTCAGCGAATGGAATATCAACTCCGATATGACCAGCAACACCAACGCTATCGTCGATATCTAAATCAGCTGGGCCACCAAGGTACAGTCTTTCATTGAAGAAAGTCGTATAGTTAACACCAACACCAATAAAAGGCTTCACATTCATCGGCATATTGTAGCCATCGAAGTGATACTGTAAAGACAGGGTAGGTGGCAGATGCTGGATTTTCGCATCGAACGGATTACCGTCTGTATCTGTCAACGTGATGTCATGATGAAATGGAATAGCAGCGAGTAGTTCAACACCGATGTTATTCGCAACAAAGTATTCACCAGTAATAGTGGGACGAACGTCACCATCAACATCAACAGAGAGTGCGCCATTAGCCAACGTACCATTATCATCTTTAGGCATAACATAATGTGCGCCGGCACCAACAGTCCAAGTACCTGCAGGGACAGCAAAGGCGGTAGTCATGGTAAGCGCAGCAGCAGTAGCTAAAACTAGGGATTGTAGTTTCATCATTTAATTCCTCAACGTAATACAAGATTGTCAGTAAATATCAGATGATGGATAACATCCGTTACTGATAGAAAAAGTTACAGTTATAGTATAGCTCGTAACTTCTTAACCCTATTATAGTACAAATACCTTGCTAACAGTAGTGAATTAGATATAAACAAGTAACATTGTTATAAGAATTTACAATAGAATAGTGCTTTGACATTTACATTTACATTTATATGATGTTGTTTGGTTACTTTCTATATCAATTATGGTGTCGTCTACTTAATATTGGGGTTTGGTACGGAATTTTAGGCAGTATACTTTTGATGCTTGTAGGTAGGATTATAATAAGATTGATTGAATACCTATTACTGATGAATTTTTTATTATAAAAAGAGTGGTAATATATTATGATTGGCTATTGTAGTAATTCACCCTTACGTTGTGTCAATGCACGTTCGATGATCATATTGAATCAAGCTGATAACAATTGTCCCCAGTGTGGGTTATCCTTGATACCTGTTAATAGTCTAAGTAGTAGTACCCGAATGGAACAGCAATTTTTGCATATTAGTTTTGGTATTACGGGGTTACTGTTGCTTGCTTTAGTCTACATTTACTATGCAAATTTTGCATAGTCACACCATTGCAAATAGCCTACTATCACTAAGTATAAACATAAGAAATACCATATATCATAGGTATAAATTTATGCACAGTTGTCGATAAATCTATCATAAATAAATCTGTATTTTAATAACCGAGCCTTATTAACCACTCAATTGATATTATTGTCACGTACCTGTCCTGACTTACTGTTTTAACTTCTCATGATCTACTTTCTACTCATACAATCACGGTATTACACCGCATAGGTACGGCATGTTATTCCAATCTATACGGCGCCTGCGTCATTTTGTCTATAATATTTTACAAAATGATGATCATGACACCTTGTTCAGTCGCTACGTCGATTATTTTCTAATTTTTTTGATCATGACTAACGTGGCGGCAGTGATTGCTGAGTCAGTTGATCAATGGTATTACCCTTATCAAAGCTACTTTACGTGGTTTGAGAACTTCTCAATCGTGGTATTTTCTATCGAGTATCTGTTGCGTTTATGGAGTGTGGCTGAAGCTAAACCTGATAATACCACATGGCGGCAGCGCTGGAATTGGCTTAGAAGTCCTTCGGCATTGATTGATTTGGTAGCGATTGCCCCTGCCTTTTTAAACTTCTTTGTCAGTATCGATTTGCGCTTCTTAAGAATTTTGCGTCTGTTTCGGATTTTGAAGCTCACCCGTTACTTTGCCTCCATGCGTATCTTATTGGTGGTTATCAGCAAAGAAAAAGGCTCATTTCAAGCGGTTATCTTTATTTTAATTATCATGATTGTGACGGCATCTAGCGGTATTTATTTAGTGGAGAACCATGCTCAACCAGATGAGTTTGAGTCGATACCAAAAGCTATGTGGTGGGCAGTAGTAACCCTGACGACAGTTGGTTATGGAGATGTGACGCCCATCACGACAGCAGGCAAAATATTAGGCGCGGTCATTACGATATTAGGGGTAGGTTTGGCTGCTTTGCCCGCCGGTATTTTGGCCACTGGCCTGGCCAATGAGCTTGCCCAGCGTCGTGACGAGCTGGAGCAGCAGTTCCGTGAGTTTTTAGTCGATGGCGACTTCGATTTAGTACAGAACCAAACCATGATCGATAAAATACGTCGTGAGCTGGGATTGGATAAAGAACAGGCGCAAGATATTGTGTTACAGGTACTACGTGAGCAAGAGCTTGAACGCCGCGAAAAAGAAGTACGTAAAAAGAATTTTTGTCCGCATTGTGGAGAGGCGCTAGAGTAATGCTATAGCACTAGTAGAAATAGAACCGCCAAACATAAAAGGGGCGATGTGCTCGTTGATAGCGCATCGCCCCTTTTAGGCTTAATGAACCAGTCAATAACTCAGCACCTACTAACTAAATAAGCGCTGCCTGTGGTATTGGTAAGGCGCGAGCCAGTTCATGAGCGACTTGTTGCGCTGCTTTTTGTAGGTCATTGTCAGCCAATGGCAAATTTTGTAGGGTTAAATGCCAATCATCAACTTCGCGGCGCAAACTGGCTACCCAAATAGCGCTACAGTCACGCGGCAGCTGCTTTAAATTCACTTCAAAAGCGCGATTGCCTTCATCATCACTGAGATGTATCTCACCTTCTTTTACTTTAGCCAACGGCTGTCCGTAGTATGAGCTAGCAATCAATCCAATATGGCTGACATGCGCTGGAATATGGTTTAAGTACAGACGAATCTGTTCTTGATCGAGTGGGGCGTGATACATCGCTTGCTCCCCACGATCTTTGCCGTTTAAACTGTCGCCTTGGTGACGTACCGATTCAGTTTTATCACGCAACTGCTTGAACCAGACCATATCATCTATGGTGCAATTATCGTCATACAATACGCAGGCGATATCAATATCGATTGCACCTTGGTTTTGCTTTAAGCGTTTTTTGATACCTTTAGCTTCAGGTGGCGTAAAGTCATAATTTAATGCAAAAAATAAGGTATCAGCGCTAAGACCAAGGGCGGTTAAGTTGTCTGAGAGTAGCGATGATGAGATAGTCGGTGGCATAATATTCCTTCTTAGCACTGAATTTTATAAGCGAAGTATAGGGTCTGTCATCAATTGGCACATTTGAAAATTTGATAGTCTTAAAATGGTTAAAATTTCGCTAAATTACGTCAATATGTTCATATTCACTGCAAATTCCTCGTTGTTTAGCATTAATTTATCTCATCTTAATCGTCATAATCTAGTTGATGTCATACTCTACAAGTTTTCTCTAAGATATTATCTAAACGAGCTGCTATAGTTGCTGTTCATCATCTAATGCTTTGTCCAAAACTGCCTGGTAAAGTAGCTCTGGCTTGGCATCTAATAGCCCTCTACCAAAACCACGTAGCCACCAGACCAGCTGCGAAGTCAAATTCACAGTTGCATTTATGGTAAGAGTATCATCGGCATTGATAGTGACAACTTGATCATCGCTAAGCTTACTTTCAGTAAGGCTCTTACCTGCTTTTTTAGTAAAGTGTAATTTAATAGCAGTGTTTTTACCATGATCAGGTAATTGGCTCAGCAGGGGATGGGTAAACCCCATACTACCTGCGTCCAAATAGCGGTCAAGCTGAAAGTCATCAGGGGTCTGCGCTGTACTCTCAAGTAACTCAACGCTAGCAAATCGATGCAAGGCAAAGGTGCGAATAATGGTATCTGGATCATCGGTGCGGGTTGCGAGCAGGTAAATAATGACACCGCGCTGAATAATGGCGATAGGGTTTAAAATATATTCGCTGGCCTGAGATTTATTACTACGGGTGTAGCAAGCTTTGAATTGTAATTGATAAAACAGCGCGTGATAAATATTGTCTTTACTGTCTAAATCAATATGCGGTGCAATTAATGGCTGAGTTGCCGGTTCGATACGTACTCTATCAATCCATGAATGGGTAACTTTACTGTCTTTAAGCTGCCGCCGCGCCAAGTCAAACCAAGGAAATAATTCATCTAAGATAGCCGGAGGCAGAAGCTGGGTTAAATTGGCTTCGACCATGTTAAAAGCGACCGCTTGCGATAGGTTCATATGCGGTAAGCTTTGTAGCGGTGCGTCTTCTTTCCAGCGCCAGCCTTGCGGATTGGCGTTATTTTTTTCAATAGGAAAGCGCTTAGCCAAGGCATTTAAGTCTCTTTGGACGGTACGCAAGCTGTTATCAAAGCCGGCCAGTTTGAGCTGCTCATAGATATGAGTAGTACCGATCCAGCGATTGCGCTGCAGCTGTGACAATACTTGCCATTGCCGTGCTGTAGTCGCTGCGCCATGACGGCTAGCAGCGGTATCGCTTGCCGTATCAGTAATGCCATTATCCGTAAGGTTGGTGGCATTAGCTGGTTGTTCAGTTGGTGTTTGTACAGTCATTAAGAGATAACCTGTATGAAGCCAGTCTTAGGTTAGATTTATTTTGCTGGTTGTTGCTTGTTTTTCACTGAAAAACTTTATCATCGCAGAAAAGGGCGATAGCGTCTAGGGTCGATTAGGCACACTTTCCCGATGATGTTGCTGATATATAATTAATTTGAGCCAAAATCAACACACCTTAATCATGGTTTAGTAAAGAACGCTCAGATTTATGGTTCATAAAATATTGAATTCGCTCGTTTGTCTTCACCAAATCTAGCTGGGTTAGCCGTTACCGGATGGTTAAAGACCGCGCTATTTTTTTACGTTTTTATCTTCTACGATATTTTTTGCCTCATCTTGTTCTTTTCTATTTTTTTCTTTCCTTCTTTTATCGTCTTTTTTCTGGCGTTGTAATTTGCGCTTCTTTTTGGCTTTTTTCTTAGATTTTTTATCTTCGCCAGTGTCGGCTGTGTCTTGATTCTCATCCCACAGCATCAGACGGCGTAATACTTTGCCAAATAAAGTATCTTTACGATAGCGGTCTTTTTTATTCATGGTATCAATAGGCAGCCCAGTCATTAGGGTTAAAGCTTCACTCAAAGTATGCACACCATAAATATGAAACTGCCCGGCTTCAACCGCATCAATAATGTCATCACGCAGCATTAACTGTTTAACATTGGCCATCGGAATGACCACACCTTGTTGACCGGTCAAGTCTTGCTCACGGCAGGCATCAAAGAAGCCAGCAATTTTGGCATTGATACCACCAACTGCTTGCACTTCGCCCAACTGATTCATCGAGCCAGTAATGGCAAAGGCTTGATTGATCGGAACGTTGGCTAATGCCGACAGTAGCGCACAAGCTTCGCTAACGGTGGCGCTATCGCCATCAATATGGGCATAACTTTGCTCAAACGCTAAGGAAGCACTAAAGTTTAGCGTGTGATGGTGGCTAAACAGTGCACGCAGATAGCTGGTCATAATCAGCATACCTTTAGCGTGTAAGCTACCACCTAAATCGACATCGCGCTCAATATCGAGAATTTCACCCGTGCCAACATTGGGTTGAATAACGGCTGTTAGGCGTGCTGGCATGCCAAACTCGCTATCGGCATAGCTGACTACCGTCAAGGCGTTGACTTGTCCGACGGCTTGGCCCTGAGTATTGATCAGTTGTTGACCGTTTTTGAGCTCCTCCCAGTAGAGATCGCGTAGGTATCCTGAGCGCTCATCCATATCAGAGATGGCTTGGGTAACATGGCTGTCATCGACGATGCTTTGCCCATTAAGGCGAGCGTGGCGATTGGATTCATGTAATAGCTTAATTAAGCGATCACTGTGCAAGCTTAAACGGTCTTGGTCTTCAGCTTGCAGACTTAAATGCTCGAGCAGTGCGGCTTGAGCATTATTGTCAAACGGATAAAGATTGGCATAATCGATAATATCGGCCATTTTGGCAACCAAGGCCAATTCGTGGTCGTCGGTACGGGTGACGTCATCATGAAAGTCAGCACGTACTTTGAATACCGCATCGAACTCTGGCTCTAGCTCTAATAGCTCGTAATACAGATCCGCTTCCCCTAACAGAATGACCTTAACGTTAAGGTCAATTGGCGCAGGTGCCAACGATAAGCTACCGGTTAAGGTCAGCATTTGCTCAAGGCTAGAGAGCTTTATTTTGCGTGATTGCAGCGCACGTTTTAGTCCTTGCCACGCATAGGGATGCTCAAGCAGATGACTGGCTTCTAATAACAAGTAACCGCCATTGGCACGGTGCAATGCGCCAGCACGTATCATGCTGACATCGGTGGTAACCGTGCCAAGCTGAGTAACTTGCTCAACATGACCTAATAGATTTAAGTGGGTCGGTAAGTCTTCAAATATGACCGGTGAACCACTGTCAGGCTCATGGCTGACCATGACATTGACGGCATAACGGCTTGGCGTCGTCGCCAGCACGGCAGTAATAAATTCTTCATCATCGCCATTGACGATACGCTCGACATGGGTGACCATATCAGCAAACATTGCTTCCAAATAATTGATTACGGAAGTATTGGCAGCAAACCGCTCACGAATAGGGGCAAATAGAGGCTGTAGCGTACGCTGCGCGATATCACTATGAAGGGTCTCAATGGCATCATTAGCCTCATCTTCTAACTGCTCTAAAGCGATGGTCAGTTGATTCAGCCGCTTTTGCATGTGGTTTTTTTGCGTGAAATTATTTAGCTCAGTCTGATAGTGACTATTATTATGGCTATTATTGTTTTTAATGTCTTTGCTGGTGGTTTTATTCTTATTTGATGCTGATTTATTATTTGGATTGCTAGCAGATTTTTTTGCATTATTAGCAACCTTGTCCGCATCATTACTATCCTCATCTTCTGTTGATAGCTCGCTAGGATGTACAAAGACCGCTTTATTATCAAACGGTCGAAAAGTTAGAGCCAAATCGTATTGCTTGCCTTCAGCATTTAGCGCATCGTAAGCCTGGCTTTCTTTTTGATGGGTGTCGTTTTTTATTGCTTCGATTTTACTTTGATAATGGTCACTACGAAAACGCTGATTAAGGCGTTTTTTTGCCTGTTGCCATAAACTATTAATCTGCTGCTGCAAAATTGTAGCTTGTCCAGCGGGTAAATGCAGAGCCATGGGTGTGCGTGGGTCAACAAAATTATGTACATACACCCAATCATCAGGTGTGGGCGCATTTGCCGCAATACCTTGTAGTAGGCGACTGATTACTGTGCGCTTGCCCAGTCCATTTTCTCCAGCAGCAAACACATGATAGCCACTGGCATTGATATCTAGTGCGGTTCGTAGTGCTTTGATCGCACGCTGCTGGCCAAAGCCAATATCTAAATCTGGGGCGGTGCGCGTATCGGTAGGTAGATCGTCAGGAACGCTATAGCGTTTGAGCTGCTCTGCGGTTATGAGACAGCGTTGATTAATTTCCACTAATATAGGATGAGGCAGTGGTGCTTTCTCAATATTCGTCACAGCCTGTATTTGTGTTGCCGTATTATCAATTTTTTGAGCCGTTGTTACAGCAGCGGGTGTCGAATTAAGGTCTATTGAAGCTTGAGTCGTAGGGGCAGTTTTCTGTTCGGTCATAAGCGTATGTTTGGTCATCTCAAAAATCGTACATGGTAGTGTTAGTGGCATTAAAATATAAAATATAAAATCGCAATTTATAGCCAGTCTTAGACAAAGTTAAAGAGGTCATGCCCGACCAAATGAACAACCAGATAAATAGTTAGGTGGATACATTGGCGCGGTAGATAACTTATTAAGCTTGACCTAAAGTTATAAATTTAGTGTGATTAAGGCTGAATAAATCATTAATACTAGCGCAGATAGTATAAGATGGCGAACATTGACGCAATCTGCAACTATTCAATAAGCAACCTGCATGATAAAATAGCCGGTTCACATGCCAAAACGGGATAACGTGTTCTATGTCAGCATCCGATAAGTCCCT
Source organism: Psychrobacter sp. CAL346-MNA-CIBAN-0220 (assembly GCF_040309805.1). NCBI lineage: Bacteria > Pseudomonadati > Pseudomonadota > Gammaproteobacteria > Moraxellales > Moraxellaceae > Psychrobacter > Psychrobacter sp. CAL346-MNA-CIBAN-0220. The sequence goes on along the minus strand of NZ_JBEOPF010000001.1, from coordinate 642,062 downwards.
TGCTAAATCTATTAACAGCGCTCGGCCACCTATGGATTCAACAGGCTTCGTAAAGCTTGGCGCTCAGCTACCAGCGTTGGCTGATATATTAGCACAAGCATTGCAAACATTGGCACTACCGCTTAATGAGACGCAGCAGCGCACGCTATTGTTGTACTTAGACAAGCTTTTATTATGGAATAAAGCGTATAATCTGACCGCCATCACTGACCCAGTAGAGGCGCTGATCAAGCATGTGATTGACTGCTTGGCTATTATAGCGCACTTGCCTGCAGGGTCTTTGTTGGATATCGGTACGGGTGCTGGATTACCGGCAGTGATTATCGCGATTTGTCAGCCTGAGCGTCACTGTACTGCCCTAGATAGCAATAAGAAAAAGATTCGTTTTATTAAGCAGATCAGCAGCGAGCTTGGCCTGAATAATGTAACACCGATTGCCGCACGTATTGAAGCGCATGAAGGGCAATATGACGTTGTTACCTCCAGAGCCTTTGCCAGCTTGATAGATTTTGTGGAAGCGGCGCAGCCCCGCTTAGCGGATAATGGCTATCTATGTGCGATGAAAGGCAAAGTACCAAGTGCTGAAGAATTACAAGCGCTGCAGGACACTTGGCAGATTAAGACCATTAAATTAGACGTCCCACGTTTAGAGGATAGCCGGCATTTGATTGAATTATCGGTTAAGAATGTCTAAGCTATGCTTAAATGGACGTCTATAAAACGGTATATTTTTTTGCTAGATCATAACAGTAAGACAGTTTGATCAAAGTAAGCAGCTGTTAATTATAGGCTATTAATTACGTAGCATTTATAGGCACGTAGCATTTACGTCGGTACTATTTGAGCATCAGTAAAGCGCGTTATATTAATTAAATTGAGTGAGTGTATGGAAATCATAGCCATTGCGAATCAAAAAGGCGGCGTAGGTAAAACCACTACGGCGGTGAATTTGGCTGCAAGCTTGGCCGCTAAGCGCAAGCGTGTACTACTGATTGATTTAGACCCACAAGGCAACGCTACGACGGGTACTGGTCTGGAGAAAAATGATTTAGCGCTGACCATGGCTGATGTTTTGCTTGACGGTGTATCGCTACAAGAAGCGATTGTCAACAGTCCAGCTGGCTTCGATGTCATCGGTACCAATAGAGAATTAGCGGGTATAGATATTACCTTAATGGGGCAGACCAATAGCCACGAGCTACTAAAGACGGCAATGACCGAATTAGTCGCTGACCAAGCAACTGGCCAAAAAAAGCCTTATGATTACATTATAATGGATTGTGCACCCAGTTTAAACTTGCTGACTATTAATGCGTTAGTGGCAACGGATGGCGTTATTATTCCGATGCAATGCGAGTATTATGCACTGGAAGGTCTCGCGGACTTATCACAGACCATTGAGCGCTTAACAGAGCTGAATCCTAAGCTATATATTCGCGGGGTAGTTAGAACCTTGTTTGATGCGCGTAATACCTTAGCCAATGACGTATCAGCTGAGCTTGATGCACATTTTGGCGATATCATGTACCGTACTCATATTCCAAGAAATATCCGCTTAGCGGAAGCGCCAGCCCACGGTATGCCAGTACTGGCGTTTGAAAAAAGCTCAAAAGGTGCACAAGCTTATTTAAAGCTTGCTGCTGAAGTGATCAAACAAAGCCGCAGCTAGAGAATAAATTATTAAATTATTAAATTATTGAAGTATCAAAGTGTCGAATTATAAATGGCTTGGTATTTATTAAATATTAGAGGTATCAATAGATACTTGCTTATTAATTATTAGACATTTATTAACACTCATTTGGTTTTTATTTTAGCGTTAGAGGATAGGTAATCATGGCGAAAAAACGAGGATTGGCTGCCAATCGGGGTTTAGATGCCTTATTAGGATCAATCAAAAAAGAAAAGCAAATTACCGCCTCTGCATTACAAGATGATACGGCTGCGCGTGATACCAATCTAACCGATATGGTATCAAAAGCTGCGTTGCAAGCGCCAACCAGTAGTACAAAAACGGCTGAAAAATCGGTTAATGCAAACAGCCGTATGTCGCAATCAGCTAGCACTGATATTAAAAAGCGCAACAGTCTCAAAACGCGTAGCAGCAGTATGTATGGTGAGAGTTCTGAAGATCAGATCAGTCTAGTACAGATTGATGTGACGCGCTTACAGGCCGGAAAATACCAGCCACGGCGTGATATGAGTGAGACGGCATTAGCTGAGTTAGCCTCTTCTATTGAGCAGCATGGTATTATGCAGCCCATTGTCATTCGACCACTGCTGGCAAGCGAAGACAAAAGCACAGTCGATGTCACCCATGAAATTATCGCTGGTGAGCGCCGCTGGCGGGCGGCAAAAATGGCGGGTAAATCGGTTATTCCCGCAATTGAGCGGGCATTATCTGATGAGCTGGCCATTGCGTTAGCACTGATTGAGAACATCCAACGCGAAGATTTATCGGTCATTGATCAAGCGGCCGCTTTACAGCGTTTCCATACTGAATTTGGTATGAGTCACGCCATGATTGCAGAAGTGGTGGGCAAAGCGCGTACCACAGTGTCGAATCTACTTCGCCTCAATCAGCTCCATGATACGGTCAAAGATCATCTGGCCAATAATGCGCTCGATATGGGACATGCACGCACCTTGCTTGCTTTATCGTCTGAGCAGCAGCCTATCATCGCCCAAAAAATTATTGATGGCGGTATGACGGTACGAGAGGCTGAAAAGCTGGTCAAATCGATCCTGCAGCCTGCGCCTAAAGTGAGCCATACTGAACAAGCACAAAGCCGCGATGCTGAGCGCTTAACTCAGCGTTTGACTGATGCCCTAGGAGCAGAGGTCAAGCTCAAGCATAAGAAAGATGGCCAAGGCAGTGTCGAGATATTTTTTCATAATCAAGATGAGTTTACGGCCTTAATGAAACATTTAGAGGCTCAGAGTTAATACCTTTTTAAAAACTTATATTTAAGAGGTGAGTAACAAATAAGATATGAGTAATAAGCCAAAACTTTATTTTTATGCTAGAAGCGCAATGATTTATTACTCACCATAAAAACAAGTCGTCACTATCTGGTTTTAAACGATCGGGACAAGAGAATAAAAGAAAAGAGCGGCAATATTTTGGTCAGTGATCTGCTGTATTGCCCGTTATCGCTCTTAACCATTTTATCTCAATAAGTTACCTAAGAAATTTATCCAAACGTTTTATACTGCTATTTGATATCGACGTTCTATATCGCCGCGCTACCAGTGTGACAAACCCACCTATTTATACCTACATTGAGGCTTTTATGAGCCAAGCTTATCAATCTGACTCTACAAAAACTTCTACCAAACCAATACCCGCGCTATCAACTAGCACGCCTAAGCACAAGACATTATTGCGTCTGTTAAGCTATCTAAAGCCTTATTGGTGGGCATTGATGCTAACCGTTGTCGGTTTTGCCATCAATGCGGGAACCGAGATTTGGATTGCTAAATTATTGGAATATATCACGGATGCTATTAACCAAAACGACCAAAGTAAGCAAGATTTATTTCCGTTTATTATTGTTGGGCTATTCTTTGTGCGCGGTGTGGGTAGCTTTTTAGGTAACTATTATACGGCTTTAGTATCACGCAACTTAGTATATGAGCTGCGGGTCCAGGTCTTTAATAAGCTACTGCGCCTGCCAAGCTCGTTCTATTTAGCCAATCCTGCCGGTACCATCTCCTCCAAACTTATTTTTGATGTCGAACAGGTCACTGCTGCCAGTACCGACTCGATGAAAACCTTATTACGTGATGGTTTGACCGTCGTGGCGTTGATGGGCTTTTTGCTATACAGCAACTGGCGCTTGACCTTGATTTTATTTTTGGTGCTACCGCCAATATTATGGTTGATTCGCATTGCCTCCAAGCGCTATCTTAAACTGTCGAAGGGTATCCAAGAAACCATGGGGGATGTCAGTCATATTACTAATGAAGTGATTGGTGGCTATCAAGTGGTCAAAAACTACGGTGGGCAAGCCTATGAGGCAAAGCGCTTTGATGAGACTTCCAAAAAGAACTTGCGCCAAGGTATGAAAGTGGTGGTCACCAATAGTATTAATACGCCCGCTGTACAGCTATTGATGGCAATGGCGATGGCGGTAGTGGTATGGCTTGCTCTGCGTCCTGAGGTGATTAACAATATCTCAGCAGGTGAGTTCATCTCTTATATCGCCGCGGCGGGACTACTCAGTAAGCCAGTGCGCTCGCTGACTGATGTCAATCAAAAACTACAAAAAGGTATCGCGGCAGGTGAGTCAATATTTGCCTTACTTGACGAGCCTGAAGAGCAGGACAGTGGTATTCTAAGCCCCATATTGTCAGGTGAGATTCATATGGATAATGTTAGCTTGATCTATCCAGACTCTACGGTTGCATTACGTGACTTTAATTTAAATGTACAAGCTGGCGAGACTGTAGCCTTGGTTGGTCGTAGCGGTGCAGGTAAGTCATCCTTAGTGAATTTATTGACGCGTACGCTAACCACTACCTCAGGACAAATTACCATAGATGGGTTACCTATTGAAGACATCACTTTAGAGAGTTTGCGTGCGCAGATTGCCATGGTCAATCAGCAAGTGGTGCTGTTCAATACGACGGTATTTAATAATATTGCTTATGGCGGTTTAGCCCATAAGACACAGGCTGAGGTTGAGCTCGCGGCAAAAGACGCCTTTGCTCATGACTTTATTATGAAAATGCCGCATGGCTATCAAAGTCAGATTGGGGCTGAAGGTTTACAATTATCTGGCGGCCAGCGTCAGCGCTTATCTATCGCTCGAGCGTTACTAAAAGATGCCCCTATTTTAATCTTAGATGAGGCGACCAGTGCCCTTGATAATGAGTCAGAATTCTATATTCAGCAAGCGCTTGATAACGTTATGAAAGACCGTACAACACTGGTCATTGCGCACCGTTTAACGACTATCGAGTCTGCTGATCGTATTGCCGTGTTAGATGGGGGACAGGTTGTGGAGCTTGGCACCCATAGTGAACTGATGCAAAAGCAAGGTCATTACGCGCAAATGTATGAAAGAGATTTTGAGTAGCTTTTTGCATTTAAATACTTAAGAAAATGGCTGCTCATCAAAAAATGTATAAGTAAGGACACGCGATTAAATGCTCACTAAACTATAGCAATATAATCGTTAAATAAGTCTTTGCTGATAGAGATACTGGCAAATAAGTAATAATAGGTGAAGTGTTAATTCATGAGTGTTGAGACCGCAATTACCCGTGCATGGCAACGTCAAGCTTTTTGGTTGTGGCTACTGCTGCCGCTAAGCTGGTTATATAGTTTGCTAACCTTGTTGCGCCGTCAAGCTTATAATGTCGGGCTGTTCTCAAGCTATCGTGCGCCCATACCAGTGATGGTAATCGGTAATATTACGGTTGGCGGCAGTGGTAAAACGCCATTAATTATTGCTTTGGTCAATTATTTACAACAGCAGGGATTGAAGGTAGGCGTTATTAGTCGCGGCTATGGCGGCGATAGCAGCCAGATGCCAGCATTGGTCACAGCGGATAGTCTACCCAGCGCCGTAGGTGATGAGCCGTGTTTGATTGTTAATATGACTGGCGCGGCGATGGCAGTATGCCCTAATCGACAGCAAGCGATTAGCACTTTATTAGAGGCCTATCCTGACTTGCAGCTGATTATTGCTGATGATGGTTTGCAACATTATGCGTTGCAGCGAGATATCGAGTGGATTGTAGTGGACGTAGCGCGCGGTTTTGGCAATCAGCAGCGGTTGCCAACAGGGTTTTTGCGTGAACCAATATCGCGGCTAAAAAATGCGACGGTGGTTTACCATCAAAAACCGAAGCAACCATCAATGTCTGATAACTATCAGCCTTCCGCTGGTGGCTTAACCATGCAATTAAGTCCTGATACGCTACAGACATTGCTACCTGATATTCAAATGAGTAGTATAGCACCGACTGCAGGCAGTCAAGTGCATGCGATCAGTGGTATCGGCTATCCACAACGGTTTTTTGACACACTCAGTACTCTAGGTTTTGAGGTTATCCCGCATCCTTATCCCGACCATTATGATTTTAGTCTTACTGATCTGCTGCAATATACCCAATATCCTATTGTTGTCACTAGTAAGGATGCAGTAAAAATCCGTACGTTATTCTTACAGCAAGAAACTAATAAAGCCGTTAAAGCTAATTGGCAGGAGTTAGCAGCTAGATTATGGATATTACCAGTAACCGCAGTATTATCTAATGACTGTTATCAAACGCTACAGAGCCAACTAGAAGCTTTGAATATTAAGATACATAGCAATAAAGAGAGCCATTAATTGATTGATAATAATTAGTAATAACTTATAGATAACATCTATATTTAAAACAGATAATAGCTATGTTAAACATAGATAATAACTACGATTTTATATGACTTATTATAGGAGTCAGCTATGTCTACTGTAACAATACCGGCTAAAACTCATATCGTAATCCCAGCACGTTTTAAAAGCACACGGCTGCCTGGCAAGCCATTACTGAGTATTCATGGTAAACCGATGATACTTTGGGTGGCTGAAAAAGCACAAGCGGCGCATTTCGCTGATGATATGTGTATTGCTACTGATGACGCGCGTATTGCCAAAGTTTGCATAGATGCTGGTTACGAGGTAGTGATGACCCGCGCTGATCATGCCTCAGGTACGGATCGTTTGGCTGAAGTTGCCGCTATAAAAGGTTGGTCAGAGCAGGATATCGTGGTTAATATGCAGGGAGACGAACCCTTGGTACCGCCATTATTATTAGAGCAAGTCAAAACCTTATTGGTACAAGATAGTGCTAGTGTCATGGCAACTTTGTATGAGCCTATCGAGGATTATCATACCTTTATGCGCCCATCTGTGGTCAAAGTAGTGAGCGCGACTGTTGATAATAAGCAACGGGCGCTGTATTTTAGCCGGGCGCCTATTCCCTGTGATCGAGATGTAGCGCTAGTATTGGCTACAACAAATAGCGCCGATGTAAACTCAAATTTAGTAACGAATACCCAAGAGCTAACACAACGGCCTGCCCCAAAGCATGCTTATCGTCATTTAGGTTTATATGCTTATAGAGTTAGCCTATTACAGCAGTTTGTGCATTGGCCCCAAACACCACTTGAAACACTGGAGAGCTTAGAGCAGCTACGTGTCTTAGAAAATGGCGGTAAAATTGCCATCGCTGCGGCAGCACTTCAATTGCCAGCAGGGGTTGATACTCAAGAAGATTTGGATCGCTTAAATGCCATGAGTTTTATTGAATTTCAAAGTGTTAAGCACTACTAAATAGCCTAAGTAATATAAAAAATATAGTCACAAATTAAGTCTTAACACTTTTAAGCAATACCTCAAGTTACAAGGTGGCATGTGTGGACAACGTAAACGACACGACAGAGAGCATTTATTTTGCACCATTACTACCATGGCAGCAGGGGCTATGGGCGCAGCTGACTAAAAGGGTGTTAACGCCGCCACAGTCATTACCGCATGCACTGTTAGCGGCTGGCATGCAAGGCATGGGAAAACGTGCGTTTGTTTGGCGCTTGGTCGCATGGCTGTTATGTCGTGAGCGTGACAGCCATCCACTTGGTGCATGTGGGAGCTGTGAGAGCTGTCAATGGCTCAGATCGGGTACTCATCCTAGTCTACAGGTACTACCAATTATCAGTATGCCTATTAGTACCGATAGCTTGAATAACAATGAGTTATCAGGTAAAGCGACTAAAAGCAATAAAGCCGATAATAAGTCTACCAAAGCAACTAATAAAGCGGCGCTAACCATAAAAATTGATGACATTCGTGCATTGCAACCTTTTATTTATCAAGGCGGGCGCGGGATGCGGATTTGTGTTTTAGATCACGCTGAGCAAATGACCATTGCTGCTGCCAATGCGCTGCTAAAAACTCTAGAAGAGCCGCAAGCGCAAGTGCATTTATTCTTAATCAGTGATACGCCTGCGCAATTATTGCCGACGATTAAAAGCCGCGTTCAGCAGCTGCCGTTACAGACCATTGCTCCCGCTGTCGCCCGTGACTATGTCACTCATGCCCTAGGCAGTACTATTAATCGTGAAGCGGTTAGCCCGGCGCAAATGACTCAATTACTGACATTAGCAAATGGTGCGCCTTTAGCCGCTATAGATTTGGCTCAAGCAGCGTGGTATAGCAAACGCGCATTATGGTTAACCACGTGGCAGGCCTTACGTAGCGGTAAGCGTAGTAGTGTGGTGGCAAGTGATTATTGGCAGACTCAGCTTCCCGTGGCAGATTTTATTAAATTGACTGAGCTGATGCTGCTTGATATCCGCCGCGTTGATCTTGGTCTTCTAAGTGTTCAAGAAGATATTAATCTATCAACCGTCTTACAAAACTATCAACCCACCGACAGGGCAGTAGAGGTATTAGCCAATAACTTACAGCAGACGAAAGTATCACTACAACAAAATGTACAAGAAAAATTCGCCTATGATAAGCTGATGCAGCAATTGGCGCAGTTATAATAGTGGTAATGCGGCGTCATCACTCCCGACTGCCAAAATTACAAATAATACTTAAAATAAGGAGCGTACCGTGGCAATGCCTGAACGTGGCGGAATTCTTACCTGTCATATTGAAAATATCGCAACGTTATACGCCAGCTATTTATCCTTTGTAAATAATGGCGCATTATTTATTCCTTCAAACCAAATTCATCAGCTGGGTGATGAGGTGTTTATTGCTGTTACTTTACCCTCTTCTAGTGAACGTTTGCCAATGAACGGTAAGGTAGTCTGGATTAACTATAAAGCCCAAGTTAATCGTCCGGCAGGTTTTGCCGTACAAATTGGGACAGATGTGGTCGGACAAAAAATAAACAGTGAAATTGAACGCTTACTAGCAGGTAAAACTGACAGTCAACAAGCCACTTATACTATGTAGTTTGATGACTTTAAATGTTGGCCGGCCCAATTAATCTGTTTAAGCAAAAAATAGATAATAGCTACTAACAACGACTAATAGCGTGGTGGTACATACATATCATTAGGAATGGGCTCACGATAATATTCATCATCACGCTTACGTTCAGGTAGCTCTACTTCTTCTCTCGGTACTTCGCTATAAGGTATTTGTTCTAGCAGATGAGCAATACAGTTTAAACGGGCGCGTTTTTTACTATTGCCTTCAACTACCCACCACGGTGCTTCAGGGATATGAGTTCGCTCAAACATAGTTTCTTTGGCTTTGGTATAATCTTCCCAGCGCCGCCGCGATTGTAAGTCCATTGGTGAGAGCTTCCATTGTTTAAGAGGGTCATGAATCCGGCTCATAAAGCGGGAGTGCTGCTCATCATCGGTAATTGAAAACCAGTACTTTACTAAGCGAATACCAGATCGGACTAACATGCGCTCAAACTCAGGCACTGATTGAAAGAATTCCTCATATTGGATGTCCGTACAAAACCCCATTACGCGCTCAACACCCACGCGGTTATACCAGCTCCTATCAAACAATACAATCTCACCAGCTGCTGGCAGGTGTGCCACGTAGCGTTGAAAATACCATTGTGATTGTTCGCGTTCAGTAGGCGCAGGTAATGCGGCTACTCGACAGACGCGCGGGTTTAGACGCTGAGTGATACGTTTGATGGCGCCTCCTTTACCAGCAGAGTCGCGACCTTCGAATATCACCACGATACGCTCTCCGCGGTCGACTACCCAATCTTGGAGTTTAATCAGCTCCCGTTGTAAACGTACCAGCTCTTGAAAATAAGTCTGACGATCAAGCTTTTCTTGTTCGGTCATTTCACGGCCATCAAAGCGAAAGTCGCGCATATAATCGTCTACTTCGTTTTCAAGCTCTTCATCATAGGTATCAATTAAATCTTGATGCATTTTACGCCGTAGCTCATCATCAAAAATCTCTTTATCCATACGCTCAATGAAGTTGCTTTGTTCAGGCGCACTCATCTCGCTACATTCTTGTGGAGTTAAAGAGTTGTGATTAATCGCTGAAGGTATCTTGGCCATACTAAACTCCTGATTAATAAAATAAAGTTTATTTATTCCTTTTAAGCTTACTGTAGCATATCTAAGCATCCTACTAAGAACAGGTCACGCTTTACTGACTTAGTATTCATGTGTCTATTTTATTATTATAATCGTAATCAGCAACCAAAAAAATACCCTCTAATCGACGGATTAAAAGGCATTTTTACAATCAAACCAACTATAACTTAAATGCTCTTATTTCTCCAAGATGCAAGTAACACCTTGGCCACCGGCAGCACAAATAGAAATGAGTGCACGACCTGAACCTTTTTGATCCAGCAATTTAGCAGCAGTGGCTAAGATACGACCGCCGGTTGCCGCAAAAGGATGTCCAGCCGCTAGCGATGAACCGTTAACGTTAAGTTTGCTACGATCAATAGACCCTAATGGCGAGTCAAGACCTAGACGCTCTGTACAGAAGTTTTCATCTTCCCATGCGCTTAGCGTTGAGAGAACTTGGGAGGCAAAGGCTTCATGAATCTCATAAAAATCGAAGTCTTGTAAGCTCAGGCCAGCACGCTCAAGCATACGCGGTACGGCATAAGCCGGTGCCATAAGCAGGCCTTCTTTGTCGCCAGCTTTACCGATAAAGTCAACCGCCGCCGTCTCTTGATGCACAATATAAGCCAAGGGTTTAAGTCCGCGAGCTTGTGCCCACTCATCATTAGCGAGTAATACGCAAGATGCTCCGTCCGTCAGCGGGGTAGAGTTCGCTGCTGTCATGGTTGGATTGGCGTTATTTTTACCAAATACTGGTTTTAATTTACCCAGCTTTTCAAGAGTAGAATCTGGACGTAAGTTATTATCGCGGGTCAGGCCTTTATATGGAGTAATGAGATCATCAAAGAAACCTTCATCATAGGCGCGCGCCAGATTTTTATGGCTATTAAAGGCTAGCTCATCTTGATCTTCACGGCTAATATTCCATTCAAGCGCCGTAATTGCTTGATGGTCACCCATAGATAGACCCGTACGAGGCTCACCATTTTGCGGAGAATCTACTAAGTCTTTTGGATCGAAACTTGTTAGGGCTTGTAGACGCTGCTTCATATTTTTAGCAGCCCCTAGTTTTAACAACACTTTGCGTAGACCATCGCCGATAGCAATAGGCGCATCTGAAGTAGTATCGACACCGCCAGTAATGGCTGAATCAATAATACCTAGGGCGATTTTATTGGCAGAGGCAAACGTGGCTTGTAGTCCGGTACCGCAAGCTTGCGTAATATCATAAGTTGGGGTGTGTGGATCTAAGGCAGTATTAAGCGCGGCTTCACGAGTTAGATTTATGTCGCGGCTCAGCTTCATTACTGCACCAGCCACGACTTCGCCCATCCGCTCATCTTGCAAGTTATAGCGTTCAATTAAACCATTAAGTGCGGCCGTTAGCATATCTATATTGCTGGCATCAGCATAGGGACCGTTAGAGCGCGCAAATGGAATGCGGTTGCCACCTAAAATAGCAACGCGATGTTGACCTGAGATTAACTTTGTGGTGCTATTTTTTTTCTTTTTAGGCGTAGAACGTGGCTTAGCTGCTACAGTAGTATCAAACTCTTTGTCTTTTTTATCGTTAGTAGATTTGTCATCAGTTTTCTGATTATCTTTTTCTTTATCAGCATTATTCTTGCTGTTAGCTTTAGTATCTTTTTCATCAGTGTTGCTTCTTTCATTATTACCTTTTTTATCATTACTGCTCTTTTCAGTACTGTCCTTGCCTTCAGTCTCATCGGCATTAGTATCAGCAGCTGCGGTCGTAGCAAAAATATCAAGATCATCAGCTTCTTTAAGTTCATTGGACTCAGTAATCAAATCTTCTCTAAGCTTGGCTTTTTTCTGGGCTTGACTCTCTTCAGAATCATCATCTACTAAATTACCATCAGCATCAATAATATCGGTTGCTTTTTTGAACTCAGCAATTGAAGCATAATGCGGGCTATTGTCTTCATCGCTGTGTTGAGAGCGATTTTGCGCGTCAGTATGATCAGTGATAACATTATCTTTTTTGACGACTGTAGTCTCAACAATGGGGCTGTTCTTTTTATTACTCATAAAATTGTCCTTAAGGAAAGTCGAAGTAACTGTATTAAAAATTGTGATTAGTAAAATCTGTTATTAATATATAAGACCTTAGCTGCCTATCATAATAATTTTTTGCAGTGTTATTGTATGTCTTTAGCAAGTCAAGTAACGGTTATTGAACCTTAACCAAGTAGGAAATTTGATAAATCCTGGTTAGGTAAACAGATAGATAAACCGCTAATTTTTGTTCCTATGGTCTTGCTTAAAGAGTCATTTGATAATATATTGTTATCAATTTTTTTATAAATCATAACTTATAATATTAATTTTAGCATAAGCAGGTGTTGCTTAAATAGAGTAAAGGTAACCGTTGTATAGACTGCTAGGTTTACAGATTTTGGTAGAAATTATTGGCTTTTGGACTTGTTTGGGTCAGGCGTGTATAGTTGTGGCAGTTTAGTAGCCAAGATTTATGCAAACATTGATTTTGTATATCTGTATAAGACTTAGATAGAGAACATGAGGTAATCGCCTTATCAAGGACGTTTTTTACCGTACTATCTTTTAAAATATTGTTTTTCATAGTCCTATATTTAACGTATATCGAGGGCTTTTTATATTGAGGTCTGTGTCGATATACTTACTAAATACTTATAATTATAGTCAGCACAAGCCTTATAATAGCTTATAACCTAGTTTGTTAGCTGATTTGACTGGCTTTATTAGGTCCAATTAAACCAACTTATTTTAAAAAACAACTTATACTTTTAATTTTATACCCACATTTCAGGAGCATATTATGTCAGACCGTTATGGTGATTTTGTTCAATCTTCTATTGGTAAAAAAGTTGCAAAAAACCTAGGGCTGCCATTGCCAGTAACGCTTGACCGTTTTGAAAGTGGTCAACGTTTGGTGCGTGGTAGTGTATTGGTTGGTTCAGCCACTGGTGATGACACGCGAGTAAGCACATCAGTCGCGCGTATTTTATCAGAGCTGCATGCCGAGGTGTTCGTCAATAGTAGTGACCCTATAAGAGATGCGCTTGCTGATGCGGGCATAGAAGCTAAAGCCAATACGGGTGACGACGATAAATTCAAAGTATTATTATTTGATGCCAGTAATATCAGTAACGCTGACGAGCTTAAGCAAGTTTATGAATTTTTTCACCTGGTCGCGCGCCGTGTAGAGAAGTCGGGTCGGGTTATTATTATTGGTCGTCCACCAGAATCCATTAATGATATCGACACCGCTTTGGCTCAGCGTGCGCTTGAAGGGTTTGTAAGGTCTGTCGGTAAAGAGTTTAAACGTGGCGTCACCGCACAATTGGTCTATGTGGCAGAAGGCTCTGAGCAGAATCTTGATTCAACGCTACGCTTCTTTACCTCAGCGCGTTCAGCTTATGTCTCAGGACAAGTAGTACGTGTCGATAAAGGCAACGCTATTGAGGTAGATTGGACGCAGCCACTAGGCGGAAAAACGATGCTGGTCACTGGCGCAAGCCGCGGTATTGGTGAAGCGATTGCCCGAGTATTAGCCCGTGAAGGGGCGCATGTGATTTGTCTTGATGTACCGCAGCAACAAGCGGACTTACAAAAAGTCGCGAGCGAAATTAGTGGCTCAACCCTGATGGTCGATATCACTAGTGATGATGCCGGTGCAGAAATTGCAGATGCTGCTGAAAAACGGGGTGGTCTTGATGGTATTATCCATAACGCTGGCGTGACCCGTGATAAAACCCTAGCAAAAATGGACGAGCAAAAATGGGACATGGTACTCAATATTAATTTGGCCAGTATCGCCAAGCTTAACCGCTACCTGCTTGATAGTGATGTGCTTAAAGATGATGCGCGCATTGTTTGCGTCTCGTCAATCTCTGGTATCGCAGGCAACCTTGGACAAACCAACTATGCCACGTCTAAAGCAGGTGTCATTGGTTTGGTCGATGCCACCGCCAAACAGCTAGAAGACAATGCCAAAGGCATGACTATTAATGCAGTTGCCCCAGGTTTCATCGAAACCCAAATGACCGAAGCAATTCCATTCGCCATTCGTGAAGCCGGTCGTCGTATGAATTCTATGAGCCAAGGCGGCTTGCCCGTTGATGTAGCAGAAACGATTGCTTGGCTTGCGTCTCCTGCGTCTGGTGGCTTAAACGGTAATACCGTACGTGTTTGTGGTCAAAGCTTACTTGGGGCCTAGCTCTAGTCTGGCATATAGTTTTGATATATTTAAAATAGTCAATCTATGCCAGCTCAGGGTGATGACTGCAGATAGTAAACTTTGGTGTGGTCATCATACCTGCTTATTAAACAGCTGATTTTATTGATTATTTATAAGTTAGCTCACAAATGCTTACGAAAAAATTACTAATTAATTGTAATAAAGCTGCCCATGGGTGGCTTTTTTATGATAAAAACACAGGACTAATAACGTAAGAAGTACTGTAAGGTATAATTAGCGATACCGGCTACTTGTTAAGTATCTTTTTATCGATAATTTGATTCATCACTCAAAAAGTATTATCATTTTTGTAGCCACTTATTTAGTATCTTATTCAATAAATTATGTCACTACTAATGGTGCAAAAAATTACGGTAGAACAATCAACCCTTTCGCTTAATAAATGCTTTAAAAAAATTTGCTCTAGCCCCACCTAGGATTAATTTATGTCAGACAAACACTATGATGCGTTGCCAAAAGCGCATACCACCTACGCCAATATTATCAAAAGTTTATTGCCTATCGGTGATAACCCTAAAGTCGGCAAAGATGAGTTGCCGCAAGCGACCTATTATGTGGACGATCTGCACATCGATCAGGGCAATCTTAAAGACTATCGTAAGATTTGTGGCTTTACTGATACTGGCAAGCTACCTATTACTTATCCTGCGGTGTTGTCACAAGCCTTGCAAATGAATATGATGGTTAAAGAGCCATTTCCCTTTGCGATGTTAGGTCTGGTGCACGTGGACAATAGCGTTACTCAGTATCGTCCTATTGGTGAGCGTGAGACGATCGCCATGTCCGTGACCTTCGATAATCTTCGTGATCATGCCCAAGGTCAGCAGTTTGATTTCGTCACCATCGTGAAATCACAGGACGATATCATTTGGGAAGGTACCTCGACTTATTTGGCGCGTGGCAAAAAACCTGACAGCAGTGCCAATGTTAAAAGCACACCGCGTCCGGTTACTGTTAAGCCGATGGTTGATGAAAAAGGGGTACATAAGGTTTTTGAGGTGCCTGAAGATATCGGTCGTCGTTATGCCTTCGTATCAGGAGATTTCAATTTGATCCATCTACATCCTCTGTCAGCACGGGCATTTGGGTTTCCAAAAGCCATTGCTCATGGCATGTGGTCTAAGGCCAAATGTTTAGCGATGATGGGTGAGTTGCCTGATGCTTGTACCGCTGAGGTATCCTTTAAGTTGCCTATCTTTTTGCCATCAGAAGTAGAGCTTATTGCTGAGCCGATCGCAAAACTTAAAAACATTGATGACAGCTGCCACTTTGGTTTATATAGTGCGAAAAACGATAAACCGCATCTTGCCGGTTTGGTGAAGCGGGTTACTGAAGATGAATAAGTAGCAAAGATATCTAATTTAACATTGACGATTAACTAATAAATTTATGACCATGACCCAACATAATACTATGCACACTCAAGCCGATCTTTCTAAGTCAATTGATGGTACTGTTACTAATAATGTAACTGATCAGCAACCTAGCGCAGCGGACAATGGCGTTAATCTGGCTGCCGCTTTAGCGCCCTATTTTCGTCCTGATGAGCAGACCATTGTCTGCGGTGCACTTGATGAGGACAAAGTCGCAGCTTTAGCAAATGCTGGGGTTGAGCTGGTCATTAACTTACAGCCTGACGATGAGCTAAGCTTTGATGAAGCTTCAGCGGTCAAGCAAGCAGGTATGTATTATGAGCAGTTACCGATAAGTGGTATAGACGATTTAAAACAATTAAAGATATTAGCGTTTGATAAAATATTGCGCCAATATCATGGTAAAAAAATCGCTATGCATTGTAAGTCCGGTAATCATGCAGGAGCAGCGATTGCCCTACGTGCAGGCTGGCTACGTGGTCGCAAGATGGAAACTGCTATGGAACGTGGACGCAGTCATGGTCTAACGACAATGCTTGAGCAAGAAGTGCATAATCGCTTATTAGTCCCACGCTAAAGAAGTTATTATGTTGCTATATTGAACCATAAAAATATTGAATCACAAAAGCGGTTTGTTAAAGCAAGTATCTCACTTAAAAAAGGCGACCTTTGGGTGGCCTTTTTTAATATCAGCAAAGCCTAATATTAAGGCTTTCACTGGCCTGCCTAGTATCAATATTAACGATAGTCAGTAGCAGAACAATAAAAAAGAGGCAAACAATCATGACAGACAGTAGTATCACTAATTATCACAACAATAATATTGCCATCAATACGCCGCTTCAGCAACTTATGCAGCAGTTATTGACTGATCTACAATTAGATGACGCGCCAGCTGGTGGGTCTTTAGTGGTTTATCAGGCCGGAAAATGTATTGCACAGGCAAGTATCGGTATGGCTCAGTTAGAATCGCCCTGGCAGCCAAATACCCTGTCACTGAATTTTTCGACCGGTAAAGGCATACTGGCAACGCTAGTACATGTCTTGGTCGCAAAGCAGTTGCTTGATTATGATGTACCCATTGCGAGCTATTGGCCAGCCTTTGCTGCTAATGGCAAAGCGGATATTACCCTACGCGCAGTAATGTCGCATCAAGCGGATTTGTTTGCTATTACCACTCTTGATGCTGACAGCGAGACGCTACTTGATTGGGATGCTATGTTGGCAAAAGTTGCCGCTATGCCAACAGCACCACCTGATGCGTCTGAGGCTTATGTCAGTGAATCGTATGTCAGTGGCTCATATGTCAGTGCTTATAGCGCACTGGTTTATGGCTGGATATTAGGCGGCTTAATAGAAGCGGTCACCAATATGTCGCTTGCAGCAGCATTACGATATTACTTAACTGACCCCTTAGGTATTGCTGATAGCTGTTATTTTGGCGTACCTGCTGATAAAGTAAATAATGTCGCTAAGTTGGTTAAAAACTTTAAAGCGGCAGAGCAAGACCACTCACAGCTGCGAACTCGCCGCCATAAACCGGTTTTAAAAACGGATTCAATGGATACGCTAGATACATATGCACAGCTACCCAGCTATAAATGTTGGCAACAGCACGCTGCTGAGACTGGGCTTGCCCCTGTGAATGCTCGTCTCAATGCGACTCAAATCAATCGTTTATACTTCGATCACAGTATCCTTAATCTCAGAAATTATAAAGCGGCTTTGATTCCGGCTAATAAGCAGCCTATCGATTATTATGATCAACGTACCATGCAAGCAGCTATTCCAGCAGCGAACGGGGTGGCTTCAGCACAGGCGCTTGCCACTATTTATGCCATGCTAGCAAATGGTGGTGAGTGGCAAGGTCAGACGCTAATTGATAGCGCCACGTTCAATCAACTGTCCACACCGCAAGGGATTGGTATCGATGCGGTGATGCCGACAAGTATGGACTGGCGCTTGGGTTATCACCGTCTGTTTTCACTTTGTGCCGACAGCATGCAAAATAAAGCAGTGGCCAGCACTGAGCAAGGTTTTGGGCATATGGGCTATAATGGCTCAGTAGCTTGGTGCGATCCTGCGCGCCAGCTGTCATTTGCCTTTGTCCATAATTTCGATGTCACCATGCTTAATGATATTCGCCAGTTTGCGCTGACCGAAGCAGTGCTAGGTTTGATTGATAGAGAAAGTTAGAGCAGGTTATGCTTAACTACCTAGGTTAATCGTGTTATTTGTTTGGCGTTATTTTTAGCAAGCTTGGTGCACTTAAACCATGTATAAATATAGAAGCCAAAATCACGATAGAACATACTACCCACAATTTAATCGCATCCTCTTCGCCAAAAAATCCTTGATTGAGTGCATAAGATAAATAATACAAAGTCCCAATACCGCGTATACCTAGCGCGGATATGGCATATTTTTCTGTGCGGTGCATATCCAATCCCGATAGTGCAATTATACCGCCAATAGGACGTATAAATAATAAGAATATAAAACTAACAATATATACTCGCCACGTTAGCTCGACTCCAGATTGTAAGCCTTGACCAATAAACATGCCGAAAGTTACTAGTACTAATGACATCAGCAGCCCTTCTGACTGTTCAGCGAAGTCATGCAATTTTTGATGGTAAGTGTGTTCACACTCCGAACGGCGAAACGCGAAAGCGGCGACAAAAACTGCAATAAACCCATAACTGTGCACATACTCGGCTAATCCATAAGCCAGCAATGTTAGGGCAATGACCACATAACCCTGAGAAATAGTCGTTTCGCGCATGTGCTTTGAAAAAATTATTTTGGCTAATATTTTACCAACACCCACCCCAACCACCAAACCTGCACCAATTTTCCATAGCACATCATGGGTAAACCACGACCATAGCATCTCACCGGTGAAACGCTGACCTCCGCCATAAGCTTCTGCTATTTTAATAGCCAAATAAACAAAGGGAAAAGCCAAACCATCATTCAACCCTGCCTCTGAGGTTAAGGTAAAGCGCGGCGTATCTTCACCGCCCGTATTAGGGGGTCCTACTTGAATACTAGCGGCCAATACTGGATCAGTAGGCGCAAGTACTGCACCAAGTAAAATTGCGGCACCCATACTTAATCCAAACGCGTAATAGCCCAAAAAAGCCATCGCAAAAATGCCGATCGGCATAGTAATAAGTAATAGACGTACGGTAGGACGCCATAATTGCCAAGTGAGGGGCGTATCAATCTTGATGCCGGCACCGACTAGAGAAACTAGCACTACAATTTCGGTGAGCTTTTCAATAATTAAGCCATTATCTAATGGATCTAAAAACGATAAGGTCGTCCACCAGTAACCCATCATCATCCCAAAACTCACCTGTAGCATAGGCAAAGAAATAGGTGCGCGCTTAAACATAATAGGGAATAACGCCCCAAATAAGAAAGCGATACCGCAGACCAGTAAGAATAAATTATAGTTTTCAATCATAAGGTTTGTGCATATGGGAGTGTTAGTTTTAATAGCGAATAAGTGTTTAAAATTGACGGTTATAAAATTGATTATCAACTGATAACCAGCCACTTATCATGACGATAAAGTTAGAGAACTTCCGCAAAAAAACGTTATCAGAAAGACAACTACGTTGTTTTTTGGTGAAAAAAAAGCCTGCTCAAGGCAGACTTCTTATTTATTTAGCATTTGGATCCAATAAAATGACCGTTATAACAGAATTATCCTAACGTTCGACTTGGGTCACATCACGCACTGCACCGGTATCAGCGCTGGTAGTCATAGCGGCATAGGCACGTAGAGCAGGTGATACATGACGCTGGCGATGGGTAGGTTTCCAAGCATCACGTCCGCGACTTTCCATTTCTTCGCGGCGCGCGGCTATGTCAGCATCACTAACTTGCATGTTGATGGTACGGTTAGGAATGTCGATATGGATAGTATCGCCTTCTTGAACCAAACCAATCGCGCCGCCTTCAGCCGCTTCAGGGCTAGAATGACCAATGGATAAACCTGACGTGCCACCAGAGAAACGACCATCAGTGAATAGCGCGCAGGCTTTACCTAAGCCTTTAGCCTTCAGATACGTAGTTGGGTAGAGCATTTCTTGCATACCGGGACCGCCTTTGGGGCCTTCGTAGCGGATAAGAACCACGTCACCGGCCACGATACTATTGGCTAACACGGCGGTTACCGCGTCATCTTGGGACTCAAAGATGCGCGCACGTCCGGTGAAGACTAAGATGCTTTCATCGACACCGGCAGTTTTGACCACACAGCCACGCTCCGCGATATTACCGTAAAGGACGGCAAGACCGCCATCTGCGGTATAAGCATGCTGGGCACTACGAATACAGCCTGACTCACGGTTGACATCGAGGTTTGACCATTCTTTTGATTGTGAGAAGGCCTCAGTGGTACGTACGCCACCTGGTGCTGCGATATATCTTGCGCGCGCCTCGGTATTGTCAGGATTCATAATATCCCATTTATCAATGGCGGCTTTCAACGTTGGACTATGGACAGTCGGCAAATCAGTTTTGAGCAAGCCGATCCGGTCAAGCTCAGCTAACAGCGCAAATACACCGCCAGCACGATGCACATCTTCCATATGATACTTTTGCGAGGCAGGGGCAACCTTAGCCAGACAAGGTACATTGCGACTTAAACGGTCAATATCAGGCATTTTGAAGTCGACTTCCGCTTCGTTAGCGGCTGCAAGCAAATGCAAAATGGTATTGGTCGAGCCGCCCATAGTGATATCTAAGGTCATTGCATTTTCAAAGGCTGCTTTAGTAGCGATTGAGCGCGGTAGGACTGAATCATCATCTTGCTCATAGCGACGTTTGGCAAGGGATACAATAGTGCGCCCCGCTTCTAAGAACAGCTCACGACGTAAGGAGTGAGTTGCCAACAGCGAGCCATTACCCGGTAATGCCAATCCTAATGCTTCGGTCAAGCAGTTCATAGAGTTGGCAGTGAACATACCGGAGCATGACCCACAAGTGGGACAAGCTGAGACTTCAATAGCGGCGACATCTTCATCACTAATGCTCTCATCTGCTGCATCCATCATCGCATCAACAAGGTCAAGCTTACGAATAGTACTGCCGTTACTGTCTTCATTGTTATGGCTTTTACCGACCGTACTGGCTAAGATTTTTCCCGCTTCCATTGGGCCGCCTGAGATAAAGATAGTAGGAATATTAAGACGCATAGCCGCCATCAACATACCCGGAGTAATTTTATCGCAGTTCGAAATACAAACTAAGGCATCTGCGCAGTGGGCATTGACCATATATTCAACAGAGTCGGCAATCAAGTCACGACTGGGCAAGGAGTACAGCATGCCGCTGTGCCCCATCGCAATGCCGTCATCGACCGCAATAGTATTAAACTCTTTCGCAATACCACCAACACTCTCAATCTCGCGCGCGACCAGTTGTCCTAAGTCTTTAAGATGCACATGACCGGGCACAAACTGGGTGAATGAGTTAGCAATCGCAATAATAGGTTTGCCAAAGTCACCATCAGTCATGCCTGTGGCGCGCCATAGTGCTCGCGCACCTGCCATATTACGACCGCCGGTAGAGGTTTTTGAGAGATAATCCATACAATGTTCCTTACAATTAGGCGAGGTGTATTAAAAACTTCACTTTCAGATGTGACATAGTGTATTTTTATGAGTGATAGTGTGCTTTTTATAGAGAGTGAGTACTAGTGAATAATACTAAGTCGTTACCATACCATTAGCTATAGATAACTGAAAATAATCAGCCGGTAACCATAAAGCATTTAAGCATAAAACCCTACTCAAGACGTTCTAAAATCGCTGTTTCAAACCAAGGCAGCTCGGCTTTATCAGCTTCTAGTTTGGCAATGACCACTAATGCATGAGTCGCTGGCAGGAACTGATAATCAGAGCTGGGCTCAATAGTAAATAGGGGCTCATCGCCTTCGGCTTGTTCATTAATACTGATTAGCGTCTGTTTGTCATTTTTGTACAGCACATCAATACGACCAAAAAACTGCCAATCTTTAAAAGCAGCAGTGACCGCTTCAGTAGCGCTTTTGGTATAAAGCTGCTGGGTACTTTTGCCAGTATTGGTCCAATGTAGACGTACTGCTAATTGCAATGCTTCGCTAAACACTACCAATGAGCCGATAACTTTTACATGCCAAGGGCTTGCCAATAAGTCGCCTGTAATGCCAATAAGCTTGGCAGCAGCTTCAGCAGTCATCGGGGTATTAAATTGTGCGAGTAATGCTGGCGTTAACGGATGCACCTGTTTAATGGCATCGTCTAAGCTATCATAGTGATATAAAAATAGCATCGGTAATTCTTGGGTCACCGTTTTTTTGCTTATTTTACAATTATGAATACGCCAGCTAATAGCCGTATCTGTCAATGTCTGTGCCAATATAATAGCGTTGGGGTCGATAGTTTTGCTATTGCCGAGAGTAGACTCTTGCGGCTCACTACTAGAGGTAGCCGTTTCTATAGCATGAGGTGGTTCTATATAAGTGTCAGTATTTTCTAATAATTGAGTGGGCAAGGCGGTCGATTCCATAAACTTAAAGTTAACAAAACGTGTGATTAATATAACATTTAATAGAGCATATTCGCTAATAAATCGGTGCGCTCAAAATATGAGCATGGTTATTGATAATATGAGATTAATTATTTGTAGTATTTGAATAAAAATTTTTAATAGTCAACTTACTTCGCTGTCTCAGCAACTTGTACTGTCAGCGGATTTCGTCCACTATATTGTAGACAACGTAACTACCAGCCACAACTATCAAGCCCTATTATCAAAAACCTAAATTAACAAAAACCCAAGGAATAAAATAATGAGTCAAGCCAATCAACAAATCACTTATGATGATAACAACATTTTTGCCAAAATGTTAAAGGGCGAAATTCCTTATCATAAGGTTTATGAAGACGATAAAACCCTCGCTTTTATGGATATTATGCCGCAAGCAGAAGGTCATGTACTGGTAATACCCAAGCAAAAAGCGATTGATTTGGGCGAGCTTAAGCCCGAGTATGCGGCGGCGGTATTAATGACGGCCAAAAAAATCATGCAAGCGCAGCGCCAAGTGTTTGAGCGTGAAGGCATTATTCAGATGCAGTTTAATGGCGCGCAGGCGGGACAGACGGTCTTTCATTATCACGTACATCTGATTCCTGCTAGCATCCATGAGCTTGGTCGTCATGCAGCGACTGAAGCTGACCATGAAAAACTTGCTAATAGGGCCAAACAACTCGCTGCTGTGATTGCTGCTTAACTATACATTGTTTGGTCTATTAATCACTTCAACTATAAACATGATGATTGATTTTTATTGATATTTAGATTTGAAGTCATTATTTTTTAAATCGATAAAAAGGCAGCTTGCAAGTTGCTTTTTTTATCGCTTAGTAATAGTGCTGTAATGATCGTTAAAATAATGTTACAAAAATTTAGTATTCCTAGGGTTTATAGAGAATTTGTGGTAAACCTTGCTTTTATTTAGGCAGTTACTATTCTTTGATTGCTTTATTCTTTGATTTTTCCTGTTTTTAAGATTAGATTTTTGTGCTGTGGCTAAGGTGCGCCTATTTTTTCTGAGGAGATCTTTGGTAAGAGAGCGTTTTAAGAATAATCGCTTTTGTGAGACTTTTAAGAGACCGCTTTTATGAAGAATAAATTACCTCGCTCTACTATTTTATTGCCGGTATTTGTGCCAGCAGCTGTCATCATGTTGTTATTAGTGATTGGCACCGCTATTAATCCTGAAGCTGCTGGCGAATTATTTAGTGCCGTGCTGAATTTTACCACCAATACTTTTGGCTGGTTCTATATGCTGGCAGTGGCACTGTTTTTGATGTTTATTATTGCGTTGGCATTTTCGCCTTATGGCAGTATTAAATTAGGTCCCGACCATGCCGAGGCTGAATATAAGTTTCTCGAATGGTTTGCCATGCTGTTTTCGGCAGGTTACGGGATAGCCTTGCTGTTTTTCGGGGTCGCCGAGCCGGTAATGCATTTTGCCAATCCGCCACTCTCTAATCCACAGACTATTGAGGCCGCCAAAGAAGCAATGCAAATTGCTTATTTCCATTGGGGCTTTCACATTTGGGCCATTTACGGGGTAGTAGGGTTGTCGCTGGCATATTTCGCTTTTCGTCATGGCTTACCGCTATCGATACGCTCGACGTTATATCCGTTAATCGGTGATAAAATATATGGCCCTATTGGACATACAGTTGATGTGTTTGCGATTGTAGGCACCATGTTTGGTATCGCTACCAGTTTAGGGCTGTCAGTATCGCAAATTAATGCCGGTTTAAACTATCTATTACCAGACCTAATTCCCGTTAATACCACGGTTCAGGTCATCGCTATTGCCTTGATTACGGCAGCGGCTCTGGTGTCGGTGCTAGCAGGGATGGATAAAGGCGTGAAGCGCTTGTCTATCTTGAACATGGTACTAGCCACGGCGCTGATGGTTTTTGTGTTTATCGTCGGTCCGACCATATTTATTCTTAATGCTTTTATGGAAAATACCGGCAGTTATTTGGGTAATATTGTTGAGCGTACCTTTAGTTTGCAGGCTTATCAAACCAGCGATTGGATGGGCAATTGGACATTATTTATCTTTGCATGGACGATTGCATGGGCGCCATTTGTTGGTCTGTTTATTGCTAAAATTAGCCGTGGTCGTACCATTCGTGAGTTCGTATTAGGGGTGATGTTGGTACCAACCCTATTTACTTTCTTTTGGTTTTCGGTATTCGGCGATACCGCCCTGCATATGATTATGGTAGATGGATACACCTCATTAATCGCTGATGTACAAGATAACCAAGCGATTGCGTTATTTAAACTATTAGAAAAACTACCCTTTACTGAGTTTGTCTCCTCATTAACCATTTTATTAATTATTACTTTTTTTGTGACGTCATCAGATTCAGGTTCACTGGTCATTGATTCGTTGGCCGCTGGTGGTCGTAGTGATACGCCATGGTGGCAGCGGACGTTTTGGGTAGTGACCGAAGGGGCGGTGGCATCAGTGTTATTGCTTGCTGGTGGCCTGACGGCATTGCAAACAGCTGCTATTGTTAGTGCCTTACCTTTTGCGATTATTATATTAATCTCGATGTTTGGGATGTGGCGTGCGTTACGGATCGAGGGACATCGTAACCAGAGCCTCGGCAATGATAATAGAATACCGCCGCATCTACTTAAACCCTCAGCATGGCGCGAGCGTATTGATTACATGACCGATAAGCCCACTCGTGACAAGGTCTTAAGCTATATCAAAGAGGTAATTATGCCCTCAATGATAGAAGTGTCGACTAAGTTTGCAGAAACCGGCTGGACGACTCATGTCAATTACGATGCGGTCAATAATCGCGCCGTCCTTGAGCTACAACGTGGTGATGATGTCGAGTTTTGGTATGAGGTGCGTTTATCTGAGCATAATGCACCAGATTACTACACGGAGGATAAGGCTGATGAATTGCCACAAGAGCATCATCATCGTGCTGAAGTCTATTTACGCCGTGGTGGTCAAACCTATGATTTATACGGCTATGAGTCCGTGTCAGTGATCAATGACATTATTGATCAGTTTGAGAAGTATTTACACTTCATAAATATCTCACCAGATACTTTACCGTGGCGTATGCAAGAGCATGATGATGATATTACGTTAGAGCAGGGTAGTGTGTTCGATAAATAAATATAGCCAATATTCAGTAAAATAGATAAGCATATGGTTTCTTATAGCTGGTAAAATTTTTTCTAGCTTGCTGTGTGACTACGTCACTCCAGAGGTTTCGAAAATTTCTTCCAGCCATACTACATCTTTTCTAAATTAGCGTAAATATATCAAGGTTAAAACTTGCAATATACGTACGAATGCTTAGAATAACGGCTTGTTTTCATTGCAAATCAAGCCGTTTTTTATGTCTATAGATATTTCAAATACTTCTGTTTCGCAAGCCAAAAATAATAGTGACCACCCTTTATTGCAGCCGCTAAAAATTGGCGGGTTGACAGTCGAAAACCGCCTCATCGTTGCCCCGATGGCAGGGGTTACCGACAATCCATTTCGAAAGTTATGCAAATCGTTTGGCGCCGGTCATGCCGTTAGTGAAATGATTATCGCTGATACGGCGCTTTATGCCCGTAAAAAGTCTTTATATCGCGCTAATTTCGATGGCGAGATAGCGCCTATTTCAGCACAAATAGCGGGCGCTGATCCGGATAAACTTGCTGAAGCTGCTCGTTATCAAATTGATAATGGCGCGCAGATCATCGATATTAATATGGGCTGCCCAGCTAAAAAGGTCTGTCGTAAGCTAGCAGGTTCAGCACTACTACAAGATGAAGATTTGGTCGCGCGGCTGCTTGATGCCGCGGTGAATGCCGTAGATGCGCCGGTGACTTTAAAGACGCGCTTGGGTTATGAGAATGGGCGGGAGAATATTCTACGTATTGCGCGTCGTGCTGAACAAGCGGGTATTGCTGCCATTGCCATTCATGGGCGCACCCGTGAGGATATGTATACGGGCGAGGCACGCTATGAGCTGATACGCGAAGTTAAGGACAGTATCAGTATTCCAGTGATTGCCAATGGTGATATTGACAGCCCGCAAAAAGCCCAGCGCGTTTATGAACTGACCGGTTGTGATGCGGTGATGATAGGACGCGCGGCCCAAGGTCAACCGTGGCTATTTCGTGATATTAGACATTTTCTGCAGACGGGTGAGATGCTAGATGCACCCAGTGTCAGCGAAATTAAAGAGATTGTGCTGACTCATCTACAAGAGCTCTACGACTTTTATGGAGAGTATTCTGGCTGCCGAATTGCTCGTAAGCATATTGCCTGGTATACCACTGGCATTCCTAATTCTAATGCTTTTCGGCAAGCAATGTATGGTGAAGAGAGTACCACCAGTCAATTTAAGGCAGTTGAGACATTTTTGACGGCTCACACCCAATAAGAAGTAAGGGGAATCGTTACTATTGAAGTCTTACGGCATTAGCGCTGTTAAAAGTGACTATGGGCAGTTCAAAATAAAAGAGAGTCGTTCATATCAACGTGCTACTGGTATGAATTTTTCTTGCTTGCTGGTCGCACGCGTGCTTCGAGCCTGCAAAAAATTTATACCAGCACGGTATTGTTTTTAAATTGGATCAACTATATATCAAAAGTTACTATATTAAGAGTGATTGATGGGGGTCTCGGGAGAGTTTTTCTCTGGTGTTGTCGTCTTTCGTTGCCATGGAAAGTGGCCTTCTAACTCCACCTGTAATGACAAGCTTAAGAATGTGCGAATTAGGACGATAAAGCCTAATACTAACACGCTGCGTAGCGTAGGTTCTGTAACGACGGTTGCTATAATATCAGCGGCGATTAAGACCTCAAGCCCCAATAAAATAGATTTTCCAACTGCTTGTCTAATTTCGATATAAGTGTCGTGAGTGAAGTTATTTATTGAAAAAATAGCTTTATAAGAGGCAAAAAGCAAGCCTAAAACCATAATAAGCACGCCAATAAATTCGATGACTTTGGCAATCGAGTCAATATATTGAGTTAGAAGTTGTATCAAAAATCCGTCCTTATCATTAACTAAGCTTGACTGGGCAAAGCAGAAGTATCACTTGAGTTTATGATGACTGACTAACCAAATACCCGCCACAAAATCCAAAATAGGCCTGCCATAATAACGGCAATTACCAAAAGGCGCTTGGCCCAGGAAGGTACGAGCCGTTTTTTATAACCCAAATCATTAAGCTGGCTATCAACCCCACGTTGCAGGCTTTTAAAACTTTGTTCTTTTGGAGTGGTCTTGACCCGATTTTTTATCAGGCGATCAGAGTCGTCTTCAATTTGCTCTCTATCAAAACTAAGCGCTTCGTTTGGAATACCTTGTTTACTAGCGATAGTGTTCAGCTTTTGCTGCTGCTTGATTTTAAGCTCAGTCTCATAGGCATCAATACGGTCTTTGGCTGCCTCCATACTGATATTCTCATCAGCAGCTAAGGTTTTGATCGCCATCACTAGATTGTTTTTTTCGACCATCATAATGACCGCTTTTGGCAGCTTGGTACTGACAGGTTTCTTGCTAGGATCAGAATTAAACATGGTTATCCTTTATTATTATTATTGATGTTGTCTGCTGGTATCAACACGCTTATTGGTAAGGCGATCTATTATACAACCTTATAGCTAGAATTTATAATGAGGCCGTTAAGCTAAAACTTAACTTAGGCATCAGTTTGATAATAATCTATTAAAGGAGCCTTTAGTAAACAACCTGGGACTCCGTTATCTACAGACGGGCGTGTATGTTTATTCACCTTTGCCAAATCGTAGCAGTAAAATAAGTGAATGTACTAATTAATGATACGCTGTAGCAAAATTAGCGCAAAAAAATACCACAGCCATCTTGATGACTGCGGCAAATTTATTCAAGATTACTTTTTAGTTATCATGAAACATCGGTTTATAAAATAGGAGGGATAACTTATAGATCTTTCCAGCGTTGAATAGACTCTTTAATGACCTCTTTGGCTTCTGACACATCACCCCATGATTCGACCACAGTAGTGCCTTTTTTCTTCAAGTCTTTATAGTGGCTGAAGTGAAAATGTAATTGCTCAACTAGCTGTTTTGGTAAATCCTCTAAACTATTATAAGCGTTGCCATTGTTACGGTCATCGGCTGGTACCACCACGATTTTATCATCGACTTCACCGTCATCAACGAATTTCATGACGCCGATGACTTTGGCTTTTAAGAAAATGCCAGTGGTTAAAGGGTGCTCAGTGATGATTAATGCATCAAGCTCATCGCCATCTTCATCAAGGGTTTGCGGGATAAAACCATAGTTGCAAGGCTTAGCAAAAATCTGCGGATCAACACGGTCAAGCTCAAATACGGCCAATTCACGATTCCACTCGATTTTATGGCTGCTACCAGTTGGAATCTCAACGACTACATTAATGATGCCGCCGTCGACGTCGCCTGCGTCTAAGATTTTATTAAAGTCTGCCATGGAACACTCCTAGTTTATTTTGTTATCAATATATAATTTAAGGGATAGGTAAGGATATGCGTATAAATATCATTAGCCATTTATCGTATGGGCTATATAAAAATTATGTCAGCGTGGCAATATGATTGCTGCGCCTAATTTGTACCATCTGCGAGTATAACAAGTTTGGTTTCATTTTTCTCGTTATGCTTAAGTCCAAGCAGGCAAGATATTATGCAAAATAAGACTCAGCCCATCAAGTTAATAATCATTGAGCGACCTGGGCGGATATAAGCGTTAGGATTAAATAGCGGTTTCAAAAACAGCTATTTCGACGCTATCGGGCGCAACGTGATTGACCCAGCATGACGCTGAGCAATATTATCAATCAGTTTTTGAGTGACTTGCTCGTAGCTCAAAGCCACGCGCATTTGCTCATCTGTTGGATCTTGCATTGCCACGAAGTCTGCTAGCCGTAGCATTTGCATACCTGCATAGCCGCAAGGATTGATGGCGTTGAAGGCAGATAAATCACAATTCAAATTCAGAGCAATGCCATGATAACTAAAGCCATGTTTAATCTTAAAGCCTAATGAAGCAATTTTACCCAACATGATAGCGTCGTCAGCGGGTGCGTTAGAAGTGGCATCGTCATCAAGGCTGTCAGTATTATTAAGGTTGTTAGCATTATCATAGGCATTGTCGGATAAAGAGTTATCCGCGTACAAATACACCCCTGGAGCATCACGGCGGGCATGAGCGCTAATGGTAGTAATGGCATTTGTAGTGGGGTTTATACGATTACTAATAGCCATTTTTGTTGATTTTGAGGTCTGACTTGCTACGCAATCATTGACGACATCTTCGATGGCTTGCTCTGCGTGCGAGACTAAATTGCGCACGCTCCAACCGAGACTATGTAAGTCAAATAACCAATAAATGACCAGTTGGCCGTGCCCGTGCCAGGTTACTTGTCCACCGCGATCGGTCTTAATAATGGGCGTATCCGTACGTTGCAGAATATGCTCTTCTTTGCCTGCTTGCCCAAGAGTGTAAACATCATTATGGTCGACAATCCATAACTCATCAGGGGTACGCAATCCTTGATCTTTTTTTAAAGCGATGCGCTCAAGGCTGCGCTTTAGCATAGCATCATGGGTAGGATTATAGTCGGCGCTACTAAAGACTTTACTGATGAGAGTATCACTAATGTGTTGAGTCATGAGTGTAGTATCTTCTTATTTTATCTAGGTGTGGGATAGAGCATATTTAATAATAAGTGAAGCCGTTATCTTGACACTATCGAGTGTAGCAGTTTTTAATATGACCCCCAAATTTAAATTAACGCATCATGAAAAACCAATACTCAATAAAAAAACATAATAGAGGAATGACTAAAAGGTTGGTTAAAAATCATTTTATACAAACCTACCAGTGTGCCAAACGTGCTTTTCATTCGCCAACCAATACGCTACATTAAATATCAATGATGAGATAACTTTCCCGTTTTAACATTCAAGCGTTACTACTGACGCCTTATAATAAACACAGCATTTTGACTAAATGATAGCGCATATGACAAGGAAGACACATGACCGACCATGACCAAACTAAAAGTAGCACTGATTCTACACTTAGTACGATTACTACCCCTGAGCAGCTGCAAGCACAGTTTTCGCGATTACAAGTGCTAAGCCGTACCCAGCCTATACTTGATTGGGCAACTCGTGAAACCCAATTAGATAATTTAGAGGCGCTACTTAGCGATAATCAAACCAGTCTAGCAAAAGCTATCAGTGCAGACTTTAGCCATCGTAGTGTGTCAGAAACCCAATTTGCAGAATTGTTTCCAAGCTTTACTGGTATCAGCCATGCCAAGAAACAGGGTAAAAATTGGATGAAAACACGCCGTGTATCGATCTCAGCGTTATATCTACCTGCTCATAATGAGATTCAGCCGCAGCCATTGGGCGTGGTCGGTATCATGGTGCCATGGAATTATCCACTGTATTTGGCGATAGGTCCGATGATTGATGCCTTAACTGCTGGTAATCGGATCATGGTTAAGATGAGTGAGGCCGCACCGCAGTTTGCCCAAGCCTTTGCCAAGGCCATCGCACATTACTTTTCGTCTGACATGGTTTGTGTGGTGCTGGGTGAAGTGGATATTGCCGAAGCGTTTAGTAAATTACCTTTCGATCATCTACTCTATACCGGCTCTACTGCCGTTGGCAAAAAAGTAATGGCTGCTGCAGCACCAAATTTAACGCCGGTCACTCTTGAGCTTGGTGGTAAGTCACCGGTCATTGTAACGGCTGATACCAATCTTGAAAGTATGGTCAATCGGGTCATGATGGGCAAAACGCTAAACGCTGGTCAGACCTGTATCGCCCCTGACTATGTACTTATTCCACGCCAATATCATCCGCGTTTTATTAGCTTAGCGAAAGAATGGATGCAAAATCATTATCCCAATATCCATGATAATGCAGATTATACTCATATTATTAATAATCAACAGTTTAAGCGAGTACAAGGTTACCTGCAAGAATTGCCAAACGCTAGTGTGCATCAGCTAACTGATGTTGAGGCGAATCCTGAAACTCGTTTGATGCCGCCCGTTATTGTCACTGAGCCCGCACCTGACAGCGCTTTGATGCAAAACGAGATTTTTGCACCGATTTTGCCCTTGATGCACTATGAGACTCTCGACGATGCCATTTATTTTGTCAATGCGCGTCCGCGTCCATTAGCATTATATGTGTTTGGTAATAATGATCGACATATTGAACAAGTACGCACGCATACGGTATCAGGCGGCGTCTGTGTCAATGAAGTCATTATCCATGTGGCACAGCACGATCTACCGTTTGGCGGTGTGGGCCATTCAGGTATCGGCGCGTATCACGGAAAAGCAGGATTTGAGCGTCTAAGTCATATGAAACCAGTCTTCGTGCAAGCCAAAATTAACGGCATGAACTTACTGTTGCCACCTTATGGCGAGTTATTTAGAAAAGGCATGGCGCTATTGTTAAAGTAAGTCTTATTGAATGGTTATGATTTTACGGTAAATAGCGTCTATTAAAATAGGCGCTATATTTTTATAAAAGCATGACTATCTGAAAAGGTCAGCATTACATAAACACTCAATTCAGAACGAGATTTTATAATTACAAAATAAGCCTTTAACATTAGTAGTATAAATAGCTACACTTCCTAGCACAGTTAAAAATTATTATTGCTAGATTTAAGTTTGCTATTGACTATAGTTTTTCACTCTAGCTTTAAAGAGTCAGGCCTCAAAAGCATCAAGGGTAAACGCTCACCCTCACATTTTAGCAACCGTAATAACTAGAATAATGACAAATAGGACATGCCATGCGCCAATGGATTGTGTTGAGTTTACTATTGCTAAGCTCGTTATTGTTGCCTATATCCGCATCAGCGGCATGCGCGACTCCGATTAAATTTGGTGCGCTGACATGGGAGAGTGGTCAATTTACCACGGGTGTCCTTAAGTATATCGCTGAGAGCGGATATGAGTGCCAGATTGAAGAGGTGCCAGGAGCAGGGCCGGCGCTGGAGACCGCTTTATCTCAAAATGATATTCAAGTCATCGGTGAGCAGTGGGTAGGGCGCTCGCCTATCATGGAACAGGCGATCAAAGATAATAAGGTAGTGGTGATTGGCGATACGCTTAAAGGCGGTGCGACCCAAGGTTGGTACGTGCCTAAATATGTGTTAGAGGACAATCCAGGTCTACGTCGTTATCAAGATTTGCCAAAATATGCAGAGCTGTTTAAAGATCCTGAAGACCCCAAAAAATCACGATTTATGAACTGTCCGTCCGGCTGGGCGTGTGAGGTTTTTAATACGCGCTTGCTAAAAAATACGGGTTTAGGAAAAACGTTCAATAACGCTCATCCCGGAACTGGTGCTGCCCTTGACGCCGAGATTTCTTCTGCTTTTGAGCAGCGTAAACCCCTTCTATTTTACTATTGGCAGCCAACAGGCTTGATCGCCAAATACGACTTTGCAGCTCTAGAATTCCCCGAATATAACGAGGCCTGCTGGCAAGACTTACTACGAGCTGATGGTACCTCTAACTGCGTGTCTGGCTTTCCAGTATCTCCTTTAGGTATTGCGGTCTCAAAACCGTTTATTGACGCTAATCCTGAGCTATCTGAGGTATTCAAAAAAGTACAGTTCACGCCTGAAGCACTCAATGGCGCTATCTTGGCGATGAGTGAGAGTAAGCGCAGTGGGGATGAGCAAGCCTTTGCATTTTTGCGTGATAATCCGAACGTTTGGCAAGGATGGTTGTCTGAGACGGCCGCTAATAATCTCGCTACCGCGCTTGGTATTAGTTTGACCGCCGATGGTGCTGGCAATACCAGCATTAATACCCCACTTAATACGGCTACAAAAACTGACAATATATTAGGACTGTCATCAAGCTTTCCGTCATGGTCACTGGAGACGTCGCTCAATGAGTCATTAGCAAGTGTGGTCAAAAATTATGGCGACGTCTTTCGCAATGTTAGTCGTCTGACTTTAACGTATTTACTGCTTCCTATTGAACGCCTACTTACTGTGATTCCGCCATGGTTGATTATTGCGCTAGTAACGGTATTAGCATGGTTTGGGGTACGCAAAATATGGTTTGCGCTGGCTTGTGGGGCAGGGTTGTTCTTAATTGGGGCGTTCGGACTGTGGGGCGCGCTAATCGATACTTTAGCATTATTAATCGTATCGGTTTTAGTAACGGTGGTTATTGGTATTCCCATTGGTATTGCGATGTCAGGTAGTCGGCTGCTCCGTAAAATCATTACTCCTATACTTGATGTGATGCAGACTATGCCTAGCTTTGTGTATCTGATACCGGTGCTGATGCTATTTGGTATTGGCAAAGTACCGGCGTTATTTGCTACCGTTATCTATGCACTGCCGCCACTGATTCGCTTGACTACTTTAGGGATTACCCAAGTGAATCATGAAATGATTGAGGCAGGGCGCTCATTCGGTAGTACCCATTGGCAGTTGCTAATTTGGATTAAGCTACCGCAAGCGTTACCAAGTATTATGGCAGGGATTAATCAAGCGGTAATGATGTCGCTGGCGATGGTGGTTTTGGCTTCTATGATTGGCGCGCCCGGTCTTGGTGAAGATGTATTGCAATCTATCCAAACCCTGAACATTGGCCAAGGCTTGCAAGCAGGTACGGCAATCGTCATTGTGGCCATTATTATCGACCGTATTACCCAAGCTTTTGGGCAAGGTAAACGCGCGCGTCAAAAAACCATCAAGGCGGGTAGACGTCAGATTGGCTAAATATTGCCTAAAATTTTGAATAAAAAATTGCAAAACCCTTATCAGCAGAGCGTTAAAATCACGTTAATAACGCTTAAATAATGAGAACAATGATGAACCATATTCGGCTAGAAAACATCAGTAAGATTTATAATGCCAGCAACGCGCAAGCCCAGTCTGCCTTGGCCCTACTAGCCGAGGGTATGGACAGCATCGCTGTTAAAGCGCAAACGGGTTATTCCGTGGGGCTTTATGATATCAATCTAGCGATTAAAGCGGGCGAATTACATTGTATTATGGGACTATCAGGCTCAGGTAAGTCAACGCTTATACGCCATCTCAACCGCCTTATTGACCCCACTATTGGTAAGATTTGGGTCGATACTGCGATGGATGCGCATACCAATATAATAGATGACATCTCTTCAAAAACCATGCCATCGACCGCTATCAATATCTTAGAGCTTGATGATAAGGCGCTACAACAGTATCGTCAGCAAACGGTCAGTATGGTGTTTCAGCATTTTGGTTTAGTACCGCATATGACCATTATCCAAAACGTCGCTTACGGATTGCGTGTCCGTGAGATGAGTACTACTGAGCGTCATGACATTGCGCGGCACTGGCTTAATGAAGTCGGTCTACCAAACTTAGAGCACAGCTATCCTGATGAGTTATCTGGTGGCATGCAGCAGCGTGTGGGACTGGCGCGTGCGTTAGCTACTGATACTCCGATTTTACTCATGGACGAAGCGTTCTCTGCGCTTGATCCGCTTATTCGTGCGCAGTTACAAGATCAATTGCTTGAGCTACAAGCACGGCTACATAAAACCATTGTGTTTATTACTCATGATATTGATGAGGCGGTCAAAGTGGGTCAACGCATTAGTATTTTAAACGGAGGACGTTTGGTACAAACGGGCACACCTAGCGAATTACGCCTTAACCCTGTTAACGATTATGTGGCACAGTTTATGACTGCTAAAGCCAAGTAAAAACTCCTACCTACTTTAGGTATCTTAATTTAACCTTAAGCACCCTATATATTAAGTGTATTTACTAATCAAAGAAATCTTCCAATCCTTCAAATATCATTCTTATCATCCTGTTTTTTCTGCATTTATCCCCATATGAACTATAAGTTATTATCTATGATTCCTTTATTAACGGCTCTTTATCTATAGCCTTGCAGAGCGGTTAAAAAAGTGTATCAGTATGTATTTTACTGTTAAATTAAACTAAATTATCAATACCTATTATTAACATTATCTAATTGTATTTATGAATTTATCGTCGTAATATCTACATACAGCTAATATGCTTGCTCAAATTCTAGTAACACCCTAATTTCAAAACCGTTGTTATTGTTTGCAACTATAATTCCTACTTTTAGAAGAAATCTCTCCTATAAAGTACTGTTAATTTATATCTAATATCACTTTTGTATTTATCTGTAAACTTCTCAAGCAGAACATAGGCTATTACCCTGTAATATATGGCCATAAAGCCTCGTAAAAAGGACACATCATGCTACATAAAACCCCTCGAAATGACCGCACCGATAAGAATCGTAGTAACGATAGATTAACAACAGAAACCCAGCGTCAACCGTCACGTTGGCTAAAAAACGTCAGCACTTTAGGGGTGACCAGTGTATTAAGTGCAGGATTGTTATTGGCTTGCGGGCAAATAAGTAGTGCAGAAAATAGCGCTAAATCAAGCAATCAAAACAGTGGGGTGACCAGTTCACGCGATATGCTGCCATCCGATATGCTCAAGCAAATGCAAGCGTTACCACAGCTGACTAAAGGCCTTGGTGAGAATGGCGCGGCAGTAATTGATCCTAACAAACCGACTTTGGTCAAGTTTTGGGCAAGCTGGTGCCCATTATGTTTGGGCACTCTCGAAGAAACCGAAGAATGGCGCATGGATCCTAAATTTTCCGACCTGAACGTAGTGACGGTTGCCAGCCCTGGCCATCTCAACGAAAAAGTAGATGGCGAATTTAGTACTTGGTATGCCGGTATTCAAGCAGACTATCCAAAACTTCCAGTATTAGTTGATGCTTCAGGTGAGCTGATTAATAAGCTTGGCGTTCAAGTCTATCCAAGCTGGGCGATATTGGATAAAAATGGCAATCTGGTACATCTAGTCAAAGGTAATATGACCGCGCAACAAGCGTACGCATTAGCTGAAAACGCGGGTAATGATTTCGCTGAGCTTAAAAATAGCAGCGCCAAACCAGCTGCAACTCAAGCGCTAGATAACAATAGTAAGATTGAGACCATCAAGCAAAAAGATGGTGTCTACTATAACGATCAAGGTAAAGCCATTAACACCCGCTCAATCTATCTTGCTGGTGGTTGTTTTTGGGGTATTGAAGCCTATATGGAACGTGTCGATGGGGTCATAGATGCGGTATCAGGCTACGCTAATGGTGACGAAAATAAACCAAACCCCAGTTATGAGCAAGTCATTCGTGGTTCTGGACATGCCGAGGCAGTTAAGGTCACTTACGATGCCGATAAAACCGACCTTGAGACTATTTTAAAATATTACTTCCGAGTGATTGATCCAACCAGCCTTAACAAACAAGGCAATGACAGCGGCGTACAGTACCGATCTGGTATTTATTACACCGATAAAAACGATAAGGCCGTTATTGATGCTGCCGTTAAGCAAGTGCAAAGCAAATATAAGCAAAAAATAGTAGTAGAGAATGAATCGTTAGACAACTTCTACGTAGCTGAAATGTACCATCAAGATTATTTGGCCAAAAACCCAAATGGTTATTGCCACGTTGATTTAAGCCTTGCTGATGACAAGCCTGCCGGCACCGCACAGACTAAGCTTGCGCCGGTTACGACCGTTGCTGAAACCTTAGCAGCCAAACGTTATGCTGGATTTGATAAAAATGCGCTTAAAGATACGTTGACCAAAGCGCAATATAATATCACTCAAGATGCCGGTACTGAGCGTGCATTTAGTCATGAATATGATGACTTATTTGCACCCGGTGTTTATGTCGATGTAGTAAGCGGTGAGCCCCTGTTTTTATCAACGGATAAGTACAACTCAGGCTGCGGTTGGCCGAGCTTTACCAAACCGATTGATATGCAAGTGATTACTCAGCATGATGATATGGCCTATAATATGGTGCGTACTGAGATTCGCTCGCGAGTTGCTGATTCGCATTTAGGTCATGTTTTCCCTGATGGACCTAAAGACCGTGGTGGTTTACGTTATTGTATTAATGGCGGGGCGCTACAATTTATCCCAGTGGCTGTGATGCCACAATCAGGCTATGCGCCATTGGTGAAGTTGGTTAAACCAGCGAAACCATAGTTATTAGTAGGTATTATTATTTATTAATAGCTATTATATAAAAACAATATAATTTGCAAAAAAGACGTTAAGGTTATCTTTAGCGTCTTTTTTTATATTGTTTGTATTATTCTATTTTATTAAACGTAGTAGTTTTGCTGCAATAAATCGTGAATTCTGAAAAAAACAGCAAATGTCGTTATACTAAACGGTCTGTTCACCGATTAATGGTTCGCTATTTACTATTAGTGTTGCCTATTTCTGACCCCTCTATTGCAATATTTAGCACTACTGAGTGAGGTTGATTTCTTATTTTTGTGTCTAAGGCTGTAACATGACCGCTGCCCCTGTACCTATTATTACCTCGTTACTTGATAACGATTTGTATAAATTCACTATGTTACAAGCCATGTTGCACCAGTTTCCACAGACTCATGGTGTCTATCGTTTTCGCTGTCGCAATAATAAGGATGCGGCTTATCCGCTTGCCGATATTAAAGATGCCCTTGAACAACAGCTAGACAGCCTATGTGAATTACGCTTTTTACCCGATGAGCTAGATTATTTGCGCCGCTTACGTTTTATGCGCTCAGATTTTGTTGATTATCTGGAGTTATTTAAACTGAAGCGCCGCTTTGTTACCGTCAACACTGACAGTCAAGGTCGTCTGTTTATTGACATCGAAGGACCCATGATTCAAGCGATGTTTTTTGAAGTGTTTGTATTGGCTATCGTTAATGAGCTGTATTTTAATGCGTTATCAAACCCTAGCGTTATTGAAGAAGGACAGCGACGCCTGGATGAAAAGGTCGAGCTTTTACATAGCTACGCTCAGCAGCAAATGGCTCAGCAAAAGACGTCTCGACAGCAACCCTCAGATAAACCACCCTTTATTGTTGCTGATTTTGGTACCCGTCGCCGCTTTAGTAAGGTTTGGCAAGCGCATGTGGTAGAAACCTTGCATAAAGCGGAGCCAAAAATCGTCGGTGGTACCTCTAACGTTTATTTGGCTAAGACCCTAAAAATGACTCCCATAGGGACGATGGCGCATGAATTTATGCAGGCTTTTCAGGCCTTGGATGTGCGTTTACGGGACTCGCAAAAAGCCGCCCTTGAAGCTTGGGTCCATGAGTATCGCGGTGATTTGGGTATTGCGTTGACTGACGTGGTCGGAATGGATGCGTTCTTGCGTGATTTTGATTTATATTTTGCCAAGTTGTTTGATGGTTTGCGCCATGATAGCGGCGACCCCTATATTTGGGGTGATAAAGCTATTGCCCATTATCAAAAATTAAAAATAGACCCGAAGACTAAGATATTGACCTTTAGTGATGGTTTAGATCTGAATAAAGCATGGGATTTGCACCAATACTTTAAAGACCGTATCAAAACCAGCTTTGGTATTGGTACTAATCTTACCAATGATATGGGATTGACTCCGCTTAATATCGTTCTTAAATTGGTCGAATGCAATGGTCAGCCAGTAGCCAAATTATCTGATAGCCCTGGCAAAACCATGATTAATAACGATACCTATTTGGCTTATCTTCGCCAAGTATTCGATGTCGATGAGCCTGAATAATTGCTAGGTTAAGCCAAACTTAGCTTGCGCTGTTATCAGACTCTTCGGCAAAAGCAGCATCCAAAGCTTGTTGTACCGCATTGATACGAGTTTCGCAAACTCGATAAGCAGCAATAGACTCTTCAACAGTGGTCATTAAATTATCAATATCTGGTTCATCTTGTTGCTGTAACTCAGCGGCATTGGTTTTTAGAATATCGTAGGCCGCCTTAAAAGTTTTTGGGGTGGCTTTTTTACGTTTGCGAATGGGGGTCGTACTCATAATAATTCCTAAGGTTTTAGAGTAATAAATAATTTAGAGTAATAAATAATAAAGTATAGTCAATTCAAAATAAGAGAAATATTGCTTGTAGCAACGTGCTCCTGGTATAAATTTTTATTGCGTGCTGTTCGCCAGCGTGACAGAGGCTGCAAAAAATTCATTCCAGTAGCCCAGTAACACTATGTCGTTTTTAAATTGGATTAACTATATGAAAAAATAGTTAGATAAGGATGTATTATTAATTTGGTAAATTATCAATTGATGTGGTCTCAATATTAGTGCTTTCAACATCAGTACTCTTAACGTCCAAAACACGAGCAGTTGCTTTACCATCTTTTAAGATAATATGAACGGTCTGCTCAGGGTAAAGCTGGTTGCTGCTGGTCAATATTTTTTTACCTTTTTCATCAGTAAGCATAGTATAGCCTTGCTTAAGTACCCGCGTTGGTCGATGTAACAGCACAATATCGCGCAGATGTTCACTATCACGCTGTGCTTGTAAGATCTGCTGTTGGGCATTGTGCAGGATAGTTTGCTGATAGCTATCGAAGTGATCGCTCGTGATCGCTAATTGCTGATAAGCAGTCGTTTTGATGTGCATATTTAGTTCAGTGGTCAGTCTTGATGCTTGTTTGACTTGCCGCAGGGCGCTTTGTTGAATACTTTGCCACGCAAAATTACTGTCTTTTTGGAGAGCAGTCAGCTGGCCAATAGTTTGCGACTGTACATGACTGAGTTGCCGTGTGGTTTGCTGTTCCGCTATTTTCAGTTGCCGTTGGGCCACTTGTTTGATTTGCGTTTGGTAATTTAAAACTTGCGCTACTAGTTGTGCCAAATGGGCAAAAATTGCAGCAATCACTTTGGAGGGCGTATCAAAGCTAGTATGCGCGACTTCATCTAATATGACTTTATCGCGTTCATGACCGATACCCACCCATACCGGAACAGGCTGCTCTGCGACCAAAGCGGCAAGCTCATAATCATTGAGATAAGCCAAATCACCGACGGCGCCGCCACCACGAATAATGACTAATAAATCTGGTAAGCGCTGATAGGTGCTATAAAACTGTTGCTGAGCACTGACAATGGCTTGACGTATCTCAGCTGGCGCATGGTTACCCTGAAAGGTGGCATGATGATAATGGAAATGGCAAGCACCGGTACTAGCGAGTCTATCCGCATCTGCCTGAAAGTCCCCCAATCCAGCGGCCTTTTCGGGAGCGATAACGATGACGTGCTCAATATCAAAGGGGGTAGATAGCTGCTGATTGAGATGCATTAGCCCTTCGCCAGTCAAACGATCTACCATTTCAGCGTATTGTCGCGCCAAATCTCCTAAGGTATAGCTGGGATCAATATCTTCAATGGCGAGCGCAAAACCATATTGCGCATGAAAGCTTGCTGATACTTTGAGTAATACGGTCAAATCGCGACTGAGTACCATACCGGTTGCACGCTCAAATTTTGCTAATACCCGTGCCGCTTTAAAGCGCCAAAGGTTACCACGGCAACTGGCGACCACTTTACCCTCGTCGTCTTTTTCGGCCAGCTCAAAGTAATAATGGCCGCCTTTGCTAGACAGATTACGAATTTCAGCCTTTATCCACACTCGATGATCAAAGGTTTGCTTAATGACCATCTCAACCGCTGCCAAATAATCACTAAGGCGCAATACTGTATCTTCCAGATTTCCTTCAAGACTGGCTTCCCGCTCAGCAAGTTCGGCCTCTAAGGTGGATAAGTCTATGGTAGGGGCTAAAGTCTTAGCAGTCGCCTGTTTGAGATTGGAAAGATTGGGTTTTCGCATAATATCAAACCAACTATGAGGAGGATGTAGGATCAAGGTTTTGTGTCATAGTTTAGCCTAGAAGTTTGCCGACAAACAGGGTGTTCATAAAAGTTAATTTATAAAAAGAAAGCCAATACGTTCACGACAGAGGTATTACCTGTATCGCGAACGTATTGGCTACATCTTGCAAACGCTGATGACACTGTTTTAAACCGTCACAATAGTTTCAAACAGCTGGCGTAAATTGATAGGTTGTCAAATTTATTTAATCGGTTGTACTCAATAAGTTACTGGCAACGAAAATTAATAGTGTATTCATAGTCATCATTACGCGATAAGTCTGGTGAGCCGGTACCAAATACTGAGCCGACTACTGAACCCATTTGCCCAATCATACGACCAGCGCGCTCATTTAATATACCGTTATATTTGACCTCGTCCTCAACGATAATAACTTGTTTACTGCGGCAAGTTTTACTGGCACTATCAAGCGCATTTTGCTGTGCTTTTACTTTGGTAATCCCAAGTCCTGTGGTCTCATAAATAGAGTTAGCACGCTGAATCACTGGTGAGGATGGGGTGCTTTGGCAGGCGCTCAAAGCCACTGCTGCTGCTAAAGTTGCCGTCAGTGTGGCCTTTTTATTAAAAGTTTTATTAAAGATAATCATCAAATAGTCCTGTTTTTATAAGTAGTACAAAGGTCAGTTAACAAACATTGTAAATGTTAACTTATTTAGATCTATGACGTCTAGACAGTTATTGTGTATGGTGTTGCGGCCATGTTGCATCATCCTAATATATGGAAGTACATTAATTTGGATAAGACTAACAGTGGCTTATGCTTAAATAGTTATTAAATAAAGCCTCTAAAAGTAAGTAAATAATGGTAATACACAGCAAATGACTTGAAATATAAACCATATCTAGGATAATTGATCTATCTATTCGCAATTAGTAATTAAATATATGCCATTAATTCCCGCTCCTGCTGGCGTGTTAGAGATCGACGCGCTATGGCAACAAAACAATCCTAATGATCCTAGTACCGATACGGTGGCGTTATTATGTCACCCTAATCCGCTTTTTGAGGGGACGATGAATAATAAAGTCGTCACCACCATGTACCGCTTTGCACGCGATAATGGCATGCATGTGGTACGTTTTAATTTTCGCGGGGTGGGGCAGTCGACTGGTGAGCATGATTATGCTGACGGTGAAGTGCTGGATGCGATGACCGTGCTACAATGGATTGCTACGCAGACCAATGCGCGTAAACTATGGCTAGGTGGCTTTTCTTTTGGTGGTTATGTGACCGCACGCGTTGCTGAGCAAGTGTTGTTATCGCCCCATGTTTGGGGATTAAGTGATTTTGAGTTGCTTAAAGTTGCCCTTATCTCGCCTTCAATAGAGAAAAACGACAGCGACAATTTAAGCTTACCCGTCGAAAATACCTTTGAGATTTATGGTAATGCCGATGAGGTGATTGATCCTGTTAATATGCAAGCCTTCGCTGAGCGTTTAGGAATCGCGGTCAGTGTGGTTGATGGTGCTGGACACTTTTTTCATGGGCGGTTGTCTGAGCTTAAGAAATTATTAGAACAGCATAGTTTTGATAAGGGTATATAGTATTATCCAATAAGTACTTTATAAACTTCAAGCATTTCTAAGCCGGTTTAAAGTGATAAATTGCAGTATATTTTGATAAATTTAATTGATTGTTAGTCGTACCTTAAGCCGTGTTAACCTAAAGAATGGTTATGATGAACCATTCTGACAACTCAGTCGCCACTATCTCAGTGTAAAAATCATAAGTTAGTGGCGACTGACGGTATCAACACATCACTCTATTATTTATTTTGTCTAATGACGAGTCGCATTATGAGATTATCTCCATTGCAGCGCTATGAACAAGCAGTTAGTACCGATGACTTTACCCGAGATGAGCAGCAGTATCAGGCTATGACTTATCTTGATAATCTATACCATCAGCTTAATAATAGCGGAGAACAAAAAAAAGG
This sequence comes from Psychrobacter sp. CAL346-MNA-CIBAN-0220, assembly GCF_040309805.1. Taxonomy (NCBI): domain Bacteria; kingdom Pseudomonadati; phylum Pseudomonadota; class Gammaproteobacteria; order Moraxellales; family Moraxellaceae; genus Psychrobacter; species Psychrobacter sp. CAL346-MNA-CIBAN-0220. Next base: position 599,043 of record NZ_JBEOPF010000001.1, on the reverse strand, counting down.
CTTTTTTAGCTTTTTAAAATCTAAGCCTGCAGCACCACAAGGTTTATACATGTGGGGGGGGGTTGGACGTGGCAAAACATGGATGATGGATATGTTTTATGATTCGTTGACCATTGAACGTAAGATGCGTCAGCATTTTCATCACTTTATGCAGCGCGTTCATCATGAGCTTAATAATATACAAGGGGAGAGTGATCCATTAGAAAAAGTCGCTGATATTATTTATGAAGAAGCACTAATCATCTGTTTTGATGAATTCTTTGTCTCTAACGTGTCTGATGCCATGATTTTGGGCGACTTATTTACTATGCTCTTTGATCGGGGTATTACCTTGGTCGCCACCTCTAATATTGAGCCGTCTGGACTGTATAAAGATGGGCTACACCGTGATCGTTTCATGCCAGCTATTGCTGAGGTTGAATGTCATACCACTGTCATGAATATTGATTCTGGGATTGACTATCGTTTGCGGGTATTACAGCAAGCTGAGCTTTACAAATCACCAATGACTAAAAGCAACCATCATTGGTTGGCTAACCGTTTTGCCAGTCTCTCCAACAATATAAAAATCAGTAATGAGCCGATTGAAGTTAATGGTCGAGAAATTAAAATCAATGCTCGAACGGAAACTATTTTATTTTGTGATTTTCGGCATTTATGTATGCAACCACGCTCAGCAGCTGACTTTATCGAAATAGCCAGCCGCTATAGCACTGTTTTGGTCAATGCGGTGCCGGCATTAAATGACGATTTGCGTGATCCGACCCGTCGTTTTATTTATATGGTTGATGAGTTTTATGATCGGCGCGTGAAGTTGTTAATTCGCGCTGAGCAATCTATTCTTGACCTATATCAAGGCGAAAAACTATCATTTGAGATTGAGCGTACCCGTTCGCGCTTGCTTGAGATGCAATCAGAAGATTATTTAAAAATGAAGCATCGCCTTGATGATGCTGCATAAAATCTACATGTATAATAATAAAGATAAGGATAAATGATGAGTACGTCTGAAGTCTCTCTAATAAATGCAAATGTTGACCAACAGGCGAGTCAGGCGGTAACTGATAATGCTAAAGTAACTGATGAGCAGCTGATTAATTGGATTAAATCAAGACGCAGTATTGGTAATCTAAGTATTCCTGCACCCACGCACGCCCAAATCAAAGCAGCTATTGCTTGTGCGGCAACGGCACCTGATCATAAAAAACTACGTCCGTGGCGCTTTATTATCACCGAAGGAAACGCTCGTCACCAATTGGGTCGTGCCTTGGTTGCAGCTGCGGAAGCAAAAGCGGCTAGAGAAGGGGAGGTACTGTCTGAAAAAGACTGCAAAAAAGCGGCGACTCTACCGCTACGCGCTCCTGTTATTATCACTGTCGTTACTCATATGCAAGAGCATAAAAAAGTACCGCCTTTTGAGCAAATGCTTAGCGCTGGCTCTGCGGTACAAAATCTTATCTTGGCCTTAAAAGCACAAGGGTTTAGTACGGTATGGCGTACCGGCCTACTGTGTAATGAGCCCGCTGTAAAGGCATATTTTGATGTTGGGGCTGATGATTATGTCACGGCCTTTGTTTATACTGGCAGCAGTCCTTGCGATACGCCAGAACGTAAACCTATTGATATTGAGCCCTTGCTACGCTTTGAATCTTAAAGTTAATGCAGCACTCAGGTACTATATAACGTTGTACTTTTTGCTGCCATACGTATAAGTGGTATAAAATAATATAAGCGGGTCAACACGGATGAATGAATATGACAAGCTCTAGTGAGAAGAAAAACTCTAATAACACCAAAGCCAATAAAAAAACGATTGGTAATAAAGCGTCTAATAATAAAAAGCCTACCAGTACAGAGGTTAATACTGATAACAGCAACGTAAAGTATAGCCATGTTGAAAAACCAAACGGTCTATTGGCCAGTATTTTTGATCGAGCAACTAAATCAGGTCTTGGCCGCAAAAAGTTAAATCCTAGTGCCGTTGAAGCGGCGGTAGCCAAAAATATGGAGCAAATACACAAAAATCCCACTAAATTGCGCTTAGCATTTTTAGGCGGCGGTAGCTTTGGTACGGCAATGGCAAACTTAGCAGCACGCAATGGCTGTGATACTACGCTATGGGTACGTAATAAGCGTACGGTCAAGTCAATGGCTAAGCTGCAAATGAATAAGAAATACCTGCCCGGTTATAAGCTTGATGATCGTCTTAAATATAGCCATGACTTAGAAGCATCAGTCAAAGATAAAGATATTATTTTTCTTGCGGTACCTAGCTTAGCCTTTCGCGAGACCCTCAAAAATATCGCCCCGTTTATTACTGGGCAATCAATCGTGTCATTGACCAAAGGTATGGAAAAAGATACCTTCGCCTTTATGAGTGACATTATTAAAGATGAGTTGCCAGAAGTAAATTTTGGGGTGTTGTCAGGCCCTAATCTTGCTATAGAGATTATGAAAAATATGCCGTCAGCGACGGTAATAGCGAGTGATTCAGAGCCCTTACGTCATGCCGTACAAGCCGCTTTACACAGCGCCTTCTTTCGGGTATTTGCCAGTGATGATATTTGCGGTGTCGAGCTTGGCGGAGCGCTAAAAAATATCTATGCGATTGCCATGGGTATGGCCGCCGCTTATGATGTCGGCGAGAATACCAAAGCGATGTTATTAACCCGTGCATTGGCAGAAATGAGCCGCTTTGGGGTCGAGGCTGGCGCTAATCCGCTGACCTTTTTAGGCTTATCAGGTGTTGGTGACCTATATGCCACCTGTAGCTCAGAGCTCAGCCGCAACTACCGTATCGGCAATATGCTCGGGCGCGGTATGAGTATTGATGCGGCAGTCAAAAAACTTGGCCAAACCGCTGAAGGGGTCAATACCATTCAGCAAGTGCATGAAAAAGCCAGCAAAGAGGGCATTTATATGCCCATCACTCACGCCTTATACGCTGTCATTTATGAAGACAAAGCCGCACTTGGTGTTGCTTTGCACTTAATGGAAGCTGGATTTCGTAGCGACGTTGAGTTTGTCATGCCGCATGATCACAGTAATGCTGCACTCACAGCCCAAATGCAAGCAGTAACCAGTAGCCCAACTGATGATAAGTCTGACGATGACGTTTCTAAAGATAGTGTCTCTAACGACGATGTTTCTCAAGCGAATGTTGCTAATAAAAACAAAAACTAACCTCTATAAAAATATGAATAAAGGCTCAAACCAAGGAGTGTTATGAAAATTATATTGATGCGTCATGGACAAGCAGAAGATGAATCTCGTCCAGATAGTGCACGGCAATTAACAGAGTACGGTCAACAACAAGCCGCGCAAACCGCTGATTATATTATGGCGCATTATACCCCGGATTATTTTGTGGTTAGCCCCTATGATAGAGCACAGCAAACCTTGGCTCAGTTGCAAAAGCACGCCCCAAATGTGGCCGCAGTGGTACAGGATAACATCACCCCCTCTGATGATGCGCATGCGGCGTTAGCAGAGTTAGGTAACATTGAAGCAGAATGCTTGGTAGTGGTTTGTCACATGTCTATTGTGGCCAATCTTGCCAGCTTATTAACCGGTAATAGTCCTGAATCGTTTTCTTTAGCTGAAGCGCGCGTATTTGAGATGGAGTTTGTCCTGGCGGGAATGGCAAATGAGATTGATCGTTTTGTTCCGGTTCAGCCGTATTAACATGAGTAGGCGAACTAATATTAACAAGCACTAGTTTATAGTAGCAGTTAGCGTCTGCTCATTGTTTAAAAAAACTATAAGTATTCGGCCGTTTTAATCAATGGTCCAACAAGTAAGGACACGTTTAGTGTTACACGTTTGGTTAAGAGCGCAGCACAGTCCGCTAGCGGTCTGGCATGCTGATACAAAACAATGGCAAATAGTCGATAGTTGGCAGCAGTTACATGATATTTATAGTAGCTATAAAACCAATAGTTCTAAAACACTGTGTCTGTATTTCCCCACAAGCCATATATTACAAGTCGATACTGAGCTTAACAGCGCTCAGCTTAAGCAATTGGGCAACATTGGTAAGCAGTATTTATTTGAAGAGACGTCTTTAACCTCTGTTGAGCAGCTATCAGTAAGGCAAATAAGTAACGCTAATAGGCATTACTTATACGCACTAGCTCAAAGCGATATCGAGACTTGGCAACAAAGTGTAGGGTTGGCAGGCTTGACCATTCAAGCGCTATTGCCTGATTTTTTATTGCTACCGATTCCAGAAGAGGGCGCCGGGCAGCAAGTGGTATTATACCAAGATGAGTACACAGCGCTATTAAGGCAGTCGAAACATCAAGGGTTAGCCGTCAGTTATCTGCCGTTAATTTTTGAGCGCTTGCCGCAGTTAAGTGAAGTTTGTGTGTTAACGGCAATCGGTCCATCTATTGTGCCTTCTACAATTGGCGCGCCAGTCGCTGACAGTATAGATAGTGAGCTCAGTTCAGAACAGATAAGGGCGCAATCAATACCAGCTATAACCAATATCTCGGTAGAAACAGCAGCGCTTGTAGCTGAGCATCAGTTATTATTGACCATGCTTTCAAGTACTCCCGTCCCCATTGAGACCCCCGAGCGTCATGCGCTTAACTTTTTTGTCAAAGCAACAAACTCGCAGTTGTCCCCTTATTTGCGTGTGGCCATGATGGTGGCGCTATCAGCTCTCATGCTACAAATGGCAACTGATGGTGTGCAATGGTATCGCTATAGTGAGGCCGCTACTGCCACGCAGACTGAGGTCGCTGCGCAGTATCAGTCGTGGTTTCCTGATGAGCGGCTAAATGCTCGCACTAAATTACAGACACAGCTGCAACCAAAGCTACGTAACGATAGCCAAGCACCTGCCTCACATATGGCTGTTTTGGCACGTATATCACCGCTTATCAAACAGTCCTCCCTACAAGCACAGGCATTGATTATGCAGCCAACAGCGCTGAGCTTCACTTTAATAGCGCCGAATCGAGATACTCTTGATCAATTTACTAGTACGCTTAATGCCCAAGGTTTGACTGCTGATTTAGAGCGGGTTAATAGTGATGAGCAGGGACAGTTTAGCGGACAGATTACAGTAAACATTGTCGAGAGTAGTGCTAAGAATAATAAGGCTGCTAGTTCTTGATTAGACATTTTTCTAATAAGACAGGCTTTTAATGAATCGAGGTCTAATAGATTTTATTGCTAGATATCATATAGTCATCTTTAGCCATCAATATTTATTAGCCATCAATTTCTATTAGATATCGGGGTTAGGTAATGAAACTATTACAGGGTTGCAACAAGCGCAATACCCCAGCAGCAAGCGCATTTTCAGGACATATGGCGAGAAAGATGACCGGACATATACATAGCTACCAGAATATATTGGGGTCACGCTGGCAGGCTTTATTACCACGCGATCAGATGGCCTTGGGATTGTTACTGGTATTTTTATTATTATTTGGTGGCGGATATGGTGGTTATATTCTACATCAAGCCGCTGAAGAAAGTGAGGTCAACTATCAAGAGCAAGTAGCTGATTATTTTTGGTTGCGCGCGCAGGCTGATAACATCGACAGTAATGTTCTAAATGCTGCCAATACCCCAGGCGTCGATACCTCACAATCCCCAGCCAGTAGTATCAGCTCGCTACTAAACGCTTCTGGAATTGATAATGCACAGGTAGTCGCTGCTGGGGAGGCAGTGCAACTGAGCTTTGCCGATGCTAGCCAAGCGATAGTAAGCGCGGCGCTTGGCAAACTTCAACAACAAGGCTGGCAGTTTACTCAGCTGTCGATGCAGCAAGATATAACTACTAAGCAAATTCAAGTACAAGCTACAGTGACTTACTAGTTGGTATTCAATTTAGCAGCACTCAATGCTAATAAATATTTCATTCTAAACCTTCTATACTAAGTAGGGATTAGAAGGTAAGCGCTACAGCAAGTCATCTTGAAAAGTGTGCTATTCGCCACAATAAAATACTTAGTAGTTATTGTCAGTTACGGATGTTTATTATGAATCGTTCCTTTGACTCTCAGTCTGATCAGCGCTTAACGCAGACAGCTGAGCCTATTACTATAACCCTTTTACCGCTTTTGGTATACGGGCTCACTACCCTAATGATGAGCTTATTCAACCGGAGTAAGATAGCATGATAAGTGATGATAACCGGCGCTCTCTAGTGACCTATAATCATATAACTTACTTGTTATATGTGGTGAGCTATTTTACCGCAGGGCTGTTATGGATTGTACCTATCGTGATGAATTATGCCAAACGGCATGATGCAGACGGGTCGTGGTTGGCAACGCATTTTGATTGGCAGATTAAGACTTTTTGGTACAGTATTGTTTTTTTTGCCATCGGTGCGCTATTAATTACGTTCGCACTGGGCGGATTGGGTGTGAGTGTAATGGCAGATAGTGGTAATTTAGCTATCGGGTCGATTTTGTTAACCGGTCTGGGACTGCTGATTATGACGTTTACCTTTATTTGGCATCTATATCGTATTGTACGTGGCTGGGTTGCACTAACTGACAGTCGCCCCGTACCATAAGCTATTCTTTAATGGGATTTTTTGCTACCGTCAATAGCTCTCTTTTATAAGTATTTTCTAACGTTGCTATCTGACACTTTGAGATATGAAACTTTAGTTTTATCTCTGCTAAGCTGATATAATCGCAGCGCCTTAAGCTATCTAGTTTATCCTATTCACTATTTTCTTCAATCAGGGTTTATTGTCACTATGTCCTACGCCTTACTTCGCCCGTTTTTATTTAAGATGGACCCTGAGCAGGCTCATGACATGACCCTGTCTTTATTGGATAAAGCCCACAAAGCGCGGGCGTTAGGTCTGATTTATGGTCAGTCGATGCAGCCGACCGATTGTATGGGATTGCAATTCTCAAATCCGGTCGGATTGGCAGCCGGCTTGGATAAAAACGGCGATTATATTGACGCGCTAGCAGAATTAGGCTTTGGTTTTATTGAAGTGGGCACCGTCACCCCAAAACCACAATTTGGTAATGATAAGCCGCGTTTATTTAGACTTAAACAAGCTGATGCTATTATAAACCGGATGGGCTTTAACAATCAGGGCGTTAATTACCTTATTGAAAATGTCAAACGCTGCAAGTATAAAGGCAATATAGGTATCAATATTGGCAAAAACGCCAGTACGCCGGTAGAGCAAGCGGCTGATGATTATATATATTGCTTAGAGCGGGTTTATGCACAGGCCTCATATATTACCGTTAATATCTCATCGCCAAATACTGAGAATTTGCGTGACTTACAAAGTGGCGAAGCCTTAACTCATCTATTAGATGCTATCAAGAACCGTCATGATCAACTGGCAACAGAGTATGGGTTTTATGTGCCACTGGTATTAAAAGTCGCGCCTGATTTAGAACCATTACAGGTCGATTATATCTCCCAGCAGCTTTTAGACTTTGAAATCGATGGCTTGATTGCCACTAATACGACTCTGAGCCGAGTGGGTGTTGAAGATTTGCATGATGGCGATCAAAAAGGCGGCTTATCAGGTCGTCCAGTCAGTCATATTAGTACTCAGATTCTACAACAATTTTCAGACCAGTTGGATGGTAAAGTAGCCTTGATTGGCGTTGGTGGTATCGATAGCGGCGAGAAAGCGGTGAAAAAAATCAAAGCTGGCGCTGACATGGTACAGCTCTATACTGGTCTTATTTATCGAGGACCGGGCTTAGTTCAGTCTTGCATTCAAGCTATCGGCGGTTACTACGACGCTATGGAAAGCTAAATCTTAACTTAATAAACTTTGATTACAGTGTTTTAGACTAGATTATTTAAGATTTTAATAGGCTAAATAGTGACTTTTCGCGTGAATCTTAAGCAAATACGATAATAGGGTGGTAAGCATGAGTGGTTTGGATATTGTGATTGCCGTCGTTGTCTTAATTGGCTTATGGCGCGGCTTTCAGGTTGGTTTGATTAAGACAGCGGTGGGTCTTGTGGGTTGGTTTATTGCTTTGATTGCGGCCACACGACTGGCAAGCTCAGTCGCCCCTCAACTCTCAGGTTTGGTACAAAATCCGGTGTTGCAAGTGGCTCTGGCTTTCTTATTAGTAGTGATCGTTATACTTGCTATTATGCATTTGGTGGCACTGGTATTCTCAGGGGTGCTTAAAACGTTGCGTCTTGGCCTAGTTGATAAAATGGCTGGCGGCGTACTTGGTGCGGCCAAAAATGTACTTATAGTCTTAGTCGTGCTTAGTGTCAGCGCACCTTTATTGGTACAAATGCCACAATGGCAAACCTCGGTGTTAGCGCCTGAGCTATTACCTTATGCACCGATAGCGAAGACCTTAGCGTCAGATTTATTAGGTGCTACTTGGGATCAAATTGATCAATCATGAGCTTTTATAAATCAGACTTTTATTAATTAAGCCTTGATAAATTACTAAGTAACCTCACTTAGCGCTGATAAGTTTATTATTCATAAATTGTAGTTTATAAATTATCCATCGCTTATCTTTTTTTGCGTATCAGCAAGTCTTTATTTTTAGTAATAATCTAGTTTCAGAAAATACCTAATATAAGCAAGCAAAATCATCAGGTTGGCGACTATCTGAAAGATATCACTATCAGTAAGTGAGTCGTCATGGCGTTATTAATGTGTGATTTAAAATAGGACATAACTATGTGTGGAGTCGTTGGGGTTGCAGCTCATGAGCCAGTCAACCAAATTCTTTATGATGCCTTAACTATGTTACAACACCGCGGGCAAGATGCGGCAGGTATTGTAACTTTGCAGGATGGGCGCTTATATTTACGTAAAGAAAATGGCATGGTACGTGATGTTTTTATGAATCGGCACATGCAGCGTTTGGTGGGTAAGTTCGGTATCGGTCATGTTCGTTATCCCACAGCTGGCACCTCGAGCAGTGCTGAGGCACAGCCCTTTTATGTCAACTCACCTTATGGCATTACCTTGGCGCACAATGGTAATTTGACCAATGCAGAGAGTTTAGCAAAATCACTTTATCAAGATGATCTTCGTCATTTAAACACTGACTCTGATTCTGAGGTGCTACTAAACGTCTTGGCGCATGAGATGCAGAATCTAGGCAAAACGCATCCAACCCCTGATGATATTTTTGAAGCGGTAAAAGCCGTTTATCACCGCTGTGAAGGGGCTTATGGAGTGGTGGCGATAATTACCGGTCATGGCTTATTGGCATTCCGCGATCCTAATGGTATTCGTCCACTGATCTTTGGCGAGCGTTTAGCAGCCAACGGCGGTACAGAATATATGGTGGCCTCTGAGTCAGTGGCGCTTACCGGCTCGGGCTTTAGCATCATTCGTGATGTCAAACCTGGCGAAGCAATTTTCATTGATTTAAACCATCAACTGCATACCCATCAATGTGTGGAGCAGCAAGAATATACGCCCTGTATTTTTGAATATGTCTATTTTGCACGCCCAGATTCGATTATGGATAATATCTCAGTTTATAAATCGCGTTTGCGTATGGGTGAAAAGCTGGGCCAAAAAATTCTTAGAGAGTGGGGCGAAGATCATGATATTGATGTGGTGATTCCTATTCCTGACACCTCGCGTACTTCAGCGATGGAGTTGGCGCTAAAGATGAATATTAAGTATCGTGAAGGGTTTATGAAGAACCGTTATATTGGTCGTACTTTTATTATGCCCGGTCAGCAGCAGCGTAAAAAGTCCGTTCGTCAAAAGCTTAGTCCGGTACCGTTAGAGTTCAAAGATAAAAACGTACTTTTGGTTGATGATTCTATCGTCCGTGGTACCACTTGTCATGAAATCATCCAAATGGCGCGTGATGCGGGTGCTAGAAAGGTATTTTTTGCTAGTGCGGCGCCACCCGTAAAATATCCTAATGTTTATGGTATTGATATGCCAGTACGCAGTGAGCTCATTGCCTCAGGCCATACTGTAGAGGAAGTACGCGAGATTATCGGTGCTGATCGCTTAATATTTCAAGATCTTGACGACCTTATCGATGCGGTAAAAGATACTAAGCACAGTAAGGTTGAAGGTTTCGATTGTGCGGTGTTTAATGGCTGCTATATCACGGGTCAAATCAACGAAGCTTATCTTGATCATTTACAAGAGCAGCGCAGTGAAACCGCTAAAACAGGCAAAAAAGGTATGCAAATCGTTGCTGATACCCCCGTTGATATGATGGGTGTAGAAGAGCTCTAAACTATTGAGTCACAAAAAAATAGCTATTGTGAAATAAAAAAAGGCTGGATTCTATAAGGAATCCAGCCTTTTTTATTAGGGTCTTTTTGACATATAATTTGTTTGTTATAAAACCAATACACAGCGTGGCTGGAGAAATCAACGAAGCCTCTTAAGTATCTGAGCCGTACCGCAAGCGAGAATATTTCTCCAGCTTCACAAGGTTATGTGCTGTATGTATTCTATTTAGCGTTCACTATAGTGTACTTATGAAACATAACTCATTCATAACCGATAGATCACTTATAAAAAGTGATCAAATAACCAAAGTAGCCCATTGATTGCGGCAATACCCACGACCATACTCACTAGCAGCTGGCGACTAACATGATAGACGAGTAATACCAGCAATAACGCACCAATTTGTGCCAATAATAAATGTAACGCCGCGCTACTTAAGCTAATATTTGCTGATAAATCTTGGTAGGAGAGGCTGGTTAAAATTAATAATATCAGAACGGATAGCGGTAAACTCTCATTAAGGCGATGTAGCCAGGGTCTATCGAGTAGTTTTTGCGGTATTAACGCTGGAATAGCACGGGTGATAAACGTGACTCCTGCCATTGCGAGTGTCGCTGCAATTAGATAGCTACTGGTCATCAGAACCTCCTATAACCTTATCTTTTATAGCCTTACGTTGTATCCAAAATGCACGCGTTAAGATGAGCAACATACAAATTGCAATAGCGACCAGTAACAGCCAATTACTGGTGAATAGAGAGGCAATCGCTAAGCCTATAACGGCAATACCAATAGGGAAATAACGTTTGATACTTTGGAATTGCTCATATGCCAAAATTACAAACAGACAAATGAGTGCAAAATCTAAGTGGGGTACTAAATCATTGAGCGCAGTGCCGATGATTACGCCGATAGCGCTTGCCAGCACCCACCAGCTTTGATTAAATAAACTCACAGGTAACAGAAGTGTCTGCCGCGATTCAGCGGGTAAGCTGGTCATGACGGAGAAGGTCTCATCGGTGAGGGCAAACAAGCAGTACGTTCTAGCGACTTTCTGAGTTGGTAAATATTGTAATAATGGCACCCCATAAAATACATGACGCAGATTAATAGCAGCGATATTAGTGGCAATACTACCAACAGGCAGTCCAGCACTGAGCATAGGCAGGCAAGCATATTGCGCTGCGCCTGCATATAGTACGACACTAAGCATAATAGTTGCCCAAATGGGCACACCTGCTACCTGCGCAAGAACCCCAAAGGCGATACCTGCAGGGATATAACCCATTGCTACTGGAATGCTTTTTTTAAAGCCTTCGCCCCATTGATAGGTTGGCTTTTGTCGCTGCTTAAAATGAATGGTCACATTATTTCCTGGTTTTCTAAATGTATTGATGGTTCTCTTTGCTTAATAATAATTATCTTTTATGTTAATTAATCTAACAACTATATCGCTTATCATTTACCTTTTATTATTAGTGAGGCTGTAATTTTTCATAGCTGCCCGTTTTTTGTGTATGATATAAAAATCCACCAAGAATCAACATACGCAGTAGTAATAAGCACCAGACACTGAGCCAAATTCCGGTCATTCCCCACTGCTGATAGAGCAGCCAGCTTAGCGGAAAAAAGATAACGGCCAATATGAGTGCCGCATTACGAATGATATGGCCTGCGGTTAAACCAAAAAATATCCCATCGAGCCAATAAGCGCCCACCCCAATCAGCGGTAGTAGTACCGCATAACCGTGATAAGCATAAGCCAGCGTAAATACTGTCTCAATATTGGTCATCAACTGCAAATACGTTGGCATGGCTAGCCACCATATCGCACTGAGCAACAAGGCAAGCCCATAGCTGACCACTCCAGTACGTTTGACGATAATACGAAAGCGCAGCCAATCACGCCGTCCTGCCGCCTGACCACTTAAGGTTTCAGCCGATACTGCCACGCCGTCAAGTGCAAAAGCCGAAATACTTAGTACTTGTAATAAGATAGCATTGGCTGCCAGTACCAAGTCACCACTTTGTGCCGATAAGCGCGTTATCCATGCAAAGCTCAAGGTCAAGATTAGCGTACGAATAAAAATATCTTTATTTAAAGAAAATAGCCTAAGCATTTTATATTTAGTGAAATGTTGCGGGTCGGTTTTAAAAAATGCTTTCCAAGACACCTGCAGGTGGTGGCGGCTCAGCCAAAGTGCCAATACCACCCCTGACCAAAAGGCGATAGTGGTACCTAGCGCAACCCCTACTATTCCCAATTGCATCCCATAAACAAAAAACAGGGTTAGGATAATATTGAGTAGCGCAATAAAGCCTTGCTGATAAAGCATATAGCGGGTCTGACCTTGGCCTGCAAACCAACCAATAAAAGCAAAATTCATCAGCTCGGCAATGACGCCCCAAAAACGCACATCTAAATAAGTCTTTGCAGCCAGTCCACTAGCGGGATTGGCGGATAATGCTTGCAGGCCAAAATCAATCAGCCATGGTTTTGCCAGTAACAGCACCATACCGATAATAAATGCTAACAATAGTGCCCGCTGCAAAATAGACAATAGCGTCGAGGGCATCTGCTGCGCTTCTTTTGATTTATCTTTTGCCACACTCGTAGTATTAGCCAGTTGCCCTAACGCCTGCGCAGACAAGCCAGAGGAAGCGTATTGCAAAAAGTTAAAACTAACGAGCAGTAGGGACAACAATTGTATCGCCAAACCCATACCAGCTAACTTCGCTGCATCGTTCATATTACCCACAATCGCGGTATCAATGACACTTTGGAGCGGCATGGCTAAATTAGCAAGCATTACCGGTACCGCAATCGAAATAATATGTTTGTAGCGAGTGTCGATAGGCGGCATGGCAGTTGGCGGTAGAATAGAGGGCATGAAATAATCGCTTATGCAGAAACGCAAATAATACGGCCTGTCATCTTAAGCTATAGCTATAGCAATAGGATAAGTGACTGATTGGCTAGGCTTTAATAATGATATGATTTGATAACAGCATAAAGACAAAAGCACCTATTAGTTAGGTGCTTTTGCCAGGATAATACTTATAAAGCCAATATATTATACGGTTTAATTATTTGCCTTTAGTTAACTATTAGTCTTGTTCAAACATTTTTGGATCATTAAAGGTGACAATCTCTTCTTCAAACTCCGGTTTTACTTTTACCACAAAGTCGTCGCGTGACAGCCCCATGCTTAACGGAATCGAGCTTGAAATATAGATTGATGAATAAGTACCCGCAATAAGACCAATGAATAGTGCTACGGCAAACCAATATAAGCCATCGCCGCCTAGGAACATCATTGCTAATACTACCAGCATTACCGTTGAGATGGTCATAATAGTACGGCGTAACGTTTCGGTTAATGATAAATCAATCGTTTGACGAGGCGTGATACCACGAACGCGCCGGAAGTTTTCGCGAATACGGTCATAAACGACAATGGTATCGTTCAGTGAATAACCAATCAGTGCCAGTATCGCGGCCAGTACTGTTAAATCAAACGGGAAGCCAAATAAGGCAAAAACACCGACAGTCACGATAGCGTCATGGAATAGTGCCATCACCGCACCTACGGCAAGCTTGAATTGGAAGCGTAAGGCAACATATCCCAGCATAGAGACTAAGGCCAATACTACTGCCATCACTGAATTTAAATATACTTCATTGCCGACTTGACTACCAATGATATTAACATTACTAATTTCAGCATTATTATTGGGCAAGTCCAGCGCTTGGTTAAGCGTGGCGTTTAGTCCTTCAATATTATCAGACTGTGGCGGCAAGCGTACTAACAGCTCTTGGCGGGTACCTAGATACTGTACGACAGAATCATCAAAGCCTTTATCAGCCAAGGCTTTAACCACATCAACTTGTTCAGCAGGTTGCTCATAGCGCACGTCTGCTGAGACCCCACCAGTAAAGTCAAGGCCAAGGTTAAGACCGTTAACGGCAATGGCAATAATGCTACCAATAATCAATATGATAGATAAAATCGCCATGGGCTTTTCTATCTTCATAAAAGGGATGATGCGCTGATTACCGATGGCTTTGATGCCACCTTCTGCTTTTGCTGCCGCGTCATCAGCTGCATCATCCATCAACTCATTAGGGTCAATATCGATTGCAGCATTAGACGCTTGTGTTGCTAACGCCTGACTGTTTTTATCGCTTTGAGCACTGCGGCGCGATTTGTTTTTAGGTGATGCCGAGCGGGTAGCATTGTTGGTTTGGGTATTACTGCCTTTACCATCGCGGCGCGGCTTATTACGGTACCGACGCTTATTACTATCGTTTGGGCCATTCGAATTACCGTCTGGGCCGCCGCCCGAACTATCGCGATCCGGCGTGTTTTGTTTTTCTGGGGGATTATTCTGTTCAATCGCCATGTGTTTCTCCTAGCCGATGCTCAAACGTTTGATAGATTTACGCTTACCGTAAGCAATTTGTACCAGCGCCCGCGTGACCAAAATGGCGGTAAATAAGGAGCTGACGATACCGACTGCTAAGGTGATCGCAAAGCCTTTAATTGGACCGGTGCCAATAGCAAACAGAATAAACGCGACCAATAACGTGGTGATGTTGGCATCAAAGATACTACTAAAAGCACGATCAAAGCCTGCCACAATGGCGGACTTTGGTCGCACCCCGTTTGCCAGCTCCTCACGGACACGCTCAAAAATGAGCACGTTGGCATCCACCGCCATACCAATAGTCAGGACGATACCAGCAATACCAGGTAGGGTAAGTGATGAGCCTAAAATAGACATAATCGCCACCATGATAATGACGTTAATCGCTAGCGCTACGTTGGCAATCAAACCAAATAGACGATAGAAGATAATCATAAAGGCAAAGACTAACAGATAACCGACTTGAGTAGAGAATAGGCCTTTATCAATATTTTCCTGTCCCAATGACGGACCAATGGTGCGCTCTTCAACGAAGTACATCGGTGCGGCAAGTGCCCCTGAGCGTAACAATAAAGCCAGCTCAGCAGATTCGGCATTGCTATCAAGACCAGTAATTCGGAATGATGATCCGAGTACGGCTTGAATATTGGCACGGTTAATTACTTTAGTCTCAGCATAAGGCGTCCGTACTTCGACCGTCTCGCCAGTTGCTGGATCTTCTTTATAAGTGATCTTTTGCTTGTTTTCAATAAATAGTACAGCCATTTGCTCGCCGACTGCAGTACGTGTGGCGTTTTGCATGAGCTTACCGCCAGCGCTGTCTAAGGTAATATTTACCTCAGGTTGACCGCTCTCATCGAGACTGGTCTGGGCGTTAGTCACTTTATCACCAGTGACAATAGCCTGACGCTCTAATAATACTGGTGGGCCATCAAGCGTTTTAAATGGAAACGCTTCAGTGCCAGCCGGTGGAATACCGCCCATGAAGTTTTCACTGTCTTTAGCCACCATCCGGAATTCAAGGTTCGCAGTACGACCAAGTACCCGCTTAGCTTCAGCAGTATCTTGCACACCTGGGAGCTCTACCACAATACGGCTAGCACCTTGTGATTGTACTAAGGCTTCGGCCACCCCAAGCTCGCTGATACGATTACGCAAGGTAGTTAAGTTTTGGTTGACCGCGTAGCTGTTGATTTCTTCTAAGGTAGCATCGTTATACGCCATGATCAGCGCAGGACCTTGATCATCAATAGAGGATTGGAGATTAAAGTTGTTACTCATTGATGCTTGCAAGATATTTTGAGCGCGGTTACGAATATCCGTATCAGCAAAATGCAGCACAATACCTTGGGTCTCAGCTTTGATGCCTTTGATCGCAATGCGCTCAGCCCGTAGTTCGCGGCGCACGTCACGGCTGGCACTGGTCAGGCGCTGTTCGAGTGCCTTATCCATATCCACTTCAAGTACGAAACGTACCCCGCCACGCAAGTCTAGTCCCAGCTTCATCGGTTTCGCACCAATGTCACGTAACCACTGCGGAGTGGTCTGCGCTAAGTTGAGTGCCACCACATAGTCATCACCCAAGTTCTGTCTTAACGTCTCTTGTGCTTTTAGCTGGGCAACTGGATTATCGAGGCGTACTAGTGCACTATTGCCCTCAAATGTGCCGTCATGATAGCTTACGCCAGCCTCTTCGAGTAGGCTTTGCGACTGGGTCAAGATACCTTCAGACAGCTGTGTACCTGCCGCTGCACTGGTGATCTGTACCGCAGGTTCATCAGGATAAAGGTTAGGTGCAGCATACAGACCGGCGACGACCAGCACGATGGCAATGAGTAAGTATTTCCAAGCGGGATATTGCATAATCACTTCTTTAAGTTGATAAAGTACTGGCGACGCAGGACACAAGTCAGCAGATGGGATATTAGCGATAACAATGGGGGACTGCCATATTTAGCCTTTGGCATCTTCATTATTTACAACTGTCCACCATCGCGATCATCCGCTATGATAATAGAGCATAAAACGGTAGTGTATAACATACTATAAGATATAAAGATAAGCCCGCTAAATGATAGTGCTGCCTTACTTGACTGGCTAATAGCGGAAAATGACCGTCAATAGTTAACGGTCATTTTTATAAATATTAATTTGATAAGCATCTTGACCATGATAATAGTAAGTACTGCTTATACGGGCTTGTTATCACCATAAGTCATCATTACTAATGCTTATACGCTCTCAATAGTACCTTTAGGCAATACTGAAATCACAGACGCGCGTTGCACCTTAACATCGGTATTATTGTTTAAGCTAACAACGGCATAGATATCTTCCAGACTTTTAATACGACCCATTAGACCACCAGCAAAGATTATTTCACTGCCAACAGTTAAAGAGTTGACCATTGCACGGTGTTCTTTAGTACGTTTAGACTGAGGACGGATCACCAAAAAGTAAAAAATGGCAAAAAATGCTACTGGTAATAAGATTTGACTTAATAGTTCCATATCTCTCTCAATATATAATAGACAATAATAAAATTAGACGCATAGTAACAAAAAATCCCAGACTTGGTAACTGTTAATCATGGGATGAGTGTATTTTTCTCAACACAGCAGCATACTAGCAGTCGCTATCTATCACGACAATCCTTATGGTGTATTAAAACCAATAAAGCATAAGCATATATTTGCTGTTAGATAGAGTATTTAGGTACAGCGAGCACCGTGAACTAATACTATGGTAAAGGTTATCTCTAAGCTTAGCTTCTCTCTGCATTTGTTTATCCACTGTAGAGGGCACCAATCGAAACAATAGCTAGATAGTATGACAAATTATTGTTAAATATTGGCATCAATGCTAATATAAAATGGTTATGTTTGTCTTTATCAAGTATAAAAAAACAGCTTGATTTTAGCAATAGGTAACACAGTCTATAGCTGCTATAGCAGTAATCTTTTACTTTAGTCACAGTAATAAACTTTAATTCGTTCTATATTCGTTTTATCCTCTTTTTTTTTGTGTAGGTTACTTAACTTGTTCAACACTTTTTTGTTTATACCTCGTTTATGTTGTCCGCGCGCTTATCGTCAAGAAGCGTCTTCTAAACCTCCCCCGACGACCCAAAAACACCCTCGTGTTAGCGCTGTAGGCGCATTTACGGTTTCATCGTTGGTATTGCTGTTGGCGATCTTGCCTTATCCGGCATTGGCAGCGGATGCACTTGCAGCGCCTACTACTACGAATGTGGTATTACTGATTGGTTTTATCAGTATGGCAATTGGGTTATCCTTTGTCTGCTCGATGGCAGAATCAGTGTTGCTGAGCATGACACCTTCATATATTGCTGATGTTCAAGACAGTAACCCCAAAAAAGCACAAATGCTTAAACGCTTAAAACAAGATAATGTTGATCAGTCATTAGCGGCCATATTGACGTTAAATACCATTGCTAATACTTTGGGCTCTATCGGTGCTGGCGCGCAAGCGACTATCGTCTTTGGTAGTACATGGTTTGGACTTTTTTCAGCGTTAATGACGTTAGCTATCCTGACATTTTCAGAAATTATTCCTAAAACCTTAGGTACCGTATACTGGCGACAGCTCAGTGGACTGGTGGCTCAATTTGTACGCGTTATTATCATTGTTTTATATCCTCTTATCTGGCTATCTGAGCGTCTAACCAAACTACTGGTACGCGGAAAAGAGACAGATGTCTTTAGTCGACGTGAGTTTGCAGCCCTTGCCAGTATTGGTGAAGAGGCCGGACAAATAGACCCATTAGAGTCGCGAATTATTCGTAACTTATTGGCATTTGGGGCGATTAAAGTTGAAGATATTATGACCCCGCGTTCGGTGATGCTAGCGTTTGAGCAGAATAAAACGGTGGCTGAACTGCTGGTTGATCGTCCAAAATTAACCTTTTCGCGGTTACCTATTTATGATGGCGATCTCGATAATATCACCGGTTTTGTATTAAAAACTGACATGCTATTGGCGAAGGTCAATCATGCCATGCATAAGCCGTTGACCCAGTTTCAGCGTGAAATAAGCTTTGTATTCTCCAAAATGAAGCTATTTGATCTATTAGATTTGATGCTAAAAAATCGCATTCATATCGCCATTACCGTAGGCGAGTATGGCGAAGTCAAAGGATTGGTTACTTTAGAAGATGTATTTGAGACTTTATTAGGGCTTGAAATTGTCGATGAGATTGATCGCGTTGAAGACATGCAAGCGCTTGCACGGCAAATGATGGATAGGCGAGTAGAGCGCTTAGGTATGAAACTCAGTGATGATGAGCAGTATGATAATAGTCCTATTGACTCAAAAAACTAAACTAACCTTGTTTGAGCAACCTCATATGCAATAATTACACATGGCGTTACATGGCTGTGAGTATTTAATGATAGGCTAAAATTATCTTACAAAAGGTTAATAATTAATACCGTAGTGTGAATATTTCAACGCTTCATTGGCATGTTCTATCATTGAATTGAAGAGTTAATACTGCTTTTAGCAAACCACTAAAAAATGGCATATAAAGTATATATTAGACCGTTAGATCAAATCGTCAATTAAAAAAAGCAGCGATAATAATATTACTAAGGATTATGATGAAACAACTATGGAAAAAAGGGCTATTGGCTCTATTATTTAAAAGTGCTAGCGTCATGACAGTAGTTGCTATCGCCAGTACAGTTAGCACCAGTGCACAAGCGGCAACCATGACCGAAGGTTTGGTACAAAGCTATGCTTCAGCGATGAAGTCAGCGGCCAATAGCCAAAATATTAACCAAGTGGCGCGCCTCGTATCTGATGATGCTTTGATCTCATTGTCTAGAAAAGGTAAATCTACCAGCTTAGATAAAGATGCGTACTTAAAATTGTTACAGAGCAGCTGGAATCAAACCTCAAACTATCGCTATGATATCAGCATCGATAACGTTGTCACCACCGGGTCGCAAGCTAAAGCCAATGTCAATACGATCGAAAGCTGGGTAAGAGACGGTAAGAAAGTTGAATTTGTGACTACCTCGCGTGTCACGTTGACTTTATCGACTGGTAATGCGGTACTTCTACGTGCGGTATCGCAAGTAACTATTGATCAATAAACTGATCAACTGGCTAATAGATTATTAATAGGTATCTAGTAATTGCCGGGTACTTATTCGTATAGGGTATAAAAAATAGCTTAATTTTTATCCAGTATCTCTTACATCGGACTGGTCTTTAGTTTGCATTGCATACTATACTGTCGATTAACTTTATATTCATCTATTCTTATCGTTAGGAAACTCTCACTATCATGTCTACTGTGTCATCAAATTCTCGCTTATTTCTTGCTTTACCACTGACGCTAGCGGTGTCGACTCTACTCATTAGTGCGTGTAGTAATACCTCGGTGGTAAAAAATACCGGTGCGAAAAATAGTACGCCCGTAGTGACTAAGCGTCCGAGCGGTAAGCCTACAACCAATCGCTCGCCGGCAACAAGTGCTGGGGATTATTCAACGGCCTATTTAGACGCTGAGAGTTTAGATGAGTTGGCAGACTTGCTAGAAGCCACTGACATGACCATGGTTGAGGGTAATAAACTGGCCATTCAACAATATGGGGATTTATGGAGTCGTCTTCGTGCCGGTTACCGAATGAACGGTGGTCAAGCTGTTTATAACCAGCGTATTGAAGGACAAAAAAGTTGGTTTACCAGCCGTCAGGATTATCTAAACCGTCTGACTGCGCGCGCAAGCCGTTACTTATACCATACGGTACGTGAAGCTGAGCGTCGTAATATTCCCACTGAGTTGGCCTTGTTACCTGTCATTGAAAGCTCCTATGATCCTAGTGGAACAAGTAGTGCGGCGGCGGCAGGTTTATGGCAGTTTATTCCAAGTACTGGCCGTATCTATGGCCTGAATCAAAGTAATAGTTATGATGGTCGCCGTGATGTTATCGAGTCAACGCGCGCCGCTTATGACTTCTTGACCGCATTATACAATCAGTTTGGGAGCTGGGAGTTGGCTTTAGCCTCTTACAATGCTGGTCCTGGTCGTGTTCAAAAAGCCATCGATGCCAATGCTGCGCAAGGGCTGCCAACCGATTATTGGTCACTCAGACTACCAACTGAAACCATGAACTATGTACCACGTTTCCTCGCAGTGGCTGATATCGTGTCTAAGCCTGAGCAATACGGAGTTTATCTACCAGCGATTGCTAACCGTCAGCATTTTCGTAGTGTACCGGCCAATTATGGTGTGAGCTTAGCTGAAGTGTCACAATTGACAGGGGTTAGTTATGATGAGCTAGAAAAGCTGAATACGGCTCTAACGTCATCGCGTATTGATGCTTCAGGTCCACAGCGGATCATTATTCCCAACGATGTCGACCTTAACCTTGATGCTAAATTAAGCTCGTTAAGAGGTAATGGTACCAGTAACGTGATTGCTGCCAGTGTGCCTAGTAGTACTAGCAGCCCGAGTTATAATGCAAGTCCCAGTTATACCCCAAGTCCTAGCTATACTCCAAGTCCTACTAATGCGTTGCCAAACTACAATAGTAAACCGTACAGTAGCTCGTCACTGCCGTCTACTGGTGGGGGTCTTGCTGAATATGCGTCCAGCGCTAGCGTACCGCAGCAAACGACCAGTTATATTTCGCCGTCTATTACGCCAACGAGTAGCTCCGTATATAGTAGTAACGTATCAGTTAATGCTGAGCCACCCATTACTAGCAAAGAAACCAGTAAAATTAATGCTGAGCTCAAGGAAAGTAATAGCTTACCGACGACCTCAGCTCAGATTACTGAGAATAATACTATTGTCCAAGAACCCCCGCTGAGTAAAGAAGAGCGTAATTTCATTGCCAATCAAATTCAGATGCAAACGGATGAAGTTAGTGAGGCCATTAGCCCTGTTGATGGCAACATTAAGCTATCTGCAGTACAGACGCAACAGTCTATCTTAGAGGCTAGCGGTAAAGAGAAAAAGCTTAGCTTTCCTAAGACTCCAACGAGTAAGCCAAAGCCGCAAGGTGCACGTACGGCTTATACGGTAAAACGTGGCGATACCTTGGCTAATATTGCTAACCGTGCAGGGCTGAGCTGGCGTGATATTGCTGAATGGAACCAAATAGATCCCAAAGCCAATCTGTTCTCTGGTAGCACTTTATATCTCTATGATGCTAAGACGATTGAGCCAATAAGTAACGCCAGTACCACAACGGCAAGCCAGCCAGAGAGTTATGTGGTACGAGGAGGAGATACTCTTATTGGTACTGCCAATCGCTTTGGCTTATCGGTCACCCAACTGGCAAACTATAATAATTTAAGTAGCCGCGCTGATTTACTCAGAGGCCAAAAGCTATGGCTCATACCAGGTAAGGTAAAGGCACCGGTCAGTACACCCGCTGCGCCCTCATCAAGACCTAGTAATAAGTCAACAGGCGCGACCAAAAATTATAGAGTCAAGCCTGGTGATGGACTGATTGCCTTAGCCCGTCAATTTAACGTTGCCACTGAGACTTTAGCCAGTCTTAATGGTATCGGTACCACAGACTCTCTATATGTGGGTCAGAGACTGAAAGTACTTGCTAGTGTGGACCTTACTACCGCTAATAACAGTAGTGGCAGTAGCGCTAATAGTAGTACCGCCAGCGCAACGTCAACCAGTAAATATACGGTAAAATCTGGTGAAACGCTCATTGGTATTGCCAGTAGTATTGGCGTTAGTGCTGAGCAGGTTGCGGCCGTTAATAGTAGCTTTGATGCCAAAGCCCGCTTACAACGTGGCCAAACGATTAAAGTCCCTGCATCTAAGGCGCAAGTGAGTCTCCAGTTAAATGATCAATCAGTCCGCTATAAAGTACAGTCAGGCGATAGCTTAACGGGTGTTGCCCAACGCTATAATATTGCAGTGAGTGATTTGGCATCAGCGAATGGTCTCAATAATACTTCAAACTTAATATTGGGCCGTACTATTACGATTCCTGCTAAAGGCAGTGTTTCCGCGTCTAGTAGTAACAATACGTCTAGTAGTAGTGGCAAAAAGCTTGGCAATACACAGAACTATAAAGTGCAGTCGGGGGATGGTTTAATTGCATTAGCTCGTCAGTTCGGTATCTCTGTAGAAGATTTAGCAGCGACCAATAATATGGCCGCCAATGCAGAGTTACAGCGTGGTCAAACTATTAAGATACCAAAAGCCACGGTTCGTTATACTGTTGGTTCAGGAGATAGCTTGATTGGGCTGGCACGCAAATATGGGGTCTCAACCCAAGAGCTTGCTGATATGAATAAAATCCCAGCAGACACGATGTTACAACGTGGCCAGCGTTTGACAGTACCCAATCGTTAATGGCTATTATCTAGATACTTAGAGTTTCGCAACGGTACTGTGTTGCTATAAAAAAAGCTGCTCTTGTTCTTATTAAAGATCAAGGGCAGCTTTTTTGTTTGGATACTTTTATCTATGAGTTTTTTATTTATTATAAATTAAACCATCTGCGTCTTAATGGTTTGTAGATAACTTCTAATATTACTGACATAGTCCATGCACTGAAGATAACGGCTGTTTGAAGCCTTATTATCGGACAAATAAGCATAGACATTCGCCCAACTTTTATCATCAATATCTTTCGCACGCAATTTTTTCTGGATACGCTTAATCGCATTGGGCCCCATATTGTAGCCAGCGAGTGCGAACCAAATGCGATCTGTTTTGGGCACATCTGCAAAGTTAGATTTCATTTTTTCTAGATAACGCGCTCCGCCACTGATACTTTGGTTGGGGTCAACACGGTTAGAGACTCCCATGGCTTTAGCGGTACTATTGGTCAGCATCATGAGACCGCGAACCCCTGTTGGTGATACCGCATTGGCATTGAGATGGGATTCTTGATATCCCATCGCGACCAGTAATTCCCAATCATGATTATAGTTTTGTGCTTGTTGTTCAAAAGACGACTGATAATCAGGAAGTTTTTCAGTTAAGGCTTTTTTGAAATGATCTTGACTATAGGCATCTTTTAGTAAGTCCTGATTATAAAATGCTGCCAGTTTTTGAGTATTATCTAGCTTTATGCTGTCACATAAAAAATAACTGGCTTGTTTTGCTAACGGATCATTTGCTTGCTTGAATGTCCAGCTAACCTTTGGGTGCAAGCCATTTTTAGTTAAGCTGCTGTCATAGCCACAGCTGAAGTTGACGGACGGTAAATTTAACTGGCTTTTTAGCTGAGTACTGGCCGTAGTGAGCGCCATATCAGCAGCACCTGATTGTAGCGCTCTAAGGGCCGCTTTTTCACTGGCATAAGCCTTCAGTTCAATAGCAACTCCGAGCTCATTAGCGTAATCACGTGCCAGGTCATAACCGAAACCATGTTGAAAGCCATCAGTCGCAAAATAAGTACTACCGCCCGGTACAGCCGCAATGGTCAAGGTTTTATCCAGCATAACATGCTCATAAGCAGGTATTTGCGCGTTCATCGTCGTCAGACTTTCAGCGGGTAGGGACAGCAGAGCAATGCTAGAAAATTGTACTAATTTCTTAGTTTTGGCAAAACGAGTCGATGGAACGAAGTTACTTTTGGTGCTAAGTGTGCGTTTAGCCGGACGTAGTAGATAAGAAATACGGCGTTTGGCACCTTGCGCAGATACTTTGACACGATAAGTAATACGCTGCATGGATGTCTCCTAATGTTAGCCATCCTGCTTACCTTAAATCATAGAGCGCTTATCGATAAAATCAGCACCATATCATCTTGTATGAATCGCCAATATAGAAGCTGTTTATAAAAACTATGGATATAACCTATGTAATTGTACTGATATAGCAATACAGATATTAAGAATAGGTCTGTATCACAAGCAGTTATAGGAAGGAGTAGTGTAAACAGTCCTTTTATATCCAAGCAGTCAATATATGATATAAAGCAACTATGTTGAATTAAGATTCAGCATCGGTAAGGTCATGAGTAAGTTATTAAAACATCAGCGCGGGCAATATATTGAAATAGAACAGCAATCAATTTTATTGCTTTAATCTCAATAAGATTTTGCTTTATTAATTAAATATGACCTATCGTCTGTAAAGAGGGTCTTATTAATAAGCTGCTGTTTAGCAATACTGATAAATAGCTGACTTTATATGTTTTTATGCCAGTGGCATATTATTTCATAAAGTATAGGCTATACAGTGATGGCGACGTTAAGCTTAGATAAGAGGGCGAAAATACTTATATTAAGTAGTATTTCATCTGTATCTATAGCAGTTATCTTTACTATCTATCACATGATAAATACTAAAGATAACCAACTGAGCGCTTAATGTTATAACTGGAGGCGTTAGAAAATTGGAAGTTTCATGACAAAACGTTCTCTTACAAGAGACTAATATGCGGTTTGTATGAGTATTATTCAAGTTAAGTTAATAAAAGATCGATAAAACTTAACAATTGAGCGGTAGACGGTCAAAAATACATCTGTTTTTATTGATAGTATACAATTATCTATCAGTTTCTAACAAGCTTTCAGGTTTTTAATTTATCCCCTAAGCTCACACCAAAATATATTTAAGCATCATAACCAATTAATTATTAATCCTAAGCAGGATTTTCAATGTCGATAAAAGTTACGGGTAAGCCGAAGTGCTGCGCAACTAACGCACCCAAAGCTTGAATACCGCCACGTTCGGTTGCATGATGACCGCAAGCAAAATAATCAATGCCAAGCTCACGGGCGCTATGGGTCGTCCGCTCTGATATTTCACCCGATATAAAGGCATCACAGCCCATTATTGCTGCTTGTTCAATCATGTCCTGTGCACCGCCCGTACATAAACCCACACGTTTAATAAATGGTGAAGCAGCAACATTCGATTGATTCCTGATAGGAATATCTGTTTGATTGTTAATAGAATAGTTATAGCTGCTTGAGATATGTAATGGTGCGCGTTGCAATACTTGGGTGATGGTAGCAGTTAGACTTTCTGCGCTTTGCGGTGGGCAAGTGGCAATATTACCGACGGGATGCGATTCATTAGGATAAAGGGCGCCAGTGATGGTTAAACCTAGCATGTCAGCAAGCTTGGCATTATTACCGATGACTGGATGTGCGTCAAGGGGTAAGTGATAAGCGATTAAAGAAATACCGTGCTGCATCAATTTGCGGATACGTTGACCTTTCATACTACTTAAAGGTTCAGGCTCGCCTTTCCAAAAATAACCATGATGCACCATAATGGCATCAGCTTTAGCGGCTATCGCAGCATCAATTAAGGCTTCACAGGCGGTTACCCCGGTAACAATACGCTCAATAGATCGTCCACCATCAACTTGTAAGCCATTAGGTGCATAGTCTTTAAAGACATCAGCAGACAAGTAGTCGTCACAAAATTGAGTCAATGTTTGCGCTGTGATTGATATACGTTCTGAGTTAGATGATGATGCAGCAATGTTATTATCGTTAGTCGTCATTTTATTCTCACTATTAAACCCTAAATATTTATAATCGTCATTTTAGCATATTGACAAAACGCCAAAATTTTATCGTCAAAGCTTAATCGTCCAATTATCATTCTTTAGGAACGATATATTGAAAAGTAATATCTGACAACAAGCAAAATAACTGAAATGGTACACGATGCGTTACTATTTTATGGTGAGGCCAGTTATAATTTGCATACATGAAAGTATCCATTTGAAGCAATCAGCTGATAGCTCTTATTAACGCTTGTTTATATAAAATTTATAGAGGTTTCCTATATGTCGTCATCCCCGAACACCAACGATAGGGCAGCTTTTTCAAAATGGCTACCTTGGATTTTATTGCTGATATTAATTGCAGCGTTTATTTGGTTGTTTATGAGTATGAAGACACCGTCAGAGGCAACGTGGGAGCCCCCTAGAACTACGGCTGCTGAGAAGCAAGCGTCTGCTCCCGCTGCGGATACACCAGCGCCTATTTCTTCTTATCATAATGCGGTCGCTCGGGCATCGCAGTCGGTAGTCAATATTTATACTACCCAAACGATGGCTGAGCATCCTTATATGGATGACCCCGTTCTACGCCGCTTTTTTGAGTTCCATAGCGATGGCCCACAAGGCCAAGGTCCTACCAACTTAGGCTCAGGTGTTATCGTGTCAGAAGATGGCTATATTGTCACTAATGCGCATGTGATCGAAAAGGCGGATGAGATTACAGTTGCCTTTAATGATGGTCGTAAGAGCCGTGCCAAAATTATTGGTACGGATCCTGATAGCGATTTGGCGGTGATTAAAGTCGATATGACCGGATTGACCCCACTTGGTTTTCGTGAAGCTCCCAGCCGCGTCGGTGATTTAGCCTTAGCTATTGGTAATCCATTCGGCGTCGGACAGACAGTTACCCAAGGGATTATCTCAGCGACCAATCGTACTGGACTGGGTGTCAATAAGTTTGAAGACTTTATCCAAACTGATGCGGCTATTAATCCTGGTAACTCAGGTGGTGCCTTAGTCGATGCGCGTGGTGAATTGGTTGGTATTAATACCGTTATTTTCTCGCGCTCTGGTGGCTCAATGGGTATCGGTTTTGCTATTCCAACCGCACTGGTTGAGCAGGTAATGAATGCCTTAATTAAAGATGGACGCGTAAGCCGTGGTTGGCTGGGTATCGAGATTCAGTCACAGTTACGTGATCCAACCCGACTTGAAACCTCCACAGGTGTGGAAGTACTTAACGTTATCGATAAAGGTCCTGCCGCCAAAAGTGGTTTGAAAGTTGGCGATATTATCCTAACCATTGATGGGGTGGAGATGACCGACGCCAATAAGTTGATTCAGTATGTGGCTCGCAAGCCGCCAACAACTGAACTCAACGCCCAAATATTGCGTAATGGTAAGAACAAACAAATTAAAATCATGTTAGAGGAGCGTCCTGCGCAAGAAGTAGTCGAGCCGCCAACCATTATTCATGACGAAAGTCTTGGTGGACAGCCTAGCTATCACGGTGAAGGACAGGACGAGGCGGTGATGTCGGAAGAAGAACGCATACGTATGCGTGAAGAGCTATTAAAATTGTTTGAAAATGATGCTTCTATCCAGTAGTTGTAATAGGTAATAGGTTATAGGAAGTAAGTGATCAAAAAAAGCGCGTTATCTTATTGAAGATAACGCGCTTTTTATTAGATGATATTTATAATGATATTCGAGAAAATTATATGAAAATTTTAAATATTATCACTCTTTTATCGACTCCTCATTGATATAAATAACGCCTTGCACACGGCAACAGCAGGGTAGTATTTCATTTTCCTCAATCATCGCTAACGGCACAAATGGATAATCGACTGGATGTGAGCTTGCAATTTTCCGCACACGGCAGCTGCCGCAATAACCTTCTTTACACTGATAATTGATCTCATGACCCGTTCGCAGTAGTCCGTCTAATAGGCTCTCATCATCATGCAAGTAGAATTGCTTTTTACTGGTCATCACCCATGTCATAGTAAATCCTATACTGCCTCATCGTTGAGTGTTTGAGTATTCATTAAATATTAACCTGGAGCCTTGTCTTATCGATAACGCGCTATAGCTCATATTTATAGTTCGAAATCATCAAAATCACTGTTTGACAAATCAGAGTCAATTTGACCGACTAAATAAGAGCTGATTTCAGTCTCTTGTGGGGCCACCTGAACGTTATCAGACGATAACCAAGTATTAATCCATGGAATCGGATTGGATTTAGATTTTGGGAACGCTGAAGGCAAGCCGACTGCTTCCATACGTAAATTGGTAATGTATTCAATATATTGGCATAGAATGTCTTTATTCAATCCAATCATCGAACCGTCTTTAAACAAATAGCTTGCCCATTCTTTCTCTTGTTCAGCCGCCTTGCGGAATATCTCAATGCTTTCTTCATAGCAGTCATTGGCAATTTGCACCATTTCTGGATCATCTTTACCATTACGCATGAGGTTTAGGATGTGCTGCGTACCGGTCAAATGTAGCGCTTCATCACGAGCAATAAGCTTAATAATTTTGGCATTACCTTCCATTAGCTTACGTTCAGCAAAGGCGAAAGAGCAGGCAAATGAGACGTAAAAACGAATGGCTTCTAATACGTTGACCGCCATGATACACAGATAAAGCTGCTTTTTCAGTGAGGTTAAATCAACCGTAACTTGCTCACCATTAATGGTATGTGTCCCTGCACCATATAAGTTATATAGCTGGGCATTGTAATAGAGATCATCATAATATTTTGCAATATCAGAAGCGCGCTCTAAAATATGGTCATTAGCCATAATGTCGTCGAACACGACACTTGGATCGTTGACGATATTACGAATAATATGGGTATAGCTGCGTGAGTGAATGGTTTCAGAAAATGTCCAAGTCTCAATCCAAGTTTCAAGCTCTGGAATAGAAACCAAAGGTAATAGCACGACGTTTGGGCTGCGACCTTGAATAGAGTCGAGTAGGGTCTGATACTTGAGATTGCTAATAAAGATATGTTGCTCATGCGAGGATAGATTACCATAGTCAATCCGGTCACGTGAGACATCGACTTCTTCTGGTCGCCAAAAAAACGACAGCTGCTTTTCAATCAATTGCTCAAAGATTGGATGCTTCTGCTGGTCATAGCGGGCAATATTGACCGGCTGACCAAAGAACATCGGTTCTTCAAGGGCATTGTTTGGCGTTTGATTAAAAATGGAATAAGTCATGGGGCTGCCTTTATAAGTTATACAGATTGTTAATCTAAACGTATTGAAAAATACTGCTTTAAAAACATCAGCAAAAATGCGCTATAAGTTCTCTAAAGATATTTGTGTCGGTACTTGTCCATCATTCATATAAGCTTTAAGTATTTCGCTTAGCTCACCATCATCTAATGCTTCTAATTCATCGATAGCACTCTTGCGAAGCGTACCTAAACCAACGTCTTGAGGTTCTATCTTGGGTGGTTTCTTTAATTGTTTTTTGGGTTCTTTTGGTGCTTCTTTCTTTGGTTCTTCGTTTGCGCTTAATTGCTTACGAACGTCTTCGATGTCTACTTTCACTTGTGCAATGTATGAGCGACCATCGTTTAGGTCTGAAAATACGTTAGGGATAAACAAACCACCGTCTTTGATAATTGCGGTATATTGCACGCCTATGACCTCCGTCGTTTTTATTCTGTCTGTGTGTTTTAATTATATAGTGGTAAAGCTAAAGGGTTCTTATTGAATAGGATATAAGACGTCAGACGCCTTTTATAGTGACTACCTTGATGCAGACTAGGGTTTGCGCGTGGCAAGACTGTCATATACTTTATTATTCTCTCTTTTACCTACTGCTAACACATAAACCACGACCACATCATCTTTGACGGTATATACCAGACGATATCCTATCGTGCGTAGTTTAATTTTATAGGTATCGGTGTGTCCCAAGAGTTTTGAAGCAGGAACACGAGGGTTTAATAATCGCTGTTGTAATTTTTTCTTAAACTGCTGCTGAATACTTGGTGCTATCTTTTTCCATTCTTTCAACGCTAATGGATGAAACTCAAGATCATAAGTCATCCAATGTTACCTTTATAGGTATTTGCCCGTCATTCATCCGTGCGCTAACGGTTTGGCTTAATGCCATATCGTCCATCGCTTCCATCATGCGCTCAAAAACGTCTGTTGAAACTAAGTAAGCCACGGGTTTATTGTGGTTTAAAATAGCAATAGACTCACCGTCTGACTGTTTAATCAGTGCCGAAGGGTTGTTTTTCAGCTCTGAGATACTGGCTGTCTGTGTTGCAAATATCGGTTGCATGATTTATTCTCCGCTAATATTATACTCTAAATATAGGGCTGATTTTAGCACGAAAATTAGGTCTTATTTGTTAATCTATTTACGCGTAATTTGTAGAGTGCGCCTCGCGCACCTTTAAGCATAATTTTCATATAATTGGTGCGCTGGGTGCATCCTATGACTACGAAGGCTTTAAACTGGTAATAGGAAAATATTTTTCACAATGCTTGGTCTTATCTATTAAGTAGTCAGCTTTTAATAACCTATTTAGGTCATCAGATTGCATAATGTTATTAGCAAGTTTGTCGCTAAAGTTGATCATCTGATTAGCAATAGAGTCATTTTTAGTGTCAGATGAAGCATAAATCAATTGTATATTTTCTGGAAGCTTAAATTGCTCAAAGTATGGATCTTTATAGCTATTAATTGAGTCGTGTGCCCCAAGATCGCAATCAACTACTATGCCTATTCTATAATTTCTAGGAAATTTATTTTGCACATAATTAGAAATAATAGTGTGCCAGCCCAGTTTCTCAGCATTAATGCTATTATTTATATTAATGAATAAATGAGAGGCGAAAGGAATAAAAGGATATTTACCTGTTTTATTGCATTCGCTTATAGGTTTATTAACAAAGTAAGATGAAGTTACACTAACTAAATTATCGCTAATCAATTTTGTATTTGTGTCTATTGCTACAAGAACGTCAAAATTTTTGAAGATTGCCTTATCACAATCAAATGGCAGTTCAATATTCTTGAGTGGCGTCGAATTAGTTCTTTTCACTTTTCCAGAGATTTTGTTATAAGAGGTTTCGACTTTTGCGTTATCGATGATTTGATTTCTTATTTCTAACGAATCCTCAACAAAGTTATATGTGAACTCAAGCTTACCTTTAAAGTCATCTACGTAGAATTCAATAAACTCATTTCTAGGTTTTTTATCTGTCGTTTTCTTTGCCATATACAAAACCACTCTTATAGTTTAATAGAATTAAGAGGCAGGCTTAACCCGAAAGCCAAACCCGCCATCCATCAGAAATTCTATTTAAAGAACGTCTCTTACAAACTTAAATCTTACAAGCCCCGCCAGCACAATCATCTTCCATATCCGCTTGGGCATCGTTCGCGCCATCACGAGTGTTGTGATAATACAACGTTTTTACACCCAGCTTATATGCAGTCAATAAGTCTTTGAGTAAGACCTTCATAGGCACACGACCCCCTTCAAAGTGCGATGGGTCATAGTTGGTATTGGCAGAGATACTTTGGTCAACGAACTTTTGCATGATGGCGACTAATTTTAAGTAACCGTCATTGTTTGGCATTTGCCATAAGAGTTCGTACTGATGTTTTAGGGTACCGATTTCAGGAACGACTTGTTTTAAGATGCCATCTTTTGACGCTTTAATAGACACTAGACCGCGTGGGGGCTCAATACCATTGGTGGCATTGGCAATCTGACTGGAAGTCTCAGACGGCATCAAGGCGGTTAGGGTTGAGTTACGCAGACCATGAGTAGTGATCTCAGTACGCAACGTTTCCCAATCTAAATGTAGCGGCTCTTGGCAGATTTTATCCAAGTCTTTCTTATAAGTATCAATCGGCAAGATACCTTGCGAATAAGTAGTCTCATTAAAAGCAGGGCAGGCGCCTTGCTCTTTGGCTAATTTGTTTGATGCTTTCAATAAATAATATTGCAAGGCTTCAAAGGTTTGATGAGTCAGACCTAACGCTGAGCCATCTGAATAGCGTACGCCATTTTTCGCAAGATAATATGCGTAGTTAATCACCCCGACACCTAGCGTACGGCGACGCATGCTGCCATTTTCAGCGGCTTTAACCGGATAATCTTGATAATCGAGTAGGGCGTCAAGCGCACGTACGATTAACTCAGCGGGCTCTTCGATATCGCTAACATTCTCGACTTTACCTAAGTTAACCGCAGATAGCGTACATAAGGCAATCTCACCTTCCTCGTCATTGATGTTATCAAGTGGCTTAGTCGGTAGCGCAATTTCCATGCATAGATTCGACTGACGAATAGGCGCGACACTAGCATCAAATGGGCTATGGGTATTGCAATGATCAACGTTTTGAATATAGATACGGCCCGTGCTAGCACGCTCTTGCATCATCAAGCTGAATAATTCAGTCGCTGGAATCTGACGCTGACGAATTGACTTATCTTGCTCGTATTTGGTATAAAGTTCTTCGAATTTGTCTTGATCTTCAAAGAACGCATCGTATAAGCCAGGCACATCTGATGGTGAGAATAAAGTAATATCTTGACCTTTAATCAGACGGGTATAGAGGGTTTTATTGAGCTGAACCCCGTAGTCCATATGACGAACACGGTTGTCTTCAACGCCGCGGTTATTTTTAAGGACTAATAACGATTCTACTTCTAAATGCCATAATGGGTAAAATAAGGTCGCTGCGCCGCCACGAACGCCGCCTTGCGAGCAGCATTTAACAGCGGTTTGAAATAGCTTATAGAATGGCACGCAGCCTGTATGTTGCGCTTCACCACCGCGAATAGGGCTACCAAGGGCGCGAATACGACCCGCATTGATGCCAATGCCTGCACGTTGCGACACGTAGCGCACGATAGCGCTGGTGGTGGCGTTGATAGAGTCTAGGTTATCACCACACTCAATCAAGACGCATGAGCTGAACTGACGTGATGGGGTTCGCACACCAGACATTATAGGTGTAGGCAAAGAGATTTTGAATTGTGAAGTGGCATCATAAAAACGTTTTACGAAATCAAGACGATCTGACTTATCGTAGCTAGCAAACAAACACATGCCAACGAGCATATATAAAAACTGTGGGCTTTCATAAACAGTTTTGGAGACCCGATCTTGTACGAGATATTTACCTGCCATTTGTTCAACGGCAGCATAAGCAAGATTCATATCGCGCCAGTGGTCGATATACTCGTTTAGCTCTTCAAACTCTTCGCGACTGTAGTCAGCCAAGATATGTTGGTCGTATTTGCCAGCATCCGTTAACTTCTGTACATGGTCAAACAAATGCGGCGGTGTAAATCTATTGTAGGCAATTTTACGCAAATGAAAGATAGCCAAGCGTGCGGCTACATACTGATAGTCAGGTGTATTTTCAGAAATAAGGTCAGCGGCAGACTTTATGATGGTCTCGTGAATGTCACGGGTCTTAATACCTTCGTAAAATTGAATATGTGATTTGAGTTCAACTTGCGATACTGACACATTATCTAAATTGTGAGCGGCCCACTCAATGACTTTATGAATTTTATCTAAATCAATTGGCTCAAGACGTCCATCACGTTTGGTCACTTGAATTTTATCGATATGTGTCATGCTACCCTCTATTATTAATTGCTGATATTATTTGTCGCACGGATAAAACCGTTTGACTTTTCTGTAGTACACGGCTATTTAGTATTGCGTTATCTGAGCTTTTCTTAAGCAAAAAAATACCGCTGCTCATGGTGATGTTAAAAATCACTGAACACTATATATAGCGTGTGTAGTAGTAAGTAGGCACAATATAGCGGGAAAATACTAAAAATACTAGATTGATTTTATCAGAATTATATGTTGCGAGTAGAACAGAAGGGTTCGTTTGCGACGTAAAGAACGATGGGATAAGGGTTAGCTGTGATTGGCTTAAAAATAAAATATTTGTAAAAAAACAACTAAGATTTATTTTTTATCACCTGGTGAAATTGTCAATAATAATAGTGATAATAAGGGTAAAAATACGGGTGCTGATTGTACCTGAGACTATAAAAAATCGCCACCCATATAAGTGACGATTGTGATTATTATAAAAAGCTATCGTTAGTGACCTTACTGAAAAATGCTCAATTTTTTATCAGAATTAGGCTACATTACTATGCGTACGGTTTGGGCATTGTCAAGTGCCGCATAAAGAGTATTGACTTGCTCAGCAGTGGTTAGGTACAGATTGACTCGAGCGGAATGAAAGCGTCCTGTTTTAGACGGTTTTACTTGAATAGAAGCCAAATCAAAGTCTGGAAATTGACTGCCAAGGATAAGCTTGACTTCATTGAGTAAGCTATCATGCTCGCCTTCATGGCCAATGATGCTCATTGGATAGTTCATTGGAAAATCCCAGAGCTCAGGATTTTGAATGTCGGTTTTTTTGCCTTTAATTTCATCGTTATTTAATAACACGTCAGAGACATTGACTTCTTTATTGGGGTTTTGTTGATTGTCACTCATTATAGAATCCTTCTTGTTATTTGATCATATTATTTAAACTTAAGTTTAATAAACTTATCGATAAGCAACAAAAAAACTGAGACGCGCTCATGTTTATTTACAGCTTAAGTTATTGATATAAATATATTTTATTAGTTCGTTATTCAAAATGACTACCACGTTTACCACCATTTGAATTTATTTTTGATAGTTTTGCCACTATAAAATAATGTAATGATAAGTAAGGGTAGTATGTGCATTAACTATTTATAATGGCACTTGGCCAGCTATTCAAGTGCTGTCATATATATTTAAGCTACCACTAGCGGTGGCCAATACTTAATGTGGATTTATACAGACGAACAATTGAGAGTTTGGGTTCATCATAATGACGTGTCAGTTAGCCACTACTTCAAATCACTCTTCTTAGCTTCCACTTTGATTACAGGGGGTTAATTTGCTAAAACGTCTGCCTCATGATACTTGCCTATACAGCCCCTTTGCGGGTGTGCATACTACTACCTAAACCCTTATCATGTGTCCTAATTTAGTTGACCACTACAGTTTGCCTTGTGTGCGCATACTGATTTTTAACGTTAGTAGTATATTGGTGTTATTTGAAGACTTCATCATAGATCGGTGAAATGACTTCTGCACCATAACTGCTTAGATGGTCATCATCAGCATAGAGAGGGATACCCTCAATATCACCATAACAGTACTTGCTATCACATAAATAAGGAAGAGGATCCAACATCTTAGCCCCACAGCGTTTTATAGCGTCATCCTGCATCTTAAAGGCTAGAATTTGACGTTGATTATATTCATCACGCGTTATCTTAACTGACGCTTTGTTACCATTTACAACCAAAGATTTAAACATAGTTAATGGTATGTTTTTTTTCATTTCAGGGGTTGGTCGTACTAAATAAACAGGGTTAGTTGTAGTGAACTCACATATGGTATCAATCATATGCCCTGTTAAATTCTCCCTATATTCGTCATTCCTTTCACTAAAGACCTTATCGACAAAGTATTTTGGAGAGGTTAATTGAAAGTATTTATTCTCATTTGCTCCATATAAATTTTGAGATACTCTGTTAATAATAATGACAGGAATACCTGGGTACTTTTTTGCCGCGATATCAATTGCATTTGCAACCAGTTTCCCACAATTATAATTTGGGTTTTGGCCATTTTTTTCGACTGAATATAATCCTTTTATTGTGCTACATTCCGACAGACCCATACTTAAAATGCTTCCACCCGCTAGAGTGGCTCTATTACCAATAGAAACCATTTGAGCGTTTGCGTGACTGTCTCCTACCACAATTGCTTTGATGGGACCATCGCCATAAGTACAGCCTGGAGACACTCCATTTTCTATTTTTCCACAAACGGGTTCTCTAGGGTTTTTCTCTAACTGTTCTACTATTGATATTTGTTCTGCTGACATACGATAGGGTGTAAAAGCTTCAGACTTTACAAAGAGTACACTTCCTAACACTCCTACAATCCCTGCAATATATATTGGTTTACTTCTAAAGTAACTAAGCAGGTTAGAGAAATCATTTCTAAACTTAATTTTCTCCACATATTTATAGCTTAAAAAGCCCAGTAGGATAGAGAGTGCCATACCTAAATAAATATAGTATTCAGGCAAAGAGAATGTATAGATAATGACGACAAAAGGCCAGTGCCAAAGATAAATAGAGTAAGACCAAGTCCCTAATTTTTGGAAGACTATATTGCTAGTGATGATACTGTCATTACGCTGTGCTTGAATGATAAGAAACGAGCCTACAACAGGAAATAGGGCTAAGTAACCAGGCCAAGGGTTGTCTTCTGATATTAAGAAGTAAGAACCGATAACCAAAGCTAAGCCCACCCTCTCTACAAGCTTCTTTCTGTCTTCTGGTAACGTAAAAGGATAGAGGTAAGCCACCCCACCAATCATCATCTCCCACGCTCTAGTAGGTAATAGATAATAGGAAGCATTAGGTGATTTATAAGAAGCAATAACACAGAAAATAAAGCCAAGCACTGTTCCGAGTACTAGCATTGATTTCATGGTCTTGATAGATAAGAACTTGCGCATAGCAACAAGCACTAGTGGATAAAGGATATAAAACTGCCATTCCACCGATAAAGACCAAGTATGTAACAGCCACTTCTCGTGAGAAGCCGCGTCAAAATAACCTGCCTCTGTCCAGTATATAAAATTGGATACGAAGCCTATACTACTAGCAGCATGCTTACCTAAGGCGTGATATTCCAGTGGAGTAAGATAAAACCAGCCAAAAATCAACAACACTAAGCAAAGTAATGCCAGAGCAGGAATAATTCTGTTAGCACGAGCGACGTAGAATTTTAGAATAGAAAA
The DNA here is from genome assembly GCF_040309805.1 of Psychrobacter sp. CAL346-MNA-CIBAN-0220. Classification (NCBI taxonomy): domain Bacteria; kingdom Pseudomonadati; phylum Pseudomonadota; class Gammaproteobacteria; order Moraxellales; family Moraxellaceae; genus Psychrobacter; species Psychrobacter sp. CAL346-MNA-CIBAN-0220. The sequence goes on along the minus strand of NZ_JBEOPF010000001.1, from coordinate 562,047 downwards.
ATTTTCTTGTTCGATACCTTTGAATATTATTCCCGTCATTAAAAACCCTGAAATAACAAAAAAGACATCAACGCCAGCAAAGCCGCCCGGCATCCAAGAAGTATTAAAATGGAATAGCACAACAGCGATGACTGCAAATGCCCTAAGGCCGTTAATATCTTTTCTAAATTTCATAGAGACACTAATCCCAAAAAGTTGTAAAACAATGTAGGCATTATATACGTTTAAGTGAATATATGTTTAAGTGAATATGTGTGTACTATATTAATATTTTTATTGATTGATATTTCAATAGGGTAAGGGCGATAGGATTGCTGCTCAAGACACCAGGGAATATTGACCCTTAACGTGGTTTTATACAGCCGCATAATTAAAAGTTTAGGTTTATCGTAATGACGTGCCAACTGGCCACGTTATCAGTCATTATCATACAAACACAAAAAAGCTGAGACGCGCTCAGCTTTTAGGGCTATGTCTAACTTTCTTTATAAAGCTTTAATCAGTCGTTTTCAAGAAAAGAACGCAGATGCTCAGAGCGCGACGGATGACGTAATTTGCGTAAGGCTTTTGCTTCGATTTGGCGAATACGCTCACGAGTCACATCGAACTGCTTACCGACTTCCTCAAGCGTATGGTCGGTTGGCATATCAATACCAAAGCGCATTTTTAGCACGCGTGCTTCACGCTCAGTCAAATTGCTAAGGACATCGCGAGTGGCTTCACGCAGTCCAGCAGACGTCGCATCATCGACAGGACTTGAGATGGTTTGATCTTCAATGAAGTCGCCTAGGTGTGAGTCTTCATCATCACCGATAGGGGTTTCCATAGAGATTGGCTCTTTAGCAATTTTGAGCACTTTACGGACTTTAACTTCGTCCATCTCTAAGCGTTCGCCTAATTCCTCAGGGGTTGGCTCACGTCCCATCTCTTGCAATAGTTGACGTGAGACCCGGTTAATCTTATTAATAGTCTCAATCATATGCACTGGAATACGAATAGTGCGCGCTTGATCCGCGATAGAGCGGGTGATTGCCTGGCGAATCCACCATGTCGCATAAGTTGAGAACTTATAACCACGGCGATATTCAAACTTGTCAACGGCCTTCATTAAGCCGATATTACCTTCTTGGATTAAATCTAAGAATTGCAAGCCGCGGTTGGTATACTTCTTAGCAATTGAAATCACAAGACGTAAGTTGGCTTCAACCATCTCTTTTTTGGCACGGCGAGCTTTGGCTTCACCGATAGCCATACGCCGAGCAACATCTTTCATATCGTGAATTTCCATGTCGAGCTTTTGCTCGTAATCACGGATTTTTCGTTGCAGTAGAATAACATCGTCGGTGACTTTTTCTAAGGTTTCAGCGAATGCAGGCTTACCTTTTAGACGCTCAGTCAACCAATCAACATTGGCTTCATTACTTGGAAAGGTTTTACGGAACTCTTCGCGTGGCATACGACCACGGCGAATCACCAAGCGCATAATTTGGCGCTCTTGTTTACGGACATCATCATAAACATCATGCATGATGGCCATAACTTGGTCTGACATGCGGTTGTTGAGCTTAAGCATCATAAAACGGCCGGCAAGCTGGGCGTAGGCTTCGTCAACTTGCGCACTACCGCGACCGAAATCTAGCAAGGCTTGTTTGGCGGTAATAAATAACCCTTCGATCTCTTCTAAACGTGCGCGCACTTCTTCTGGATCAATACCACCGGTTTCTTCTTCGGCATCCTCGTCTTCAGTCGCCTCAGCATCATCGCTATCTTCGTCGTCATCACGATCCGCTTTTGCGTTAACTTTCGGTTTGATAACTGGTATTTTTTCTTCTTTCGCAGCCGCTGCTGCCGCCTTATCTTCATCAGTTTCAGGATCTAGGAAACCGGTGATAACATCAGAGAGCTTTTTATCGCCATCTAATACGCGCTGATAATCATCCAGTACGTATTGCACCGTTCCTGGCCAATAAGACATGGCATGCTGAACATCGCGAATACCTTCTTCGATACGCTTGGCAATGGCAATCTCGCCTTCGCGCGTCAGCAAATCGACCGTACCCATCTCACGCATATACATACGCACAGGGTCTGTAGTGCGACCCGGTTCAGTTTCAACAGCTGCCAAGACTGCTGCCGCCTCGTCAGCTGCCGATTCATCATCGCTCGAGTCATCGTTCATTAAGATGTCATCAGCGTCAGGCGCGGACTCAAAAATTTTGATACCAACGTCAGTCAGCATCTGGACGATATCTTCGATCTGATCGCTTTCGGTAATAGAGTCGGGCAGTTGGTCATTCACCTCAGCATAGGTCAAGTAACCTTGCTCTTTACCCATTTGGATTAAGGTGGCCAGTTGAGACGTGGACTTAGAAACTGACTTATCGTTCATAAATACTCGCTTTGCTTACGTCGGGAATTTTCATTATGTGACCTGCTGTAACGTAATGAGGGCGCTGATCTAATCTAGAGAGTGATCACAAAAAACGTCAAGGGTGTCAATAATAATGAAAATCAATTGATATGAATAAAGACTCAAAAAACTACAATAAAACGGCTAAAAAAGCCGCTAAAAATACGGTCAACAACTCTAAAATTCACAATCCTAACAAGATTTTAATAAATAGTAGTATGGTACATGATAGCGCACAGGTGCCAGCTTAATATAACAGCGGCATAGTTTAACACAGTCTGCTTGACCCAGACTATTGCTATCAAAAACGGTATCGATAAACCGTCATAGCCTGATGTTTCACTCTCGATGCTTGCTGGGCATGATTATAAATAATGGGGTCAAGGTGTATGGTTTTAAAGGGCTGCCACTTATAAAGCCAAATTTGAGATAAAACTAACCCTAAGAACGGATTATTTACGATGTCTGCTCAGCTTGCTGCATGAGTAACCAGTCATTTAGTCGCTGGGCTTGCTTGCGTACAACGGCAAGCTTGATGTTATCGGGATTCTGTATCAGGTCTTGCATCTTTTTTTTCATATGAAGTTTGAGTAATTGCATCACTAGATTTTCGATAAGCTCATCAAGGCTCAATATATTTCTTGCGGTCAGAGTCTTATAAAATGGCCCCCAACTGCGGCTAAGTGCCTCTTGAGTAATCGGCTTAAGGTTGGATAAAATAAAATGCGCGGCAGCATTGGCATCTGTTGGCAGATAATTCAGACAGCGGTTAATGGTGCTGACCACATCCTGTAAGGCATCATCTTGTAAGTCTTCCCAAGCCACTGCTCGCAAGGCATCAGGCGAGGCCTTTTGTTTAATGTGTGTAGGCAAGTTTAAGCCATTGATACCTGCCTGCTGCCAAATCGCCTCAATTGGATCATCGATTAATGCGCGTGGCTGAAACAAAAAGCACAGCTGTAACTGCTGACTGATGGTCATATCCCCATCAAAGTCTAGCAAAGCGTCTTTGGCTTCGACGTTTTGGCTGCGTTTGCCACCAAGCTTTTGGTAAATATCATTATTGAGCAAGTAACGAAAGCTACTGCCCTTAGGTAATAAAGTAGTCAAAGTGCGCACTTGTGACATCAGCTTGGCTTTACCTTCTGCCAATGCCAAGTCGTAGCGCTCACTTAAGTAGGCAAAAATATACTGCGATAGCGGCATGGCAGTCGCAATTTGCTCACGCATGGCATCACTGCCTTGACTCTTAATAAAGGTATCAGGATCATGGTCATTGGGCAGGGTCAAAAATCGCAATTCTTTATCATCACCAAGCACCGGCAGGCTGATCTCAAGCGTTCGCCACGCGGCCTTTTGTCCCGCACTATCACCATCAAAGCTTAAAGTTAAAGTCGGGTTTAGAGTTAATAAACGAGAAATTTGGCTTTCATTAATTGCTGTTCCCATTGATGCAATGGCCCCATAAATACCTGCTTGGTATAGAGCAATGACATCCATATAACCTTCGACCACTAACCAGCGATCTGCACGCTGTTGGCGGGATTCAAAATAGCCGTATAGCACATGCTGTTTATGAAAAACGGGCGAGTCTGAGGAGTTAATATATTTGGGTTTTACTTCATTGTCTAAAGCACGCCCAGCAAATCCAATAATACGCCCTTGGTTATCACGAATAGGGAATATGACTCGATCACGTAGTAAGTCATAATCACGTCCGGATTCTGAGCTGCGAACTAAGCCTAGTGCCTTAAGTCCTGCGATATCTTGCGGAAACTGATGTTCAAGGTGCTGCCAACCAAATGGTGCGTAACCCAGTCCAAAAGTCTCAAGACTTTGCTCAGTGACTCCGCGCGCCATAAAGTAATGCTTGGCATGCGGATGAGTTGCTAAATTGCGCTGATAAAATTGCTGAATTTGGATCAGTAATTCATATAGATTACCGTCTTTATCGGCAGTAGTACTGTTGCTACTTATCTTTATGGAGTGATCGTCTGTCAGCCATGCTGGTGAGTAGCTCTGTTGCTCAACAGGATCATAATCTGCACCGCTATAATCGATATCTGCATAGGGAATATGATTGGGAACGCTATCATAGCTTGCGCTGTCGTTATAGGTAGAATGACCGTTATTATGATCCTCATTATGGTAACTAGGCGGGCTGTTTTCTGACGATAAAGCATCAGGCGGTGGTTTAGGCATTGCTTGTGGCGGTTTGGAAACGGATTTAAGTGCACTACGTTGATAGCTTACATTTTGTTGTTCCTCGACTGGTATCTCAATACCGGTTTGCTTTGAAAGCTCATTAACGGCTTCAATAAAGCTTAGATTTTCATAATCACGCAAAAAACTAATGGCATTACCACCCACACTACAACCGAAGCAATGGTAGATATTCTTTTGAGGGTTGACATAAAACGAGGGTGATTTTTCACCATGAAACGGGCAGCAGCCTTTGTACTCACTACCAGCGCGTTTAAGCGTAGTATGACGGCCAATAATACTGATTAGATCAGCTTGGCTGTTTAATTGTTCGAGAATATGATTGGGAATACTCATGCAAAAAATGTTTTACCATAAGAAAAGAGGGCAGAATTTGTGCTAACGATGTTTATTACTATGTGGTTATCACTACTTTGAAATCTACTTTAAGTAAATAGCCTAAGTGTAATAACTAAAATAATACATCGTAATTTGAGACATCGAATCTAAAAGACTGACTTTATAATTAAGAATTAACCTATAAATAGATGGCGCAAGCAAAGGCAGAAAAATAAGGCCAACCACGCAGTTGACCTTATTTTATTGTAATTTACAAACTATTATCTATATATTTGTTTTACTTGCTAAGCTACCAATAGCTCAAAGTTTTAGTTACTATCGTCGTTTAAATCCACTGTATTATTATTACCAGGGGTTAAACGAATACGATCGCGGTCGCTATCATTAGGTAGGGTCGTACGGCGTGTGGGATTGATATTTTGTGGATCGACAGCTGCGTCTTCAGCGGCGGCAGTCGCGCTACCTTGGCTAGATATTTGGTCGGTTGCGCTCTCAGGCAGACCTAGGCCGATATTGATACCACTTCGGCGAGGCGTATTGCCGGTAATTGGGGCAGCAGCATTGTCAGCAGGCAATCTGAGCTGAGTAGCCGTACGAATCATTTGGGTTTTAGTGGCGCCACTATATTGACCTTCAGCGATTGAGGCATCCTTTACACTGGCACGGCCAAGCTGTCCAAAGGTCAGTTTATTTAGCCAAGAGCGATCGCCCTTAATATCGAGTTTGACCTGTCCGTCACTGGTAAGCCAGTTTGGATAGTTAATTTGTAGCAGTGTCTTATATTCTTTTGCTAAGTCTGTTAGCCCCAATTTTTGGTGGCTATAGGCAAGGATAGCAATGGCCTCGGGCACTGACTCACTTAGGGGATAATATTGAAATGCCCACTTGGCACGGTTGACAGCCGCAACATAAGCTTCACGTTCAATATACCAATTAGCGGCAGTCAGCTCACTTTGAGCAAATTGATTATAGATAAAAGTCATACGCTGAGCGGCATCTGGCGCATAAGGGCTGCTTGGATATTTATTGATAAGCTCTTGAAAATTAGCAAAAGCTAAGCGTAGATAGGCAGTATCACGTTCAGCTTGATTGAGTTTAAAAAGCTTGATGCCCTCAGACGCCCCCTGCATATTAGCCACACCGCGCACATAATAGGCATAGCTGACTTGTGGGTTTGAGGGGTATAAGCGGATAAACTGCTCGGCACTGGCAGACGCCGTTTCATAGTTACCACTGGCATATTGGGCGTACATCATATCAAGCAATGCTTGCTCAGCGTACTCCCCAGTAGGATAAAAAGTACGCAGACTGGTCAAGTCTTCGATAGCTTGCGTGTAGCGACTTTTATCGATCTGAGTAATGGCATCACGGTAGTAGGCTTGTTCTGACTTTTCAGCGGTTTCGACCGCATCGACGTCTTTACCGGTCAGGTTTTTGAAGGTCTGACAGCCAACCAAGCTCACACTTAGCGCAAGCAGGGTTACTGAGGATAGTTTGATAAACGTGTTGCCAACAGGGCGCATACTTTTTCTCCGACACAAAACGCACAATAGCAGCGGTGCTATCATACTATATAACAGGTTAATGGTAACAAAGACTATCACGACAATAATCAATAAATTATCTGCACGATTGAGCATGGGTATAGCAACGCAACCCACAAAACCCTGCCTACTTTATAGAATAATGCGGGCCTCGTCTATTTTTTCGTGAGCTATTTTTTCGTGAGCAAGCGGTTACTGATTCTAAATGAGTTAAGTATTTTAAATGCTTTTAAATCCAAACTATTTGAAAACTATTATGTTAATCACTACTATCTAGACAGTTATAAACAAATATAGACAGTATAATAATTTTTTACAGTTTAGCATGGGCGGCGCTAATGGGCGATGTTGAATACTGCCACCACCGATAAATATACAGTAAATTACCGCAATGTTATATTGTAAAGAGTTATTGATTGACTGATCATAGACTAACTTATGAATAGAAGATAGCAGATAACTGTGAGCCGCTATAGGGCTTAAGCGCTTGGCATGCTACACTATGACGATATTAAACCAGCTTTTTGTCTTGGCTATTTTTTGTATTAATAGTCAGCTAATTGTCTACCTACTTTTTTTATAAAGTCCATTTTATGACTTTGCCATATACGAATCTGCTATGAATGATGATGCTATGACTACAAATTTAACCTCAGATCAGTCGCTAGATACCGAGTTATCAATGAAAGAATTATCAGCGCAGGATGAGCGTCAGCTGCAAGAGAATGGCATGAATGAACCGTTAGCATCTGAAGATGAGCTATTAGACAATGATAAGTCACTCGATAACGATGAGCTATCGTTAGATGATGAGGTAATTGATGATGAACACGATGAGGACACACCTGTAGCGGGACAAGTGATGCTAGATATCATCGATGTGACTCATATTGCCACTGAAAATGAGGCTGGTCTACGTATTGATAAACTGGCTTCGCAAGTATTCACGGACTTTTCACGCGCCCAGCTACAAGGTTGGATTAGCGATGGCAGCTTGCTATACAACGATAGCGTGCAAAAACCCAAGCAGCGCTGTAAAGCTGGCGACGTTTTGCATTTATCTACTACCTTGCAGCAGCATAGCGAAGATCAACCAGAAAATATCGATATCGATGTGGTCTATGAAGATGAGGCGGTACTGGTCATCAATAAACCAGTAGGCATGGTCGTACATCCGGGTGCGGGCAATCAAACGGGTACGCTTGTTAATGCGCTACTATATCATTATCCGCAGCAACATCATTTACCAAGGGCCGGTTTGGTACATCGTATTGATAAAGATACCTCTGGGTTATTGCTCATTGGCAAGACCAAACCGGCGCAGATGGCGTTAATGGCGCAGCTCAAGGATAAATCAGTCTATCGTCATTATCAGTGTGTGGTGGCTGGTGATCAGGCAAGCTTAATGCGTCATCGCCGTATTGATGCGCCGATTGGTCGTCATCGTAATCAACGTACCAAAATGACAGTCATGACAGCAGGACGCGACGCGGTAACCCATTTACTAGATATCACCGCCCTTAATGACAATTACTGCTTAGTGGATGTTGGCCTTGAAACAGGTCGGACGCATCAAATACGCGTGCATTTGAGTCATATCAGTTATCCAATAGTCGGTGACCGTGTCTATGGCGGACGTCGTCAATTACGTGCAGGGTTGAGCGAAGCGCAGCGTCAAATCATCAGTAATTTTCCGCGTCAGGCTTTGCATGCTTATATCTTAGGCTTTGTGCATCCAACCACCGGTGAAGATATTAAAGTGACTACGCCGATGCCTGAAGATATGCAGCAGTTGATGGCAGTATTAAGTGATGGCTACGATGCTGTATAAAATCTCATGAATCGTCTACCGATACTCTTACCTATGACGGTACTGGCACAGCTCGATGAGGTGACTGTCTATCAAACTGCTGCTTTTCAGACGATAGATCTTCAAGCGGCCGACTTTGATACTGATACTGTTAAAAAAACTAAACAAAAACACCAAAAGACAAGCCAGCAACTGCTCCAATCAGGGCAGGCAAGTTATGGTGAGTTGAATCTGGGCTTGCATGTCAACGATGACGCTGCGAAGGTACTAGATAATCGTATGCGTCTGTTAGCGGCTATTAATCAGCCATTAAATGCTCAACAGTCGAAGCCGCAACATTTACCTATTAATAGTTTGCATTGGGTCAATCAAGTTCATGGCAAACAGATTTGTGATGTTGATACGGCAAACCTTAGTATGCGTCCAATGGATGCTGATGCGATAGTAAGTCAGCAAGCGGGGCTTGGTTTAGCAATAATGACGGCAGATTGCGTGCCTATCGTCTTATATCAACCGGCAAGTGGAAAGATAGCAGCAATTCATGCGGGCTGGCAAGGATTGGCGTGCGCTGTTATCAAAGCCACAGTAGAGCGCTTTACCGCATCAGGGCCAATCATGGCCTGGATAGGGACATGCATTAGCCAAAATTGCTATGAAGTAAGTACGCATGTCCGCGATCAACTATTGGCAGGTTGCTTGGCTAATAAATCTTTGTCATCAACACACGTCGATAATTTTGATTCCCTATTCTGTATGCCTACTGATACCAATACCAGTTTGAACTCTGATCTTCAGACGGCTAATGAATCCTTATATAAGACCAGTGATAAACTACCCAGTCGCGCTACAGTAGACTCTGCTAAAATAAAGCTAGACTTACCAAAGCTTGCTGCTTATCAGCTGAGAGATGCAGGTATTACCGTATGTTCTGAGGCGCCTTATCAGTGTAGCTATACAGACGAGCGCTACTATTCTTATCGGCGTCAGACCCATTTGCAACAGCCAGCGACAGGACGTATGGCGCTTATTATCGTGCGCAGTTCGGCTCTTACTGATATAAATTACGCTGAGAAATTTTTAGCCTGTTGAGTTTGACCTTTTATATTCAATTACTTATTAGCCATTATTAGAGTTCGTATGAAACCATCTTTTGCACCGTCATCGCCATCTACTATCCATACTGATAGCATCCCTAGCGTATCGATAGCCGTTATTTATCACAGCAATTATGGTCATACCAAGCGTGTTGCTGAAGCGGTGGTCATTGGAGCGCGCCAACAGTTGCCAGAAGCACAGGCCAAAGCGATCGACATTCATGATGTCGATTGGGGTTTTGTGGATAAAGCAGATCTGCTGGTTTTTGGTAGTGCCGTATATATGGGCAGCGTGCCAGCAGAGTTTAAGACCTTTATGGATGGAACTTCAAAGCGCTGGTATAACCGCGAATGGGAAGGGAAGTGGGCAGCAGGTTTTGCCAATTCAGGTGGATTAAGCGGGGATAAGCTGTCAGTGTTACAGCAGATTTGCCTATATGCTATGCAGCATGGTATGAACTGGATTGGGATGCCATTGATGCCAACGGGACATAGTGACGATGATTTAAACCGGCTATCAAGCTTTTTAGGGTTAATGACTCAGTCTATTAACGCGCCGCCTGAAGAAACGCCGGGTAAAGGTGATATTGATACTGCTATTTGGTTCGGTGATCATTTAGCGAAGACGATTATTAAGCACCAGCCAGCGCGTTAAAGGCAATCCTAGCATCGACAATCTATAGTTATTAAAACAAGCATTAAAAAGCAGATACTGAACTCAGTATCTGCTTTTTTAATTTCAATTTATATAAATTTGCTAATAATTAATGCCATTATCTATAAATACTACTTATCAATATCCCATTAATGACAATCAAATCAATCATATCTTACCTATAAATAGCTTTAAGCTAATAAATAGGCATTTAGGTACTGTTAGTTTTGACAGAGTAACTGGTCACTGGAATAGGGCTATCGACAAATTGAAATGACTGACAACCAGTTAGTAGGGTCAGCACTATAAGAATACAGCTAAAATTAAAAATTTTCATAATTATTCTGAGCATCCCGTTAGCGGCAATGAAAATGAGATATCTCATAATCAAAATTTGATATTAAGCAGTCGTATGCTGTTGTTATTTAAAGACAACAAAGATTATTTATTTAATTTATGAGCTCAGATATAAGGACAACATAGGATATGTAGGAATAGCCAGCTATTGAAGAGGCGTATTAAATCTTACAATATAACTGGGCTGTGTTCATTTTGCTTTCAAAAGTGTATCTATTATGTACAAGTAAAATAGCTAATAGCTGTCTATAAATGAAATATTATGAGTATTATTAAAAATTAGTACTTAATAGCTTGTTAAAATACCTTAACTAATTATGTCTTAGTCATTGTTTTTAAAAGAATTATCATATTGATTATAATCATAATATTATTATATATAATATGAACTAGAAAATAATATCACGTTTGAGAAGTACTTTTAATTTTGTAAAAAAATAAGATAAATAGGTTAATATTCAGGTAATAATAGCGAAATAGTTTTACTGTAGTTAATATGATGAGCAAACATCATGTGACCGTTAAGTACTAAAAAGTAACTGAAACGAGAAAAATAACCTAGATGCCAGCTATATCTAAATGCCAGCTATAAGAGGATATTATGAAGCCACTTTCTGTGATGTTATCGATGCTTGCCATCGGTATTACTTCCAGCACTGCAATGGCTGCAGGTGCTGTTCTTCCTATACCCAGCCTTCCCTATGTAAGTCCAGCCAATAGCGATTTGGCCAATCGTGGGGCATATATTGCCCGCGCTGCTGACTGTGTTGCCTGTCATGGTGAAGACTATACCGGTGGCTCGCCTATCGAAACGCCAATGGGGGCTATTTATTCCACTAATATTACTCCATCCAAGCGTTACGGTATTGGCAACTATACTGAAGCTGATCTCAAAAAAGTGTTAAAAGAAGGTCGTACACCAGATCATATGCTTTATCCAGCGATGCCGTACCCTTCTTATAATGGTATGACTGATGAAGATATTAGCGCTTTGTTTGCTCATTTGCAGACGGTACCCGCAGTGGACATGGCGCCTGAGCATAAAACAGATCTACCGTTTCCTTTTAATTTTCGTATTTTAATGTTGGGTTGGAATGCCATAAACATACCATCTACAGAAAACCGTGATGGGTTGACCCAAACGCAGCAGCGCGGTGAGTATCTCGTCAACAATCTAGAGCATTGTGGCACTTGTCATACCCCGCGTAATAGTACGATGGGCTTTGATAATGACATGTATTTATCTGGTGCGCCTCTTGGTAATTGGCATGCACCGAATATTACTCCTGATAAATCTAGCGGTATCGGCAGCTGGAGTGAGCAAGATATCGTCACCTATCTGCGAACTGGTGAGCTGGATCAACGTGCTTATGCTGGCGGACCTATGGGTGAAGCAGTGGCCCACAGTACCCGTTATCTCAAAGATGAAGACCTAGGGGCGATAGCTTCTTATTTAAAAGCAGTTCCTGCTATTGAAACGGAAGATAAGGTGACGGCGGTCGATGCCTCGCGTCTACCCAGTCCAGTAAGTGAGTCGATTACCCATGACCTTATTGCTCAAAAAGACTATTTAGCCCAAGCAAAAGCCAGCGTTGGCGGCGGTAGTAATTCACCAGAAGCGCTATATCTCGCTGCTTGTGGTAGCTGCCACGGTGTTAACGGTTATGCCCAACCTGATGCTCGCTATGCGCCCATTGTGGGTCTGAGTAGTATTCGCCGTGATAAACCTGACGCCTTAATTAATGTGATTGTTCATGGTATTGATGGGGCGACTAACACCAGTCCTAAAATGCCCGGCTTCGCTGAAGATTTAACCAGTGAGCAAATTGCCGGTGTTGCCAATTACGTGCGTGTAAACTTTGGCGGCTTACAAAATAGCGATGTGAGTGCCGCTGAAGTTGATCGGGTGATGACAGCGAAGCCTGACCAACCATTTTTAATCAAATATGCAGGCTTTCTGGCTACTCTTGGCATCATTGTTGCCCTCATTATTATCGCATTTATTATTCGGGGAATTATACGTTCAAGGCGTCGCGGTTAATGTAAGCGATTTTAATTTGAATGGTTTTAATTCAATAGCGCTTAAGTAACATGGCAATTAACCCTATAACTCTCTAATAAGATTGCCATAAACGCTTATCGCCACGCACGAACGTCACACCATAAGGACACGATTATGAAAGACATGCTTCAATCACCCACGCGGCGTCAACTGCTCTCAATGATTGGTAAGACCGCTGGGGCAACTGCCATGTATCAGGCGATGACTACCTTAGGTTTTGCCTCAGAATCTAGTTTTAAAGAAGAAATGGAACTAAAAGGGGCGCCTCCAGGAGCCAGTATTATCATTTTAGGAGCTGGTCTTGCCGGTCTTACTGCGGCCTATGAGCTTAGAAAAGCAGGCTACAGTGTTAAAGTGCTAGAGTATCAAAACCGCGGTGGCGGTCGCAGTTGGACACTTAACAGTGGTGATAAATATACCGAGCTTGGCGGTGAAGTCGTCACTTGCGACTTTGAGGAAGGCAATTATCTTAACGGGGGGCCTTGGCGTCTTCCCACTCATCATTATGGTGTGCTGCACTATTGCAAGAAGTTCGGCGTGGCAATGGAACCCTTTATTCAAGAAAATTCTCGAGCATACTTACACCGTACGGATCATTTTAATGGCGTACCGCAACGCTTAGGCGATGTTCAAACGGATATTAGAGGCCATGTCTCAGAACTACTATCAAAAGCCGTTAATGTCGGTAGTCTTGACCGCTCAGTGAATAAAGAAGATAAAGAGAAGTTATTAGAAGGTCTAAAAGGCTGGGGCGTGCTTGATAAAGATTATCGCTATTTAAGCAGTCAAGAAACCAGTATTTATCGAGGCTATGATATTAATCCAGGTGGGGGTTTGATGCCAAATGCTAAGCCTTCGAAACCTATTCCGCTAAATGCGTTGTTACAATCAGGTATGTGGTCAGATCTGTCTAACTTTACGGTTTATGACCATCATCCCACGATGTTTCAACCTGTTGGTGGCATGGGAAAAATTGGTGATGCCTTCACCCGTGAGTGTCAAGAAATGATTACTTTGAATGCAAAAGTAACGCGTATTGAGCAAGATGATAGTGGTGTGACCGTCTCTTATGTTGATAGTAACGAGGGCAGTGGCGTTGCCAAAACAGAACGCGCTGATTGGTGTATCTGTACGATTCCATTATCGGTATTGACGCAACTTGATATCAACGTCTCAAAATCGATGAAGCAGGCCATGGCGGCAGTGCCTTATGAGACATCGTTTAAAGTTGGCCTTGAATTTAAACGCCGCTTTTGGGAAGAAGATGAGTGGATTTATGGCGGGGTGACTTATACCGATATGCCTATTACCCAAATTTCTTATCCTTCAGGTGGGATGTTCAAGGACGGTTCGGGTGTATTGCTGGGTGGCTATGGCTTTGGCGAGACCTCTTATAAGTTTAATAGTCTAACCCCGCAAGAACGTATCGATGCCTCGCTAGCTTATGGTAAGTATATCCATCCCCAGTATACCAAAGAGTTCCGTTCAGGCACCTCTGTCGTTTGGCATCGCATCCCCTGGACATTAGGCTGTTATGGTATTTGGAGTGATTCAAGCCGTGAGCAGTATTACGATACGCTTTGCAGTATTGATAATCGTATTGTATTGGCTGGTGAGCATTGCTCGCACATTCCTGCATGGCAAGAGGGTGCGATTTTGTCTGGATTAGATACCGCCAAACGGTTACATAAAAGAGCGAAGTTGGCCGTATAGCCATCTGTCATAGACTAGGAAATAAAGAGGCGACTATGAATTATTCTAAATATCCACTTATGACTCTCCTTGCTAGTATCAGTCTTAGTATGGCAGCACTGTCTGGTTGCTCATCAAAAGATGCAGATTCTGCAACCTTAGCCCAGCCAGCGGCTCAGCCTAATGACTCTGCTAACCTTGACAATAGTGATAACCCTAATGCTTTTAATGTTCAAGCCAGCCGTAACAATGGCGCATGGGGCGCGGTATATATGAGCCGCGATGAGCTCAGATCACCCCCAGGTAACATTGTTGATGTCAGCGTGCTACCAACGATGTCAGAGGATGCTGATATCAAAAAATGGGATGCGAAGTTTGAAAACGCAAGCGCTTTTGTTACTAAGGATGGAGAAAAACTTTATCATGACTCTTGTGCGGCTTGTCACATGCATAAAGGTGAAGGCGCAATAGGGGCAGGATATTATCCACCTTTGGCTGATAATAGTAAGATGGAATCCAAATACTATGTTATTAGCATATTGATTAATGGCTTTCGCGGTATGCCGTCATTTCATAGAATGATGGATGATGAGCAGATGGCCGCTGTGACGCAGTATGTTCGTAGCGAGTTAAACGACTATAAAGATCCAGTAACGGCCGCAGATGTGTTGCAGCTGCGCCATGCTAATCCACCGGGCGGTGATGCCTCTGACCATTGATCGTATTGTAATTAATAGGATTAAATCAAACAGTGTTCAATCAATGGGCAAAGCAGTCATAGTGGCAATCCAATAAAAAAGCGCCCGATATCATTATCGAGCGCTTTTTTATGGTCAGTCTTTTATAAATTAATAGGTCTACTTAGGGTTTGTTGACCATACCGGTGACCGTATAATACCTTGGCCTGATTTACCAAACGATTCGCTACCGTTCAATGATTTGATCGTTAATAAACCTTTGCCGCCTTGGGTTGATGCATAGACTACCCGTTTGCCATTAGGTGAGAAACTTGGTGCCTCATCAATACCAGTATTACCTAGATTGGCTGTTACCGCGCCATTGCTATTCATAATAGCTGCTGAGCGCCCACTTAAGAAGGCAATTTGCGAGCCATCGCTACTAAACTGTGGGCTAGTCGCATAGCCGCCGCTCGATACTTTAATAGTGCGTCCTGAACCGAATTCATAACGATAAATCTGCGGCTTATTAAAGCCAGCTCTATCTGAGACAAAAACAAAGGATTTACCATCAGGCGCATAGCTTGGTTGTACTTCACTACTTGGCCAGTTGATTAATTTTCTTATATTGCCACCCTCTGCACTGATTTCATAAATATCAGCACTACCCTCAAAACTGCTAGAAAATAGAATTTTACTGCCATCAGGCGAGAATGAGGGGCTTAGGTTACTACCAGGATAAGGGGTAACCACAGTGGCGGCACCCCCGTTGACATTTTGGACATAAATTAGGGGATAGGATTTATCGCGCTGCACCGTATAAGCGATCCGTGAAGCATCGGGTGACCATGCTGGCGAAAAAATAGAGCCTTGAACCTCAGTAATAGTTCTGGCATTTTCGCCATCTGCATCCATGACTTTTAGACGTGATATCTTATTTTTAACAGTTCCGGTTTCTTCAATATAGGCAATACGCCCTGAGAAGTCGCCTGGAGTGCCAGTAATCAGCTCATAGACTTTATCCGCAATGACGTGACCGGCATAACGTAGGCTTTGTTGATCTTTATCTGATATTAAGCTTTGTTTGCCTTTGATGACGCGACCTGATTTAACATCAATCACTTCATAATCAATAACAACTTTACCGCGATCAGTACGGGTGCTACCAACGACCAAATACGGAATATCCAGTTGTTGCCAAATCGGTAAGGTACCCGCAAGCTCACTACTACTGCGCGGTTGCTGTGGTAAGTCTTTATTGGTGACTGTCAGCTCAGTCCTACTTAAGTCATTTAGAATAATAGGTGATAGTATTGAATCTCCAGCAAAAGGCACAAAGGCGACCTGGTTTTTCTGGACAGGAATCTCATAATCCAACTGTAAGATAACAGGTGTAGCAAAGGTACTTGGGGCAACCAACATGCTTGAGGCGCTAGCAAGTAAGATAATCAATAGCTTTTTATGGGTACGCATGACCAAATCAGGCTCCTAAAATCATGTGGTAAACGTATTTTATACGCTTTAGTTGGGTATCACGGTAAAATAATATGGTATGCGGCACAAGTTGCTTAAGGTAAAAGCCGTATTCCTATTTAGCATTGTTATGGCAAGTTAAGAGTAAGGCTGAGATCTGTTTTGCCATGATATTCGTCAATATATACTTAATATTAGTTGCTACCATTAAATTGTATAGTAAAAGTAGGGTATTTAGGGTCGTCAGCGTCTATCGGTAAATTTCGGGTGTTCAACACCGCTTGTTTGGCCGCATCATTAACCGCACTATCAGAACCTGAGACCGAGACATTCACTACGTCACCATTAGCATTGATAGTAATGGTCAAGGTGGCACGTTGGGTAGAACCTTTAGCGCCTATTGGTGGATTATAGTTACGTTTGACTAAGTTGATAATCTCGCTGTTACTGGCACCGCCACTATTACTTGAAGCAGAACGGCTGCTACCTTTGGAAGAGCTAGAGGTTGAGGTATCGCCAGATAATGTCGACTGACCGTCTGATAAGCTATAGTTTTTACCCGCGTTGCCCGAGTTTATTTCTATATTACGCTGGGAGCTGTTGGGCTTCTCAATTTTGGGTGGGTTATTCTTTTTGGCCCGAAAGTCTTTGAGCTGCTCACGTCTCTCGTCGAGCTTACTTTTTTTATTGTCCTCAACGCGTTCAAGTTTCTCCAACGTCATGTCATCTTGCTGCGTTGACCATTCATCAATGTTGCGCTCGTATTCTTGTGATTTCTCAATGAAGCGTTGCTGTTGCTCTTGACTCATTAGCATCGACTCATCGCTATAAGTGTCTGCAGAAATATCTGATGGCAAAAAAACCGGCATTCTTTGTGAGGTTGACCCTGAACTATTCGGTGTTGAGATGCTGGTATTGTTTGGGTTCAATGGCTCACTACTCATGGCACCACTAGCAGTACTGTCCGCTTGTAAGGAAGCAGAGGCCGCTGCGCGATTGGCTAGTATTTGCCCTTGCATTTCAGCCAGCTGTTCTGGCGATACCATGATGGTTTCAATACTACCGGCGTTTTCTATCTTTGTACTCTGATAATTGTAAATCAATAGCCCAATCACAATGCCGTGCGCCAGCAAGCTCAATAGCGTAGGCAGCGTGAGCCCATCGCCTTCAGGCTGGGTAGGAACATAAACGGCAGGAGCATTATTCATGAGTAAGGTTCATCGGGTTGTTTGCTTTGAAAACAGGGGATTTTAAATATTGGATCTTTCAAAAAAGTCTTGGCGCAATACTATCTAAAATTTGTCATAGGTAAGTATTATAACTGAGGCGTGGGCAGGGGTGCACCGGTTAATAGTCCTACCTTCTGAATGCCGGCTTGTTGCAAGGTTGCCATCAGTGCCATAATCGCCCCATATTGGTTGTTTTGATCGGCGTTAATCATCACTTGTAAAGGCTGTTGACCTTCAGCGCTACTTTGTGCCTGCAAGTTGGATAAGGTATTAACCAGCTCTGGCTCACTGATGGGCATGTCTATGTTGTTTTCATAACTAATAAAAATCTCGTTACTGTCTGTTAAAGAGACAATCACTGGCAACTGGTTTTGACTTAAAGTACTGGTTTGCTCTTTGGGCAAATCCACATCGACACCTGTGGTCAGCATCGGGGCGGTTATCATAAATATCACCAGCAGCACCAGCATAACGTCGATGTAAGGCACGACGTTCATCTCGGCATTGAGCGCTATTTTCTTACGGGCGTAGGGACTTGGTTTCATAGCCCCGCTACCTGAGTCGTCGGTGTAGTCGTCGTAGGATTCTCAGTACTGGTTTCACGTTGCAGCATACCGGTCATCTCATCACAGAACAGCGCGCGTGAGTCATATAGTCGGCTTGATTTAGATGTAAAGTGGTTATAGGCCAACACAGCTGGAATAGCAGCGAACAGTCCCATCGCGGTGGCAATCAACGCCTCAGCAATACCGGGAGCGACTGAAGCCAGAGTCGCTTGCTCCGTTTGTGAGAGACCTAAAAAGGCATTCATAATGCCCCATACTGTGCCAAATAGACCAACATAGGGCGCAACTGAACCGATGCTGGCAAGAGTGGCAATACCGGACTCAAGCTGCTGCTGCTGGCGACCAAGTCCTACCCGTAGCTTACGTTCAACGCCATCAATGATATCGTCTTTAGGCTGCCGTTTTTTATGCATTCTCAAGTATTCAGAGAATCCCACATAAAAAATTTGCTCAAGTCCTTGGCGATCTGGTGACCCTTGAATACCTTGGTATAATTTGGCTAAATCTTCACCTGACCAAAACCAGGTTTCAAACTGCTCATCAAAGTTTTTAGCCGTACCAAGGCGGGAACTGAGACGAAAAATAATCACCCAGCTGAGTAGCGAGGCCAATAGTAATAGCGCCATCACAATCTGTACTAGCAGGCTAGCTTGGGTAATAAGGTCAATAATATTTAATGATTCAGGCATAAGGGACTCACTGACAATTAACAAAAACCGTCCTAAGCACCAAATTTAAGCACTTAGGCCAGATAAAACCTCTAATAACAACAATTTTATGCGCTTATAAAAGCCAAATTTATAACGATAAAAATTCACATCAATGTTTGAAACGCTATTTTTATTTACCGTATATTAAAAGTGCTTCTTAAAAATACTAGCATAGCAGCATTTCTGTATGCTTATATCAACCCGCTAGTGTACTGCTAAATGGTGAAAAGGTCATTTATTAATGTGTTCATCTACTTCTACTATTGAGTCACAGGTTTCGTGGAGAAGTCTTTTCGGCCTATAACAGCCATATTTTGCTACTCTCTCTCTGCCACTGTCTGACCCGTAATGGTAAAATGATTTATTGTAAGTATATTTTTACCGTACTACGCTGCTTTATAAGTTCGCAATGTAACCAATAGTTATCACATATAAGTTGATAAGTGGTTCTATGGTAAGAGTCTACAGGTGGATGTCCAATTTTTTCAGAAACATAAGCAACCGCAAGCTTTTGATACTTAGAGTTGTTGATCTTTTTTTGTTTACAAGCAAAATTTTTGTTGAGTTGCCAGTTTGATAGGTGATTGTCGCAAGTAACATGATTGGTCGCAATTCATAAATCGTCAGCCACTAAAATACCTATTATATAAGTAACTATTCAGTACTAGCAGAGAAACAATAAAGTCCTGGTAAAAATTACGCATAAATAATTAAACATTTCCAAAGAAAAATTCTTTGGTATTCTAATCTAGTACACTATTGTTTATTAAATATGTTAAATGGCAGTTTTATACTAAAAGATATCAGTAGTGATTGAATTTGTAAGCTGAATTCTCTAAAATGTTGAGCTTTGTTACTACAGCTTTCTTATTGTGACATCGCTATTTTTCGGTACTTGTAACTTTTTCACTAACCAGTTGGAAGCGACATTTATGAACGCACTTTGGAAGCGAAAATTATGAACGCAATTGAACGCTATTTTGGGATTAACGGTGACAACACCACTATTAAAACAGAGATTCTCGCTGGTATAACCACCTTTTTAACAATGGCCTATATTATCTTTGTCAACCCTAACGTATTAGCAGACGCGGGCATGGACAAAGGTGCCGTATTTGTTGCTACTTGTTTGGCAGCGGCCATAGGTTGCTTTATTATGGGCCTCTATGCCCGCCTGCCGGTTGCTCTAGCACCAGGCATGGGACTCAACGCCTTCTTTACTTATGGCGTGGTTTTAGGTATGGGTTATGCCTGGCAAACAGCGCTTGGCGCAGTGTTTTTGTCTGGTTGTATTTTTGTACTTTTAAGCTTGTTTAAGATTCGTGAAATAATTATTAATGCCATCCCCATGTGTCTTAAACAAGGGGTTGTCGCCGGTATCGGTGCGTTTTTAGCATTTATCTCGCTCCAAACCTCAGGCGTTATCATCAATAATGACGCGACTTTGGTTGGCCTCGGTGATATGACCGCGTTTTCACCAGCAATGGCCTCTTTAGGTTTTATTGTTATTATTGGCCTATCCTATAAAAAGGTCCCTGGTGCGGTAACGATTGGTATCTTGCTCGTCGCCTTGATTAGTTTATTAACGGGTAACACCCAGTTTACGGGTATTATGTCCGCACCGCCTTCAATTGCGCCTACGCTTATGCAGCTTGATATTGCTGGTGCGTTTGACGTGGGTATGATCAGTGTCATTTTTGCCTTTTTGTTCGTAGATTTATTTGATACCGCAGGCACCTTGATAGCAACCACCAGTCAGGCTGGCCTGGTTGACAAAGACGGTAGAATTCCCAACATGGGCAAAGCCCTGTTAGCGGATTCAACAGCGACAGTGACTGGTACGTTACTTGGTACGTCATCGACGACCAGCTATATCGAAAGTGTCGCAGGGGTGGCCTCAGGTGGTCGCACTGGATTGGTGGCAGTGACGGTCGGGGTACTATTTTTACTCAGTACGTTCTTTGCGCCTTTAGCTGGTATGATTCCAGCCTATGCGACTGCTGGGGCTATCTTTTATGTGGCCGTACTGATGATGGGCACGCTAAAAGATATCAATTGGCACGATTTAACAGAAGCAGGACCTGTGGTAGTGGTACTGTTGTTCACACCGTTGACCTATTCTGTCGCTGACGGTATTGCGCTTGGTTTCATCACCTATACAGCAGTCAAAGTAATAGCGGGTAAATTTTCTGAAATTAGTATCCCAGTTTGGATATTAACCCTCGTATTACTGGCCAAAATTGTGTTTATATAAGTTTTTAGCTGTTGATGGTTTAGCGTAGCTATTCTTAAATCCTCCTTATTAATTGATGGTAAGGAGGATTTTTTGCTTAAGAATGAGAGTATTTGCCATTGCAAAATTAAGATTAATAATGCAGGCATGTAAAGACAATCACAACGAGTAAACAAGAAATCGTAAACTAATAGTTATTGCTAGCCTGACTGTGTCATCTATTTGTTTTAGATAGTATGTTTATTCACTAAAATGACCGATATCGTTAGTTTGAAAAAAAATTTCATGATAATATGATGAGGTTAAGCGCATCACCTCAATCAACGCCGTAGAGGTTTTTCTTACAGTGAATTAGTTTCATACAAGATCACCAACAGGATTAATAAGTTGGGTTCATAAAAGCGATTTTTGTTGAATTTTGCTTTTTTGAACGTTAATAGCATTTAACTGTCGATCACGCTCCTTTCACTACAAACAAGAAGAAGGCACTAATGCTGCTTAACTGTTCGTTGTTGCCTTTGCATTGTTAATGTAGTCCGTCTAACGTTCGACGACATACTTAACCGTCTCCAGCCTTTGCTGGATTTGCTCGTTTTGTGATGGCGCCGTTTGGTTTTTTATTAACAGTTATTATCATTTTATTAATAGCCCTCATAAAAAGTCCTTGCGCACCATTTATTATGGTTTTTAAACGATAGTTGTGGAGTTGGTATGAACCCAATAGACCAGTTTACCCCGAAAGAGCCGATTTTATTTAACCCCGTCGATATGCTGGCGCCCGAGTATATTAAGCAGACAGCAGATGAGCTGTATGCTTGTATCTCGCCATTATATAGCGTTGATGAAGACCGCTGGTTAACCAAATTATTACCCCTTGCCAAACCTACCGATGAAGAGCGTGATGCTAGTGCTGAGCAGACGCGTAAGCTGGTCGAGCATGTCCGTAATGATGGCAAAGCAGTCAAAATGGTCGATTCACTACTGCTCGAATATAGCTTAGATACCCAGGAAGGTATCTTGCTGATGAGTTTGGCCGAAGCCTTAATTCGAGTGCCTGATAATTATACTGCTGATGCCCTGATTCGCGACAAGATGAGCGTAGCAGATTGGAAAAAACATCTCAAAGATGATAACGGTATGATCGTTAATGCCTCGACATGGGGTTTGATGATGACTGGCCGTGTGGTAAGCATTGACAGCAGTACTACCGCATCAGGATTTTTGGATCGAATGACCAAAAAGATGGGCGAGCCGATGATTCGCGGTGCCATGCAAAAAGCCATGCGCATCATGGGACATCAGTTTGTATTGGGCGAGACCATCGAAGATGCCAATAAAAACAGCCAAAGCTACCGTAATAAAGGCTATACCTATTCGTTTGACATGCTCGGCGAGGCGGCGATTACCCATAAAGATGCCGAAAAATATTTTAACGATTATCTGCATGCCATTAAGTCAACAGCTAATGTTAAAGTAAAAGAAGGTATGCCTAAGCCATCCGTTTCTATCAAGTTATCAGCCTTGCATCCGCGCTATGAAGCGACCCAAGAAGCGCAAGTAATGGGTTTACTACGTCAACGCTGCTTATTATTGATTGAAGCGGCACGTGAAGTGAACGTTGATCTCAGCATTGATGCTGAAGAAGCCGATCGTTTAGAAATATCTTTAAAGCTGTTTGAATCACTATATCGTGATCCACTAACGGCTGGATGGGATGGTCTTGGTCTGGTCGTTCAAGGCTACTCAAAACGCGCTATTGCTATTTTTGCTTGGTTGGCACGTTTGGCAACTGAAGTCGGTGACCGTGTTCCGTTACGCCTAGTAAAAGGGGCATATTGGGATACTGAAATTAAGCTGGCACAGCAAAAAGGTCTGTCTGGCTATCCGGTATGGACGCGTAAAGAAGGCACAGACACTGCTTATTTAGCGTGCGCGCGTTTCTTATTAGCAGATCATTTGCGTGGGTTAATTTGGCCACAGTTTGCGACTCACAACGCGCACACACTAGCGACAGTCATGACCATGAGCACTCATAGAGACTTTGAGTTTCAGCGTTTGCATGGCATGGGCGATGCGCTATACGATCATATTTTGCAAGCTTATAAAATCCCTGTGCGTATTTATGCACCGGTTGGCGCGCATAAAGACTTGCTACCGTATTTGGTACGCCGCTTACTTGAAAACGGGGCGAATAGCTCATTTGTGCATCAATTACTAGATAAAACATATCCTATCGATAAGTTGGTCGTGCATCCATACGACAAACTGCTAACCAATGAAAGCTTACATAATCCAGATATTCCATTGCCACTTGACATTTACGGCAAGCGTCGTGCTAGTTTTGGCCCTAATATATTTGTAGAGTCGCAGTGGCAGCCGTTTAAAGCGGCAATTGACAGTCAGTTGACTAAAACATGGTCAGCAACGCCCATTATCAATGGCCAGGCTATTAGTGGACATGTGGTTGATGGTGCACAACATAAGCTTGATAGCCACAGCATTCGTGCACCTTGGAATCACGATATTATCGCTGGTGAAGTGCAATATGCCAATGCTGATATCGCGCGCCAAGCTATCGATGCAGCCGTTGCTGGTCAAGAGAGCTGGCAAGCGGTACCGGCGTCTCAGCGTGCTGCCATACTACGCAAAACGGCGGATTTATACGAAGAAAACTACGCTGAGTTCATGGCATTATGTCAAGTTGAGGCGGGGAAAACCACGCAAGACAGCATTGATGAAATCAAAGAAGCGGTTGATTTTTGCCGCTTTTATGCGGATGAAGCTGAGCGTTTAGAGACTCAAGTATATGAATTTATAGATTTGTCTGGCAAGCAAGCGCGCCAAGTCTATAAGCCACGTGGCACATTCGTTTGTATTAGTCCATGGAACTTTCCATTGGCGATCTATACGGGTCAAATCGTTGCCGCATTAGCTGCTGGTAATACAGTCGTAGCAAAACCTGCTGAGCAAACCAGTTTGATTGCTCACTTTGGCGCCCAACTGATGTATCAAGCAGGGGTTCCTGCAGAAGCGCTACAGTTCGTCACGGGTGCTGGCGAAGTTGGTGGGGCATTAACGGCAGCAGATAATTTATCTGGCGTTATCTTTACCGGCTCGACCCAAACGGCACAACGTATTAACCAAAGCTTGAATGATCATGCGCAAACCAGCGGTGAGTTGCCAGTATTGATTGCTGAAACCGGTGGCCAAAATGCTATGATCGTTGACTCAACGGCCTTGCCTGAGCAAGTGGTCAAAGACGCAGTATTATCTGCCTTTGGCTCAGCGGGTCAGCGCTGCTCGGCTTGTCGTATCTTATGTGTACAAGAAGAAGTTGCAGATGGCATCATTGAGCTATTGCAAGGCAATATGGCTGAGTTAATCGTGGGCGATCCTACTTATGCCACCACTGATGTAGGCCCAGTGATCGATAGTGATGCCAAACAAGGCTTAGAAGCTCATATTGCACGTATGGAATCTGAGTCAACAGCCACTATTTTATCGCAGACGCCGATGAGTGCTAGCTCTGTAGTTAGTGAAGATGAGTCTACCTTTGTATTGCCAACTGCGATAGAGGTACAAAGTATTGACGTCATCGGCGGTGAGCATTTTGGTCCGATATTACACGTCTTGCGTTATCAGGCGCGTGATTTAGACAAGCTCATTGATGCGATTAATGGAACTGGCTTTGGCTTAACCTTAGGCATCCATAGCCGTATTGAAAATATCGCTGAGCACATTGAGCGCCGTGCTTATGTTGGCAACACTTACATCAACCGCAACCAAATAGGTGCGGTGGTTAACGTCCAACCCTTTGGTGGTTGTGGTCTATCAGGTACTGGCCCCAAAGCAGGTGGCCCGCATTATGTGGCACGTTTAATGCGTTTTATTACTGAAAGCAACGCCAACGATACGGCTCATTCATCCACTCAAACCAACATCGCATAAGGAGTAGCAACATGGCGACTGAATTCAAAAAAAATCATGCCCAAGTTTGTGAAGCTTGGCGACTACTGGGCGCAGTCAATCGCGCCGCCTATCTTGAAGCGGCCATTCCTAAATTAGCATTGCTTACCGGTGATGGTAATAAAGCGCGGCGTCTGTTTAATCATCTATTAAGCTTTGCTCCTAAGCTTGATAAGGTGCAGCGCATGACCGGTGCGACTGGCGAGTCCAATGATTTATATGTGACTGCTCGTGGTAAAACCATGGTGATTGGTGGCGAATCTGCCAAAACCATGGCGGTACTTGGGCAGCTTATCGCCGCATTATTAACCGGTAATGAGGTGATACTACATTGCCCAAGCCAAGATGAGATGTGCATAGAAGCAGTGAAAGTGCTTTATGAGACCGGTATTAGCGAGGATGTGATCAGTATTGCTAACGATTCGCAGACTATTACCCTGCTATATATTGACCGTCTTGCACAAGTTGCAGTCGCTGGCAGCCACGCTGAAGTACAAGAAGTTAGCCAAGAGCTTGCTAATACTGACGGTATCTTAACGCAAGTGATTGCAGTGACTGATATGGAAAGCTTATCGGAGATGCTTACCCCAGATTATCTCTATCGCTTTATCACTGAACGAGTGAAAACGATCAATACTACCGCGATTGGTGGTAATGCGAGTTTGCTAGAGTTGGGTACTGAATAATTCATTAGAAGCTTAGTAAAGCACTGTTTGGTTTAGTATTATAGAAACTGAGTAGTGTTTAATCTAGCCCAAACTACGATCAATGTTTGCTTACTGGTTTCTTTAGTAAGTAGGCACTGATCGTTTTTTTATGCGTTATCATAAACTACCAATATTCCTCGGTGACAATAGGCGCTATAACAACAATAGTACTGATTTTTTTTGCCCGTGGACGTACAAAGCGCTGATAAGCTGTGGATAAAAGGTTGTTGAAGCAGCCATTAGAAGTAGCTACTATATAATATTAATTAAATATCTACTGGTCGATTAGTTTGATGTACTAAGAGCCTACTCTAAATGTTCAAGTCTTCATGTTTTATGAAGCTCAATACTTATTATTTTATTAAGCCGAGTCTTGCTATGATTAATTTCTATCTGAACGGAAAGCGCCACGAGCTAACCCAATTGAATCCTAATACGACGGTGCTTGAGTACCTACGCCTATACGTGCGTCAAACGGATACCAAAGAAGGCTGCGGTAGTGGGGATTGCGGTGCTTGTACTATTATGGCCCAACGATTGCCTTTTAACGCTACTGACAACTCCAATAATGATGCCGATGCCAACTCTCCTTTTTATACTCTGAATTCTTGTATTACATTGCTGTCGCTCATGGATGGTCATCATCTTATGACGGCTTCTTATCTGGCAGACAATCCTGAGAATCACCCAGAGCGTGCGCTGTTGCATCCGGCACAGCAAGCGATGGTCGAGTGTCATGGCTCGCAGTGCGGTTTTTGTACCCCTGGTTTTGTGATGTCTCTTGCTTCTGTATATGAAAATAATCTTATGCGTAAAGAGCAGAGTGTTAAAAGTAATGAGCCAAGCGAAAATAATTTAAGTTATGACGACCTAAGCTACGATGACATTGTCGCCTCAATATCAGGCAATCTGTGTCGATGTACAGGCTATCGACCTATCATCGAGGCAGGTCTGGCAATGGAAGGAATTGGCCAGCAAAGAGAAGCTGATCAGACGGCAGTGAAAGATTTAACTATCAACTTAGCTATTGATGCGATGGCAAATACCAACAGCAGTAATAACATAAGTACTGACACAAGTAATAAGACAAGCACAAAAGAGTCGTCAACCGCGTCTATCGAACCTGCACTTACTGAAGGATCGCGGAAACTATTTATTCCACACTCTATTGAGGAATTTAATCGGGTTCTAACTGCGAATCCAAAAGCGACTATTTGGGCAGGTGGTACGGACTTGGGGTTGAGTGTGACTCAGCACTTGGTCGATCATGAAGTGATTATTCAGCTGTCGGCTATTGAGGAGCTGAAATCTTGGTCGCTGTCCGATGTAGATGAGTCCACTGACAGTAATGCTAAGCAAGCAGCAGTTCAAACAGCGAGGCAGGATTTGGTGTTTGGCGCTGGCATGAGCTATAAAGGGATGCTACCAGTACTTGAACAATATTTCCCTGAATTTGCGCAACTGTTTGAACGGATTGCCTCACCGCAAATCCGTAACATGGGCACCATCGGTGGCAACGTTGCCAATGCTTCTCCAATCGGTGATTTACCGCCGATTTTGCTAGCATTGGAAGCGCGTATTCATTTGCGTCACTGCGGCCCTGATGCTAATAGCCAGGCTAACGGTGACAGTGATGGTAACGAACAATCTTGTACTGACGAAATAATACCTTTATCAGAGTTTTTTCTAGATTATAAAAAAACCAAGTTGCGAGCCGGCAGTTATGTGGTCGCCATTCATATTCCACTGATGCAAGACCATCAGCACTTGTTTATTCATAAGATTAGTAAGCGTTACGAAGATGATATTTCTGCCTGTCTACTCGCGGCAAAAATAGAACTTTCAGCGGATGGTACAACCATTAATCAAGCAAGATTCGGTCTAGGCGGTATGGCAGCGATACCCTTATTAGCGGCACATTGTCAACAAGCACTTATCGGACAACCTGTTGCGGTTGCAAGCTTCTCGATGGCGGCACAAGCGCTACCTTTAGACGTTTCACCATTAACGGATGTTAGAGCCAGTCGTGAGTATCGCTTGCATGTGGTGCAGCGTTTATTAATTAAGTGTGGTAAGCAATTAGTAAGAAATTTGCAAACTGAGAATGCCTAACGGGGTACCGTTGAGCCACTTTGAAAAAGTCAGTATGGCTGGGAGAAATTTTCGAAGCCTCTGGAGTGACTCAGTCACACAGCAAGCTAGAAAAATTTTTACCTGCTATATGAAAAATTTATTGGCATCCATTTTATTTAGTACTAATTATGATCTGCCAACTATAAAACTGCTACAGCATAAATTTTATTAAAATAAAAGAGCATCAATAAAAGAGAGAGCCACTATGAGCCATGAATCTTCGTTATTTGACAGCTACAGCATCCGCCGAGTGCGTCCGGCCAAAAATAAAATCGGTACTTCAGCCAAGCATGACAGTGCGATTAGTCATGTCATGGGGACGGCAACTTATGTGGACGATATTTTAAAGCCACAAGAAACCTTGCATTTAGCAGTGGGTAAAAGTATTCATGCTCATGCACGCGTATTGAGTATGGATCTGAGTGCGGTGAGAGAAGCCGATGGGGTGTTGGATGTTTTAAGTTTTAAAGACTTACCTGCTAAGACCGATATCGGTGCGGTGTTTGACGGTGAGCCACTAATGGTGGATGAAATCACTGAGTATGCAGGTCAGACGCTATTTGTGGTGGTAGCCACCAATCACCGCGCCGCAAAAAAAGCCGTGCTCAAAGCCGTTGTAGAATATGAGATATTACCAGCAGTGCTTAGTGTTGATGAGGCGTTAGAACAGGATTATTTTGTTCGTCCTAGTCATACTATGCAGCGCGGCGATACTGAAGCTGCGCTTGAGAAATCGCCTATTCGCATCAAAGGGCACATTCACATGTTGGGCCAAGAACACTTTTATCTTGAGGGTCAAGTGTCGTACGTAGTGCCTAGTGATGATGGTGGACTTGAAGTGTACACCTCTTCCCAGCATCCAAGTGAAGTGCAGCAGCTGGTCGCTGAAGTGGTAGATTTACCCTTTCATGCAGTCAATACCGTAGTGCGCAGAATGGGCGGTGGTTTTGGTGGCAAAGAAACCCAAGCAGCAGCATGGGCGTGCCTGTGCGGTATCGTCGCCAAACGCCATAATGTGCCAGTCAGTATGCGTTTAGATCGGCAAGATGACATGGTGGTGACCGGTAAGCGTCACGAATTTGCCAATCGTTATGAAGTCGGTGTAGATGAATCAGGCCAAGTACTTGGGGTCGATATGCAGTTAGCAGGATTGTGTGGTTATGCGCCAGACCTATCCGATGCGATTGTCGATAGAGCGATGTTTCACTGTGATAATGGCTATTATTATCCTGCCGCCCATGTCGCAGGACATCGTTGCAAGACGCATACGGTATCTAACACTGCTTTTCGAGGTTTTGGTGGGCCGCAAGGTCTTATCACTGCTGAATATATGATGGACGATATTGCTTATACGTTAGGAAAAGACCCCTTACAAGTGCGACTAAACAACCTGTATCAGAATGGACAAAGCACTCATTATGGACAGCCGATTGAGCATTTTGATTTGGCAACTATCATCAATACACTGGCAGAAGACTGTGAGTATGATAAGCGTCGCCAGCAAATTACGAAGGCCAATCAGCAAGCCGAAGCTGAGGGCAGTGATAAGCGCCTTGGTCTGGCTTTAACGCCTGTGAAATTTGGTATTTCATTTACAGTGCAGACGCTGAATCAAGGTGGCGCTCTAGTACATATTTATACCGATGGTAGTATCCACCTCAATCACGGTGGTACTGAGATGGGACAAGGGCTCTATATCAAAATTGCCCAAATCGTTGCCAATGAATTCGACGTTGACTTAGACACTGTTAAAGTATCGGCAACACGGACGGATAAAGTACCCAACACCTCACCGACTGCTGCCTCATCGGGTACGGATATTAACGGTAAAGCAGCGCAGAACGCTTGTATAACCATTAAAGGGCGCATCGTTGAGTTTGCTGCTGAGCATTTTGACGTAGCAGAAGAGGATATACGATTTGAGCGTAATCATGTCTATATCGGTGATAAAGAAAACTTCACCTTTGCTGAGATGGTTCAGTTGGCGTATCAACATCGTATCAGTCTGTCTTCTACCGGTTATTATAAAACACCGAAGATATTTTATGACCGCTCCAAAGCTTGGGGTCGACCGTTCTTTTACTTTGCATTGGGTGCGGCGTGTTCTGAGGTTGAAATTGATACCTTAACGGGTGAGTACAAGGTACTGCGCTGCGATATTTTACATGATGTGGGGCAGTCGATAAATCCTGCCATTGATATCGGTCAAATTGAAGGTGGCTTTATTCAAGGTATGGGTTGGCTCACGGCTGAAGAACTTACTTGGGATAAAAAAGGCAACTTAGCATCCAACAGTGCGGCCAACTATAAGATTCCTACGGCCCATGATTTGCCGAAGCAGTGGCAGGTTAAGCTGTTTGAACGTAAAAATGAAGAGCAGACCATTTACAATTCTAAAGCAGTGGGTGAGCCGCCGTTGATGTTAGCCGCTAGTGTCTGGTGCGCTATTAATAATGCGGTAGCAAGCTTAGGCGATTATAAGAAAAATCCAGAGCTTACTATGCCTGCGACCCCAGAAGCCGTACTAAAAGCAGTAATGCGTATGCAAGGGCAGGAATGGGAAATTAAAGCTAAGGTAGATGGTGACACTATTGATAGTTTAACTCCGGTTGATGATGACTGTGGTATTGATGATGATCGAGTTATGCCGCAGCAAGTACCTCATGGTAAAGATGTAAATCCACCAGAGGTCGAAGGTAAATTAACGGACGACCAGCCTGAAGCGATAGAACATCCTAACGTGTCAACGGCTAGAGGGCCTGCGCACAGTGAATGATTTATCATCAGCTCCGACAATGCCGCCCACACGCTGGTATGACGGTCTAGCGCAATATCAGCAGCAAGGTGTCGCACACGTTTTGGCTACTGTGGTTACCGTTAACGGGTCAGCGCCCCGAGCGCTACAAGCTAAAATGGTTATCACGCATGATAGCTGTTGCGACACGCTGGGCGGCGGTGGTCTGGAGCATGACGTTATGACTACCGCGCGGCAATTGCTCAATGGTGAGATAGAGGCAACCGTATCAAAGAGCTCTAAAAAAGATAAAATTTCTAAAAAAATTATTAGTAGTGAAATGGAGTCGAAGCCAGCCAAAGTAGTACACCGCGATACGGTTTATACCAAGCATTATCCTCTTGGTGCCAAATTGGCACAGTGCTGCGGTGGTAGTGTCACGGTCATGTTTGAGTGCTTTAATGTGACGCCGCCGCTATCGATATTGGTATTTGGGGCAGGGCATGTGGCAGCGGCTTTGATGACGATACTTGCTGAATTACCTTGTCAAGTGGACTGGGTAGACAGTCGCCCTGAGAGGTTTGAACCTTATTTAATAGATAGAGCGAATCAAACCGATCAATCTACTGTTTATCAACTTCCTGCGCATATCCGTCCGCATGTTAGTGATGAGCCTGTTGATTTTATTCGTCCGTTTATCATTGATAACTCTCAAAATTCTCCACCTTGCTCAGGCATTCAGCGCTTTATTCTTATCATGACCCATGACCACGGTGTCGATTTTGAGCTAGTACGCGCGTCTGTAGATGTAATTTTAGATACTAATATATTAGCTAGCAATCCACGAGTTTCAGCACCCTATATTGGTTGTATTGGCTCAGCAACCAAAGCAAAACGTTTTAAAGACCGTCTGATTCATCGTGGTTATAGTGAGCAGATAGTCGATAAACTGACCATGCCAATCGGACTACCGATCGGTGGTAAAGAGCCGATGGCCGTTGCCGTGTCTATGGCTGCCCAAATTTTGCAGCATTACCACAACCACGATTATCACCAGCAATAATTTAAACGATTCTAAAGAGTATTGACTTCCAACTCTACTGTTAACTTTTGGCTAAAATGCCCTGTATTATCAAAACCGTATTATCAAACAATATGAGACCTATAAATGACCCTACATATTTATCAAGCCCAGTTGCTACACTATCTTACCGAAGATGACGTTAAAGCTAGGGCTGAGCGCTCACCAACAACTACGACGGTTGATAAAAATATCACGCTAATACCCGTTGTCGCAGGCGTGAGTGTTTATCCTGAATACATTGCCGATGGTGCACTGGTCGTCGACGATGCGACCGGTCTTATTGCAGATTATGGTAGCAGTAAGGCGATGTTAGAGGGTTACGGTAATACAGGAGACGAAGAGGGACGAGAACCGGTAAAGATTCATGACTATCAGCATAAACTGATCATGCCCGGTTTTATTGACACCCACGTGCACTATCCGCAGATAGATATGATTGCCGCTTTTGGTGAGCAGCTGCTTGATTGGCTCAATAACTATACCTTTGTCACTGAGGCTAATTTCGAGGATCCAAAGGTTGCGCATGACACCGCAAAGTTCTTTTTAAATCAATTGCTTGCCAATGGTACGACCAGCGCCTTGGTGTTTTCTACCAGTCATCCGCAATCAGTGGAGGCGTTTTTTACTGAAAGCCAGCGCTTAAATACCCGTATGATTACGGGGAATGTACTGATGGATCAAAACGCGCCTGCGCACTTGTGTGTTCCTGCTGAACAGGGTATTCGTGACACTCAAAATATCATAGATAAATGGCATGAGCGCGGACGTCAGCATGTGGCCATTACGCCAAGATTTGCTATTACGTCGACTCCAAAGCAGCTGCGACTAACCGGTGAGTTATATGCCAGTTACGACAGCGTTTATTTGCAAACGCATGTGGCGGAAAATCGTGATGAAGTCGCTTTTGTGCGCGAGCTTTATCCCAATCATAAAGGCTATTTGGACGTCTATGAAGATATGGGGCTACTTGGTCGGCGTACGACCTTGGCGCATGGCATCTACCTTGAGACTTCAGAGTATGAAAGGCTGCGCGAGACTGGCACACAAATAGCACATTGCCCAACGTCCAACTTATTTTTGGGTAGTGGGCTGTTTGATTTGTCCAAAACCTTAAGCTATACCGGCGTCAGTATTGCTACTGATGTGGGCGCGGGAACCAGTCTATCGATGCTGACTACCTTGTCAGAGGCGTATAAAGTCCAGCAACTACAAAGTAATCCGTTACCCGCTCATCAAGGGTTGTATCAGATTACTTTGGGCAATGCTCAGTCATTATTATTAAATAATAAACTCGGTAACTTTATGCCTAATAAAGAGGCAGATTTTGTAGTTATAGATATGGGTGCGACTGAATTACTTGAGCGCCGTATGACACAAACCAAATCGCTTGATGAGCGTCTATTTGTGCTGATGATGTTAGGCGATGATAGAGTGATTGAGCAGACGGTAGTTGCGGGGGTAAGTCGTTATCATAACTCTATTCCGGCTTAGATGCCCTTGGCTAACTTATTGAAGCATAAACTAAGTATTGACTCATATGACTAATTTAAAAACCAAACCGATAGCGACAATCGCTGCCATTTCAGACATTCATAGCAACGTATTTGCGCTAGAAGCCGTGCTTACGGATATTAAGCGTCGCGCTGTCAGTCAAATCGTTAATCTTGGTGATATTCTATACGGCCCGATTGCGCCAAAAGCGACCTACGGGCTGTTGATGGCAAATCAAGGCGATATTATTAGCAGCCGTGGTAATCAAGATCGACAGATTTACGATGCTACGGCAGCGGATATCGCTAGCAATCCAACACTGGCCTTTATTATGCGCGATTTACCAACAGCCGCCGTTGAGTGGATGCGCGCGTTGCCTTTTGATTATCATTTGAGTAAAGGCGTATATTTATGCCACGGCTCGCCAACCGATGACATGATGTACCTGTTAGAAGATGTGAGTTGCGGTCGGCCTAATGTACGTAGTGACGTAGATATTTTGACATTATTAAATGGCGTCAAAGCTGAAATGATCGTATGTGGTCATACGCACATTCCGCGAACAGTAATGCTGTCAACAGGTCAGATGATTGTTAATACAGGCAGTGTTGGTTATCCCGCCTATGAAGATAATTTGCCCGTTATACATAAAATGCAAACCTATTCACCGCATGCCAATTACGCCTTAATTGAATGTATCGAAACTGCGCAGGGCAGCCGCTGGCAAACTCAGCATATCAAAGTCCCCTACGATCATGAAGCGGCAGCCAATCTTGCTCTAATAAATGGTCGTGAGGATTGGGCATTTGCGCTGAGGACGGGGCGAGTATTGACAAGTTAATGCTTCACTTTTGACCAATAACATTTAATAGCGTAATTTTGAGAGGTTTTAGATAGTTATTCACTCAACGTCACAGCTATGAAAGCCTTATTTTAATAAAACATGAAAGATAGTAACCTTTATATTTCAAATAATCCCATCTACTGCTATCTTGAATCGCAGCCAAATTAGCCCCATAACCTACCCACTCTTCATATAAAAAAATAGCCTAAGTGAATATGACTAATACTTTAGAAAGTACCAAAAATTCAAGAAATAACGACCTAAATGATAATATTGATATCAAAAATCGGGTAGAGGATAAAGCAGCTTCTCAGCCTAAAGTCGCAGCTGATTTACCAGTACTTGCTAAAGATGAATTTTATTTAAGCAAACTTGAACGTGAGTTGAAGCGTGGCTCTTCGTCTAGAAATTCTTCGTCTAATAAAAAGCCTAATACAGATGCCAAACACGATGCTAAAAATAGTGATGATTTAGAGAAAAAGCAGGCACAATTTGAAAAGCTAAAAACTCGCTCACAGCAAGTAGTACAAGCGCGTATGGATAGTATTCCAGACAATTTAGCTGCGAAGTTAAATCTTGATTTACCAGTAAGCCAGCGTGCCGAAGATTTAGTGCAGGCAATTATTGATAATCAAGTGATTATCGTCGCTGGCGAGACGGGCTCTGGTAAGACTACCCAGCTACCAAAATTAGCGATGCTGGCAGGTCGTGGTATAAGAGGGCAGATTGGGCATACTCAGCCGCGTAGGCTGGCAGCGCGTAGTGTGGCAAACCGAATTGCGGAAGAGTTGGGTGAACAGTTAGGTAATACGGTCAGCTTTAAAATTCGCTTTAATGAGCAAGGTACTGCGCAGTCAGTGATTAAGCTGATGACCGACGGTATTTTACTGGCTGAGTTAGGTCATGATCGGTTTTTAAGTAAATACGACACCATTATTATTGATGAGGCGCATGAGCGTAGCTTAAATATTGACTTTATCATGGGTTATTTAAAGCAATTGCTACCTAGACGGCCAGACTTAAAAGTTATTATTACCTCAGCGACCCTAGATACCCAACGTTTTAGTGATTATTTTAGCCGCTATGATGCCAAGTTAAAACGGCAAATACCGGCGCCTATTTTTAATGTAGAAGGACGTAACTTTCCGGTCGAGGTACGTTATCGTCCGCTAACCGATGAGCCTGTGACCAGCTCAGATGATGACAGTTACGATGATTTTGAAGAAAATCTACCACGTGCTGTGGTTG
This sequence comes from Psychrobacter sp. CAL346-MNA-CIBAN-0220, assembly GCF_040309805.1. NCBI lineage: Bacteria > Pseudomonadati > Pseudomonadota > Gammaproteobacteria > Moraxellales > Moraxellaceae > Psychrobacter > Psychrobacter sp. CAL346-MNA-CIBAN-0220. Next base: position 526,766 of record NZ_JBEOPF010000001.1, on the reverse strand, counting down.
CTGCCGTAGATGAGTGTTTTAGTGACGCGCAAAACAAAGGTCATGCTGATCAAGCCGATATCTTGATGTTTGCCGCTACCGAAGCTGAAATTCGTGAGCTCCAAGAAGTTCTTGAGCGTCATGGGCCAAAGCATACAGAAGTATTGCCATTATTTGCGCGGCAGACTTATGAAGAGCAACAGCGTATCTTCCAACCGTCAGGTAGAGGTCGACGTATTGTTATTGCTACCAACGTCGCTGAGACCGCTTTGACCGTACCCGGTATTCGTTATGTGATTGATTTAGGGTTTGCACGTATTTCTCGTTATTCCTACCGCTCGCGTGTGCAGCGTTTGCCGATTGAAGCCATTGCTCAAGCAGCAGCCAATCAGCGTAAAGGTCGCTGCGGTCGGGTTGCGCCTGGCGTTTGTATTCGTCTGTATAGCGAGGAGGACTTTAGTGGCCGTCCTGAATTTACTGAGCCGGAGATTCTACGCACCAACTTAGCCTCAGTGATTTTACAGATGGCCAATCTGCGCTTAGGCAGTGTTGATGACTTCGACTTTATTGAGCCGCCTGATAGTCGTTTGGTTACTGATGGTCATAAATTACTTGATGAATTGGGCGCGATTACACCCAAAAATGAAGAGGCAACTAATCACACAAACAATAAGCCAAAACGTAAAGGCTTAGACCATCTGCATCTTACGTCTACCGGACAAAAAATGGCACGGATGCCAATAGATCCAAGGCTGGCACGTATGCTAGTTGCCGGTAGTGACTTTGATTGTATTCGTGAGATGCTGATTGTAGTTGCAGCGCTTGCGGTTCAAGATCCACGCGAGCGTCCTGCTAATAAGCGCCAGCAAGCGGATCAAAAGCATGCAGAGTTCCGCCAAGATGATTCCGACTTCTTATTTTATCTCAGTCTTTGGAAAATGCTGTTTGAAAAAGATGAGGATGGTAATAAGCTGTCTGGTAATCAGCGTAGGCAATTTGCCAAAAAGAACTATCTAAGTTTTCCGCGTGTGCGTGAGTGGCATCAGACCCATCGTCAGCTGGTACAAATGGTCACCGAGCTGAAGCTGAAAGATGTCAGCAGTTCAAAAGCCAGTACTAAAAATGGTTCTAAAAATAACCTTGATGAGCTCGATACTAATAGTGATCCGACAGGTATTGATGATGAGGAACTAAAAGCGGTTAAATATGCCAATTTACATCGTGCATTATTGACTGGTTTATTATCTATCATTGCTCATAAAACCGAAAATCGCGGTGAATATTTAGCCGCACGCCAGCAAAAGGCCAAGATATTTCCTGCCAGTACCGTATTTAAGCAAATACCACCGTGGGTGATGGCGTTTGAGATGGTAGAAACCTCACAGGTCTTTATGCGTACGGTTGCCAAGATTGAGCCGGAATGGATTATCTCAGCCGCTGGCAACCTATTAAAATATCATTACTTTGAGCCGCATTGGTCGAAGAAGACCGGCCGGGTAAAAGCTTATGCGCAAATTAGCTTATTTGGGCTAATTATCATTGCTAAACAGCTAACCAATTATGAACAAGTTAATCTGGTTGAGGCACGCGAGATATTTATTCGTGATGGCTTAGTGACTGGTAACTTTGGTCGGCAAGCACCATTTTTACAGCACAATATGGATAAAGTGGCTCATGTTGAGCGTATCGAAGATAAGTTGCGTCGCCGTGACCTATTGGTCGATGAAGAAACCCTGTATCAATTTTATGATCAAAAAGTTCCCGAGCATATTGCCAGTCGTAAAGCGTTTGAAGATTGGCGTGCGGAAGTTGAAAAGACAGACAGCAAACACCTATTCTTCTCTGACGATGACATTCTTAATAGCCAAGCACCTACCACCGGTGACTTTCCAGAAGTTTGGCAATTAGGTGATTTGAAGCTACCACTGCGCTATATCTTTGATCCGTCAAGCGACGAAGATGGCGTGACTATTCGTGTGCCATTAGCCGCGTTACCGCAGTTGGATGCGATTGAATTATTATGGGGCGTACCTGGTTGGCGCTTTGAGTTAGTGTTACAGCTACTAAAATCGTTACCAAAAGACATTCGCCGACAGATAGTACCGATTCCTGATACGGCTGACAGTTTATTTGATGAGCTACAGCCTGCGCAATCGCAAGGGTTATTAAAGCAACTGTGTCAAGCGCTAAATCGCCGCGGGATTATGTCGGTAACGCCTGATAACTTCAATCCATCCACCATTGACCGTTATCTACAGCCGCAAATTTGTGTGGTCGATGATAAGAATCGCATTATTGAAAAAGGTCGTGACTTACAGACATTACAAGTCCGTCATGCTAGCGAAACCAGTCAAGCCGTGACTGAGCAGCAAGGCGTACATAGCAGCTTCCCTGAGCATTTCAAGTTTAGCAAAAACCATCATAGCGCTGGTGTAGTCATGAAGCAGTTTGCTGCCTTAGTGATTGATGAAGCAGGCGAGGCGGTTTCGATTCATCAATATACTGATGTGAGCGCAGCTTTGCAGGCGCACCGTATTGGTGTGCTGACTTTAATGAAAGGGCAGCTTGGCGCGAAGAAAAAGCAGCTGACCAGTCAAATTGATAAAATGTTTAAATTGGCGTTTGCACCGCTTGGTGATATGGAAAAGTTAAAAACAATCGTTATTGATGCCGCGTTAGATGCTGCTCTTGAAGAGCATTATATCTTGTTTGATCATAGTGACGACTTGCCTGAGAGCGCTGGTGATATTGCTATAAGCCTGGCTGAAGAGCTACCCTTCACTTTAGAAGAGTATCAGCAAACCTCAGATGTGGTGGTTAGTAACTTCCTGTTAACTGGTCAGACAGTGATTAAGACCCTTAAAAATGTCTATACCCGCTGGCAGCGTATCCGCCAAGGGTTACTAATGCTCGATCGGGAAATATTTGGTGAGTCCATTGATGATATGGAAGATCAATTGGAAGACTTGTATTTAGCCAATTTTGTCTACCGGATGGATTATAGCCATTGGCAGCAGTATCCGCGTTATTTAGAGGCGCTGGAGATTCGCCTTGAGCGCCTTGAGCACAATATTGAAGCGGATCTTGACGGGGTTTATGCATTGGATTTACATATGGAGCGACTGTCAGGACGTGCCAATGCTGAATCTATCAGCGAATACCGCTGGCTGGTTGAAGAGTACCGTATCCAATTGTTTGCACAGCCGATGAAAACCCGCATGGCCGTATCACCGAAGCGTCTCAGTAAAATGTGGGATAAGGTGAGTTAAAAGTTAGTTTAATTGTTTAGTTTATGCACTGACGACGTGTTACAACTCTCTTGTATAGCCCCTTATCTTATTCGATAATATTCGACTAAGATAAGGGGCTATTTTTTTCTCAAAACTAAGTTTTCTTAATTTCATTTGATACATTAATATTTAACAGAGGACACAGTCATGGTTGGCTATAGATGGGTAGTATTGGGGTTTATGGCAACTATATTCATGAGTACAGGCTGTGATAAAACATTAGCTAACAACAATAATCAGGTGAAAGAAATATCAATACAAAAAGGAGAAGTAGTAGCAAAAGAGGTAGAGCTACAGGGTAAATTTAAAAGAAGTTTTGAAATTTATGAGCTAGAAGCTAATGGTATAACCTATTACGTATCAGATCCAGACCAATTATTAATAAAGTATTCAAATAAAATAAATCAAAATGGATATTATAAGTTTTTTGAAACCTGTGTCGTTGGTAATATCAGCTCTGAAGGTGGATATGGTCCTCTAAGCAAGTATCAAAACCAAATTACCGTTAGTGCACTCTGTGCTTAGTTTTTTCAACTAATTAAAACGAGTATGGCCGTATCACCGAAGCTTTTAAGTAAGACGTTAGAGAAGGTAAGTTAGGATTGAATATGGCTACTGTTTACTATCTTTATAAATATTACTTTCTAAACGGTACTAAACGCACTATGTTTTGAACACTTGTTTTAGAGCTTTTAACGGATTTTATGAGAGTGCTCAGAAGACGTTTAGCTAATAGACACATATAAAATAGTCACTCAAACCACTTAATGTTAGAGCACTCAAATAGATTGTGAAAGCTTCTTCTTTCAGCAATTTTAGAAAGATACCATTCATCTAGCTTATCGTTACTCTCTGTAGATAACATGAATTTTATCAGGTCGCTTTTAAACATGAACCAACTTTCAGGTAGTGATTTTTCTATTGAAACATAATACTTCTGACAGCGAGATATAGTTGTTTTTCGAGTGTATTACCTGTGGTAGCTACACGCTAAAACTAACTTATAGTTGTTGATTATAAAATTTCTTAAAGGTATATGTACTGTTCAAAAAATACTTGTTTAATGAACACTTACTGAGGACATGCAAGTCTTACTTTATCCTCAAGTTAACACAGATATTCAACACCCAATAAACTCAGCTTCAAGTCCAATTATACAGCAACATCAATCACACGCTTCTTAGTTAATATATAATGCGCAATCATACCAATACAAATCCCCCAAAACACTGAACTAAGCCCCAAAAATTGCATTCCAGAGGCCGTGGCTAAAAAGGTAATCAACGCCGATTCCCTTTGGTTATCATCTTTCATCGCAACGGTAATATTGGCAGAAATGGCACCAATTAATGCGAGACCTGCTAAGGCTGCGACTAGCTCTTTGGGCAGCAAGCTAAATACGGTCACAATACTACCCGCAAATAAGCCCCCTAATAAGTAAAAAATACCATTGGCTATTCCTGCGATATAGCGCTTTTCTTTGAGCTCGTGCGCGTCTTTTCCCGTGCATAATGCGGCGGTAATAGCCCCTAATATAACCGTAATACCGCCAACACACGCGACGGCTAACGAGGCAATACTGGAGACCGTAATAATAGGTTTGGCAGGAATGTCGTAACCACTCAACCTTAAAATGGCCATACCGGGTAAGAGCTGTCCAGTTAAACTCACTAAGATAAGCGGAATGGCTAGGTTAAACGTTGAATTCCATGACCATTCTGGCCAGATGAGGGTGGGTATGGTTATCGAGAAGTTGATATCGACAGGGTTCATCTTACCAAATACCACACTTAAGATAACGCCGCATAGTAATACCCAAATCATGGTATAGCGTGGCGACCAACGCTTGGCTAATAGATAACAAGCCAGCATACTGAAGACGATAAATGGCATGGTGTCAGTGGCGACAAATAACTCTAAGCCGAACTGAAACAGAATACCGGCCATCATCCCAGCCGCAATGCCAGGAGGAATCAACTTTAGAATTTTATCAAGGTAGCCTGTGGCACCAATGATAAAGATAACTAGGGCTGAGATAATATAAGCAGCAACCGCCTCGTTGATACTCATCTGTGGAAATAGTGTTATTAACAGAGCAGTCCCTGGGGCAGACCAACCCATGACCACAGGAGTCTTATATTTGATGGACAAATAAATACTAGGTATCGCTGCCCCTATAGAAATCCCCCAAATCCAAGACGCCATCATGGCATCTGAAACCTGTGCTGCTTGTGCCGCTTGAAAGAAAATAATCAGCGGGCCAGAATAAGCGATGAGTACCGCTAAAAAACCTGCAATAGATGCTGAGAGTGACCAATCTTCTTTAAGCGTTTGTATCAGAGTGGCCATGTTGCATCCTTGCAAATCATCGATATTTAGTAGGTTAGAAGCTAGCATTATTGGCACAGGAGCTAACGTGGATCATACTTTCGCTTCAGTCACGCTAATGGTAAACATTGCACATAATACAAGTTTTACCATCAGCGCAGACAATAGCACTGATTAGATAGTAAAATAAGACTGAATATCAAGCAATAGAAACCATAGAAGGAGAATAAAATGTGGGATCAGCGCTATAATGAGGCAGGTTTTGCCTACGGTACAGAAGCTAATGACTTTTTAAAAGAGACATTTCACAAAATACCAGCAGGCGGGCGTGTGCTGTGCTTAGCTGAGGGCGAGGGGAGAAATGCGGTATTCTTAGCGCAAAACGGCTACCAAGTCACTGCTATGGATCTATCTAAAGTTGGTTTAAATAAAGCACTAAAATTAGCCAGCGATAAAGGCGTTACTATCTCAACCCAAGTTGCAGATTTAGCAGACTATGCATTAGGGGAGCAGCAATGGGATGGCATTGTCTCTATTTGGGCGCATATGCCTGAAGCAATACAGCAGCGCGTCCATGCGCAGGTTGCACCGGCGTTAAAGCAGGGCGGGGTGTTTATTCTAGAAGCTTATACTTATCAGCAGACTACCATGACAGGAGTCGGTGGGCCGCCTGCTACGCAAAAAGACAGATTTGTCTCATTAGAAGATTTGCAGAGTGAGCTTGTAGAGCTTGAGGAAGTAATAGGTATTGAAAAGCAACGTACTGTTTCAGAAGGAACGCGCCATCAAGGCCTCAGCGCAGTGGTGCAATTTGTCGGTTATAAAAAGTAAACGTAGATAGCACGTTATCGTCGATCCAATTTAAAAACGATACAAGGTTACTGGGTTACTGGAATGAATTTTTTGCAGCCTCTGTCCCGTTTGCGAACAGCACGCCAGAAAAATTTATACCAGTAGCTTGTTGATATGAATGACTCTCTTTGATTTTGAACTGACTATAGCAAAAGCTATATTTATCTGGGCAAACGTAAAAGAGTTAACCTTAAAGCTTTTATTACCCAATTAATAAGTAAATCCATTTATTAATTCACTTGTTGTTATTTTATTAGTAGTAGAAAAAAGGAAATGAGTAATGGTCAATACCAAAATATATAAGTCAGTTTACATCTTAGCTGAAGAGCTATTAGAGGCTAATAATAGACATAATCAAGAGGCTTTCGATGCGCTTTATATAGATCTGCAAACTATATGTACCGATAACGAAAATACCGATAAAGACCATCCCGTACAATGGGAGACCCTTGCTGATTTTACCGAGGAATTAGACGAGGCTTTAGTTATCTATCAAAAAGCTTTGGAAAAAGCCATTAAGATTAATTCAAAAGACTTTATGTCCTCGATTGCCTTTTCTATGGCGGTATTGCAAGTTGAATTAGGCCAAATTGAAGCTGCTGTCGTTAACCTGCAAAACGCAAAAATTAGTTCGAACAAAATTGAAGATAAAGCACTTAAGAACGAAATACATGACCTACTTGTTGAGCTAACAGCCGAGTAAAAAGTATTGATGTACGAGTTTAAGTATACCAAAACCTATGAGCAAGCCAAAAAATAAGGCGCTGATTCTTGAGAGTCAGCGCCTTGAAAACATGCATATATTGAGTAGTTGGTTATTACTCAGCTGGTTTGTCATCGTCTGATTTATCAAACAAGGCTTCAATCGGTTTACTGTGAATCTTAGAGCTGTTGAACATCGACTTATTGCCAGTATCGCCTTCCGTCCAGAAGTTGATATTGAACTGGGCGTCATCTGTTAATTCTACCCGATGCCAATATTCAGGTGGGCTGACGGCAAATTGTCCTGCTGCAATTACTATAGTTTGCTCAGGTTCGGTGGCGGCCTCATCAGCAAATCCGTAAAAGGTAACGGTTCCCTGCATGACGCAAATTTGGCCGTAAACACCTTCAGCGGTATTGTGATGGTTTAATAAGGCTGTGGGTACTTTATCCTTAGTAAAAAAATGAGTGGACCGTTTTATTTTCCAATGGCTCGGAATGACTAAATGGCTCATGATAACTCCTCAGTTGATGGGCTTTGTCTTATATAACTTTATCTTAAACCAACCTTTTAACTTAATAAGGCCTTTATGTTAATGAGAATTATTCTTATATACTAGCACCTTTAAGAGTGGTAAATCTAGATTATTATTTTTATGAGGTAGCTATTAGTAGAATTCATTTGATATTTTAAGTCTTATAAGAGCTTGTATATCATTTTCACCACAAGAACGTGAAGTGTTGATTGTAATCAATGTAGGCTAATTTGTGGTTAAGCAACTGCAGTAAATAAGATATTACATAAGCGCTTATTAACCCATTTATCCATTTATGATAGGCAACCAAAATACTAAGGCCAAAAGGGTGGCTAGTAATACTGGTGGAGTAATGACTAACCCAATTTTCATATACTGAACCCAGCTGATTTTATAATTCTTTTCCGCCAGGACATGTAACCATAATAAGGTTGCAAGACTGCCAATCGGTGTAAATTTTGGTCCTAAATCATTGCCAATCACATTGGCATAAATCATCAACTCTTGAGTTGCTGCAGGGACTTGTGCGTGGTCAATGGCTAGTGCGCCTATTAAGGTTGATGGCATATTGTTCATCACTGAGGCCACGATAGCAGAGAGAAATCCAGTCCCTAATGTGGCGACGATATTGCCTCGCTGGCCTAACCAGTTGAGTATTTGTGCGCCGTATGCGGTTAGTCCAGCGTTGCCCAAGCCGTAAACCACCAAATACATACCTATTGAAAACAATACAATTTGCCAAGGGGCTTTGCGTAGGACACTGGATACAGAAATAATAGCACTGCGTCCTCCTTGCCACCAGCGGCCTGCGATCGACATGAGCAGTAGCGCAGCAGCTCCAGTTACTAATGAGATAGCAATACCTAACGACTCAGTCGCAAAATAAGCAAGGAGCAACAAGGCTAAGAGTGGAAATGCGGCGCGGAAAACCAAAGGGTCTTTGATAGCGGACTGCGGTGAGCTAAGGTTGGCGGTTGAATAATGTTTTGGAATATGGCGCGCATATACCAGCCATAACACCAATAATGTCGCTAGCACAGATACAATATTCACTGGAACCATGACCGAAGCATAGCGCCCAAAACCTATATCAAAATAATTGGCACTAACAATATTGACGAGATTAGAGGTGATTAGCGGTAGGCTTGCCGTGTCTGCGATAAAGCCGGTAGCAATAATGAATGCTAATGCTGATTTTGGTGAAAAATCAAGGCGAAGCAGAATAGCGATAACAATAGGAGTCAGCAGTAACGCGGCACCATCATTGGCAAAAAAAGCTGAAATAAACGCCCCTAAAATCACTATCATAGGGAATAATAAACGCCCTTTACCATTGCCAAATTTAGCAACATGAAGAGCTGCCCAGCCAAAAAACCCTGCGTCATCTAATATCAATGAGATAATAATAAGCGCGACAAAGGTGAAAGTTGCATCCCAAACAATATTCCATACTATACCAATATCGGCCGGTTGCACCACGCCAAAAGTTAATGCTACTAACGCACCGCCAATCGCACTCCAACCAATACCTAAGCCTTTAGGCTGCCATATCACTAAGGTCAAGGTGACGATAAAAATCGCTAGTGCTAACATGAAGTCGCCTTAATAAAACCATGACGTAGAAAGGATTAAACGTTAAATAGATTTTTGATTGACGCGCTGTGAGAGTTCTTCTGCGTTTTCTACGCGTTCTGAATAACGGTCGGTCAAATAAGTTGAGCGTCCCCGTGTGAGCCAAGTGAACTTAACCAATTCTTCACACACATCGACAACGCGCTGATATAAAGGCGATGACTGCATTCGATTATCATCATTAAACTCTAAAAAGGCTTTGGGAATAGACGATTGATTGGGTATGGTAATCATCCGCATCCAACGTCCCAGAATGCGCAGCTGATTGACGGTGTTAAAGCTCTGACTGCCGCCACTGACTTGCATCACTGCTAAGGTTTTACCTTGGGTCGGACGGACGCCGCCTAGAGACAACGGAATCCAATCAATTTGCGCCTTCATAATACTGGTGATACTGCCGTGGCGCTCGGGACTGACCCATAGCATGCCTTCTGACCACTGCGCAAGGTCACGCAGCTCTTGCACTTTTGGATGGTCTGCATGAGCATCATCAGGTAGTGGTAACCCTGATGGATTGAAGGTACGCACCTCACAACCATACCAACGCAATATCCGACTTGCCTCTTCGCTTGCCAGTTTGGAAAACGAGCGCTCACGTAGAGAACCATATAGCACCAATATCTTAGGTGGATGGCGTGGGTCATTTGGGCCAATCAAAGACTCAATATCAATGGAGTGCATACTCTTCGAGTCGATATTGGGTAAGTCAATCAAACCAAGCGATGAGTGTAGGGCATTGTCTTTATCAGATTGGATGACTTCTCCATCTTCTTTCTTGAAAATAGCTATTGGATTATTTAATAATTCAAATACCCGCTCTGCAGGTCGGCACAATGCCGCCCCTTTATCCGTGACTACGATAGGACGATTTATTAAAATAGGATGCATAATCATAGCGTCAATGAGCTTATCATCAGATAATTCTGGATTATTTAAGTCCAGCTCATTGTAAATTGCTTCTTTGTGTCGTAGCAGCTCGCGCGGTGAAATGTTAGTTAATGCCAATAGCTCGAGTAGATAGTCACGGGTAGGGGGTGTTTTTAGATACTCAATTATATTTGGTGGTTCACCTGAGGCTTTCATAATGGCCAATGTATTACGAGAAGTACCACAGCTAGGGTTATGAAAAATAAGGGATGTCATAGCGACCTTAGATATTATTATTGAGGTTATCGTTAGGATTTTTTTGGCTTGATTGTTTATTTAGCTGTAATTGACCTGATAGTTAATTTAGCTGCCGGATTTATTGACGCCACAGCCGCTTAAATGGTCTACAAGAGAAGCGCAAAGCTCTGGATGTCCAGCACAGCAGTCCTGCAATAAGAACTGAACGACGGCTTCCATATGCGATAGTGAAGCGCGATAGATAATCTGACGGCTTTGACGTTGCGAGACCACCCATCCCGCTCGTGATAGCACTGACAGATGCGCGGACATAGTATTGTGAGGCACCGACAGCTGACGAGCGATTTCACCGGCAGGCAAGCCATCAGGCTCTTGACTGACCAGCAGTCTAAATGCCTTTAAGCGAGTATCTTGAGAGAGTGCCGCAAAACTGGTGATAGCATTTGTTATTTCCATATGTCCTATAATATAGACATGTCATAATAAATCAAGAGTATTCTAAAAGTGGCTTTAAGCTATTTTGGATTTTTAGCTTCTGAATTTGATTCACAGACCTTATGCGCCAATTTAATAAAAGCTTTAGTAGCAGCGCTCTGATAAGTACCTTTTCGTTGTAATAGTACCGCGGTGCGCTTTAGTAAAGTCGGGGCCAGTGCAATAGCGACCAGCTCATCACGATTACTCACAATATTGGACGGTAACAAGGTACTCAATTGGGTGTGGCGTACTATTTCAATAACTGCGCTGAGTGAGTTGGCCTCCATGAGCACCTTTGGCTGGATATCGTGTTGACGGCAATAGCGCTCAATTTGCTCACGGGTCACAAACTCATGGCTTAACAGTACCAATGATTGGGTGTTTAGAGTCTGCAAGTCAATGGCTTGCTGCTGGGCGAGAGGGTGGTTATTATTAACGACCAGTGCTAACGTTTCAATGAGTAAAGTTTGGGTTTCTATATCGGCAGATTGCACCTCGGCAAAGGCAATACCGACATCAAAGTCATCATCGAGCAATTGTTTTTCCATCTGCTCTTGTGACATCTCTTGCACACTCAAGGTGATATTTGGATAACAGTTATGAAATTCCTTTATCAATGGGCCTATTAGGTAAGTGGTAAAAGTGGGCGTAATTGCAACCCGCAGGGCACCGCGACTCAGGTTCTGTACATCATGCAGCGCTCGGCGTCCCTCCTCTAAATCCTGCAAGGCTCTATGCGCGTAGCGGGCATACACTTCACCCGCATCGGTTAGCTTGACGTTACGACCCGAACGATCAAACAGAGTCGTACCCAGCGTCTCTTCTAACTGCTTAATCTGTTGTGATAAAGCGGGCTGCGAGACATACAGAGATGCTGCCGCCCGAGTAAAGCTTTGGTGCTTGGCAACAGCCAGAAAGTATTTAATGTGTCTGAGTATCATAATCTATCTATAAGTATTTGTTATTGACATCATAATATACCAGTCTTTTACCTTATTACTATAACGGCGTAGTATTCACTCTATCGACAAGACAGAGACAAGCGTTATGAAAGATATTATTGAAGGCTTTTTAAAGTTCCATAGCGAGGCTTACCCCAAACGCGCCGATTTATTCAAAGATTTGGCTACTAAGCAAAATCCACGTACCTTATTTATTTCTTGCTCAGACAGCCGCTTAGTTCCTGAGCTAATAACCCAGCGCGAACCCGGTGGCTTGTTTGTTATTCGCAACGCTGGAAATATTGTACCGTCTTATGGGCCTGAGCCGGGCGGGGTATCGGCCTCGGTAGAATACGCCGTAACGGCATTACAAGTTACCGATGTGGTGATTTGTGGTCACTCAGACTGCGGTGCCATGTCAGCCATTGCTAATTGTACCTGCATGGATCACATGCCAGCGGTTGGCAGCTGGTTGCGTTATGCCGACTCAGCGCGAGTGGTTAATGAATCTATCCAACATCTAAGTGATAGCGACCGTATTGAATCTATGGTACGAGAAAATGTCATCGCTCAGATTGAAAATATTAAAACTCATCCCTCGGTACGTCTGGCGCTAAGAGAAGGGCGTTTGGCATTGCACGGTTGGGTTTACGATATTGAGACTGGCGGCATTGATGCCTTAGACGGCGCTACTAACAATTTTGTTTCCCTTGCCGAGAATACCGAGGTTCTCGCGTACCCTATACAGCCGCTTTCAGTCGCTGTTTAATCCATTACTATTTAACTTAATACGATTTGAATTTCATTAATTATAAGCAACACCAACTAAAACTATTTTCAACTTAATAATCAATAACTCAATTACCCTCACCATAAACTATAAAAGGTATTACCATGATTCAGTCTCAAATTAGTAACAGCGCACGCCAAGCATTAACTGATACTATTGTTGCCGCTAAAGCCGCAAAAAACTTGTCGTTCGAGCAAATAGCAGCAGGCACTGGTCTTAGTGATGTGTATGTAACCGCAGCTCTGCTAGGTCAGCATCCATTACCAACAGACGCCGCACAAAAAGTTGGCGAAACCTTAGGCCTAGATGATGATGCTATCGCTTTACTACAAGCTATTCCATTACGCGGTAGTGTCGGCAGTGAAATGCCTACAGATCCTACTATCTATAGATTCTATGAGATGATGCAGGTCTATGGCACTACTCTTAAAGCACTCGTCCATGAACAGTTCGGCGACGGTATTATCAGCGCTATCAATTTTAAAATGGACATTAAAAAAGTTGCAGATCCAGAAGGTGGTGACCGTGCGGTTATTACTCTCGATGGTAAATTCTTACCTTTCAAACCTTTTTAAGCGCCTCACTAGGCATCTGCCTCACAGCCTATTTTAAGAAGAGTAAAATATCAAAGAAGTCGGCGCGCGGCGTCGGCTTTTTTGGCGATGCTTATTATCAATAATGGACACCTCTTTATTCATGAGTACTGATCATATCTCCTCCAATACACGCCAGTCGGTGCTCACGCTATTTTGGCCTATGATAGTGATTGCCGGATTGGCACTGACTTTGCGCCCAACCATAACGTCCACCGGCCCTTTGCTAGAGGAAATCCGCTTGAGTACCGGTATAGGTTTGCAAGCAGCCTCATTACTGGTGGTGTTACCTATGTTCTGTATGGGCGTGTTCCCTTTATTGCTCCCTTGGGTTGGCAAACGGCTGAGCGAAAGTGCTTGGATAACCGGTGGATTATTTGCTATTGCCTTGGCTGGCTTGTGGCGTTTATGGCTAGGAGCTGGTTGGTCGTTGATTGCCAGCGCGCTAATAGGTGGTACCGGTATCGCTATTGTACAGGCGATGGCTCCCGGCGTCGTAAAACGCTGGTACCCTAAGCGCGTACCACTGGCTATGGGTATTTATTCAGCCTCACTAATGGCTGGGGGCGGAATTGCTGCAACGCTTAGCACGCTAGTGGCTGAGCATTATGGTAGCTGGCAAGCAGGCCTTAGTATATGGCTGATATTACCGGTGATTGCGCTATTGCTATGGTGGCTAAGGCCATTGGAGGTGATGGAAACCAAGCACAACAGTGTACCAATCAATTTTTTTAAAAATCGTCGCGCGTGGTTACTGGCCATCTATTTTGGCTTAGCAAACGCTGGTTATGCTTGTATGATAGCCTTTTTGCCAACTTATGCTCGTGGTTTAGGTTGGAGCGCTCAGAGTAGTGGCGAGCTGATCGGCATCATGACTATTTTTCAAGTGCTTGGGGCGCTTGGTGCTCCTGCGCTTTCATCGAATCGTCTAGATCGACGCCCTTGGTTGTTTTTTGCGGTAGGTATTCAGATCGTTGGATTTGCAGGATTAATGTTAATGCCAGAATCATTGCTGATTCTTTGGGCCGCCATGATAGGTTGTGGCCTTGGTGCTTGTTTTGCACTAACGCTAACCGTGGCACTTGATCATTTATCACTACCTAAATTAGCGGGAGCATTGACTGCTTTTGTACAAGGGATTGGCTTTATTATTACGGCGATTGTTCCTTATTTAGCAGGGGTTTTACGTGAAGGGACCGGTAGTTTTCAGGCCGTTTGGCTGATGCTTCTTATCACGCTAATATGCATGCTAATTGTCACTATGAAATTTGCACCCAAAAGTTATGCAAAGGCTATAAATTTGCCTAACATTTAATTAAGGCGTGTTGATTAAGGTTTATTAAGTTGTCAATACAACAATATTTAGGATTTAAAATGAAAAAATTATTCGTTTATGCCGCTCTGGCAACGTCTCTGTTATCGGTCACGGCTTGTGCCAGCACCTCGCTCAGCACTTCGCAAAACAATGAAATTAAACCAAACGTGTCTAACTCTGGAGCTTATGTGGCAACCATTCCTGTATTAACGGGTGAGATGGCACAGAGCATCGTGAATGCTGCTGCCTTAGAAGCCAAAAAAGATCAATTGATGGTATCAGTAACAGTTGTTGATGCTTCGGGGCAAACTTTAGCCGTTTTGAGAGATCATCGAGCAGGCGTGCACACCATTCGTGCCAGCTATAAAAAAGCGTATACCGCTAATTCGCAAAAAAGAGAAACGGCAGATATTGCTAAGGGTATCAAAGACGGCAGTATTCCTGATGACATTAGGTATTTAGATGAAAATATGCTGATGTTAGATGGTGGCGTGCCCATTTATATTGATGGCATTGTAGTTGGTAGTATTGGGGTAGGTGGCGCGCATGGTAGTGAAGATGTTCGTATTGCTAAAGCGGGCTTAAAAGCCTTAGATTAAACCTTTATTTACAAATCTTTGTTCACAAGAAAATAAAGCCAATATCGGCTCTATTTTTTATGCTGGAAACTAAAATGAGTTTATAATGTTTCTGTATGACACTTCTCTACAGAACATTCCTAAGAATTGCACTCTGCCAACAAAAAGGGCGCAGTTTGACTTATTTCTGAACAAGCTACTTCTTCAGGTGAGCCTTGAGCGACAATAAGTCCGCCTTCATCGCCAGCACCCGGGCCAATATCGATAACCCAATCGCTATTGCTGGCAACCTGCATATCGTGTTCGACCATAATGACCGTATTGCCAGCGTCAACGAGGCCATTTAATTGTGACATCAACATCGATACATCTGCAGGATGTAAGCCGGTTGTCGGTTCGTCAAGGATATAAAGCGTATCGCCTCGCTGGGTACGTTGAAGTTCGGTAGCCAGTTTAATCCGCTGGGCTTCACCGCCAGATAGCTCAGTGGCTGGCTGGCCTAGTCTTAAGTAGCCAAGTCCGACTTGAAGCAAAGCGTTTAAGGCCCGCAAAATGGCAGATTCATCGGTAAAGAATTCATAGGCTGACTCAACTGTTAGCGCGAGCACTTCGGCGATATTTTTGCCTCGATAGGTGATTTCAAGCGTTTTGTCATTGTACTGTTGACCATGACACACTTGGCACGGTGAATAAACACTGGGAAGAAACAGCAGTTCAACCATCACAAAGCCAAGTCCTTCACAATTTGGGCAACGACCTTTTACCGTATTAAACGAAAAACGGCCGACATTATAACGGCGTACCTTTGCTTCTGGCATTGCTGCAAACAGCTTACGCACATGATCAAACAGTCCCGTGTAAGTAGCAAGATTTGAGCGCGGCGTACGACCAATTGCTTTTTGGTCAACGGTCACTAATCGTTTTACATGCTCCATCCCACTAACAATGTGCCCGCCAGTTGGCGTTTCTAACTCTTGTTCGAGTAAATCAGCTTCGCCAGTTGGGGCTTCCACGATTTGCTTTTGTCCTAGTGACTCATAAATGAGTTCGACCAGAGCCTGACTCACTAAACTTGATTTGCCCGAACCCGATACCCCAGTAACGGTGGTCATAACCCCTAAGGGAAACTCAACATCTAGCCCATGCAAGTTGTTACGCTCAACCCCTGCTAGTTTAAGCCAAGCCGTCGGCTCTCTTTGCGTATGTTTTACTTTTGCATCAGTGGTAAAAAGATATTGGCCAGTGTGCGAATTTTTGACTTCGCGTAACCCTTCTACTGGGCCGCTGTAAATAATTTCGCCACCATGAATTCCGGCATCTGGCCCAACATCTACTATCCAATCAGCGTGCCTGATAACGCTAACATCATGTTCAACCACAAATACCGAGTTGCCCGATGCTATTAGCTCATCCAATGCACTTAATAGCGCTTGAGTGTCTGCTGGATGTAGACCCGCAGAAGGTTCATCGAGCACATACACGACCCCGAACAGTTGCGAGCGAATTTGAGTAGCTAGACGCAGACGTTGTAGCTCACCTGGAGATAAAGTAGGAGTGGTGCGCTCAAGTGACAAATATCCTAAGCCCAGCATTGTCAGTGCCTCAACTCGCGAAAGAATGTCACTGGCAATACGCTGAGCGACAATAGCCTTTTCTCGACTTACAGTATCATCAGCTGGATTTTTATTAGCAGCATCTTGCAGCTTGAGAGCCAGTTCGTTTAAGGTTAGTTGCGACAGCTCCCCAATATCTAGTCCTGCAAATTTGACCGATAGGGATTCTTTCTTTAGTTTCTTACCGTGGCAATCTGGACATACAGAAATCTGCATAAACTGAGAAACGCGTTTTTTAGTTAGCAGGCTTTGGGTAGTGGCAAACGAGTGTAGTATGAAGCGTTTAGCACTCGAGAACGTGCCCATATAATTGGGCTTTTCCTCATTCTTAATCGCCGCTCGTACTTGTTCAATGCTATATTCTGGATAGACCGGGACAGTGGGTGTCTCCTCAGTAAACAAGATCCAGTCGCGCGTCTCTTTCGGTAATGACTTCCACGGCGTGTCGATGTCGTAGCCGAGTGTTACTAAGATGCGGCTCAGATTTTTACCTTGCCATGCAGGTGGCCATGCTGCAATAGCACGTTCTCGAATGGTTTTGCTGTCGTCAGGGACCAGCAGCTTTTCAGTCACCTCAAACACACGGCCAATACCAGAGCAGGTAGGGCAAGCGCCATCAGGGGTATTGGGCGAAAACGCATCTGCATACAGCATCTCTTGACCGGTAGGATATTCTCCAGCTCGTGAGTAAAGCATACGTAGACCATTTGAGATGGTTGTGACACTGCCAACTGATGAGCGCACAGAGGGTGTGCCTCGTTGTTGTTGCAGTGCGACCGCAGGCGGCAGCCCTTCTATGGCGTCAACATCAGGTTCGTCGACTTGATCTATTAATCGACGCGCATAAGGGGACACCGAATCAAGATAGCGACGCTGCGACTCCGCAAACAAAGTGCCAAAAGCCAGTGATGATTTGCCTGAGCCTGATATACCAGTAAAAACCACCAGCGCATCACGAGGCAAATCGATATCGATATTTTTTAGGTTATGAACACGCGCGCCTCTTACCTGAACACTGTGTGCAGAAGTAGAGGTCGTACTTTTATTTATTGCGGTATCGACTGTTGAATTTTCAGTGGTAATGGTCATAAAACAAGTATTCCTATTGCATCTTATTTTTAATTTTAACTGTGTCTAAGCTATCTATATATGATACAGGGTTACACACAAAAGATAACGAGCTTAAATGGTGAATAACTTTTACTAGAAGGTAACGATGGTCTTAGTTGCGTACAGCCCCTAATTACTCTATTAGAG
The DNA here is from genome assembly GCF_040309805.1 of Psychrobacter sp. CAL346-MNA-CIBAN-0220. NCBI lineage: Bacteria > Pseudomonadati > Pseudomonadota > Gammaproteobacteria > Moraxellales > Moraxellaceae > Psychrobacter > Psychrobacter sp. CAL346-MNA-CIBAN-0220. Next base: position 508,758 of record NZ_JBEOPF010000001.1, on the reverse strand, counting down.
CTAAAAATATAATATTTTCTTAACCATATCTATATGTTAGAATTAGCGCCATTAACGACAGCTCCTGTTTACCAAAAACATAAGCTATCAATCCTATAAGAGTTTTACTATAAAAATGAATATGCCAATCTAGTTGTACCCCCGCCAGTAACTTATTGCTTTTTACAGCAATACCCCTTTTTTTAAAGCGTTTTGCGCTTTTTTCTGTGTGATCCCATTGCTTTATTATTTACCTTACTAATCGATTTAACTGTTAAGTTTCTAAATTAAGAGACTCCAGATAGTATCTGGAATTAATAGACCCAAAATAGTATCTAGTATCTTCTCACAATATTTAATGGGCCCATAAGCCTAGCCAGAAGATTGCGGTGAATCATTACGCCATTACTTTACTATTCTATTTTGCTAGTTATTTCGAAGGTATAGATTATTAAAATAATAAATCAGTAAATAAGACTGAGTTAAAAATGTTGAATATTATTAAAGAGCATTGGCTATCGAATGTTAGAGGTGATGTCCTAGCGGGTATGGTAGTTGCTTTAGCCCTTATTCCCGAGGCCATTGCCTTTTCAATCATTGCTGGTGTTGATCCACAGGTTGGTCTTTACGCTTCTTTTTGTATTGCGGTCGTTATCGCTTTTGTCGGTGGACGTCCGGCGATGATTTCTGCCGCTACCGGTGCTATGGCGTTATTGATGGTAACGTTAGTCAAAGATCATGGCTTACAATATCTGCTGGCAGCAACTGTTCTAACTGGGGTTTTGCAAGTTATCTTTGGTTTCCTGAAACTGGGTAACTTAATGAAGTATGTCTCTCAGTCAGTTATTATTGGCTTTATTAATGCCTTAGCCATTTTAATTTTTATGTCGCAACTTCCTGAGTTAATGCCGCAAGCGGGCTCAAATCTATGGCATGTCTATGCTCTGGTCGCCTTCGGATTAATCATAATATATGGCTATCCCCACATTCCAAAAATTGGCAAGATTATTCCTTCGCCTTTGGTCTGTATCGTATTGGTGACTATTTTAGCCATTATATTTGGCGCAGAGGCACGAACCATCAGTGATATGGGCCAGTTGCCTGATACCCTGCCTATTTTCTTATTACCTGATATTCCTTTGAATATAGACACCTTGCGTATTATTTTGCCTTATTCAATTAGTTTGGCCATAGTCGGTTTGTTAGAATCTATGATGACCTTAAGCATCGTAGACGATTTAACCGATACCAAAGGCGATCGAAATAAAGAATGTAAAGGTCAGGGAATGGCAAATGTAGTTAGTGGTTTCTTTGGCGGTATGGCAGGTTGTGCGATGATAGGTCAGTCTATAATCAACGTAAAATCAGGCGGCTTTACTCGTTTATCGACCTTAGTTGCTGGGCTGTTTTTATTGTTAATGGTAGTCTTTTTAAGTGACTGGTTGAAGATTATTCCCATGGCCGCGTTAGTGGCGGTTATGATTATGGTATCGATTGGTACCTTTAACTGGGGCTCTTTTAAAGAGTTGAAGACCAAACCTCTACAGAGTAATTTAGTAATGATTACCACTGTCGCGGTGGTCGTGGCCACCCATAACTTAGCTTATGGGGTTCTGATCGGCGTTCTGTTATCCGCATTATTCTTTGCTAATAAGATTGAACGTTATATGAGTGTCGATACGCACCTAGATGAATCAGCGCAAACGCGTTATTATCGAGTGAACGGCCAAGTGTTTTTCTCATCGGCAGAGCGCTTGATAGAATCATTTGATATTAAGGAAGCAATCCCTAATGTGGTTATCGATGTCTCTGAAGCTCATTTTTGGGATGTGACTGCTGTCGCCGCTATTGATAAAGTCATTATTAAGTTTCGCCGAGAAGGCACTGAGGTTGAGCTGATAGGCCTTAACGAGGCCAGCCAAGCGATGGTAGAAAAGTTCGGTGTTCATGATAAATCAGACGCCGCTAGTAATTTAAGCGCTCATTAAATGCTAATTGAGTGCTGATTGATAATTGACAACTTTATTCATTCAAGAATTAAGGATAAATTATGACCACAGAACAGCATGTTTTAGCTTGTATTGATGGATCGGCAGTCACTGAGTCTGTTTGTAGCTATGCGGCATGGTATGCCAGCCGCTTAGATTTACCGGTGGCGCTATTACATGTCAGTGATATTCCAGCGTCAACAAGGCGCGACTTGTCAGGCGCGATAGGCATCAATAGTCGCCAGTTTCTATTAGAAGAGTTAACCCAGTTGGATGAACAAAGAGCGAAGGTAGTTAACAGTTATAGTAATGCGTTAGTAGAAGATGCAAAAAGTCATATTAATACTGACTTTGATGTAGAAGTCAGCGTCTATCAACGCCGCGGTAAGTTGTTACCCGCTATCGAACACTTCCAAGCAAAAAATCGAGCCATCGTCATGGGACGGCGCGGAGAAGATCATAAAAATAGCCGAATTAATATTGGCAGCCAAATCGAAACGGTGGCACGCGCATCAAACATACCTATCCTGATTTGCTCCGAAAAATTTATAACACCCACTTCGTACATGATCGCATTTGACGCCAGTAAAACAGCTATTAAAGCGATAGAAATGGTTGCTAAGAGCCCGCTATTAAAAGGCATGCAAGGTCATATTTTGATGATAGGCCATCATGATGACTCCTCTACAGAAAGCTTAGCGGTAGCAGTAGAACAATTAACGTCATCGGGCTTTACGGTCGAGGCTCATCACTTACCTGAAGCTGATGCCGTTGATACACTATTAACCTTTCAAGTGAATAACGGCATCGATATCATTGTGGTCGGTGCTTATGGACGTTCTAAATGGCGGCAGTTATTTCTTGGCAGTACCACTACTGAGATTATTGCTAGCACGCTCTCACCCGTTATTTTAGTGCGCTAAATCAGTGTGCTAGGTTAGTACGTTAAAGGGCAACATGCGTGAAAACACTTATGGTTTAGATAAGCGTTGCGTTAGATAATCTACCAACAACCTGATTTTTGGTGATAAATGACGATTTTGGGGATAAACCGCCCATATTTCTTCCTCGGGTTCCCTATAGTTATCTAGTATGCTCACAAGCCCACCGTTTTCTAAGTGTTTTTGTACATAGTAATCAGGCAACTGCACGATACCCAGTCCTTTTAAAGCAGCATCAACTAAGCTATAACCGCTGTTATAATGCACGGTACCAGTCACACGAATATTTCGCTCTTTACCGGTTTCTTTGAAATGCCAGTAGTCCAAGGTGCCAAGCAAGCAGTTATGTTGAGCAAGCTCGGTTAGAGAGTGCGGTATGCCGTATTTTTCAATATAGGATGGCGACGCACAGACAAAATTGGTACGGCTACTGAGCTTTTTGGCCATCATAGTAGAATCGCTTAGCTTACCGATGCGAATCGCTAGATCATAGCCGCCTTCAACCAAGTCGATCTTTTGATTGCTTAAAAAAGCCGTTACCTCAATATCACTGTAGTGCACCATAAAGTCATTTACCAATGGCAGTAATTGCCGTTCTCCATAAGTGACAGGGGCGGTCAACTTGATTATACCTTGCGGCTTTGATTGCAAGTTACTCACCGCTTGTTCAGCTGCATCTAGGCCATCGAGCACAGCTCGGCAGTGCTGATAAAACACCTGACCTTCTTCTGTTAACGATACCTTGCGCGTGGTGCGGTACAGTAATTTTATATTAAGCCGCTGCTCTAAGGCGCTTACCTGCCGACTCACTTGGGCAGTTGAGATGCTTAACTTTTTTGCCGCTTGCGTAAAACTCTCGTATTCTGCAACGTAGACGAACTCGCTAATGCCATCCCACTTCATGATTATTACCACTGTGTAAAAGATAATTTCAAATAGAGTATATTATCATTAGTATAGAAATAATATAAAATAGCAACATAAATTAAAATAGCTTCTAATTTATTAGCGCTGAAGCCTGCTAATATAAAGAAAGCACAATGAGTTGAATGTTTCTTTTATCGAGGGCAGGGGTGCTATAGTCAATGCTAAATAAAAGCGATATGTAGATAAATACGTGCAGCTGGTAAAAATTTTCTAGCGTGCTGTGCGCTTCGCCAGACAGAGGCTGCAAAAATTTCTACCAGCCACACTGTACCTGTTTTAAAGTGTACCGACTATATCCACGTCGCATTAAAAGAAAAGGATAGCTTCACTTAACCGCAAGCACGTATTTTAGAACGATGCCTGTATTTAACAAACTACAATAATTAATTATTAAAAAGAGAGACGACTATGTCAGAGCAAATGTCAGATAAATTTATCAAATCGAGAGCCGCTATTGCTTGGGGGCCCAATCAGCCACTCTCAGTCGAAGAAGTGGACGTTATGCTACCGCGCAAAGGCGAAGTGTTGGTAAAAATAATCGCTAGTGGTGTCTGTCATACCGATGCCTATACCTTATCTGGTGAAGACCCAGAAGGCGTTTTCCCTGCTATTTTAGGTCATGAAGGCGGCGGTATCGTTGAGCAAATTGGCGAAGGTGTGACTAGCGTCCAAGTAGGCGACCATGTCATCCCTTTATACACCGCAGAATGTGGCGTGTGTAAAATGTGTACTTCCGGTAAAACCAATCTGTGTTCAGCCGTACGTGAGACTCAAGGTAAAGGCTTAATGCCAGACGGCACCACTCGTTTTTATAAAGATGGTCAGCCAATTTATCATTATATGGGTTGCTCAACCTTCTCTGAATATACGGTCTTGCCAGAGATTTCTTTGGCCAAAGTGAGCAAAGAAGCACCGTTGGAAAAAGTTTGCCTGCTCGGTTGTGGCGTGACTACTGGTATGGGCGCAGTGATGAATACGGCCAAGGTTGAAGAAGGCTCTACCGTGGCTATTTTTGGTCTTGGCGGTATTGGTTTAGCCGCCGTTATCGGTGCAAAAATGGCAAAAGCCAGCCGTATTATCGGCATTGATATTAACGAAGATAAGTTTGAGTTGGCCAAAAAGTTAGGCGCGACCGATTGTATCAATTCTAAAGATTATGACAAACCAATTCAGGATGTCATTGTCGAGATGACTGATGGCGGCGTTGACTATTCGTTTGAATGTATCGGTAACGTCGATGTCATGCGCTCAGCGCTTGAGTGCTGCCATAAAGGCTGGGGCGAGTCGGTTATCATCGGGGTTGCTGGCGCGGGTAAAGAGATTTCAACCCGTCCATTCCAACTAGTAACCGGTCGAGTCTGGCGGGGTTCGGCATTTGGTGGTGTAAAAGGCCGTACAGAATTGCCAGGTTATGTCGAACGCTATCTAGAAGGTGAGATTCCATTAAACGATTTTATTACTCATACTATGCCACTTGAAGATATCAACGAAGCGTTTGACCTTATGCATAAAGGCGAGAGTATTCGCTCAGTTATTCATTTTAATGCGTAAGCTGTCGCCATTTATTTAAAGTAGTTAGATCATAAAAATGCTGTCCCATTAATAATTTAAGGGGCAGCATTTTTGGTTTAGGAAATCTGTTTGAAGATTTTAATAGAAAATTTAAGTGTCATGAAAACTATGACCACGGCTGCTATTTTATCGCGAGTTTTATCAAAAATTATGCGCTTTCGTGCCAGCTATTTAAGTGATAAATCGGAATTGAGGAAGAGGTTTAAAACATCAAAACGCTGATACCAGTTTAGCTTTATTAGTCCAGTATGTAGCGTAATACTCCAATAAACTTGGATACTTCATAACAAAAAATAGCCTAAGTAGAAACGACCAATCATTTTAAATATTTTATAGTTCATTAACTCTCTCATTTCTATGCACGCTAAAATGGCGAAGCTTTTTATTAAAAGCATTATTATTTTTTAACTGTGCTGTTTAAGCACTTTCTTATTTAAAATAAACACCAGTACTGCACCTAAAATAACAGCGCTTGCCACTATAAATCGCATCGTTAATTGCTCAGATAAAAATAATACGCCAGCGATAGCGGCAAGTACAGGTACGCAAAATTGTACCACTGCGGCTTGGGTACTTTTTAACAGTGGCATTGCCATATACCAAATGCTGTAACCAATACCGGATGTAATGGCGCCCGAGATACAAGCCAATAATATTCCTTCAATACTGATATCTTTTATGTTACTCAACCCTATTAATAACAATAGAGGAACAGCGATTAGGCTTCTGATAAAGTTAAAGCCCGTAGCTCGAAGCGGCGATACACATGCTTTGCCACGTATGCTATATATTCCCCACGCCACACCACTTATGGCCATAATCGCAGCGCCAAATAGGGAGGGGACAGCCGCTGAAGGTAGCATTAAATAAATAAAACCTGCGACTGCCACTATAAAAGCCGCCCATTGCAAGCGACTTAACTGCTCTTTTTTATAAATACCCCAACCTATCATGGTCAGTTGCACCGCTGAGAATAAAATAAGCGCGCCAGTACCAGTATCTAGCACAACATAAGCAACTGAAAAACAAAGGGCATAAACCAACAAACTAACACTACTTAGCCAGCTGCCTTTGTCTTTTAAGATTGCATGATTAATTTCCTGATTAAGAACGCCCTTACTTTTTAAATTATGAGTATAAACCGTCATAATAATTCCAAGACAGACCGCACCACTCAACAGGCGAATAATCGTAAAATTCCATGCATCTATATAACCTTCTGCTAAAGCCATTCTGCAAAAGAGAGAGTTTGCGGCAAAAGCAATTAACGCAATAATCGTGTACAACGTGGCTTTCAAAAATAGTTCCTAATAATTTTCAATGATTCTGTGGGGTGGGTTAGCGATAGCATAATCAAGCTCAGTTACCTTTACTCAAGATATAAAATAGCCTAAGTAAATAACACCATCTCGTAAAAGATGTTTAAGGTCGCCAGACTATGTCTATAGTGTAGCAGGGCTTTAAAATTCTAATATTGCCAATCAAAAATCACTTTTGAATGATTTTAACGACTCTACTAATTAGTCGACACTAGTGCTTTTTAGTGTCCCCAACGACCTTGTCCATAATAGCAAATAATAGGCCAGACACCACGAAGGTCATATGAATAATCACTTTCCACATCAGTTTATCGCCATCGGCAGCAGTCATCTCATTAGAGATATCCATAAACGACTTTAAAAGATCAATTGCAGAAATGGCGACAATGGCACCAATAACTTTCAGTTTAAGACCAGAAAAATCAATCTTTCCCATCCAGTCAGGGCGATCATCATGATCACCGATATCAATTTTGGAGACGAAAATTTCGTAACCGCTGAATATAATGATTAATAATAAACTAGCAACCAACGAAATATCGACCAGCACCAGTATGTTTACAATGACATCTGCTGTAGAAGCACTAAAAATATTAGCGAACATATAGCCTAGTTTTTGGACAAATTTGACAAACAATAAAATGATACCTAAAACCAAACCTAAATAAAAAGGAGTTAGTATCCAGCGGCTTCTAAAAATGGTCTTTTCTAAGGAGTGTTCAACTTTTTTTAGCATGGATATCTCTTGAATTTTTTAGAGGCATAAGTAATAGCTTATGATGTGTGCTGTCGACGTAGGTATATGATCTATTAAAGCTATTTTTGAGGATAAGTAACCGTTTAAACTTTTCAAATGAAACTCATTGTTTGAAAACTTGATTGTTATTAAGCAACGACGTGTAAAATCCGAATAGTTATATTCATTATCATAAAGATGATTAGGAACGCTAAATCTTACTTATTAATTTTATTAAGTGACTCGACCACCTGCAAAACTCTATCATCTCTATTTCCACCGACATAACGAAACTGTTTGTCATGACGGGTTAGCTCATTTGCAAAGCGTGCGCTTATCTCTTCACGTTCATGCGGACTATCACGTAAGTCATCAGCGACCCACGGGATATCGACTTCGGTAAGCAAAATCAAATCATAATGATGTGCTAATGCGGCCTGCGTAATGGCATCAGGACAATCGCCATAATACCAATTGGCATAAACCATCAGCTCAAACAGACTGGTATCACAAAACAGATAGCTGCCTGTCTGCTCAGCTTGTAGTGCTAGCTTATGTTCCAGTTCTATTTGACCTTGAGCAATAGGAAGTAGGTCATCCCAGGTGCAAGTTTTTCGCTCAATATTCCATTTATTTTGTAGATAGGTGCGCATATGTTCTGGCACCCAAAGGCTACCGAAATGCGTGGCCAAATCGCGACATAAGGTGGTTTTTCCGGTGCTTTCTGCGCCCAAGATTGCAACGTTAATGACTGATTTAGGCGTATGCTGCGTTAAATTGAAGGCGGTAGCGTCGTTGCCATTCATAATATGCCCAGATTGCAATAAGAGTGAATACCACATATTGGAGTGCGGTGAAGGTGAGACCTTTATAAAAGTATAGCGGCACTGAGATGGTATCGGCCACAATCCATAGTAGCCAATGCTCAATTTTGCGGCTTGCCATTAACCACATTGCCATCAAAAATAACGCGGTGGTCAGCATATCGGTATAATCGATCCACGTAAACAAATGTAAACCCAATACCGCACCATCAAAGCTAAAGCCATTATTAATAACAGGCCGGAAGTAGTATACCAACGCCACGAATGCGACTGTAGCAGTGGCTAGAACGGCCATTATCGGTATATCACTTGATTGAATATGTTCAATTTGGACATCGTTTTGAGACTGCTGGTCTCGCTGTTGGCGGTTCTGACTTACTTTAACTTTCTGATTTGTACTTGCTCTACTTTTTGACCAATTAATCCAGCCGTACAGACTCATGGCAGTATAATAAGCATTGATAAACATATCGCCAAACAGTTGCCACTTCCATAGCAAATAAACAAAAATAGCGGTACTGACTATTCCGATAGGAAAAACCAAAATATTAGTTTTGCGGGCAAGGAGCACACTGGCAACGCCAAACACAACGCCAATCAATTCAAGGGTAATAAACAGTGTCGGGTAGTCGGCATATTGTCCGAATAACCAATCAAAAAGTCCTGCCATGGGGTCTCCTAGTTATTGCGCCTAATCACGTTGAACGATTTTAATGAGAGTGATTATATCGTAGGTGCGCGTCAATTGAGCCTACCTTTGCTAGTTATCGACTCGAAATTGATTATTTGTAACAAAGTATTAGAAAAATAATAATATTCAGGCATAATAAAGCACTGATTTTAAGTTTACAGATATTCACTGAAAGTAGATGTATGCTACTTTCTCAAATTTTATGCTTATCGTTAAGCGCAACAGTAGTAGACAAGGAAGCTTATCATGACGACTTGTATCACCGGCACCGGCCTGTACATTCCCCCTTATAGCATCAGTAACGAAGAGCTGGTGGCGTCATTTAACCAGTATGTTGATAATTATAATGAAAAACACGCTGACGACATAGCAAGCGATACCATACCTGCACTTCAGCATTCATCCGCTGAGTTTATTGAAAAAGTATCCGGTATTAAGTCACGTTATGTGATGGAAAAAGACGGTATCTTAGACCCTGAAATTATGGCTCCAGTCATTGCTTATCGTAACTTGGGTGAAGAGTTGTCTGTGATGGCAGAGATGGGTGCAGCGGCACTCAGAGATGCGCTAGCAGATGCCGGACTAGAAGCTAATGATTTGGATGGCATTATCCTTGCCTGTTCAAACTTCCAGCGTACTTATCCTGCGGTTGCTATTGAAATCCAAAATGAAATCGGTATGGTCGGCGGCTTTGCTTATGACATGAATGTGGCTTGTAGTGCCGCGACCTTTGGTCTATCCCAAGCACACGGTTCTATCGTATCGGGTCTGGCCAAACGTATCGCCGTCGTTAACGTTGAGATTACTTCAGCGCATCTCAACTGGCGCAACCGTGACAGCCACTTTATCTTTGGTGATGTGGCAACCGCCTGTATCGTAGAAGACTTAGATACGCCTAAAGGTTATGAGATTTTAAACTGTAAGCTATTTACTGAGTTTTCGACCAATATCAAAAACGAATATGGCTTTATGGATCGTTCAGAATTCTTAGCGGCCAAAACACAGATGTATCCGGATATTAAAGAGCCTGTGACAGATAAGCTGTTCTCACAAAATGGTCGTAAAGTGTTCCGTGAAGTTTGTCCGAAAGTCTCACAAGTTATTACTGAGCACTTACAGGAAAATGATATACCAACTTCTGACGTTAAGATGATGTGGCTACACCAGGCCAATGCTAATATGCTGGACTTAATCTTACGTACAGTCATTGGTAAAGATGCAGATAAAGCTATTGCACCAAGCGTTATTGCTGAGTTTGCCAATACCAGCTCATCAAGCCCGATGGTAGTCTTTCATCGCTATAAAGATGCCCTAAAATCAGGTGATTTAGGTGTGATTTGCTCATTTGGTGCCGGTTATTCTATTGGTTCAGTGTTGGTACGTAAAGTTTAATAATCATTATATCTTTAAGTACTCAACTTACTGGCACTATTAAAACCCAATCGTCCTATCAAAATAGCCAAGAGCAATCTTGGCTATTTTTTATGGCTTAGCTTTTTATTATTAAGTAAATTTAGTGGTGTTTGACGATATAAGCGCTAAGTTTACGCAGCGGTTTTAATTTAGCCGCAAAAATTTGCTATAATCGCCTTCTTATTTCCCTTATTTATATAAAAGCCCTTTTATGAAAGAATCCTTGCGCTTACGTTTAGACCAGATGGTAGACCGTTATGAAGAGGTCACCGCTTTATTGTCCGATCCTGGTGTCATCAGCGATAATAATAAATTCCGTGAGCTGTCTGTTGAGCACAGCGATTTAATGGATATTACCACTTTGTGGCTGACCTATGGGCGTGCAGAAAGGGATCAAGCCGATGCCGAAGATATGCTGGCTGAGTCTGTCGATCCTGAGATGAAAGAGATGATGCAAGATGAGATTGATAGCGCCCGTGATACCATAGTAGAGATGGAAGAGGCGCTTAACGTTATGATGTTGCCGAAAGACCCGAACGATAAAGTGCCGGCGTTTCTGGAGATTCGTGCGGGTACGGGCGGTGATGAAGCGGCAATTTTTTCAGGCGATCTATTTCGAATGTACCAAAAGTACGCCCAGACTCAAGGGTGGACAGTGGAAGTACTGTCAGCCAGTGAGGGTGAGCATGGCGGTTATAAAGAGATTATTACCCGTGTGTCTGGTAACAGCGTTTATGGGCGCTTAAAGTTTGAATCTGGGGTACATCGTGTTCAGCGTGTGCCTGAGACTGAAAGCCAAGGCCGCGTGCATACTTCAGCCTGTACTGTGGCAGTCATGCCGGAAGTTGAGATTGACGATACGGTAGATCTAAATCCTGCAGACATTCGTTTTGATACCTTTCGCTCAAGTGGCGCGGGCGGTCAGCACGTTAACACCACCGATTCTGCCGTACGCTTGACTCACATTCCAACAGGTACCGTGGTAGAGTGTCAACAGGAGCGCAGTCAGCATAAAAACCGTGCGCAAGCGATGAAAATGCTGATCTCAAGAATCCAGCAAGCCAAAGTGCAAAAACAAATCGATGCGGCTGATACCATACGCCGTGATTTGGTCGGTAGTGGTGACCGTAGTGAGCGTATTCGCACCTATAACTTTCCCCAAGGGCGCATGACTGATCACCGCATCAATCTGACGCTATATAAGCTTGATGCCATTTTGGAAGGCGATATGGATGAATTGCTTGATTCGCTATTGCGCGAGCACCAAGCGGACTTGATGGCCAGTATCGGCGGTGGCGATTAATTGTTTTTAATATAAGTATTTTTTAATATTAATAATTATCAACAGTTACTCTCACTCGAAAAGGTTGTAAAGACAACTTGATGACGATAAACGCGCGACTTTGAGCGTTTGTGAATAACGAAGTCGATTGTTGTTTACCTAATTATCGTTAGATTAGTATGGCATTTTTTCTGATCAACTATATGCGTTTCAAATAAAATTTTTATAATAACTAACCCAATAGCTAGGATATTTTATGAGCAATGATGAAGCTGGGAATAACCCAACTGCAGAGCAACCTATTGAAGACATTAACGATTTGATCGGTCAGCGTCAATCAAAGCTCGATGCTATCGCTGCGACCGGTAACAATCCTTATCCCAATACTTTTCGCCGCGCTAATCTTGCCGATGATTTGCAAACTCAGTTTGCTGATACCGATAAGCCAACATTGGCTGAACAGGTAGAGAATGGCGATGAGAGCGTACAGGTAACCGTCGCTGGGCGTTTGATGCTTAAGCGCGTAATGGGTAAGGCTAGCTTTTTTACTATTGCTGACATGTCCGGACGTATCCAGATCTATTGTAATAAAAAAGGCGTGGGCGAAGAGGTTTATGCTGATTTTAAAACTTGGGATATTGGTGATGTGGTTGGTATCACGGGGGTTTTGTTTCGTACCAATACTGGCGAGCTAACAGTACAAGCGGATAAGATTGAGTTGTTGACTAAATCACTGCGTCCATTGCCAGACAAATTCCATGGCTTGACCGATACCGAAAGCCGTTATCGCAATCGTCATCTTGATTTAATGACCAATGAATCCACTCGCAATACCTTTATTATTCGTAGCCAAGTGGTCAGTGGTATTCGTCAGTTTATGTTGAACGAACGCTTCATGGAAGTAGAAACGCCGATGATGCATCCTATCCCAGGCGGAGCAGTGGCACGTCCTTTTGCAACGCATCATAATGCCCTAGATATGCCATTATATTTGCGTATCGCGCCTGAGTTGTATTTAAAGCGCCTAGTGATTGGCGGTTTTGAAAAAGTATTTGAGATTAACCGTAGCTTTCGTAATGAAGGAGTGTCAACCCGCCATAACCCTGAATTTACGATGATCGAATTTTATCAAGCGTATGCTGATTATCATGATTTAATGGATTTAACTGAGCGCTTATTTAATAAGCTGGCGACGGATATTTTGGGTAGCACTGAGCTGACGTATCAAGAAGAAACCATCAGTTTAAAAGCCCCCTTTGCACGCATTTCAATGTCTGAGGCTATTGCGCAATACGCTGAAGGCTTTGATATGGAACGTATTGATGACCGCGACTACTTAGCAGACTATGTATCGACCACGCTTAAGCAACAAGTAAAAGACGTCTTCGGTGCCGGTAAACTAAAAACCATCGTCTTTGAAGAAACCGCTGAACACCAACTGCGTCAACCAACATTCATTACTGAATATCCTGCTGAGACCTCACCGCTAGCACGCCGTAATGACGACAATCCTGAGATTACTGATCGCTTTGAATTGTTCATTGGTGGTCGTGAATTGGCCAATGGTTTTAGTGAGCTAAATGATCCCGCTGATCAAGCGGAGCGTTTCCGCGGACAAGTTGCCGAAAAAGATGCTGGTGATGATGAAGCCATGCATTTCGATGAAGACTATATTGAAGCCTTGTCTTATGGCTTGCCACCAACTGCTGGCGAGGGTATTGGTATTGACCGTTTAGTAATGCTATTTACGGATTCAGCCAGTATTCGCGATGTGATTTTATTCCCGCAGATGCGCCGTAAGACTGACCAATAGTTAATCAGTTCCGTTAACTAAGCGTACATCAAATCATTGTTAACTCAGTAAGAAGCCAGACGAATGCGCTGGCTTTTTGCTATAATAAGCACTCTAATAATTTAAAATAACTTGGCATAATGGATAGATATGACGCAACAATATCAAGTCTTAGCCCGTAAATATCGACCCAAAAACTTCCATGAGTTGATTGGGCAAACCCATGTCTCGCAAGCGTTGATTAATGCGATTGATTATAATCGTCTGCATCATGCGTATCTATTTACTGGCACACGCGGCGTTGGTAAGACTACTATTGCGCGTATTCTATCTAAGTGTCTGAACTGTGATACCGGCGTAACCAGTACCCCGTGTGGTGTGTGTGATAACTGCGTGGCGATTGATCAGGGGCGCTTTATCGATCTTATTGAGATCGATGCCGCCTCACGTACTAAGGTTGAGGATACCCGCGAGCTACTCGATAATGTGCCTTATGCGCCAAGCCAAGGGCGCTATAAAGTCTACCTTATCGATGAAGTACATATGCTGTCGACCCACAGCTTTAATGCGTTACTTAAGACATTAGAAGAACCCCCTGAGCATGTGAAGTTTTTGCTAGCCACCACTGATCCTCAAAAGCTGCCAATTACCATTATTTCACGTTGTTTGCAGTTTGTACTGCGTCCCTTACCGCAAACTTTGCTCAGTGATCATTTAGCAAATGTCTTAACCCAAGAGCACGTTACTTATACCCAGCCAGCACTTTGGCAGCTGGCGAGTGCTGCTAAAGGCTCGGTACGTGATGCGCTATCATTGACCGATCAGGCGATCGCCTTTGGTCAAGGCGCGCTCGATGATGTGACCGTTAATGAGATGCTCGGTTTGATTGATGCGGCCGATTTGGTACGTTTGATCACTGATATTTATAACCATGATAAGTCGGCAGTAGCAGCTCACATTGAGCAGATGCGCGCGCAAATGGTCGATGCGTCCAGTATGTTTGATGGACTCGCTGAACTACTCCATCAATTAGCGTTAACTCAGCTGTTACCTGAAGTAGCGCTTAATGTAAATAAGGCACAAACGCAGGCTATTACTGATTTGGCACAGCATATCAGCCCTGATGTCTTACAGTTGTATTATGAAATTGTAGTTCAAGCTCGTGAAGGTATTAGGCTTGCCAGTACCCCGATGCAAGCGCTGGAGATGTGTATTTTGCGTCTATTGGCCTTTCGACCCTTGCCTGTTGATGAGATGCTGACTACTACTACGACAGCTACACCTAATAATGTTTTAAGTACTCCAACTCTCGCTGGCCATGTGGCAACGTCAACGCCTGAAGCGCAAATTTATAACGTTGCGACGCAAGATAGCAAGAGCCCTGAACCCAGTGTTGAACCTGAATCAGTCGTTGAACCTGAACCCAGTGTTGAACCTGAATCAGTCGTTGAACCTGAACCCAGTGTTGAACCTGAATCAAGTGTTGAACCTGAACCAGTCGTTGAGCCTGAATCAAGTATTGAGCCTGAATCAAGTATTGAGCCTGAACCAATCGTTGAGCCTGAACCAGTCGTTGAGCCTGAACCAGTCGTTGAGCCTGAACCCAGTGTTGAACCTGAATCAAGTGTTGAACCTGAATCAAGTGTTGAACCTGAATCAAGTGTTGAACCTGAACCAGTCGTTGAGCCTGAATCAAGTATTGAGCCTGAACCAATCGTTGAGCCTGAACCAGTCGTTGAGCCTGAACCCAGTGTTGAACCTGAATCAGTCGTTGAACCTGAACCAATTGTTGAACCTGAACCAGTCGTTGAACCTGAACCTCAGCTAATATCAGCAACTGATGATCCCCGTATTTTACTGCGTTGTCAGCCTCAAGATTTAATTGACGAATGGACAGCAGACAAGTGGGACTACTGGCTACAGACTGCTCGTGACGCGGGTAGCCTTGCTTCAGATGAGTTGGCACTTGCCCGTCAAGGTATGATGACTGGTATGTGTAACGGTGAGTCGCTATTTATTACTAGTGTTGATAGTAAACATCTACAGGCCACCTTTAAACAGCTGGCAGAAAAATTACAGCAGCAATTTTCTGAGGCTAACATTGGCTTACAAATTGATAGTAATGTCACTCAATCTGAGGACAAAACACCTGAGCGCCGTCAACAGCAGAGGTTGGCACAAGCTACTGACGTTGCAGAATCCCTTCTACTGGAGTCGCCAGTAATGCAATATCTTGCAAATCGTGGCGAAGGCAAGATGGGTAGGGTCAAACTGATCTAATAAAATCATTAACGTTAACCTTTATTAAACAATCAATAAAAATAATTTTACTATTATTAACTAAAATTATTTGAAATGAACGCTAGAGTTTATTAATCAAGTACCATAGATAAAACCTAGTACATTGATATTTCTATGTTTTATGTATTATCGACCGTATTAATGAACCATACATTCTATGAAAAAATAATAAAAATCAGCTATACTAGTTAAGTTATATTAAAAATTGCAAATCTTGTTTAGGTGAGAATATGTTAGATAATTTACGCGGTATGGCTGTGTTCGCCAGTGTGGTCGGACACGGTTCTTTTAGTGGGTCAGCTCGCCAGCTTGGTATCACAACCAGTGCGGTCAGCCAACAGATTCGATCGTTAGAAAATGAGCTGGGCGTGGTATTATTACATCGCTCAACCCGTAAGCTGAGCTTAACAGAAGCCGGTGAGAGTTTTTATGAAGCGGCAAAAGACGTGGTTAGTGCTGCTGAGCAAGGTAGAATTAAAGTAAATCAACTGCGTGATGAGCTAGCAGGTAGTTTGCGCATTGCCACCACTCCTGAGCTTGGCGTTAATCGTATTTTACCGGCGCTATCCACGTGGATGGCAGCACACGATGATTTGAGCATTACTTATTTTGCAGATAATCGCTACATTGATATGATTGATGAGCGTATTGATATTGCTATTCGTATGAGTCCTAGTATTAATGATTCAACTCTAAGCAGTCATCCGCTGACGGATGTTCGCCAGTTACTACTAGCGTCACCGCATTATTTGCGTCAACATAAAAAAATTGAGAGTCCCAAAGATTTAGCAGATCATCAATTGATTTGCATTGATATCATGAAAGACTGTAACCAACTCGAATTTACCAAAATAGAGACAAATAAAAAGACTCGTCTTAAAATGACCTCACGTATTCATACTAATAATGTCTTTATGGCCACTACTTTAGCCAAAGAAGGTCATGGATTGGTTAGGATGATGGAGATGGATGTTAAGAAAGAGCTGGAAAGTGGTGAATTAGTTGAAGTCTTGACTGGTTATCAGTTGCCAAGCTTTGTTCTTTATGCGGTCACCTTAAATCGTGAGCAACAACCCGCAAAAATTACTCGCTGCTTAGAAGTACTAAAAAAATATTTCCATGCAAGTTAAAGGCTAGGGCGTATTTGCTATTGGGGTTGTCGCTACAACTGAGTAAAGAACACTCGACTCCATTGCTCGTAAGCCCCAAAGTCCCTCGTTTGTCTTCACTCAATCATAGTAATATTTATATAGTCTCTATATCTTAAAATAGGGAATAAAAAAGCCTCTAGATGAATTGTCATCTAGAGGCTTTTTCAAGGTTGCTTCTTAATAACAGCAACATTTTAATGAATACTGTCAGAAATACAGTTTAAAGTAATGGTTTTAACAAGTTACGCAAACGCTCGACCACTTGCTCACTCTCATTTCGACTTATATTTAGTGGCGGTAGGAGACGAATAACATGGCCGCCGGTCACATTAATAATTAGCTTTTGCTCATCACGGGCACGATCTACCAGTTGGCTACAGTCCATAGTTTCTGGCAATACAATACCAATCATCGTTCCAGCGCCGCGACTACTGATGCCATGTTGCTGAAGCTCGTTGGTCATGGTTTCGCGGATAAATTGTCCTTCACGTACCGCATTGTCCATGATATCAGTATTGATCAATACGTCATAAACGCTATGAACCACGCGACTTGCAAGCGGCGTACCGCCATAGGTAGAACCATGACTGCCAGCGCCAAATAGACCATTTGCGCGTCCTCGTACCATACAGGCACCGACTGGAAAACCGTTACCAAGGCCTTTTGCTGTGGTCAATACATCGGGACGCGCATTACTATGTTGATAAGCAAAATATTTACCGGTTCGGCCATTACCAGTCTGTACTTCATCAATCATAAATAGCCAATTATGGACATCACATTCAGCCTGCAATTGCTCTAAATAGGCAAAACCATTGGCGGCAGTATTGAGACCACCTTCCCCTTGAATGGGCTCTACGAATAGGGAGCAAATATCATCATGTTCCTTGGCTGCTTGCTTGATCGCCTCAATATCGCCAAAAGGGACGCGAATGAAATCGTCATCTAAAGTAAAAAAGCCTTCGCGCGCTTTAGGATTGGCAGTTGCTGATAGCGATAGTAAGGTACGACCATGGAATGACTGTTCCATAACTATGACTTTTGGACGTTTAAACCCTTGCTGGTAGGCATAAAGACGTGCCATTTTTAGTGCAGCTTCGTTGGCTTCAGCGCCGCTATTGGCAAAGAACACACTATCCATTTGCGCAGCAGTGCATAGGGTTTCGCCAGCACGCTCTTGCCAATCAATACCGAATAAATTACTAGTATGTACTAAAATTCCTGCCTGTTGCTGTATCGCCTCCGTAACCTGTGGATGGCAATGCCCGAGACCGCATACAGCGATGCCAGTGAGTGCATCTAGATACGGTGTATCGTCTTGAGTATAGAGCCAGCTACCCGAACCGCGGGTAAAGCTGATCGGCTGACGATTGTAAGTGGGCATCAGATAAGTAGCTGACATGCAGGCATCCTTGGAATATTAAAATGTTAAATCCTACAATAGGAATTCGTAGCGTTATAGGCAATACAATTGCTTTTTAGCTGAGGCAATAAAAGACATATCGTCAAGAAAAATCATAGTTCATCAGAAAATGGCGACGCCTCAGAGGGTAGGGTATATTCTTCACTTGCCCAAGCGCCTAAATCAATAAGCTTGCAGCGCTCACCACAGAAAGGTTTGGATTTGTTATCTTGCCATGCGGTTTGGGTGCCGCAGCTTGGACAAGGATAGGTTTTGGGTAGGGTATTGGCGTTTGATGATGTGATCATAAAAGTGAGAATATCCCCATAGTTATTAAAGAAAAAATTATCAGCGAATAAGAGGCGTTATAATAGCACGCAGTTAAAAAAAGACAAACAGCGGCAAAATACAACTATAAAACAGTGCAGATAAGATAAGCACTGAGTTTGTTATTAATAACATTTCTTGGTCACCTATGTAATGCTTAAACTAATAATACAACATAATTAGGCTTGAGAGGTACTAAACTAGATTTGATACATGAGGGCATTAACCTTTACATAAACCTTACAATAAATAGCCTAAGCAAACAAAAAATGATTAAAAAAAACTGCCACTAAAGGGCAGTCCAAAATTTTGTTAATTTAAAACACTATAAGTAGGGCTTAACCAAATTATCAGAGCTCGTATGAGCACCTATAACTGTCAGAAATGTATAGGCACCTATAAATTTACGACTTATAAACATGAACTCTTTTGGTGGCAAATTAAACTCAAACGATTGCATAGCTCGCTTAGCAGTGGCGGAGAGTCGTGAATGTAATTTGCTATTGACCCAGACGTAACGTTGTTGCTCATCTAGGCAATTGGTAGGAATACTGGGGTTGGTCTCAGGATTACTAAAGGGTTCAGTAGCAAGTAAAAATAATGACGCAACGTCAGATCGAACTTTATCACTCATACTGTTGAAAAAATCATAACCAGTCATCGAAGTCATCATTGCTTGATGGTCATGATAGTAACCTGCACGCAAGAGCCCACGGGCAATCGTCAATAAGGTATCATCAAACTGCCTAATAGCACCAAAATCTAGTAATATTAGTTTATCTATCTCGTTATCATTGTCAGTAGTGCGCACTAGATAGTTACCAAAGTTTGGGTCGGTTTGCATCTCGCCCCATACAAAAATTTCTTGCATCATTATTTCAATAGCCGCTTGTCCAATTGCATTGCGACGCTCAGGAGACAATAGTCGCAGTGCATCAGAGTTTACTGTAACCCCAGGCTCGTAACTCATACACAGCAAACGCTTGCTCGAATAGATGGGGTTGATTTTAGGAACAACGTAACGTGGGTCATCAAGCAAACGCTCATAAAAACGCTCTGTCGTTGCTGCCTCAACATCGTAATCGACTTCGTTATGAAGTAGGTCGCGTATCTCCTCAAACCACGTATCAAGTGAACGTGTTTGCGGTACGACGTTGCTTACTCTTAACAAACGTTTAAACAGTGCTAAATCAGAATCAATGGCATCTGCTACACCTGGATATTGAATCTTTAAAACGACTTGTTCGCCAGTAGCGAGTATGGTTGCGCGGTGCACTTGGGCGAGGGACGCGGTACCAATAGGAGTATGATTAATCTCAAGCTCATGTAATTTGTCCCCCAATGTAAACTGTAATGTCTGTTCAATTTTTGGCCATGTTAAGGTAGCGGTATCGTCATTTAGAGTTTGAAGAGCTCGCGTGATTTCAGGTGGCAGTACATGCTCGCCATACATCGCTAACATTTGACCAATCTTGACCACGGAACCTTTTAATTTCCCCAGCTCTTCTGCAACATAATTTGCCTGTGCTTCCATAAACGCCTGATTGCGTTTTGAGCGTGCTTTTTTGTCTAAAAACATACCAGAAACACTATTACCTGCCCAGCGACGACCAATATTCAAAGACGTTTTAGCAATCGATAGTCGACGCTCAAACCCTGAGGTTTTCAGGTTATCGATAGACTGCTTCTTATTAGAAGGTTTAGACGTATCATGTTCCATAAATATAATCATTCATCAGGTTGGTAATGATTTGCGGGTCTAAGACCAACAATGCAAGGTAGATATGACGCTGATATACAAAAGTGTATCATACAAAGTGATGCTGGTTCATAAGCTATAGATGACTGGTCACAATTGCTTTGTAAGCTTAAGTATTATAAACAACACTACGATAAATAGTAAGGTATCAAAAAATACGACCTAGCGTATTACTAGGTCGAATAATTGAATATTGGGAACTATTATACATTTTATCAGCAAGCTGATTATCTATTAACTAGGATCACGCGCGATCGCATGATGACCAATATCACGACGATATTGCGCACCCTCAAAGCTAATGGCACCTGTTACCGTTAATGCGGCTTGCTGTGCGTCTAAAATAGTATCTGCTAGGGCGGTCACACATACAACACGTCCCCCATTAGTAATGATTTCTTTAACATTATCACTAATGGCATCGGCATTAAGGTTATCTGTACCCTTACCATGAGCAAAAGTCGTACCAGCATGAAAAACCTTTACTGCTTCAGAGCTATGGTTATCATTAGTATTGCTACTTTGCTTATCAAGTGCTGGTAACCCACTAATAACATCGCCTTTAGAAGATGTTTCAGGATAGCCTTTTGAAGCGATCACAATACCAAGTGCAGGGCGAGCATCCCAATTTGCTTGAATAGGTAACTGACCTGCCAGCCCTTTATTTACTAAATCTACCATTGAGGACTGCAGGCGCATTAAGATAGGTTGCGTCTCTGGATCACCAAAACGGCAGTTAAACTCAATCACAAAGGGATTTCCTGATTCATCGATCATCAAGCCAGCATATAAAAACCCGGTGTACGGATGACCGGCAGCTTTCATAGCATCAACAACGGGTTGGATTACCTGTGCCATTACTTTGTCATGAATTTTTGGAGTGACCACTGGCGCAGGAGAATAGGCACCCATACCACCGGTATTGGGTCCAGTATCACCCTCAAAAGCGCGTTTGTGGTCTTGGCTAGTGGCCATTGGTAAAATGTTCTCGCCATCAATCATACAAATAAAGCTGGCTTCTTCACCGCGCAAAAACTGCTCAATGACCACGCGACTACCTGCATCGCCAAACTTATTATCGGCCAGCATATCATCAATAGCAACATATGCTTGCTCAACAGTTTCGGCAACAATAACTCCTTTACCAGCAGCTAGGCCATCGGCTTTGATAACAATAGGTGCCCCTTGCTCACTAATGTACGCTTTGGCGCTAGCAGCATCGGTAAAACCTTGATACGCGGCAGTTGGAATATTGTTCTCTGCCATAAACTCTTTGGCAAAGGTTTTTGAGCCTTCTAACTGTGCACAATAAGCGGTCGGGCCCCATGCTCGAACACCAGCGTCACGACAAGCATCAATAATACCCGTAACTAGTGGTGCTTCAGGACCGACAATAACCATATCAATCGCATTATTTTGGCAAAATTTGATGACTGGACTGTGATCAGAATCGCTAGTAGCAGTCTCTAAAATAACGTTTTGGCATTTAGGCTCAAGGGCAGTACCTGCATTGCCAGGAGCGATATAAACTTGTTGCACGTTATCA
Organism: Psychrobacter sp. CAL346-MNA-CIBAN-0220; assembly: GCF_040309805.1. NCBI lineage: Bacteria > Pseudomonadati > Pseudomonadota > Gammaproteobacteria > Moraxellales > Moraxellaceae > Psychrobacter > Psychrobacter sp. CAL346-MNA-CIBAN-0220. The sequence continues at coordinate 486,808 of NZ_JBEOPF010000001.1, read as the reverse complement.
TCTTTAGCACACTGCCACGCCAATGCGTGTTCGCGACCACCTGAACCAATCACTAAAATATTCATCATACATCTTGCCCTTAGCGTTACGAGTTAATAGCTATCTAATAGCGAATGAGTTAATAACGAGTCTGTATCGTACCGTTAAATATCTTGCCGTATTCTAGCAAAAAAGTCGCCCTGATTACCATGAGTATCCACTTGCCAGTACGCAATGGCAACAGGGTTAAAACAGTTCACAGAATAATACCTGGTATAAAGGACTATACAACGGTCTATACAGTAGATGATTGGCATTATTAAGATTAAAAATAGAAAATTGTTTAATAATAAAACAATGTAAATATAATTACCACCCAGCAATAGCGTAGACTAGGTGTTGATAGATAATTATTAATATTAGCAATCTCATTAATAAAGGTTATTAAAGCAGTTCTTATACATGAAATGATGTTGTACGCTTTAGTTAGGCGGGTATGTGGGTTACAATTTAACCCGTTAATGTGAGCGTTAGAGAATATATAAAAAACGGTCTAACCAAGGTCTAAATAAGTACATTCTGCATTACGCTGGCGTTAATAAATAATATCAACAATAATTGCAAAAAAATCTCATCCTAATACTGTGATTGACACTAAAAAATAAACTGATAAAAAGGACAGCTGCTATGCCCAACTCTCTTACTATTACAGAAGAGCGCATTGCCCAAATAAGCGACATCGCCACTAGTTATGTGCAAAAGGATAAGTCGTTGCTTGATTATTTTATGCACAGTTATTATCATTCGCTACATCATGAAACTGCAGATACGATAAGCGATGCTGATTTGGCAGGCATGGCATTGCATCATTTTACTTTACTTAAAGCCTATGATGGCAGTAAGCCGCAGCTGGCTATTTTAAATCCTATTGCTGAAGAACAGCATTTTCATAGCTCTCATACCGTTATTCAAATGGTGGCTTATGATCGCCCGTTTTTGGTAGATACGCTATTAATGACCCTTGAGCTACAAGGTATCGATGTACATCGCACTTATAACACTATTATTAGTGTTCAACGTGACGACGAGGGTAATATCACCCAAATGGACAGTGCGCAAGAAACTGGCACCGCCCATATGTCACTGATCCATTGTGAGATTGCTTATCAAGACCACGACGAATTAGCGGTGCTACAGCAAATACTATTAGACAAAATCGACACCTTGGATACGGTAGTCGGTGATTGGGAACAAATGCAGGTGCGCCTGACTGATATTAAAGCAGAGCTGTCACAAAAACCACTGCCAGAAGTATTTTATTCTAAAAAGGAAATTCAAGCTTTCTTAGATTGGATATCTGATGAACATTTTATTTTCTTAGGGTTCCGTGAATACCGTTTAGAAGGCAACAATATAGAAGATGATAAAGAAAAAGGAGCTGATTTAAACCTATTTGCCATTGGTAATAGTGGACTTGGCTTACTGCGCGGTGCTACTGAGGATACTCTATCAAAGAGTTTTGATGAGTTGCCTGTTAATCTTAAAAAACTATTAACCGAGCCTCGGGTATTGGTACTGTCTAAATCAAGCCGTGTATCACCCATCCATCGTCCAGTATATATGGATTTTTTAGGTATTCATAAGTTTGATGATAAAGGTAAGCTGGTTGGGGAATATCGTTTTATTGGACTGTTGACTTCGCAAGCCTATCAGCTGAGTGTGCAGCAAATCCCACTATTACGCGAAAAGGCCAATAAAATCATGACGATGGCAGATCTGCCACGCAATGGTCATGCCTATCATAAGATGATGCACGTGATTAATACTTTGCCACGTGATGACTTATTTCAGGCTAGTGTCGAAGAGCTATATCCTATCGTCTCTGGTATTACCCAGCTACAAGACAAAAAGAGCCTACGACTATTCACCCGCATCGATCATTATCAGCGCTTTGTTTCCTGCTTGATCTATATCCCACGTGATAAATTCAATACCGAACTGCGCATTAAAGTACAAAACGTGCTAAAAGAGGCTTATGGTGGCACCTCATCTGGTTTTACTACTGAGTTTAATGAGTCGGACCATGCACGTGTTCATGTCCATGTGCGTACCGTACCAGGTCAAGTCAATACTGTAGACACCAGTGATCTTGAGTCCGAGCTGTCAGCGCTAATGCAGTCATGGAATGATCATTATCAAAAAATGTTGCTCGATAACGTTGGTGAACAGCAAGCCAATGCCTTAATTCGTCGATTCTTACATTATATTCCTGCGGCTTACCAAGAGCGATTTGATGCTAGAACTGCTGTTGAAGACACCAAACGCTTGGCAGACTTAACCGACGAGCAGCCAATGCTATGGCATTTATACCAGTCAACAGGCGATGCTGGTAATCAGCTGCATCTAAAACTATATGGTCGTCAGCAGCCAGTAATATTGTCCAAAGTATTACCCGTACTTGAAAACTTTGGCGTATCGGTGATCTCAGCGCAAACCTATGAGTTTGACCTACCCGAACAGCCTATTTGGATGCAAGAATATGAGCTGACCTTGGAGCATGTTGATACCGTCGATATGCAAGTGGTACGGGTTCAGTTTGAAGATAGCCTCAAGCAAATTTGGGCCGGACAGGTTGAGAGCGATAGCTTTAATGAGCTCATTTTGACAACCAAGCTTGATACTTATGAAGTGGTAGTATTGCGTGCATTATCTAATTATATGCGCCAAGCACGAGCCCCATTCTCAAGTAGTTATATTCAGCAAACGGTGGTCAAAAATAGTTCCATTAGTGTGGCATTGGCCGATCTGTTCGATGCGCGTATGAATCCAAAACATAGCGATGATGATCGCCTTAATAAAACCACCAAAATTCAAGAGCAAATCACTACAGCGCTGACAGCTGTCGATAGTTTAGATGAAGATCGTATCTTACGCTGGTACTTAGATTTGATCAACGCTATGGTGCGGACGAACTTTTATCAAACCGATAATGAGGGTCAACGTAAAGACCGTCTATCCTTTAAGTTCCTGGCAGGTGATATTCCAAACTTGCCCAAACCAAAACTAATGTTTGAAATATTTGTTTATTCGCCTCGTGTTGAAGCGGTACATATGCGAGGTGGTAAAGCTGCTCGTGGTGGCCTGCGTTGGTCAGATCGTATGGAAGATTTTCGTACCGAAGTATTGGGTCTGGTCAAAGCGCAAATGGTTAAAAATGCGGTCATTGTTCCGGTTGGCTCTAAAGGCGGCTTCATTGTTAAGACCAAAACCATGGCCGATGGCCGTGAAGCATTTCAAGCTGAAGGTATTGCCTGTTATCAAACCTTCCTGCGCGGCATGTTAGACGTCACCGATAACATTGTCGATGGCAAAATTGTCCCGCCAGCCAATGAAATCATTAGTACCTATCTGACCAATAGTGTGGTCAACCGATTGGGTATTGAGGCACTGTTCCGCTTGTATGAAGAAACGGATCAGTCGCTGGCGACTATTATTCGCGCCTATGCTATTACCCGTGAGGTTTTTGAGGTATCAGCAGTATGGAAATTGCTTGAATCACTTGATAATAAAGTCGATGCTAAGCGTTTGCTACAGCTTGAGCTGCGTTTACGGGATGCGCTTGAACGCGGTGTGGTTTGGTTTATCAATGCCTTTGGCCCAAACATACAAGTAGCCGATATGATCAGCCGCTTTGGCAGTAGTGTTGAGCAATTGACAAAAAATGGCGGCTTTATTGAGCAGCAGTTCGCTGAGCACTTACAAGAGGACACTGCAAGCTTAACGCAAGATGGTTTATCTGATAATGATGCCACCCTGTTTGCGATGCTGCCTTATCATGTTGATGCTCTTGATGCCGCGCTACTCGCTGAGCAGTATGAGCGTCCTGTTGATGAAATTGCAGCACTATACTTTGAGGCCTATCAAGTCTTGCAGCTGGATTGGATGATGGATAATATCGCCACCTTACCGCAGCAAGACTATTGGGATCGCCGTGCTCGTCATGCACTAGCTAATGAGATAACCCGTAGTCTGCGCTTACTGATGGATGCGGTATTGTCAAAAGCAGATACTAAGCAAGCGTTTAATGATTGGAAATCTCGTAATGAAGCGCCGCTTGAGTCAGTCACTTCTGAGATGCAAAAGCTTGATAATAATGATGACAGAGTCATTAGTCTGTCGACGCTGTCGGTACTGATGAGTGAATTGAGTGGTTTGGTTACTAAATAAGCTCTTAAATAACAGTCAACTTATTCATTAAATACTTATAATCAAAAAAACCACCTTTAATAGTTTAAAGGTGGTTTTTTATTGTCTGCTCATTATAAGCCTGCTTAAAATTTTATAGAACGGATACAGATGTGATTTGGTAAAGACAAACGAGCGACTTTGAGAGCGTGCGAGCAACGGAGTCGAGTGTTCTATATTAAATCAATATGAAGCTTGTATATCAGCCTTAGCTTGGATTAGATATGATATGAAAAATATGGTTTAATCTAATATGGTTAATGTCTCTAAACGCACCATTTTACCTTGTTTTTCTACCCATACTTTATTGCCTTCATCACGATAACTATCAAACTGTGGCTTTAATACAATGTTACCCTGATTATCAATAAAGCCAAACTTGCTTGCCTGCTGATAGGCATACAGCTGATGATATAGCAGCTTTATAATAGGCGCTGTAGAGGAAAGGCGCAGCTTACCTTGAGCATCAACAATTTGTGCGCTAATAATATCGTCTTGAATATCCTGAGTCATTCCGATCGCAGTACTACTGTCGATTAAGGTACTGCGCAGAAATAGCGGCGTTGCACTCTCATTATCAAAAGCTGCATTATTATTGAAAAGCTCAATATTCTGATTGGAGGCGAAAGGAATGATAATGTTATTGTATGGGTCAATTAGAGCCGTTTGCTGTTGTTTTGCCGTTGTAATAATGGCCTGTAAATATAAAGGTTTACCCGTACAAGGATTTAATGGATAGAGCGCGTCATACTGCTGTGGAATAACCCAAGCGCCTTGATCATCGAGCAAACCAATCTTGTTTATTGCTGATTTAGCTTCGGTCTTGCTAGCATCTTCAGACAAAGATTCAATCAAAAAATAGTCACGGTCAGCATCACTATCATAATGCGCGTGACTGATAGAAGCAGATACAAGGTTAAATGGCGCATCAGCTGCTTTTATAAGTTGCTGTGTTGGTTTAGCATTGCTGTAGTCGCCATAGCCATTATCGATTCTGAGTTTCTTGAGTTGTTTCTGCTGTTGCTTATTATTTTGAGGTTGAGTGGGATAAATCCAATAACCATTGCGGTCTATAATACCCTGTTTGGTTACGCCATCTGGCGTATCAATACTGACGATAAAGCTGGTTCCAATATCAGGCTCGGTCGAAATATTATCGTAAGCGAACGGTACGATTATCTCGCCAGTTGCGGTGGCAATCCCATACTTCTTTCCATTTGCGCCAAGCCGCTGCGCCCATAAATATTTGTCCATCAATATATAGCCGTCAGTCAATCCCTCTACAATAACGTTGCCACTTAAGTCTTCTAGCTGCTGCGTACGATCTTCTAGATCGACCAGCTTGCCAGCAAACTCTCTATTGTCGTCGATACGATCAAAATAACTACTGGGTAAATAACCGGCGCAGCTGATGGTTGCCTGAGCTATTCCAGTCGTGATAACCAAGGTTCCAACTAAAACAATGGGTAGGGCAATAGCTGTTTTTGCGTTACCCACACTATGTATAAATCTGATTAGCATCATAATCTTTTAATCTCTTTCATACTTTAAACAGCGTCTTTAGTAGTGACTTTACTACAACCTTGACCACTTATTTCACTATAACCACCTGAGAGCTTCTTCACATGAATCTGGGTAAAAATACGTGCTTTTAGTGCTTGCACATGAGAGATGATACCGATAATTTTACCCTCTTGTTGCAAGTTGGTTAAGGTGTCAAGGGCGATATCAAGCGACTCCTCGTCAAGTGTGCCGAATCCTTCATCTAAAAATAGCGAGTCCACCCGAATATTTTGACTGGCCATTTGGGACAATCCGAGGGCTAAGGCAAGACTGATAATAAAACCTTCGCCACCCGAGAGATTTTTAGTACTGCGAACATCGCCGCCTTGATAGTTATCAATGACGTTAAGCTCCAGCGGATTAGTGATATCAGGTGTCAGTAAATAGCGGTTGCTCATTTTCTCTAATTGAATATTGGCATGGTCAATCATGATTTTAAAGGTCAAGCCTTGCGCAAAATTGCGATATTTTTTGCCGCTTGATGAACCTATGAGTTCATCAAGCTGTTGCCAAACTTGCAGCGCTTCTTTTTGAGCGTTAATAGCAATATTTTGCGTTGTCTGCGCCATTTTTTGTTGCTCATTGTCTCTTAGTCGCTGCGTGATCGCCCCAATCGTACCCAGTCGCTGCTCAGTTTCTAGCGTTAGTTCAGTATGTTTGCTGGCAAGACGGTCTCGATTTTCATCAGTCAGTTCGGTTAATGCCAAAGTTACCTTTTCATCGAGTGCGTGCTGCGTCTGCTTTAATTGCATGTTGGCGTGATTTAATGCCTGTTCAATAGAGGTGTATTGCTGTTGGAGCGTGTCGCGCGTCGATTTGGATAGGCGAGCATTGAAAAAATCAGTTTCAGTAGTAAACTGCGCTTGCATTAATAATTTAGAAAACTCACTTTCCTGCGTATTAAGCGTGCTAAAAATTCTACTAAGGTCAGTGGACAGTTGCTGCGCGCGACTTCGTAGTTGCAATAGCGCCTGTTCGCTATTATCCAGCTGTCTTTGTGCTTCTCCCTTTTTGGACTTCGCGTTATCAAGTGCTTCATGCAAACGATCGCTTTCTTCATCAGGATCTTGATCAGCAAATTTTTGTGTTCTATCGTCTTGTAATTGTTTAAGCGCTGTTGTTTGTTCTTCAATACCATCACTAAGCTTATTAAGCTCAGTATTCTCATTATCTAACTGTACCTGCTTGGTCTCAATTTGAGTGGATAATTTGCTGCTTTCCGTTTGTAAGGTTTGGATGTTGTCTTTTTGAGCATGAAAGTACTGTTTTAGCTGTGTCAAACGTAGACTGAACTGTCGCAAGTGACCAATATATGCATCGCTATCCTCTGAATTAATAACTGCTTTATCCTGAACACTATTGTCTAATACTAATAGAGTCTCTTTTATTGGACTAGCGTCTGTTATTGATCCGTCATTGAATACTTTACTTAGATTGTTTTGATACTTATCAGCCGGATAGGTGTCTACCACTGCCGCTACAGCGGATATTACTGTAGTCAGCTCCATGAAACTTGCCTGTAGCACGTTATCTATGTCGTCTATTCTCTGAGTATTGAGCTTGATATTAGTAGTTATCTTATTATTATCATCGTAGTAGTGCTGCTGTTGTTTCTGAGCATTATCAAGCACTTTGGTCGTCTCAGACAGTGTTTGAGTCAAACTATCATAGTGGTTAAGCGTACTTTTTATATTTTCTTTTTCTTGGCTCAGTGCTGATTTGGTATCGTTAACGGTGGATAACAAATGACTGAGCAACTGCGGGTCTGTGCCTATACTATCGGCTACATCGCCAGCTAAATACTGAGCAACAGTGAGTATTTCATTACTCATGTCTTTTATAGGCTGAACGATAGTGTTAATAGCAGTGTCATTAGCTGAACTAGACATTGCTACACTTATCGCATTAATATCATTTTTGATATGGTTATTAATATCGGTACAAAGCGTTTTCGCTTGCGTGCGCAACGCAGCGAGTTGGTTATTTTCATTTCGTAGCTGGTTTTGCTTGCCAGCATATTGACCTTGAGAATCTGATAATGCGTGCGTCATATTATCTATACGTGTATCGATATTAGTAATTTGTTGCCGTGTTTGCTCAGTTAACGAGGTTTCATGTTGGCTATCATTATTGTCTAATAGAGGATGTTGATTTTCATACGGATGTTCAAGTGCCCCACATAATGGGCATGGTATACCATCCTGTAACTCGATAATATAATTCTCAAGCTTAGCGACTTTCTGTAGTGCTTCAAGATAGTCTTGCTTGTCTTGGCGTTGGGCTTTTGCGCCTTTAATATCTGATTCATAGTTAGCGATTGTATCTTTAATCGCATTCACTGCTTGTTGGATATCCGGCACCGCTGCGCTGACGATATTTATTTTTTCTGAGACGTCAGCTAACTGTTGTAGCCCAAGGCGTACTTGTTCGCTGTGCTGAGTGAGGGCGTCTATATAATCAATATGAGCGCGCAGCCCATTTGGTGATTTATCTTGTAGTAATGCCGCTTGCTGCTGTTGTAACTCTTTGAGTGCTTGTTGCTTTTCCCCAATAAACTTGTCGTCTGTTTCTTGCTGCTGATTGAGAGTAGATAGTTCTTTTTGCAACTGGCTGTTTGCATTTTGATGAGCCTGTTTGTTGTCACTTGATTGAGTATTGCTCTGTAGCAATGACTTCATACGAGTACAGTTATTATTAAAGGTAATAATATCGCTATCAATACCATTCAGCGCACTACGCTCACTTAGGTAGTTTGCGATGCGAGTAAGCTCGCTCTTAATGTCTTGTTCTGCTGTTTGATGGCTACTTATCTCTTGTGATAAGCGCTGGATACTCGATGATAAGGTGCTTTTACGCTGATTATCAGCGGCTAACGTGTGTGTGTACTGCTGTATCTTGGCATCGAGTTGTCGCACGCGAGCAATGATGGGTAGGGTGTCGCGTAGCTCATTTGCCATTTGGGATTCAGACGTGTTGGCAGCGTTAAAATTAGCGGTAGATTTCTCTAGTAATATAGTTTGAGTAGGTTTTTTATCGAGTAAATCTTGTTGTTCATTTTTGAGCTGTTTGCTTGTATCACGACTGTGCGTCAGTGCTTGAAAAGCGCTTTCAATCTCAAGCGCCTTATTGGCTGCATTTAGGCGCAAAGCATTTGGAATAAAGTCTTGCTCATCTTGTGTGGCGCTCGTCAGTGTGGTGAGGTTTTGCGCTAAGCTTTGCTTCAATTGCGCAACATCCTCTAGCCAGCCCAATTGCTTAGTGACGGTATCAAAGTCTTGCCGCTGCGTTGTTTGTAAACGTTGCTGCGTTTGTAGACCTGTTATCAGCTGTGCTTCATCTTCGGCACTTAACAAGGGTAAGCTGTCCACACCAGCTTGTAATTTAGCAAGCTCATGCTCCTTATGCCGTTTTTTCTCAAAGACATTTTTAGAGATTTGCGCATAAATGGCAGTGCCCGTTATTTTCTCTAAAATAGCCGCTCTTTCCCACGTTTCTGACTTTAAAAAAGCAGCAAAACCACCTTGTGCCAGCATAATTGAGCGCGTAAATTGGCTAAAATCCATGCCAATGAGTTCTTTAATAAACGGTGTTGTTTTAGACTTGGCATCCTCTAAGATATCACCGGTTTCAACATCACTTATTTCATGTCTGATAGGTAGTAGATTACCTTTGGCTTTTTTATGCGCGCGATGCTGATACCAAAAGCAGCGATAATGCTTGCCACCGATCTCTATGACCACCTCAGCTGAACACTCACCGGTACCTTGGGTCATCATCTCGTTAGACGAAGCGGTGATATCACCCAGTCTCGGAGTTTGGCTGTATAGCGCTAAGCAAATCGCATCCAAAATGGTGGTCTTGCCAGCGCCGGTTTGTCCTGTAATGGCAAAAATGCCTTCACTAATAAAAGCGGGATCAGTAAAGTCAATATGCCACTCACCTTTGAGGGAGTTTAGATTTTTTAGGCTTAATTCAATCAGTCGCATGAGCAACCCTTACTTATAAGTTAAGGAGATATTCTTTATAGTAGTTTTGATATTGTTTTTAATAAAATGCTATTCGGCACTTATTTTATTCAGCGCGACTGTCTGTATGATGGATGGCATACAGTATTTGCTCATAAGCGTCGCGTAGGCTTAGCTTTTGCGCATCTGTTACCTCATTAAGCGTCAAGCAGCGCTCAAAAACTTCTAATTCATTTAAATCTTGTAAGGTTTCAGAGGATTGTTCTTGGTTGAGTACTTTATTATATTTGGTTGGGTTTTTACTTATAAGTACCTCACATGGCAAACCGTCTACTATGGCATCTATTTTTTCACGCAGATTGGCAACAATGTCATCGCCAGTATAACTAACTTCAAGCCAAATTGGCTCTGACGATGAGCGCGACTGCGTAAGCGTGCGAATGGCCGTTTCGATGGTTTTAATATCACCTGAGACTTGCGCTAATGACTGAAAGCAGGGGATGGGAAGGGAGATGACTTGCATGCCATGGTCATTGTCGTGATGAAGCAATGTCGAATTTGTACTAGAATCTGTATCGCTCGTAAATGAAGGTAATAACTGGCGATTACTATCTGATGATGATATAGCTTTCTCGTTAAAAGTATCTTCAAAGCCAAATAAGTCATCCATATAATCATCATTACTATTAGCATGATTGTTTGAGGTGATTTTAGATTGACACTTTGGTATGTCAATGTCGCTATCTGATATTAGAAGGTCATTATTACTGTTGTAATTACTAGCAACGTTATGCGTTACCGCGCCAAACTGAACCAATAAGACCAATTTTTGTTGGCGCGCTTCGCCAAAGCCCATGGGAATAGGCGAGCCACAATATCGAATATGCTCACGGCCTCCAACGCGCTGCGGCACATGTAAATGCCCAAGCGCCACATAATCAAAGCACTCATCAAACATATCGGCGGAGATTTTACCTAAGTTGCCGACATATAAGTCACGTACGCCATCATCTGCTGTAGTACTTCCGCCAGCCGTAAATAAATGCCCTGTCGCAATGATAGGAACATAGTGGTCCACTGTCTCAGTAAGCTCATCTTGCTTGGCTTTGGCTATAGCAGCCACGCCGTCATAGTGCGCGCGAATACCGTTGATTACATTAGCGTCCTTGCTGTCCATCGACTCACCAGCACTACTGTTTCTGACATCGCGGTCGCGTAAATAAGGTACAGCGGTCACGATACAATATGGGATATCGTGTTTGTCATTTAAAACCAACACTTCGTCATTTAAGTCTTCACAAGCCATACCAATGACATGTACGTTTAAAAACTTTAATACTTGATTGGGCGCCTCTAAAAATGTCGGAGAATCGTGGTTACCTGCTACAACGACGATATGCTGACAACAGGTTTTTGAAACTTTACCTAAAAAACCATAATATAGGTTTTGCGCACGATTGCTTGGTGTCATCGTATCAAATATATCACCAGCAACAATCAATATGTCTACTTGTTGAGAGCTGATCGTTTCTTGTAGCCAACTCAAAAATGCCTCAAATTCTTCATAACGCATATGCCCATATAGCCGTCTTCCTAAATGCCAGTCGGAGGTGTGTAAGATATTTAAAGGTCTAATATGAGAAGCTGAAGACGAAGATGTAATAGCGGTAGATAAGGACATAAGCGGGCTATGATTACGGTCAATAGAAAGTTTTTATTCTAGCAAGAATCGGTGGGGTTTGCTGTGTTTGAATGGGTCGGGGTAGTAATATTACGTCTTGATAGCTTAATCTTGTTATAAAAAAACCACGCTAACAATTTTGCTAGTGTGGTTTTTTGCTCTTTTACCTATATAACCTAACCAATCACCAACTGCTCCAAACTATCACTCTGTTTTTGCTCAGCAAGATTAGCTACCATTGATAAGGCATGTGCTTGCTGGCGAGTAGGCTGGTTTGAAGTTGAATCTTTCGGGGTAGCAGCCGTGCCCTCACGTAGCCAGTTACTGGCCGTATCACTAACGTTTTGATTGTGCTGCTGATTGTGTAGATTGTACCAAGCCAAATCATGATGTAGGCTGACCACATCACCCATAATTAGTAACGCAGGCGTTGGTAGTTGCGCTTCTGCTTGCTGGGCAACAATAGTTGCAAGCGTTCCCGTTAATACTTGCTGATTGGGCATACTGGCATTAGAGACAATAGCGATAGGGGTATCGGCACAGCGTCCCGCCTCAATTAAGCCTTCGGTCAAGCGTGGTAGTGAATGCAGGCCCATATAGAACACCACAGTTTCATCAGTATCGAGTAGATTTTTAAAATTATCGTTGGGTGCACCCGCCTTTAAGAACCCAGTGACGAAGCGAACCGATTGCGAATGATCTCGGTGAGTCAGCGGAATACCCGCATAACTTGCAGCAGCATTAGCAGCGGTAATACCCGGAACGACCTGATAGGCAACACCATGCGCGCGTAAGCTCTCAATCTCTTCACCACCACGGCCAAAGATAAACGGATCGCCCCCTTTTAGCCGCACCACACGTCGACCTTTTTTGGCCTCGTTAACCAATAGCTCATTAATACCTAATTGCGCCACGGCATGGTTGCTGCGTTTTTTACCGACGAATACTTTATCAGCATCTCGGCGACATAAATCTAGCACTTGCGGCGATACCAGTGCATCATAAAATACAATGTCTGCTTGTTGCATAAGCCTGAGCGCTTTAAAGGTTAATAGCTCTGGATCTCCAGGTCCTGCACCGACGATATAGACTTCGCCAATAGGCTGAATAGGTTTGGTGGCTGTATTATTGTCACTAGTAGTTGACTCATTCGCGAGTACCGGCGTACTTGCTGATGTCGTTGGTGTATTTGGCCCAGCCGCGTGCTGGCTCGTAGGATTAGAGGTGCTAGTTTTGACCGTATTGTCTTTAACGATCTGAGCCGCCGTGCTATCTAAATCGGCTTGTAATTGCGCTGCTGCTTGGGTTTCATTTCCGGCAAACATCAGCTCACTGACTTGACCTTCAAAGGCACGTTCCCAAAACTGCCGACGTCCAGTAAGGGTCGGTATTTTAGTCTTCACTTCAGCGCGAAAGTCACCTGCTAACTTAGCCAGCTTACCGTAGCCTTGTGGTATTAAGGTCTCTAACCGTGCCCGTAATAAACGTGCCAGCACCGGCGCTTTACCATTGGATGAAATACCAATCACAATCGGGTTGCGATCAACGATAGCGGGAAAAATAAAATCACATAAGTGCGGGGTATCGACCACGTTGATTGGAATATTAAGCTCAGTGGCATCGGCATGAATCTGATGATTAAGCGCTTCGTCATCGGTCGCAGCAATGATAACGCGCGAGCCTGTTATATAGGTCTGATTATAATTTTCGTAGATTAATTCGTGTTTAGTTTCTTGTAATAGAGCCTGTAGCTCAGCACAGATACTCGGCGCAAGAATAGTAATACATGCGCCAGCCCGGCTGAGCAAATCTGCTTTGCGTAGCGCCACATCACCGCCGCCCACGATAAGTACTTTGCGGCCTTCTAATTTAAAAAATAGCGGAAAGGTGTTCATATCGTCACCGTCAGTTAGTTGCAGTCAATTAAAGCTAATTTATGAAACCATTATGGGGCATTGCGTGGCTCTGCTCACCTAGCGTATTGGCATTAGCATATTCGTTTTTGACATGATAACGGTGGTTATTGATAGGAAAAGGAATAGCAGCATAAAATTAATGGCACGCATAAAAAATCCCACTTACTGTCATAAGTAGGTATAAAAAGGCATAAGCAGGATTTTTTAGTATTAACTTTTTAAAGTATCAGCTAATCATTGGTCTATTATAGCTGGGTATGCAAACCACATTCACGGTTTTCTTCTACCTTAGTTGGATCAAAGTAATCAAGCTCGTTCGGTAGGTTGTTTTCAGTCAAATAAACATCCAAATCAGCGTCGGTTTTTTCAAATAATGGCGCGACTTTTAATACGCCATCTTTAGATAGGCTTAACACATCAAGACCTTGACGAAATTCAGTTTGATCTTTACGAATAGCATTGAACCAAACGTCAGGTTTTAGCTCGTTAAGTGCACGGCGGAACGGCTCTAACTTCACTTGGTCAGTGAATTCGTCATGTTGTGGATTATCAATACCCGGAATACCATTCATAGTCGCGTCACGGTAGGCACTGGTTTGTTTGGGAATATAAGTGATGACATTTAGGTTCAAATCACGAATGAGCTTATTAGCAAACTGATAGGTAGCATCGGTGTTATAGCCTGAATCTACCCATAGTACGGTGATATCAGGACGCTGTTTAGCGACTAAATGCAAAATAGCTGATTCATATGGACGGAAATTGGTAGTAATGATTGGGTTTTCGGCTTGGGTAAGTGCCCATGCAACGATATCTTCTGGTGACTTGCCTTGTAGGTCTTTATTGGCTTGGTCGATATCTAAGTTGGGGTGTAATTGACTCATGATGCGCTCCTTAATGATTGTTAATGTAAAAATAATTAGAGTGAAAAGTGATTAATATAAGTTCGTATGATTGATCATAAAATTAAGCGCCCGCAAACATCGGTAATGCTGCTGCGTTTCGACCATCGTAGCTGCTGGCAAGCGCGTTAAATGCTTGACTGATGTCAGAGATAGATTGCATATCATGTTTACTGAGCACAAAACTATCTGCGCCGGCACGTAAAAGGTAAGCAATTTGGTCACGACCAAACGCACCCGCCATTCTAATTTCACCGGTATAGCCGAGTTGGCGTAGCGTTTGAACAAAGCTAAAGCCGCGCCCATCAGTAAAGGCAGGCACATGAATCACAATTAACGCTTGTACTAATAAAAGCTCTGTCAATCCTGCTAGCGCATCGGTATCAGTATCGGCGGTAATCCATAAACCTAGCTGACTGCTATGCTGGATTAATAGCTCATACACTTGTTGCAATAGACCACCAGCAAGCGTACCAGTTGCGCTAAGCAAATCTGTAAGCGGCACAAGCACATCGAGCTTTTCTTGTTTGTGCAGCAGTTCAAGCAAGCTGACGTGTGTGAGTGCAATACCATCCGGCAGCTCATTGGTAATGAGCGCATACCAATTGTCTTTGCTGCTGATATCAATGCCGCTGCTATTGAGCACATGATGATTACCCATAGACCTTCTCCTTGAATGGGGCTATGCCAACCCGATCAATCACCTCGCCAAAACGCTCGACATCGTCTTCAGTCTTTGCGCGCAGCTCAAGATACGTGTCTAAAACAACCTGTAAGGTACTGGCAACGTCAGAAGCGGGCACGGCTCTACCCAATATTTTGCCAATTTTGGCGTTATCGCTAGAGTTACCACCCAAACTGATTTGATACCAATGTTCGCCTTTTTTATCGACGCCTAAAATACCGATATCACCAACGTGATGATGGGCGCAGGCATTCATACAGCCGGACATATTCAGACGGATATCGCCTAAGTCATATAGATAATCGAGGTCATCAAACTGCTTTTCGATTTGTTCGGCGATATTATGGGTAGTGGCATTGGCAAGCGAGCAAAAGTCCCAGCCGGGGCAAACAATCATGTCGGTTAAGGTATTGATATTGGCGCGTGCTAAATTTAGCTCAGCCAATTGCTGCCATAGCTCATATAAATGGCTGATTTCGACATCGGCGAAGACTAAATTCTGCTGATAGGTTCCACGCAGCTCACCAAAGCTATAACGGTCGGAGAGATCAGCTAAGGCGTCCATTTGCGCTTCGTTCACGTCACCTGAAGGCACATATTTCCCGTCAACCAATCCTGCTTTTAACGAGATAACCACAGCGCGATAGCCGGCAACTTTATGTGCGACCGTATTTTGGGTATACCAATTGGCAAAGTCTTGATTGCTGGTCAACAGCTGCTGTAGCTCAGACTGAACTTGTAGCGCATCGATCGATACATAATCAGGGGCACTAAAGAAGCTGCTAGCGGTGGCAAAATTATCATCGGTCAAAGTAAGCGCGCCGTCTTTGATGTGCGCTTCCCATTCTGCGTCGACCAATTTGGCAAACTCGCGACCGCCCATGCTTTCAACCAATATTTTAATGCGTGCTTTGAACTTGTTATCACGGCGACCATGCAAATTATAAACTCGCAAAATAGCGTCTAAATAGCTGAGTAGATGTTTGCGCGGTAGAAATTCATTAATAACTTTTCCAATCACTGGTGTACGTCCAAGTCCACCGCCAACTATCACTTCAAAACCTATCTCGCCAGCATCATTCATTTTCACATGCAAACCCACATCATGCACTTGGGTCGCCGCACGGTCATTTTCCGTACCGATAACTGCAATCTTAAATTTACGCGGTAAAAAAGCAAATTCAGGGTGAAAGGTCGACCACTGGCGAATAATTTCGCAATACGGCCGCGGGTCCGCAATTTCTTCTTGATGAATACCAGCATAAGGATCAGTAGTGGTATTACGAATACAGTTACCTGAGGTTTGAATGGCGTGCATTTGTACCGAAGCCAAATGTGCCAAGATATCTGGCACATCCTCAAGCTTTGGCCAGTTCAGCTGAATATTGGTACGAGTAGTAAAGTGACCATAACCTTTGTCATAAAGACGAGTAATTTCAGCTAATTTGCGCAATTGATAGCTGGCAAGTAGGCCGTATGGAATGGCGATACGCAGCATGGGCGCATAACGCTGAATATAAAGTCCGTTCTGTAAACGCAGTGGCAAAAACTGCTCTTCTGGCAGCTCACCTGCCAAAAACCGCTGAGTCTGGTCACGAAATTGGGCAACCCGTTCCTCAACCAAAGCTTGGTCAGCATAGTTATATTGATACATGACGTAATCTCAATTTTGTTTTTAAACTTAAAGGTGGTGTCAAAAAATGCGCTAAGTCAGTGCGATAAAGCAATACAAAGAGCGGCAGCGAAAATGATTTGCTAGGTAGTAGCATCAAAAAAATGGTTAGTGGGGTCTTAAAAAAACTGGCTTAAGACAATATAGCTTTACATCATATAAGCTTGAGCGTTGAAACATAAATTCCTTTAAGTCATATCCATATCCAAACACAGCATAAATTTTCATAACGAAAGTTAGGTAGCCTATGCTTATCAAATACATTGCAGTATTACTCATATCCCATTCAAGCCCAATTCATAATTTTATTGCATGGTTTTTTAGTATTTAAAATTCCATTTTTAGCTTTTTAATTCACCATTTATTCGAGGTCCTTAAAATCAACATGACACAACCTTTAGCAGCCACAGCAACACCTAAATCTCAATCTGACCTAGTAGCACCGCACGGCAGCAGCGAGCTCAAGCCTTTACTATTAACTGGTGATGCACAAAAGCAAGCGCTTGAACTTGCCAGCACTTTGCCGCAAATTATCCTAAGCTCACGTGAGCGCGGCGATTTAATTATGTTAGGTATTGGTGGTTTTACCCCGCTTAATGGTTTTATGAATCAAGCGGATTGGCAAGGTGTCGTTGATAATATGCGTTTGCAAACGGGCGCTAACGCTGGCTTGTTTTGGCCTATCCCCATTACCTTGTCTGCGCCAAAAACCACCGCTGATAGCTTAACTCAAGGTGATAAAGTGGCGTTGGTCGCTGAAAATGGCGAAATCATGGGCGTGTTAACGGTAGAAGAAACGTATACCATCGATAAAGAACACGAGTGCCAGCAAGTCTTTACCACTACTGATAGCGAGCATCCGGGCGTTCAGCAAGTGCTAAGCCAAGATGAGGTTAATATTGCGGGTAGCGTTGAGGTGTTAAGTGAAGGTGAATTCCCAACCCTATATCCAGAGATTTACAAAACCCCAGCAGAGACGCGCCAAATACTCGCCGATAAAGGCTGGCAAAGTGTCGCAGCGTTCCAAACTCGCAATCCAATGCATCGCTCGCATGAATATCTGGCCAAAATTGCCATTGAGATTTGTGATGGGGTATTGGTACATTCATTGTTAGGCGCGCTCAAACCAGGCGATATCCCAGCCGAAGTCCGTCAAGAAGCTATCAAAACATTGATTGATAATTACTTTAAACAAGACACCGTTATTCAAGCAGGTTATCCGCTAGATATGCGTTATGCGGGCCCACGTGAGGCCTTGCTACATGCGTTATTCCGCCAAAACTATGGCTGTAGCCATCTGATTGTTGGCCGTGATCATGCGGGTGTTGGCGATTATTATGGCGCCTTTGATGCGCAAACTATTTTTGAGAAGTTAGAAAAAGACGACCTAATTACCCAGCCGTTAAAGATAGATTGGACATTTTGGTGTAATGCCTGTAATGCAATGGCCTCAGGTAAGACCTGCCCGCATGATGCCACCCAGCATGTAAAAGTGTCCGGTACTAAGCTACGTAAAGCGCTATCAGAAGATGAAGACGTGCCAGACAACTTTAGCCGTCCGGAAGTGTTGGATATTTTGCGCAGCTACTATGCCAATATTGCAAGAGAAGAACGCGCTGAAGTAAAGTTAGTAGGGGCGTCTGCGGTTTAAAAGACCAGTAGGCCCAGTTAAAAACCCGTTAAAAAAAAGGTGCCAGACGATAAATCTGGCACCTTTTTTATTGTTATCAATTTGAATGTTAGCACTCTTAACTATTAGTACTTTTAGCTGATTTTTAAATTACTAGTAAGTTTTTGATAATCTCCAGCAAGCGTTGCGCCACCGGAACAAAAATAATTTAGGGCCTGTTTGTCTTGGCTATCAATGGTTAGTTTACCATCTTTAAACTGTAAAAAAGTCACGCTATCATTGGCGATAGTCTGAAAAATAACCCCATGAGCATTATCTTGACCCATCAATGTTGCTTTGCCATCAAAGCTACAACTGGGCTGCTTGATGTCGGCACGTGCGCGTACTTTGATATCAATTTCAGCGTCGCCATGGGGTCGCACCATCACCCCAACCCAATCATAGCCTTGTGTGCGTTTAGCATAACCATCAGAGGCATAATCACCAACGACAGTTTGAACCGCTGGCGTGAGTATGGTTGCTGTCTGCATCACTGCTGCCGTATTTGCAGCGATATTGGGACTGCTGATATCTGAGCTACTAGGCGTTACTGCCTGACAACCTGTCACTATCATAAGAGCACTGACAAGAATAGCAGAAGAATAAAATGTGCGATGGGTTAAGTATGTGGTCATATGACAGCCTTAATGTTCATAAAGTGATGCATTTGCGAGTAGTGAATGAACATAGCCACTACCTGTCCATTACATAATTGAAGTATGCCACAAGTGGCTAATTGCCTTATAGCATAAACGTTACGCAAACTTTCTTAGTGTAGGCCATCTAATAAAAACACTTATGCCAAGTTAATAACTTGATAAGCGCTTTTGTCACTAAGCGTTACTCGTACAAGCTGCTAGCATGGCTCTTATTATCCATAGCGTTATCCAATTTCACCCTCTAGCTGTTGCTCTAATAAATAACTTCTACTCAATTAAGTATCTTCTAACCCAATAAATAGGGTCATAAAAAACGGTTTAATAAAAATTATATTATAAATTCAATCTTATAGAGAGCTACCATGCGACATATTGCCAAAGCGACCAACGTATTACACCCCGCTAATCAAAGTTTAGGGTTTGCTCAGACAAGTATTTTGCCACGCACTTTGATGATGGGTGGCGCCATTACAACTATGGTGCTGCTTACTGGCTGTAATCCAACGCAAGCCACCCAAGACGCTAACGCAGCTGTCGATAATAAAAATATTAGTTTGCTGAATGTCTCTTACGATGTATCACGCGATTTTTATAAAGAATATAACACCTTATTTAGCAGCGCTTATCAGGCAGAACATCCAGATAGTAAGGTTAGTATTAATCAATCGCATGGCGGTTCGAGTAAACAAGCGCTGTCAGTCGCTAACGGTCTACAAGCCGATGTAGTGACTTTAAATCAAAATACTGATATGAATTTATTGGTAGAAAAAGGCTTAGTTGCAGCTGATTGGCAACAAGCGCTGCCTAATAATGCCGTGCCTTATACCAGCACTATGGTGCTGTTGGTACGGACGGGTAACCCCAAAAATATCCAAGATTGGCAGGATTTGGCGCATAAAGGTGTCGAAGTAGTGATGCCAAACCCAAAAACCAGCGGCACTGCCCGTTATGCTTTTTTGGGTGCCTATGGTTATGGCTTGCATCATTTTAAAGAAGACAGCACTCAAAACGCTCCTCAAACCAATGACTATCTTAAAAAGATGCTCGCAAACGTCGTCACTTATGACAACGGTGCGCGCGCAGCAACGACTAGCTTTACTCAGCGCGGGCTAGGGGATGTGCTCATTACCACCGAAAATGAAGCGCATTTGGTCGCCACCCAACACGCCAAAGGCAAGGTGGAAATTATTTATCCCAGCTACTCTATTGCCATTAATAATCCGGTCGCGGTGGTTAACAGCGTTACCGATAAAAACGGTAGCACCGACGCTGCAAATACCTACCTAAAAGGTCTATGGGACCAGCCAGCGCAAGAACTGATGGCGCAGATGTATCTACGCCCTAGTGATAAAGCAGTACTAGCGGCGCATCAAGCCACGTTACCTAACATAAATACCTTTGAGCCGGTGGCGGTGTTTGGGTCTTGGGATGAGATTATGGATACCATCTTTATCGATGGTGGGCTATTTGATCAGCTGGCACGTCCGCCGCAATAATAGTAAAGAATCGCTAATGGCCTCTAGCCAGTTCTATATTCCATATTGGCAATAACATACGCATATTCGTCATTAAACATAATAAGCTGGCACTGTTAGCATAACTGCATTACATCATATAACACTTTGAGGCATTTATGACATCTTACGTAGCAGGCAATCAGCTCGGAAAACCGACCAGCCCCTATAAAAACAAAGCACTTAGTGTCTTAAGTATTGCAGGCGTGGCGATGACTTTGGGACTTGCAGGTTGTAGCAATAGTGAGCAAGCAGACTCGAATGTGGCGGCTGACGGCACAGCAGCTGCGGGTCAAAATATTGAGCTGCTAAACGTCTCTTATGACGTGGCGCGCGACTTTTATAAAGACTATAACCCACTGTTTATTGAGCATTATAAAGCTGAAAATCCAAACAGTAATATAACGGTCAATCAATCCCATGGCGGCTCGAGCAAACAAGCACTATCAGTCGCTAATGGCTTGCAAGCCGATGTGGCCACTATGAACCAAGGCTCAGATATTGAGTTATTGGAGAAAAGAGGCTTGGTTGAGGCGGATTGGGAAGAGCAGTTCCCTGACAACGCCGTTCCCTTTACCAGCACTATTGTCTTCTTGGTACGTAAAGACAATCCTAAGAATATTAAAGACTGGCAAGATTTAACCCAGCCGGGTCTTGAGATTGTAATGGCCAATCCAAAAGTTACCGGTAATGGTCGTTATGCATTCTTAGGCGCTTATGGTTATGGTCTACATGCCTTTAATAATGAAGAAGCCCCTGCCAAAAACTACGTTAAAGAGATGCTCAAAAACGTCAAAGTTTATGAAAATGGCGGACGTGCAGCAACCACTACCTTTGTCCAGCGCGGTATCGGTGATGTCTTAGTTACTTTTGAAAATGAAGCCAACCTTGCCGCTACTGATTTTGGTAAAGGTCAAGTCGATATCATTTATCCCAAATATTCTATTAAGTCTGAAAGTCCGGTCGCTATTGTAAAAGCGGTTACGGACAAAAAAGGCACCACTGCTGCGGCAAAAGCTTATCTTGATTACTTATGGAGCGAGCCTGCCCAGCAATTAGCCGCTGATCTATATTTACGTCCTAGCGTAAAAAGCGTCCTTGATAAAAACGGCGATAAATTACCACCGATTGATACCTTCCGCCCGAATGACGCTTTTGGCTCATGGGATGAGATCATGGGTACCTACTTCAGCGATGGCGGTGTCTTCGATCAGTTAGCAATTAACGCCCCGCAGTAGTGATTGTAAGTTATCGTATAGCCGCGCCGCTTTAGAAAAAAGTCAGTATGGCTGCGAAAAATTTTACTAGCTATACCAAACTATATAAAGGACATGGCCACCTGCGCTATGTCCTTTATACCGTAAGCCTTCTAATAATACCTGTACAACATGGTCTTTACGATAAACACCATCAGTTAGGCAATAGCAATAGGATACTAACCACTATGAGTGCAACAACTTCTCCTGCCAGCAAACCTAATAAAAAGGGCTGGCTGACCCGCATGCGCCAGCGTAATGTGCTGCCAGGGTTTGGGCTGAGTATGGGCATAACTGTCTTTAGCTTGTCGTTATTGGTGGTACTACCATTTGCAATGATGGCCTATACCACCAGTCAAATGGGCTGGACAGGCTTTTGGGCGACCATCAGTCAACCTCAGGTCATGGCGGCTATCAAACTGAGCTTATGGATGTCATTTTTGGCGATGTTGACCAATATGGTATTTGGTACGCTGGTGGCGTGGGTACTAGTGCGTTATGAATTTTGGGGCAAATCCTTGATTAATGCCTTGGTTGACTTACCTTTTGCGCTACCGACCGCCGTCACGGGTATATCTCTTGCGACTTTATATGCGCCGAATGGTCTTATTGGGCAGTGGTTTGAAAAGTTCGATATACAAGTGGCTTTTACCCCTATAGGGATTTGGTTGGCATTGGTGGTGGTAAGTTTTCCGTTTATTGTACGTGCGGTACAGCCCGTATTGGCAGAGCTATCAGTTGAATTTGAAGAGGCATCTGCGGTGCTAGGGGCCAATCGTTTAGACACTTTTCGTAAGGTCATTTTACCGGAGCTGCTACCCGCATTATTAATGGGCGCTGGCATGATGTTTGCGCGCGCCACTGGCGAGTATGGTTCAGTCATTTTTATTGCCGGTAATATTCCAATGGAGTCTGAAATCCTACCGCTCATCATTATTAGTAAACTGGAGCAGTTTGATATTCAAGGTGCCTCCGCAGTGGCGTTATTTATGCTGATGATCTCGTTTGTGATTTTACTAACCATTAATATAGTGCAGTGGAAACTGTCGCGCCGCGTAGGAGCCCGCTAAGATGCAAATAGCCAATAGCTACGACTACCAAAGCAATCCGGCGACCAGAGATACGCCATGGATCAGACGCACCTTTATTGTCATAGCCGTCTTATTTATGATCATCATGTTAGTGGTGCCATTGTTAGCGGTGTTTTACGAGGCCTTAAAGGGTGGCTGGCAGCTTTATATTGCCTCGCTTGTCGACCCAGAAGCGCTACAAGCGATCAAACTGACGCTGATTACTGCCGCTATTGTATTACCTATTAATATGGTGATGGGGGTGGCGATAGCTTGGCTGGTGACCCGTTATCAATTTAGAGGTAAGCAGTTGGTCACGACCTTACTTGATTTACCCTTTTCGGTGTCGCCGGTAGTCGCTGGTTTGATGTTTATCCTATTATTCGGTCTCAACTCTACCGTTGGCGGCTGGTTAGAGAGCATGGGAATACAAATCATTTATGCAGTTCCTGGCATTGTCTTAGCAACGTTATTTGTGACCTTTCCCTTTGTGGCGCGTGAGCTGATACCCTTGATGCAAACCCAAGGTGATTCTGAGGAGCAAGCGGCATTGACGCTAGGGGCCACCGGTTGGCAGACGTTTTGGCACATAACACTGCCTAATATTAAATGGGCACTGCTATACGGTTTGATTTTGACCAATGCACGGGCGATGGGTGAGTTTGGGGCGGTCAGCGTGGTATCCGGTCATATTCGCGGTGAAACCAATACCATGCCGCTATTGGTTGAGGTTGCTTATAATGATTATAACTTTACCGCTGCCTTTGCCTTATCAAGCTTATTGGCTGGTTTAGCATTGATCACGCTACTAGTACAACAATTAATGACCAAGCTACAAGAGCGTAAATTTGCTAAATCTGAGCGGCTGGCAAGTGCGCCTGAGCTACCAGTGAGCGCCAATGCGACGGTTGATAAAAAATAGTAGTACTGACTGATAGCTTAGAGTATCAACAACAGCTCCGTCCTTAGCCAGCTTTCACACTATTTAACTATTTATCAAACCATTTGCCAGATCATAAAAGCGAACAAAAGAATCAATAAGAGACATTAAAAGAGATATTGCTATGAGCATCGAGATTAGGAACGTTAATAAAACCTTTGGCGACTTCACCGCCCTTAATGATATCAATGTCACCGTACCAACCGGTAAGATGACCACCTTATTAGGGCCCTCTGGTTGTGGTAAAACTACTTTGCTGCGTATCATTGCCGGGTTAGAATACGCAGACTCAGGGCAAATATTGTTTGATGAAGTCGATGTCACTAATACGCCAGTACAAAAGCGCCATATCGGCTTTATGTTTCAGAATTATGCGCTGTTCCGTCATAAAAATATTGCCGAGAACGTCGCATTTGGGCTGACCTTATTACCCAAAAATGAGCGCCCGAGCAAAGCCGATATTAATAAGCGCGTTGCCGAATTATTAGATTTGGTACAATTACCGCAGATTGCCAATGCTTATCCGCATCAGTTATCAGGTGGCCAGCGTCAACGGATTGCGCTGGCTCGCGCGCTTGCGGTAAAGCCAAAGCTATTATTACTTGATGAGCCCTTTGGCGCACTTGACGCTAAGGTACGTAAAGAGCTACGTACCTGGCTAAAAGATATCCATCATGAGCTGGGTATTACCAGTATTATGGTCACTCATGACCAAGAAGAAGCACGTGCCGTATCCGATGAGATTGTGGTCATGAATCATGGTATTGTCGAGCAAGTAGGCACCTCAGAGGCGCTAATACACCAGCCAGCCAGCGCCTTTGTTAGTGACTTTTTAGATTTGGTATAGTACAAAATTTGTCTAACTATCATTTTATAGCCGCTATAAAAAAGACCTATATATAAATATAGGTCTTTTTTTGTCATACAGATTTGTGATGTCACTCAGCAAGAGGAGGTGTCCTGCTAAGCTTTATGATGAGCGCTTTGCTCATTTAAGGTGTGGTACGTAATCTCTAAGACATCCTGACACCAGGCCGGTAGATTATCCGCTACTTCGTACCATATCCAAGTACCATCGCGCTCACTACTTAAAATGCCTAGTTTCTTTAAATGATTTAAGTGCCGTGATACTGTTGGCTGCGGCTGATCAAGGAGCTCAACCAACTCGCACACACAGCGAGATTCTTTTTTGAATAAAATTTGGAATAATTTAAGGCGGGTTGGGTCAGACAGTACTTTAAATAAATCAATAGGCTGCATGACGAAATTATTACCAGACATAGAACGTTTCCAAATAGTAAAGAGATCATCGTATTGTATACAACGGTCTATTGGTCGTTGCACAGGGTATCAGCGGAATAGCCAACAAACTTGATGATAGGGTATATCAGATGAGGTAAATATTTATAAAAGTTATGGTAACTGTCTTTTTAAATATATAAACCACTTAACTCTGCTTCGATTACGATTATTCATACTAATTATTATTTAATTCAGCTAATAATAAATATGAGTAGAAATATACCAGTCGTATCGCATGAGGTCATTTGGCATATTAATCATATATCCACTTATCTCCATTATACCACCTTTTATCGGTTTTATTAGCATCAATTATAGAACAATAAACACCTATAACGTTTTTTTTGATAAAAATATTACTTTTGTCCGCTTATATTGCCATGAGTAGATAAAATAGGGTAGGTAAAATAAGGTCGCTACAATAGCCAATATTGTTGAGCAACCCTCTTAAAATCAATAAATTTTCTAAAAGTTATTGTAAATGGTAATAATTATCGTTATTATAATGATACTAAAGAAATACTTTAAGATATTGATAGTTAAGTAACTTATTATTAAATGGGTATTATTAGAAAAGTTATTAGATAAATAATGACCTGTAAACTTCGTTCAATAATTAAATCAATACTCAATAGATATGCAAGATTTACTGCATCACTAAAACGAGTAATCATAGCCAATGAAGTAGGAGCAAGCGCATG
Organism: Psychrobacter sp. CAL346-MNA-CIBAN-0220; assembly: GCF_040309805.1. Taxonomy (NCBI): domain Bacteria; kingdom Pseudomonadati; phylum Pseudomonadota; class Gammaproteobacteria; order Moraxellales; family Moraxellaceae; genus Psychrobacter; species Psychrobacter sp. CAL346-MNA-CIBAN-0220. Next base: position 461,089 of record NZ_JBEOPF010000001.1, on the reverse strand, counting down.
TACGTATGCATCTGTAATGACGTGAAAGAAAAGCAAATTCAGGCAGCCATTGCCTCTGGCATCGATACCCTTGATGGCCTAAAAGATACGCTCGACGTTGCTACTTGTTGCGGTTGCTGTGAGCCTATGGTGAATGATTATCTTAACGAGCATCACGCTAAGCTCGATGTTTTAGCTTATGCGGTTTGAATCCTAGGTCGACTAAAGCTGATAGAGAGCTTTGTGCAGTCCACTAGCCACTATATCTACGGCGGCTTTTTCTATTGCTGCGCCACCTTCTTTGACTGGCCACAGTACAAAACGATAGGTGTGCAAAGATAGTAACAGCACTATAACTGTTGACGGTGTCATAACAGCCTAGCGCTTGTCTCCTTTATCCTCAAAGCGATACTCTTTTTTATCATAATATCTATCAAAATCTATTCCATAACCATTCATTGAGCTTATAGTGGCGATTCTAGCTAATTATGATTCTCAATTGGAATCTTATTCTTAGTTCATAACATTACAAGCTATATCCTACCTATATGTTACTCTATTTGTCTAACACTATAAGACGTCTTGTCGTTTCTGATTTTTACCCATCAGTTTACCGGCAGTGCTATCTAAAGTTAGCCACAATAATAATGGCATAAACTGAAAAAAGAGGAGTACTCGTTATGATAGGCAGCCAAAAAGTTATCGATTATTTAAACTTCTTACTAGGTGGTGAGCTGGCCGCTCGTGACCAGTATTTTATCCATTCTGAGATGTATGCTGAATGGCATTATGGCAAGCTGTATGACCGCATCAGCCATGAGATGACGGACGAAACCTTGCATGCACAAGCTATTATCCGCCGTATTTTGATGCTGAGCGGCACGCCAAACATGACCGTCAATGGCATTCATATCGGCACTGCTGTACCAGAGATGTTGCAACTTGATCTTGACCTTGAGTACGAAGTACAACAGCATCTTAAAGATGGCATTGCTTTGTGTGAGGAAGAGCACGATTATGTCACTCGCGCTATGCTGGTTGAGCAGCTCAAAGACACTGAAGAAGACCATGCTCATTGGCTTGAGCAGCAACTGCGCCTCATTGAAATGATTGGTCTACCGAATTACCTACAAAGCCAAATGGCTGAGGTGCCACCTAATCTTGCCTAGTGACTTAGAGCAAAGGTAGCACACACTCAGCAATATCAGCTCAAAGGTAATAATAAGGGAGAGAAATTATGAAAGGTGATAAAGACGTCATTCAGGCACTAAATAAGGTACTCGGACAGTCGTTAATAGCTATTAACCAGTATTTTTTACATGCGCGTGTGGCACGCCATTGGGGACTAGAGTCCTTAAATGATTCGTTTTACCATCAGTCTATTCAAGAGATGAAATGGTCAGATGATTTAATTGAGCGTATCTTGCTATTAGAGGGTTTGCCAAACCTACAAGATTTGGGCAAAATTTTAATTGGTGAAGATGTGCCAGAGATTATTGGTTGTAACTTGCGTTTAGAAAAGCAAAAGTTAGCTATTATTACGGATGCCATTACCTTATGTGAAGCGCATCATGATTACGTCTCGCGTAAGCTACTAGTCACACTCAAAGACGGCAATGAAGAGTATGAAGATTGGCTTGATACTCAAGAAGACCTCATTAGAGATGTGGGTGTACAAAACTATATCCAATCACAAATAGAGGATGATAAAGCGCCTTAGTATTAACAGTATTAGAGCGGGAATTATTACTTTTTAAAGCAATCGAACTTGCCAGCATGCCATTTTTTATAAAGCACACGCTGGCTTTTTTGTGTCTAAAAATATTGGTTATCTAGATAAACGGTTATTAGTTAACTGTTATACATCTAATACAGTCCACGGCCATCTTCCGGCTTTAAGCGTAAAAAATACAGCCCTGAGAGAATAGTGATGATACCCAATATCCAATACGTGGTTTGAAATGCCGTTAGGGTATCGAGCTGTAAGCGCTCGCGCAGTAAGTTAAGAAGAGCCGCACCAAAGGCGATACCGAAGCTAATTGCCAGTTGCTGGTTTACGGCCATCAGACTGTTGCCACTACTGGTCTGCGTACCTTGTAAGTCGCCAATAGTAATGGTATTCATCGCACTAAATTGCATAGAGTTGCAAGCACCCATCAAAGCTAAAATTGGGATAAACCACATCCAATGCGATGGATCGTTGAACTGCGCTAAGACGATAATCAACGCCCCGAGCAAAAAGGTGTTATAGACCAGTACCTTACGATAGCTGTAGCGCTGAATGAGCTTGCTGACAAAAGGCTTAATCCCTATCGCGCCCACCGCAATAGGCGCAAGCAGCCAACCTGCCTGTGAGGGGGAATACTCAAAAACCACTTGTAGTAGTAGTGGCAGTAAAAATGGTACCGCACTGATACCAAGACGGGTAAATAAGTTACCTGTAATACCAATACGGAAAGTGCGAATACTAAATAACCCCAAAGGAAATAGGGGTGCTTGCCGGTGCTTGGCATGCCATATATACCCGCCTATTAGTATTACCGCTGCTAAGGCCAGCAGTAAACCGTATAGACCATGACCTGGTTGTGAGCCCACTTCAACTGCTAGTGTCAGTCCACAAGCGGCTGCCGCAAACAATATAAAGCCTGACCAGTCAAGACGCTTGGTGTCCTCAAATAAAGCAGGTACTAATTTTTTACCCATTATAAAGCCGACCACTCCCATTGGAATATTAATCAAAAATATCCAATGCCAGCTGGCGTACTGCACAATATAACCGCCCAGTAATGGTCCTACTAAAGGCGCAATCAGGGCAGGTATTACTGCAAAGTTCATCACTGTCAGTAGCTTGTTACGTGGGTAGGATTTGACCAAAATCAAACGTGCAACGGGCGTCATCATGGCACCGCCGATACCTTGGACAATACGCGAGCCAATTAATAGGTTTAGAGTAGGAGAGGCGGCGCAGAGTAGGGAGCCCACGCAAAAAATAATAATCGCAGTTAAGAATACCCGGCGTGTGCCATATTTATCCGCTAAGAAGCCACTAATCGGAATAAAAATGGCTAAGGTTAAGGCATAACTAATAACTGCCCACTGCATTTTCAGAGGCGATTCACCAAGCGCTTGTGCCATTTGCGGCAGTGAGGTATTTAAGATGGTGGCATCTAAAATCTGCATAAACAATGCGACTGCCAGTACATAAGGCAGATATTTGTCTTGGGTTTTTGTGAGCGTTACCATACAGACATCACCATTATGAGTACCAAAATCTTAGCATTATTGCTGCACTGGTTGTTGTGGCACGAACCATTTAAGTAATTTAGAAAATAGCCCGTAGTATAAGAACTACTGAGCGATAATTAAAGAGAAGCAAAGTAACGATATTGGACAATGCTGTTGGTAAGCGCTTTATTAAAGGTTAGAAACCGCTATAGTAAAAAAGAGATAGGTATAAATGAAATGAAAGGGTGGTTTAAAAACCGCTACATTAATTACATGAGACAACTTTATTAAGCAGGCAAGCACTCGCTATAGTAGAGCAACCCTATATTTGATACAAAAATATAATATTGAAATCAGACAATAACAGGATATCTTATGAGTAACGACAATAATCAAACGACTACCCATGCCAATACACAAGACAATGGCAACTCAAATTACACGCCACCTCAAGTCTGGACACAAGATAAAGAAAATGGTGGAAAGTTCTCAAGCACCAACCGTCCAACCGCTGGTGCGCGCCATGAACAAACGCTACCGGTAGGCAAGGCGCCACTACAGTTATATTCACTCAATACCCCAAACGGCGTTAAAGTGAATATCCTCTTAGAAGAGCTTGCTGAGCTGGGGATAAAAGGCGCTGAATACGATGCTTATAAGATTGATATCTCAGAGGGTGATCAGTTTGGCTCTGACTTCGTCGCGCTTAATCCCAACTCTAAAATTCCTGCTTTAGTTGATTATTCTGCCATGATCGCTACTAATACTGGTTCTAATCATGACGCTGGCACGCCTATTGAGATTTTTGAGTCCGGGGCTATTTTAGTATACCTAGCAGAAAAATTTGGTAAGTTTATACCTATGGAGCAAGGCACTGCGCGTGCTGAGTGTCTGTCTTGGCTGATGTGGCAAATGGGAAGCGCGCCTTATCTTGGCGGCGGCTTTGGCCATTTTTACGCCTATGCCCCTGAGCCGATGGAATATCCAATCAATCGCTATACGATGGAGACCAAACGCCAGCTCGATGTCCTTGATAGTCATCTAAAAAACAGTGAATATATGTGTGGCAATGATGAGTCGGACTACAATATCGCTGATATCATCATTTGGGCATGGTATGGTCAGTTGGTACTTGGCAAACTCTATGATGCTGGAGAATTTCTACAAGTTGACAGCTACCAACATCTACAGCGTTGGGCCAAAAATATAGCCGAGCGCCCAGCGGTAAAACGAGCAGTAGAGTTGTCTTTACAGCCACTTGCTTGATTTACCGTACTATTTAAGACAATAGATAGTCAATGTAGGCTTGCTAACTATACAGTTATTAGGCCTACATACACTAAGGCTGGTAGGGGGTTACTCTATCAGCCTTAAATTTTGTCAAAGCATTTAATAGTAAAAATCTATTTTAGCAATAGGCAATATTTGTCTATTCTTCTACATAAATATACATTACTATAACAGATAGTAACATCAGTAAGTTAAGATGATTGCTCGCTGCTATCGTAAGGGATCAGCACTACTATCTCCTCTAGCAATGAGTGATAACTATTAAGGATGCTAATTCTATGTTTGTACGTAAGCACCTGCCAACGAGCAGCCCAATAAGCAATACAATACTGAAAAATAAAATTATTCTACCCGCATTGCTAGCGCTGAGCACTGCTGCTATCAGCACTACGAGCATGGCAGTAGCAGCTGTTGAGTTCACTCATCAAGACTGGCAAGTGGCCTGTGATAATACACGCACCTGCAGGCTGGCTGGTTATCAAGCTGAGAACAATAGTGACTTTCCGGTGTCTGTATTACTCGTTCGGCGCGCTGGTAGCAATGCTGGCGTCGTTGGCAAAGTGAAGCTTGGCGGTGCAAAAGAGAGCGCGACTAAAGCGCTCTTGCAGCTGGGCAACCGTCACCGTATCTCGCTATTTATTAATGATAAAGACTTAGGGGAAACCAAGCCCTTTTCAGCGGTTGCTGGTGATTCTGAGCTTACCTCCACCCAAGTAACAGCGCTCCTTAACGCCTTAACCAAACCCAGTAAGATTGAGCTGGTATCACGTAATTCACGCTGGCAGCTGTCTGATAAAGGCGCCACAGCAGTAATGCTTAAGGCCGATGAAGCTCAGGGGCGAATAGGGACATCAAGTGCCTTTCTCACTGCCGATAACACCAGCAAACCTAATATTAACGTGTTAGAGGCTAAGCCTGCCCCGCAGCTACGTTTGGTTGTACCCAATCCTAAAGCCCATTCGAGCAGTAATAAAAAGTTCAGTATGAAATCCTCGCAGTTGGCGGCTCTGGTAAAGGGAACGCTGAAAGATACAAACAGTGACTGTCCAAACTTAATGGACAAGTCGCCATGGCGTGTTAGCCGACTGAATAGCACACAACTATTGGCACAGCATAATTGCTGGACGGGGGCTTATAACATGGGTACTGGTGTATGGGTAATTAATGATAGCACCCCTTATAATCCCGCCCTAGTGACCACCGATGCAACAGATTATGCCGATGGTAAAATAAGTGTGGTGCAAAAAGGACGTGGTATTGGCGACTGCTTATACAAGGCTGATTGGGTCTGGACAGGTAATCGCTTCTCAAAGAGTCATGAAGGGACCACCGGATTGTGCCGAATGATTGAAGCGGGCGGGGCATGGCAAATGCCAACTTATGTCTCCGAAGTTAAGATCGCCCGTTGAAGGCATGGTCAATCAATTGATAATTACAATGGCCATTAATTTTGGCATGGTTGTCATGGTTATAAACAGTTATTCAGACGATATATGCCCCCTTTATTAGAATAAATTAAAAAATAGACGCTGGAAGCGCTTTTACTGTGCTATACTGCGTCGCCACGTTAGCCTAATATCTATTCTAAATAATAGAATGAAGTCAACGTGAATTATGAGATTGATAACATCGCCTGCGATTTTGGGTCTAGGATGACCATGAGTAATTGTTGCCGATGATTTTGTGTTCGTAAATAATCCTATTATTTATGACTCATATCTTATCTACTAGTTTGTAGTTTGCGCTAGATTGATTGTTGTTATGTTTATCTGCTTTAGATAAAGCCATGATAAACCACTTACAACAGACAAAGGTAAGACTCTCGGCACTACCACCAAAATACGTCAGACAGCACGCAAGGCCTTTTATAGAAGTGATATGCTCCATGCTAATCCACTTCTGACTATCGTTATTTCGACAGTCAATCTATAACAGGTTACGTGGTGAACGGTTATCAGTGGTAGGCATCTAGTTGCTGAATGTACAGCAGCTTATACTACCAAGGATACTCATGACTGACATCTTATCTACAATCGCTTCTCAAAACGGTATTACTCAAGATACTGATACTGATACTCAAAATAGCACTACTCAAAATACTGATACCAGCACTGACAATCAGGCGGCACCTACTGACGTCAATGAAGTCAGCTTTACTGACCTAAATATTGCCAAGCCTATTCTTACCGCGCTTGAGCGCAGTGGCTATACCAACCCAACACCTATCCAAGCACAAGCCATTCCTTTTGCTCTAGCCGGTCGCGACTTATTATTGTCAGCACAAACTGGTAGTGGTAAAACAGCTGCTTTTGTTATTCCATTGCTTGATCGTTTGAGCCGTGCGACCAGCTTCGATAAAAACACTAAAGCGCTTATCTTAACGCCAACGCGTGAACTTGCTCAGCAAGTACATGATAGCGTGCGTACTTATTCTAAAGATATGCGTGGTCTATTCTGCGTACCTTTAGTGGGCGGCGCGCCATATAACGGTCAGATTACTGCCCTGAAAAAAGGCGTACAAGTCATTGTCGCCACTCCTGGCCGTCTACTTGACCATATCAATTCTGGCCGTGTTGACTTATCAAACCTTGAAGTATTGGTACTTGACGAAGCGGATCGCATGCTAGACATGGGTTTTGCTGATGATATCAGTGATATCTTAAAAGCGGCGCCTAGCAATCGTCAAACCATCATGTGTTCTGCGACTTGGGATGGTCCGGTTGGCAAGATCGCTGCAAACTTCACCAAGAATCCTGAACGCGTTGCAATCAAGGTAGAATCTGCCCATATCGACGAAAAAGTCTACTACTGTGATGATTTCGATCATAAAAACAGAATTTTAGACAAAGTGGTTTGCCAACAAGATGTAGAACAAGTCATTATCTTTGCTGCAACCAAGCGTAGCACTGAAAAACTAGCAAAATCTCTACAAGAAGACGGCCATAAAGCCAGCTTCCTACATGGCGATTTACCACAAAGCAAGCGTAACCGCATTGTTCAAGACCTTCGTAATGGCAAATGCAAAATCTTAGTCGCAACTGACGTTGCCGCTCGTGGTCTTGACGTACCAGCACTATCACACGTGATTAACTATGACTTGCCACGCCAAACTGAAGATTACGTCCATCGTATCGGTCGTTGTGGTCGTGCCGGTCGTACTGGTGTGGCTATTAGCTTATGCAGCATGGATGATCGTCCACAGCTAAACGCTATTAACCGTTATTTAGATCGCAAAATGGAAGTCTGTGTTTTTGAAGGCATGGAACCTAAAAAGACTTATGTTCCTAGCGATAATAAAGGCAATGGTCGCGGCCGTGGTCGTGGTCGCTCTAATGGCGGCGGTAACGGTCAAGGCCGTGGTCGTTCAGCGGGTGGTTATGCTGGCAAGCCTAGTGGTAATGGTCAAGGCCGCGGTCGTTCAAGCGACAGCAGCACAGGTACCGGTCAGCGCGCTAGCAATGACAGCGGTTATCAAGGTAAGCCACGCGATTCATCGGGTAAGCCAAATGAGCGTTCAGGTGGCAAGCCGTATCAAGGCAAACGTACGGGTCCTAGCCGTGGCGATAGCACTGGTGTCCCACGTGGTGAGCGCGCTGCGAGTGGCCGCGGTCGTCCAAGTGGCAGCCAAGGTCGTACCGGTTCAGGTAATAGTCAAGGTGGCCGCCCAACCGGCGGTAATCGTAACAAAAACTCATAATAAGCTAGCATTGATTGGCTAGGATAATTCTAGCCATCTCAATTGCTAATAATGAGTTCAAAATAAAAAAAGCCAGATACTCGTTATCTGGCTTTTTTATGTCTGATACATTTGAATATAGTTCTTAACTTTAAGTGCAATGCTACAAAAGCTCTATCATTAATTATGATTCATAATAATTTATACAATATAAATGCTTGCTTGCGCGTGGTTTTAGCCTTGTCTATACTGGCCTATTTTTATAATCTGTTACGATTCGGAGCCATGCGATGCTCGCCATATCTCATCTAGCGATAGAAAGTCTGCCGGTAGCATTTGGTATTATTATGGCCGTCATTGGCTTAGTATTTTATACCCAAGGTCTACCAGGCAAGTTTTGGCGGCGCTTTTATGCGGTGTTGCCGGGTATTGTACTGTGTTGTTTTATACCCGCGACCCTGAACAGTCTCGGCGTGTTTGCTGATGGTATCGGCTCGCAGATTTATGGTTTTACCGCCACTTATCTGTTGCCGGCAAGTTTACTGCTCATGACCTTGTCCATGGATGTGCCCAAAATTTTAGGTCTAGGCTGGAAAGCGATTGCGATGTTTGTCGCCGCCAGTGTGGCGATTGTCATCAGCGGGCCGATTAGTTTGGGATTGGCTAAATGGGTATCACCAGAGATGTTTACCGATGATACCTTATGGCGCGGTTTTTCGGCAGTCGCGGGCAGCTGGATCGGCGGGGCAGCAAACCAAGCAGCGATGAAGGAGCTGTTTGGGGTCAGTGATGACTTGTTCGGTATGATGATATTGGTTGATACTACCAACGCCTCATTGTGGCTCCTTGTCATATTGGTATTGGCTAAGCATAGCGATAAGATAGATCGCTTCTTAAAAGCAGATACCAGCAGTATCGATAAAGTCATCGCCGCGGTTGAGAGCTATGAGCGCGATCATGCGCGACCAGCTACCTTAAATGATCTGATGGTGATGTTTGGGCTGTGCTTTGCGATGGTAGGAATGGCGCATTTTGCTGGCGGACAAATTGCTGAATTTTTTGCGCCCTATGATTGGGCGGTGCAATATAGTTTCGCCAGCTCGTTTTTTTGGATGGTGGTGATTATTACCTTAATTGGTGTAGTCTTTTCCTTTACTAAAATTCGCCGTCTGGATCATGTGGGTGCCTCTAAAATTGGTACGGTATTTATCTTTGTATTGATTGCCGCTATTGGTATGCAGATTAATTTGGCGGGTATTGTTTCTCAGTGGCGACTCTTGCTAATTGGCTTAGTATGGATGACTATCCATGTGGTGATTGTCTTTATAGTCGCCAGAATCATTCGTGCGCCCTTTTTCTTCTTAGCGGTGGGCTCTAATGCCAATACCGGCGGTGCATCCTCAGCACCTATTGTTGCCACCGCTTTTCACCCGTCGTTGGCGCCAGTTGGGGTGTTTTTGGGGATTTTAGGTTATGCGATGGGCACATTTGGCGGTTATATCAGCACTCAGTTAATGCGTTTGGTAGTGACGTAAAATACAGCATCAGAATTTAATTTAAAATCTTATTTCATTTATAAGTCTAAATTAACCTTAATCGTAATAGAGGTAATCAAAAGATTCCTAGTACTGGCACTATTAGACTTACTGCCATCGACCCAAGTTAAGAAACAGTTAGGTGACGGTGTGACGAAGAGCTCACCGGTACCGTCAAAATCGCTTCAAGTGAAACAAACTTTTGACTCCTGCAAATATTGCTCAAATTGGGCACGACTAAAAACTTTATCTAAAATCTAAAGAGGCTAATGTCTATTTCTAATGGTTTATTCCCAATAGCTATCGGGGCACTGGGGTAATTCAATCAAAGTATGACGCAGCGCCTCTGACCACTTTTGGCAAATGCTATCAAAATATTCATCTTTTTCATCAATACGGCGGCCTTTAGGTAGCGTTAGACTGTCATTCTGGTAGATTACAAAATCCACAGGCATACCTACCGATAGGTTGGCCCGAATGGTCGAGTCAAATGACAGCATCAGTGCTTGGGCGGCATGCTCGACGTCAGTCTCATAGTTGACCGACCGATCGAGAATGGGCTTGCCATATTTGATTTCACCCAGCTGAAAAAATGGGGTGTCTTTGGTAGCTTTGATGCAGTTGCCTTCAGGGTATATCATATACAACTCAGGGGGCTGGCCTTTTATTTGGCCACCTAACAGAAATGAGCTGGTAAATGTGCCGCTATTATCGTTAGCAACCGCCTGAGCATGTGCTGTAACGCTACGCATGCATTCGCCTACCATTTGCGCGCCGTCAAATAAGGTCAATACGGAATTCAAATTATTTTCATGACGCTGGTCAATGGCATTCTGTAATTTGGTGAATACCGCTTGCGAGGTAGCAAGACTGCCAGCCGTCTGTAGCACCATAAAACGTTCGCCCTCGATGCCATATCGATACAGTTTTCTAAACGTCGAGATATGGTCAACACCGGCATTAGTGCGGGTGTCGCTGGCAAAAACCATACCATCTTTTAGACGAATAGCGGCACAATAGGTCATAAAACATCCTCAATAAACAAAAAATCTTTGGCGCTATGATAAACGCGTGACCAGCACTTGACTATAAAGATTCTCATAGCCGCCGCCCATTCTTACGCCGCGCACAGGAGCGGCATCCAAGTAATCTCGACCAATGGCCACGTACACATGAGAGCTTGGCTGGAACAGCTGATTTGAGATATCAAAGGTGTACCAATAGCCATCTAACCAGACCTCTGCCCAAGCGTGACTTGCCATATGGTTTTCGGTGTCATCATATAGATAGCCAGATACATAACGCGCTGGGATATGCTTATCACGACAGCAGCCCAAAAATACATGAGTATGGTCTTGGCACACGCCAGCACTACCTTCAAAAGCCTCTGTAGCCGTTGTCCCGACATGGGTCATATCCTTTATAAAAGGCATCTTCAGGATGAGCTCAGCAGCCATCGCTTTTAGATGGTCGTGCGTGGGGTCTTTTAGGTAAGGCGCTGCAAATGTGCGCATCGCTTCTGAGCATTTGGTCAAAGGCGTTTGTACGGTAAATAGCAAGTAGGGGACGTTGTCCATATCCTCTAGTCGCTCAGTATCGGTATTGATTTCAACGATGCCTGACGCCTGCATCTGTAAATTGTTATGTGCCTCGTTTCGGCTTAGGGTCAGCCAGTCATTGCCAAAGCCATCTTTTTGACTCATTGCCACTTTAGGTAGCATGACATTCCATTGATGAATGATTTGGTGCGGCAGCTGCATCGGTGTCATGCGGATGTACTGTACGCTGCGCTGCGCCAGCTCGTCATAGTAATAATTGGTCTGGTGGCTGATTTGAAGTTTCATAACGCCTTCCCGTTGTACTTAGTGTGGTTTCGTATGATTAAAATATAGCGCGGCGCTAAACGCCCTGCTGCAATATAGTGCTAAACTCTTGGCTTAATAATTCAAAATCACTGAGCTGCTGAGATTTAATCATCTGATTGCTTAGGCGAATAAGCTCACGCCAGCGCGTATTTTCTGGGAGCTTATTGATCCAATGTTTAAATTCAAGACTGACTGCTACGGAGTCCTCATTTAAGAAAACTGCCCGTTCAAGTTGCTCAAAGCGACGTCCTAATTGCCAACAGCAAGTGACGCTAGGGTGCTCTTGTGCCATAGCGGCATTACAGGCATGTAATTGCAAGGTCGCTGCCCGATAGGTACCAGCGCTCGAGAGTCGCTTAATAAGGTTATACAGCTCAGCGGTGTCTTTACCGATCACGCCCTTGGCTTCTTGTACATTGGTTTCAATAGATTGAATAACGGTAGGGATTTTGTTTTGTTCCAAGTCACGCAGCATTTGCGCTTTCATAAACTTTATTGGCTGACTCGGGTCAGCATCAAAACCTAAGTGGCTAATTAAGTGCTGTACCTGCGCCTTTTTAAGACTGCCTTTAACCAGCTGTTTCATTATGTTGTCATAATAATAGAGCCGCTCGCTATATCTGCCGAGCCAAACCAGGTGATTTGCCGTGGACAATAGCATTATCATCGGTGCATTATCAGGGCTTTCATAGCCTGCCTCAAGCGGCTGCACAGGGTTATGATAGTGGGCGTGACGGGCGCTGATTGCATCTGATGAGTAACTATTAGGATTATCAGTTTGATAGTCGTGTCTTTTGGCTGAAGCCGTTTTGGTGGAAGACGTCAAGTTACGGTCATCGATTACCCAGGTATCTTTGATTCCGCCGCCTTGTGACGAGTTAACTACCAATGAGCCCTCAATCATTGCTACTCGGGTTAAGCCGCCAGGGACGATATCCACCGACCCATCGCCATGACTGAGTATAAAGGGCCGCAAGTCAATATGGCGTGGCGCAATCCCATCCAAGACAGCGGTGGGGTTGGTGGATAGCGAGATAGTGGGCTGGGCAATAAAACCAATTGGATTGCTGAGCAAGCGTTTGCGATACTCTGCAATCTCTTGTTTGGTTGATGTCGGTCCGATGAGCATACCGTAGCCGCCAGAGCCTTGGGTCTCTTTGACCACCAGCTTATCTAAGTTATCCAGCACGTATGCCAGCTCATCAGGCTTGCGGCATTGATAGGTCTCAATATTTGGCAAAATAGGTTTTTCACCCAAATAAAACTCAATCATATCCGGCACAAAGGGATATAAGCTCTTATCATCAGCCACGCCAGTGCCGGGGGCATTGACGATGACCACGTTACCTGCACGGTAGGCACTCATCAGTCCTGATACCCCTAAGATAGAGTTAGATTGGAATGCCAACGGATCAATATAAGGGTCATCAATCCGGCGATAAATAATATCAACTTGCAATTTACCGCGAATACCTTGCATATAGACTTTACTGTCCTCAACCACTAAGTCGTAGCCGTGTACCAGCGGCACGTTCATCTCATGTGCCAAAAAAGCATGCTCATAATAGGCACTATTAAAGCGTCCTGGGGTTAAAATAACAATTTGTGGGTCGTATTTGCTGGTTGAGCTGGCAAGACAGGCTTTAAGTCGTTCCGGATAATCACTAATGCCCAAAATAGGAGTATGGGCAAATATATCAGACAATAAAATCTCTGATATATTTCGGCTCTCGAGCATATATGAGACGCCGGATGGTGTACGGAGATTGTCCTCTAACACACAAAATCGGCCGCTCTCATCTCGAATCAAATCGATACCACTAATATGCGAATAGATAGGTTTATCAAGCGTAATGCCCATCATCCATGGCTCATAGCAGCCACTAGCATACACATAACTCGCAGGTACAATACCTGCTTTCATGATGGCTTGCTCATGATAAATATCATGCAAAAAGGCGTTTAAGGCCGTAATGCGCTGCTGACAACCAGCCTCTATCTGCTGCCATTCACTTGCGGCGATAATGCGGGGAATAATATCAAACGGTATCATTCGCTCAATGTTTTTAGCATCGCTATATACCGTAAAAGTCACGCCTTTGCGGTAAAATATGTCAGCTGCTTGTTCGTTTAGATGATTTAGGGAGTCAAGACTGGTGTCTTCTAACCAGTCACCGACAGCCTTTGCTATAGGGCGGTATTGACCTTTTTCGCTTTGCAATTCATCAAAGCTGTGCAGCTTTTGCGCGTTTTGTGGTTGGTTTTTTGTAGCGGTCTTGGTGGCAGTCGTGGTTTGTGATTGACTTTGACCCTGAGTTTGGCCTTGGTTTTGTGACTGAGATGATTTCTGATTCATAAATACCTCACGCATCCTTGGTAAAGTCATAGATTATGATTAACAGACTGATTATTAGGGTCAGTCTGGCAGGTGCAATACATCCAATGTACAGCTTATCTCCTATATGAACTATACAACGTCTATAGGGTAGTGCACAACAAGAGTTAGACAATAGATTTTATTAATATTAATCAAAAATACTGCAGGATTTTTTTCTTATAGGCCTAGGCTATCCAAAGGCAGATGACAATAGTGCCACGCGTAAGATCACTAAAACCAGTATTGGTTTTCTCTAGACCATAATGATATCAAGCACTATATAAATATCATCGCCACGCTAATTTTAGCTAATATAATCATGCAGCAGATTGCTGAGATAGAGGTTGTTTAAATAGGTGATTACATTGTATTTTAAGCAATGTATTTCAAGCAGTTGAGTAGGGTACGTCCTACTGCACATTATAATAAATACAGTTATAAGGTAGGTGCACTGGGCGCACCCTACGTAGAGTGTCGCAGCGGTAGTGAAAAATGCGGTGTAAATGTCAATATTAGAGGAAAAATAGAACATGTTCAGCATGATAAAAGACTGGCGCGAACAGCGGGTATTGGATAATAGTGAATTTACCAATGCCGACTGGATGCAAGCTGCCGAACGCATTGTGATACTTGATAGGCTGGATGAAGACGAGATGAGCCGCCTGTTTGAACTGGCGACGTTGTTTTTGGACGACAAATCTATTAACGGAGCTCAAGGCTTTGTAATAACAGATAAGGTAAGGCAATCCATTGCCTTGCAAGCCTGTCTGCCTATCTTAAACCTAAGCCTTGAATGGTACGCTGGCTGGTCATCAATCATCATCTATCCGGGTTCATACACCAGTGAAAGCACCACCGTAGACGAGTTCGGTATCGTCCATGAGGGTCATCAACATCGTAGCGGTGAAGCATGGCTTCGAGGCCCCGTTATTCTTTCATGGAAGGATGCCAAACATTCAGGCGAGCGCGATGGCCACAATGTGGTCATTCATGAATTTGTCCATAAGCTCGATATGCTCAATGGTCGAGCCAATGGCTTTCCACCGATGCAGCCCGATATGGATCCTACGAGGTGGACTGAGACGATGGAAAGTGGGTTCGCTGATTTTCAGAAACATCGCAAGGCGGGGCTAGATCGTTATGGCACTACCAATCCGGCTGAGTTTTTTGCCGTTCTTAGTGAAGTGTTTTTTGAAACGCCCCAGAAGCTGGTAGACGCTTATCCTGAGATTTACGAAATCATGGTCAAGTTTTTTCTTCAGAATCCACTAGAACCGAAATCGTAAGCTTATGATGTCTTCTTCATAAGATATGGAATAACAGCAAGTGAAAAGGGCAGTGCATCACTTAAATGACGTACTGCCCTTTTTTATTGATAGTTTATTAGGTAACTACTAAACAATCGAAGCTTTATACCGTCCATTGATCATTAATAATAGCGATTAGATAACGCTTACCTTGATAGTCACCAAATACCAAACGCATGCCACGCCAATCTATACCATCGTATTTATCACTGCCTTTGTAATAAAAATCCACCACATCTGACTGTGGATAGGCTTCATTAACGTTATTAATCATATTACCTCTAGATTCAAAAGTATTGACTGTTATACGAGCATTATTGTAATTCTTACCATCAATCCAAGTATCTAAATATTCTGGTAGTGGCACTACCAATGCCTCGCCAACACCGTCCAATTCGCCCCAAGTAAAGCGAACTTTTGATTCCTCTAAATACTGGGAAAATTGCGCGCGACTAAAAACTTTGTCTTTGTCTAAATGCACATAGGCATACATTGAGAACCGTACACCGCGTGTCGGATGGATATCATCTGTGATGCTGGCATAGTCTTTGCTAGCCAGTGCCTGCTGAATATGTAACGCTTGCTGGGTGAGGGTTTGCTGGCTAGTATCAGGTTTTATTAGCGTTGATGGGCTATTACCTTGATTACTGCTGCTTTGATGATTAGGTTTGGGTTCTGATTCAGTGGTTGTTGGAGACTGACAGCCCATTGCCGTAAGCAGGAACGCCAAACAGCTACCAGCTGCTAATTTAGAAATAAAAGGCATGGTCATAAAAACATCCTTACCGTATTAGATATTAGAATAAGCTAGTAATAGATATCGGTTTAATTATACTAAACAGTATAATAAGAATAAATTAGCAAAATTTGTGAAAGTGCTGTGTAAATTATTGTTTTTAGCCCTTAAACCCACCTAATGCAGAAAATTGATGAGGTAAACGTGATGTAATCAGTGACAACAATCATAAAGTTAGAGCTTGAGAGTCTATATAGGTCACTATGCAAAAGTTGGGATTACTCACACTGACGCTGATAATAGGGCTGGTAGCTACCAGTATTGCCACAGCAAATATAGCAGCGCTAAGGCAAAAGAATTCAGCTATAAAAATAGCTACTATCACAAAAATGTACCAGCAGGACGTGAAAAACAAAGGTCAAGATTATCCTGTGACGCTAGAACGATATGCCAGTCAAGAGCTACAGGCGGCCATGCAACCTGAGCGAGATTACTTTGCTAGAGAGCAAATGTCCTGTCATATCGGTTACGACGTCTTATGGAATTCTCAAGATCCTGATTATGAGCAAGACAAACTGTTTTCAATGACCACGCAAGGATTGGTTAAGGTCAGCTTAGCGCATGGCAGTAAGATTTATTATGATTTGTCCTGTGATGGTATTGATGAAAGTACAGATTGCCAAGTAACAGATGTTATCTTAGACGATGAAGGTAGCTCATTAAAAGATTACTTAATGGAAGCTTGTGGTTAACTGAAACCTGTCACTGACTAAATTGTTAACCAACAATAAGTCCTAAGCAATCAACAGAGACTGAATTCTAAAAATAATAGCAGATATAACTTAGCAACGTTTATGATAGCACTGCGCAAATTACGTTTGGACGATTCCAAGAACCATTAGTTTGTTTTCGCATAATGTATATTATGTTAAATAGACTATTTTAGAGCTAGCTATGTCAAGGCTTCAACTCAGTCAATAACTGGCAGTTAGGATCAATCCTTAGTCTCACGATGTAAGGTACTCTGCGCCTCTTCTCTTAAACCCTCATAACTGATACTTGCCTCAGCGTCATCATTGCTGTAATGCTGGGCTGTTTCTCTTGATATTAAATTAATTTTTGAGATTTTTGGCTTTGAATTTAACTTTGGATTACTAGCGACGCCTTCAGTGATATTATCCTCATTATGATTGGCTGTTTTATAGTTTCTATACATAGCGTCTGATATATTTTATGTATAAATAAAAACCATGCCAGTAACCTGATTCAATCTACGTTATATAATAAAATATTAGCATTAAGGATACTGTCCTATGGGATATACAAAAATGGATCTAAAGCAGCTCAATGCCTTTATTGCTATTGCGGACCTGCAAAGCTTCAGTGCAGCGGCTAAAACAACGGGCTTGTCCCAACCAAGTTTAAGTCGACTACTCAAGCAATTAGAAACTAATATAGGTGTGGTATTAATAGATCGTTATCATCGGCCACTACAGCTGACAGAAGCGGGTTTGTTTTTTTATGATAAAGTTAGCGCACTGTTAATAGAGCTGGATACTGTTACTAGTATGACCCAGCGACTCTCTGCGCCCAGTATTGCCTTAAATATTGGCTTTGTACCCTCCGTGCTCTATGGCTTACTACCCGAAATTATTGCAACTTTAAAGCGCCATAGCTCCAATCAGAACTCTGATATTGAAGTCAATCTTAAAGATATTAGCTCTTATCAGCAGATCGAAGCGCTAAAAACTGGTGAAATTGACATAGGGTTTGGTCGTTTTGCGCATCAAGACCCTTGGATACAGCAAATATTACTGCGCCATGAGCGCTATGTGGTGGCTCTTCCTAAAGCACACCCCCTTGCCCATGTTCGCGAACAGCGCTTGATTGATTTGGCCAATAATCGCCTGATTCTGTATCATCAAACCCATCTGCCCGCTTCTACTATACATATGTCTACTACGCACCCTACCATTACAGAGAACAACAGTCTAAAGAGTAAGCATGAGCCAGTCACTGAACCATTACTACATTTGTTTGCACAGTATGGTATCTCGCCGTTTATGACTACAAAAGTGAGTGATTTACAAGTGGCCCTGGGTTTGGTTGCTGCTGGTGAAGGCATTACCTTAGTGCCTGCCAGCCTACAAACCGTACGCACTGAGCAGATTAGTTATCAGCGTCTGATTCATGAAAACGTCACCTCCCCTATTTATTTGCATACCTTAAAAGATTTTATTCATCCTAAAATTCCTGATTTACTCAGCGCGATTTATAAAGTCTATGAGCAGCGTGGTATTACCTATCGGCCACAGCAGTTTATTTGATACCTATCAAATTCAATTATGAATACTCTATGCCTATATATTTTTCAGCAAAGACAAGCGTCTATGCCATCTAATAAAAAATATCCTTAGAGCGTTCTACTAAAAATGTATCTCATACCTAACCATCTATAAAAGTAATAATAAGGATAATAATTATTATCCTGTACAAGGTTAGGTATGCTAAAGTCACCCATCAAATAAAGTTATTCCATAAAATTTGCTATCCATAAACTTTTATGTATTGGTTACTGGTAAGAATTTCACAGGTAAGTGATAACTTGCTACTTTAATTATTTTGAGGTATTCATGACTGCACAACAATTTAAAAACCCTGAACGCCCCAATAATGCTGATGAAACAGCGGACGCAGCGCAAGAAGGTTTCAGTTGGCGTATTTTTGGCCCAGGCATCTTAATGGCAACGGCGGCTATTGGTGGCTCGCATCTCATCTCCTCAACCCAAGCTGGCGCGATATATGGCTGGCAATTAGCCATTATGATTATATTAGCTAACGTCTTTAAATATCCGTTCTTTCGCTTCGGTACCGACTATGTCTACGATACTGGCGAAAGTTTAATTGCCGGTTATGCTAAGCGCTCAAAAGCCTATCTTTGGATCTACTTCATCCTATCTATTTTATCAGCGGTGATTAGTACCGGTGCAGTATCCTTGATTGCCGCCGTGATTTTAGGCTTTATGCTGCCGGCTTCTGTTGGGCTCTCAACCATTACGCTGGCATTAATAGTGACTGGGGTATGTTGGGTATTTTTAATAGCCGGTCATTATAAGCTGCTCGACGGGTTGACGAAGTGGATTATGATTGCGCTAACGACAGCGACTGTTGCTGCGGTAATCATTGCTGCCGGTAAGCCAAGCGTTATGACGGTAGACTTTGTTGCCGCTTCCCCTTGGAATTTGGCTACTTTAGGCTTTATTGTGGCACTAATGGGTTGGATGCCAGCACCACTTGAATTTGCTGCGATTACCTCTATGTGGACTTCAGCGAAAGTGAAAGCCGATCACACGACGCACCGTCAAGGCTTATTAGATTTTAATGTCGGCTATTCAATCTCTGCTATTTTGGCACTATTCTTCTTATCGCTCGGCGTCTTTGTTCAGTATGGTTCAGGTCAAGAGATTCAGATTGCCGGCGGCGCTTATATCGATCAGCTGATTAGCATGTATACCAATACCATTGGTGAATGGTCGAGATTGCTGGTCGCCTTCATTGCCTTTATGTGTATGTTTGGCACTACAATTACTTGTGCGGATGGTTATGGACGTGCCAATGCTGAGTGTTGGCGCTTACTTAAAGGCGAAAGTGAGATTAACAAAAAACAAATCGCCTTTTGGACCACTTATGCCATTGGTGGTGGTTTAGTGATTATTAGCTTCTTTGCAGGACAATTAGGCACTATGCTTAAGTTTGCCATGATATCAGCGTTTGTTTCCGCCCCTATCTTTGGCTGGCTCAACTACTCTCTCGTTCGCAGCCATCAAAAACTATCAGTAGGTATGAATGCCTTATCAATTGCAGGTTTAATATTCTTAGGTGGCTTTGCACTGTTATTCTTAGCCAATCTTGCCGGCTTGTTTGGTTAAACATCCACTCAAAATGGTAGCTTTTAAAGCTATATATAATAAAAAACCTCCTCTAGATCATCTGTGGGAGGTTTTTTATTTATAACTTTTAAGTGTAACTAAATGTAATTTTCTAATACTTATAAAACCCCCTAATCTTGTCAATATACATAATTAGAAGAACAAACTAACATATTATGCATAATACTATTCATTTTTTGAATAAAAATAGTTTTACTAACAACAATTTTTAATTTTTATAAATAATTTGATTTAATTAATCCTTTAAAACTAGGAGTAATTGCGTATACTCTAAGTGAATAGAGGCGAAGTTAGACAAAATTAAGTACGCACCATACAAACAACACGCCTAAAATTTATATAATAAGACCACACTTCACGCAAGGATTCTCGTATGACCCTACCATCAGCTGGCGCTCGCTTCCGCAGTGCAATCAAACAAAAAAACGACAACAACCAACCGCTACAAATCGTTGGTACGATTAACGCCTATACCGCAATGATGGCGACCCAAGTCGGTCACCAAGCGTTATATCTTTCTGGTGCTGGCGTCGCCAATGCTTCATTCGGCTTGCCAGACTTAGGAATGACTAGCCTTGATAATGTCTTAGAAGATGCGCGCCGTATTACTGATGCCGTTGATACGCCCTTATTAGTCGATATCGATACCGGCTTTGGTGGCGCTTTTAATATCGCGCAGACAGTCAGAAAAATGGAAAAAGCAGGCGTGGCAGCGGTACATATCGAAGATCAGGTCGCCCAAAAGCGCTGTGGTCACCGTCCAAATAAAGAAATCGTTAGCATCTCAGAGATGGTTGATCGTCTAAAAGCCGCTCTTGATGCCAAAGTTGATAAAGACTTTGTCGTAATGGCACGTACCGATGCGCTATCTGTTGAAGGGCTTGATGCGGCTGTTGAACGCGCTGTAGCGTTTCAAGAAGCTGGCGCAGATATGATCTTTGCTGAAGCCTTAACTGATATCGAGATGTACCGTAAATTTACCGACGTGCTTGATATTCCGGTACTGGCCAACATGACCGAGTTTGGTCAGACCGATCTATATACCACCGAGCAATTACATGGCGTTGGTGTGGATATGGTACTGTATCCTTTATCAGCTTTCCGTGCGATGAATAAAGCCGCGCTCAATGTCTATCAGCACATCTTATCTGACGGCACCCAAGATAAGGTCGTTGATACCATGCAGACCCGTATGGAGCTCTATGACTTTTTGAACTATCACGAGTTTGAGCAAACTTTAGACAAGCTGTTCGCTGATAATAAGTAATTAATATCTTTTACCGCTTAATCGTTACTAATTAACACCATTGATTTAAATAGTATTTAAAACAATCACTTAACAACACGCTACCACCAAAAGGAATTTATCATGGCAGCACAAAAAGAACTTTCAGGCGCAGGCCTACGCGGTCAAGTCGCTGGCAAGACCGCTTTATCTACCGTTGGCAAGTCGGGCTCAGGTCTTACTTACCGCGGTTATGATGTGTCAGAATTGGCAGACAAATGCATTTTTGAAGAAGTCGCTTATCTACTGCTATATGGCAATCTGCCTACTCAAAGCGAACTTGATGCCTATCAAACCAAACTTAAAGGCTTACGCGGTCTACCGCAAGCATTAAAAGATGTGCTTGAGCGTATCCCTGCTGACTCGCACCCGATGGATGTGCTGCGTACTGGCAACTCAATGCTAGGTAATCTTGAAACTGAAATGGATTTTGCAGAAGAAAACGACCAAGCAGATCGTATGCTAGCCGTATTCCCATCAATTATTAACTACTGGTATCGCTTTACTCATGATAATGAGCGTATCGAAACCGAAACTGATGATGAGACTATCGGTGGTCATTTCTTGCATCTGCTTAAAGGTGAGAAGCCAAAAGAGCTGCATGAAAAAGTGATGAACGTTTCATTAATTCTGTACGCTGAGCACGAATTCAACGCCTCAACCTTTACTGCGCGCGTCTGTGCCTCTACGCTATCTGATATCCATTCTTGTATTACGGGCGCGATTGGTACCTTACGTGGTCCTCTACATGGCGGCGCTAATGAGGCGGCTATGGATATGATTGAAGGCTTTAGCTCACCTGATGATGCTGAAAAAGAAATGATGGCGATGCTAGCGCGTAAAGATAAAATTATGGGCTTTGGTCATGCTATCTATAGCGATTCTGATCCACGTAACGTGGTCATCAAAGGTTGGGCTGAGAAACTAGCGGCAGACGTTGGTGATGATGTACTTTACCCCGTATCTGTACGTTGTGAAGAAGTCATGTGGCGCGAGAAGAAGTTGTTCTGTAATGCCGATTTCTTCCATGCTTCAGCTTATCATTTCATGGGTATTCCAACTAAATTGTTCACGCCAATCTTTGTTTGCTCACGCCTAACGGGTTGGGCATCTCATGTATTTGAGCAACGTGGCAATAACCGTATCATTCGCCCAAGTGCGGAATATATCGGTGAAGAATTGCGCTCAGTACCAGATATGAGCGCGCGTTAATTTAGTCCTCCTATAGTATTTATCGTAACCCTTTATGATAAATAGAGCGCGTTTAACTGTTTGGTCCTTTATCAACACGGGCTGAGCAGTTAAACCTTCTCGCTGCTTATCTTTTCTACAAGTCCTACTTTATTTTACAACGTTTTTTTAGCAAAACCTGCCCGCATTATTAGTAACGACATTAATTATATCAACAGCACAGCACTGGTTTTTCTAAAAGAATTTCCTATTTTCATTAACCCCCATTTAACCAGCCAACTGCCAAAGGTACTCTATGGACACTCTAATTCAGCCCATGAATGAGCGATTTAAAAAGCAATTACCCGATACGGATCTGTATTACTTCGATACCCGTGAAGCCGTCGAGAATATTGAAGCTGGCGCGTATGACAAACTACCGTATAGCTCAAAAGTATTATGTGAAAACTTGGTTCGCCGTTGCCCACCTGAAGACTTGACTGCTGCTTTGACCCAGCATATTAAAGGCAAGCAAGACCTTGATTTCCCTTGGTATCCGGCGCGTGTGGTCTGTCATGATATTTTAGGGCAAACCGCTTTTGTTGACTTAGCGGGTCTACGTGATGCTATTGCTGAGCAAGGTGGTGATCCCTCTCAAGTGAACCCCATTGTGCCGACACAATTGATTGTCGATCATTCACTGGCGGTTGAACATGCCGGCTTTGAAGAAAATGCCTTTGAGAAAAACCGTGCGATTGAAGAGCGCCGTAATGATGACCGCTTTCACTTTATCAACTGGTGCGAGTATGCCTTTGATAACGTCAACGTCGTACCACCCGGTAACGGCATCATGCACCAAATCAACTTAGAGAAAATGTCACCAGTCGTTCAAGTGGCACAAGGTAAAGATGGCTACAAGGTTGCCTTTGCTGACACCCTCGTTGGTACTGATAGCCATACTCCTATGGTTGATGCGCTAGGTGTTATTTCTATCGGTGTTGGCGGATTGGAAGCTGAAAGCGTCATGCTAGGCAACCCCTCTTATATGCGCCTCCCAGATTTCGTTGGCGTTAAGCTAACCGGTAAATTAGAAAAAGGTATTACTGGTACTGATTTAGTCTTGGCGATGGCTGAATTCTTACGCAACCAAGGCGTAGTTTCTACTTATATTGAATTCTTTGGTGATGGTGCCCGCCAGCTGACTGTTGGTGATCGGGCTTCTATCTCTAATATGACCCCTGAATATGGCGCCACGGCTGCAATGTTCTATATCGATGAGCAAACCATCGATTATCTACGCCTTACCGGTCGTAGCGAAGCACAAATTAAGCTGGTTGAGCAGTATGCTAAGCAAACCGGCCTATGGGCTGATGGCATGGAAAAAGCCGAATACGCGCGCGTCCTTGAGTTTGACTTATCAGCAGTAGTCCGTAACTTAGCTGGCCCTTCGCGTCCGCACGCCCGGGTCTCAACCACTGATTTGGTTGCCAAAGGTATTGCTCACGGTGCTGATGAGAAGTTACCGGAACCAAAAGAAGGCATGATGCCAGATGGTGCGGTTATTATTGCCGCGATTACCAGTTGTACCAATACCTCTAATCCGCGCAATATGGTTGCGGCTGGTCTAGTTGCTCGTAACGCCAATGCAAAAGGCTTATTACGTAAATCTTGGGTAAAAACATCATTAGCCCCTGGCTCTAAAACCGTAAAAATGTACCTAGAAGAAGCAGGTCTGATGTCTGAGATGCAGCAAATAGGCTTTGACGTGGTTGGCTTTGCTTGTACGACCTGTAATGGTATGAGCGGCGCACTTGATCCTGATATCGAAAAAGAAATCATTGATAATGATTTATTCACCACCGCCGTGCTATCCGGTAACCGTAACTTTGATGGTCGTATCCATCCTTATGCTAAGCAAGCATTCTTAGCGTCACCACCCCTAGTTATCGCTTACGCCATCGCCGGTAACATTCGCTTTGATATCGAAAAAGATTCATTAGGCCAAGACCAAGATGGCAATGAGGTTTACCTAAAAGATATCTGGTTCGATGATGACGAAGTCGACGCGATCGTGGCAGAAGCAGTGAAGCCTGAACAGTTCAATGCCGTCTATATCCCGATGTTTGATGAGGCCAAAAAAGACACGGGCAAAGCCTTAAGCCCATTATATAACTGGCGTGATCAGACCACTTATATCCGCCGTCCACCCTATTGGGAAGGCAAAATGGCGAAGAAAAATGCATTGTCTGGTATGCGCCCATTAGCGGTACTCGGTGATAACATCACCACCGACCATATGTCACCGTCGAATGCTATTTTAGGTGATTCAGCTGCTGGTGAATATCTTGATACTATGGGCTTGCCAAGCGAAGACTATAACTCGTATGCGACCCATCGCGGTGATCACTTAACCGCTCAGCGTGCGACTTTTGCTAACCCTAAATTGCTCAATGAAATGGTACGTGATGATAAAGGCGACGTTATCCAAGGCTCATTGGCCAAGGTTGAGCCTGAAGGTCAAGTCATGCGTATGTGGGAAGCGATTGAAACCTATATGAACCGTGAACAACCACTTATTATTATCGCTGGTGATGGTTATGGTCAAGGATCAAGCCGTGACTGGGCTGCCAAAGGTGTGCGTCTAGCTGGTGTAGAAACGGTGGTTGCTGAGGACTTTGAGCGTATCCATCGTCAAAACTTAGTTGGTATGGGTGCCCTACCGTTACAGTTTGAAAAAGGCGTAAATCGTCATACCTTAAATATTGATGGCTCAGAAGTATTTGATGTCACTGGTGAAGTGTCTGCTGGCGGGCTGATGACTTTAGTCATTAACCGCACTGATGGTAGCAAGCTTGAGGTACCGATCATTTGCCGCTTAGATACTGCTGATGAAGTCAAAATGTATAACGCTGGCGGGATGCTCCAACGCTTTGCCAAAGAGTTTATCGATGGTACGTTAGATATTGCTTAATTTCTTAGCAGAGTATTAACATAAAAGATAAGAGAGCCGACGTTGTATAGATAGTTTATATGGGGTCGGCTCTTTTTCTATCTAAGAATATTAAGCTAGTAATATTGAGGTTTACTCATAAATAGCGTAACATGTACTATTTATTGTACAAGTTAAGGAGGCTATTATGAGAGTTGTTAGCTTTTCAGAAGCCAGAAAACATCTAAAATCAGTTTTAGATATGGTGAATGACGACGCCAGCGCTACTATCGTTACTCGCCGTGATGCCGATGACGCAGTAGTAATGTCACTTGATTACTATAATAGTTTGATGGAAACAGTCTATCTGTTGAAGTCACCTGCTAATGCCGCTCATTTAGCGAAGTCTATCGCGCAATATCAGGCAGGTAAAACGGTAGTACATGAACTAGCTGATATTACTGACGATATTGATGTTAATGTCGACAACGCCAATACTGAAGACGCTTAGTTGATGGTCGATTTAGGTGAAGCCATGAGTGAGAAAGGATGAGTAAGCAGTTAGCGTGGACGGACGCTGCATGGAAGGATTACGTATATTGGCAGACGCAAGATAAAAAAACGCTAAAACGTATCAACAAGCTCATAGCAGACTGTATGCGCATACCTTTTGAAGGTATTGGTAAGCCTGAACCGTTAAAGGAAAATCTATCGGGATTTTGGTCACGGCGTATCGATGAGGCTAATCGGTTAGTCTATGCGGTCGATGACAACTACCTGATCGTTATTTCGTGTCGGTATCATTATTAGCTGTAGATCTGTAGAGATGGCATTACGTTCTAAAAATTATACCGCTCGATCCTGCCAGCATCGACTTCTGCTTGGGCTATTAATAACTGATTAACGAACTCATAAGATACATCAGGATTGTCCTCCATAATCTAATTAATAATCGCTAAATCTACGTTTGGCTCTGCTAGCGTTGTAGGTATTGTATGTGTCGAATTTTCTATTGTTATGATGCTCTCATTCTAAATTAAATAACCAATACCATTCTATTTTACCAATAAAATCATAAGCATAAAAAGGACTTATCATAATGACTCAATCAAACTCTAAACCAACACAGTCTTTCGCCCCGCAAATCTCTGTCCCCGCAACCTATATGCGCGGTGGTACGTCAAAAGGTACGTTCTTTAAACTATCTGATTTGCCTGAGCGCTGTCAGGAAGCGGGCAAAGCTCGTGATAATTTCTTATTGCGCGTCATCGGTAGCCCAGACCCTTATGGTAAGCAAATAGATGGCTTAGGTAATGGCAGTTCCAGTACTTCAAAGACCGTTATTTTGTCACCTACTGATAGTAATAACCATGATGTGAACTATTTGTTTGGACAAGTTAACATTGCCAAGCCCATGATTGATTGGAGCGGTAACTGCGGTAACTTAACCGCAGCCGTTGGCGCTTGTGCTATTAATATGGGGTTAGTAGCTGCTGATCGCATCCCTGCTAATGGCATCTGTGCGGTACGTATTTGGCAACAAAATATTAGCAAAACGATTATCGCGCATATTCCTGTTTATACAGATGAACACCAAAACGTGCAAGTACAAGAAACCGGCGACTTTGTCTTAGACGGAGTCACCTTCCCTGCTGCTGAAGTCAAAGTTGAGTTTATCGATCCTGTAGATGGGGATAGTGCGATGTTCCCTACCGGTAATTTGGTCGATAAATTCGATGTGCCTAACATTGGTAGCTTTGAGGCAACCTTTATTAGTGCCGGTATTCCGACTATTTTCTTAAAAGCTGAAGAGTTAGGGCTAACGGGTACTGAACTACAAAGTGATATCAATAGCGATACTACTTTATTAGATAAGCTTGAAACCATTCGCGCTCATGGCGGCGTGGCAATGGGTCTATTTGCAGATGTCAGTGAGGCACAAACCCGTCAACATACCCCAAAATTAGCGTGGGTTGCACCGGCTAGCAGCTATATGGCATCTAGTGGCAGTACCGTATCGGCAGAGTCAATCGATTTAGTGGTACGAGCAATGAGTATGGGACAATTACATCATGCGATGATGGGAACGGCAGCAGTAGCTATTGCGGCAGCGGCAACCACCCAAGGGACGCTAGTCAATCAAGCAGCAGGCGCTGGCGAGTTGTCTGAAGTGCGTTTTGGTCATCCATCTGGCACATTATTAGTTGGCGGCAAAACAGAACAAGTCGATGGGCGCTGGCAAGCTAAGAAAGTCTCGATGAGCCGCTCTGCTCGTCGGATAATGGTTGGTGAAGTCTTTGTACCAGCCGATGCTTTTTGATTATTAATTAAGGTGTTAAGAAATGGATTGGGTAGATGCTTATATAAATAGTTATTATAAGCAGTCATTTTCTTTTTGCATTACTACTTTTTATTAAGCAACCGAAAATTCAGTAAGAGCCTCCATATATGAGGCTTTTATTGGATTATAGCGTTTCAAAACGACTAATCTGAATATATTAGCCAAAAAAATTAACAAGTTTAAGGCCCAAAAAAGGAGCATTTGTTTTAAAATACAAATCTATCTTTCTATATTAACTCTATGTCAAATTCTCCCCAAC
Source organism: Psychrobacter sp. CAL346-MNA-CIBAN-0220 (assembly GCF_040309805.1). Lineage (NCBI taxonomy): Bacteria > Pseudomonadati > Pseudomonadota > Gammaproteobacteria > Moraxellales > Moraxellaceae > Psychrobacter > Psychrobacter sp. CAL346-MNA-CIBAN-0220. The sequence goes on along the minus strand of NZ_JBEOPF010000001.1, from coordinate 433,165 downwards.
CAAGCCGCGTGTCATTAGATAAGCTATCTCCAAATAAGCCTGTGCTCAAAAAAACTGAGCGCCGGGCTTTGCTATGGGACATTCTTAAAAAACTAGCGGTATTTGCCGCGCCTTACCGAACCTTAATCATCTTCACGCTTATTTTAACGGTGCTTGGCTCATTTACCGCGCAGGTGAATGCCTTTGTATTGCGTTATACCGTAGATACCTTAACCGAGATTGCGACCTTAGCTGACCCTTGGCAGGCAGGTTTGCGGATGCTAGGCATCATCAGCGTTATTCTATTGACTAAAGAGGTGTTATCGATATTTATCTCTTTTGGACAACGCTACTTTGGTGAAAAGATTCGTATTAATCTATCGCGTGATTTGTCACAGCGCATTGTCGAGCGCATCCTTACCTACCGCATGGCTTTTTATACCAGTAGCGAAAACGACAGTGGCAAGTTGCAAACCCGTATAGATTATGGGGTTAGTAGTCTCACGAGTTTAGTGCAAAATTTCTTTATCGATATGTTGCCGCTGTTTGCCAGTGCCTTTGTATCGCTAATTATTATGTTTTCGACCAACTTTTGGATTGGTCTAGTCGGTCTTATTATCATACCGATATATTTCTTTATCAGTCAAAAACAAGCGCGGCGCTTGCAAGGTTTTCGGCGGCAGATGCGCGGGTTTAGAGAGGCCAAAAGTGGCTTGGTTATTTCCCTGATTAATTCCATTAGCGTGGTTAAATCGTTTGTCCGTGAATCTATCGAGGCTGAGAAGCACTTGAATATTCAAAAAGAGATGACTGACAATCAGCTTAGAATTCGTAGCATAGGTTTTATTTATGACGCGATTAAAACCTTTATCGAGCAAATTGGCGTGGTGGTTATCATCCTACTGACCGCCTACTTTGTATTAAAGGGTGAGATGACCATCGGGATGATTTTATTTCATGTGATACTGTTTCAGAATGTCGCCGCCCCTATCCGTCAATTACATCGTATCTATGATCAAATTAATAATGCGCTGACCTATGCCGAAGGTTTTTTTGAGATACTAGAAGCTGATGAGCAAGTTGAAAATATAGACGGGGTAAGTAGCAAAGATTTAAAAGGTCATATCGAACTCAAAAATGTCGATTTTACTTATCCTAATGGGACGCAAGCATTAAAAGATGTTAGCTTTACCATCAAACCCAATCGCATTACTGCGTTGGTTGGCTTAAGTGGCGCTGGTAAAAGCACGATTATTAGCTTACTGGTGAAATTCTATGAGCCAGATGCGGGTACGATATGCTTAGATGGACATGATTTGGTAGATTGTGATACCCATGAGTTGCGTCAACGTATAGGTTTGGTATTACAAAGCAATCATATTTTCTCAGGGACTATCAGTGAAAATATTCGTTATGGTGATATAAAAGCCAGCGATGAGGATATTGTTGTCGCTGCCAAAAAAGCCTCTATTCATGAACAAGTCATATCTTTAGCTAAGGGTTATGAGAGCGAAGCCAAGTCTTTATCAGGCGGACAACAGCAGCGTATTGCGTTGGCTAGAATGTTTTTAAAGGATCCGCCGATTGTGTTTTTGGATGAGCCAACCGCTAGCCTCGATGCGATCGCCAGTCAGCAAGTCAAAAAGAGCTTGGATTTGATTAAAAAAGACCGTACGGTGATTATGGTCTCACATAATATCGCCCAAATTATCGATGCTGATGACTTAGTCGTAATAGAGAACGGCCGTGTGGTTGAGACTGGTACGCACGAAGCGTTGTATAATAAACGCGGTAACTATTTTGAGATATTTAACGCCATGTCTGATAGTCTAAATTTGGATAAAATCAGTCAAACCTTATCCATCAAATCTTAAACGGTTAGTAAGGGCTTAAATCGTTATAATGCCTACTTACAAAATCCTGCTGTATCCGAGCTGTTTACAATCTATCTCATACCCACTACGTCGCCAGAAGCTATTTAACTATGTCCTATGAATTTTCTATAAAAACTTTTGATGAGCTGACCTCAGTTGATCTGTACCATATTTTAAAAGCGCGCTCACAGGTATTTGTGGTCGAGCAAAATTGTGCTTATCAAGACATGGATGAGGTTGATTTTGATTGCCTACATCTTATCGCCCATCAAAATCAAGCCCTTGTTGGTTACTGCCGAATCATTCCTCCTGAATTCAATAAACTGCAGTCTAATCTTTCAGTAGTGGACTCTGCCAACAAGTCTTCAGCCAATCCATCTATTCCTGCTATAGGTAGAGTGTTGGTACTGCTAGAGCATCGAGGTCACGGCCTAGCAAGACAAATTATGACTCAAGCTATTGCCTATTGTTATAAAAAATTCGGTAAAAAAAGACCTATTATAATCTCAGCACAGACCTATTTAATTAGCTTCTATGAATCATTAGGGTTTGTTCCTGAAGGCGAATTCTATCTTGAAGATGGTATTGAGCATGTGAAAATGGTTTTATTTATAGTCAAAAAAGTCAAAGTAAAAAAAGAGAGTGCGGATACCGCCACTACCACGACCAAAATCCTAAGCTTTCTACTTTTTATAATGGCGGCTTTATTTATTTTAGGTCTGCTGTATTTGATGGTTTAAACAATTTATTAGATGGCATTAAAGCAGTTTATATTCGATTCACTTTAAAAAAACCACAGTGCGGCTAGGATAAAATTTTCGAAGCCTCTGGAGTGACGAAGTCGCACAGCAAGCGAGGGAAATTCATACAAGCAGCGCATTATCGGATCTGTGCCTATTTTATTTTGAACTGACTATAGAATCAAAGTTATAGAGTAGCTTGTATATAATAAAATCAGCAATCTAATAAATAGGGAGAACTAAAAACGATGTCATCTAAAACTATGCCAAGTACTACCATGCAGAACACCAAACCTTCACTACCATCAGTATCGTGGCAACTAACCTCTTTTGCTGAGCTAAGTGCCTATCAGATATATAACATCATCCAAGCGCGTGAACAGGTCTTTGTTAAAGATCAAAAATGCTCTTATATTGATGCCGATGGTCTCGATTTTGAGGCGATGCACTTATCGGCATATCAAGACGATACAGATAGCCAAAATATCAATAAAAACCATGCCGCGCAGGTATTGGCCTATTGCCGGATACTTGCGCCAGTAATCACTAACCATCCAGATATGCCTAGTACAGCGCACAGCTATCCCCGTATCGGTCGAGTATTGGTAGTAGCTGACTACCGAGGTTATGGGCTGGCACGACAATTGATGATATGGGCGATTGATTATTGCCATATCCAATTTCCCAAGCAACCTATACATATCTCTGCGCAAACTTATTTAATTGAATTTTACCAATCGTTAGGTTTTATCTGTGATGGTTTGGTTTATGCTGAAGAGGGCATTGAACACATTCATATGATTTTAGACGACATCAAAGCTTAAATAGTTTCATTCAAAGGGTTACTACTGGCTGATAACTGACTTATCTTGGTTGTACACTATCTCACTGTTGTTTTATATCGAGTATGTTACCTTGTTAATTAGCAATGATTATCAGCAATAGATAAGATAATTCACTTAAGGAAGAGGAAGAAGAAATGACTATGACTAATGTAGAAAGCAACGTCCGTCCAGAGTATGACACCGAGATTCAAAAAATAGCCGATTATGTTTTAAATTACTCTATAGACGACGACTCTCCAAACCGTGAAGTCGCTTGGAATACTGCACGCTATTGTCTGATGGACACCATTGGCTGTGGATTGCTAGCACTGCGTTTCCCTGAATGTACCAAGCATTTGGGGCCAAATTGTGCCGATCAAATTACCCCTTACGGTGCGCGTGTTCCTGGAACGTCTCATCGACTTGATCCTATTAAAGCGGCCTTTGATATTGGCTGTATGGTACGCTGGCTTGATTATAATGACACTTGGCTTGCTGCCGAATGGGGTCATCCCTCGGATAACTTAGGCGGTATTTTAGCCGTAGCGGATTATATCAGTCAGAAAAATGTCAGCCAAGGGCGTGCCGCGCTGACGATGAAAACTGTGTTAGAGGCCATGATTATGGCGCACGAAATCCAAGGGATAATAGCGTTAGAAAACTCCTTTAACCGCGTTGGACTGGATCATGTGTTCTTAGTGAAGCTGGCATCAACAGCAGTAGTCGCCAAGCTATATGAGCTACCACGCGAGCGTATCATGGCAGCCTTATCGCAAGCTATTGTTGATGGCCAAGCACTGCGTACCTATCGTCACACTCCTAATGCAGGTAGCCGAAAGTCATGGGCTGCAGGCGATGCCACCAGCCGTGCTGTGCGCTTGGTAGACATTACCAAACGGGGAGAGATGGGAATACCTAGTGCCCTGACGGCTGCACAATGGGGATTTTATGATGTGCTATTTAGCCACACCAATAAAGACTTAGCGACTAAGCCTGAAAGCGAACGTCGCTTTAAATTCCAGCGTGACTTTGGCAGTTATGTGATGGAAAATATCTTATTTAAAATAAGCTTTCCCGCTGAATTTCATGCGCAGACCGCGTGTGAAGCGGCAGTCATTCTACATCCCATGGTCGAAGATAGAATTGACGATATTGAAAAAATTGTGTTAACCACTCATGATTCGGCGATTCGAATCATCTCAAAAGAGGGCGCGCTGGCCAATCCTGCTGATCGTGACCATTGCCTACAATATATGGTTGCTGTGCCCCTGTTAACCGGTGATCTGATGGCAGAAAACTATGAAGATGACTATCATGAGCAGCATCTATCAATCGATGAGCTACGTGGCAAAATGGTGGTAGAAGAAGATACGCGCTATTCACAAGATTACCATGACCCCAGCAAGCGCTCTATTGCTAATGCCATTCAAATATTTTTTAAAGATGGTACTAGCACTGATAAAGTCGCGGTTGAATACCCAATCGGTCATAAACGTCGCCGCGAAGAAGGTATACCCGTATTAGAGGCCAAGTTCCAAGCCAGTCTTGCTACTAGGTTTATCGACAGTCATTGTGATGCCATTGTCTCGCTATGTAGCGACCAAGACACATTAGAACAAACGCCCGTGAATGAATTTATGGATTTATTTGTCATTAATTAGGGCGCTTGTTTAGCTGTCAAAACCACCTTCAAATGATAATAAGTCAATACCGTGGGCTTACCACGGTATTGACTCACCTGCCCAATCAACAAAACTACCGGATTGACTGGCGTTCATACCTGTCAGTACTTCCAGTAAGCACTCTGCGCTATAAGCAGGCGAGAATAAGTGTCCATCGGCAACATTGGCCTGGAATGGGGCCGACAGCTGAGTGTTAACCGTACCCGGCTGCATGACTACCACGCAGACGTCTTTGAGCGCCCGGCCCCATTCGATACTGAGGTTTTTCATACCCATATTGAGCGCCGCTTTACTCATCCGGTAGCTATACCAGCCGCCCATTTGATTGTCACTGATACTACCCACCCGCGCTGATATGGTTGCAAAAATAGCAGGGTGGTCATTACTGCGCGTCGATTTGGCCAATAATGATCTAAAGTGCTTGGCAATGAGTAAACCCGCTAAAGCATTGACTTGCATGTTTTGTAAGAAAAAATCAGTTTCCACCTGTCTAAGTGCTTTTTCAGGTTGCGATTTATCAGTATGCAGTAGCCCCACGCAGTTAATGATCCAATCAAGATGCGGGCTCTGTTTTTCAATAGCCTCTGAAGCTTGTTTTATACTATTTTCATCACTGACATCCATTTGTAGCCAATGCAGATTGTCCGCCTCAAAATCAGGTATGCGCCTATGGTAAGTAGCAAAGACACGAATATTGTCTTCTTCTTTGCTACCTTTCTCCTTAGCGGTAGTTGCTACCAGCTGCTTAACCATAGCTTGCCCGATACCGCCCGTACCGCCGATAATAAGATAAGTTTTAGGATTCATAAAGCATTCCTCATTGTTGTGACGATTGATAGATTACTCATCATATATTTTGACTGAATTTTTTACCTTTTACCATGACTCATAATTTTATGTTATCAATTTATTCGGGTTGAAACATGCAGTATTAAGAAAGAAGCACTGTACTGCTTTCTATTATGGCGTTACTACCCTAAGAAAGACTAGGTATTGAGCACTTATACCCCCTAAAAAAGCCGCCTCATTGGGCGGCTAAATTAATAGAAAGTGATACGTTATTAAGACCGTTTATCACTGTTAATAAGCAGTGGTTAATGATGAGCCGCAGAACGTGGCGCTTCTGCCCCTTCTACTGATACCACAGGAATCTCTTTGCCGTCACAATCGAATAGTTTACCTTCAGTGAAGTAATCGCCTTCGGTCAAATCTATAATGGCAGCAGGACGTACTGACCGGTCTTGGGTACCAGCTACAAATACCGACTGTTGATCTGAGTTACCTATTTTTAAGTGGTTAAATAACAAGTTTAAGAAGATAGCCATAATTGCCGCAGAGCTGATACCTGAGTGAAAAATAGTCGCGAACCAGTCTGGAAATTGATCATAAAACGATGGCGCCGCAATCGGTAACATACCAAAGCCGATAGAGGTAGCAACAATAATAAGGTTCATATTATTGGTATAGCTGACCTGTGCCAAAGTACGAATACCACTGGCTGCTACGGTACCGAATAGTACGATGCCCGCGCCGCCTAAAACGGCAGTTGGAACGGTTGCAATCACGCGACCCATAATCGGCATCAAGCCTAAAACCACTAGAATAATACCCGCATAAGCCACGACAAAACGGCTCTTAACGCCTGTTACAGCTACCAAACCAACGTTTTGTGCAAAGGCACTTTGAGTGAAAGAACCAAATAGTGGTGCAATCATACTTGCCGCCATATCAGCGCGTAGACCATTACCTAAACGTTTTGAGTCAACTTTAGTCTCAATAATATCGCCAACCGCCAAAATATCTGCTGAGGTTTCTACTAAAATAACCAATACCACAATAAACATAGAAACGATGGCAGCAATCTCAAAGGTAGGGGCGCCAAAATGGAAAGGTGTGGGAAAGGCGAAGATAGAACCAGTGGTAATGCCGGAGAAGTTAACCAAACCAAAAGCCCAAGCAGTAAAGGTACCAATGACCATAGCAAGCAAGATCGATAAGCGACTGATAGCTGCATTACCCAGCTTGCTTAGCAGCAATACCATTAATAACGTAAAGCCGGCCAGACCAATATTGGTCACGCTACCAAATTCAGGTAAGTTGCTATTGCCACCCATTGCCCAACGTGCAGCTACGGGCATCAAGGTCAAACCAATCGTGGTAATGACTGTGCCGGTTACCAGTGGCGGAAAGAACTTAATAATTTGGGAGAAAATAGGCGTAATTAAAAAGCCAAGAGCCGAGGCGGCAATAACAGCACCAAATACCGAAGGTAGCCCGCCCCCCGAGGTCACAATGGCAACAACGGTCGCAACACTCGCAAAAGACACCCCTTGTACCAGTGGCAGCTGACAACCAAAGAATGGTACACCAAGAGTCTGTAATAATGTTGCAATACCGCCAATAAATAAAGAGGCGGCAATCAATAAACCAATTTCAGCTGGTAGTAGCCCAGCCGCTTGTCCAACAATCAGCGGTACAGCGATAATACCACCATACATGGTGAGTACATGCTGAAAACCATAAGCAATATTGGCACCAACGCCTAGATTTTCATCTTCTGGCCGTGCGAGTGTTTGTTGAGAGGTGGATTTCATATCCATAATTACGCGTGCTCCCTGCATGATATTTTTTAATATGTCCTGACTGACATATCATTAGTGGTGTAGAAATAAATGTGAGTGATTTTAAAATAGTCTAATTTTTAAATATTAAGCAAAAATCAACTTTTTATATTCAACATGGAGATGGAAGCCTTAGCTCCTAATCAAGAACAGTGTGTGAGCTGGATTCATGATTAGAGAGTGTGGGCACCTCTCTCACACTTCTTTATTTTTGCAAATTTTTTAAAAGTAGTTAGAATTTTACGGAGCATCGATGCAGGAGCATCAAAACTGTCTTCTACTGTGATTGCAAGTATTGAGGTAATGGATGACTTATTTTCTATTGCTCTTTTTTTTATTTATGATAGCCCGTTTATCACTCACTTTTAGAATAGCGTGTATTTATAATAACTGCCAGTTATTTTTTGACCATATGGTCAGGTTTTTAGATTATTTGTGTATTTATACTTACTTAACAACAAAAATGTTAACGTGAGTAAATGCGCTACAATAGCTATGTGCCTGATTACGTTATAACTTTATGGCTCATTTTTTGGCTGTCTTAACGATTTTTAATGTGCACTTCTATACGGATATTATTCCATCATGCTATCACCCCAAGACCAACTGACTGAGCTGGTGCGAACCCTTGAGACCGCGCAGCACGTTTTTGCAACTGATCCGTTACTGGTCACCGAAAAATTGCAAGTAGAAGACGGGTCTCCCATTCAAAAGCTGCATCGTCGCGCCTCGCGTATTGATAGTAATGGTGCGCTGGCACGAGTGCTCGGTAAGATTGACGGACGTATTAAGGGCATCATGATAGTCATGAGCGTCGTCTGGTGTGTGTCAGGGTTTTTAGGTTTGTTTACCTTACTACAGGCCAATGTGGTCAATTTCTTTTATGTATTGGTCTGTTTGCTAGGTTTTCATACGATTATGCTAGTCGGCTGGCTAGTATTAACCCTGGTTAATCAGGGTAAGCAATCCTCGAATTGGTTTGCGAGTTTTGTGAGTCCAAGCCACCTTATTCGCGGTAAAGACGATATCACGCAAGCGGCAGTTGGCTTATATGAGCAGCAACTCCAGCATAGTGGTATGCGCTGGTATCTGGGAAAATTCAGCCATCAGTTGTGGCTTGCGACCCTAACCGGTATGCTTTTTGCCATTATATTTTTGTTAATCGTACGGCAGTATAGTTTTAGCTGGGAGTCGACATTACTATCTGATCAGGCACTAATTACCCTTACTCACCTGCTGGGCTGGTTACCTAGCATGGTGGGTTTTGATGTGCCTGATAATACGGCTATTGTACAAAGTCGCTTAGTGACTGATGCTCTGCCTTTGTCAGTGGCAAGACAGTGGGCAAGCTTGTTAGTTGGTAGCCTGCTGATGTATGGCATCGTACCGCGCGCGATTGCTTGGGCATTTTGTGCGCTGATGTTCCGCCGTAAAAAGATGCGTTTAGATATAAAACTACCCTATTATCAAAAAATCCTGAATTTTTGGCAACGTCATGTGGTCGATGCCGATGATTTCATTGAAGTTGCCGCACCTGTCGCTCCAAAAGCGACTGTTAGTGCTGGCAAGAAGTTAGTCGCTTTACTGGAATACCCGTCCAACCAGGAAAAATGGTGGCAGGTAGGTCTCGAACTTTCTAATAATAGCCGCAATGAACATAAGATAGAGAACGAGATAGAAAATTTCGGTATCGTTGATGATCGTGAGGATATGACCCGCTTAATCGCTTATTTAGAGCAACATTCGGTCCAAGTACTACTGGGTATTCATAATAAAGCGCTGCCAGATCGCGGTACACTGCGTAAACTGGATCAAATTGCCACTCATGCTAAGCATGGTCTTATCGTTCAGCTGTTAAACAACGACACTGTTCCTAATCAGCCTGAATCAGAGACAGAAATGATATCGCCAAAAGATATTCGCCAGCAACAATGGCAAACGGCGCTTTCTGAGCGAAAGATTGGCTTGGTTAATAATTATTAAAACACAGTATCTGCTGTCTAATGACGTCAGCATTCACAACAAATGCTGATTTTTTAAGGGTTTAGCCGTATATTAAAATGACAGGGACGTCAGGTAACAATCGATAAGTGGTGGGATGATATGGCAATATCAGATAACAGTAGTCATTCAGATACTGGCTTAAGCAGTAATTTGATAAATTTGAGTCAGTACGGTCAGACCTTAGAGGGCTATAAAGACACGCTGAATCAGAGTATTCTCGCGTTTGCTCCTGAGTCATGGCAGTCGCTGCTTACCAGTATTTTACCAACACACTGGCAAGAATGGTTATTGCCGTTGATGGGTGCTCCGTTTTTCTTATTGTTTTTGGCAGAGTGGTTTTATCAGTCTAAACGTGGGCGCAGTGATTCCTTTAACTGGCGACGCGCGGCGACTAACTTTAGCTTAGGCGGATCTTACTTAAGCTTTGAGTTAATTATTCAAGCGTTGATAGTGTTGCCGATTTGCTTATGGTTATATCAATATCGTCTGTTTACCATTGATGTGACCTGGCTAACCGCAATTCCAATCTTTATCGCCGTCGAGTTTTGTTATTACTGGTTTCATCGCAGCTCACATCGAATCAACTGGTTTTGGTCAGCACATGTAGTGCATCACTCCGATGATCAGATGAATCTATCTACTGCCATGCGCCAAAGTTTGCTGTATTCGGTTACCGGCTGGTGGTTATTCTTCGTCCCACTGATGCTGCTTGGCGTGCACCCAGTTTGGGTGTTTTTCTTCTACGCGTTAGATTTAATTTATCAATTTTTTATTCATACCGAAACGGTTGGCAAGTTTCCAAGATGGATTGAATACGTCTTTGATACCCCATCCAATCACCGTGCCCATCATGGTACCAATGGCGACTATATTGATCAAAACTATGGCGGAGTCATCATTATTTTTGACCGCTGGTTTGGCACTTATGTAGAAGAGGACGCTATTAATAATCCAGTAAGCTACGGCGCTGTTGGTGAAACCAGTCATGATAATATTTTCCATTTAATATTTTCAGTGTTCTATCGTATGTGGCAAAGGTTTTTTCAGACAAAAGGCCTTAAAAATAAACTCAAAGTATTGTTTAGCCCACCAGGCACGGTTTAATACCAAACATATCTGGGTTCAGCAGGCGATTGATGCTATTTTATTATTTAAGCTAACCTTTAATAAAGAGCTTAACTTTCAACACTAATAATGTAAGACACTATTATGAACCGTGATGATAATAAAGATGTGGGCATGAATAACAATAATACCAATCAGCCGACAAGTCTCTTTGCTGATAAAGCTTATGCTGCACCATCTGAACAAAACAAAGAGCAGCCTATTAATATTAATAAGGATCAAAACACTAACAGTACGACTGACCCTTACTCTATCTTAACCTCAGAATTGTCACTTGAAACGACAACGCGTAATAAAACCACTATTGCTAGTGGTGAGCCATTAAAACTGGCAGTCGTTGGTCATACCAATACTGGAAAGACCTCAGTATTGCGTACCCTACTGCGTGATGTTTATTTTGGGGAAGTAAAAAACGAAGCAGCCACTACCCGCCATGTGGAGCGCGCTCAGTTGACTGACAGTCAAACAGGCGATGTATTGGTCTCTCTATATGATACACCCGGATTGGAAGATGCCTCCGGATTGATGGATTGGCTGGAAGATAACACCGCCAGTCGCCGTGATGGAATTGAGCGTTTACAACAATTTTTGGCAGCAGACATTGCATCTGGGGCTAACGGTGCTGACAGCTTAGACGATTATGGATACAACGACTATAGCCAAGAAGCAAAGGTTATCCGCCAGTTACTGGCAAGTGATATGGCAATTTATGTGGTTGATGCGCGCGAGCCAGTGCTGGGTAAATATAAGGACGAATTGGCTATTTTGTCATGGGCGGCGATTCCGGTCATGCCCGTATTTAACTTCACTGACAGCCAAGATGCCAATATCGACGAGTGGCAGACCATGCTGGCACGTCGTAACTTGCATATTTCAACCCGTTTTGATTCTGTAGCTTTTGAATTCTCAGATGAAATACGATTGTGGCAAAGTCTGGCTACTATGCTTACCCATGCAGAAATGCTCGAGCAGTTGATACAACGCCGGACTGAAGACTGGGCCCAGCTATATGATGAGGCCAATATTATTATTGCGGACTTTTTATTAAATGTCGCCGCCTTTGTCCGCGAGATTAGCGATGATGACGACCCGCTGCCGGTATTACAGCAAATGCAAGAAGCGGTACGCCAAAGCGAGCGTGCTATGCAGCATAAGCTATTAAATTCATATAAGTTTTATGATAATGCCGTAGCAGCAACCCCACTTGAATTGCAAGCCTATCAGCAAGACCCCTTTAATCCCGAATTGCTCAAGAGCTATGGTATTCGTACGACTTCGGGTGCTGCTGCTGGCGCTTTATTGGGATTAGGGTTTGATGCAGCTGCTTTAGGCACGACATTGGGATTGGGTGCTGCACTAGGTGGTATCGCGGGGGGATTATTGTCTAATACTAGCAGTATCGCGGATAAAATATCGGGCGTAAAGCGCTTATATATTGACCCTGCTACGATAACCTTGTTGGCTACCCGTGCGATAGACTTACTGACTGCCCTACGCCATCGTGGTCATGCCGCTACTGATGCCACCCAAATGTTATATAGTGGTGACGGTTCGCAAAATCCTAATTCTTATGATGATACAAATACTGGTGATGATGCTACTCTTATAACCCCTTGGCCGACAAATAAGTTACCTAATGAGCTTAAAAAAGCCCGAGGTAAGCCGCAATGGTCATCATTGAGCAGTGGTAAGTCTGAACAAGCACAAAGTTTGCGTACTGATGCGGCTTGGGCGCTTTCACGTAAGCTAGAACGAGCATAATTGTTTATAAGCACTTATAAAGTATAGCAAAATGAATCTCCTACTTTAATAACGCACTTAAAGCCTCAGTACCGCGAACGTCTGTTTGCTGTAAGTAAATTGGGTATATCGGATAATTAGTAAAGCTTCGCTCAATATCGCCCATGAGCTGCTGCTGCCTATCGGCGCGTTGCTGCCAGAACGTATCCTTTTGCGTCGGGGTAATGAGTTGATTGACCACGATTGCTGCTGGCGTGAGTTTGGTTTCCTCTAATTGCTGAATGGCACGCTGGGTTTCTGCTAAGGGCAGTACATCGGCGGTCATCACTTGTACAATCGCTGTTTGCGCGCGGTCATGAAGTAGCTGCCCTGCCTGACGAAACAACTCTTTGCGTTTTTCTAATACTGATACCGCCTGCTCCCAGCGATCTGGTTTATGCTTGGCAAATGGGTTTGGGACATCTTTTTTATCGTTGCTAGCTTTAGCCTTACTGGTATTAGTATCTAAGTGAGTGGCAACCGAACGTAATTTAGCTTGCCGCCGCTGCTGTGCCAACAGCCCATCCGTCCATGCCCCCATCATTTCAGGCAATACCAGCAAGCGTAAAGTATGTCCTGTGGGTGCCGTATCAAAAATAATATGATCATAACCGGCATCGGCTGCCGCCACTAAGTGTTGACACATTGATTCTAACATTGCCGCTTCCTGAGCCCCAGGAGCTGACTTTGAGAGACGCAGATGCTCACGAATTTTTGGCATCATATCGGGATTGGTATAGCCTTTAATAGTGCGCTCGACTTGTACAAAGTGAGCATCTACGATGATGTCAGGATTCAACTCGATAGCATCAAGGTAAGGTGTGATAGCTGTTTTTTCATTACTTAGCTGTACGTTTAATACATCGCCTAAACTATGCGCAGGATCGGTTGAAATGATCAGTGTCTTTTTTTGCTTGGCAGCATAATGGCTGGCAAGTGCCGCTGCGGTGGTCGTTTTACCTACTCCGCCTTTACCACCAACGAATATAATCGGTTGTGAGGAAAGTTGCGTTACCAATGAGCTTAAAGGTTGTAATGACATATTTTATATCTCAATTATTTTTACTATTAGTTATTAGTAAGACTAGCAACAACCAACATGATCAAACGGACATCTATCCATTCCCATACGGGTATGCCATTCGTGGAAGTTTTCTAAGAATAATGGCTGTAATTCAAGGGTGTAAAAGCTGGCCGGATTGTCAATTCCTAAGCTTTCAGCAAACATCAGCAGCATAAAAAAGTCTTCTTCATCACGTGCTGCCCGAGCCATCGTTTGCCGATAAGGCGCATGATAGAACTCATTAAGACCTTCTGTAAAACGTTGCCACCACGGTGCGATTTCTTGTGCATAGTCGTCGACAGAGCTGGCAGGTGTGTTTATTGATTGCACTGAATCATCCGAGGGTTGATTTATCAGATTGTTATTATCATTATTTTTCATAGTTTGACCTAATTTTACTAGTAATGCTTATTATGTAGTACTTATGCGAGGTGATAGATAAAACATACCATACTTAGCTATAGTAATGATAAATAGCCGTGATACTTATCGTTTGCTTTTCTTTGATTTCCTGTGCAAAAACCATTCATCACTTGATAACATAAAAAAACGCCAGCAATTGCCAGCGTCTTATTTTAATTTAACCATTGGTTTTGATAAATAGTCAGCTATTAAGATTGATCTTTACCTTTGTGTTCTGTCCATTCACGGCGCAGTACAGACAAACTCTCAAAGGTGACCAATATGGTAGCAATCAGGATAATAATATCCATAGTGATAAGCAACCAATTGCCATCAACGTAGAAGGTTTTGAGCTGGATCAATAACGCAAATACTGTCATCACTAATAGGAACGATAAGGGCGCTAAGGTATACCAGACCGGCTTACCTTTACGTAATAAGATAACAGTCACAATCATCAAGGTTAATGCTGCCATTAACTGGTTAGTGGTACCGAATAATGGCCAGATAATCATACCGCCGGCACCATCAATACCACCGGCACCAAATGCCAATAGCAAACAGGTTCCTACTGCTAGAAGCGTGGCCACTACACCTTTGGTTAATATTGGAATATTATAAAACTCACCAAATTCTTGGAAGATATAACGTTGTAAGCGTACCCCAGTATCCATAGTGGTACCCGCAAATAGTGCGGCCATAACCGTCAGCATGGTTTGTGACAATACCATATCAATACCAACACCGGCATTCAATATTGCAGCGCCGCCGTCAATAAATGCGCCAATAGAGCCGTCACCGAATTTTTGATAAACGGCTTCCCAATCACCAAGCGTAGCAAACCCTGCGGTCGCCGCAAGAATCGCACCTAACGCTAGCATACCTTCGCCAAGCGCACCAAAGTAACCCACGAAACGCGCATCTTCTTCTTTATCAATTTGCTTAGAAGTCGTCCCTGTCGCGACTAATCCGTGGAAGCCTGAGATCGCACCACAAGCAATAGTCACAAACAATAGTGGCATGATTGATGGTGTGTCTATTGGTAAATTGGTATTAATCGCCGGTGCCACAATAGTAGGTGTTGAGATAAAGATGGCGGCATATAATAAAATCAAACCAACGAATAACTGCAAGCCATTAATATAATCGCGTGGCTGCAATAACATCCATACCGGTAGTAATGAGGCAACTGCCGCATAGGCAAATAAAATAATAATCCAAACGGCATTATCAGGTAGACCAAAAACGGTCTCAGGGAAGGCGAATGGGAACATAGGACCAAGGTAAATTAGCCCATATAATGCGACTACCCCAATGATTGATACCCAAAGTAAATTCATCTGATAGCGATAAATACACTGACCAATAATAAAGGCAACGATTAACGCGCCCCACACTGGTAATACGGCTGACGGTGTTTTAATCATCATATTGGCAATAGCAACGCCGAATACAGCATTGACCATGAGCAATAATAAGAAAATCACAACCATCATCAAGCTACGTACGCGCGTACCCATAACCGTACCGGCAATAGAGCCAATAGACTGACCCCGATTACGCATACTTGCCCATATGGCTGACATATCATGAACGCCAGCCATAAAAATCGTCCCAAAGACCACCCAAATTACCGCAGGTAACCAGCCCCAAATAACAGCAATACCGGGGCCAATAATCGGTGCAGCACCGGCAACGGAGGTAAAATGATGGCCCCACAACACATACTTATTAGTGGGAACATAATCTACCCCATCTTTCATCGTATGAGCTGGCGTGGGACGGTTATTATCTAATGCCAAAATCTTGGTGGCGATAAACTTCGAATAAAAAACATAACCACAAAGCATCGCGGCGACGCCAACGATTAATACAATGGCACTGTTCATCTTATCTCTCCCTAGATAAAGTGAGGGTGGAAAATATCCATTTCCTCATAATATCCTTATTTTTTATTCCATAGTAAGCGCTGGCAAGACAACCCTATTAATCTATAGTCAAACCTATATAAATCTGACTTTATGGTCGTTCTATATGCTATTAAGTGGCGCTCTATGTAGTCGTTACTGTTGAGTACAAGCTTCTATTACTAAACGCTTGTGATGATGATCAGTTAGGATACCAATCAGAAGCCTATATTCGATGAGTATAGACAAAGAAAATCGCGATTAAGAGATAACAGATTTATCTATGATCTGTAAAATATGAAGTGCGGGCTAAGCTGTGCTAATGTATTGACATACTGGCTTAAGTGTAGCCGATTTGACATAAAATGTAACGTTTAATATCTATTGTACAATTATTCAGCATTAATTTTAAGATATCAAGGTAGCCGCTGAAAGTTATTTTGAGTGAGTATATATTGATGTCTATACTCTTTGAAGTATTTGTAGATAAAAAAGCATACGCCTCATGCTACTAGAAACAACGCTTTAACAATGATAATTTGGCTATACTAACTCTGTAAACAATAATAAGCTAAACATTGAAAATTAATTAATATTAAAAGAAAGGTACTGTAATGGCACACTATTTTGGATTTATACCGTCGGATGAACTTAACGATATGATTGATGAAGCCGAGCGTATTATTGCCTCAGATGAGCAAGTCGACTACTACCCCTATCGTAATGAGCTTACACAACAGGTTGCTAGTGAACTTATTGATAATTTATTGGTCAGCTTAATTGATGTGATTCCAAACCCTGAACGGCAAGCGTCTATGCGTAAGATTGTTGGAACTATTGAGCGTGCTACTGAGACACTGCTTAACGTCTTGCTTGGCAAAGATAAAAATGAAGATATCATGCCCAGCTTCAACTTTTTAAAAAACCAGTCTATGTTTATAGATAATGAAGGGTTACGCCGTGTGGGGTTTAAACTCTCTGAAGAGTCGGCACAAACAATTATTGAAGGTTTTGCAGCGGTCACGCCAGATACAGTAGATAAGGCGCAGTTCAAAACGGCGCTTGAGACCATGAATGAGGAAGCACTTACCCACTTTATCAGCCGCTTTACTGAAACGCTTAAACTGGGCATGATCAAACGCAAATCTATTCCCGTTGCCAAAGCGGCTATTGATAAAGGAATGAGTATGGCGATTAATAAATTACTACCGCAATTACCTGATGCGGGATTAAACCGTTTAGCACGTTTTTATCGGCCCTTTTTCATAGAAATAGCAGATGAATAAAGCGTTAATAACAATATGAGATTATTTTTGTCTGAAAAGCCATGTGGCATTGGGCAAATTCACTAAAACTTGCTAAAATAAGCAGCACTTTCTACCGATGGCGCAACCAATGACTCAAATTAGCAACCAAGAAATTGAAAAAACCTTACGTAACTCAGAGTGCCTTATTAGCAGTATGGAAGTGGCTGCTGCTTATGAGCGTCTTGCCGCGCAGCTCAATCTACATTACGCTGGGCTGAACCCGATTGTCATGGTCGTTATGAACGGCGGCCTTATTCCAGCCGGTCAACTGCTTACCCATCTTACGTTCTATCATCGCATGCATTATATTCATGCATCTCGCTATCGTGATAATGAAGGCACCAATGAGCTAGACTGGAAATTCAAGCCTGACGTCAATATCGCTGGTGAGCATGTGTTACTAATTGATGATATTTTTGATGAAGGCATTACTTTAAAAGCTATTGTTGAAGAATTGAGTAAAGAGAAACCTCTGTCTATTGAGTCTTGTGTACTACTCAACAAACAGCATGACCGTAAAATCTCAGGCTTTGAAGTTGATTTTGTGGGTATCGATGTTGCTGACCGTTATGTTTATGGTTGCGGCATGGATTTCCATGGTTACTTGCGTCACCTACCTGGCATCTATGCTATTAAAGAAGACAAAGTGTAGGATTTTCTGCCCTTTTATTAAGCATTCTCATATAAAAAAGCATCCTTATTGGATGCTTTTTTATATCTCTTTTTTACAGAAAATAAGATTTTTTAATAACTATCAGACGTTCTATCAAGTTGGGCAAACTGTAGCTTTAGCCCTGTTTGTCTTTCAGTTGGGGTCGATAACGCGCGCGTAAATGCGGAAGCGGTACTAAAGATGGAGACTTGCTTTTTGGCACGTGTTACTGCCGTATAAATTAGTTCCTGACTGAGTAAACGCCTATTATGATCATCAAAGGCAATCGCCACATGTTCAAACTCTGACCCTTGCGACTTATGAATAGTCATTGCATAGGCGGTTGCAATCATCTCGTCACTCAGCATATTGGTAGCCATGCCTTGTTTTTTATTTTCAAAAAATACTTGCAAGCGCCCTCTTTCTGTCTGTAGACAAATACCAATATCACCGTTAAATAGACCCAGTTCATAATTATTTTGTAATACCATCACTGGGCGTCCGTGATACCAAGGAGATTTGGACAGTGGTAGTTTTAATTGGCTTCGATGTTGTTCACTTAAATAGCGATTAATGGAATAATCGCCGCAGCGACCATGGTGACCCGCAGTAAGAACTCTGAACTGATTAAGTAAGGTTATTAATTCGTTAAAATAGCTAATATATTCTTTTGTTGGCACAGAATCCGCTATCTTTATTTTTGCTAATATTAATTTGGTTTTATCCATATAATCAAGGTAATTTTTGGAGATTACTTTTAAAAAATTGTAATTACTTAGGCTATTTTTTATCGTACTATCAGAAGCTATATTATTATTGCCTTCTTTATTCTCAGATACAACGTTAATTAGATGATAAAAACTCAATGCTTCATCTTCACGTAATAATTGCCAGACTGCTGTCATATTTTGATCTGTAGATTGGTGTTGGTCTGCTTGGTTAATTAGCCGTGCCAGTTTGCCGATGCCTGAGTCCGCAGTGAAACGCCGACTCATCTTAAGGCGCTGATGAATTTTTTGTAGCGCAGGTATGCGGCATAAATCTGCTAATACCGCTCCCGCATCGACCGCTGCTAATTGATTGGCATCCCCTAATAGAATAAGCTGTGAATTGGGTTTTATGGCACTGACCAGATAATTGGCCAACTCTACCCCGAGCATAGAAGCTTCATCAACGATAATAATATCTTCACTGAGTGGATTGTCAGCATGATAGCGTGGGCGACCACCCTGCCCGATACCAAGCAAGCGATGGATAGTCTTAGCTTCTGGTAGTTGTATGGACACGCCAGCTTGCTGTATGGCGTCCTGTAGCGACTCTTGCATACGTTGGGCGGCTTTACCAGTTGGTGCGGCTAAAGCTAGATTTACGCTAGCTTTACCCTTTGTTTCTTCTATCCCTGCTCCTACGTTTTTAGGTTGTGCCTGCTGTAAAGCTATTACCAATTGAGCAACGGTAAAGGTTTTTCCGGTACCTGGACCTCCAGTGATGATACTAAAAGCAGATTGATTCGCCATATGAATAGCATCTTGTTGTTCAATATTTAATAACGGATTAAGGGTTATCGGTAACTCAGTAACCTTCTGCTTTTTGATACGAATAATATGATGAGCCAGCGCATATTCGGCCTGCCATGTACGATGCAGCCATAATGTTACGGTAGTATGGTCGTCTTTTGGCTCGCTTTTTGAATGGAAAATGATTGGTCTATCGGTTTTATCTTTATCGTTATCAATATTTTTCCTGAAGAGTGAGTGATTGTTTAGATTATTTATAAATTTACTTAGGCTATTTTCTGTTGAAGTAGCTGTAAGGGCTATTTGTTTTAAATAGCGATAAAGCTGAGTGCAGGCGCTATAACGCTGCTCTAATATTTGTTTTTCATATTCTGGTAATATCGATTGCCGCATTGTCGCATTCCAAAACGCTTGTTGCTCTAATAGCTCAATGCTAGTGAAAGCTTCTGACATGCCTTCTAGTGGTGTAAGTAGCGCTTGTAACAAAGGTTGTAATAACTGCTGCTGCCAGCCAAAAAGTTCAGTATTACTGTTTTGCAAATAATCAGTGCTAAGATAATTATCCTCCAGCACCAATACGGTATGCCCTTCCTCCAATCGTTGTACCAGCACCTCAAATATCGCTTCAAATAACCAGTCTTGCGTTTCTTTGTCATCACTATGCATAGCGTCAGGCTGTAGTTGTGCATGATATGCCAGCTGAGTCTGCTTACGCCGTTGTAATAGGTACTGGCTAATCGTCGTTGCCCAACTGCTACCAATATCGCTATTAGAGCTGCCTTGAACACTGCTCTGGTGATTACCCGCCCGCCCTTGTTGAGGGCTTGCTCTGTTTTTTGCCGAACTACTTAGGTCTTGAGTTACTTTTTCAGTGGTCTCTTTCTCAATGTCATCATTATTCATTATTTATTCACTTATTATTTTTGGCTATAGCGTTTATGAAAGTTAGTTATCAGCATAGATTTTTTGTTAATTTATCTAGTTACCAATGATTGCTTAATACATTAAGCGCTTGGCATACCAAACATCTCGTCTAATGCTTGTACCAAGGTAAATGGTATTTGCCATTGAATACGTCCATAATTGTGCGTTCCTTGAGCACTAATGCCGCGTAAGAATACATACTCTACCGCACCTAGGTATTGCTCTTCATTACCCTGATAGTCATGTAAACGTAAACCTAAAAAACGATGAAGAGCAACTTGATAGATAGCGGCTTGTAACCAGTAACCCGCTTTATTCATAGCAGTGCTTAAATTATCCTCATTATAATTGCTTAGGCTATTTCCTAAGTAATTACTTTTATAGTCCACTACATAATACTTGCCTGCATATTCATAGACCAAATCAATCTCACCGCGTAGATAACGATAAATATGATCAGAATACTGGGCGGTCAGTTGGATATGCTTTTCAGGTTCATCTGGTAGATATTGTGTAAAAACCTCATTGATACGCTCAGGGGTAAAATCCTCTGACAGTCCCATATTAAAGCCCAGCTCAGCAATACGCTGTTTAACCGGTATGGCTTGTAGCGGCTGACCAGATGCCAGTAACGGCGCGCTCAGAACATCGGCTATCCACTCTATCAATTCATCATGGGCGGCTCCTAACTGGTTATCAGCCGTTGCTATTAACTCAGTACCGCTACTTAACGATTCATCATGCTCTGATGGCACTGTAGGTAATGATAGAGGCGGCGTTTTATTTTTATCCAATCGTTGTTGGTAATCAGCACTGGTATAACTGATAGGCAATTGATATTGACGAATGCTTTGGTCAATAATGTTTGACCATTTACTTTTGTTAGTAAAATCTATTTTTTCAAAGATTTCGTGCAAAAAAGTCCCAGCATTAGCACCTTTAACGAAACGAAAACGAATATCATCTATTGTAATTAGCTCGCCAGCAGTATTATCATCGTCTTTTTCGTAAGTGGCAGATGACCTATCGCTTAATAACGCCATGCTATCGGTCAAGTCTAAATCGTCCTCTACCCCGTCATCAAAAATAGCTAACGCTTGACCTTGTTTGCTTAACTGACGTGACAAAGCGGTAAAGCTAGTTTTTGCCCAGCCTTTAAAATAATGTGCTTGTATCTGCGCATAGGCGTTGTGATAATCAATGCGAATAACATCGCTAGGTATGGACTCCAAATCAGCATGATTAGCATTCATTGCTGCTTTACTAGTGTTTATAACCGCTTCAGCCGATGATTCAATAGTGTTGTAGTCTAGCCAGCCAATATAATCTTGCAATCGCTCTGGCAGCATGAACTTATGATCTTGAGCGCTCAACCACTTCAAGCTTGGCTTACGTTCAGCATCCGTTTTATTATGGCCATCTTTGAGTACCATATAAAGCTGCTCACTAGCACGGGTAAATGCCACATAGCCAAGCCGTTTCAATTCTTCATAGTTTTCGGTAGTTTCAAATTGCGCATAGTAATCTACCGGCAACTCGCCTTTAGCAGATTTGCTATGGGGCTTACCCTGACTGGCAGATAAGCGGCGCTCTGTTTTATTATCCTCAATATCATGATCATATAAATACAGCTTATGCTTGTTACGGCCACCAGTTTTAGAGCTGGCGTTAGGACTAGCGCCATCCATACCTATTACATAGACTACCGGAAACTCCAAGCCTTTTGACTTATGAATAGTCATGAGCTGCACACCTGACTCGGTCGGAAGCGGCTGTTGTTGTGCCCATTCAGGGATACGCTTGCTGTTCATATTTTTCTTATACCATGCCAGCAGCTCATGTTCCCCAATATGCATACCATGCTGCGCTAAAATATCTAACAAATGGCGTAAATCCATTAAATAACGGGCGCCATCTTCTAAGTCAGCAAGGCCCACCCAAATACTTTGGCTCGTTGTCCGATTGGTTTTTTGCTTGGCCATGGGATTGCGACCAAACAAATAATGTAGCGCTGACAAAATACCATTGTGTTGCCAATGCGACGCTGCCGTCTTTAGATAGGTTTGGAAATCTTGGTAACGCTGCTTAAGACGCGCCTGCTCAGCGTCTGTATGTTCTAGTACTGTATTGCCCTGTTCTATGTTTACTTGCGCTGTATGATCCTCATCCGTACTTAACATCAACGCTTGCACATCATTAAGACTTAACTGATAAAAGTGACTGGTTAATACGCGGTTGATAATATCGCGGCGATGCGGACGTAACATCGCTTCTAATAAGGCAGCTAAATCAGCAGCGATGGGCGTATCAAAAACATTATTTTCTGCGGTCTCAAGAGTAGGTACGCCAAGCTTACTCAGCATATCTTCGACTTGTTTTAGCTCATGCTTGCGGCGACCCAGTACGCCAATATCACTTGGCTTAAGCGCACGACCCTTTATAGTTTGCTGACTGGCCAGCAATGCTGCAATATGCAACGCCGTCAGCTCAAAGGCGTTGTATTTTGCTTGTTTATCATAAGGCAGGTGAATAATACTGACCGGATGGTTAGGTAAGATAGCAGGGGTTTCTGCTAAGCCAGAATCTGATATAGCCAACTCTGATTGTTGCCAAGAGGCATGGATATCGGTATTTGCCGCAGTGATATGCTGATAGTAAATATCCTTACCTAGCTGTGCCAGCTGATCCGCACTTTGCGAGCCTGAGTCTTGGTCGGCGTTGTCTGCAGGATTAGCGCTACCAAACCAATGATTTAACGCGGTAATCAACCGCTCATTTGAACGTCGATTCACATCGAGGGTCATCATATGCTTAGCATCGAACCGCGCTTTCATAGCGTTATAATTGGCAACATCCCCGCCACGAAAACCATAGATAGCTTGCTTAGGGTCTCCTACTAGTAATAAAAAACCACGATTGGTATTTTTAGCATGACTGTCTTTAGCATCCTTAAGATAAATGCGCTCAATCATACGCGCTTGCTCACCATTGATATCTTGCGACTCGTCAATCAGTGCCACTGGATAATGGTGACGGATATAACGTGCCAGCCGCTCGCCTTGCTTACCAGATAACGCTTGGTTTAAGCGAACCATTTGTAGGGCAAAGGTGGTCTCGCGCCGTGCTTCTAATATCGATGGGAGCTTTTGGCGTACCTTAATGGCAATATCACGATTCAACTTCTCATTTAACGCATCAAGATAAAGCTCAATCTGCTCAGCATAATCGCGCAGCGTTTTTAGCGCTTGTATGCTTTCAAGATTAATAAATGTTAAACGCTCTGGTTCTTTACCCTTATTAAAAACCTTTCCACCATCTTCTTTACTAATAAAAGCATTGGGTAGTTCCGTATATAGAACGTCAGCCTTATTCTCTAAATGGGTAAAAAACGCGATACCATACTGGCGGATAGCTTGTTGAATAGTGACAATAGATGCTATGTTTTTACCAGTTTTACCTGCTTTGCCAAATCCTTGCGTCGTACGGTATTCAATATCAAAATAAGGCGTGATATCTTTTAAATCACAACTTTTAAAGTTATCTAATGCCTGCTGATAAGCGCTAAAATCGATAGCTTCGCCCAGCTCAACCTCTTCAATAGGTGTTGAGATAAACTGGAGGGCTTTTTGTGCAACAGATACATGATCAGCAGGCGCAGTTAAACGATTGGTGTGTTGCAATAGCGCATAAATATCCGGCTGCTGGTAATACATATGACTTTGATGTGCGCGCACCGCATCGTGAATGATACTCTCTATCACAATTTGTTCATGGTCACTGATTTGCATCCCTTGCTGATGACCAGTCTCGGCACTGTACTCCGACAGCCACTTTTGTGACAGACTGTCTAACGTACCCACAAACAGTTTATCTAACGTGGTTAGCACCAAAGCACAGCGCCTAATAGCATCAGCTAATGGATAATCTATCGCATTATCTAATAAATATCCTAGCAAATAGCTATTGATAGGATCGTCAATAAGATCAGCATTACCTGCCAGCTTCGCTTGGGTCTCGAGCCACTGCTGTCGAGCTTGACGCTGCTCAGGACTTACTTTTTTATTAGAAGCTTCAGATTTATTATTATCTTTATCTTCTCTAGCTTTTTTATCAACATCAGCAGTCTTACCATTAGCCTTTTTAACACCATCAACTATCAGCTGAGGATAGAGAATACTGTGCGTGGCAGGATTGACTTGTAGTTTACTCAACCACTGTAATAACTGATAAAAATCAACCAAGCGGGCATGAATACGTTCGCGCATCTCGGCAGCGGCAGCACGAGTAAAGGTTGTGGCGATAATATGTTCAGGCGCGCGCTTCGCTTCAATCAATAAGCGCAGTACGATGCCAGTTAGCGTCCAAGTCTTGCCCGTACCCGCTGATGCTTCTATTAGATACTTACCGTTTAATGGCACACGTATGGCTGGAGGTTGTTGCATTTTATCAACTAAGTTAGCAGGTGAAACCTCAGCCGTGCTATTAGCTTTAATGCTATCGTTATTATACTGATCCATAAACTTATCCATAAAAGGCGCTTGTTCAAAGTCTTACAGTTTGAATATTAATTATTAAATAAAATTTTTATAATGGCTTTAGGGCGTCATTCATTGCCCCAAATAAAGGCTGAGCCAAAGATGGCAAAGCATCCATTAACTTGGTAAAAACGTCTTGTTTATAAAGTAGGTATTGCCACAGCTCATGTTGCGAGCAAGTATCATAAACCACATCGCTGTTATAGCCCGACCATAGCCAGCTATCAAAATCACTACGTTTGGGCTGGTAAATAGTGTCTTTGCCTTGAGCAGCGCTCACTTTATCAAGGTAAGTCATCGCATGAACCGGCAATATCGTTATTGGTGTACTGCCAGCAATATGAGCAAACCTTATCCACTTAAGCAACTCTGCTAAAGCGGCTTCATACTCTATAGGCAGTAGTAAAAAAGCAGTCTTACCTTTATATTTATTATGTTCATCACTAGGTTTATTAAATCGCCAAATACTTCTACCGTCCTCAGCAGCCACTTGCGCCTCAGTAGTACGCCGTGCCACTTGCCAATAAACATGTGACAACCAAAAGCGTAGTAAATACTGCGTGCGGGCGCTATTGGGCAAAATATTGAGCCAAAGTTCAGGTGATGTTTGTTCTAATGTCGATTCTGTTTCCGATTTCGATATTGACGCAGCATCATTTACAGAATTACTTCCTATCGGAATGGTTCCTTTGATTTGCAATTGACTGTGAGCATTTATATTAGGTGCTTGAACGGTAATCATGGTCTCAGCACAGGGCGTTAATAGTGTGCTGATGCTTTCATTATTGCCATCACTGTTGGTATCAATGCCCAACTCAGACAGCTGTTCAGCAAACTCTTGGCATTGTTGGGTAATTTTAAGCTGCTGATACTGTAAGGTTGATTGACGCGCCACACCTGCTGGCATAACAGAGTTATACAATAGACGGTTTAACGGTTTAACAGCTTGATTGCTCGCGCTATTACCCTTACTAGCACTCTCATTGCTGTGTAGTTCATTGAGGAGTTGCGAATTAACCTCGTAAGCACCCAAGCCTGACAAGGATAAAGGCTCTTGATGCGCCGTATCATCTTCAGGTAAGACGACATGCACTTGCTGTTCTCTTAAAAAGTGCTTCGCGGGATGACGTACTTGGTAGTATAAGTACTGCATATCAACTTGAGTAATATCAAAGCGATCATCAGTCTCATTAGCTGACTTGATACGCTGGGCAATATTGGCATAATCCTCTTTGCTAGGTAAATTAACCTTGATAGGGTGCCTAATATCAGAATCGTCTTGAGCCTGCAAACGTTCAAACACGTCATGCCAAACTCTCGCTGGAGCATTGGTTTCTTTCTGACTGAGCTTTTCTTTTTGCATCGCCTGCTCTAATAAATGCATAAGCGCTTGGCCATTATCCTGACTGTCGTCTTGGCCATCAGCTTGATTACCAGATACTGCTGTATGCGCATTTATTTCGGGCTGGATAAATATTTCTGACGCAAATGGCAATGCAGGATGACGGGTGACTAACCACTGCTCGATAAGCTTAGGCAGATAACGCTGTACTTGTGCGGTCAATGCGGCTTCATTATCGCTAATCTCGTTGCTATCATTGTTATCATTACTTAATGCTTGTTGTGCATTTTTAAGTGGATCCCATTGCCATTGCACCTCCCCTTGTAAAAATTGCAATAATTCACTCACAGGATTGGCGGGTAGATGCTCATGGGAATCGGTCAAACGTTGGCCATTATAAAAAATCCAGCAAGCATTACGAGCGCATAGCAGGGCATCTAAAAAGGCCCCATTATCGTCGTCCTCACTAAATCTATCGCCACGTTGTGCTAATCCGGCTTTCATTAAGTCATAACGATTATCACGGTCACGATTCGGAAATTCGGACAAATCCATATTGAGCATGACCACCAAACCAAACGGCACATTACGTAGCGCGCCAAAACGCCCAAAAGTAATCACGCCAGTCGGCTCGGCACTGACTTGTTGGCTCTCGAGTTCATCCTCAATACTATCAAGCATAAAGTTAAGCTTGAGCGGTAAGGTACTGACTTGCGATAGTCGTGCTTCAACCTGTCCTGCTGTTAGCGTGTCATTTGAGGTAACATTAGTCTGAACATCACTGTCAGCATGGTAACGCTGATAATGACGGTTAGCGCGTAGGCTACTCTTAAAACCATTCATAGCATTAAAAATAGCGCGCATGGGACGTGTCTGATCAAGTGCGCCAAAATAGGGATGAATAATATGACTCTCAATACTATTTAACCAATCCTCAGCCTTATGACGCGCTTGGTATTCATTTCGACAAGCATGAAGCCCAGCATGAACACGGCATAACGCTTCAATTATCGGCGCATCTGCCAAACTAATTGCTGAGATCGGTATCGTTTTTTCGGCTAAAGTATCATCTTGCCAATTATTAGGATACAGACAATCACTGATACCCGCTTCTGGCATCACTAATCCCAATGCCATTTGATCTAATGCATAAGCAAAGCTAAAACGATAATCGTAATCTTGCGCATCAAGTGTCTGCTGGAGATGTGCTTCATCAAATCCGCGGACAAGGCCTGCTTGCTCTAACAGATCGCAAGCACGGCGCATCTGTTCATGGGTCAGTCCAAGACTTTCGTAAAGAGGCGGTAGCATTAACCAATCTAATACTTCAGCAGCTTCAAATCGTGCGGTCTCACTACCTAGCAGACCATAAAATCCGCGTATTGCTTCCCATAATTGTCTAATAGATTTATCGACCACCCCTGTCACTTTCGCTGGCAACGTTAGACCATCCTGCCCTTCTCCACTAACAAAAACTGAATTAATCAGCTCATGGTGATGATCAACATCAGGTAACAGTACTACGATATCGGACAGATGACGTGGTCTGCCGGTATTATTCGGCTCGTTTAGCCAACGTCCAATCATGCTGCGCAACACTTCAAGTTGGCGTTGTAAGTTATGACATGAATGAATACTTAGGCTATTATCGTATTGCGATAATTGCCATTCACGAGACTGTTGATGGTGCTTATTAGCTAAAGTATCATCGCTATACCATTGATCTGAACTTTGATTCTGAATTAAAGATTCATTGCTTAGGCTATTTTTGCTATTACTCTCTTTTCCTTCTCCATCTTCTAAATCAAGTTGCATTTGCGAACTTAAAGCGGCGCTCAGTCGCCCAGCGGTCGTTTGTTGAGTAGCGCTCTCGTCCAGCATCAATACATCCTGCTGTAAATGTGCTAACAAACTTAACGGTTGTACTGAACCTGAGTCTGACAACATAGGAGATTGTTGTTCATCATTTAAGTCAAATTTATCTTGCCAATCAAGCTTGAAGCCGTCTTTATTTTCATTACCTGAGAGACTTGCCAGCATCGCAAACGTCTCACGCGATTGCTTACCGAGGCGCGATAACAAAGTATGCCCATAGTCCCGTAGGAATACACTTTCTGGGTTGATTACTTGTTGACGCTGTAGCCACTGCTTATCAACAATATCTGCCCAAAATAGCTGCGAGGGATTATAATGCAACAAGGTAATATCAATATATGTTGATAATCTTTGTAAGAAATTTAGTTCGTTCTGCGGCAGCTGTTGGATAGTAAAAATATGCAATTGTGCGGGCAATGATCCTTGAACATCTACCCCGTTATCGGTATTAATGTTGCTATCAGTGCCCGACATAATCTCCCAAAACCGGGTTTCAATAGCAGCACGGTGTTCATAGACGGACGCAAATAGCAGACGCCATAGATGACGCTGCGCAGCTTCAAGCTCCATATAGTGAGCGACCAGCCATTCAGGCGTTGCCGTGGCATACTTATCAAATTTCATGGACAGCTCATCTTTTGCTGCTACCAATGCCTCTGCATCAACGGCTTTATCATTCGACCATAACGTTAACCAATCCTCACGGTGGGTTAGATAACGGCTAAATACCCGCGAAAAATCAGTAGCTAATGACCACAGTCTCACATCTTGCTGACTGCGATCCGACTCTTCGTCTAGTAATGCTGATAACAATGGATATAGAGGATGACTGTTATTCCCCATAATTTCAGTTTGATAATAAGTAAAATAACCAAATAGCCGCCATTGCATCACCGATCCGGTTAGCACGGCTACCTCAGGCACGGTAATAACCTCTTGGTCACGCTGCTCGCTCTCCAGCCACGAATTATACTCAGCCAAGACTTTTTGCATCAGGGTCCACTGGTACTGTCCCCAAAACTTGGTGGTTACCAAAGTGCTGATACCAGCTTGACTGGCTATAGACTTATCCAGCCAATCGCCCAGCACCATCGAGGGTACAATAACGATAAACTCTTCAAAGACAGACTGATTTTTAGATTTATAAGCGGTCAGTAACTGCTCAACCAAGCGTTCGGTACGGTGCGACTGAATAATGGTAAACATAGATAATAATCTGATTATGATAATGAAATATGAGGGCTAATAAACACCAGCTTCTATAGAGAGTAGCGATGAATTAACGGGGGGTATGATGGTTGTGAGCATGTTAACAAAAAGCGTTACAACAAGATAAGAGGTAAGTGCATCTATATTTAGCTGTCGTTCCTATTCTACATTTCTGTTAAGATGTGTCTTTTTTATTATCGAGTCATGTCTGCTTATTAGCGGCTTTAGACCTCATAGTTACAAACAATTATGAAGATATATATAGCATTATAGTGTGTCACTGATATTGATCATTTACTAGCGTATCAAAACAAATATAAGAAACCTTACGACAACAAGTGTCGCTCAGTACCGGATACATAATATTAGAATACTTAAAACATGAGGCCTGTCCGCTACCTAACTTTTTAGTCTTTTCATTTCAAATAATGAGATAACGTTGACACTGTATACTGACGTCTGCCTATAACAGCCCATAATGTCACCGCTCCTAGCTAGATTATCGTTATTAGCAACACTAGTTAATAACGATATAATCTTTAGTAATTAGTCAAACCAGTGCGAAACCAATAAAGACTAATATTGGAGCCATGAGGTCCGATACTTTTGCTGATATATTGGCAGATTTGGTAAAGGAGATGCGACATTATCGCGACTAGTTGGATTTAGCTTTAACGTCATCCTAAAACAATAAAACAAGAAACGAGCTGTGAAATATGAAAGACTACAAGCTGCTATTGGTTGGGCTTACCTTATTGCTGCTGATTATTTTCATTGGTATCTTTGCTTGGCTATGGAATAGCAATCGCAAAAATATAGATCCATTACCGATTACAGTCAGTGAAAACGGCCAATCGTCTACTAATAATGAAGATGACTCAATGACGATTGCCACCAATATCTTGTATGTACAAGCAGAAGATAGAGTACAATTGCCGCTAGATGACGTCATTGCCCGCTTTGAATCCCGCTATCCTAAGATACAAGTGCTAGCGCACTATGTACCTGCCAACGCCCTATTCACCCTACCCGATACCAGCACCTCCAACAATGAGCTTTCGGCCTTTATCGTTAATATTGATATAATTATTGCTGATGATAAACTAACCCAAACCCGCTTGACTTCTTTGCAAGCCACAATTAACAATACGCAATCTGAGCCTAATCAAAGTAAAATTAATGCCAATGGTATGGTACAAGATAACGGTGATGATGCAACGATAAGTAATACTAGCAAAACTGATGACAATGAAGCGCGTAATCTAGCCTCTTTTAGCTATGCAGTAAAAGGCACACAAGCGGTCGATGGCGTCATCTTAACGGACAATCCCGTTGCTATAAACTTCCGTAACTTTTTATTATCGAGTGCGGGACAAGATATCTTAAAAAAGTATGACTATGGTAATATTGAGGGTTATAAAAACAGCGTAGACGACTTATTTAACCCTACCTCAGGCACTAAGACTGCCACAGGTAAAAAGTCTGTAAAAGTCGCTGATGCGCTTAGTAATGGCAAATAACCACTGCTTACTTTTCATTGATTGCTTTTTTCAGCACTTTTTTTTACAATAGCACTCCATAACGCGCCTATAGCTCAACAGGATAGAGCAGTTGCCTCCTAAGCGATCGATCCGAGTTCAAGTCTTGGTGGGCGCACCAATCATTGTATTTAGCCATAACCTCGCATTACCTAAAACTGCTTAAACCCTCTGCCTGATTAGTATCATGTCTTTATTCATTAGTATCCATTACCTACTAGCATCACTACAACGTTGTTAAAAGTTTTAACTCAGCATGTAATGTTGTTAAAAAAATACCAACTTGCTGCTAAAGACTCTAGATGCCTGTAAAAAGTAATCGCTAAGCAGTCGGTACCGCAAAAAATCACACGCCATATTGAAAATTATATGATATCTTTCAATAATTTATGTCACCAGCTAAGCATTTTAAGCCATAAAAAATCCTGAAAGCTTTTATCATCAATGTTTTTAGAACTAAACGGTTTATTTAGAAATGTCTTATGGCTTTGTTGATATTGGGGTTTCGACAGTACTTTTAATACCAAGCAAAAACGCCAACCTGAATGGTTGGCGTTTTTTAGTTTAGATTGATTAATTTCAAGGCACAGACTAGGATGATGTGGTTAGTTCAATAACCTTAATCTGCGGAAGCTAACCCTTTCACCTTATTGGTTTACAGGTTTGGGTTTACAATGATTTTCACCGCTGATTCATTGTTATGAATTAAAGTCTCAAAGCCTTTAGAAATCAAATCATCTAATTTGATACGTTGAGTAATAAAAGGCTCAAGATTAACTAAACCGTCTTCGACCAATTTAATGGTTTCTTTGTGGTTGTTTACATAGCCGATAGTACCACGTACATCAAGCTCTTTCATGACCACACTATGTACATTTACTGAAGCTGGGTGACTCCAGATAGAGACAATCACTACCACACCAGCTGATTTGGTGAGCTCAACCAGCGAGTCCAATACCTCATTGACGCTAGTGCATTCAAAGGCAATGTCTGCACCACGATTATTAGTAATCTTCATGACTTCTTCAGTCAAATTGACTTGAGTAGGGTCTAAAACATAATCGGCAACGCCACTTTCTTTAGCTTTTTCTTTACGTTTGGCACTTAATTCGGTAAGGATTACGGTAATACCTTTGGCTTTTAGAACCGAAGCCAATAACAATCCAATCGGACCACCACCACCGACTAAAGCAATATCA
Source organism: Psychrobacter sp. CAL346-MNA-CIBAN-0220 (assembly GCF_040309805.1). Taxonomy (NCBI): domain Bacteria; kingdom Pseudomonadati; phylum Pseudomonadota; class Gammaproteobacteria; order Moraxellales; family Moraxellaceae; genus Psychrobacter; species Psychrobacter sp. CAL346-MNA-CIBAN-0220. The sequence goes on along the minus strand of NZ_JBEOPF010000001.1, from coordinate 401,067 downwards.
CCTGCCTTAGCACCACTGCGCACAAAGGCATGGTAGCCAACTGCTAACGGCTCAATCAAAGCTGCTTGATCCAATGGGATTTTATTAGAGATAGGGTGTACCCAACGGCGTTTAACCGCAATTTTTTCAGATAAACCACCTCCGCGACCACCTAGGCCGATAAAGTTCATATCCTTCGATAGGTGATAATTCTCACCAGGTGCGGTAGACACATCATCGGCAATAATGTACGGTTCAACCACAACGTGCTGGCCGATTTCAATATCATCAACCCCCTCGCCGATAGCATAAACGACGCCTGAGAACTCATGACCCATAGTAATGGGAGCAGACTCTCCTGAAATCGGGTGAGGATGACCACAAGGAGGAATAAAGATAGGACCTTCCATAAACTCATGCAAGTCAGTACCACAAATACCGCACCAAGCAACGTCGATACCAACGGTGCCTGGTTTTACAGTGGGCTCTGGAATGTCTTCAATACGGATGTCGCCTTTGTCATAAAAACGTGCAGCTTTCATATAAATCTCCTTCGGTTATCATTAGAAAAAGTAATGAAAAATATGAAATTTACTTACCACTATCATGCCCAGAGCAGAGTTGAATTGTCAAGTATTGTTGGGTAAAACGAGCTATGATAAATGAAAGTTATTGTTTGAAACAATAATATAAACCGCATTCTAAATGAAGGTAATCAGCTGGATAAGTCCTAGCAACTTGTATTAATTTTTAATATTAATGTGAGCATTTAAATGAACTAGCTGGCAACATATATTGCTCCTATTCAGCAATATTTAGGCTTATCAATAATTTCTAAACTGTAGAACACAGGTGTGTCAATAACAGTCCTTCTCTCTAATACGGATTTAAACACTCCTATTACTTGTTCTACCTCAGCAGGCTGGCAAATAATAATGCCATCTATCACATCGAATTCATCAATACCTTTGTCAGATGTTTGCAAACCGAGTAAGAGACGCGCTCCTGTTTTATGCTTTAGATCGATTAGTGTTTTTTCATCCCAACCATCATCAATGAGGAAAAACCCGTAACTAGATAAGCAGTGCTCGCCTGCTAGCGGTGTGTACAACAGGGTAAAAGATAAATTTCTTATCAAAAGCTCATTATCACGCTACCCTTCAATAACAATTGTCGGTAACTGATCAATTAATTCAACAGGGATATGCAATGAACGCAAATGGGTTAGATTAACCAAACTCTCAGGAAATTGTTTTATTCTTTCGGGCTGATGCTAAATTCCTAGACGAGAGTGTTTGTTTATCAAGTGTTATATTTAATAATATTTAATTTGAAGGCCAAAAATTAACATTAATCAAGCATTGCTAAAGTTAAAATAGTAGGTACAACTCTAATATATAAAATATATTGTAATTAAGAGGGTTGCCATAGCCGACTAGTATCTGGCTTTATAAGTATCAGTTTAAAACTGACATAAACTGATACCTTATCCATCATGTAACATCAATTAGCACATTTATTAGCTTAATGGTCTTTGACAATATTCTTAATCAACAATAAATAGCTTGGCATCACATATTGTGGAGGAGCGCTGAGCTATAGTATCGTCCGCTATCTGATAGGTCATTCCCGATGTTAAGGTAAAAGTAAGACCGTCTTTTAGCTCGGTATTCAACTCCCCTTCAACACAAAGTAGGATATATCCTTTATAGCACCAGTGATTAGACAAGTAATCGGCAGAATACTCAACCATATGCACTTGAATACCACCAAACTCGAGTGTCTTCCAATACCCTACACCCGTCTCACCTTGCCTTTCTACTGCTTCTACTTTTTCCAATCAATAACACCAAAAGGTATATTTTTCATTTTCATCAGTTCATCTCCTGATTTAATGAATTAATAACTTGTAGTTGCTAATGAGCACTAGTAAGTTTTTCTTGCAATGTCTCTTTTATATTCGGCCATTCAGTTGCTGTAAGACTATACATTGTCGTACCTGAAATAACACCATCACGGCAAACTCGATTGCCCCTGATAGTGCCGTCTTTCTTTACTCCTAGTCTTTCAATAGCTTGCTGAGATCGATAGTTTGCATCATCAGTCCGCCACCCAACTGTCAAATATTCTAGCGTCTCAAAAGCATAAGTTAACATCATAAGCTTGCAAACAGTATTGACATGGGTCCGCCAATACGACTTGGCATACCAGGTATAACCAATTTCTAGGCGCTTCGGTAATGGCAAAATATCATGATAACTGGTTGAGCCAATTGCCCTACCAGTAACTTCGTCAATAACTGCAAAAGCGCATCGATCATGCGTTGTATGTGCATTATTAATATAATTAACTACCATGTCAGGCTCTGGTACAGAAGTAGTGGTTATTAACCATAATTCACCGTCTTTGCATGCCGCCACTAAGTCCTTTGCATGACTTAGGTTTAATGGCTCAAGGGTAACGCCGTTACTTGATAATGTAGGAAGGTTGAGCACACGGTATCTCCATTAAAATTTTTATTCATCTTATATAGTCATACAACTTAATTCATAGCCTGTGTCATGGCTCTAGTGTGACTTAGAATAATTAGAAGGGGTATCTTTAGGCGGATAACCAAACTGTTGCTTGTATATACGTGAAAAGTAGCTTTGATCAGTAAAACCAACTTGATACCCAACGTCTGCAACAGAGCTATAATTACCTTTCATTAATATTTTGTTAGCGACTGTTAGTCTAATTATCTTTATCCATTCGGCAAATGTATAAGGTAAATCTTGAAATAAAAGATGAATGTAGCGCACAGAAATATGGCAGGCTTGCGATACTAATTTAGGGGATATCTTTGGATTGGCTAAGTGCATGTGTATAAAGTTTTCTATACGTTGCAGGTGGGCAGCTTTTATCGTTGAAACTTGGCTATCTGCCAAAGATAATATGGGACGGTGTAAGGTATGCACAACTAAATCTAGGAGTTGTTGCTCTAGTAATTGCGACTCTAAAATCGATAATTCAAAATTAGTCGCTAGGTTTAAAGTATGACTGATTTGATGATTAAGAAGTCTTCCAGAACCTTTTTCAGTAGTAATAGGCTGGGCAAAACACTGCTCTATCAGGCGCTGATGTGTTACGAGTTTGGCTATAGGAACTTTTAGAACTTGTAACGTTACTGCATGAGAATGGTAAAACTGATAAGGTTGGTGAGATAGCTGAATAAAAAATTGACCAGGATGGCAAATTAACTCTCGTTTTTGTTGTTGAAAGCAGACCGATCCATTGAGCGGAAATGTCAGTAAAATACTATCGCAATCTTGAAGCGAACGCTGACCACTGCGCTGATAATGCACTGAGTCGGCAATATAGCCTGAAATACCTACCTGATTTAAGGTTGCTTGCTGAATTCGCCCAATGAACTGATTGGGTTTTTTAACCTGCACCTTTAAATCGAAATAGGTCTCACTGATAACACGTTGCCAACCATCTGCACTGAGTGTTTGTTGGAACATATGTTTGTTATCAATGTTCTCACTATATTTTTCGTTTGTTCCCTTAGTATATTCATTATGTTTCATCTGCATTCATCCTTAAATGTCAGATAATAGGGTTATATTTATCTATATTTACTTTACTATATATTAACTAAGATTTATTATTTTATTGAGCAAAACATCCTTCTCCTTTTGGAGAAGGACTAATCATGCTATCATTTTCACACTAACGAATCTTACTCAACTTATAAGTACCCGATTGATGCAGATCAGCTTGCCAATCAGGTTTAATCACTATAGTCGTGGTTGGCTCTTCGATGAGAGCTGGACCAATAATGGCGGCTCCTGCTCCTAATTTAGTTCCATCATATATAGGCGTTTGAATCCATTGGTAGCTATAGTCATGTATCATCTGACGTTCATCGATCTTAGCACTTTCTATAGATCCGGCTTGAGCTTCTATAGTAGGTAGCTCAGGCTTGGCAACCTTACCAATAATTGAAACCTCCACATTGACAAGCTCTACGGCACTATCTTGCTCATCATAAGTATATAGCTGTTTGTGACGCTTATGAAATGCTTCTAAGATATCTGCAGCAGCGTCGCTATCTATCCGACCATTTGGCACAATAACATTGCATTCATGTACTTGCCCAACATAGCGCATCTCCATAGCACGTTCAATCTCTATACCATCGTCACTAAATCCATCCTCCTTAAGCTTTTTAACACCCTCTTCCTCTAACCTTGTAAGAGTGGCATTCAACTTATCTAAATTGGCGTCTGCTGACATCATCATAATCTGAGTAGCAAGATACGAATATTTAACATCAGAGATGATCTGACCAAAAGCACATAGGCAAGACGCTAATTTGGGTACCAGTATCGTATTGATTCCCATCTCTTCTGCCAATGAGATTATATGCATACCAGCGGCACCGCCAGCACATACCAAAGCAAAATCTCGGGGATCATAACCTTTTTCAATGGTAATGCGGCGGATACCATTTGCCATATTCTGATTAACAATGGCACTAATACCAAAAGCAGCATGAGGCAGATCAATATTGAGTGGTTGAGCAATATGCTTTTCAATAGCTTCAGTTGCTTTACCTTTGTCTAAGGTTACAATCCCGCCTAATACTGCACCAGACCGCAGATATCCTAAAACTAAGTTTGCATCTGTTACTGTCGGTAGTGTTCCACCTTTGCCATAGCATGCAGGACCTGGGGTCGCGCCTGCACTTTGCGGACCTACTTCTAACATACCAAAGTTATTAATATGACCAATAGAGCCACCACCTGCACCTAAGGTTTCGACATGAATCATCGGTACACCAATGCGATTTCTTAAAAAATCGATGTCGCGATTAAGGCTGGTTTTACCATCTTTCGCCAATGTAATATCGAAAGATGTGCCGCCCATATCGACAGTAATCACATTATCAATACCAAATGGTTTGGCGATATACAGACCAGCTTGCGGCGCTGAGGCGGGTCCTGAATTAATAGCGTTAACCGCACGCTCTTTCATGACTTCACCTAACGCCAGTCCTCCATTAGACTGAAAGTAACGCACAGGTTGATCAGCACCCAGTTGTTTGAAATAGTCATCAATCTTATACACATAAGAGGACATAATCGGACTTAAGTACGCATTAACCAAGGTGGTTGAGGTACGTGTATATTCTTTAATTTGAGGATATACTTCACTGCCACAACAAACAAACGCATCAGGCATGTGCTGCTGTACGAGCTCTTTAGCGCGTTGCTCATGCTTAGTATCGCGTATTGACCACACAAAAGAGATAGCGACACTTTTAATGTTTTGACGTTTGAGCTCTTCGATAGCCTCTAGAATATCATCCTCGTTGAGCGGCTCTCGTTCTGTCCCATCTGCTAATATCCGACCACGAATAGGAAAGCGCAAATCTCGCGGCGCTATTTGCGGCGCTGGAGGATAGCTGGCATCATAACGATGTCCTTCTTCTTTATGACCCAGACGGATTTCAATACTATCCTCGTGACCCTTAGTACAAAGTAACCCAACCTTAACCCCTTTCATTTGAATCAGAGCATTCAAGGCGACAGTGGTACCATTAATACATAAATCACAGGCTTGAATAATATCTGTAATGGGCCGATTAAACTTCTTGGAGATTTGTTGTAGTCCATCAGCGATAGCTTTTGTACCATCCTCAGGGGTAGACGGCGCTTTAAATAAATGTATCCCCCCAAGTTTTTCAGCCAAAACAAAGTCTGTAAAAGTACCACCAGCATCTACACCTAAACGAAATTCATAACTCATAAGTCATCCTTAAACTTTTATATATATTGAAATTCAGTACATCCCTGTACTGACTACGCTAAATCTCGACGTAGAGCCTCAGTTGCTTCTGCATCTAATTGCAGAGTATCACTGTCGATAACTACCCCATACTCTTTAGCTGCTGAAGAGATTGATACAATACCTTCTATGACATCACGCAATACCGCTTCAGTCTTGCGCTCATAAGAGCTACCGAAACCACCGCCACCAGGATTGGTATTACGCGCCCGCTCTCCAGCATTGATTTCAATCACGGTATTATGAAGATGTAAATCAACTTTACCGTTCTCACGGAACACTTCTAACTTTCCTAATTTAAGCTCGGGCATAATGTGTTCTGCACCACCTGCGCCCATAGTAGGGATATGCCGTCCTTCACCGAATGCCACTACGGTCATCGTATGATCGAGAGGTTCAACTTCCCAGACGGTTCCGCAGCCACCACGTAATCGACCAGCGCCACCACTATCTTCAGCCAATCCATATTTATGAATAACTATAGGGTATTGATATTCTAATAGTTCAATATCGCCTGAACTTAAAGCGCCAAAGCAACATAAGGGACCACAGGCATGCCAGCCATCCATTTGTTGAGTGGCACCTGCACCTGAGATGATAGATGCCAATACCATAGTGACATATTGCTCACCTGTTTTAGGATCGATACCAGCAATGTTAACGCCTGATGAATGTCCCCATGACGCTGTTACTCGCTCAGGCGCAGCATCTTCTAATGCTTTACGAACAGCATCTGTAAGGGTTTCCATCGGTGTGGTCGTACAGTTAACATGCGGAGCTGGCTCTTTGGCATTACATAGTGTTCCGTGCTCGCCTAGATCCACAGTGACGCATCGATAGAGTCCTTCATTGTAAGGAGGATCTACTTGAGCAAACATCATGAGACCTAACAATACACCCGACATCGAATTCCCAGCATACGAATTGATGAAATAAGGAATTTGTGGCGGGCTATCTATCTTGATATGTACGTCGCTACCCTTGATATTGATGTCAGCACGGATGGTCAAATCGCCAAAACCATGTCCAGAATCTTCCAAGACTGCTTCACCATGGTAATCACCATCATTGAGCGATTCAATTAGCGAGCGCATATGTCGATCCGCCATATTTTTAAGCTCTTCAATTGCTGCTCGAACGGTATCTACACCATATTTATCTAGTAAGGCAATCATATTGCGCTCACCAACGGCGCAAGCACCATACTGTGCATTCAAATCGCCTTCTTGATTGCGACGTGAACGCATATTACTGTGAATCAAGTTAATAACATCGTTACGTCTGACGCCTTTCTCCCATATTTTGATAGGAGGAATGCGTAATCCTTCAGCATAAATCTCTTTGGCATCTGGGTTGTATCCAGCAGGGACAGGACCACCAATATCGGTAACATGACCCTTACATACCGTCCAAAATACTAGCTCACCCTCATAAAATACGGGCTTATACATACAACAATCTAGAATATGACTGCCCATTACAACAGGATCATTATGATAAATAATATCACCTTCATGAATGTCGTCACCATAGAAGGCTGCTACCGCTTTCATGGCTGGCATTAATGAGCCCAAATGGATAGGAATATCTTGACCTTGCAGTATCATCTCAGGCAGATGATCGAATAGTGCATTACTATAATCATGAGCGAGATTAAACACACTAGAACGTGCTGTTTTTTCTAACGTCAGAGTCATCTCGCGTTGCGCTGTTTCTAACGCACCACGGACGACAGATAAGGTGATGGGATCGAGGGCTATAGTTGAGGTGTTTTTAGCTTGATTCATGATTCACTCCTTGTAATCTTATTATCGTGCTGTCTTTAATATAGCAACGCTCGCAGCAAATAAATGGACTTAGCATGCACAGTATTTGACTGTGAGCGCAGTTTAATACATTAGATATTAGCGAGTTACTGGTTCTAATATAGAGGACACCATCTGCTGCTGATTTTTGGGCATTAATATGGCGTACAAGACAGTAGCGGTCACAAAAGTTAGAGTCGCGTACCAATTAACCCAGCTGCCTCCTAAGTTCATTAATACGATTCCGACCATCGAGGCCACTATCCAAGCTATCAATCCTGATTTATCAAATGCTGGCAAGCGCTGTGGATCAATGACTGGAACAACACCAAATATGCTCTCTCTCTTGGGGTACAAGATATGGGTTAAGGCAATGGCAACCCACGCCACTACAAACACGCCTTGATAAGCCAACGCCTGTAACAAATAGTTGAACACATCAAGCAGCATGAGTATAAAAATAAAGGTTCCAATCAATAATGCACCTACAAATTTTGGTATTTTTATATTGATGGTATCTTTAATAAAAGCTTGTAAATTGGTCGTTGCTAACAAATAGTTGGCAGTGTTGATACGAGTTTGAGTAATGACAACAAAAATTAGCCCGAATACACCCATCAACTTCACTAATCCTAAAGTGATGGACACTTCAGACAACTCACCTTCTAGCGGAATAGTGCTAACTAAATAAATGCCGGCTAAACCGCTCAAGAAAAAAGCTACTAAATAAAAAGGTATACCGAAATTGAACCACGATAAGTATTTGCTGTCTTCTTGCTTACCATAACGCGCATAATCAAAGGTATACATCATTAAGACCCATACCCCCATGTAATACACAGCAACATTCCACCACCCAAAAGGTGATACCTCTTCGGGACCTAGGCTTAACCAAGCATTGCTATAGCCAAATTCATTAGTTGCCATCACTACTGCGCCGATTAATCCAATGAGATAAAACGGTAGAAGCACACCATTTAATTTGTCTAACCAGTTTTGCACACTGCCCATAATCATCGGCACACTATATGCCACGACTATTAAAGCAGCTAGCCAATAGGGTAGAGAAGGATAAGTCTGGTGAAAGGTAACCGCAATAACAGAGCCTTCAAATACCGCATAATACATAGCAGTGGCAAAAAATATTAATGTCGCCAAGGCTGCGCCTTTATGACCGAATAACACTCGAGAAAATAATGCTACTGACATTCCTGTTCGAATAGCGTAGCGAGAAATGATACCGTTGATAATACCAAAGGATACACAACTGATTAAAAGTCCGATAATGGCATTCTTTGTACCGTAGTTTTCAGCCATCGCGATGCCAATGACTAGATAAAACATCGCACTACATACGCCCCACCATGCCATGGTCAAGGAGCCCCTAGAAGCTCGGTTTTCTAACGGTACTAACTCTTGATTAGGATCAGAGGGAGTACTAGAGTTTTTCTGCTTTCCATTTTTTGGTTGTATTACACCCGCCATATCACTCTCCTTATGATAGTTTATTGGTTTCGATATACTGTCGTGATTATCTATTGGCTAAATATAATCAGCTTTGAAAATATTTTGACTCATTGACAGTAATAACCACATCAGGCCTTTTACGTCCTGCAAAAGGTTGTTAGCTCTATATCTTTGCTATGACTGACTTAAGACATCCATGCAGCAAACATTTGGTAGATAATCTTAAGACTATTGTTACAGTCCAATAATAGAGAATAGTTAGAGAGATAAAATGACTGAAAGTGCAGTGTTTTTGACTGGAGGTGAAATTCAACTAGGTTTGATATATACTTTCAATCCTGTAAACATTAATTGGACAGATAAGTCCTGTTCTAGCTTAACTTAGCTTATTTCCGGTCATAGGCTTCTGTAAATAATTATAAATTGCCTTATATGATATTAAGTACCATTTATATTATTAGTATTGTGCTAGGAAGATTAACTTTATCGATAGATGTTAGTAGCGACTCGATTATTAAAGTAGTAAAAAAGGTTACTAACGCTGTATAGAACATAGCGTTAGTAACCTTTTTTGTATTTAGCATTTTACCGAGACGATGTTGTTAGTATTGAGGTATGAGACTATCTATAAATGGTACAAGTTCAAGCCTATTGAGATGTAGCCATTACATGTTTCCCCGAGATGAGTGTGAGAAACCTGCAAGTTTTTTATTGTCTATCTTACGGTGATTTTCGATATTAGCTAGTTACACATGGTGATTATCACGGTATTCTTTGCGGCATTGAGCCAAGCATAAAAACAGGATACCGTAAAGATGCCACACATCAGCAAGACAGGCGTTAAGTCGTGGCGGATTGACTACGCAAGACCCTATCCTAAAAAATGAATCCCTAAAATATTTTCTTCGCTTGCCAACATAATTACTATCAAAAAAACGGTAAGGGTAAGCCCAAACAAACTACTAACGTATTTATTATGATGCTGACGAATACTAATAATAGCCTTGCTAGATATAGAATATTTAAGCTAGCCATCTTTTTTTAAGGTTTATTATTTAATAACGATCACAACAACATTGTTTTTTTTGTAGCCGTTCTACAGGTTATAGCCTATTTTCCTGGAAAGCTGCGCAGGTAATCGTTGCGTACGTTACTGGTAATAACACTCAGCATGCAAGGTTTCGGGCCATTTGCACTCAGGGCGTATGTTATAGAGCCATCATATCTCCACGTGTCGCTTGTGAATATATGATGGCTCTATAACACGCTAGAGAAAAACACCCTTCTACACCATGTTTTCAAAGATATCATCAATGTATTTTTCTACGGCATCACTATCATTGGTGACTTGAGCATACGTCCTCAAGCCTATGATTTGAATTTGGAAATAACGCGCCAGCTCAACCGGATTTTTCTCTATGCTGATTTCACCATTATCGATGGCTTGTTTAAAAAGATTAGCAAAGGATGCTTCTATAGTCTCTAAAATACCCGTTGCATGAGCCAGCAAATCTGGACTATCATTCTGAGTAAGTTCAGCGACCGTTTTAACGATCATGCACATTCCACTGGGCACAGTGGCTTTATTACATACAATCACACTATGAATGAATCGCTTCAAACCATCCAGTACGGTGTCTTCTTCTGCCATACAATCGGCAAGCCTCTGGGCACCGTCTTTAGCATAACGATTGAGCGACTCTGTAAACAATTTATCTTTACTGCCAAAAGCGGCGTAAATACTACCCGGATGCATCTTCACTACCTCTTGTAGATTTCTCATTGACGTGGCGTGATAGCCCTTTTCCCAATAAAGATTTTTTGCTTTTTCGATTACATCATCGCGATTAAATTTTGCTGGGGCACTCATAATTTTTACCTTAAAACCTTTATCTTAAAATCTGTCTTAATTACCTGTCTTAAAATCGTCCTTAAAAAACAGAAACCAAGTAATAATATTACTTGGTTTTTTACGTTATCGCTTAGATTTATTCGAAATAAGCTACTTTGGCTTTAGTGCTAAGACTCTATCAATATCTTCAGCACTATGACGGTTTTCGAGTTGCGCCCACTCTTCTCCCCAGTTTCTATTGATGATGCAGCCACGTTGTACTGCGGGACGCGCTACCATGGCTGTCGCCCAACGTTGGATATGGGTGTAATCTTTAACCTGAAGAAATTCTTTTGCGTCGTATAAATTACCCAAAATTAAATTACCATACCAAGGCCAAGTGGCAATGTCTGCAATACTATACTCATCACCGGCAATGAATTCGTTTTTTGCTAGTTGCTTGTCTAGTACATCCAATTGACGCTTGATTTCCATCGCAAAACGATTGATGGGGTATTCAAATTTCTCGGGTGCGTAAGCATAAAAATGACCAAAGCCACCACCCAAGTAGGGCGCAGAGCCATGCAGCCAGAACAACCAATTAAAGACTTGGGTACGTTTAGTGCTTTTTTGTGGCAGCAATGCTCCAAATTTTTCAGCAAGATATACTAAAATAGAAGCCGACTCAAAAATAGGCGTCGCATCGTCACTTGAGTAATCGACTAATGCTGGAATCTTAGAGTTGGGATTGACAGCTACAAAACCCGATGAGAATTGATCACCGTCACCAATATTAATTAGGTGGGCATCGTATTCTACAGCCTTACCCAATGCGAGTAATTCCTCTAACATGATGGTCACTTTTTGGCCATTAGGCGTGCCCATTGAATACAGTTGCAAAGCATGCTTGCCAACAGGCAGCGCTTTTTCATGAGTCGCCCCTGAAACCGGACGATTAATACCCGCCCATTTACCGCCATTCTCTGCGTCATGCGTCCAAATTTTCGGTGGTATGTATTGGTTTTCCATTCTCGTCACTTCTATGTTAATAATATTGATTAAACTTTTTTTCTAGTGATTAAGCTTTTTTATCGAAGTTTTGTGGGTATAGCGCCCGTGCGGCGACTTCATCAAAATCAGTTTTAAACTCAATATTTTTGGCAAGCGTTCGGGCTTTTTCTACCGCAGGACGCGTGTTTACGTTTGCAAACCAACGCTTTAGATTAGGATAGTTGGCTAACCCCTCTTCACCTAACACGGCAGTGGCTTTATCCATCCAACCCCATGCCGAAATATCTGCAATTGAATACTCATCACCAACTAAATATTCGCGGCCTTCCATGTGTGTTTCTAACACGTCATAATGACGTTCGGCTTCACGAAGATAGCGATTGATAGCATAAGGTATTTTTTCTGGTGCTTTATGTCTAAAGTGAACGGATTGACCAGAAAATGGCCCTAGGCCTGTCGCCAAAAACATCAACCAAGACAGCATTTCACCGCGATTTTCTGGCTTTCCTGCCAGCTTCCCTGTCTTCTCAGAGAGATACATCAAAATAGCAGTCGAATCAAACACGCGCTTATTATCATCTTCAATTGCCGGTGTCTTGCCATTCGGGTTAATAGCGTGGTACTCAGGGGTGTGTTGCTCACCTTTTAGAGTGTCTATTGCAATCAACTCGTACGGCAACCCCGTCTCCTCAAGATAAAGAGCCACTTTCATTGGGTTTGGTGTTTGATGAAAATAAAACTTAAGCATAACGTTATCCTATTGTGTAGAAATATGAGTCTGATAACTATAGAAGTAATAAAAAACGTGAGTCATGGCTTGAACGGTTTGTTTATTACTTGGTATTAAAACCACTATAATCATAAATGAACGTTCGTTCAAGTATAAATTTTAAATAACTGCTTGTTACATTTTATTTGAGTGATTACTCAAATTTATATTGAGCGTTCGTTCAATATCATTTATAGTGGGTTCTGTTGACTTGCTTAAGAAATTATTACGGCATAATCTGAGTGAATGCTCAAATTAATTATTAGACTTTAATCCGTAATAAATCTTAAGTGGACATGAAAGAACTCACATTTATTATCAGGAATAATATTATGACCGACTTTACCCTTCACGATAAACAAAGCGCTCCAACAGACAGCCAAGCATTGCTCGACGTGTCTCTTAATGCTTTTGGCATGGTACCGAACTTACATGCAGTGATGGCAGAAGCACCAGGACTACTTGAAGGCTACCAACGTCTACATCAATTGTTTTTAGACAGCAGCTTCGATGATGAAGAAATCACTGTTGTGTGGCAAACCATCAATGTCGAACACGCCTGCCATTATTGCGTTCCTGCCCATACTGGCATTGCTAAAGGCATGAAAGTAGATGATGCAATCACTGAAGCACTACGTAACGAAACCCCGCTACCAACAGCATGCCTAGAAGCATTACGCGACTTCACGCTCTCTGTCATCCGTAACCGTGGTAATGTTGATGATAGCGCCGTTCAAGCATTTTTAGAGGCGGGATTCACTAAGCGTCAGGTTCTTGAAGTTATTCTTGGTGCGGCTCAAAAAGTAATGAGCAACTATACTAACCATCTTGCCAACACCCCGATAGACAAACCATTCCAAAAATTTGAATGGCACAAAGCTGATTAATGAAGCGGACTAATAATGTAACCAGTCTGGGGTTGTCACGATCCCTTTGATGTTTTTATACTGTTGTTCGAAAGACTGTTGTTAAGAAGTCAATCGGGCAGCAGTTTTTTCAGTTAAATTTATAAACAATCGCTAACGAGAAATTATATGGAAAATTCAAAGCAGTCATTATCAGAGCAATTATTATCAAAGCAACCACTACAAATAGATATCGTATCAGACGTTGTTTGCCCTTGGTGCATCATCGGTTATCGACAGCTGGCTGAGGCATTAGAGCAGACCAATACCCCGCATGAAATTCACTGGCATCCGTTCGAGCTGAATCCTAACATGCCGCCTGAAGGACAAAATCTGCGCGAGCATATCATCGAGAAGTACGGCAGCACCGCTCAAGACTCTGAAGAGAGCCGCATCAGAATGACAGCAGCAGGCGCAGAAGTCGGCTTCGAATTCCAGTTTACTGATGACACCCGAATGCACAATACTTTTAACTTGCATCAACTACTACATTGGGCAGAGCAACAAGGGCGCATGCACGATTTGAAGCAGGCACTCTTCACTGCTCATTTCACTAACAATCGTAATATTTCTGACAATGCTGTGCTTGCAGATATAGCAGCAGAAATCGGGCTGAATCGTACCGAAGCATTAGCTGTGCTCGAAGATCAACGCTTTGCCAAAGAGATACGCGAGTCCGTACAGCGCTCACAAGAACAAGGCATTCAAAGCGTGCCAGCCGTTATCTTTAATGGCCGTCATTTGGTCAGTGGCGCCCAAGGCGTTGAAAACTATACTAGCATTCTAAAGCAATTGGCTGAGATACCAGACTAAACGAGGCTTTTAGCTACCTCGCTAAACTGTTATTTTGAAATGTACTTCTAGACAGTCTAGAAGTACTGATGCCTGCCCTCCTTTTCTGTTGAAAGACAAAAAGGATAGCAGGTATATTTTCAAAACGACACTGTTTGATATTACTCAATAAGATAAATCTGAGCTATGTTTTTTAGGTTTATATCGAACGAACGTTCAAAAATAGCTATACTGCACTGACCTTGGTTATTTAACGATATTGTTATGGTTATATTTTGGGCGATCACTCAAAAGAATAATTAATTTAGATTTATACAGTTACCTAGCAACCAATAACGGTGTAGTTGATACCAAATAAAAATGAGTTGTAAATAAATACCTAGCAAGCTAGAAATTAATTTCAGACGACGTTAATTTTGGATAACAACTGGAATCTAAATGCCCGTTTTTAAGTCTTGGCCAATACTGACGCGCTTCCACCTTTACTGGGTGGTACTTTTTATCTTTTTGAGTATCTGTGTGGGCATCTCTTCTAGCACGGCAGTTACCAATTCTAAAGCCAGTATCAATAAGCAATCATACTGGCAGCAGATAGAAACGCGGGGTAAAAATCAAGAGGTTTACTTTTATGCGTGGGGCGGCGATCCACAAATAAACGCCTATCTACAATGGGTCGCCACGCAAGTGAAGGCCAAGTACAATATTAAATTAGTACATGTCAAACTTAGTGATACCAGTGAAGCGGTAAGTCGGGTGCTAGCTGAGAAGTCAGCCAACAATAATAGCCAAGGTAGCGTTGATTTGGTGTGGATAAATGGGGCAAATTTTGCCACCATGAATGAGCACTCACTGCTCCTAAAACAATGGTCAAATAAACTGCCTAACTTTGGGCTCACCGACCCCGATAATAACCCTGCGGTTACCTTTGACTTTGGTATTCCCACTGAAGGCATGGAAGCCCCATGGGGACAAGCAGCGCTTACTTTTTATTATGACAGCTTGGCAATTGACGGTTCAGAAAACAACCAACCACCGACCACGTTAAACGAGTTATTAAACTGGAGTGCCCAACATCCCGGACGCTTTAGTTATCCAAAGCCGCCTGATTTTTTAGGAATGAGCTTTTTAAAATATGCGTTGGTAATGCTACATAATCAAAGCCCTGAAAGTCTAAAATCACAATTAAACCAGCCAGCGACCGAGCAAAATACAGCGCTAGTGTTAGAGCCGTTATGGCAGTTTTTAGATAAACTGCACCCGACCTTATGGCGCAAAGGTGAGTATTTTACGCAAAGTGGTGCACAAATGCGCCGCTTGGTTGATGATACTGAGCTAAGCTTGGCCTTTACCTTTTCAGCGCCGGAGGTGCCTGCAGCGGTTCAGCGTTATGACTTACCGGAAAGTATTCGTAGCTATGCTATGGATGATGGCAGTTTGAGTAATACTCATTTTGTTGCCATTCCTTATAACGCCAGCCATCAAGCAAGCGCGCAACTGATCGCTAACTTCTTACTCAGTCCTACCGCCCAAGCACAAAAACAAAAGCCCTATATCTGGGGCGATAGCACCGTGCTTGTTCAATCCATGCTCACTCCCGAGCAACAAGCGTTATTCAAAATAAGCACGCCGCATCTTAGTGCCTTGCCTATTAATAGTATCAAACGCACGGTGAGTGAGCCGCACCCAAGCTGGGTTGACGCCATTATGCAAGGCTGGCAAATGCGTTATGGGGTTGACCCATGAGTGTAGCGCCTAATAAAAAAGCAGACGATAAAGAAGCTGAGAAAATAACTGCTAAAGAAACCAATACGGCACCAGTAGCGACTTACAAAATAGATAACTTTACGCACATTGTAAAACTTAGCCCGCTATTTCTAATCGCCTTACTCATGTTACCCGTACTCGGCGGCTTAGTCAGCGTATTGTTGCCAGCCTTTGGTTGGGCACCAGCACTCGAGAAAACAACGATTGGTCTGCAAGGCTTTAAGGAACTTTGGCAAACGCCGGGCCTTGCGAAAATGGTTAATTTGAGCGTGGCAGCTGGATTAATAAGCACTCTGCTTGCTTTTATAATAACGGTAATGATTTTGGCCGCATTTTTTAATAGCCTTTGGCTCAATCGTATTGAGCGTCTACTTAGTCCTATTTTAGTTATTCCCCATGCAGCAGCGGCGATTGCAGTTGGCTTTTTAATTGCGCCATCCGGTATGTTCTCTCGACTAATTTCACCGTGGTTGAGTGGCTGGGAGTTGGCACCGCACGGTATATTTCCGCACGATACCTATGGTATCAGTATCATTTTAGGCTTAACGTTAAAAGAGCTGCCATTTCTATTATTAATGGCGCTCGGCGTATTGGCTCAGCCGGAGCTTGGCAAAAAATTACGCCAACAGCACAAGATAGCGCTTAATTTAGGCTACTATCCAATGACTGCTTTTTTTAAAGTGGTATTGCCCAACCTCTATCCGTTATTACGTCTGCCTATATTTGCCGTACTCGCTTATGCCAGTGCCAGTGTAGAGATGCCGCTCATATTAGGCCCCAATACTCCGCCAACATTGGCCGTTGCCATCATGAATTGGTTCAACGATGTTGATTTAAACTTACGTATAAAAGCCTCTGCTGGTGCGGTATTACAACTCGCTCTAACGGGTAGTTTACTTGCACTATGGTGTGCTGGTGAAAAAATTGTCAAGTACTTATGTAGGCATTCAATCACCAATGGTCGGCGCAACTACGGCGATACTGTTTGGCAAAAAATAACCGTAGTAATCACTACCTTGGTTATTGGTTTTATATTACTGGCATTGATTGGACTAGTGATGTGGTCGGTTGCAGGATTTTGGCGCTTTCCGGCAGCGCTGCCAGAGCAATTTGTGCTCCTGCATTTTCAAAGCGCCTTATTGCAAATAGGCAGCCCATTATTTAATACTGTTACTATTGGTTTAATAACCACCTTTTTTGCAGTGGTGCTCACCCTACTCTGTTTAGAATCAGAGCAGCTGACTGCCAAAGCAATTTCTCCCTTTACCCATTTAATTATTTATTTGCCACTACTAGTACCTAGTATTGCCTTTTTATTTGGCTTGGTATGGTTACAGCAATTGGTTAATAACCAAACCGCATTTTTTAACGTGGCCTTTACCCATTTATTATTTGTACTGCCTTATGTATTTTTATCACTGTCGAGTAGCTATCGGCGCTTAGACCCTCGCTTTGCTAATGTTGCTGCCAGCCTTGGTGCTACTCCTAGCAAAGTATTTTTTCAGGTTAAATTACCACAGTTATTTGCCCCGATTTTAATCGCGGCGGCGTTAGGATTGGCCATCAGTTTTGGACAATATCTGCCAACCCTAATAGCAGGTGGCGGGCGCATAACCACCATAACCACCGAGGCCGTTACCCTTGCTAATGGCGCAAGCAGGCGCACCAGTGCCGTTTATGCCATTATACAAATGGTATTACCACTAATCGGCTTTACCTTAGCCTGGATATTACCTAAGTACTTTTTTAAGAGTGCGAGGCTTTAATATAGTTAAGATGATTTAAAAACGGTACATTGCTACGGTACGGTGCTACTGGTATGGATTTTTTGCAGCCTCTGTCACGCTGGCGAACAGCAAGCAAGAAAAATTTATATCAGTAGCACATTGTCATAAATGACTCTCTTTTATTTTTAATAAGCTATGGTGCGAAGCCTTAAATATATGTGTCGTTAAAATTACACATCGTTAAAAATACATAATGTTAAAGGGTTTTTGATGCAATCTTCTTTACAGATAAAAAACTTACAGCTTTATCGTCAAAATAAACGCTTACTGAGTTTAGATGAACAAGTTGATGGCGGTGAGATACTCACTATTATGGGGCCTTCGGGCAGCGGTAAATCGAGTTTATTGAACTGGATAACAGGTACGCTTGCCAGCAGCTTTACAGCCGATGGCGAATTATTACTTAACGGCCAAAATATTAACAATCTGCCAACGCATTTACGCCATATTGGAGTGTTGTATCAAGATGCTTTATTGTTCTCGCACTTAACAGTTGCCGGAAATATTGCCTTTGCGATGCCTAAAAGTAATAAAGAGAGTAATAAAAAGAGCAATAAAAAACAGCGGCTGGAAAAAATAGATGACGCACTTGAGCAAGTAGGCTTAACAGGTATGGGAAACCGTCATCCCGATAATCTGTCGGGCGGACAACAAGCACGGGTTGCCTTACTTCGACTGTTGCTTAGCGAGCCTAAAGCCATTTTACTTGATGAGCCATTTAGTAAACTGGATACCCAGCTGAGAGTGGATACACGCCAATTGGTATTTGAGCAAATACGTAATCGTAACCTGCCCGCCATTATGGTCACCCACGACCATAGCGATGCCAAGGCGACAAATGGCAAAGTTATTAATTTAGAGAGTATTAATTAGCAGCTTATCAACTCAAAAACCAGCAACTTAGTACAATAGTTTTGGATTCACAAGTTTAAAGCCACAAGGCAACTAGTATGCTAGACAAATATATCACTCCCATTATAAAACCACTATTGACTCCGGTCGTTATACTATTGCATAAGCGTGCTATCACCGCTGACCAACTGACGGTGGTGGGGTTTTTAATTGGGCTGCTATCGTTGCCATTACTCGCCTTTGGGTATTGGTATGCCGCACTAGTCACTATTGTTTTAAACCGAATTTTCGATGGGCTTGATGGGGCGCTGGCTAGATATTCCAAACAAAGCTCAAGCGCTGGTGGTTATTTAGACATTACTCTCGACTTCTTATTTTATGCAGCGGTTCCGTTTGGGTTTATCCTTGCCAATCCTGAGCAAAATGCTATTGCTGGCGCCTTATTATTAGCGACGTTTATGGGGACTGGCTCAAGCTTTTTGGCCTTTGCTATTGCCGCCGAAAGGTTTAAAATTGACAGACCACAATTTAAATACAAGAGCTTTTATTACTTAAATGGTTTAACCGAAGGCACTGAAACCATTGCATTATTCATAGCATTTTGTATCTGGCCCCAAAATTTTGTCTTATTAGCTACTTTATTCGCTATTGCCTGCGCGATTACTATTTTTACCCGCATATATGGCGGTTATCATACCCTCAAACAGCAAGAAGCTAAGGCCAATGGAGCACTCAATGACGCATGAAGTATGGTGGCGACTCGGCTTCTTTTTTAGCATTCTAATCATAATGATGCTATTTGAATGGCGAAAACCAGCGCGACAATCACCGATTAAAAGTGGCACGCGTTGGTTCGCTAATTTTGGGTTGGTATTTGCCTCATCGCTTATTGCCCGCTTAGCAGTACCGATTGGTCTGACTGCGGTGGCACTTTATGCCCAACAGCACGGTATTGGCTTATTCAATTTAGTAGAGCTACCAAGTGTCATAGTCATTATGCTAAGTCTGGTTTTGCTCGATATTTTAATATATTGGCAGCATAGATTGTTTCACCGAGTGCCTATTTTATGGCGTTTGCACCGCGTCCATCATGCCGACGCACATGTTGATACCAGCACTGGTCTTAGATTTCACCCGATTGAAATTATACTCAGTATTCTAATAAAGCTGGCTGCTGTCATTGTACTGGGCGTCCCTGCTATAGCGGTACTGATTTTCGAGATAGCGTTAAATGGTTTGGCCTTGTTCAATCATGCCAATGTACGCCTGCCACCAGCGATTGAAAAACCACTACGTCTTATATTAATGACCCAAATCCTGCACCGTATTCATCATAGCCAAGTCGTGTCTGAGACCAACTCAAACTATGGTTTTAGCGTCATTTGGTGGGATAAATTATTCAGCAGCTATAAAAGTGTCGCAAAAAAAACCGATGATCAAATTGATATCGGTTTGATTGAATATCCTACTGCCAAACAAAATGCTTCACTTTGGCGCTTATTGATCATGCCATTTAAGAATAAATGAGTAATTTAACTTAGTATTTAATTACTTAAGTATTCGGCCATTTAAAAAAAACTGTATGGATTGTTAATTTGTTTCTACTTTATTGTTTATGGCATCGCTATAAAGCGCTTCTAAAGATAACGCCATATCTTCAGCAACGTCGTGCACAGCGCTACTATCAACTTCACGTTGGGCAAAGGCGCGCAGACCCATCACTTCGGCCTGCAATCGCCGACCAAGGCGCACAGGGTCTAGCTGACTATTTAATTCTCCCAGCCGTTGGGATTCAGTAAAGCACTTTATGAAATGGGTCTCCATACCTGCCAGCATGCTCTCGACTTTCTGTAAAGCAGACTGCTCACGTTCGCCTAATTCTAATAAGCTCTTGACCAACATACACGCACGGCTTGGTAACTCTTCATCACGCAGACCGCCAAGCAAACGTAGATAAGCTGCCAATCCCAATAATGGAGAGCTATGCTTACTCAAGGTGCGCTCTAGTTCAACCATAGCTTTACGGGCATAATAATCGAGTGCTTCTTGAAATAGACCATCTTTGCTACCGAAAGCGGCGTAGATACTACCAGGTCGCATATCGAGCGCTTTTTCTAAGTCTTTTAACGATGTGGCATGAAAACCCTTTTGCCAGAACAGCTGTAAAGCTCGATCTAGAGAGTCTTGCCGATTGTGAAGTGTTGCACGAGACATAATCAATTCCAATGGTTCTAAGTCGCAATTTTAAATAGTCAATAAGCACAATAATATAATTTGAGTGATTGCTCAATTTTATCTTGAATAGTCTTTACAGTCCAGTTAAAGTTAAGTGACGAAGCTATATCGTGCCCCTTATTTTACTGACTATACAAACAAGGATGCCTAATGTCTCAGAATAAACAAGATCAGAATAAAACGGCTCAGAATAAGTTTCCTTCGATTATCGTATTCGACGTCAACGAAACCCTTCTCGATATCACCAGTCTCGAACCTTTATTTGAGCGTGTATTCGGTGATCGAATTATTATGCGAGAATGGTTTGCACAGCTGGTACTGTACTCACAAACCATGACTTTATCAGGTCTTTATACCTCGTTTGGCAACCTTGGTGTGGGTGCGCTACAGATGGTTGCCACTACTCATAAGGTAACACTTACAGACAGCGATATCGTAGAGTTAAAAGAAAGAATGAGCAACATGCCAGCCCACTCTGACGTTATTCCTGCACTTACCCGATTAAAAGAAGCAGGGTTTCGCTTGGTCACTTTGACTAACTCGCCAAGTAGCACGTCCCCTACTCCATTAGACAAAGCAGGATTAAGCCAATTTTTTGAGCGTAACTTTAGTGTTGAGAACGTCGGTAAGTTCAAACCGGCTCCCGAAACCTATAATATGGTCGCAAAAGAATTGTCCGTCGACACCTCAGAGCTGTGCATGGTCGCCTGTCACCTTTGGGACACTATAGGGGCGCAAGCAGCGGGCTGCCGTGGCGCATTTCTTACCCGACCACACAATGCTATTCTTTCGGCACCAAATGTTCCTTTACCGGACTTTGTTGCTTCGAATCTGAATACTCTTGCTGAGCAAATCATCCTTAATAAAGAGGCATAATTTAATCGTATAAACCTACTAATCCTTTCTTATTAAAATTGATATTAGGCTATCACCCATTATCAATACGAACCAACAGGTAAACTTATGATTAAAATTATTCCCATTGTCGCCTTTGCTTTGCTAGCCTCCTCTTGTGCCAGTTTTGGAAAAAACATGCACACACCTAAGGATAACCATCCAATCAAAGAGACCGCTGTTTATGCAAATCCTGGAGATGGATTGGTCACACTTGAGAGTGATTATTCAGTTAAAGAAACTGCTGATAGGTTTTTATCTATCATTGAAAACAAAGGCCTAACACTATTTACCAGAATTGATCATCAAAAAAATGCCGCAGGTGTCAACTTAGAGTTAAGACCAACGGAAGTCATTATTTTCGGTAATCCAAAAGCTGGGACCGCATTAATGCAGTGTGCTCAAAACGTGGCAATTGACTTACCACAAAAGGTTCTCATTAGTGAAGACGCAAATAACAAGGTTTTTCTTTCATACAACAATCCCAAATATCTTAAAGTGCGTCATAACATTAAAGGCTGCGATAAAGCTATTAACGATATCTCAACGCTTCTTGGTAAATTAAGCATTGCTGCCACATCAAAGTAAGCAGCTAATAAACTAACATTAGGCTCGGCTCAAACGCTTAACTGATTTAGCCAATAATACTTTTTTATTTTTCTTCTACCAGTTTGATAGCTTCTGCTTTGAACCATAAGCTGTAGCTCTATATCTCCTTAGTTATGAAAGTTGGCGTATTTATTATGTGTTATCGCCAGTCACGTCAACACTCGTACACTAATATTGATTTCTGCTAAAATTATATGATGGCATTAGCAATAGCTAATAATAGGTATAGATAGAAAGGATTTAACATGCGATTGGCATCATTTATACAAAAAATGCATAAACGCACTCCCAAACTTGGCAAAGCCGTTTCGCTTGCGACTGCAACTGTCGTCATTGTAGGTAATAGTTTTGGTGGTAGCATCCCTATGTGGTTAATGGGCACGACCAAAATCATTACTGGAGCACCTATTGCTGATAAGATTGTGATTAAAATCGCTAATTATTGGATTAATAGTAATAATGCAATGATTGACACTATTTTGCCACAAAAAGACTGGCGTATTAGCTTACCCGAGGACACACATACCGAGGGTAAATACTTACTTGTTAGTAATCATCAATCGTGGGTTGACACCAGTATCGTTCAGTATGTTAGTGAAAACCGTTTACCGTTAACCCGCTTTTTTACTAAGTTTGAATTGATATACATACCCATCGTTGGTCAAACCTTTTACTTTTTAGATTTTCCAATGATGCGTCGCCATTCTAAAGAAGCTATTGCGAAAAACCCGGCATTAAAAGGTAAGGATATTAAAGAAGCAAAACGTGCCTGTGCTCTTCTTAAAAACAAGCCTTTTACGCTACTTAGTTATTTAGAAGGCACACGCTTTACACCCATTAAGCGTGACAAGCAGCATTCACCTTACACGCACTTACTCAAGCCACGAGCAGGTGGTTTAGCACTTGCTATCAACGCCTTGGGTGCAGATATAGATAGTATTTTGGATATGACGATTGTTTATCCCGATGGAATACCGACTTATAGCGACTTGTGGAAAGGCAATATTAAGCGTTTAGGTGTTGATGTACGGCATATCGACATACCCCATGCTCTGTTTTCCAGTATTCAAAATGGTGGTTACGAAAACGACGAGGCTACCAAAGCGCAAATGTTCGACTGGGTAGAGAAAATATGGCGACAAAAAGATCAGCGTATTACTAATATGCTTGCTGAATTTGAAACCAAACCCGCTGCTTCAGATGCCTAATTGATAATCTATTCCCTCACTTTTTGTAAACTGTCTTTTTACTAGACCTCTATACATTAGTGCAAGCTCGTGTGTAATGCGGAAAGGTTAAGGCGTTACTATCAAAACATATTAACTCACAGCCACAGTATATTAGTGATGAGCGCGAATCCCTGATTAAAGCTAATAATAATCAGGTCTCCTAATACTCTCCTTAACCGATCAAGCATCTGAAGTAAGACCTTAGATACAATGATTCACTAGATAAAAAGATTCAAACGAGACTTAATTAAGTATTCGTAAACAGGGAATAAATAATAATGACTGACTTAATAATTAAAAACGCACGCTTAACAAACCGTGCAGGCTTGGTTGATATTAGTATAAAAGATTCTCATATTGAGGGCATTGATGCTGCTAATAGTGACACTACTAATAATCCGGTTACTAATAGTGATGACCGTCTTTATGAAAACACTGTTTATGACGCAAAAGGCAATTTTGTCTGTGCCGGTTTTTACGAGAGTCATATCCATCTCGATAAAGCCTGCATACTAGACCGTTGTACCGTAGAGGAAGGCAACTTAAAAGAAGCGGTTGAAGAAACTGGTAAGGCCAAAGAAGAGTTTACTGAAGAAGATGTGTTTGAGCGGGCATCAAGAGTGCTAGAAATGGCTATTAAAAAAGGCACCGTAGGTCTGCGCACGTTCGTTGAAACTGATGCTAAAACTCAGTTGCGCAGTTTTAACGCTATAAAAAAAGCTCGAGAAAAATATGCCTTTGCAATAGATATAGAGATTTGTGCTTTTGCCCAAGATGGCTTAACCAACGAGCCAAAAACGCAGGAACTGTTGCAACAAGCACTAGCACAGGGAGCGGATTTGGTCGGCGGTTGCCCTTACAAAGATGACAATCCCAACCAACATATTGAGATGATATTTGACTTGGCTGAGCAGTTTAATGTCAATGTTGATTTTCATCTGGATTTTGATTTAGACCCTGATAACTCAAGTATTCCAAAACTGGTAGAAGAAACCATCAAACGTAACTATCAGGGGCGCGTGTCTATTGGTCATGTTACTAAGCTGTCTGCTATGGACAAGATGCAACGAGGAGCAATGGTAGGGTTACTGAAGTTCGCAGATATCTCATTAACGGTGTTACCCGCAACTGATATCTATTTAAATGGGCGTGACTACGACGCTTTGATACCTAGAGGCATGGTAAATGCCAATGAGTTAGCAGAAATGGGCATTAACACCACTATTGCTAGTAATAATATTTTGAACGCCTTTACCCCTTACGGTGATGCCTCATTAATTAGAATGGCAAATATGTATGCCAATATTGCGCAACTGTCCAAAGACACTGAAATAGCAGATGTATTTGACATGGTCAGTAAAAATGCAGCGAAGTTGTTGTCACATCAGACTGCAATAACAGTGGGGGCACCAGCTACTTTGGTGGTGTTAGAGGCGAAAGATGCGGTATCGGCAATTAGAACCGCCGCGCAAGCTTTAGCGGGTTTTAAAAATGGCAAACAGACCTTCTGTAATCAAGCGGCACATATTTGCTTTGAATGAGCGTCATTAAAGTGAGCTTCATTGATAGGTTAAAACACGCAACGATGCAGATTATAGCAGTACCAATCATAAGGATAAAAAATAGGACAGTAATAAATACCTAAGTATAAGTCAGTGACGTTATGAAGGCTACTATCTCGAACTTAATTATGCCGACCAGATTTAAGAAGCCCCAGTTTAATGACTGGGACTTTTTATGTGCTTAAGTAGCCCACTTAAAAATCGACCTTACCTCGCAACAATTTTGTTTTACCCCGCTGCGTTTTTTTGTCCACACGTTTACGCCGAGCATTCTTGCTCGGTTTAGTGGGCTTTCGATTTTTGCTAACGTAAGTGGCTTTTATTATAAATTTTTGAAGGCGCTCGAAGGCATCGATTTTGTTTCTTTCTTGAGTGCGAAATTGCTGCGCTTTAATGATTAGCACACCCTCTTTACTAATGCGGCTGTCTTTGCTTTCTAATAAGCGCTGTTTGTGAGAGTCGCTAAGACTGGAAGCGTTGATATCAAAGCGTAGATGAATGGCAGAGGATACTTTGTTGACGTTTTGCCCGCCTGCACCTTGGGCGCGGATGGCGTTAATGTCTACCTCGTGGTCGTTAAGGCTGATGGTATTGCTTATAAAAATCATGGTCTGCTTTTACGTTAAATAATTATTGTTGATTGTTTATCATAAACCATTATCAAATAGGCTGCTACTTGCAATCTCTCTTACTTCGGGAAAGCAAGATAAATGATGAAACAATGTTAGCGGAATTAGTCAGCCTGCCTTTTGAACGATGCTAAACGTGCTGGTGATGAAGCAAGCTACTAATCGACCTTAATCAATCTTACGAGTATTCAGAGAACGCTGATTTAATGAACACTCTTTTAAAACGTGAATAGAATCATTCATTCCCTTAAGTCGGCACTTTTATTAGCATACTTAGTCAATGCTATTTATATCTGATGACCTTCAAGCAGTTCGACATATCGTGATACGCTTTGCTTTATGGCTTTTTTTGCACCTGATAGAATGGTTTTGCCCTCAAAAGCACCGTAGATTCGATCGAAGTCCCATAACTCTAGAGTGTCGCCTATGCGCTGAACGGTAGCCGCTGCCAATGGCAGCATATTGGGATAGCTGTGCATGAACGAGACACGCGTATTATCTGCGGCGACCTGAATAACGTCTCCACTGAGCAGAGCCCCTTTACCATCAGCTCCTTGAGGCCAATGTAGAACAGTGGCGCCAGGAAAATGTCCTCCGGTACGGATAAGTGAAAGACCATCGCCTATCTCAAAGCTTTCACCTTCCCAAAAAATTAGCTTCTCATCGGGTCGCATTACCCATTCACAGTCGAGCTTATGAAGATACACAGGGGCGTCAAATGCATGCGCCCAATCTTGCATGGTTGTGTAAAAATGAGGATGCGAAATCGCGATTGCACTAATACCGCCAAGCGCATGAATAAGTTCCTCAGTAGCGGGATCAAGTAGAGCAATACAGTCCCAAAGAATATTATCATTCGGCGTCCTAATCAGAAACGCCCGTTGTCCTATACCAAAATCAGGATGGGTTTTAATTTCGTATAAATTTGGTTCATGCTGTTTCCACATGTTCGAGTGAGAGCCGACAAGATTTTCAAGCGTGGTCCAAGTTTGCCCATCAGCAGGTACATATTGACGATCATCTTCGCAGATTGGGCAGTTTTTAGGAGGGTTATTGCTTTTGGGGAATGAGGTTCCACAGGCATTGCAAATATGAATAGACATTATAAAGTCCTCGTAGTAAACGATTGGAATCCGTCGGTTAGAGCTACAGCTGAGTTGATTTCGAGCAGTCACTCATTGTCAGTTAGTCTCGAAGTTTAAATGAGGTAATAAATGCCAATCTCGTGCTGCTGGGAACTACCTGAAGAGACAAATAAGTTAGCAACATTAGATAATCAGCAAAGTCTCATTATCATTAGCAAGCAAATATATAGGGCTGGATAATATAAATTCTTGTAGATCCATTATATAGCCATTAGAGATTGTACAAAAAACTCTCCTACTAGCCCATCAACACTTGCTTTAAAAAGAAATATCGAACTCTAAAATTTCTTCAATAAATTTAGCTTCAATAGGTGACAAGGCGCGGTGTTTGTGCCAAAAAATATGAATGGGTATATCCGCAATACCTTCTTTTGGGGGCAGACGTCTGAGCTTAGCTTCTAGGTGGGTCGCTGCAATAAACTGATCAGGTAACGCACCGATACCATATCCAGTATAAATCAGCCGAACCGCTTCATCTAAATTGTTAGTATAGGCGCTGATACGGCCTGTTAGATCATGACTTTCTTTAAATACAGTAATTGGAGAGAGAACATCCCCAATATCTTCACTATTAAAAGCAATAAAATCCTCTTTTAATAGACTGTCAAAACTCAAATCGGGCGATGAGAATAAAGGATGATGATAGCCGCAGTACAAATAATAGCGCTGATTAAACAATAACTGTTGATTAAGAGTTTCGGGAATATGTTTGGCCAAACAGATACCGACAGCAGGGGTTTTTTGTTTGAGGGCATTTAGAATATCCATGCTTGATTTCACGGTCAAATCTAAGGTGATATTTGGATATTTCTTTTTAAAATAGACTAGGAAATCATTATATTTTGGATTGTGGAGACGACTGGCCACCAAAAGCTTAATGTCGCCTTCTAAGAGATGCGAGTTACTGCCTTTCATCGCCTCAATAGAAGTGATTTCTGTAAATATAGTTTGGGCAACTTGTAAACAGTAATGACCGATGGGAGTGAGCTCTAAAGGCTTGGTATTACGGATAACGAGCTGACTCTCCAGCTGCTCTTCAAGCTTTTTAAGGTTCTGACTGACCGCTGACTGGGTAATATTTAAACGATTAGCGGCAGTACTAATACTGCCCTCTTCATATATAACGATTAACACATGAAGCAATGTCCAATTTAAGCTGTCTGCTAATTTCTGTTGTATCATGACGATTTCAGCACTTATATTCTAAATATATTGATGACGAAGTAACATGAAAAAGTAACATGAAAATCAAGCTAAAAGCACATAGAGTTAAATTATTATGATACTTCAGCCTATGGACTTCAGCTCGATTTTCATTACTACCTTTAATTCATAATACAATATAGTTAGGGATAGCGGGTCTCTATAAATCTTTATTTACTATATAACTTAAAGTTTACAAACTCACTCATACCATAAGGGCCAAGCTCGCGTCCAAAACCTGATCGTTTGACACCGCCAAATGGGTGTTCAGCTGCTGTTCCTGGGGCTTGATTGAACGCAACCATACCAACTTCTAACTGTTCGGCCACCACTTGCCCGCGTGCCAAATTCTGTGTATGAATACATGCTCCTAGGCCGAACGAGGTATCATTAGCAAGCCTGATAGCGTCTTCTACGTCTGCCGCCTTATATACGACGGCGACAGGTCCAAATAACTCATCATGGTACGCTTGCATATCTGGTGTGATATCGGCTAATAGACTGGGTTTGAACCATGCTCCAGACTTTGATATTTGTCCACCAGCCACTAATACGGTCGCGCCCTGCTTTACCGCATTATCATATTGCGCTTGGATGGTCTCTAAAGCTTGATTGGAAGATAATGGCCCTAAAAAAGTGTCTTTATCTAATGGATTTGTCGGCTCCAACGCCTCAACTCTATGAGTTAATTTTTCTACAAACTCGTCATAAATAGCTGCTTGTAGAATAATACGTTTTGCCGCATTACAAGCTTGTCCTGCATTGCCAAACCTACCGATAAATGCACATTCTACTGCTTGATCAATATCTGCATCGGCCAGAACTATAAATGGATCTGAGCCGCCCAATTCAAGCACTACTTTTTTCAACGCGGCACCGGCTACTTGAGCAACAGCCGCCCCTGCTCGCTCTGATCCTGTTAAGGAAACCCCTTGAATACGTTTGTCATTAATGATTGTTTTAACTTGGTCATTGGTCACAAAAATATTGTTATAGACGCCTTTAGGTAAGCCTGCTTGCGCCAATATGGAGACGATAGCGGTCGCAGATTTAGGACATGAAGGCGCATGCTTCAGTATAATCGCATTGCCTAACATCAGATTCGGAGCAATAAAACGCGCTACCTGGTAGTGAGGATAGTTCCACGGCATGATACCCAGTAACACGCCGATAGATTCTTTTTTTACCACAGCGTTTTGAGTGTTGGGTAATTCTGCGGTCTCTAAAAATTGCTCACCATACTTGGCATAATAACGAAATATTTCGCTGACTAACTCAAGCTCTCCCTCACCTTGCGCAACAGGCTTTCCCATCTCGCATGCCATAATCTTAGCCAGCGTTTCGCGTTGCTCATCATACAGGTCAGCAATCTTATTTAAGATCTGTGCGCGCGTTTTAACATCGATTTTACGCCATACTTGATAAGCATCATGCGACTCGGTTATGAAATCGTGGACTTCCTGGTCAGAATGGTTTTCATATTGCTCTTCTATCTCGCCAGTCGCTGGGTTCGTTACTTGATAGTGGGTCATAATACTTCCTTATTATGAATGATGTGATGAGTGACTTATATTATTAACTGCTAGTAGCATTAACTGGTATTAGCGGCCTAAGGCATAAGCTGCTCAGGATCAGTCATCACATGTAACAATACTGTTCTACGCTCTTTGGTAACTACCTGCATCGCTTCATTGATACTCATTTTAATATCTTTATTATTAGCGATTCGTATGCCGTGTGCGCCAAAAGCATTGGCAAGCGCCGCAAAATCAGGGTTTTGTAGCTGAGTACCCGATACTCTATTAGGGTAATGGGCTTCTTGATGCTGGCGAATAGTGCCGAACTGCTGATTGTCCATTAAGATGATTAAAACAGGCGCGTTATAACGTAATGATGTCGATAGCTCCGCTTCATTCATCATAAATTCGCCATCACCTGTGACGACAACGGATAGCCGTTCGGGCGACTCTAAGGCGGCAACGATACCTGCTGGCAAACTATAGCCCATCGCCCCATTTCTGGTACTAAGCTGACTTGGGAAGGTGTGCGTAGGCAGATAACGCTGTGCCCATAAACAATGATTGCCCGCACCAAAACTATATACGGCATCTGTCGGTAATTGCTCAGTAATTGCTTTAATAACTTGGGTCATACTGGCATAAGGTTGATCAGTGCTTTCAATAGCTGTTTCCTTTTCTGGAAAAGCACAATCTTTTCTTTGTTGCTCATGACAATAATTGAACCAAGACGCGCGAGACTCTGAGCTTGTTAATAGCGACACTTTGCTTAGCGCTTTACTAAAGCTAATGGGGCTGGCGATAATATGTTCAGTAACTGAGCCACTATGCCCGCGCAAACTGGTATCTAAATTGACAATATAATTGGGCTTATCAAAAGACTGACGTAACTTATAGCCATCACTCGCGACATCCCCTAATACGGTTCCCATCGTTAGCAGCACGTCAGCGGTTTCGATTAATGCTGCACACTCATCTGAGCGCCCATAACCCAAATAACCAGCATGCGCAGGCGAATCAAAGGCAACTCTGTCGGAAGCTCGCCAATCATGAATCACCGGTATGTGATTGTCCTCGGCAAACTGTGTCAACTGCCTAGATGCTTCAGGTGTCCAGTTTTGTCCCCCAGCAAAAATCAACGGCTTGGCAGCGTTTGATAGTGCATCAAGTATGATATTGAGCTGATCATCAGCAACACAACCTTGGGACACAGGTATCACCGGATGCATTTGTCCATGAAACTCTTGCTGAATAATATCTTCAGGTAATCCCACTACCACAGGGCCAGGTCTTCCTTCTAAAGCGGCATGAAAAGCCTTTGCTACAATTTCGGACGCTCTTGAAACTTCATCTAATATCAGTACCTGTTTACATTGACTAGAAAACCATTGATTGGGGTCAAACTCTTGGAAAGACTCACGATTTCTATCTGCTACAGGGATTAATCCGACGAATAATATGAGTGGTACACCATCTTGCCAAGCGGTATGGATACCGGTATAGGCTTGCGCAGCGCCCGGTCCACGCGTCACCATAGCAATACCCGGCTGACCGGTAAATTTCCCATGCGCATCTGCCATATAAGTACAGGCGGCTTCATGGCGACATACCACTGTTTGAATATCAGCATTGTAGAGTCCATCTAATACTGATAAATAGCTCTCACCTGGGACGACATAGGCGCGGCTGACCCCATGTAATTGCAAACTGTCTACGATCGCTTGACCACCATGGATTGTATTATTCATTATTATCCCCTTAACTATTATTTTCTTAATTCGAGTTCTGACTGGTTACCAGTATGATTAATCTTTTACTCAACAGCGACTTTACTCAGCAGCGATTATAGTGATTTCTACCAATAAATCAGGGTGTGCTAAAGCCGACTCTCCACACGCGCGAGCAGGCGGCAATGTGTCGTCGAACCATTGGTCCCATACGGTATTCATCGCTTCAAAATCTGCCATACTTTTTAGCCATACGGTTGCCGAGAGTATTTTTGATTTATCACTACCCACGTCCTCTAGTAGCTTTTCGATTTTATTCAGACAGGTCAATGTTTGAGCCGCCACATCTTCGTCGATAGCCCCGACTTGACCCGATAAATAGACAGTTTGGTTATGGATTACGATTTGGCTCATACGTTGATTACTATTAATTTTTTGCATTGGGGTTTATCCTTAGTTCATTAAAATGTATAGGGTTAAAACATATATTATTAGCTTACTTTATTAAGTGTTTAAAATCGCTGAGCATTAATTATCTAGAATTCACAAACTTACTACTTATTTGCCGTTTTATAAGAGTGTGAAAAGTCCCAATAAATTGGCGATAAAAAGTAAAGCGATACCTGTCAAAAATATTAGTCCTGTTATTGCCCATACGTTCATTGCAGTAGATAATTTTTTATGATCTTTAATCAATACATAGTTTAGTCCGCCTACAATGGGTGCCGCGATGAAAGCGGCTATCATGGCAAACTTGAGCATTGAGCCAAGTTGACCTGTAAAGAAGATAATGATGATTAAGCCGCCAACAATGGCGTAGGTTGTCCAAAAAAATATTTGTTTATTGGTAATCTCTGCATTACCTTTAAAAAGTCGCAAACATTCAGAATTGGCGCGCGCCGTTCCATCGGCGCTGGTGAGCGTGGTACCGAACATACACATAAAAGCCACGAAAGCGACGAGGAATCTTGACCATTCACCAATAGTAGCTGTGTACATATTGATCAGCTGACCAACGTAATCACTTCCTGCGGTTTGAATCTCCTGACCAGAGCCATATTGAACAAACACCCCTAGCGCTAAAAATACTAGTGCTAAAATAGTAGAGACAGCATAGCCCACATTAAAATCAATCAAACCTTGACGATGCGTGGTGTTTTCAGCCTTAATTTTTGCAGATATCCACATCGAATTGATGGCTGAGAACTCCATTGGTGCAGGCATCCATCCCATCAAAGCAACAAGAAAGCCTAAAGTCGCTAAATTCCAAGGTGACGTTACTACAAAATCTGCTGTCATAACCGTAGGTTTACCTGCAGCCATAATGACAGCGACAAGAGACCCTAGTGTCAAAGCAATGATAATCCACTTATTAACGCTATCAAGTAGTTTGTAATGTCCTGCGACTAAAAATACCCAAGAGATACCCATGACGATAACAGACAATGTAATAGTCGATAGCTCAAGGCTGGCAGGTAGCATAAACCCTAAGATAGCAGCGCAAAGTAAGGCAACGGCGCCTGTACCTACTACCGATGCAAACATAGACAAAAATAGATAAACACCCAAATAAACTTTTGATTTCTTATAGTAACCAGCGATTAAAGACTCACCAGTACCATAGACATAATCAGTACCAAAACGAAAAAATGGATACTTTAATAAATTGGTTATTATTATAAGTCCTGCAAGCTGCCAACCATAAGTTGCGCCAGCTTGCGTAGAGGATATTAAATGCGAGCCGCCAATAGCTGCTGATGCTAATAAAATACCAGGACCAAGGGTACGCCAACTAAAAATTTTCTGCACATCGCTATTACTTGCACTATGCGTTAAATGATCAGACTTAGATGTAGGCATAGGAACCTCATATTAATGAAAACAAAGATTAAGCTATTAAAAACCGCTGAGCATTAAAGGGATCGACGTTAACCGTCAAAGGTTTGTTATGTATCAGCTCTTCGACGATACGCCCGGTAATCGGTCCTAAGGTGAATCCTTGATGACCATGTCCAAAAGCAAACCATAAATTATCATGCTTATTGGCTGCGCCGATCACAGGCTTCATATCAGGCATACAGGGTCTAGACCCACACCATGCCTCTGACTCTACCTTGTTATTCAATGGCAAAATTGTTTTGGCGAAATGCAATACAGCATTTAATTGTCCAAAGTCTTTTGCCGCATTCATTAATGTCATTTCAGCGCCGGTAGTAATGCGAATACCTTGTTGCATTGGCCCCATGACAAACCCTTTATCCATATCGACCAAGCTATGATTGATGGTGTTTTGAGGTGTGATGTCAAAGTGTTGATGATAACCACGCATCGGAAATAGTGGCAAATCATAACCTAGAGGTTTTATCAGCTGATTTGACCAAGGCCCGGCAGCAACCACTAAGTGATCGCTATAGAAAGTAGCATCATCAGTTATCACCTGCCAACCATCACCATCAGGTAGGATTTGTTTGACATTACACTCAGCTATTGACCCTTGCATTTCTTGGAAGCTTTTGGCATAAGCTTTTACCAATGCACCGGGATTTGAGACTTGCCAAGAGTTGGACCAATGGATAGCACCAATAAAGCCATCGAAATTACCGTTAGGCTCAAGTACTTTTAGTTCATCAATGGAAAGAACTTTGTGCTCAATTCCTTGTTCACGCATATTTATCGCTGCTGCGATAGCGACTTTAAACTTATCTTCAGTTCGGTGCATCTCAATCCAACCAACACGTCTGATTAAGTTTTCTGCACCAGCAGCCGTAATCATCTCTTGATGCTCACTGGTACAATGCTCAATCAGAGTCTCCCACTCTTCTTCTATTTTTTGGACAGAAGATGGCGCAGAAAACTGCCAATACTGTAGTAGTGCTCGGTGATGACGTAGGACGGCAGGCCAACGATAGCGAATATCAGTATTCTGATTCGGTAACACTCTTACCAGCTCAGTAAAATGTCTAGGAAAAGGATGCACATGAATGGCTTCCCGCTGTATCAACCCGGCATTACCATATGAGGTCTCTGACCCTGGTGACTTTCTATCTAATAATAAAACCTGAGAGTTATGTTTTTGGAGATGCCAAGCAATGGACGTCCCTACCATGCCGGCACCAATAACAATCACTTCATATCGCATACCATACCCCTTTGTTTCCATTTTACTTTTCATTATAACTTTGGTCGTTCAGCCATAAATATCTGACCTTTAAAAGTCTTGTACAAAGCGCAAATCAGAACATACATTCCTAGAATACCTAAAGCGGGATATAAGGTGCCTACTAAGGTACTGAATGGGAAGAGTGAGGCAAGTAAAGATAGCACCACAACAACAACGGTCAATATGCGAAACTTTGACGTTTCCGTATCAGAATCATAAAAGCGGATGCAAAAACCATATAAATTAGATACAGCCGTTGTGAATACCGCAACCACGAGTACTATACTAAATAAAAATCCGGTAGTTGGACCAATACCACGCGCTATCTCTAAAAACGGAATCTCATAACTCATGACGTTTTCAAGGTTTGCTAAGAGCGCCATGATAATAAATAGCAAACAAATACCTAAAGTCATCCCGCCGATAACACCAGCCATTCTTACTATTTTTAAGTTCGGCTCTTTATTACCAATAGAAGCGAAAGTAGATACCCCTGGAATGACATTATATGAGACATAAACGATCGCTGACGTCCACCAAAATGGGGTGGCTGTATCAGGTTGAAGGGTTTGGAGGCTGGCATCTACGGTTGCCAATTGATCAGAGTAAGTGGTGAAAGTAATGACAGAGATGACAATTACTGCCAAAATCATTAATGGAGAGATGATCCCTAACGCTCTAACAGAGGAGGTAAAGCCAAAGATCACAGTTGATAATGTCATGACGGCAATGATAATTTTGCCGGCAACTGGCGGCAGACCCCAGTACTGATGAATAGCAGCACCGCCACCTGAAAACATGATACTAATGACGCCAAACATAAAGAACAACAGAATATAGTCGGCGAAAAACCCTACTTTTTTACCACACAGATAATTCAGAACGACTCGGTGACTGTTGGTCTTAAGTTGATGACCCAATTCCATAAATACGGTACCGTACCATGCCAACATGATCATAGTGATAACGGCACCCAACATACCAATAAAGCCATAGCTTGCAAAGAACTGCAGCACCTCTTGCCCACTTGCATATCCTGCACCAATGACCGCGCCGACATAGACACCGGCATAGCTGATCGCTTTTAGAATGGAAGTACTCATATTAAACATCCCTGTTGTTGTCAGTTGACCAAGCAATTACCTTAATAAATCCTTTATGTAGGTAACGGTTTAACATTAATTGCTGATTGGTCGTTATTATTTTTTTCTTTTGAATGTGCTGATTTAATTGTCGTCACATACACCTGTCGTTAATCAAAACTTAGACAAGTCTAATTAAAATACTTAAATTTTATGACTTGAGTCATTGGTCGCTAATGACACGAAAATGACCAATAGAGTTGAAATTGGAAGACCTATAAATATCGGATGCCAACCAAATGGATGTCCAAGTACCTGCCAAGTTACTGCCACAATTAAACCGACCCACATTGCCACTGTTCCACCTAAGCGAGTCGCTTTTTTCCAGAACAAGCCAGCAATGACTGGTGCTAATAAACTTGACACTAACATAGCTGCACCTGTCACCCATAAACTGACTAATTGCGGGATATATAGTGCTAGTAGTAAAGAAAAGATTGAAACCAGGACAACTGAAAGACGACTATACTTTAACAAGCGGCTATCGAGATCGGGTGTCTCTTGTAGTCTTGGTTTAATGATATCGTTTATAATTGAAGAGGCACCAGCCATACAGAAAGAGTCAGCTGTTGATATTACCGTTGCAAGTAGGGCAATAATCATCACTACAACCATTGGAAAACTAAATACATCTCCAATTATTTTATAATAAGTTAGGCTGGAATCAATTTCTCCGATGTTCAAGCCGAAACGGCCCATAACACCCGTTGAAATAATAAAGAAGCCAGTTATAAAGGTTAAAATAATTGAAATCCAGTACCCATTTCTAGCTATTTTAGCGCTCCCAGCAGCCCAAAACCTCTGCCATAAGTCTTGTCTAACGAACTGATAAGCCCCAATGGTTAATAAATAAACGAACACTTCAGAAGGTGAAATACCGAGAATACTTAAAAATTCACTTTGATTGGCAAGTGCTGCTTGTTTAGATACCTCTTGCAAGCCACCAGAAGCCAAAATTACGGCTACAAATAAGACAAAAATACCGATTGTCTGTATCGTTCCATGAAAAGCATCTTGCCAAATTACTGACTTCATTCCACCGTAATAGGTCTTTAACGTGAGCAGTACCCAACTGATTAAGATACCAGTGGTAATATTTAGTCCCATTGTTAGATTAAGTACAGTGGCGATGGCTGCAAACTGCATTCCTGTCAACGCGCAGTTAGCAACTAAAACACTGACCACGGTTGGAATCCTAGCACCCTCACCAAACCTCAAAACAGTAAAATCTGCAATCGTTACCATTTTATACTTTTCGCCAAGCGTACGAATTCTACTAAGAAAGAGTCCAAGCATCAGCAGACCCGAAATTAAAATCGAAAGGTTTAACCATTGCTGACCCATGCCATATAAAAAGCCGTTCTGCATAAATCCTAATAACGTCGCACCACCAACCGCAGTTCCTACAAAGGTTAAAATAAGAGGGAATATCGATACAGACCTTCCTGCAACGTTATAATCATCATATGTTTTAATACTTGTTTTGTTGATATAAAACGATACACCAAATAAAAATAAGAAATATATAACAACTAACGAACCTAAAATTAAACTTTCACTTGAATTATACATACTTCACTTCCCTCTAGATTGTTGCATATTCTGCAATAGTGATCGCTTTAATGTAGACACCGGTATAGCTATAGACACCGGCATAGCTGATCGCTTTTAGAATGGAAGTACTCATATTAAACATCCCTGTTGTTATCAGTTGACCAAGTAATTACCTTAATAAATCCTTTATGCAGGTAATGGTTTAACATCAATTGCTATTTGGTCGTTATTATTTTTCTTCTGAAATAAACCCAGATAAAAAGGCTTGTAAATTTTCATTGAGCTTTTCTATACAGTAGCCGCCTTCAACTAAAACAATAACGGGCTTATCTAGTGCTTTAAGTTTTTGTGCTAAGGTTTTAAACCCTTCGGTACTAACGTGACATTTGGCCTGCGGATCGTCTTTATAAACATCAAATCCTAAGACATGGACAATGACATCTGGATTAAATAACTTTATAGTTTTGATTGCTTTGTCAACATGATGGAAAAAACCGGCTTCATCGGTATCGTGCGGCATCGGAAAGTTAATGTTATAGCCATAACCTTCGCCTTCGCCTTTCTCATGTTCATGGCCTGCGACCACTGGATAAAAATTGATAGGACTGCCATGTACAGAGGTATACAGCACATCCTTGCGGTCGTAGAATATTTCTTGAATACCCTGACCATGATGCATATCAGTATCTATAATGGCAATTTTTTGGAATTTTTGACGTAAATGCTCAGCAATAATGGCGGCATTATTTAAATAACAAAAGCCACCTGCTGCACTTTTACGTGCATGGTGGCCTGCGGGTCTTGTGAGACATATTTGCAACTTATTTTGATTCGTCTCTTCGTTTAACAACGAATCAGCGGCATTGAGCGCCGTTTGAGCAGACCAGTAGATAGATGTCCATGAATGCTTGCCAATTGGCGCACTGCCATCCGCCTGATATTTAGCAGCTTTTGCCAAAATACCAAGGCCAGCATTGTTATGCGGCATATAAATGGTCGTTTGAACTTCCTCTCCCATATCCTCATCTACGGCCATCCATTCTTCATAACCATGCTTTAAAAAGTCGACATAGCCAAAATCATGTACCGCTAAAATAGGCTCGATTCCTATGTCTTTAGCAGTCGTTACTTCTAGGCCTAACGCCTCTGGCGCTTTTAATAACTCTGTCAAGCGCTCAGGTTTTTCTTGCGGTTGGCGCATTTGTCCCCGAGAAAAGTAACTCTGTGGGTGATGAAGCTTTTGCTTTTCATGGCTATATATTTTCATTCTGTACATTCCCTTGTTTCTAAAAATTCCATTTTTTCTTGTCAATATAAGCGCTAACTACCAACCAAAACCATGATAATAGTTCGAAAATAACAAGATTAAATATTAAAAATACTAATAATAAAGTAATATTTAGCGATATTATTTTACTAAAAATTTAAATACTACTCATAGTATTTGTATCAGTTCAATATATGTTGATGGATAGACACAGTCAAACGATATAAAGTAATAGGCATTATAAGTACAGCTAATACCTATTTATACAGGCATCTCATCAAGCAATTTGGCGCCGCGCCGCAAAACCAAATACACCGCCTCGTTGATAACCAACAACAAACCATTCACTTTTATAAACGTAACGTTTATATCAGACCTTCTAACCTGCCATAAGCGATTGTCTTTATCTTTATCCAAACCAATGGCAGTTGGGTCTATATTGCTTTTCTCATCGATGTCTATATTCCTGCTATCGTTAGCTAGAAAATGATAATAATATCAAGATAGGTTTGATATTTCACACTCTTGATTAAGCGTTACGAGCACGAAATATACTAAAAGAGGTGAGTCGTCATAATGGTATAAATAGTCGGTATTACCTACTCGCTAAACTAAAAAACGGACAACTGCGTTAGAAAAATAAGCAAGGAAACAACCTTACTAACATTTCTTGCCTTATCTACAACCGTTTTAGCTATAGTAGAGTGGTTGTTTATGAATCCTGATTATAAATACCAAAGATGTCCTAAATATCTTCAAAGGAGAAAATAAATGTTAATTAACGAAGCACTATTAGATGAAGTCAAACAGTGGCGCAAACAAATTCATAGCCAGCCTGAACTCGGTTTTAAAGAGTTTAAAACCGCATCATTTATTGTCGACAAGCTACAATCTTTTGGGATTGAAGTGCATCAAGGATTGGGCGGTACTGGGGTTGTCGGGACGCTTAAGAACGGCTCAGGCCCTACTATTGGGCTACGATCTGATATTGATGCGTTACCCATAAAAGAGCAAAGCGATGTCAAATACAAATCCACCCATGAAAATTGTATGCACGCCTGTGGTCATGATGGTCACACTTCAGTCCTACTAGGCACAGCAAAACATCTAAGCCAACATAAAAACTTTAGTGGAACGGTTCATTTTATCTTTCAACCTGCTGAAGAGGTGTTAGGCGGCGCAAAGGCAATGATTGACGATGGTTTGTTTGAAAAATTTCCTATGGATGCGGTTTATGGACTGCACAACTGGCCAGGACTACCTGTAGGAGAAATTGCCGTCAATAATGGCCCTATGATGGCGTCTTTTGATACTTTTGAGATTACTTTAACGGGTAAAGGCACGCATGCAGCTATGCCACATTTAGGGGCTGATCCCATTGCAGCAGGAGCGGCATTGATTACGAACATTCAGTCCATCATCTCTCGCCGAATATCTCCACTCAAATCAGGTGTCATTAGCGTGACGCAGATGAATAGCGGCGATACCACCAATGTCATTCCTGATTATGCGATTCTAAAAGGCACGGTTCGTAGCTTTGATATGGACGTACGCCAATCCATGCAGGATATGCTCACAGAGATGGTAATAACGTTACCGCCTTTATATGGGGTCACAGGTGAAATTGATTACCATATACGCTATCCAGTAACCACTAATGACAGTCAAGCCTATATCGAAATTAAAGAAGCTGCTATCAAAGTACTGGGCGCTGATAAGGTAAAGACTGATGTAGAGCCCTCAATGGCTTCTGAGGACTTTTCATTCATGAGTCAAGTGGTCAAAGGCGCTTATTTTTGGTTGGGTGTTGACGGCAATACCCCTTCTAAACCCTTGCATAACGCGTCCTATGACTTTAACGATGATGCCATTGAGACCGGTATTAAGGTGTGGGTTTCTTTAACGGAGTCTGAGCTACCAAAAAGTCGTTAGTAAACCAAGGGGTTAAAGTGTACGGTAATATCAACATACAAAAGGAATTGTTATGAATAATACCAGTGTGCTGTCTAGTACCATGACTAAGCACTTATTTGATTGGAAGCTACATTTACTCGTGATTGTCGTGTCACTAATTGCAGAGTGGATAGGCATCATTAAAATTCCTATTGGTATTGGTACCCTAATATTATTGCCTTTACTATACGCATTTATTTTTGCAATCTTGTTAAACCCCAACGTTATCCCTTCAATGAAAGCGGTCATCTCCAAAGATCGAGCAAAATTTGCCAGCTATGCTGTTCTTTTAAGTATCATGCCTTTTATTGCTAAATTCGGTGTGGGTGTCGGTCCTAAAGTTGAAGAAATAATCGCCGCAGGTCCAGCACTGTTATTACAAGAATTAGGTAACGTGGCCACTGCCCTAATTGCCTTGCCCGTTGCGGTATTGGTATTTGGTATGGGACGAGAAGCTATCGGGGCCACTCACTCGATCGCTCGTGAACCCAACATTGCTTTAATCGCTGATAAATATGGACTTCAGAGTGCCGAAGGTATTGGTGTCATGGGTGTCTATGTGATGGGCACATTATTCGGAGCGATTTATTTCTCATTAATGGCTGGTATCATTGCCTCTATGGACATCATGGATATTCGTGCGCTGGCAATGGCTTGCGGTATCGGTAGTGGTAGTATGATGGGTGCCTGTTCGGCAGCGCTCGCAGAAACTGTGCCTGCTCAAGCGGAAACCATTACTGCGTTTGCTGCAACCTCTAACCTATTAACTTACGCTACCGGACTGTTCGTCAGTTTATTTGTTGCGCTGCCATTTACAGAGTTTTTATATAAAGTTACCAGCAAATTTAAAAAGAATAATGGTGATAGTGCTGCCACACAAACAAATTTTAGCGCAGGTATACAAGAGCAATCCATTCTGTCGGTATGGCAGTCTGTTGCTCTACTAGCAGTTATATGTGTCGTACTGCTATTGAGTAACTGGGTAGGACAAGACGTTAATCCAATTTCTGCTCTACCTGCTATGTTGATTCTATTTGCTTGTTGTATCGTTGGAATCCTATTAAAACAAGTTATCCCTGTTAATGTTCCTGCTATTGCTTGGATATCAATTGTGGCTATTTTAATATCCTTGCCACAATTCCCAATGAGCGAATACGTCTTAGTAGAAACAGAAAAGCTGGGGGTCTTACAACTAATTACCCCTGTGCTTGCTTATGCAGGATTTGCAATCTCGCAGATGGAAGTGAATTTATTTAAAAAGTCCGGATTTAAAATTGCAGTGGTTGCCATACTTACCTTTACGGGTACTTTCTTAGGATCGGCTATGATTGCACAAGTTATGCTGTAAGCGCTTTTGATCTAGAGCTGTAGTTAGTCGAATTTAGAACGCTTGTCTAAGGTAAAAAGGGTGAACTTAGATGACGGTTAAGAGCGCTTAAGACCACAAGTCAGATAGAGATTGATTCACTATAGCCGTATTTACAATAGTAGTTGCATAATTTTGAGAATAGCCTGGTTTTGTATTAAGTGCGACTAGGCTAGTTTATAAACAGTAGCGAGCTGTTTTTTGAATGCTATCAGTGTTTTCGATATTTTAAACCAATCGTTCTTAGCGTACCTTTGCTATCAACCTCTTTAATGACTAAAGACCATTCATCATTAATTGTTACGGTATCACCTGAAACTGGAGCCATATTTAAGCTGGCAATTACATATTCAGCCACAGTTTGTTGCCACATGTTTATTGACCTGTTATTAGCTTGAGGCTTAGGCTGGGTTACCAGAGATTCCGCTTGTATTGCGTCCGTAAAAAATGGTAAATCTCCCAGCTTAACGCTGGGTGATAACAGCCAATCGCCATAGAAATCTTCTATGGCTCTACGATCTAGTTTGGTATCATTAAAAATTTGGGCAATTTGACTGGCGTGATTGCCTCGCATTGCATACCAAACATTGTCGCCAAATTTTAACTGGGTATTTTCATCAACGACTATTAGCTGTTGTCGGCGTACTAAAGCAAAGACATCAATCTCATCAGGACTAATACGACTAGAGATACTTTTTGGATGCCTACCAGTCGCAAATGCGCCAGCCTTTACTTCAAATTCATATAAGGTAATACTCGCTTTATCTGACACCCAAACTTCATGCTCTTCTTTAGGCTCATCATTGGCAGGAATACGCACTTTAAACAAATTTGCCATGATAGGTATGGTGGTTCCTTGTAAGACTAAAGATAAAACCACCACCCCAAATGCAACATCGAATAACATAAAAGCGCCATCTACTGATGCCATAACAGGGAGAATCGCCAGAGTAATGGGCACCGCTCCACGCAAGCCGACCCACGAAATAAAGCCAATCTCTCGATCTTTGAATTTAAAAGGTTTGACACTGGTATAGACCGCAATAGGCCGGGCGACCAAAATCATAAAAGCCGCAATCGCGACCGAATAATACCAAACGTTTATGACGTTGGAGGGAGTGACTAGCAAGCCGAGTACCACGAAAAGCACTGCTTGTGATAACCATGCAAAGCTGTCCATCACTCGCAACACATGCTCGGTTGAGCGCACCTTATTGTTGCCAATAATCACTCCAGTTAGATATACTGCCAAAAATCCACTACCGCCGATTAAATTGGTGGCTGCAAATACAGACAAGCCCGCTGACATAATTAAAATGGCATACATACCTTCTGCCAAATGTACCTTTGGTAACAGCTTGGATAGTAAGAAACCTGCCAGCAGACCAATACCTAATCCAAAGCCAAGTTGTTGTAATAACAATCCTAAGAAACCAAATATGGTTTGCCCTGTGGGATCTACATTAAGCGCAATCAAGCCAGTGACTAACAGGATGGCTAATGGGTCGTTTGCGCCAGACTCTAACTCAAGGGTGGCCTGCACGCGATCGTTAAGCTTGACGCCACCATTACGCAGTAAAGAAAAAACTGCCGCCGCATCAGTCGAACCGACAATAGCCGCCATCAGCAGCCCAACTCGCCAATCCACATCCATTAACCAAGTAACAAAGACTCCGAGTACCAAGACAGTGGCCAATACACCCCAAGTCGCTAAAACTACCGCAGGCTTAAGACCGACTCGAAAAGACTGGAAAGACGTTCTTAAACCACCATCTAGCAAAATACAGGCTAACGCTGCCTGCCCAATAAAGTTAGCAATACCGTATTGTGAAAATTGAATACCTAAAATACCATCTTCACCTGCCAACATCCCCACCACTAAAAACAACAGCAGTAAAGGTACGCCCAAACGAGCCGATAATGTACTTGCCATGATACTGGCAAATATTAATAATGCCCCTACTAAATACAGGATATTTAAGGTATCCATCTTTTTTTAAGCCCTATTGTTTTATAATAATAATGACAGCCAAATGACCATTGGTTATGGGTTCGGCTATTATGACGCGCTATAAACTTGAATTAG
Organism: Psychrobacter sp. CAL346-MNA-CIBAN-0220; assembly: GCF_040309805.1. NCBI lineage: Bacteria > Pseudomonadati > Pseudomonadota > Gammaproteobacteria > Moraxellales > Moraxellaceae > Psychrobacter > Psychrobacter sp. CAL346-MNA-CIBAN-0220. The sequence goes on along the minus strand of NZ_JBEOPF010000001.1, from coordinate 356,995 downwards.
ACCTGCTTGAATTAGATCTGGTAGTGCTGCCATGCCAACACCAGAATGGCAGCGGCCACTAACCATCCTACTACGCCTAATAATAATGCCTTATACAAGCCAATATGGCTAAAGCTAAAAAATACCACAAGCGTGTAGATAAGATGCGGTATGACGCCAAGCATACTAAATATCAGCGCTACTTTGAAATCTGCAATACTACGCTGCGTACCCACCAAAAAATGGCTGATTAAAGTGAATGTTGGGAAAAGTGGCGCGAGCGCTGCCAAATAAAAAAATCGAGTTTGAGCAAATAATTGAATCACCAATACCATCAGTGCGCCAATAAGCATTTTTAACCAAATCATGCTGGATCAACCTCCTGTCATATACCAATTAAAATAACACACCATGTTCTTCTAAAATGAAACTGGCAACACAATTTGTACCACCAAACCTTGGATACCATCCTGCCGATTATATACAGTAAGCTTACCCTTATGAGCCATTACTATCGCATGGACAATTGCTAAGCCTAAACCGTAACCCCCCGTTTGCCGATGGCGCGCGGAGTCAAGTCGGACAAAGGGTTGGAATATACGCTCTAAATCTTTATCTGCTACGCCGCCGCCCTCATCACTGATGCTAATTTGAATACCTTCTATGTCTTTGTCTATCTGTACCTTCATTACCGCAGCGGTAACGATTGAGTTTGGTGGCGTATGCATAAATGCATTACGAATGACATTTTCAAGCGCGCTATGCAGCTGCTCTTGATTGCCAACTACGGTCCAAGAAGTTTCAGAAGACTGCCACTGCCAGTGCACATGTTTATGTTGAAACTCAAAACAAACATCTTGCCCAATCTCACTAATAATTTCAGCAACATCTACCGCTTCACTTTCTGAGCTATTAATAGTGTACTGCTGCATTTGTAATGATTGAATACGAATGATTTGTTCTATCAGCTCATTCATGCGCACAGACTCTTTGTCGATGCGGTCAAGATAACGACTGGCATGGGGAGCGAAATCTCGAGTTAGCTCAGTCGCCACATCAAGACGCGCAAGGGGTGAGCGCAATTCGTGAGAGATATCACTAAGCATTTGCTTGCGTGCCAGCTCACTGTCAGCCAAACGCGTCGATAACTGTGCCACATCTTTCGCCAGTAATCCTAGCTCATCTCTACCCAATTTTGATAAATTAGGACTGGCTTGATAGTCGCCATCAATCATGCGATGTACGGTATGTTGCACATAGCGAATACGCTGGGTCATAGTACGACTGAGCCAAAAACAGACCAAAACACTAAAGAGAATAATTAGCCCCAAGCGTAAGGTAAAATTACTGCGCTGGAGCTCTAATACATCTTTAAACAGCAAGTGCGGGCGCAACTGGATGATGACCGTTTGTTCATCTGGTAACGCTACTATTATATCAGCCAACTCGGAGCGGCTATTCGTATCAGCAATGGCTTTATGTAGTGGTATTGGCTGTAGAATATTATTAAGGGTAAACCTTTTGTTACTTGCATCCTCTTTATTAAAACCGCTGTTATTGGAACGCGTAAAATTACTAAGCTCATTATTATTAGACGCTTTGTTGCTGGACATACGGTCATTATCAGGCAACGCTGGTGTTTTATCATCTATTGATTGGCGTCGCTCTCGCTGTCCCTTACGGTCACGATATCGGGGGAAAATTATGGCGCCTTGCTCATCGTATATCCTGATCTGATTCATTAGGCGTCGGTCGTCTTCATACATTTTCTTGACGGCAGTCATGTCACCTAGTTGCAAGGCTGTCGCCAACAATTCACGCTTGGCCAATAATTTCTCGATTTGGGTGTCCATACGCGTCGCCAGCTCTTGCTCATTAAGCCAGCGCTCTACCACAATAGCTAAAGTAGAGGTAATAAGAATCATAAATAGCAAACTTAGAAACAGTCGCCAGAATAAGGTTAGGTGCGCTTTAAATCGTGGTTTTTTTATCGATGATTCAGTCATCTTAGTAGTGTCAGCCATTACAGTACTAACTGATAGCCTTTGCCACGAATGGCCTTGATTGGCTCATCATGAAAAGGTTGGAGTTTTTTTCTAAGTCGAGAGACGTGCACATCAAGACTGCGGTCAAAGGGCTGCAATTCACGCTGCAAAACATGTTGCGACAACCATGCTTTACTAACCACCTCGCCTTTTTGTCTTAATAGCGCCACCAATAAATCAAATTCTGTACCAGTGACTTGTAATTCCACCTCATCTATCTGACACCGCCGTTGGGCTTGATCAAGATGCAAGCGACTCGCTGGTAACGGCGTATGCTCTGAGACAGCCGCGGTGGTACGTTTAATCACTGCATTGATACGCGCCAGCAGCTCGCGCGGGTTACAGGGTTTGGTAATATAATCATCAGCGCCAAGCTCTAGCCCAATGATACGGTCAATCTCCTCGCCCTTTGCAGTCAACATAATAACAGGGATATCGCTGATATTCGGTAATTGGCGCAGCACACTTAACCCGTCGATTTTTGGCATCATAATATCGAGTACCAATAGATCATAAGCAACAACATCATAACTCGATGCTTTGAGACGTTGAATGACCGCCTCTCCATCATGCACACAGTCGCAGTTGACGCCGTGATTATTCAAGTATTCTTGTAATAACTGGGTCAGTTCCTCATCATCATCACCAAGTAATATATTTGGCATAACAGATCCTTTAATTTTTAATGACATTATTATTGTTTATATTATCAGGCAAATGCTCGCTAATACGCTACAAACGTTACCTTTCTTAATGTTTCATAAATGTTCGTAACGTCTATTTAACCTATCATGGCTTTATTGAGAGCGGGGCTGGTGTTGTCGTCGCTCAAAATCAGCTTTGTTATAAGTCGTTTTTTAAGATAATAAATTGACAACCAATGAAGGATATCATTATGAAAAAGTTATTAATGGGTTCAGTACTAGCAGCTTCTAGCTTATTTGCAGTAACGGCTTGTACCAGTGTAGGTGCCTCGACTGATACGACGGCAACTAATAGCAGTAGCATGCAACAGCAGCATAAAGGCGGCGCTAAAGGTCCATTTTTACAGCTGAATTTGACTGCCACGCAACAAGCTCAAATCAAAGCCATTATGCAAAGTAAAGGTGATGCACGCAAAAATAACAAAGAGAGCTATAAAGCTGGCCGTGCACAAATGCAGCAACAGATGCAAATATTAACTGACAGTACAACCTTAGATACTAACGCTGTAAACCATTTGGCTGATCAGCAAGCGGCACAAACCAAACAACGCATTATTAGCCAAATACAAACTCAACATGCTATTTCACAAGTACTGACCGCTGAGCAACGCCAAAAAATGGCGCAATTAAAATCAGAAAGGCAGGCGAAAGGTCGTCAGCATTTAGAAAATCGCAAGGCGCGTGGTAAGCACCAACAGCAAGGTATGTGAATAGATGAGTTAGACTGACTTTTATCTAAAACCCTATATTTAAAATAAAAAAGCGCCTCTTAATCGATGCGCTTTTTTGCTGCACTATCCGTTAATTCGTTAATATTAAGCAATATAATGCAAAGCGCCAGTAGTTAAAAAGAGTTGCGCTGACGTTTAAACACTAGAAAAGATAAAACTTCAGGTACAAAAACATAAGAGATAGAATGATGATTTTTAGAGCCTACGATATTAAATCTATAGCCGAGCTATATGAATGTGCTAGCAGAAATATCAAAGCGGATCATAACGGACTTATTAGCATGCCTATCATCAGATTTTTCTACTGATAAGGTACTTATATTATAGACGGTAATATCATTTTTATTACCACAAACTCTTTAAAGTTACTAAGAAATCTTCACCGAATAGGCTTCTACTTGCCAGCATATTACTGTCTCGTTACTAATAATAAAGGATAAAAGTCGATAAAGAGCTTTGCACTGACACTTATTTTCGTTACTATTTAGCTGTCTTCGTATTTATCTACGTTTGACTATTTTCCCTCTCGTAAAAAGGACTTTGCGATGCAAAAACTAATCTCGAAACCTCAACAGGATCCTCATCATAATAAAGCGACAGCCAAAGCCGCTATATTACTTATCGGTAGTACACTTTTATTATCTGTCACTACTCACGCTGCTGAGCAAACCATTACCATAAATAACAGCTCGATAAATACCAGTGCCATAAACCTAGCTGTTATGACTAACGCGCCGACAGTATTGTCGGAAACCCAGCGCGTCACACTTGCTGCGCCTAACAGTTTGAAAAAAGCGCCTGGCTCGACTACAGCCACGACCACAGCTAAAGCCGATCAGGCTATTTACTCTGAGGACGCTATTGAACATCCGCTATGGGCAAAGAACGGTATGGTCGCCACTCAAGAGGCCATCGCCTCTGATATTGGTTTGCAGATTCTGAAGCAAGGCGGTAATGCCGTTGATGCCTCGGTCGCTGTTGGTTTTGCACTGGCAGTGACCCTACCACGCGCTGGCAATATTGGTGGCGGCGGCTTTATGATGATTTATGATGCCAAACAAGGTAAAACGGTGGCGCTCGATTATCGTGAAAAAGCACCGAGTAGCGCCTCGCGTGATATGTACCTTGATAAAGAGGGCAATGCAGTCAGTGATTTATCACGTTATCATGGCTTAGCTATTGGCGTGCCGGGCACAGTGGCAGGACTACTAAAAGCATTAGAAGATCATGGTACGATGAGTCGTGGAAAGGTCATGGCACCAGCGATTTCATTGGCAGAAAATGGTATTGAAGTTACCGCTGGCTTGACCGAGTCGTTAGAAGCGCTAAGTGAGCGCATGCAAAAGTGGCCAAGTACCAAAAAGATATTCTTTAAACCTGATGGCAGCGCCTATCAACCCGGTGAGCGCTTAAAGCAACCGGAACTTGCGCAATCCCTTAAATTAATTGCCGCGCAAGGCACAGATGGATTTTACAAGGGCGAAACTGCCCGTAAGCTGGTCAAAGCCGTTAATGAAGCTGGCGGCAATATGAGCTTACAAGACTTAGCCAATTATAAAGCCATCGCTCGCGAGCCAGTGAAGGGTAATTATCGTGGTTATGAGATTGTGTCTATGCCACCTCCATCCTCTGGTGGTATTCATATCGTGCAGATTTTAAATATCTTAGAAGGCTATCCATTAAAAGACTATGGGCAAAATAGCGCTCAGACCATTCACTTAATGGCGGAAGCGATGCAGCTGGCCTATGCTGATCGCGCAGAATACTTAGGTGATGCAGATTTCGTTGATGTGCCGGTAAAAGGTCTAACTGCGCGTCCTTATGCGGACAAGCTGCGCAACTTAATTAACCCAAATAAAGCCACACCTGCAGCGACGGTTAAAGCCAATAACCCGCTACCGTATGAGAGTGACCAAACCACGCATTTCTCTATTGTCGATAAAGAGGGCAATGCGGTCGCCAACACTTATACTCTGAACTTCTCTTATGGCACGGGATTGGTCGCTGAAGGTACGGGGATTTTATTAAATAATGAAATGGATGATTTCTCTGCTAAGCCTGGTGTGCCTAATGGCTATGGCCTACTTGGTGGCGAGGCCAATGCCGTTGAAGCAGATAAGCGTCCCTTGTCATCTATGAGCCCCACACTGGTATTTAAAGACAGCAAACCCTATATCGTCACTGGCAGCCCTGGAGGTAGCCGTATTATTACTACGGTCACCCAAGTCATCTCTAACGTCATCGACCATGATATGAATATCGCTGAAGCCACTCATGCGCCACGTATTCATGACCAATGGCTACCTGATGAAATTCGTATCGAAAAGGCGTTGAATGTTGATACTATCAAGAAGCTAGAGTCGATGGGACATACCATTAGCCCGCAAGAAGCGATGGGCTCAACACAATCGATTATGATTACGCCAACTGGCATATACGGCTCATCAGACCCGCGTATTGTGGATGCAGCGGTGGTGGGTTATTAGGGTAGTCTGTTGTTGATAGATGGGTTTGGCGCAACCGGATAGGTAGCAACCCTGTAAAATTATTGCACTGGCGTCTAAAGGCACTATATTTTCAGTTGATTGTCAGTTGATATCGGTAGGACTCCATCTATCAAAGAGGTCATTATTTTTTATTAACGATGCTCTTCTTGTTATCTATGCAATAACGAGAAGATCATTGTCAACCCAGTTAGCTAGGGAAAGCATCAGTATGAACCAAAGCGAAAGACCCGATAAAGCCACATTAGTGCATATGTTTCGTGCATTTATTGAGCCTGAGTATGTGATCAGTGATGAGGAAACCCAGAGACCTTACGAGTGTGATGGCTTATCTGTATATTCTGATATGCCATTGATAGTGGTGTTACCAGATACGGTCGAGCAGGTGCAGGAAGTAATGCGACTCTGTCACCGCTATCAGATTCCTGTGGTGGCGCGTGGAGCTGGCACTGGTCTTTGTGCGGGTGCCATGCCCAACCCGGATGGCGTATTACTGGTGTTGTCTCGTTTTAAACATATTCTTGAAATCAACCCGCTAGCGCGTAGCGCTCGCTTGCAACCAGGCGTCCGTAACTTAGCCATTAGTGAAGCAGCTAGCATATATGGCTTGTATTATGGTCCGGACCCCTCCTCGCAGATTGCTTGTACGATAGGCGGTAATGTCGCGGAAAACTCCGGCGGCGTGCACTGTCTCAAATATGGACTAACCGTACATAACTTACTGAAAGTAGAAATGGTTACCGTTGAAGGGGACCTGATTAGTATAGGTAGTGAAGGTCTAGACAGTAACGGCTTCGATTTAATGGCCTTAATTACTGGTTCTGAGGGATTGTTGGGCATAGTTACTGAGGTGACGGTCAAGCTGTTACCTAGCCCTGAAAAGGCACAGGTGATCATGGCAGCTTTTGATAATGTACAGACGGCAGGCGACGCGGTAGGTGACGTGATTGCCAAAGGCATTATTCCGGCTGGACTCGAGATGATGGACAGCCTGGCTATCATAGCTGCGGAGGCTTTTGTTCATGCCGGTTATCCTGTCGATGCTAAGGCGCTGCTTCTATGTGAACTAGATGGTAGTGAAGCTGAGGTTAAAGAACAAATTGCAGAAGTCGAGCAACTTTTTATTCAGCTGGGCGCCACCTCAACTCGAGTATCTCAGAGCGAGGCGGAACGCGCATTATTATGGAAAGGCCGTAAGTCAGCATTTCCGGCCGTAGGTCGGATATCCGCCGATTACTATTGCATGGATGGCACCATTCCTCGTAGCCAACTTGCTCATGTACTGACTGAAATGGAAAAGCTCTCAGAACACTACGGTTTACGAGTGGCAAACGTGTTTCATGCAGGCGATGGCAATTTACATCCGTTAATATTATTCGATGCCAATGTGCCTGGCGATTTTGAAAAAACCGAAGAGTTTGGTGGTCGCATCTTAGAGCTATGCGTGGAAGTGGGCGGCTGTATCACTGGGGAACATGGCGTAGGCATAGAAAAAATTCGGCAAATGAGTGTGCAGTTTAACAAACAGGAGTTACGCCAGTTTCACGCCATTAAGCATGCCTTTGATCCTGCTGGCACCCTTAATCCAGGTAAAGGAATTCCTGTGCTGAAAAATTGTCAGGAATATCGTGCACTCGATATAGGCAAAGGCGATATAGGTAGGAGCGAGTCAACGCAGCAGGGAGAGCATGCATGAAAGATATCAGTCATGAGCTGATCGAACGGGTTAAACAGGCCAGCACCGATGGTACAAAATTACGAATAGTTGGTGGTGGTAGTAAGCATTTCATGGGTCGACAGTCTGAGGGTGAACCCCTTAGTCTTGCTGAGCACAGCGGTATTGTCAGTTATGAGCCGATTGAGCTGGTGCTTACCGCTCGAGCAGGTACACCGTTAGTCGAGATCAGCGCTGCTTTGGCCGAGCACAATCAAAGACTGGCGTTTGAGCCACCGCTATTTAACGGACGAGCTACTTTAGGCGGCACTTTGGCTTGTCATTTATCGGGACCAGGCCGACCGTGGAATGGCTCGGTAAGAGATCATGTCCTCGGTATTCGCTTGATCAACGGGCGCGCAGAAGAGCTACGCTTTGGTGGTCAAGTGATGAAAAATGTGGCGGGATATGATGTCTCACGACTGCAAGCTGGCGCGATGGGTACCTTAGGTGTCATTAGCGAGGTCAGTCTAAAAGTGATGCCCAAGCCTGCCGCCACCATGACACTCAAGCAAAAAATGAATGCGGCGCAAGCCATTACAGAGATGAATCGTTTGGCGGGTCAAGCCAAACCCCTAACTGCAGCTTGTTGGTTTGATAATCATCTCTACTTGCGTCTGGAAGGCGCTCGTAGTGCAGTAGACAGTACCGTTAGCCAGTGGCAAGGCACACTGCTAGAAGATGGAAATAATCTATGGACACAGTTACGTGAACAGCAATTGGATTACTTTTCTGGCCAAGACGCCCCCTTATGGCGGTTTTCAGTCAATAGTAATGCCGGGCATTTTTTGCCAGAGGAGGATTGGCTGCTTGATTGGGGGGGAAGCCAGCGTTGGCTACGCGGTGATTTTGCAGCTGATGAATTAGAAGCACTGGCTGAGCGCGCGGGTGGTCAAGTAAGCCTTTATCGTGGTGGCGATCGACTACAAGACGTTTTTCACACTCAGCCCAAGGCGCTGCGTCAACTCCACCAACGACTTAAGCAAGCTTTTGATCCGAGCGGAATTTTTAATCCCGGTCGTCTCTATCGCTGGATGTAATAGCTGAACATAATAGCTGGATGTAATAAGAGGACGTTATGCGTACAAAAATTAATGTGAAGTATATTGATCATCCAGAAATTCAGGAAGCCGACTCTATTTTGCGCAGCTGCGTACACTGTGGATTTTGTAACGCGACTTGTCCCACTTATCAAGAGTTGGGCGATGAACGGGATGGTCCACGCGGACGTATCTATTTGATTAAGCAGCTACTAGAAACCGGTGATATTAGCGAAAAATCGCAGACTCACTTAGACCGTTGTTTGACTTGTCGTAGTTGTGAGACCACCTGCCCTTCTGGTGTAAAGTATGGACGCTTAGCCGAAATAGGCCGTGGCATCATGGAGGATCAGCTGGAACGACCCTTTCAGCAAAAGCTTTTGCGTTGGTTGATACGTAAGGTTTTGCCCTACTCACGTCGCTTCGGGGCTTTGTTAAGGTTAGGGCAGTTAGGGCGGCCACTGTTGCCTAGTAGTCTGAAGACCAAAGTACCTGCCAGACAGGTTAAGCTCTCTTTACCAGCGCAACAGCACACGCGCCAGATGTTGGTACTTGCAGGATGCGCTCAACCTTCGGCTACCCCCAACACTAATATTGTAGCGGCCCGGGTGCTCGATAAATTAGGCATTGGCTTGTTCACCGCACCTGAAGCTGGATGCTGCGGCGCTGTGAGTTATCATCTTTCTGCCCATGAAGAAGGGCTGGCATTTATGCGCCGTAATATCGATGCTTGGTGGCCCTATATTGAGACGGGAGTAGAAGCCATCGTCATTAGTGCCTCTGGCTGTGGCTCGATGGTTAAAGATTATGGCGAAAAGTTAAGCCAAGATCCTGCTTATGCAGCTAAAGCACAAAGAGTTAGTGAACTGGCTAAAGATCTTAGTGAGGTATTGTTTAAAGAAGATTTAAGTCAGCTAGAGTTGCAAGGATTAGGTCGCAAAACAGCTGTACACTGTCCGTGTTCCTTGCAACATGCTCAGCAATTGGGTGGCCTAGTTGAACAAATTCTGCAGCAAGCCGGTATCGATCTGACCCGTACCAAGGATGGCCATTTATGCTGCGGCTCTGCAGGAACCTACTCGATACTCCAACCAGAGATGAGCCAGCAATTACTGACCAATAAGTTAGCGGACTTAACGATTGATAATCCAGAACAAATTGTGACCGCCAATATTGGTTGCCAGCTGCACTTAAGCACCAAATCATCAGTACCAGTGAAGCACTGGATTGAATTGTTAGATCCGCAGTAGTATTGATTGTAGATGCGGTAGTGATAGGTTATTAAGCTATTAGCGTAAAGTTGTTTTTATCTGGCGTTTATTAAAAACCCTCCTATATTGTTAGGATATAGAAGGGTTTTTTATTGTCTTAATTAATTCTTGAATATGTATTTACCAATCAATATAACTTTATTTTTCCAAAAAAATCATTATCCAATAACAGTTTTGGTCTGGCATTGACTTCTTTTAACCCCACCTTATGCTGCATCATCAGCTCTATCAAGTTCATTTGATCAATTAAAATAAGGCTATGCGAATCAATAGAATTAGCATAATCTTGAGCAGGCCTGGTAAAACTTGAAGTAGTAACAAATAAGCCGTGATGATTGGTTTTTTGTGGCGGATAAGCGCCTACGAAATTTCTTAAATCGCCGTTAGATATATTATTACCAGTACTGTATAGCTTGGCTTGGATATAGTAATTGTGCACCTCGCCATCGGGGAAATCCTGAATAATAAGACCATCGATACCGTTGTCGTTAGAGCGCCCAGTATGGCGCGAAGTCAAATTACTCTCAGGACTTTCAATTTCTAAAGAACGCTCAATCAGCTTAAGGCAAAACCATTCGAACTGTAATGGCGACAGACTCTCAATTTGAGACATAATCATATCAGGGGTGACTTTAACAAAATCACTACCAACTCTAGCATCGGCATAGTTATTCATAAAAATGGACGTGCGGCGCTGAGTTTCTTCAATTAAATGATTGACCAGCACATCACCATTTTTACCATAAGCGGCAAGATTTATTTTTTGTAGGTCCGCAAAAGCCTTAGCATCAAACCGATTTAAATTAGCAATATAGTCATTGTTTGGGATTCCCTCGTTAATATACTGGGTAAAATTGCTCCCCGCCAACCAAAAGTAAGTTTTACCAAAAGGATCTAAGCGACTGATGTTTTTGGGCGTTACTTTTTCATCAAAGGTAATAAAATTAGCAAAATTTTGATTTAAATTAGGTACTAAACTAAATTTATCTTCTTTTACTAGACCCATTGCCGATAAACATGATAAGACCAAGTCGATAATTTCGTCATAGCAAGGCGAGCCTTCATGACATTCATGGCGCACGTCATAGTTACTCATAAAGTTAATCTCTTTATGGTCCAATACTATCTGTGCCAGTTTTTCAAACTCTCGATAAAAAACAGTTCGACCAATAGTATTGCGTGTGCTTAAGTTTTTTATGGTTTGTATGCCCGCATTTAGCAGGTCACCAAATGCAGGTAACTTTGTAATATTGCTCATAGTCTTACCATTTTCTTTATTTGATTGCATAAACGATATCATCAAATTGGCTTGATATTATAACTAATTAAGGACAAATGTTTATATTATTTCTTGTTTGCATGCTACTATTCATACTTTCAATAACTTCTTTACCTAATAGAACTTCTCAACCCTAGAAAAGCGATCAATAAAAATGGGCTTTAGATTTAGAAAAAGCATCAAAATTGTACCTGGTGTGCGCCTCAATCTGACCAAAAAAGGCATCTCCAGCCTTTCAGTGGGAAAACGCGGCGCGACTGTAAACATCGGTAAAAAAGGCACACGAGGAACTGTTGGGTTACCTGGTAGTGGATTGTCTTATTCGTCTTATCAATCGCACGCTAAGTCTAAAACGGAACCAAGACATCAGGATCAGCACAATTCTATAGCTGACTCCGCTCGCCCACCCCTGCCGCCAATACTCGACATTAATCCCACTCAAAAACAAGTCAGCATCATGCTAGGAATAGGTATATTTTTACTACCTATTATTTTTTCATGGTTCACGCTTAGACAAGGCTACTCGACAGTGAATCGCGCCATTAGTATGGTTTGGATGATTATTTTTATTTTTGCAATGCGTTAAAGCGGTTTGTTCAAAGGATGACCTATTTAAAGAGCAGCGGTGTTGATTAACCCTATTTAATCTCAGTAAAAGTGAGTCGCTAGGCCAATTCACCCAGATTTGCACTCTTGAATAAGTGGCTGTTATCGTCAAATAATGCTATTATTAGCAGCTGAGACGAAGAATATATAATAAGGCAACTAGTGCCTTATTTTTGTTTGGATAATGACGTAAAGTATTGATAGATAATCAGTTATTCAATAATATTTGTCTATGCTAGCGTCTTTATTTTGACTTCTTATCGTCCCCTTTTTTGATTGCATTAGTAAGAGTCCTCTATGGCATTTGTACACCTTGGCATTCACAGCGAATATTCAATTACTGACTCTATCGTACGTATTAAGCCATTAGTCAAAGCGGCGGTGGCAGACAATCAGCGGGCGCTGGCTTTGACTGATTTATCCAATCTTTATGCGACGGTGAAGTTTTATCGTGCCTGCTTAGGTGCCGGTATTAAGCCGATTATCGGTAGTGAAGTCATCATGGAAAATGAAGACTCGCGCTTAATGCTATTGGCAATGGACAATGAGGGCTATCAAAATATTACCCGCATTGTATCGCTTGGGTTTACTGAAGGACGTGCAGACGTTGCCAATCATGGGGTCCCTATTGTTAAGCGTAGCCATATCCTTGAGCATGCGAATGGCGTGATTGTACTATTTACTGAAAAATCAGATGTCGGTCAATCATTGGTCAGTTCGATGCCAGAAAAAGCCGATGAGCTCATTACAGAGTGGCAAGCGCAGTTTGAAGATCGCTTATATTTTGCGATTAAGCGTACCAATCGAGCGGGTGAAGATGACTTTATTAAAACCGCTATTCATGCCGGTGCCAAACACACTATTCCTATTATTGCCCATAATGATGTACGCTTTTTAGAGCAAGACGACTTCGATGCCCACGAAGCGCGTGTTTGTATTGCCGGCTCTTATGTATTGGCCGACCCCAACCGTCCACAAACCTATTCAGATGAGCAATACCTCAAAACTCAAGCGCAGATGCAGCAACTATTTGCTGATATTCCTCAGGTTATTGATAATACTTTACGACTGGCAACGCGCTGTAATGTGACCCTGACACTCGGTATTAATGTATTGCCAGAGTTTCCAGTACCAGAGGGAGAGACCACTGAATCTTTCTTTCGAGCAGAATCGCAACGCGGACTTAATCAACGGTTAGAGAAGTTATTTCCAGTTGAGGCGCGTAGTGATACCTGGAGTGATATTCGACAGAAGTATGATGACCGTTTAGAGTATGAACTCAACATTATCTTGTCAATGGGCTTCCCCGGTTACTTTTTAATCGTTATGGACTTTATCCGCTGGGCAAAAGCCAATGGCGTGCCTGTTGGTCCTGGTCGTGGCTCTGGTGCGGGCTCACTAGTCGCTTATGCATTGAACATTACTGACCTTGACCCACTACATTATGACCTGTTATTTGAGCGCTTCTTGAATCCTGAACGGGTATCAATGCCGGATTTCGATATCGACTTTTGTATCGACGGTCGCGATCGGGTCATCGATTATGTGGCCAATACTTATGGCCGTGAGGCGGTTTCACAAATCATCACCTTTGGTACCATGGCAGCAAAAGCAGTGGTGCGTGATGTGGCACGAGTACAAGGTAAATCGTACTTTCTTGCCAGCAAAATCTCTAAGTTTATACCCAAGACTCCAGGCATAACGCTTACTCAAGCGCTTGAGCAAGAACCGCAACTCAAAGACTTAATATCCAATCCTGATAACATGGATTATGAAGACGCCATTGAGATTTGGGAGATGGCCATCAAGCTAGAAGGTGTTTGCCGTAACGTCGGTAAACATGCTGGTGGCGTACTTATTGCGCCGCATAAAATCACTGATTTTAGCGCTATTTATTGTGATGACGATGGTCACCGGGTCAGCCAATTCGATAAAGATGATGTTGAAGCGGTCGGTCTAGTGAAGTTTGACTTTTTGGGTTTACGTAATTTGACGGTGATTAATGCGGCAGTCGAAAACATCAATTTGCGCCGTGCTAAAGAAGGATTAGACGCCCTCATACTCGAAGACTTACCATTAGATGACAGCAAAGCTTATAAGCTATTACAAGATGCCAAAACCACTGCTGTGTTTCAGCTAGAAAGTATGGGCATGAAAAAGTATTTAGCCAAGCTGCAGCCAACCAATATTGAAGATGTCATCGCCATGTGTGCGCTCTATCGTCCAGGGCCACTTGATGCTGGCATGGTAGAGATGTATATCGATCGTAAACATGGCCGTGAAGAGGTCATTTATGACCATCCCAATCTTGAGCCCATTTTAGAAAATACCAACGGTGTTATTGTCTATCAAGAACAGGTCATGAAGATATCACAAGTCATGGCCGGTTATAGCTTAGGCGGCGCTGATATGCTGCGCCGTGCGATGGGTAAGAAAAAACCTGAAGAGATGGCCAAGCAGCGTGATATTTTTGTCACTGGGGCCACTGCGCAAGGTATTGATGAAGTTACCTCAGGCGGCGTATTTGATTTGATGGAAAAGTTTGCAGGCTATGGCTTTAATAGATCGCATTCTGCCGCTTATGGCGTATTGGCCTATCAGACTGCTTACCTGAAACAATACTACCCTGCTGAGTTTATGGCCGCAGTATTGACCTCTGATATGAACAATACCGATAACGTAGTGTTCTTTATCAATGACTGCCGTGAAAACTTCGGCTTAACGGTGGTTAACCCATCGGTTAATCGTAGTGAATGGCACTTTGTCGCCAACACCCCGACCAATATTATTTATGGCTTAGGCGCGATTAAAGGCGTTGGTGAAGGCGCGGTTGAGTCTATCGTTGAGGCGCGCCGCCGCGATGGTCCTTTTACCGATTTATATGATTTTTGCCGCCGGGTTGATATTAAAAAAATTAATAAGCGTACCCTTGTCGCGTTAGTAAGTGCAGGCTGCTTTGATGACTTTGCCGCCACGCTACGGCCTGACTTGCCAGCTGATGAAGCTTACGAGATTCGCGGAGCGCTGATGAGTCAGTTGCCAAGCGCGGTACAAGCGGCTGAGCAAGACCGTCAAAACAAAGAAATCGGTATGATGGATTTGTTTGGTGAAATGGATGGTGTGGTCACAGCGCCACCACTGATTATGACCGCAGAACTTATCTGGGGTGATAAGCACCGTCTAAAAGCTGAAAAAAATACTTTAGGGCTGTACTTGACTGGACACCCTATCGACGAATATCGTGAGGAGCTCAAGCGTTATACCTCCGGCGCCCGTCTCGATAAATTAACGGACACCGGCTATAACGGCAGTTGTTATTTTGCAGGCTTAATCATCGATATGGCGAACTTTGGTAATCGTAACGTTATTACCTTAGATGATGGTACTTCGCGACTGGAAGTGAGCTGTTATGCCGAACGTTTTAACCGCGTCAAAGACCAGCTAAAAGTTGATGAAGTGGTGGTTATCAAAGGCAGCATCCGTGAACGTGATGGACGATTATTTGCTCGTCTTGATAATGCACTAAGTATGGTCGATGCGCGTTTACGTTGGCTCAAAAAGATCAGTATTAAAGTCCATGGCAGCGATATTAATTTGCTCACGCGCTTACAACCGCTTCTCAAGTCAGCACAAACCGACTTAATCCCAGCACCGCGTCTTTCCTACGATAATGATCAGGAGGAGCAAGGTAATGGCGGCGCTAATGATTATTATAATAGTGCAGAAGGCGGTAGCTTGTATGATGAAGAAGGCAATGATTTATTGGTGCAAGATCAAAATATGAGCCAAGACATGAATCAAGGCGATTTTAATCAACCTCTTAGTAATACAGATGCCTCAATTAATGATAACTGTACTCCGCTTGGGCTTAGCATTTATGAGGATTTTGGCATTGCTAATGTGGCGTTGTCCGAGCACTGGCGTGTCTATCCCAATGATGATAATCTACAACAACTAAAAAATATGATTAGCGAAGATAACCTACATTTTCATTACAGCTAGCATTTTCATTACAGCTAAACCATTTGTCCTTGGTACATTTGCCACACTTTTTACTTGACGGGATGTTTAATCATGGCCGACGCTCATTTCAATAATGACAATATTCGTAATAATATTGATAACGAAGTTATTAATCACGAACAATTTGAAGAGATGCGTGACTTACTAGAAGAAGACTTCGCGGACTTAATTCAGACTTATATCATCGACAGTCAGCAGCGGATTAAGTTGCTACGTACGACCCAAGCATCCGGTGATAATGCCAACGGTTTTGAAGCCGCTCATGCCTTAAAAGGCGCAAGTGCCAATGTGGGTGCAACGCAATTGGTCACTCTTAGCGGACAGTTACAAGAAGCCTGTCGTAAGCGTAACATCGGTCAGCAAGCAAAGCTTATTGACCAAACAGCGACAGCGTTACAGCAAGTAGAGCTAGAGATTAATAAACGGCTAGGACAATAATGAATACAAACTCTTTATCAACCACTTTGTCAAAACCTACCGCCGGCGACTACTTATCTTGTCTGCAAGTAGTTATGGTCAATACCACCTTGCCTGCCAATATTGGCTCAGCGGCACGGGCGATGCATACCATGGGTTTATCGCGCCTGACAGTCGTTGATCCTAAGCATCCGATTGATGAGACCAGCGTCTCTCATGCCGCAGGTGGTAGTGATGTCTTAGCAGATGCCCAAATTAAACCCACGTTGGAAGTGGCCATTAGCGATTGTCAGCTGGTGTTTGCTGCCAGTAGTCGCAGCCGTCATTTACCGCGTCCAGTGGTTACCCCGACTCAAGCAGCACAAATAATGCTGTCCTTTATTGACAAACAAACTGCTATTAATCAGCAGCCAGAACTCAATGCAGTAAGCCAAAACCAAGATAGCCATACTAATAATAGTCACATAAACAGTGGCAGCAATAAACCAAACATTGCTATTCTATTTGGTCGTGAGGATCGCGGTCTAACCAATGATGAATTGGCCTACGCCGACTATCATATCCAAATTGATGCCAATCCTGAATATCCGGTACTTAATGTTGCCTCAGCAGTGCAAGTCATTGCCAGCTTTATCTTTGCTTATGCCCAAACACATCAACCCTCTAGCACTAACCATCATGCTTTAGGCACGCCAACCCAAATAAATAATTTGGACAACAATGTCTTAGATAAAAGTAACTTAGATAAAAGTAACTTAGATAAAAGTAACTTAGATAATAGTGATTTAGATAATAGTGATTTAGATAATAGTGATTTAGATAACAGTGACTTAAGCCAGATAGCAGTATCGCCGATAATAAACACCTACGTACGCCAGCAATGGGATGAGCCTGCCATCACTCAGCAACAATTACAGCAGCTTACTCAGCGCACCACTGAGCTTATGGTGCAACGTGGCCTTGCTGATGCTGATCATTTAAAATCACTACCATCTCGCTTATCTCGCCTCGGCTCACGTATTCAGCTTGATCAAAAAGAGTTTCAAATGTTGAGCGCGCTGATTGCTAAACTCTCAAAGGATTAAAGCTATTACAGATAAAGAACAAGTAGTCTAAGCTGTCAGAAGCCTTTAATTTGCTAGTTTTGTTCTATTTCTGGCTTATCACTATATTTTAGCGTCCAAAGCTGCTATAACTTTATGAGACGCATTTATAATATAGCTAAAGACTTGCTTATAAAAATTGCGCTTATAAACTATGACGGCTGATACCCTATTATAATGGGGATGAAATCACACCGAAAAAATACTGTCGACTAGATAGGACGCTTTATGTCATTGCCAACCGCCTTGTTCAAAACGCTTGCCAGCATCAAAAAAGACTTAAAAGAAGATATCGATGCCGTTTTTACCCGTGACCCTGCTGCGCGTAACAGTATTGAGGTGCTACTCACTTACCCTGGCATTCATGCGCTTATATTACATCGCGGCGCGCACTGCTTATGGCAGCATGACCAAAAATTTGTAGCGCGTGCTATCTCCTATGGCTCACGTATCATCACCGGTATTGAGATTCACCCTGCCGCCAAAATCGGTAGACGCTTCTTTATTGATCATGGCGTCGGTGTCGTCATTGGCGAGACCGCTGAGATTGGTAACGACGTTACTTTATATCATGGTGTCACTCTCGGCGGTGTATCATGGAATAATGGCAAGCGCCATCCAACTCTAGAAGACGGCGTGATTGTCGGTGCTGGCGCCAAAGTTTTGGGGCCGTTCACCGTTGGTAAAAATGCCAAGATTGGCTCTAATGCAGTAGTCGTAAAATCTGTACCCGCAGGCGCAACTATGATCGGTAGTGCCGCACGTATGATATCCGATCATCATGATGAAAAAGGAAATCCGATTGCGACCAAGGTACAAGATACCAAGCAGCAAGAAGAAGTTGTAGAAGCAGGGATTAAAGACACTCAAGATCAAGGTAGCACGCAGAATAGTACTAAAGACAAACCAAAAAACTCAGCACGTGAAACAGCATTTCAGGCTTATGGTATCGACCCTTCTTCACAAGATCCAGTTGCCGATGCGTTTGCTAAGATGTTGGAGCACATTCAACAATCTGAAAACCGTCTTGATCAACTACAAGCAGCAATGGGTAAGATTGATCCCGACTTTTGTAAAAAACAGTATGACAAACTATGCTTAGAAGACTTGGATGTCATTGGTAAAGGTGATACGGATGAGGTAAGTACTGAGCAGAAGTAAGCTACTAAATAATAAGTTAGCTTGAACAGTGAAGTAGATAGATCAAGTAGAAGCCGCCGCTAATAAACATCAATAGCGACGGCTTTTGCATTTATAGTGCTATAGAAGCTAGAATGTTTCACATTTTACAATATATTTAACTCTATAACCCCTGCACTCTCATGGACTTTAAACGGATAACGATTTGTCATAATTATCCATTCATTGGTACCGTCTAATTTAACCAATAAAATATCAATATCCATAGTCACTTGCCGTATTGCTGTCGGTTCAGTGTCAGGCATGTTTTCGACATTAGCATTAGTAATAGTTGGGAATGAGCGCTGCCTGTTACAGTCCCCTTCAAATTGTTTAAAGAGCTGTTGTAGCTGCTGTAATGTTGTTGGCGATGTTAGTAATAAATAGACACATTGATTAATATAGTCCGGTTTAGGCTGATCTAGAGTAGCGGTAAAGTCAGGGTTTTTAAAGGCAGTAGAGTACTGTGTCTGACCTAGCGCAGCGAGATCTTCACATACGCGAGGCAAGTAATACTCAGCGTGATGATTACTACCCAACGCTAATAATACTGACGTTACAGATTGCGCCTGCAATTTTTCAAGCGGGTACTTCTTTAGCTTTGAAACATCCAATACTAATGGCAACTTTTGCATTGCTCTATGTATCATCAGGTTTGCTATCAGCAATCTTATTATCAACATGCTTGGCATGACGGGTAATTTGCACCCCAACCTTATCTGCCTGTTTAATCGCTGTTGGTTTAGCAATGCTTAAAGTCACTCTCTGACAAGAATAGTTTGCGAGTAATTTATCCGCAATTTGCGTAGCTAAATGCTCAAGTAGCTGCGCTTTAATGGCTTGGCACCACGCGCTAACATCATCACAGACCGCTTTATAGTTCAGTGCATCATTAACGTCGTCTGACGCCGCCGCTTTACTAATATCGGTCTCAAGTGCAATATCAATCAACAATGGCTGGGTAATAGCGCGTTCCCACTCGTAAACACCAATGACTGCCTCGACTTTTAGACTTTTTACAAATACCACATCAGACTCGGTGTGTAACATTGTCTTATCCTTGTTGACTGTGTTTATTAGTTGGAATTTTGAGTTTTTACAAAGCCTCATCACGCAGGCGAGCCGCTTTAAGTTGCCTACTGGGACGGTGACGCCACAAATCAATGCTGAATAATAGCAAACCAAACCAAATTAAACCAAACACAGCTAGGCGCTGTACATCAAAGGGCTCGTTATAATAAAATACCGCTAAGAAGAAAATAAAGGTTGGGGTCAAATAATTCATAAAACTTAGAATACTAAAAGCGACCAGCTTAGTGGATTTATTAAACAGTAATAACGGTATCAACGTGATAGGGCCCGCTATCATCAACAGCCAAATAGAAGGCGTAAACCAAAAGCTCAATTGACTGCTCACCACATCAGACTGCCAAAACCACCATATGCAAATAGGCACTAACATCGTGGTTTCGACAAACATGGCATCCACGGCAGTCAGTGGTGTTTGACGCTGAATCGTTCCATAAGTGCTAAAGCTGAATGCCAATATCAACGATATCCACGGTAAGCTACCAATCATGACTACTTGAATAACCACAGACAATAACGCAAATCCAATAGCCACCCATTGCAACGTACGCAGACGCTCTTTGAATAGAATCATTGATAGCGCCACCCCAACCAGCGGTCCAATAAAATATCCTAGACTGGCTTCTAATATGCGGTCGTGATTGACTGACCAAACATAAACAAGCCAGTTGGTAGCGATAATTAAACCTGATAAAAAACTGAACAATATCCACTTTGGATTTTTCTTAAGGGTCTCAATCCACTGCCAACGCTTAGTGACAACCAGCACGACCAGTAGACATAAAAAAGTCCATATGATTCGATGACCGATAATTTCAGTAGCATCATAGGCAGCTAGTTGCTTAAAATATAATGGAAAGGTGCCCCAGATAGAAAAAGCAATCAGCGCGGTTATGATACCACGCCTAGTAGTTTTGATAGGAGTTACCGATTTTTTGACGACATTCTGGGTAGTCATGAGAAAATACAACTGTTTTAGAGCAAAGCGCGCCCTCACCGACTTTTAATAAATGACAAACAGTCAATGAGAACGCTGGATTCACTACATATAGAATAGAAAATAAAAAAGCAATGCGCTAGTACCAATATTAGCACTAGTGCATTGCTGACGATAATAACGATTTTAAAATAATTTTAATGGTGGGTTATTAACGGCGCTAACCGTTAGTTAGTTTAATTTTTCATAAGGGTAGACAGTAATCTTAAACCTGATTACTGCCATTAAGCAACATTGTATTTGTATTTAGACCTAACACTAAGCATCACTATCGACTTGAATAGACATGCCTATTTGATTAGCAAGCTCCGCAAAACCGGGAAAGCTAGTATTGACGGTCTCGATACCTTCTATAGTAATCTGTTCAGAGGCACGCAAACTTGCTACTGCAAAGCTCATAGCAATGCGGTGATCATGATGCGAAACAAGGTGACCACCCCCAAATACTGGTTGACTGTTATTTACTTGACCACTATTCACTTCACTGCTATCAGTGTTGCCAGCTTGACCATCGTTACCTTTACCTTCAATGCCCTTTCCTTCAATAATCAAACCATCATCCGTCACGGTACAATTAATGCCAAGCGTTTGTAACCCTTCTGCCATCACTGCAATACGGTCGGACTCTTTAACGCGCAGCTCTTTAGCACCGGTCAAGACAGTGCGACCTTGCGCGCAACTAGCAGCGATAAATAGTACTGGAAATTCATCAATAGCTAGCGGTACCAGTGACTCTGGTATCTCAATACCGACCAAGTTAGAAGACCGGATAGTGATATCAGCCACTGGCTCACCGCCCACGTAGGTTTCATTACTCAAGGTAATATCAGCTTGCATCAACGTTAAGATATCAATAATACCGGTACGCGTGGGATTAATACCGACTTGAGTTAGAGTCAACTCGCTATCTTGGCTGATAGCCGCTGCGACCATAAAAAACGCAGCGGATGAGATGTCAGCAGGCACCACGATATCACCACCCGTCAATTTACCGCCACCTTTCACACTGATACGATTGCCGTCTACAGCGACTTCATAGCCAAAAGCCGATAGCATACGTTCGGTATGATCGCGGCTAACTTCCGGCTGGGTGACCGTGGTTGTTCCCTCTGCCCATAAGCCTGCTAATAATAAGCAAGACTTCACCTGTGCTGAGGCCACTGGCATATCATAATTGATACCTTGTAGCGGCTTGCCGGCATTAGCGCGACCAGTGATGCTTAGCGGTGCCGTACCACTATGACCGGTACTTTGGATGACGGCGCCCATAGCGCGAAGTGGTGCAGCAACACGTTCCATTGGACGTTTATTGAGACTGGTATCGCCAATCAAGACGCTATCAAACGCTTGCGCGGCTAAGATACCAGATAGCAAGCGCATACTGGTGCCAGAATTGCCCATATATAGCGGTGTCTTGCTCGGTTTTAGACCATTCATACCAACACCATGAATGGTCAGTTTGCCTTTATCCGGCCCTTCAATAGTTACGCCCATATCGCGAAAGGCTTGTAGAGTTGCTAAGGCGTCTTCCCCTTCCAAAAACCCAGTGACCTGCGTAACCCCTTCAGCAAGGCTACCAAACATAATACTGCGATGGGAAATAGACTTGTCACCAGGAATGGCAATAGTACCAGAAACAGTATTGCTAGGCGAAATAATATAAGAAGCTGACATGGCAGAGGTATCCGTATAAGGAGTGCTGGCTAACATATGGCCAAAATGTCGCCGTGCGGCTTGCGCGCGGCCCAAAATTCCCATCAGGGCGGTCGAGTCTTTATCAATGATAAGCTGGCGCATGTTCTGTAGATAGACGCCATACTCATCAAGGGCACTAACAATCGCGCTTTGATTGGCAAAAAATATATCATGCCACATTTTTGGGTCGCTAGCGGCGATACGGCTAAAATCCCGAAACCCACCAGCGGCATAGCGAAACATATCTAAATTATCATCATGACTGGCCAATTGCTCAACGAGATTAAACGCCAGCAAGTGTGGCAAATGGCTAGTATGCGCCAATATAGAATCGTGATGACCCGCCTCCATTGTCATAACCGTTGCGCCTACCGCTTCCCATAACTGCCGCAATTTGGTAATAGCCACATAATTAGTAGTAGGCAGCTCACATATAATGACGCTATGATTGATAAATAATTCGGCTCGGCGAGCATGATAACCTGAATTTTCTGCGCCGGCAATTGGATGCGCAGGCACTAGCCCTACTGGCAGCGCTGTGAATACGTTTTTGGCCGCCTCAATTATATTGACCTTAGTACTACAGACATCGGTAATGATGCAATCCGTTGCCAGCTGACCATTATCCATAGCGGCTTTGATATCAACAAATACCGCTTGTACGGCCTGCACAGGAACAGCAATAACGATCAAATCACTACCGCTGACCACCTCACTTAGCGCAGAGCTACCGGCATCGAGTAAACCGTGCTCAATAGCTTCCGTTACGCTTGGGCTATGTCTATCGACTGCAACCAAGCGCGTGCTTAAACCATTGTCTTTAATCGCTTGTGCTAAGCTGGCGCCAATTAATCCTAAACCAATAATACAAACCTGCTGAAATAGCGGTTCAACTGGTGGCGTTGGCTTTATGGGGGCTTGATTGGATTTTTGCATATGATTTGAATGATCAAATTTTTGCTGCTGTTTGCTATTCTGATTGTCATTTTGAGATTGATTATTATCTTGCTGACTACTCACGGCTTTTCTCATTGCAAAAGCCAATCTGTGCTGAATTAAGCTTACCCACCTATCTGCCTACTCTATCTATTTGTATGGATAGGTGGATGGGCTGACCAACAGGCTACAGATTAGCGTTATAGCATTTAAGTGATTAAAATATTAGGGCGTATTATCAATCAGCCCAATTAATCATTATACGGGCTGAAAATAGCCAACTTTTCGCCACTCATTATCAAGTTGCTATTCATTGGCTATATCACACTAATCATTGGTCAATATAGATTGCAAGGTATCAATCAGGCGCATATTATCTTCTGCTAGACCAACAGTGATCCGTAACCAGTTGGGCAAGCCATAGCTAGCTAGCGGACGGACGATAACGCCTTGCTCAAGCAGTGCTTGATAGATATCAGCCGCATCGTCAATCTCAACCATAATAAAATTAGCATGCGAATTAACGAAGCCCAGTCCTAACGTATCAAATTGCTTTTCTAACCAACGCATTTGCTCTTCATTGGTTAAACGGACTTGCTCAATAAAGTCTTGATCAGCTAAAGAGGCGGCAGCAGCAGCCAATCCAATTCGACTGACATTAAAGGGTTGGCGAATACGGTTTAGCAAATCAGCAACTGGCGCAGAACTTAACGCGTAGCCGATACGCAGACCTGCCAGTCCGTAAGCTTTGGAGAAGGTGCGCACGATGACCACGTTATCAAATTCATCTAATAACGCCCGATTGTTACTTTTAGGGCTATATTCGATATAAGCCTCATCTAATACAACCAATACTGAGCTTGGTAAGCTGGCAATAAACTCACGTAAATCTGCGCGCTCAAGCTGAGTACCTGTCGGGTTATTAGGATTGGCAATGAATACCATCTTGGTATTGGCATTGTCTGCAACCGCCTGACCCATGGCTGCAAGATCATGACTAAAGCGCTGTGCGGGTACTTCAATGCCCGTTGCACCTTGCATCTTAGTAACCATTGAATAGACTACAAACGCATATTGGCTATAAACCACTGCATCATGAGCACCGACAAAGCTGCGCGCTAATATATCAAGCAAATCATTAGAACCGTTGCCAAGGGTAATACACTCTATATTAATACCCGTAAAATCTGCAATACCTTGCTTGAGGTAATAACCATTACCATCCGGGTAACGTGCTAACTGTCCCAGTTGTTCGGTGATCGCTAAAGTCACATAAGGCGAACAGCCCATTGGATTCTCGTTACTTGCCAGCTTTACCACATCCGAGACCCCATACTCGCGAGTCAGCTCTTCAACTGGCTTACCCGTTTGGTAAGGAGCCAGCTCTAAGATACTGTCATAAGCGGGTGTTGGTTGTGATAGCACTTGGTCTTTATTGTTAGCGGCGGCTTGAGATGATTCAGTAGACTGCATGGTTTATCCTTAGACGTGGTAATCCATCTATTATTGGTATTCATCGTTACTAAGATTGGTTATCAAAATTTATTATGGCGTTAGGTTAATGGATAGCTCTAATCTATAGTACCGCTTTGGGGTATGACCCTAATATACGGACATCTTTAACCAATGGACGAATATCGGCAATAGCAGCGCTAACGTTTGAATCTTGGATATGGCCGTCCATATCAATAAAGAACACATATGCCCATTTATTTGGACGCTCAGGACGAGTCTCAATACTGGTCATAGAGACCCCATGAGCCGATAATGGCTTTAAGATTTCAATGAGCGCGCCTGCTTTATCAGAGGCAGAAACGACGATAGAAGTTTTATCTTGCCCTGATGGCGCAATTGACTCATGGCCAATAATTAAAAAGCGCGTGGTATTGCTGGGATTGTCTTCAATGTTTGAATATAGTTTATGCAAGTTATATTCCGCGGCTGCTACGTCTCCAGCAATAGCCGCTGAATGCCATTCATTTTTGAGACGGCGGGCGGCTTCACCGTTGCTCGATACGGCAACACGTTCGATATTGGGGTAGTTCACATCTAGCCAATGACGGCACTGGGCAAGTGACTGCTGGTGTGAATAAATACGGCTGAGACCATCAAGTTTAGTATGCTCAGCGACTAAGAAGTTCTGGTGAATAGGTAACTCAACCTCACCGATAATTTTCAATGTTGAAGATAAAAAACCATCTAAAGTATGATTGACCACGCCTTCAGATGAGTTTTCAACAGGCACCACACCATACATGGCAGTGCCCGCCTCTACCTCACGGAATACATCGGTAATAGTAGTCAGCGGTAGGGTGTCAGCCGCTTTACCAAAATGCTTCAGCGCGGCAGCATGCGTAAAGGTACCCACAGGACCTAAAAAAGCAATACGCTGCGGCGCCTCTAAATCTAAACATACCGACATAATTTCACGAAACAAACGCGCCATCTTTTCATCAGCAATAGGCCCCGTATTACGCGCCATTACTGCCTTTAGTACTTGTGCTTCACGTTCAGGACGATAAAAAATAGGATTGTTGTTTGCTTTGCTTGCCGTAGTCGTGCTGCTGGCAACGTGGTTTTTCTTCACCGTTGCTACTTGCTGCGCTAACTTTGCGCGGTCATTGATCAGCGTATGGATTTCGCAGTCTACGGCATCAATATTTTGGCGTAGGCGATTTAAAAACGCTTGATCAGTAGAACTATCACCGACGTCAGTAGTCACTTGGTTTAGTTTGTCCATTTTTTGCTCTGATGACTGCTCATTCATTACCGCCTATCCTTTTTTAGAACTGTTATTTATCACTATGATAAGGTTAACTGCCAATCAAGTTAGCCAATTATTATATTATTAAGAGTGTTATGTATTACTAGTTCTG
The DNA here is from genome assembly GCF_040309805.1 of Psychrobacter sp. CAL346-MNA-CIBAN-0220. Lineage (NCBI taxonomy): Bacteria > Pseudomonadati > Pseudomonadota > Gammaproteobacteria > Moraxellales > Moraxellaceae > Psychrobacter > Psychrobacter sp. CAL346-MNA-CIBAN-0220. Next base: position 330,807 of record NZ_JBEOPF010000001.1, on the reverse strand, counting down.
TGCCGCTGTTGTCTTATATTTATATGTAAATGTGACAAGCAAACAGGTAACCGCCTCTACTATAACAAAAACTGCGTACAGTGCCCATTCGTAAATGAGCTAAATGGTGTAAATCTTATAAATTGCTGAGCATCATAAAACTAGGGGCAAACCGATACTCAAAACTGTGATACAGTTTGACGATATTTATTGGTAGCACCACTAATAAACAAATAACTACCAATAAGCAAATAACCACGTTAATTTACCCTATAAGGATTCTGATGAGCGCATTACAGCAGCTTCGCACCATGACTACTATTGTCGCTGATACCGGCGACCTTACCGCTATTGCGCGTCTAAAACCGATCGATGCGACTACCAACCCAAGCTTGATTACTAAAGCGCTTATTCACCCTGACAATCAAGCCATGCTCTCAGATACCATGAATCATCATCAAGGTGACGTGGATGCCGTGATCGATGCACTCACTATCAAAATCGGTTGCGATATTTTAGATTTGATCGAAGGGCGGGTTTCTACCGAGGTCGATGCCAGGCTGTCTTATGATACCCAAGCCACGATTGATAAAGCCTTAGAATTTATGGCGGCTTATCAAAAAGCAGGTGTAGACCCGAAGCGCGTACTAATTAAGATTGCGGCAACATGGCAAGGTATTGAAGCAGCACGCTACTTGGAGACTCAAGGAATTCATTGTAATTTGACCTTATTGTTCGGACAACATCAAGCGGTTGCCTGTGCCGACGCTGGCGTGACGCTTATATCACCCTTTGTTGGCCGTATTTTGGACTGGCAAAAACGCCAACAGAGCCGTCAAAACGTACCAGCATCTGATGATATGGGCGTGCAATCGGTAAAGCTTATCTATCAATATTATAAACAGCATGGTTATCAAACGCAGGTGATGGGCGCAAGCTTTCGATCAGCTGAGCAGATACTAGCACTAGCTGGCTGTGATTTACTGACTATCGCCCCAAATCTCATTGACGAGTTGGCAGCGCTAGATACTACGATTACTCGCCAGATGTCTCCTAGTATGTCAATGGAGATGGACAGCATGACTCGTGTGAGCTTAACTCATGAAGAATTTAGCCAGTGCTATCAACAAGATAAAGTAACTCAGGATTTATTGCCAAAAGGCATTGATGGCTTTATCAGCGCTCGTGATGAGCTTGCTCATACGTTGGCTACGATGCGGAATTAGGATTAAGTAATTTATAATTTAAAGCGTTTATTCAAAAATAATAGTATAGCCAATGGTCATTGCGTTATTAATGTCTATAAAAAAGCGCCCCGACCCAATTGTCAGCGCGCTTTTTTATATGTGATACCGCTACTTTTTAAGCTTTTAATACGGTATAGACGGGAACTGGGAACTCGCCATGTAATTTAACCAAGTCCAACAATACCAACGCTCCTACTACCGTATGCGATGCTGATTTACATAGCTCATAGGCCGTGTTCAGCGTACCGCCAGTCGCTAAAATATCATCGACCAATAACACGCGCTCAGGAGGCAAGTTGTTTTGCATTTCAAGGGTATCTTTACCGTATTCTAAGGCATAGGCCTTATTAGTAACAGGTGGTGGTAGTTTGCCCGGTTTACGGAGCAAAATAATACCCTTACCCAGTCGACCCGCTATCAAGCTTGCAAACACAAACCCACGCGCCTCGACAGCTCCGAGACAATCCACTTCATCTAATAGACCTTCAGGTAGTACTGCCAGCATTGCATCGATAACATCATTAATATGGCTGCGTAGTAACGGCGTAATATCATAAAAATCGATATCGGCTTTAGGGAAGTCAGGCACGGTACGGATAACTTGCCAAAATGGATGATCGGTATTAAGCGTGTTAGACGATTCGGATGCAGTGTTAGATCCAATGGTAGCTGGTGTGGCAGCAGCGGTAGCGCTCATAATGACCCTTAACGTAGATAACTTGAATAACTTCAGTAGTAATGATATAACCGCGGTAAATAATATATAAAATAGGAAAATTAACGCTGATTACTATAGCATGATTGGTTTTATATCTACGTCTAAGCGCGCAAAAAGACTGCCGCTTAAGTAAATTAATCCCTGAATAGTGGGTTGAAAAAAGCTTATTTATCTCAATATACAAGTGTAAACTTAACCATGCAAAGTATGGTTATATGCTACACTATTTGCGTTTTTGTGGCCTGTACTAATCATAAATTAACAGGCTGTAAAATTGGTAACAATCTATAGGATTATGTATGAACCGTTATGAATGTATTGTCTGTGGCTGGATCTATGATGAAGCACTGGGCTGCCCTGAAGAAGGCATTGCCCCTGGTACTAAATGGGATGATATCCCTGACGACTGGACGTGCCCAGAGTGCGGTGTGGGTAAGTTAGATTTTGAGATGATGGCAATTTAGGTAGATGACACTCTAACTAGGATATCTCATGACAAACTCAAATCATCCAGAGCATTCAAATCACCTCAATCATCCCGACGGTACTGATTTGCCTGAAGAACTGTATAACTACCCTACTCCCGAATGGCAACGATTTGGCGAGCATCACTGGCGTACCTCCGATCTGAGCGAACATCTTTATCAGGCCATGATTGATATCAGCGATGGTATTCAACTGTGTGTCGAGGCGGGTGGTAATCCCAATAATCCGCCACTGCTAATGGTGATGGGATTGGGCTCACAAATGGTATTTTGGCCAGATGATTTTATTAAACGTCTGATTGATGCTGGATTTTTTGTGATTCGTTTTGATAATCGTGACATTGGTCTGTCGTCTAAAGTACAAATTGAAGGTTTACCGCGTGTAAGCCAGTTGAAGATGATGCTACGATTGCAAACAGGTCTCTCTAACAAAAGCCAGCAGGTTGCTTATAATTTAACTGATATGGCAGAAGACACGGTACGTCTGATTAAGATATTACGTCTCGGTAGCACACATCTACTTGGGGCGTCTATGGGCGGTATGATTGCGCAAATTGTCGCTGCACGCTATCCGAGCCTGGTACGACGAATGGCGCTGATGTTTACCACCACCAATCGCGCCTTTTTAAAACCCCCAAAAGCCAAGCAGTTCTATACGCTAATCAATCGCCCTGAGAGCCATTCTGAGCGTGATATTGTACGTCATAGTGTCTGGTTTATGAAAACAGTGGGTACGCCAGGTCATGTTAATGTCCGGACGGTGCGTGAAATTGCCAAACTACGTTATCAGCGCAACTTCCACCCATTGGGTGCGGTGCAGCAGCTCAATGCTATCTTGTCATCGGGCTCTATTAGCCGTTTTAGTAAGCAAGTCAAAGCGCCAACCATTGTCATTCATGGTAGCGCTGATGGACTACTGCCCTCCTCACAAGGTCGCGTGGTGGCCAAAACCATTCCCAATGCCAAATTTCATCTTATTGAAGGCATGGCACACGATATTCCAGCCTATTACCAGCCCTACTTAGTCGACTTAATTCGCAATCATTTACTAGGTTAAATAGCTGTTAAACGCTTGTTATGTTGAAAAATAAAAAAGCGGTTAGCGCACATGAATCCTTCATGCGCGTTAACTGCTTTTTTTGTATTAGATAATCAGTCACAACTGACGTTAGCACCCTCTTTATTGATACAAATTTTACCATTATTTTTGAGACTGCCAACCCAAGCCTTACCGTCTTTAAATACAAAAGCGGGCGCCCCTTTATAGCTATCACTAGCAATTACGCCACTATCATCAAAACGGAATGGAATTACCAGCTCGCCGCCTAAATTCAAAAATCCCCATTTATCATCAACACGCACGCCAGCCATTCCTTCAGAAAATGGCCGTACCTCATCAAACGAATAAGTAATCATGGTTACGTTCTGGTCATCAACAAAACCCCAGCGGCCATCTTGCTGATATGGCTGTAAAGTCGTAAAGGAGGTAAGATTTGACGGTCTTGCTGGTGGAGGCAATAACGACGCATTGTTCGATGCTGATGACGCGTCATCACTCTCATTAGTATCATTAGGATTGCTGGTTGTTTTACCATTTTCATCCAGCCAGCTGGTCGTTTGGTTTTTACGGATACGCGCTATACCGCCACGATAATTATCGATATCACTAATCGCCCCTGAGAACGGTACAATGGTTTTATTAGACGTATTAACAACCCCGTACTTGCCATCTTTTTTGACCACGATGCGCCCCTCTGAGGCTGGTCGTGCCCAACCCTGACCATCGTTCAGCCTATCGTAGATAGCAGGAACCACTTCACGACCTTGCATATTGACATAACCAACACGACCATTGCGCTGTACAGGGAATACACCGCTGACAATTTTATCAGCATCAACTTTTTGATAGCGTGATAGGTCAACGACTTTTTTGCCCCTACTATCGAGTAAAGCGACAGGTGCACCAAAATCTTTTGTCGCTAAAAGATAACCGCGGCTCGCAGTACAAGACACATTTTTATAGTAACTTTTAGGTATTTTACAGCTGGCTGCTTGCGCTACTGGCATCACAAATAATGCACTTAACAAAATAGTAAGCGCCATATATAGGCGTGGTAACAGTACTATTGCTGAGTTAAATGCGGGTAGTCGATGTAATTTTGATACAGATCGTTGGGACATAAACAAACCTAAGCTAAAGTTATTAATATAATGAGTCATGAGCAGCAACGACTATGGACAGTAGAAGTTATAGATAGCAAAGTATAAGAACCGGAGTAATAATAAGCCAATGTTTCTTAACCCTGTTTCTTATTTCTAGCTATTATAAACGATTAGATTACTAAATAATCAGGGTTAGAGCCACTACTAATCGGGTAAAAATATAACCTCAATATATAGATAGTAACAGAATTTTGTCGCGTGCTATATCCTACCGATTAGGTAAATAGGATTGATAGAGCCTGTTTAATATTAAGTGAAGTTCAAGAAATAGCCAGTTAATCAACATAATTAATACTTATAGCATTTAGCTTTAGCAAAAAAACCTTTACAATTGTGCTTTTTAGAATGGCTCGTTAATCAAATAAAAGGACAACTCATGGCTGTCGCCTCCTCACGCTCTGCGACCATCGGCTTAGCCATTGGTTGTATTATTTTTGGCTTAGGCAGCTTGATTGTTGCTCATGTCGATATTGGTGGTTGGGCGATGTCATTCTGGCGCTTGGCCATCTCAGGTGTCGTATTTGCACTACTGGCAAAGATGACAGGACAACGTTTGCCACGCTCGAGGCGCGCCATTACTTACGGATTGTTATCAGGCGTTTTTTTAGGTTTGGATTTAGCACTCTGGCACGAGAGTATTTATGCTGTTGGCCCTGGCATCTCAACGTTGTTGAATAGCTTACAGATTTTCTTTTTGGCGGCTATTGGGTTTTTGTACTTTAGTGAACGCCAGTCGATATTGCAGCTGCTCAGTTTATGTCTAGCTATGCTCGGGGTAGCGATGATCGGTAGCCCTGAGTTTGCGCAAAATACGGCAGCTACTTGGGGCTTTGTCACAGGTATTGTCTCAGGCGCGATGCTAGCAGCGTCCATGACCTTTATTCGTAAAACCCATGATACCGAACCGACGCCAATATTTATGTTGATGCAGCTGGTCAGTATTGGCGGCGTATTGGCAATGATTATACCGATGTTTATCTTCGATATGGGTAATATTCTACCTAATACCTGGTCTGAGATCGGTTGGGTACTGGTTTACGGAGCGGTAATGCAGTGCTTGGCTTGGGGGTTGATTGCTTACTCTATTCCAAAACTGTCTTTGACAGTAACTGGTCTACTACTATTAACCGAGCCTATTGCGGCCCTAGTGATAGATTATAGCTGGTTGGATAAACCGATTAACACCTTACAATGGAGCGGCGCACTGCTAACTATGTTTGCTATTTACTTAGGGTCACTTAAGCCCAAACCTCGTGCCTTGCGGCGCTATCGGTTTTTTGCAGGATTTTATAAGCGTAAGTACAAGTAGTAGTAGCGGTAGGTATAGCCATAAAATATGGTTATTCGTTCATCAATATTCGCTTGACGTGATAGCCAATATTGAATAAAAAAGGGCAGTTACGATTTAATAAAGATAAACGAGCTGACATGCTCGCCAGCGAACAACGGAATTAAGATTTCTCTACTAAGTCATAAACTTCTTTAGTAAACCGTTATAAAATCTATATATTGAGATTATAACGGGTGGCTATATTTACCTAATACCTTTTATTTAAATGGGAAATGTAAGCAACTTACTCTTTCTGGCGACTAAACAACGCGTTAAGTACGATAGCGGTTAAGGTTGCCGTACCAATCCCGCCTAAGTCAAAGCCTCCTAAATGCAGGCTAAAATTACCGGTACCCATAATGATAGTGACAGCAGCAATGATCAAATTGCTGTTCTTACTAAAATCAATATGACTGTCTATCCATATTTTCGCGCCAGCAATCGCAATCAAACCAAATACCACGATGGATGCCCCGCCTAATAGTGCAGGCGGAATAGTCTGAATAATCGCACCGAACTTTGGTGATAACCCCAATAAAATAGCAACTATACCTGCTAAGACAAAGATAGTGGTGCTATAGACTTTAGTTACTGCCATTACCCCAATATTTTCAGCATAAGTAGTCACTCCTGTACCCCCAAAACCAGCTGAAAATGTAGTCGCCAAGCCATCAGCAAAGAACGCTCGACCCATATAAGGGGTGACACGAGATTTGGTCATACCTTCTACCGCTTTAAAATGCCCAAGGTTTTCCGCAATTAAAATAAAGGCTACCGGCGCAATCAAGATAATGGCACTCATCTCAAAGCGTGGGGCATGAATGCTAGGCAAACCAAACCAGGATGCCGCTTGGATGCTGCTAAAATCAATAGGTATCCCAAAGCCTAAGACGTTAGTCATCACATAATAGACAATATATGACAATATCAAACCAACCAATAATAATAAGCGCCGCAGCATGCCGCGTGTAAAGACGGCCACCCCACTTATTAGCAATACAGTCAATGCAGCCATCCACGCATCGAACTGATTGGCGGATACCCCTTGAATGGTCACTGGCGCTAGATTAAGACCGATTATCATTACGATCGCACCAGTGACAATAGGCGGCATTAAACGTTCAATCCAGCCAGTACCAGTTTTTATCACCAGTAGCCCCACTAAAGCATAAATGATGCCGCATACCATAATGCCACCTAAAGCGACATTTAGATTACTATTAAAACCTACGCCTGCATAAGCGGTAACCGCAATAACCGGACCAATAAATGCAAAGCTTGAACCCAAGTAACTGGGCATCCTTCCGCCGGTAATCATAAAAAACATCACCGTACAGATACCGGACATTAAGATGGCTAAATTGGGGTCAAACCCCATCAATAGCGGCGCCAATACTGTCGAGCCAAACATAGCAAAAGTATGTTGTACCCCCAGTAGTACACTTTTTGTAGGAGGTAGATATTCATTGATGCCAACAGGATTGCGATCTAAATCACCCTGAAACGGGCGCCATGTTGGAAACCAGCGGCCATTCTCAAAGTCTGGATTGTGCGGCAAATGCAGTGTCGCCGCATCAGTACCAGCAGCATTTATAGCTGTTGAAGCATTGGGGTTAGATTGGCTATTTTTCTCTAATTGAGGGGAGTGCTCTGAGGGAGTTGTCATGCGTGATTTTCCTGTGTGACCTAGGCTAACATCAGGGTAATAATAACTAGGAAGAACTAAAAGTTTAAAACATAAATAGCAGCGTCACAATGCCGGTGCCCTACTGTATAGCGTCTCGCACTATAACCACTTATTCACCTACTCATGCCTTTTTGGTATTCTCATCGTTTATTATGACCATAGCCTGTCATAATAAGAGCTTATTGTAAGAAAGGCAGACAAAGTAGATTTGTTTGTATGAAATTGCCATATTTTGCTAGATGTCTGAGTCCAGATATGTTCTACTAAATTCATCGCTTGGGTTGCCTGAATCATTAAATGTTCTACAGCGGCAACCACTTACAGGATGTTACATAAGCGTTGATGCTGAGCATCATAACGGAATTTAATAATAAACAAAAGCTATTATTCACCCGTCATCCGTACTATCACGTTTAAACATTTCTACAGACGATGCTCTATATTCACTCATTAGCGGTGCCTGTCACCGATGCTGCCTGTCACACTTGTGATACAGGTGCTTAGACTGGGCTGTGTAATGACGTCTATTCACTTTCACTTTTTTTGGTACCTTATTATGATTAGTGTATTTGACTTATTTAAAATTGGGATTGGCCCATCGAGCTCACATACTGTCGGCCCAATGGTGGCTGCTAACTTATTTTTAGCCTCACTACTCAAGCAAGCCGAGCTAACTGATGTACAAGCATTAGAGATTGAACTATATGGCTCTCTAGCCGCAACAGGTAAAGGCCACGCTACCGATACTGCAATACTATTAGGCTTACAAGGCCACGCCCCAAGCACTATTGATACGCGTTTGACCAGTCAATATCTTGCGCCCATTTTTTCTGATAAACAATTAAACGTATCAGGTAGCCACAATATTAACTTTGATATCGAGCGCGATATCCACTGGTATGGTGATACGGTCCTACCCTACCATCCCAATGCCATGACTATCACCGCACGGTTAGCAAACGATACCCACTATCAGCAAACATATTACTCAGTAGGCGGCGGTTTTGTCATCAACGATGAAAACGCCACTAATCCGGATGAAGATCACGCCACTCCGACTATTGATGTTATTCCTTACCCCTTTAATAGCGCTGCAGAGCTCCTTGAACAATGTCGTCAGCATCGCTTAAGTATCAGCGAGTTAGTATTGGCTAACGAATGCCATTACCGTGATAAAGAAGATGTCTTTGCCTATTTGGATTCTATTTGGGATTCGATGCAAGATTGTGTGACCCGAGGATGTCAAAGCAGCGGTATATTGCCTGGCGGTTTGGATGTCAAACGCCGCGCCCAATCATTACATTTACAATTGTGTGCTGAGAAAGATCAGCCCATTACGAAAACTGACAAGCTTGTTGCCATGGATTGGATAGACTTATATGCTCTAGCAGTCAATGAAGAAAATGCCAATGGTGGTAATGTGGTTACCGCGCCAACCAATGGTGCCGCGGGTATTATTCCTGCAGTCATGCATTATTATCGAGACTTTTTGGCAACTTACAGCCAAGATGGGGCACGCAAATTTTTGTTGAATGCCACCGCCATCGGCAGCTTAATCAAACAAAACGCTTCTATCTCTGGTGCGGAAGTGGGCTGTCAGGGAGAAGTTGGCTCTGCCTGCGCGATGGCAGCTTCTGCATTGGCAGAAATTTTAGGCGGCGATCCTGCCAAATGTCTCAATGCTGCTGAAATAGGGATTGAGCACAACTTAGGTTTGACTTGTGATCCGGTTGGCGGTTTGGTACAAGTGCCTTGTATCGAACGCAATGCTATGGGCGCCGTAAAAGCTGTTAATGCTGCGCGGCTTGCCTGCCGTGGTAACGGACAACATTTTGTGTCTTTAGATAAAGTGATTGAAACTATGAGAGTAACGGGCGCTGATATGTTAGATAAATATAAAGAAACCTCACGTGGTGGTCTTGCCATTTTTGCAGATAATCGCATTCCTACCGCATCTCATGGCGTTAGTGTAAAATATAGCCAGTGCTAATTATTGATATATAAAAGCGACCGGCACAAAAAAGCCTCTAACGAACTAGAGGCTTTTTTGCACTTACTTATTGACAAAGCTTAATAAAGAATCAAGCTTGATGAATAGCAGTTATTCAGCAGTTTTTGAAATGACTTCATTTAGATACCATACTGGCTTCACAACACCAGCTTCTGTATCCGCTACCGCTTCTTGGCGCACGTCTAACATATAACGGTAATTTGGCTCATAAGTAAAGCCTTGGATGTTACCGTTTAGGGTGTTATAGTTTTTCTGATAAGTTTGGCGATACTGTAGGCACTCAGACTCAATCTTGCTACCGTTGGCGTCCATAAATTCACAAAGCGCTTTACGCGGTGCAATTTCTACTTTAAAGCTTGAAATGTTAACCACTTTAACGCTCTGGGCTTGGCCATCAACAACCATATCACGCTCATTGACCAAATCAGTTGTTGAACAACCTGCTAAAGCAAAAGTAGACATCAATGCTGCGAGTGCTAATTTTTTCATTATACTATCCTCAGTTAATTACTATTAAATTATTGATACCTCACGACAAGCAGGTATTAATAATAACGCCATTGATTAACGGTTAAAAAGTAGCTAAAGGTTAAAGGCGTCGTTTATTTTTGTACTACAGCAATTATAAGACGCCTAAAACCTTAGCCTCTATAACTGCTTTGTAACGTAACGTCAGTATTTGCAACTGTCGCTGTTTCATAATACGTCATTACGTCAGCTTTATGTTAATAGTTGAGGTATTAACTGCGATAGTCTGCATTAATTTTGACATAATCATAAGACAGATCACAAGTATAGACCGTATCGCTGGCCTCTCCTCGCGCCAAATCAATATGAATAGTAATCTCAGGACGGCTCATCACTTTATTTCCGGCCGCTTCAGTGTAGCCCATGGCCACACCGCCATTTTGGCAAATCATGACTTCATCTAGCGACACATCGACCTGTTCAGTATCAAGATCTTCAATACCTGCATAACCAACCGCTGCTAAAATACGTCCCCAATTGGCGTCACTGGCAAAAAATGCCGTTTTAACGAGTGGCGAGTGCGCAACTGCATAAGCGACATCACAACATTCTTGAGTGGTTTTGCCGCTGGTGACTTTAACCGTAATAAATTTCGTGGCGCCTTCGCCATCACGAACAATTAATTGTGCCAGACGTACAAATACCTCAGTCAAGGCATTAAATAATAACGAATAATGCGGATGTTCTGGACTATCAATGACTTGTGAGCTGGCTTTGCCTGTTGCTATTAATACACAGCAATCATTGGTTGAGGTATCACCATCGACGGTGATGCGGTTAAAGGACTGCTCATTAATAGCGATCAGCATCTCTTGTAATAAGTCAGGGGCAACATTGGCATCGGTAGCCACATAACCGAGCATGGTTGCCATATTAGGCCGTATCATCCCTGAACCTTTGGAGATACCAGTGACATGGTAACTTATGTCCCCAATATTAATCTTTTGACTGGCAAGCTTAGGAATAGTATCAGTGGTACGAATACCGTTCGCTGCCGCTAGCCAACTATCAGCGGCCAAACCAGCTAATGCCGCATCTAATCCGGCTATCACTGCCTCACTGTTTAACGGCTCACCGATTACGCCAGTAGAAAATGGTAGAACGGCATTAGTGTCCACGCCAGCTTTATCGGCCAAGGCCGAACAGATATCTGTTGCACGGCGTTTGCCATCTGCACCCGTACCGGCATTAGCGTTACCAGTGTTGGTAACCAAATAGCGCGGGCTCATCTTAGCAAAATGCTCACGCAATACGCGTACGGGTGCAGCACAAAATGTATTTCTAGTAGTGACCACAGCCGTAGCGGCGCTATCAGCGATTTCAATGACGACTAAATCATCACGATCTTTATAGCGCACACCCGCTGCGGTGGCACTAAGCTTGATGCCGTCAATAGCATAAATAGTAGTAGGTACTGCAACGTTGCCAACAGCCATGTCAAAATCCTTATTCGTCAGTATTTAGTATTTAGTATTTAGTATTTAGTATTTAGCAAAAATGATTATATTTGAATATGAATATCAGGGCTTACTTAAGTCAAATGCTGACCATATTGGTGCATGATCCGAGGGCTTTTCCATTGCTCGCAACTCATAACTGATGCCCGCGTCAACGCATTGGCCAATTAAATTTGGAGTACATAAAATATGATCAATACGCATTCCACGCTTAGGGGTATCATTAAAGCCGCGACTGCGGTAGTCAAACCAGCTATATAGCTCAGTGCTCTCTGGATAATACAAACGATAGGTGTCGGTAAGCTCACGCGACATCAGTGCCTCATACCACTCCCGTTCCTCAGGCAGGAACGAGGTTTTTCTATTCTTTAACCAGCGCTTAGCATTGGCCTCGCCAATCCCAATATCGATATCTTCTGGCGCTATATTCATATCGCCCATGATGATTAACGAACGATCTTCGGCTTTTAAGGTATCAATATAGGCCATTAGATCTGCATAATAAGCACGTTTCATTGGAAATTTGGTGGGATGGTCTTGACTCTCACCTTGCGGAAAATAACCATTAAGCACATCAATCTCGCGCCCCTGCAGCTCATAACGTGCATGTATAAAACGCTTTTGTGCTTCTTCATCGTCACCAGGAAAACCTTTTTGCACAAAGATAGGGGCGACTTTGGATAATAATGCCACACCGTAATGCGCCTTTTGACCAAAATATTCGACGTGATAGCCTAGGCTCTCTACGTTCTCAAGTGGAAACTGCTCATCATGAACTTTAGTCTCTTGCAGGCCCATCACATCGGGATCGATCACTGCTTGTACGGCTTCAAGCTGATGTTGACGAGCGCGAATACCATTGATATTAAAGCTAACAAAACGGGTCATATGTTATCCTATATTAATTGGTTCAAATTTATTTATTATTCAATACATTTTTAATGCAGTACTACTTTAAAACTATTATTTTAAATAACTATGATAACAGACCTATCTATTGCGCGATTTTGACGCTTAAGCTACAGTAGAAAACCTTACGTTGTTACCTGTTATTACATTAACGCTAGTAAAACGACATAGTCTTAGTCTAATAATATCTATTTTTTATCTATTTATTCTCAGTATGCTTATGCAAACATATGTATCATGCGTACAGATAAACTATTAACCACTTTTTGTCGAGTAAATTTATGACCCAAACTATGACTACCTCAACATCCAATACCGCGATTACACCTCTATTCTCCACTGATTATCATATTTATATTAATCATACTGACGCTGGTGGCATAGTCTACCATGCCAATCATTTGATATTTTTTGAAAACTGTCGCCGCGATTGGTTTACCAAGCTGGGGCTTAATGGTTATTTCTTGCAGACTGATGATGGTCAAGTTCAACACTTTGTAGTGAGTCAGGCACAGCTTCAGTATCGTAAAGCTATATTTTTAGACGAGATCATCAATGTACGCATTGATAAAGTAGAGTTAAAACCTGCCAGCATTGTATTTTATCAAAGCATTCATCGTCACCTGCCACCAGAGGTCAATCAAAAAGACACTAAGTCGCTAGATACCTTGCTGAGTAGCACTAAAATCGTTATCGCCTGCGTTAAAAATCTAATAAATTCTGATCAACCATCAACCCCTTTAGAGAATAGCTCAGACGCACCTATCCCAGTTGCTAGCGCTACTCCTATACGACCAATACGCGTACCGAAAAAGCTCCATGATATGATTCAGCAGGCCGTCACGCAGCATACAGATGAGTAATAACGGTTAATCATGAACACTCATAATCTCAATTACAGCACCCATAATCATAGTAGCAATGCTATGCTTACATTTGAGGACATCTGGGTATCTAGCGAGCGCCCCACGGTAGTCAACTCTAATGATAACCGTATTACCGTGAGTAAGAGTAGTAAGAGTCTTCGCAGGATAAATTCGTCTCAGTCTGTAACCGCCAGCATGCCTGCTCACTATCAAAAAAATCATCAACAATGGCTGGCAAGAATAAAGAGTAAGCTGATACCTAATGAGTCAATACCTACTCATAAACGCGCACTGATAGCAGGTGCTAGTGGCACCTTATTACAAGGGCAGGTTACCGTACTAACTGGCCATTCTGGTAGTGGAAAATCAGTATTATTGCGCGTGCTAGCAGGATTATCCCCTATGACTACAGGTAATATCTGGCAGTACGACAGCTCTGTTCAACCGAGTAGTATCAATCATAGCATTCACCATATTTTACCTACGCAATGGCGTGCACGAGTGGCACTACTTGCCCAGCACCCACAATTGATAGAAGGTAGTGTCCTTGACAACTTACAGATGCCGTATCGTCTGCAAGCCTATCAGCAAAGCCATTTTGATATTGATTGGCATATCAGACAACTTGACTATTTGGAGCGCACAGCAGAATTTTTACAGCAATCTGCCAGTCATCTATCAGGTGGCGAGCGCCAATTGGTCACTATCTTACGTCTGCTGCAATTAGCTCCGCAAGTACTGTTACTAGATGAGCCCACCGCCGCCTTAGATAGCGATACATCAGCAAAACTGGTTCAACTGTTGCTCAATTGGCTACACGCTGAGCCGCAGCGTACGTTGCTGTGGGTGACTCATGACACTCAAGATATCCTGCCATTAGCAGATCAACATTGGCACATGCTTGCAGGCGTATTAACTGAGGTATTATAAGACTGTTATTAATCAACGTACTTATTGTCGGTTTTCCTACTGCTGTTTTGTGCGCTCTCTTCCTATTTTACATTAAACCCTTTTGTAACGAGCACCTATGACCAGTACAGACAATCTGCAAATTTTACTGACTTACGGTGATATTGCGCTTGCTAGCAGCTTGATTATACTGGTTCTTGTTGTGTGCTGGTGGCTACATCTAAAGCTGACGGCAACTCTTTTAACAGCCGCTATCCGTACAGTGGTACAGCTTAGCTTTGTTGGTTTGATATTGGCATGGATTTTTGCACGCGAACAATGGTATGAAGTGCTGCTGATTTTGACTATTATGACTCTAATAGCAGGAGGCGCTGCCAAAAATCGAGTCACACGCAGTTATAAGGGCTTATTCATCGATACCCTTATTGCAGTGAGCACGTCAGCTATCTTGGTCACGATTATTGCTATCGGTCTTATCTTGCAAGTTCGGCCATGGTATACGCCGCAGTTTATTATTCCTATATTAGGTTTAATATTAGGTAATTCTTTAACAGCAATTTCATTGACCGGTAACCAATTGATTGAAGCCTTTCATGAACAGCAGCCGCGTATTGAGATGATATTGAGCCTATCTGCCCGTCCATTTGAAGCCGTACATGAGCAGATAAGAGCCGCTATCATCAGCGGTATGACCCCAACACTTAATTCTATGCTGGTAGTAGGCATTGTCAGCTTACCGGGAATGATGACGGGACAGATACTCGCCGGTGCCGACCCTACCCAAGCCGTACGCTATCAGATTGTAACGATGTTTTTGATATGTGTTAGTAGCACGCTTGGTTGTACGATAAGCGCCCTACTTATTTATCGACGTTTTTTTAATAGCAAACAGCAGTTTATCTTACCCTAATTAATGTTATTAATTACTAAGTTATTGGTTACTTAAGACACATCTTATGTTTACCCAATCATTATAAAAAATCCTGCTACAAAAAAATACGAAGGACTTTTTATAACGTAACCTTATCAATCGATCAGCATATTAACTGATTCTATTAACCATACTTAAGGGTAAGCGCTTCATCGCTTGACCTACTATTGACCATGGAAGACTAGGCACACAGGCCTTTTCAACACCAGACTCAATGGCAGCGACCATCGCTTTTGTACCTTTATCAGCATCAACTTCAAAAGGTAACGGTTTAGCGTTGGTATTGATTTCGGTACGAATGTAACCTGGATAAATGGTAGATACTTTAATCGGTAGATTAGTGAGTAGCATATCAGCGCGAATGCCTTCAGCAAGATACGCTAGACCTGCTTTACTCGCGCCATAAGTGGTCATATGTTTAGGTAGCCCGCGCATGGCCGACATGCTTGATATCACCACCAAATGCCCACTATTTTGTGCACGAAATATTTGCATGGCCGCCTCACACTGCGCTAAGGCAGAAATGAAGTTAATCTCAGCCGTACGGCGATTGGTCTCAAAACGGCCTTTGCCGATGCGGCGGCTTTCACCAACGCCAGCATTGACCACCACTCGATCGATATGACCGAAATCAGCAGCAAATGCATCAAAGACTTCGAATATGGATTTATAATTACTGACATCAAGGACACGATAAGCAATACGTATCTCAGGATAACGATCCATCAACTCAGCTTTGAGTTGTTCTAAGCGCTCGGTACGACGCGCACAAATGGCTAAATTATAACCTAGATCTGCAAATAGTCGTGCCATTCCTTCTCCAAGTCCTGAGCTAGCACCGGTAATTAAAACTGTTTTATCACGGCCAACTTGCTGCTTGTTTAAACCTTTAAGATACCGTGCCGGCTGAAGGGCGCTGAATGCTTGATCTTTACTTTGCTTGGCGGTTTGCGTCACTAAGCTCATTAATTTATGTTGCATAGACAGTCCTTTGTATGTCTGGATATTAATATGAAATATAGTAAAAAACAAATCTGAAAGTGTAGGGTTAGAAACAACGTATTATAGTGCTTATCGTTTACTGGATGAAAGGTGATTGTGTATCAAAAATTCTGGTTAATGCCTCGTCACAAAACGCTTACCATCCGCGAATAGGTGGCTGTGCTCATTGAAGGATAATAGCTGAGGAGTTGGTTGTTGTAGACCAATCGCAGTGACGCCCGTGTTAACTGAACTTTTGGTTAGCTGATAAGCCGTTTGACTGCCTTGCTGTAGTAAATGGGCGGTAATAGCCGCAATCACCCCACCTGATGTGAAGACCAAAACAGTACTATCACGTTCTAAATGACCAAGCTGCGCTACTTGGGTGCCTATTTGTTCCAAGGCTTGCTGGGCACGAAAATTAAACTGTGACCAGCTTTCAAGATAATCACTATCATTGTCACCGGCATGCCAGCGCTGCATAGCAAGGTCAAACAACTCGCCCAACCGCGTTAAAGGCTTGTCGGCTTTGTTAAGCTCAGCGGCAATCATTGCTTGAGTGGCAAAGTTGGGGCTAGACTTCATAAAAATATCTTCGTGATTAAACTCATCAAATATAGGTAACACATAGCTATCAGGCGTTTCAATATTTAGAATGGGTACTATACTATTAGCAATTACTGATGGCTGATAAGTCTCCCAAAAGTGACGTGCAGAATCGCGCTGCCGTACTAAGCTCCCACTGAAAATGGCATCAATACGGCGTTGGGTATTTGCATAATGCTGGCCAAGCAGACGCGCCTGCATACCGCCAAGCTCTGAGAGTTGGTCATAGTTCTCTTGTCCAAACGATGCTTGGCCATGGCGCGCCAAAAGAATGGTAGTCATAATGATATTACCTATTTTTATTGTATTTTTTGCTTAGAAGTCTATTTTTTAAACAGCCTAGCTTTCAGAAAGTTCAATCTTTAAATGGTTTATAATTTTGGTTTTTAGCTTGCTTAGCGCTGTCCTCAAAATAACTTTTGGGCAAAATACCTTTGATAACTGATTGTACAGAACTGGGCAGCTTTTCAATACGGGCAGTATCAACGCCCATATCTTGTAAATGTGGCTGTAGATGACTGATAAACAGCGCCTCGCCTTCATACTTAGCAATCAGTTTAAGGCATTTGGCATGTAATACCTGCACGATAATCCAAAAGTTTTTAAAAGCAGGATTACTGGTTTGCTTATGATAATAGCGATAATAAATCTGCTGGACAATACCCGCCAAGCGAAATAAACCAAACACTTCATAAAATGTCCAGTTTTCAACTTTCAAGCCAGTCTTCTTAAGGTAGTATTCAACCACTTCATCTCGCGTCATCATACCCTTAAGATGGGTTGGCTGCCGACGAGACTGCTGCATAATGATATTATCATCTGCTTCAATCCAATATGCTAGTGCACTCCCTAAATCCATCAGTGGATCACCGAGTGTCGCCATTTCCCAATCGAGCACACCGATGACTTTAGTAGGGTTTTCAGCATCTAAAATGACATTATCAAAGCGCCAGTCATTATGAATCACGCAAGTGCTACTATCCGCTGGTGTGTGCTTGTTAAGCCATTGACGCACCAGTGCAAAGCTAGGCACATTAGGGGTTTTTGCTTTAACGTAACGCTTATCCCAACCAGCCACTTGCCGCGCACAGTAGCCGTCACCACGACCTAACGCGACCAGTTCAGGATTATCCTGATAATCAACTTGATGTAGCTCAATCAAGGCATCTAGCACATTAGTACATAAATCGCGCGTTTGTGTAGGATTAAGTTCAATATCTTTAGGCAGATTGGCACGCGGTATAATACCTTCCATACGTTCCATAATATAAAAATCTGCGCCAATCACGTCTTTATCAGTACACAGCGCGACCATTTTTGGTACATACGGATAAACATCGGTAAGGGCTTTTTGTACCGTATATTCGCGTACCATGTCATGGGCAGATTTTGCCTTGGTACCTTTCGGTGGACGACGCAATATTAAATCTTGGCCCTCATGTTGAGAGCCATATTGTAAACGATAGGTCCAATTAGATGCGCCGCCGGAAAATTGAGTAACGACAGGCTCCCCTTTGATATCAATATCTTGGTCACGTAGCCAACTGCTAACTGCTTGGGCGTCGAGCTCCTCGCCATCACGAATAGCACCACCTTTGTCTAATAGCTTATTTAATGGCTTATTCAATAGTTGAGCATCTACTGCAGCTTTTTTATCAGTATTGTTATCGGCATTGCCATTAGCATTGCTGTCAGCATTACTTTTAGTATTGTTATTATCTGCCATGCGATATTCCTTATCATCTGGTTGTATTATTTTTTTACTTAGGCTATTTTAATTGCTAATCGATTAAGATTTAGGCTTAGACGGACGATGAAAACCCTGACGCTTTAACTCTAGCTTCGCAATCATGGTTTTGTGCACCTCATCAGGACCATCCGCCAAGCGCAGCGCCCGTGCTTGCGCAAAAAAGCTTGGTAGCATTGTATCTTGACAAACGCCCATACCACCATAAATCTGAATGGCCATATCAACCACTTCTTGTAATACTGTCGGTGCAACGACTTTAATCGCTGATATTTCAGTCAAGGCTGCTTTCGTTCCTTGCGCATCCATTTTTTGCGCCGCATATAACGTGAGTAGACGCGCCTGATCAATCTTAATCCGCGCTTCAGCAATACGCTCTAGATTACCACCTAATTGCAATAAGGGTTTGCCAAAAGCTGTACGCTTCATACCGCGGTGAATGGCAAGCTCAAGAGACTTTTCCGCCGCGCCAACACAGCGCATACAATGATGAATACGCCCTGGCCCTAGGCGACCTTGGGCAATTTCAAAGCCCATCCCTGGGCCGCCAATAAAGCTGCTAACTGGCACGCGTACATCGGTGAAGCTAACTTCGCCATGACCATGCGGGGCATCATAATCACCAAAGACTTTGAGCATGCGCTCAATATTGACACCTGCTGTTTTAGCCGGAACCAATACCATAGAATGCTGATGGTGGCGATCTTTAGTATCATCAGGCGTATAAGCCATTACAATCAGTAAATTAACGGCAGGATCTCCAAGACCCGATGACCACCATTTGCTACCATTGATGATAATCTCATCACCATCAACCACGGCGGTCGCTTGCATATTAGTGGCATCACTGGAGGCAACATCAGGCTCAGTCATACAAAATACTGAACGCGTTTTACCGGCTAATAGTGGCGTCAACCATTTATCTTGCTGCTCGGGGCTCCCATAACGCCATAATAGCTCCATATTGCCGCTATCAGGGGCATTACAGTTAAAAACATACGGCGCAAGTAAACTGCGTCCAGTCAGCTCAGCAATGGGCGCATAATCTGTCACTGACAATCCTGCACCCAACTCATCATCCGGCAAAAACAGGTTCCACAGACCAGCAGCGCGGGCTTTTGCACGCAAAGTTTCATATGCTTCTGGCCATTGCCAGTTACGCCAATTACCATCGGGGTTTTGCTCGTGACAATCTTTCCAAAACTGAGTTTCTATGGGCTCAATATAGGTGGCAATGAAGTCTGTGACTCGCTCATGCATGGCTTGGCCGTGGGGAGTAGTGCTAAATATTGTTGTAGACATAAACTTATTCCTCTTCCTTGTTGGATATTTTTAGTAAATTACTTTTGAATAATAGGGATTTAAATTTATCCTAATTCGCTAAGTTTACGCAATTTTTTTAAACTTAAATAACCGATATAAGCGTGGTCTTCTGGTATTTTTTCTTCTGATTCTAGCTCGTTACTTGATAATGGGGTTATAAGCAAACGACCACCCATTAATAAATCATTGACATCATAAATCTCATCGATATCCACTTGCTGCTTGTCATCGATATGAGCTGCCGCATTAAATGGCGTATTTTTATCCTTAAAACTATACTGTTTATAAAAATCTGATTGTTTGGCTTGTTTAATAGCATCAGCCTGGGTAAGCGCGACGATCAATAACTTATGATGGAACTCTTCAAACTCGCCAGTAAGATAGCCCCCTAAATTAATAAAAAATAATTTTAAATTATGATCATTTTCTTCTACTTCGTTTTCTTTTCTGCTGCTAGTAAGCTGCCACTGGATACGGTAATTGCCTACTCTAGTCACTTGACGGTAAGCGTCTAAATGCCATGTATTTTTGACCTCAGGCCAATGGGTATTAATGGCTTCAACGAAATCACCGATACGGTCGCCGACTCCAAAGAACATGTCGTGTTGCTCAATTAAACGTCCTTTTGGTCTGCCGCCAATTTTAATCATGAACAATTCTGGCATCATGGTTCCTTTAATTCACTTCATTGAGGTATAGGACTCATCATTTATAGCATACCTCTTATTAACAAGCAGCAAAAAGGCGCGACCAGCTAGGCCACGCCTTTAGAATATCTAACTATAATAACAGTGGTTGTTACTTAATATTAATAGCCATGTCTATGCTATATCAATAACCCTTAACCACTAAAATGCTATTTTAAGATGTTTAATCGGCTATTAAAGTCAAAGCGCATCAAAGCATCCGGCAGTTTATCAACAGCCATACTGAGCGTCGCCTCGGCTGCTTGCGACAAACCCAACTTCTCTGCTAAGGTTGGCTTTTGGCGTGAATGCAGTGCATATACTTCATTATTATCCATTAAATCTAAAATATAGCTGTCAGAGGTTTGCAGGCTATCAATGAGATTTAAATGCAGCGCATCTTCACCATACCAATGCTCACCAGTCGCAACTTTATCTAAATCAAGCATCGAGCGATAGCGATTGACGAAGTGCTTGAATAGCTGATGGGTTTGTTCCAACTCTTCTTGATACTTAGCGCGATCTTCGGCATCGTTTTCGCCAAATACGGTGACGGTGCGCTTATAATCACCGGCGGTAAACATCTCATAATCAACATCGTGATTTTTTAGCCATTTATGAAAGTTAGGTAATTGTGAGACCACCCCAATTGAACCAATAATCGCAAAAGGTGCTGCAATAATATTATCCGCGACACAGGCCATCATATAACCGCCACTGGCAGCAACTTTGTCTACGCATACAGTCAATTTCAAACCCGCATCTTTAAGACGTACCAACTGTGCCGCTGCTAGACCATAACCATGTACCAAGCCGCCGCCTGATTCGAGGCGCACAACCACTTCATCGCCCTTATTAGCGGTACTTATTAGAGTACTAATCTCTTCGCGCAAGTGCTTCACGGCACTGGCTTTAATATCACCATCAAAATCAAGTACGAAAACTTGTTGACCTTTATTTTTACCTTTGGCTTTGTCTTTTGCAGCTTGCTTGGCTTTTTTTGCCATAACTTTTTTGAGTTTTTTTAGTGCCGCTTTACCTTGGGTGGCCTCCATTAGGTCTTCACGGCGTTGCGCTTGAGTCTTATTAAGATGCATGACTTTAAGTTCAATGGGATTTTTGGGTGGATGAAATAGCATAAATGGCATTCCTTAAATGAGTAAAACGATAATGACGTTTTTAGGGTAAATTTATTAATATTAAATGCTTAGTATCAGGCTGATATGCGCGCAACATCGATACTTTTCAAGCATGGCAACAATATTTAATGATGTGTGAATTAAAGGAATAAACGGACAACAAGCTAAGTGTTACTGACAGCTGTTCTGTAAGGAGTGTTGTATAACAAAAGCAGTTTAGGCATAATATGCGCTTACATCTATTTTTATGCCGCCAACGTGACGACATTTTGTCTTGATCGCGTTTTATCTGCTATTCTTTGATGGTCTTGATTAACGATACCAAGCATCAAAATAGTAACGCTTTCAGCCAATTTTTTTCACTACTAACCAAGCTGACCTTACTTATTAGTACTGAATTAGTACGGAAATTTATTAGTACTGGACTTATTAGTGCTGATGACTTTGTCGGTTTTTGCTGGGTTGGTTGAAATCTATCAGCGATGGCTGCATTATTGTTCTTTGAATTGGGCAGACAACTGGATAACTACTATTATGACGCAGAGCACTATGACACAAAGTGACATGACGACGCACAGCGAATACCGAGATGAATATTGCGGCGCCGTAGCCGAAAACTTACTAGAACAAACCATCAGTATCGTCGGCTGGGTACATCGCCGCCGCGACCACGGTGGAGTGATTTTCTTAGATATGCGTGACCGTGCCGGTATTCTGCAAGTGGTTGTCGATCCGGATACGCCAGAAGCGTTTGCCACCGCTGATGCGGTACGTCCTGAATACGTCCTCAAGATTACCGGCCGCGTTCGTCGCCGTTATGAAGGCACTGAAAACGCCAATATGACCAGTGGTCAAGTTGAACTTTTGGGTAAGCAAATTGAAGTATTGGCCAAGTCTGAAACCCCGCCCTTTCCCTTAAATGATGAGAATACAACGGTATCAGAAGACTTGCGTCTAAAATATCGCTACCTTGATATGCGTCGCCCGCAGATGCAAGATCGCATGGTATTTCGTGCCAAAGCGACCTCAGCGATTCGCCGTTATTTAGACGATCACGGCTTCTTGGATGTTGAGACTCCTATTTTGACCAAAGCTACTCCTGAAGGCGCTCGTGACTATCTGGTACCTTCACGTACGCGTCCAGGTAGCTTTTTTGCGTTGCCGCAGTCGCCGCAGTTGTTTAAGCAATTGTTGATGGTGGCAGGTTTTGATCGTTATTATCAAATTGCCAAGTGCTTCCGTGATGAAGACTTACGTGCCGATCGTCAACCTGAATTTACGCAGGTAGATATTGAGACTTCTTTCTTAAATGAAGAAGAGATCATGAACATCAACGAAGGTCTTATTAAGCACGTATTCAAGACTATGCTGAACATTGAACTTGCTGACTTCCCGCGTATGACTTACGCAGAAGCCATGCGCGACTACGCTTCAGACAAGCCTGACTTGCGTATTCCATTAACATTAGTTGATGTTGCAGACCTTATGCAAGGCGTTGATTTCAAAGTATTTGCAGGTCCTGCTAATGATCCTAAAGGTCGCGTTGCTGCGTTACGTGTTCCTAATGGCAGTAGTATTAGTCGTAAGCAAATCGATGAATATACTAAATTTGTTGGTATTTATGGTGCCCGTGGTTTGGCTTATATCAAAGTCAATGATGCCAGCAACATTAACAATGGTGTCGATAAAGAATCTGGCTTGCAATCACCGATTATCAAGAACATGACTGATGATGTGCTTGCCAGCCTAATCGAGCGTACCGGTGCGCAAGATGGCGATATTATCTTTTTTGGCGCTGATAAAGCCAATGTTGTCAATGATGCGATAGGCGCGCTACGTCAAAAGATTGGTCTTGATCTTAAGATGACTACCTGTGAATGGGCGCCACTTTGGGTGACTGACTTCCCCATGTTTGAAGAAACAGACGATGGCCACTGGACCTCAATGCATCATCCATTTACTAAGCCTAAAGGCTCAGTTGAAGAGCTGAAAGACAGCCCTGCAACGGCTCTATCTATCGCTTATGATATGGTATTAAATGGTACCGAAATCGGCGGTGGTAGCTTACGTATTAATACCCTTGAGATGCAAAAAGCGGTATTTGAAGCCCTTGGTATCGACGAGCAAGAAGCCGAAGATAAATTTGGCTTCTTACTTGATGCCTTGAAATTTGGTGCGCCGCCGCATGGTGGTTTGGCGTTTGGTTTAGATCGCTTGATTATGCTTATGGTAGACGCAAGCTCTATCCGTGATGTCATTGCATTCCCAAAAACCAAGACAGCTGAATGTCCATTAACCCAAGCGCCTGCAGAAGTGGAACCTAAACAGCTGCGTGAGCTAGGTATCCGTCTGCGTGAAAAAGCGCAGCCTGATGCTAGCAAACCAGCTCAGTAGATAACCTAATGCTGCGTATTTGCTACTTACATTGCTTGTTATGTTATTTATCACCATGTGAGTGGTCATGAATCCGTATCATATATTTAAATTTGTGCCCTTGTCTGTATTGCAGATGCTGGCACGTTTCGTTGCCTGGGTGATAATGTGGCTACCAAATTTGAGTATCATACGTATCATTAAAATTAATATGACACTTATTGACCCAGCATTGTCTGACCTGCAAAAACAAACTCTAATCAAAGATATTGTTCGGCATCAGTGCCTAAGTAGTGTTGAATCTATTAAAAGTTGGGCAATGTCACCTGAATGGAGCATTGCCCAAATTCGTGATGTCCACAACCAAGATATATTACTGGAAGGATTGGCCAATCCCAACGGTATGCTCGCCATTTTGCCGCATTTGGGTACATGGGAAATAATGAACGCCTGGCTCAATCAGTTTGGCTCGCCAACCATCATGTATAAACCGGTTAAGGGTAATATTACCAATGCATTTGTGCTGCAAGGACGCGCCCGCCTTAACGCTACTTTAGTACCAACGGATGGTAGCGGAGTCAAAGCCATCTTTAAAACGCTCAAACAAGGGGGTTTTAGTATTGTGCTACCGGATCATGTCCCTGACCCGTCAGGCGGGGTGGTCGTACCCTTCTTTGGTGTTGAAACCTTAACCAGTACCTTGGCTTCCAAACTTGCCAGCAAAACCAAATGTGCGTTGGTTGGTATCTCTTGTATTCGCCGTGAGGATAGGCGTGGCTTCGATATTTATTGTTATAAGCTCGATGATTCAGCGCTATATAATCGTGATGCTTATATTTCAACCCATGCATTAAACCAAGCGATGGAGAAGATGATTAAGAATCATTGCAGTCATTATATGTGGGGTTATCGACGCTTTAAACACTTGCCCGTTTTAGGTAATCCTTACCGTGCTGATGATATAGCACTGGCTGAGTATATCCATGCTAACGCTTCTACAAACGATGAGAGCAATCCTAATAAGAAACATCATTTAGATAATGATGATTTATAAAAATAATAATATAAATATTTAAGTACGAAGGCTTATAACCAGCCCCACCTAGGCTAATATTTTTAAATTTTTCGCCTTTCAACTAGTTAGTATTCTATTATTCATATCAATACGAGTGCACCATGGCAACTGAAACCTCATCGATTACCCAAACTCAAACAGACGCGAGTGCAGCTGAACGGCGTTATATTATCTGTATGAAATGGGGTGATAAATACGGTGCTGAGTATGTCAATCGTTTGTATAATATGGTCAGCCGGCATTTAACAGTAGACTTTCAAATGATCTGCTTAACTGATGACCAGGTCGGAATCGATCCTGCGGTACATTGCTATCCAATTCCTGAGATGAATCTGCCATCCGATCTACCTGAGCGCGGCTGGAAAAAACTCACTACCTTTCAGTCCAATTTATATGACCTCAAAGGGGTCGCCCTGTTTTTAGATATTGATATTGTTATTGTTGATAATATTGATGGCTTCTTCACTTATGAAGCTGAGCATGATGATAGCGTGGTTATTATTCGTGATTGGAAAAAACCGTGGCGCATGATTGGTAACAGCTCTGTTTATCGCTTTAAGATTGGTATGCATACCTACCCTGACCTACTGACAAACTTTGAGCGTAACTTTGATACCATTCATCAGCAAGTACGCCATGAGCAGGCTTACTTATCTAACTATTTACGCGAACATCATCACTTAGAGTACTGGGATAAAACCTGGTGCGTTAGCTTCAAATATCAATGTATCGCGCCCATTCCGTTTAATTTAATACAAGCGCCAAAGCTGCCTACTGGTGCAAAAATTGTTATTTTTCATGGTGAGATTAATCCGCCAGATGCTATTGCTGGCGGCGGTGGTAAGTGGTATCGTCATGTGAAACCAAGTCCATGGCTCAAGCCGTATTGGCAATAAATATGTGTAAACGCTAATTAAACGTTAACCCTATTAACAATTTACAATTGACAAGCACTCTAGCTATGAGAGGAAGCAATTGCACGAAATGGTTGAAAACAACTATTGGAAAATAATATGGCACTACACTTAGGACTACCTCCTACCGCTGGGTTTGATATTGATAAACAACTTATCACCATTCGCGCTTTTGATGCCAGTGAGGCCAAGCAAAATTTACATAAGCACGCTGTAAATATTATTGCCTCTGGCCCTTCTATCGCTAATTTAGTGTTCTCAGAGCTGGTAGATATCCCTACTATTTTTGTCAACGGTAGCATTAGCCTAATTGGTCAGTATGATTTCACTGATGTCATCGGTTACGTGATCAGCGACGCTCGCTTTATCAACCATCAACCTGAAATCTTAGAAAAGTACTATAGAGGCCAGCCTTTGTATGCGACCTTGGCTGTATTCGAGGCGATGGCCGTAACACACCCTAATATCATGCGCATTTATCATGATTCCATGCGGGTTTTATACCCAGTAGATCGGCCTTGGGGCGTCAAATCAAATAAGCTTTTATTTAGTAAGTTGGCTTTTAGAAAAAAATTACTCAATAAAAAAAAGCCTTTATTAAGTTTTGCTGATCATCCAAATTTTGTCATTGACAGCTTTCATAAACACAACCCTATCGGCGTCTCTCTTGATATTACTTATGGATTTGTAGAAGCAGGAACCGTGGTTTATGTCGCCACTCAATTGGCTTTTTCGCGGCAAGCCAGTGCTATTCATCTATACGGTGTTGACTTGCTAAACAGTAATCAGCCACGATTTTATGAAAACCAAGACAATAGTGCCCCGAGTAAACTTGATAAAGCGATTAGCGATCGTATTGTACCGTCGTTTAATCTATTGGGGAGAGTGTACAAAGAACACGGTATTCCAGTGATTAATCATTCGGCGATTTCTAAAGCGTTGTTTGATAATCTTGATTGATAACGTTCTCTAGTCTAGCACTCGACCAAACTGCAGGTACTGATGAGCGACCCGGTTGGGGAACAACTGCTGATTCAATGGTACTTTGTAGTGATTTAGATTATCTATTGCATGACTCATTAGCGTTGCTAATCCATCAATATCGCCTACGGGTACTAAGTTTTGCTCAGGCAGTAACTCTCTTGGGCCAAAGGGACAGTCGGTACTAATTACCGCTATCTCTAATGCTTGCGCCTCGACAATAACATAGCCAAACCCTTCAAACTTAGAAGTAAGTACTAGCAACGCTGCATCGGCAATCAATGGATAAGGATTGGCTTGAAAGCCTAAAAATTTGACACAGTCGTCAACACCGAGTTGGATCGCCAACTGCTTAATCTCATCTTCAAGGTTGCCTTTACCGACCAATACCAAAGGGTACTTCAAGTCTGTTTTAGCATACGCTTGCAACAAGTCTCGATGACCTTTCATCGTATCGAATGACCCCACATGAATCATATATTCTTTAGCGGTCAACCCAAACTGCTCAATAGCTAACGGGCCTGCTGCTGCTTGCTTAATCTCATTGATGTCGCAGGGATTATAAATCGTTGTCGTTCTATTAAGATCATTACCGATAAGCGCTAGCAAGTCCTTACGCGCGCCATCACTGACGCAGCTACAAGGATGGGCGCCATAGACTATTTTTAAGTGCGCGATAATCTGAGCAGGCGCTGTCGATAGCTTATCTTGAAATTGTCTAGATAGCGCAGTGTGTAATACATTGACAATATTTGGCAGTTGGCTATAAGCCATAATCCAATTTACTTTATAGATATTAGCCAGTATCAGATCCGGCACTCCTATATTTTCCAGCACATAACGATCTATGCGCTCAGCAACCATCCTATATGCTGCTGCTTGCTCCAACTGTTGTTCAAAAAGAGGCTGATTATAGGGCACTACATGGTGCTGGACCCTAGGATCTAGCGGCATTTCCTGCGTATCTTCCAGACAAAGCACATGAACGCGATAATCCATTTCCGCGTAAGCACGCGCTAATGTGGTTACCATACGTTCAGCACCGCGACCTTCTAACGCTTTGAGTATCAGTAAAATAATAGGTTGTTTCATAGAAGTCTTGATGTAGTTTTATAGTTAGTATGTAAATAGGTTTATTGTTCAGTTAATTATAGACAAGATTTTGTTACTTTCATACTTTAAGAAGTCTACAAAGCGGATATATTAGCTAATATGAATATATTTGTTATCAGGACATTAATGAGATGATAGCACCTTCAAAATGGCATGAAAAACTCACTTTCCTATTCAAAAGTGATAAAACGCTAAATGCTGGCACAATTATTGGAAATTTCAATAATAAAAGTATTAATGAGATGAAATTAACTCTTATCACAGAGTCAATGTGCGATCCTACCGCGTTATCTGATAAGCCTCGGCTTAAAAGCTTAGAAAAACACTTGAACAATTTGAAATATCAATTTGTTGGTCAATCAGAACTGTGTTTTTATCACGCAACATTGATTGTACTGATACGTCGTGATTATAAGCTTGAGGAAACATTTGCTGAGTTTGAAACGTTATGGATGACAGAAATTGATTATTTGTTAAAGCACCTATCATTGCGCTGGATTATCTCTGCTTGTGATACTTTTATTGATCATTCAGATGATGCAATTAGAACGGCTATCTTGATGAATGTCACCACGTTGATTAACACCTTAAAGGTCTATGAGACCAAGCAGTTTTTACAACTAAGTGCTTCCCTTGAACAGACAATATTATTAAATGATAAAATCGACACGCTCTATCGTACTCACCTGCCATTATATGATAGTCTCACCTACTTTCGTATTGGCACCGATGACACCCTAAAAAACATGCGCCTCCGCTATCAAAAGTTTTACGACCTCGATAAACTGGCAACTACTATGTTATTATTTGTTTTTGATAGACTGCAAAATAATAGTAGTGCTTTTTCTATCTTGCGGTTGTTGCACAAAGACGATAAGTCTAAATGGTGGTTGGATTAACGGTAGATGTTTTTGATTAACTTTCTTACTACACTCTAACATCAAATAATTTCCTAGTAACTTTGTCCTCATTCAAATTTTATAGAGTGTTCAATGACTAAAGCTCAATACCCCTTATACTTTGAAAGCATCAGCTCTCAAGACAGCTTCATTATATGTTGTTTTTATACCGACAGCTATCGCAATCACGCCCTATCTTTGAGGCAATCGCTTGACGATTTTGGCTTAAGTTATTATTTAAAAGAAGTTGATGATGCAGGATATTGGGAGGCGAATACCCGTATTAAACCACATTTTATTTTGGAGTGTTTACAACAGTTTCCTGATAAAAATGTCTTGTACTTAGATGCCGATGCTCTGGTTAAAAAACCTTTAGATTATTTCAATAATATTAACGCCGATGTGGCATTTTATAAGACAAAAGGTATGCCTGGTATGTCTCATGACTACCTAGCCAGTACTATGTTTTTTAATAATACTGCTAATACGGTTAGTCTGGTTGAGCAGTGGATTACTGAACAGATAGAGGGCAAACGTACACAGGTCGATCAAGATAGCCTTGATGTCGCTATGAATAAGCTTGCCGATAAACTGACTGTTGAGCCACTCAATCCTGGCTACATAAAAATATTTGATAAAGACTATGATGGTGACGTTTATATTGAGCAATATCAGGCAAGCCGTGGTCATACTAAGCTTAAACGTCAAAAAATCAGACGACGGAACCGACTTCTAATACTTTCTATATTAACCATTATTATATTAGTAACAGTAGTGCTGATTATTAATTAGATTATATTTGAACCTGTAGTAAGTATAATATTTACTGGAAACACTTTATAAGTGTTCATTTTCTAAATTGTTTTTTTAGTTATATTGTTGTTATAATATGTAATAAATATATTTACATTAATAAGAGAGCAATTAATGGGATTTGATACTATGGATATTTCTGCAACGATTACTCAGCAAACAGGTAAGCCAAAAAACGTCAATACTTTAGCATTCTGTGTTGATGAAAATTATTTACCTTACGCTTTGTTCGTTGCTGAGCAATTCATAAATCTACATCCAGAAATTCCATGTGACGTCTGTATATGTGTACCTGATATTAATAAAGTTCCTGAAAAATTTATTAATACTCAGATTCGTTTTATTGAACTACTTATTAACGGTATAGAATCTTTACCAGTAGGACAGCTTAGTCTTGCAGCATATCATCGTTTATTTTTACCTCAAATTTTTGAAGACACCTATAAGTATATTATCTATTTAGATGCCGATACCTATATTAACCAACCATTTTATAATGATTTACTACATTATATAGACAGTATGAAAGGCAATTTTTGTGTGGCTGCTTCTGCTGATATTATGGAATTAAAATTCCGATCATCTTTTAATGAAAAGCCAAGAGTCGTAGACTTATATGTAAAAACTTATCACCATTTCGAACATGTTTATCGCAACTCTGGAGTTTTAGTGTTTAATACTAAAACTTATATCGAAGAAAATGTATTATCTCAAGTATTTTCTTATGCTGTTAAAAATACCGACAAGTTGCAATGCCATGATCAGTCTGCACTTAACGGTGCGCTATTAAATAATATAGCACTCTTACCTTTTGATTTTAACTGGCAGATAAATAAACTTACCTATAAGTTTACAAATACTATGAATCCTTATATTATTCATTTTATCAGTAACAACAAACCTTGGCGTACAGATAATAAATATACAAAGCAATATCAGAGCTTTTATACAAAATTTTTGTCAGAGTTTTTTCCTGATATTAATCAGGATATGTTGACTATGTCTGCACAAAGACGTAGAGCACCAAAGTACGATAACCCATTTAGAGAATTAATATCAAGAGGATGTCAAAGCATGAAGAGTAATCTAATAGATTTTTTTACGGAAGCAACAATTTCTCCAAAAGATAAATATAACATTAAACAGGTATTAATAGAGTCACCTTTTTTGGTATCTACCAATGATCGTGTTAGTTAAAAAGATAGTAGTGACAACAATCAGCCTATAATGTAGTCAAATCCTTATTGATATATAACTACTCTTATCTTTACAAGATCTTTATTTGGTAAGCTATTTACTGTTTGTATTTATCTTTCTGATATTACAATTATGTGATTTCAACTACAATCTAACAATATTTTAGTCTGGGCCTTGCTTTTCAGTATTATTGAAAGTTTAACGGTTAAATAATCGCGATAAAAACGATCTAGGACCGTCTGGACGCGTTATTTTGTTACCTTTATAACGACGATGGGATTTTTTGGGAAAAGTACCAAAAGCGTCCACTCGGTAATTATCTAACTGATAGCCAGCGGCAAGCGCTTGGTTATAATAGCTATCGAACAGTTCGACCAGCTCTTCCCTTGGATGCGGCGTTATTTTACCATCAAACCAATGCTCAAAGCCTTCTGCACCAACCCTTGCTAGCGCGTATTTATGGCTGAACTGAGTTCCCATATCTGAATAATGTAGTATCTTAATATCTTCTATTGCTAACTCTTCTCCGTCTACACAGTTGTAGCTGTCTTGATAAGGCTCCACCATTTGTGGATTTTGTTCAATCATATCCATCATTTTTTGATGACTATCAGGATCTTTTCTGAGCTGCTCGACAGGTAGAATTATATCTTGGGCTTTGCTACAATCCCAGACACAAGTACATAAACGAACCATATCAGCGTTTGTTTTTGCAGCTACTATTGCTTGATCATTGATAGGATGATTCCATAATTCTGCTAAGTCGCTTAAGATGACAACATCAGCATCCATATAAATTGCTTTTCCAGAATAATTACAATATTCCGGAATGGCCCAACGAAATCCTGAAAAAGGAGTTGCCCATTTAGTGGTATTCCAACCCTCATCTGTTTCAGGATTTGAATACCAATAGCTTTTAGGATCATGTGATAACTGCATCCAGACTATTTCAACTGGCGCTCTGGTATGTTTGTGAATACTGTAATCCAATACCATCATCTGTTCTAGATCGCAGTTGTTAGGATCACATCCGACAAATACTTTAATAATCTCGTTATTCATAATGTATTCTCTTAAGTCTGTAGTTATATTAGAAAATAATTAAAAAATATTATTGAACAATATGATAATAGAATTTCATATATTAGCTGGTTAGATACAATGACTTACTAGAATATAATAACTTACTAGATAATTAACAACTTGTTATATATTCGCTAAACAACACTTAACTGTAGTCAAAATTATAGATAGAAGTTGCCCTACTATGACTGGACATCGATACACTCTATAATGACGCTGAACTCCCCCATACCCGCTCTGCTGCGCTACCGAATTCATGTTTTAAAGTAACTTGAGCCAGTATGAGCATAAGATCAGACAAACTATAAAAAGAGTGTAGTTATGACCACGCCATTCTCTAACAAGCCAACCTCTTACGCCTCACTAAAAGCTGACGATATTAATAATAACGGTGATAACAGGGAGAAAGAACAAAAACAGTGGCGATGGTTTGGTTTATTTTTACTGGTATACTTTCTTATTTGGTCACTCGCGCCAGCCTTTCTCGCCAGCAGCGTACCGCTCGATGTCAGTGAAGGTGTCAGCTGGGGTAGCGAGTGGCAATGGGGCTATTATAAGCACCCCCCACTATCATCATGGGTATTGTACAGCTTTTATCAGCTATTTGGGCATGTTGGCCCTTATTTATTGAGCCAATTATCTGTGCTGTTGACGCTATTTTTAGTTTATCAGCTGGGTAAACAACTATGGTCACCAGCGACTGCCTTACTTGGTAGCACGCTGACACTCGCAGTCGTTTATTATACTTATCCCAGCCTTGAATTTAACCATAATGTCGCGCAGTTCCCTATTTGGGCAGGATTGTATTTAGTATTTTATCAAGCATTGACGCGTAACCGACTGACAGACTGGCTGTTACTGGGCGTACTAGGCGGGCTTGGTATGCTCACCAAATACAGTGTCGTATTCTTATTACTGCCTATGGCGCTGTATTTACTATTACCAAAACAATGGCCATTACTCAAGCAGCCCCAACCGTGGATAGCCGTTTTCGTGATGCTAGCGATATTTGCGCCGCATTTATACTGGCTCATGATGCATGACTGGTTACCACTCACTTATGCCAACGGACGCTCACATGATGTCGGTGAAGCCGCAAATAATATTAAGCGCCATTTTAGTTGGGTAAGTTTTATTATCGCCCAGCTTATCGCCCATGTTCCGCTACTATTAATGCTAGTCTTGAATCGTAAACGCTTATTTAGTATCAGCGCTTATAAGCACAACCTACCCGCTGGTGCACCGTTATTATGGTATCTTTGGGCAGCACCAATGGGTGTCTTAATTGTCTTAAGCTTAGTATTTGGCATCGGACTACGCGACATGTGGGGCATGCCGATGTGGGCTCTATCAGGATTATTAGCTGCATCCTTTATTGTGCCAGCTACGCAAGCTTTGACAGCTATTAAACTACGTAAAGCCCTGGTTGTTTGGCTGACGTTTGCAACAGTATTGATGATAGTTTATGTTGGATTTGGCGATAAGATACGTCATAAACCATCGCGAATGAATTGGCCTGAACAAGCTTTAGCAACCCAAGCACAAGACACATGGCAAACGCTAAGCAGTTGTGCGCTCGATAGCGTGTCAGGTGATCGCTGGCTTGGGGGATTAGTGGCAATAAATAATGGCTTCCCATCACAAATGATCTCAGGACCTGCCAGCCATTCACCATGGATGAGTATTGAGCGCCTTCAACAGTATGGCACCTTAGTCATGTGGCAAAATGAGGGTGACAATATCGTGCTACCCTTGCTTGATGAAGTAGATGTAATAAAGGCTACTACAAAGAACCTCAATCCATTAATAAAACAACAAGGTCAATGGCAGATTGCATGGCGGGATAACAACGCCACTGAGCCATTAACGGTAAACTGGATTGCTTATGTGCCCAGTCGCTGTGTTCAATCGCAACATAAGTCTTAAGATTGTACAATAAACAGCTTATAGTTAATAAGCGCCTCATAGAAAACTAATATCAATCACTGCCGATGAGTATTTTCATGCCCCAAAATCATCCTTATTTATCTATCATCATGCCAGCCTATAATGATGCCGAGGCGTTACAAACCTTTTTACCGCAGGTGTTTGAATTTACCGCAGCATTGAGTGCTCCTATAAGCAATGATGCCAATACGGAGCATAACTATAAAACAATATCAGCAAAATGTGAGATCATTATTGTTGATGATGGTAGCCGTGATAATTTGATTAATATGGTCACCACTTTAATGCCAACTCGTCCAAACAATACGAAGCTGATTTTAGTGCGATTATCGCGTAACTTTGGTAAGGAGCCGGCGCTCAGTGCGGGTCTTGCCAAAGCAGATGGCGATGTGGTGGCGATGATTGATGCTGATGGACAGCACCCTTTAACCGTACTGGCAAAAATGCTCAGTATGATTGAGCAGTCAGATATCGATATGGTCGCCGGTATTCAGGCCAACCGCCCCCATGAAAGCAGGCTAGCCAAGACTTTAAAAGGTAGCTTTTACCATTTTATTCAAGACAGGCAGCGTTATGAGATTCGCCCAAACGCCGGTGACTTCCGGGTGATGAATCGCAAAGTCGTACAGGCGTTACGCTCATTACCTGAGCGTCAACGTTTTATGAAAGGTCTTTATGCATGGGTGGGCTTTAATACCGTCTATCTACCCTTTACCGCTGATAATCGCGGTATGGGCAGTAGTAAATTTAACTTTGGTAGCCTTTTTGAATTGGCCTTAGTTGGCATTACTTCTTTCTCCCAAAAGCCGTTACGCTTAATATCACGAATGGGCTTTGTAGTCTCCGCCTTAGCGTTTTTATATGGCCTATATATTGTTATTGAAACCTTACTATTTGGCAGTGATGTCGCAGGCTGGGCAACGGTTGCCGCTGGTCTTATGTTTTCAACTGGCATTCAGTTGGTCTGTATTGGCGTAATTGGTGAGTATGTTGGCAGGCTATACGAAGAAGTCAAACAGCGCCCGCTATATTTAATTGATGAAACCATTAGTAGCAGTCAGTCCAGTAGCGAACAGGATGCTAATGCGCTTAAAGATAAAAACCCTAAACATGTAGTGAATGAACGTTTTAATAAGCAAACCAATGAATAAAATTGCAATAACAAAGTCTGCCTCGCAGCAAGCACTATGGTTTTTGATCGTCGGCGCAAGCGCAGCCTTGGTACATTTTTTAGTATTGGTCAGCATCGTCAGTTTCACAGTTATCACTCCAGCTTGGGCCAATGTTATGGCTTTTTTGGTGGCGTTTGTGGTGAGCTTTTTGGGACATTTTTACCTGACTTTTCGGCAGTCAGATCGCTATTTCGGACAAGATACCTATAATAGTGAAAGCGCTAAGCATAAATCATGGCATCATTCACTACCAACACTCGTGAAATGGTTTGCCAGCTCCGCTGCTGGATTTATTGCCAATCAAGGCTTGTTTTTATTGGGTTTAAACTGGTTTGGTGAGCGCTACTATATGCTGATATGGCTAATAGTGACCGGTGTTATCACCATAATGACTTTTGCATTAGGTAAACTTTGGGCGTTTAAATAATGATGATAGCAAAAAATAATTTTTCTCAGTCTAATACCTCTCAAACATCGCACAATGCGCGCGCTATTATCATAAATGTTGATGACTTAGGCTTGTCCGGTGCGGTGAACGATGCGGTAATTGGTCTCGCTGAGCGCGGACGCATCGGTGCCAGTAGTTATATGGCAGGCGGCGCTATCACGGATGGAGATATACGTAAGCTAGCAGAGTTAAACGTTGATATTGGTCTACATTTAGACTTAACTGGGGTTTTTCCATCAGCGCTACATGGATCACTTAATTCAGTCATCGTAGCCAGCTATTTGCGTCGGCTTAATGCTAAGCAAGTAACCGAGGTAATTAAACAACAACTCGATGGATTTGAAGATCGGTTTGGGCGTGCACCAATCTTTATTGATGGGCATCAACACATTCATCAGTTTCCTATTATTCGTCAAAGTTTAATTAATGAGCTAAACACTCGTTATAGTGATGGCTCGCAAAACTCTATTAGTGCACGCATCACCACGCCATTGGTCAATGATTTCAAATCTTGGGTTATTTATGCGCTTGGGGGTCGGGCTTGGCGTACGCTATGTAAAAAGAACCATATTGCAACCAATGACCAGTTTGGTGGGGTTTACGGGTTTGATGCGAATGTTCAACAACTTGCAGTGCTGTGGGAAAACTGGCTAAAAAACGCGCCTCGAACACAATACTTAGCACCTGCTCTACATACACAACTATTTGCCATTGAGTCACTTGGCACTTATGCACAATATGGGTCGACTATCCCAGCCATACATTCTGTACCCAATGCCTTGCCTAACAATTTGACCCCCACCCTAATTATGTGTCATCCTGCCGTCCCTGCCAACAATTGGCAAGATGAAATTAAAACTGCACGCGAGCGCGAACATGAATGGCTAATGAGTCATCAATTCGAGCAGTTATTACAGCAATATGATGTCAGGTTGGTAAGATGGTCGGAGTATTAAAAAGTTAATTTTCGGCATCCTAAGTAGATTGATAAGCATACCCACTACCTTATTATTTTCTTATATTTATAAAACTAATATTAAATTAAGTTTGGGATAATATTTTATGCTCGCTGATGAAAATTTTATCGATGCGAATGAAGTTACTAATATACTTTTTGTCTATGATCGACTCGATATTATTGGTGGTCTTGAAACCCGTTGGATGGACGAATTTCAGTATTTAAAAAAAAATAACTATCAAGTTAGTTTTTTGACACCTCAACAACGTTTTGAGCCTAAAATATCTGAGTTATTTTCAATTCATAAATTTATTATTAATGATATTGATATAGCCACTAATTTTATAAAACTAGTTAATCATATTATTAATACAATCCACAATGAGCATATTCAAGTCTTGAGTATACATATGCTTGATACATTCGGTTGTGCAGCAGTAATGGCAGCACAAATTTGCCAAATTCCTGTAATTTCTACAATTCATGGTACGCCAGACATTTATCGTAGACCTATTGAACGTTTATTCATTCAGCAATTGGCGGGTAAAAGTTTTAGCTTATCTATTAGTGTATCACAGCATCTGAAAAGTATTTTTTTGACAGAAGCGCCTCTAACAACTGTAATTCCTAATTTAATTAACTTAGGTAAATACCAGTACCAGCCAAATAATTTAAAATCAGCTTGGTTAGTAGTTAATCGTATCAGCCCAGAAAAATACCCATCAATTTTACGTTTTTTACAGGCCGCAAATGACTGTAAAATAACTACAGTAGATATTGCGGGTGGCGGCAAATGCGCTGAGTTACGCAAGTGTATAGACTCCCTTAATATTGAATTACAAGTAAATTTTTTAGGTGAAATTAAAGATATAGCAACACTGATACCGAAATATGCAGGAGTGGCAGGGATGGGTCGTGTAGCTCTAGAGGGATTAGCGTGTCATAAACCAGTATGTATTGTTACTCCCGAGGGCAATTTAATCGGCTTAGTTACTATAAATAATCTTCAATCTCTTAAAAATTATAATTTTATAGGTAAAGGTCTTGTATCAATTGATAATGAAACATTCTTTGCACAGTTGGAAGCTTACAAATCAGAAGATAGTCAGGATATCTACCAACAGTTAAAACTGGAATTGTCGTCAGATAACTGGGATAAGTATATTCAACTTTATAAAAAAGTATCCTTTATTGACAATAAAGCTTTAGAGGCCTTTTACCATAAATTAGCTTATTTTGCTAACACGCTATCCGTTCCTTTTATGCATGATGATTTTTTTCGTCACCTATTCTGCGAAACTCTAATTGAATATGAGTTAAACGATATTCAGAAAATGTGGCACTATTACGAGGAAAGTATTGGCTTAATGGCAAACTACCCAAACCCTTATAATGTGTCTACGAAATCTAAAAGATGGTGGAAAAATATGTTTAAGTAAACTCTCGTTACTTCTATCCCTTTCTTATATCCATAAAAAGCCAAGACTATAAAAAGGTCTTGGCTTTTTTATTGTAGATGAAACTGTGTATGAATTATTTTATAAATAATCTTTAGTCAATAAAGCTTAACCAGTCCATATATTTCTCATTGCGGCCATGGACCACATCGAAATATAAGGTTTGCAGTTTTTCGGTTATCTCGCCGCGACCACCATTACCGATTTTGCGATCATCATACTCACGAATAGGCGTGACTTCTGCAGCGGTACCCGTCATAAAGATTTCGTCGGCCAAATAAAACTCATCACGAGTAATACGACGTTCAGTGACTTTGATGCCTAAGTCGGCGGCAAACTGGATAATAGTTCGACGAGTAATACCGTCAAGCGCCCCGCCTGCTAAGTCTGGGGTATGTAGCTCGCCATTCTTAACTAAGAATAAGTTTTCACCTGAACCTTGGCAAACATATCCTTGTGAATCCATTAAAATTGCTTCGTCGTAGCCATTACGAGTGACTTCTCGATTGGCCATAATGGACACTGGATAGTTACTTGAGGCTTTAGCCTTACACATAGTGACGTTGGGCAAGTGATGGGTATAAGAGGAGGTTTTTACCCGGATACCGTTTTGGATACCTTCCTCACCAAGATAAGCACCCCAATGCCATGCCGCAACCATCGCGTTGACACTATTATCATGGGCGGATAAGCCAAGCTTTTCTGCACCGATCCATATCAGTGGACGAATATAAGCTTCAGATAAGTTATTCTGCTTAACGACGTCTTTATGCGCTTGCTCAAGGGTAGCGGCATCAAAAGGCACCTCCATCTGAAAAATAAAGGCGGAACCTAACAAGCGCTCAACATGATCTTTCAGGCGAAAAACCGCAGTGCGCTTATCAGCGGTTTGATAAGCACGTACGCCTTCAAATACCGCAATGCCATAATGTAAGCTGTGCGTCAGTACGTGAACTTTAGCATCTGGCTGATTAATCATCGTGCCATTCATCCAAAGCTTGCCGTCTTGTGTTGCCATGTTCATTCGATATTCCTTATGCTGGCGCTGGCGCCTAACTTTTTTTGTTGAGTAAATTTTATTAAAAGTTTTAATTAACGGATGCTACTACGCCATAGTAACAAGGACTATGACGTTCAGCGTAACTATTAAAAATATAGCTACTATAAATAGGGAGCCATTAAACAAATAATCGGTCGTTAAATGATCAAGCATTAACTCAGTAAGAACTACTGCTCAAATAATGTCGGTTAAACAGCTCACTTTCTATTATATTTTATGATTTGCGAATTATTATAGCACCAGCAGCCGTAGCAAACGAAATATTTTAGCTCGCTCATAGACGGCTTTTATATACTGGGGCTTGATTATACAGCTTATTCTTCCTGTGCTGGCTCTACCCCCATAAGACATTGCCATTGATCTTGTACTAGCATCCGTGTTTCTTGCCATAAGGCTTCATCGACCAGTAGCGATTGCTCAGCCAATGCCAACTGGTGCGTCGCTGCTCGTATCCGCAAATAAGCATCCGTTAGGTCCTGGCATACTTGCGCCTCCCAAATGCCTAACAGTGCCACTTCCTCAAAGATACGGACGTTATCGCTCCACTTAGTTAGGCTTGGATACTCATGTGAATAAGCCAGGACAGCAAATTGTGCCAAAAACTCAATATCAACAATGCCGCCAGCGTCCTGTTTTAGATGGAACTTACCCGCTTGCTGCTGCCATTGACTGGTGCCCAGATGTTTTTGCATCTTAATACGCATACTGGTTACCTCGATACGCACTTGCTCAAGGGTACGCGGCAGTGCCAATACAGTACGTCGAATGTCACAAAAACGTGCGGTCACACGCTTGTCACCACAGATTGCCCGCGCCCGTACCAACGCTTGGTGTTCCCATGACCAAGCTTTATCGCGCTGATAAGTCTCAAAACCGTGACAAGAGATGACCATCATGCCAGCATTTCCTGATGGTCGCAGGCGCATATCAATCTCATAGGCCCGTCCATCACGGGTTTGGGTATTGAGATAAGTCATTAACTTTTGAGCAAGGCGTGCCGCAAACTTCATACCACTAACCGACTTCTCGCCAGTGGACATACCCCGCTCTTTTATTTTATGTAAAAACACTAAATCTAAATCGGAGGAATACGATAACTCAAGTCCCCCAAGCTTGCCATAACCAATAATGGCAAAACCACAATCCGCCTCAGTAACTGGGTCACCATCTTGGCCAATAGGATAACCATAGCGCTTAACTAACTCTGCAAAAGCACGCTCAAGCGCTGCTTCTAACACTACCGCCGCAATATAAGTTAGTGAATCTGAAACCTTCATAATAGGTCGCTCGGCCAATACATCACTAGCAGCAACCGCCAACACTTGGTTCTTTTTAAATAGGCGCAAGACGCTAAGCAGCTCCTCTTCGTCATCAGGCTCTACTCGTAATAAGCGTTGACGTAAAATGTCTCGTAACTCAGGCTTATCCGGTAGATGACGGTAGCGCTGCTGTAAAAAAGTGTCGAGCAGCACCGGGTAACGCGCCAGTTCATTAGCAATCCATGGGCTGGCAGATAACATCGGAATCAACTCAACCGTCGCATTAGGATTTTCGGCAATCATAACTAAATAGATTGAGCGTCGACAAATGGCCTCAAGTAATGCAATGAGGCGCGGTAATGCAGTATTGGCCAGTTGCTGCTGCTCTTGATGGGCAAGCAGCGCATGCAGTATCACTGGATAGGCGTCATCTAAGCGTGTTCTGGCCTCATCGCTGAGATTTGCGACCATCTTTGATTGCCAAAATGTCTGTAGTTGGGCTCGACTTTCTTCGGTCAATACCGTATCAAGTTGAGCAATTTGTTCGTCCAGCTCAGCAGGTTCAAGGGTTGTATCATCTTGTGCTGGTATCTGTCGCTCGGTTACCATACGCTCAAACGGTACCGTTACATTATCTCTATGGCGATTTAGCGTAATGAGCAGCGCGTTCCAATCCTCAAAACCGAGGGTAATGGCCAAGTTCCGCTGCCAACGACAATCGTGCGGCAAACGCTGAGTCTGTTGATCATTGATCGCTTGGATAGCGTGTTCGAGCCGGCGCAAAAACCGATAAGCAGCTTGCAGGTTTTCATAAGTCGGAGGCTTAAGATACTCAAGCTCGTCCAAGGCTTGCATGGCTTGCAGGCAAGCCTTAACTTGTAGCTGGTGATGCCGTCCACCATAAATAAGCTGAAAGGCTTGAACAATAAATTCAATATCACGGATACCGCCCGCCCCCAGCTTAATATTATCTAAATCTTCGCGCTGCGCCACTTGATTTTGAATCAGTGACTTCATCTCGCGTAGTGCGGCAAAGGCGCTATAATCAACATAATAGCGAAAGACAAATGGCTTAATTAAGGCTTGTAGCTCATCATAGAACGGCGGTGTAATTTGCCCAACCACACGCGCTTTTAGCCAGGCAAAGCGCTCCCAAGCCCGTCCATGAGTGGTAAAATACTTTTGTAATGCGGACAGATGAATAGCCAAATCACTACCATCACCCCATGGACGCAAACGCATATCTACCCGAAATACAAAACCATCAGCCGTGTTGTTATCGAGCAGCTTAATAATACCTTGACCAAAGCGGGTCATAAAGCGTTTGTTATCGATACTGCGCGTGCCTTGTGCCTTGTCACCATCAGTCTGACCTCGTGCTTGATGCACAAATATCAGGTCAATATCACTGGATAAATTCAGCTCATGAGCGCCAAGCTTACCCATCGCCATAATCGCCATATCGTCAATATGTAGAACGCCTTTAGTATCCATAAAAGTTGGTTGCCCATATTGGGCGATCAACTGCTGATAGGTATAGTCTTTAGCAAATAAAATACAACCATCAGCAAATTCAGACAGCTCATCAGTCAACTGCTCAAGCGTAATTACCCCTAGCGCATCTTGCCAAATCCAGCGCGTCATTAACAGCGTTCGTAGATGACGCAGGCCACTCATCACCTTAGTTTCATCAGCAAGCTGGTAATTTTCATCCAAGGTATAATCTTGAATAAGATCATCAATCTGCTGGCGGGTTAAGGTCTGCTCTAGCGGGTAGCTGCGCAAAAAAGTCTGACATGAAATCGTCCGACTTTCCCAAATCTGATAAGCAAACTCACTGGCTGTCTGCAAAACTTGTAATTGAACGGTCGTAGGCTGGTAGCCTGCAGCATTGGGCGTGGCAGATGACATCGCTGGCGACATAACTGGTAGCATAGTGACAAAAACTCCTTGCAGCGTAGATTAACTAGACAACCTCAATTTGGGGCTATTATTTACAGTTTTTCTTACCAGACGGTCACTACAGACGGCCATATTTTTTAGTATGCTTTTAGCATAAAATTACTTTTAACAACGCTGTTACCATCTGATTTGGTTGGCTTTATGGTAGCATAAATAGTTTAGCCAGGAACGATGGACGTTTTTCTCCAAGCAAGTTATTAATGATACCGCTGTTAATGCTAATATAGCAGGCGGATGTTAATTTGCTAAATTATTTAAAGACTCTAGACAGGTCAAGAACAATGAATCATACCAATCTAAAAGAGCAAAACCAAGAAATCGTACTCGCTATGTATCCATTAGGTGTACCGACAGCAGACACTTTTCAAATCAATAATATCGATATGCCTGAACTCATTGAGGGCAACGTGCTGTTAAAAAGCCTCTACGTATCAGTCGATCCTGGTATGCGCGGATTTATGGCTAAAGGGGATGACGATGCCGCTGGCAATAAATTTAAGCTCAACGAGCCTATTACTAGTAGAACAGTCGCCCAAATCATCGACAGTAAAAACGATGACTTTAAAAAAGGTGATATCGTTCATGGCCGTTTTGCGTGGCAAAAATATCAAAGCGCAAGTGTAGACAATATTGAAAAAGTAAATCCTGAGCTTGCTCCGATTTCTACTGCGGTCAGTATGCTTGGCGTACCAGGTCTAGCTGCTTATTTTGGCATGTTAAAAATCGGCCAACCTAAAGAAGGCGACACTGTTGTCGTCTCCGGCGCTGCAGGGTCAGTCGGTAGTATT
Organism: Psychrobacter sp. CAL346-MNA-CIBAN-0220; assembly: GCF_040309805.1. Classification (NCBI taxonomy): domain Bacteria; kingdom Pseudomonadati; phylum Pseudomonadota; class Gammaproteobacteria; order Moraxellales; family Moraxellaceae; genus Psychrobacter; species Psychrobacter sp. CAL346-MNA-CIBAN-0220. Next base: position 287,546 of record NZ_JBEOPF010000001.1, on the reverse strand, counting down.
GCCTCCCAAATTGCTCGAATTAAAGGCTGTAGAGTCATTGGTATTGCCGGATCTCCTAAAAAAATCGACTACTTAGAGAATGATTTAGGTCTCGATAAAGGTATTGATTATAAACAAACCGATAATATGGTAGCGGCAATAAAAGCAGCCTGTCCGGACGGCGTTGACGTATTTTTTGATAATGTCGGTGGCGAGCTATTCGATGCCGTCTTTGCCAATATTAACGAGCATGCCCGAATCGCCATCTGTGGTCAAATTGACGATTATAATAAAGAAAATCCACCAAAAGGCCCAAGACCGATGAACACGTTAGTTAAGAAAAGTGCGCGTATGGAAGGCTTTGTGGTTTACGATTTTAAAGATCAATTCGATGAGGCCAAAAACCAACTGAGTGACTGGTATAACGATGGTAAAATAAAATATAGAGAAAACCTTATCGAAGGGTTTGATAATATTCCTTCTGCCTTTATTAGCCTATTTTCGGGCGAAAATATTGGTAAGCAAATGATTAAAGTTGGCGATGTTGAGGACAGTGAAAAATAAACTGCTGGTGGCCTCTCATCACTTATAGTGAGCCATCGATAATCATTAATAACTCACGATAATACTAACTTGTGATACTACGTTTATGACTACAGCCATGACCCCTCTTCTATTGATTACCGTTGATCCTAGCCGGCCGCTTGCTCATCTAGCGCTGCGTTATGCCCGTGCTTTACTTGAGCAAGTAAACGCTACCGACAACCATAGCGATAATACTGACCGCTCTACAAACAATGAGCAGCCATTAAACGTCTTTTTTTATGCTGATGCTGCCCATACTGCCAATCGGTTACGCTGGCAATCTGCAGATCAGAGCAACTTAACGAAACAGTGGCAAGCACTGGCAGAGCAATATAAGCTGCCGCTACCTGTTTGCGTCAGCACGGCGCTCAGTCGTGGTATTAGTGATACCGACAATAGTGCGCGCCATCAGCTACTTGGCGATAATATTGCCGAAGGGTTCCATTTGGTTGGTTTGAGTGAGCTTGCCATGATGATGCAAAGTAACTGCCGTTTGATACAGTTTTAAGGCTGCTTGATTGAGGACAAATAATGAAATTATTAATTCAGCTACGTACTGGTAGCGAGATGGCGAGTTATGAAGGCTGCGCGCTGGCATTGACACTAGCGACCTTTGGCCATGATGTTCAGCTTTATCTAGACGCGCCCGTCTTTGGTCTATTGATGCAGCCTAAGTCGCGCTTACACGGTATGATCCAATCGCTGGAGTTATATGATATGCCTGCCGCTTGGTTACCTGATGATGTGTTTAGTGGCTGGCTAACTGGCATGTTACCGAACGATTTAGCCACCCAATTAATGCTTATCCCAGAAATTATCAATTCGCAAGACTTTGAGCAAATCTTAACTTTTTAGTATCGTATATTCATATTTAATATTGGCCTGAAGTAGGCAATTAATCGGACACCGTTATGGCAACCTTATACCAAATACACAGTACCATGGATACCCTCAGACATAGCGTTGAGGAGATGGCCTTAACATGGCGTGCCGGCGACAGTATCCTCTTATTAGGAGCGACCGTTGCTTTTGTTGAATGGTTGAATGCGTATTTGGGCGATGGTGATATAGAAGGTATTGCTGGTATTTATGCGCTGGCGGATGATGTCGCGCAACTCAGTGCAAATACAACAGCAAAACTGAAACTCAATGCCAAATTAACAGATATATTAACCGATAGTGAATGGGTTAGGCTAACTCAAGATACTAACATTGATGAAGCCAAGTTCGACAAAGTGGTAACAATTGCCTTATGAGTGTTTTTGCTATGACCTCTACCAAACCTTCTACTCAGACTCCTGACATTGTACTAGATCAAGACGGTCATCTTTTTGATTATACTGTCTGGACAGCAAATATCGCCCAACAGTTGGCAGATACCCTTGATATTAATTTGAACACTGAGCATCTGGATATTTTGCAGCAAGTGCGGGTTTTTTTTACTAAGTTTAATCATGCACCTGCTACTCGCCCACTGATTAAGTGGCTACAACAGACTTTACCTGAGCAGGACATTACTAACCAAAAGCTACAGCAACTGTTTAATACGGGATTGGTCGCGCGTCATGTTAATCGTCTCGCTGGACTGCCAAAGCCACCTAACTGTTTATAAGCAAAGCGACGTATAAAAACCGCTACTTCGGATCATAGACTGTTAGGGTCTCATAACCAATACTACGGCCTTCATCGCCAATAAAGCCCTGCTGACGCCATACCTCATACAAACATATCGCCACACTATTAGATAAGTTCAAACTGCGTGAATCAGGTAGCATTGGCAGCCTCAACCAGTTCTCGGCGCCGATATCGTCACGAATCGTACCCGCTAAACCTGCAGTCTCCGAGCCAAATACTAATGCTACGTTAGGTAGCCTATCAGGCGCATTTTTTAAATTAATTTTGGAGTCAGCATTTGCTTGAGCCGTGAAATCATAGTCATAAAAAGGTGTGCTAAGTTTGGTGGTCATTGCCGTGATAATACGACAGTCAGCGTTCATGAGCGCATGTTTAGCCGCTGTCCAATCGTCATGAACTTGTAGATTGGCATATTCATGATAATCGAGTCCTGCACGGCGTAGCTTTTTATCGTCAAGATCAAATCCCAACGGTTTAACCAAATGCAGTTGCGCGCCACTATTGGCACACAAACGAATAATATTGCCCGTATTGCTAGGCATCTTAGGTGCGACCAGCACAATATGAGTAGTCATAATAAGTTCCTGAATAATTACATTTTAAATGTTATCTAGGGTGTTAAATTTCTAAAATTCGCTGTTATAAGCTGGCTGGTCTACTTCTTAACTAACAAGGATCTAAAACACCTTGTACTGTCCGTAATCAAAAGTTACAGTTTATTGTCAATAATTACATTTTGATACTGGGCAACTATTTTAACTTTTATTATGATAGCCGTAACGGATATCAAGAAGATATGATGATCTTATATGGTACTTGTAAATACCTTAAAACTGATATCGTAACTTTGCTATTTTATCCTGCACCCAGTTAATGACGTTAAAGTATAGCGCTTAGCGTCATTTTCTTTATTGACATAAATCCACCCTTTTGAGGAAAATATTATGAAAAAAGTAATTATCGCATCTTTGACTGCTATGTTTGTACTAACTGGCTGTAATACTTTTAAAGGTTTAGGCCAAGACGTATCAAGTGCTGGTAGTGCTGTAAGTGGCACTGCACAAGAAGTACAAAACAAAATCTAAGCTCTATATTGTAAATAGAATAAATTAGATTTAGCAGTAAAAAGGCTTGCCGTTTGGTAAGCCTTTTTTATTTGCACACTACCAACCCTTTACTAGTACTAGCTAGAAAAACAATGCCTTTATGACCAAGCTCTCATAGCTAAACTTTTATAAAAGAGACATTATAAAAAAGCCCTTATAAAAACTCTCGTAATATCTGGTTTAAATAACGGCGTCCCAATGCTGTAGGTTGTAGGTTTTCTGAGCTATTGATTAACAAGTTTTTGCTAACCAGTTGTTCTACTTGTATAGCAATACTACTGTATTCCAGCCCTGTTCGCGCTTCAAACAATTTCCATGTTATCCCATCGTGTAAACGCAGCGCATTGAGCATAAACTCACTGACTAATTCATCACTAGCAATCACTTGCCAGCCAACCATTTTTGGCGCATGTTGAATAGCCTCGTTTTCTATACTTGTATTGTCTAAATCTTGGTTTTCTATAAATGTAGTAGCAACATAATCTTTGGGTAACCGTGATTTACTAAAGCGATAAATACCCTCATCTGTTGAATATTCTTCATTTTTTGAACTAATATTATTAATATTAATATTTTTATCGATACTAACTTTACCGTGAGCGCCTGCTCCTATCGCTAAATAATCACCAAACTGCCAGTAATTCACATTGTGACGACATGGCGCATCAGACGCACCAGCCCATGCCGACACCTCATAATTATCATAACCTAAGCTCTGTAATAAAGCCTGTCCTGCCTGCTCAATATCGGCCAAACTGTCTTCGTCCGGTAAGATTGGCTGATTACGATAAAATACCGTATTAGGCTCAATGGTCAGCTGATACCAAGATATATGGGTCGCTCCGGCATCATGCGCGATCTGAATATCATATAATGCCTCGATCATGGTCTGCTGCGGTAAACCATGCATTAAATCTACATTTACCCGCTCAAATCCAGCCGCACGCGCAGCATTGATCGCTGATAATGCCTGCTCGGGATCATGAATACGTCCAAGTGTCTGAAGCTTATCGGCCGCAAAACTCTGTACACCAATAGACAAACGATTAATCCCGACCTCTAGATATTCAGAAAATGGCGCATGCTCCAAAGTGCCTGGGTTGGCTTCCATAGTAATTTCAATATCGTCAGCAAAATTAAAAAGGATGCGTAAACCGGCAAATAAGCGCTGATACTGGGCAATCGGTAATAACGACGGTGTCCCGCCGCCAATAAATATCGAGCTAATCTTACGTCCTTGAGTCAGCGGCTGTTGTAAGTGCGCATCTGCTAATAGCGTATCGACATACTCGTCATACATCGACAGCTCTATATTTGCGCCCAGTTCATGTGAATTGAAATCACAGTAAGGACACTTCTTTACGCACCACGGAATATGAATATAAAGTGCAAGTGGAATACTCATCGCATTTATATTACCCGTATTAGCAATATTATCCGTACTCGTATTATGATAGCCATTAGGGTTATTCGAATTAGGAGCATTCAAAAGGGTATTAGGTTCAGATTTGAGCATATATGGACTTATTCATTAAAAATGACGCTGCGTTTGGCAGCAAAAAGTATCACTAGGATAACGGCTAAGCTCATTTAAAAAAAGGTTATATTAAAGAAAAGCGTATCGATCACAAAACCAGTAACAAACGCTTCTATTAATAGCGTTCTCTTGCAGGCAAAATAGCCAGGGTCTGTTGAACATTCACAAGTAGGCACTGCTGATCGCTGCTAGTTAATCAAAGATGTATTTCATACAAGGCGTAAACCAACGGGCATGCTAGTGCCTTAATTAGGTTTATAACACAGTATGGGACAATTTTAGCATCAGCCCCAACAATCCAAAACAGGGATAGGACTATTTGCGTATTTATTTTATTGGGTATTAACTCTAGCACCGGATAATAAACAGCACACAATCAATAATAGGATAAAACATATGGCATATTGGTTGATGAAGTCTAACCCCAAGTTTTTTGGGATAGATAACCTGCAACGTTTGGGAACAGAGAGATGGGATGGGGTGCGCAACTATCGCGCCCGTAACTTTATGCGCGATGATATGAAAGTAGGTGATAAGGTATTTTTCTATCATTCAAGCGCCAAACCATCAGGCGTCGTGGGCATCATGACCGTCAGTAAGGCAGGCTACCCTGACTCTAGTCAGTTCCATCCTGAACATCGACATTATGATCCTATAGCAACCGAAGAAAAACCACGCTGGTATATGGTAGATGTCACCTTCGATCAAGCTTTGACACAGATCCTGCCACTATCAGAACTTAAATTTATACCCATGCTTGAGGATTCATTATTACTCAAAAAGGGCTGTGAGCAATTAACCGTTATTCCGCTTGAACCCAAACACTGGCTAGCAATTATGGATATGGCAGAGACGCTTGGGTTGTTGAGAGACGGTGAAGACATTTTCTAGATATATAAAGCTAATATCTCCTGCTGTTAATCATATTAGCTTTATATATCTAGATGATTTATATTTTTTTAACCCTTTTGTCGAGATAATCATGACCTCAGTAACCATCAAAAAAGTTAAAACTGGTTAAAATCCACCATAGTAAGTGAGCAAATGGCTTTATTTTATCATCATGCAGCTTTATATTTTTTAGGGTGATAGATATTACATTGAAGTTATAAAAAAAAGTGAAAACATCAGTATTCCCAACTTCAACATTACTTAGCCAATAAGAAACAGCTTAGGACTCCTAAACCATAATTTATATAGCGCATTGATTACTTTCTAAAATTTGTTATAAAACCACTTAACGATTTTCCTAGCAATATCCTAACAAAATTTGTTATATTGCGGCCAGAACTGAACTTTCGATATTACAAAGTGTCGTATCAGTTCTTTATATTGAAATATAGTAGTTTTCATATGGCAGCTACACGCCCATGTCACTTTACAGCCGCAACTTCTTAATAATCAGGACTCATCTATGAGCGCACCCAAACTGCTATTATCTGTATTAACCATCAGTATATTGGGCTTTACACTCAATGGCTGTGGCAGCGATGGCGATAAGGTTAAAGAAGAATATGACCGCGTGGAAGATCAGGTCAAAGATGAATATGATCGTTTTGAAGATAAAATTAAAGATAAGTATAAAGAAGTTGAAGATAAGCTGACTGATGATGAAAAAGGTATGGCAGAGATATTAAAGTCCATATTTTTGCCAGAGGAATCATTAGATAATTTTTTAGATAAGCTGACGCCAGAGGGTGGCCGTGGTGGTCTTTATGTTGGTCACTTTGTTGAGATTGATGACGGTAATAACGACGATATTGACGTCGGTGCGGTATATTTTGATATTAGTGAAGACGGTGCTGGTAGTGTTGACGGGCGCATCAGCTATCAACAGCAGGCTTGTCAGGAAAATCGGACACTTGATGTCAATACAGGTATTAAAGTAGACAACTATATTGTGGGTAAAGTGACTGGCAGCCTTGATATGGCAAGTTTTTTAGATATTAAATATATCAATGATTTAAATATTGAAACACCAAATTTGATGACCACATTTGCTGGTAGCTTTAAAGATCAAATAAATGGCAAGCCGTGGAAAGGTAGCTTTGAGTATCAAGATTATTTAGGGGGGAAACAGTTATCAAGTGGCGATACTGATTGCCCGGTTACTTATACCCTCAGTGACCGCTCTAACTTTACCACCTATGCCCTTGATTACAAATTGGGTGATATGGCTCTTGATGTCAGTGGTAATGGCAGTCAAAAAACCATCACTTGGAAAAACCCTACCAACGCTCAACGCGTATTAATTAGCCAAATCAATGTGAATAAAGCGGAATCTGGGGCAAATGGTTATGTGCAGAATGTGGTCTTGACTAATAAGGAGGAACGATTTACACCTGTTATTCCAAATAGTCCGATTAACTACGCTATCGTGGTACAAGCATTTGATACCAATAACAATCTACTTGGCTATCAGGCAATCGTACTAGATTTACCTGAGTCTTTATAGCTTAGCGCAGTAGTGCCGGTTAATAGTCAATATGAGCGTCGCCGTTTCAGCACCCGCGTATTGGACCGCATTACTTAAGTCAGTTATAACTTGCCATTTTATATGACTGACTATGACGTACTATCTACTGCGAAAACGTTGACATCATAGCAAGGCTTGTTTACCATCATGTCTACTTTTGACCTGTCTATTCATAACTTGAATTGACGGGTTATTTTTATTTTAGTGTCCGTATTTTGGTGACTGTACTTTACTGGTATTTTAATTATTGAGTTTTATTGCTTTCATATCATAGTCATTTTATATTGTAATAATTCTCAATTTCTTAATAACCGACCATAACCAATCAACCCCTATAGTTATGTTTAACATGATTCATCAACATACTATTGTCGGCACTATCCCTACCCTACTGTTTCGCTATTGATTTGTTGATGACAGCATTTGTCCATCAACAATAACCACCGTGAATAATTGACAAGTTGCTAACTATGGTTTCCCCATTATCCTTTAAAGATTTTAAGAGCTACAGCTTACGCTTAGGCGTGCTAGCGTTACCTATTTTGATTACTCAGTTTTGCCAAGCAGCGCTTGGTGTTGTTGATGCCATTATGGCAGGCCAGGTCTCAGCGCTCGATTTGGCGGCGGTGGCGGTTGGTTCTGGTATTTGGCTACCGCTGTTTTTATTGGCAACGGGTATTTTGATTGCCACCACCCCCTTGATTGGTGAGGCAATAGGTCAAAATAAACACGATCAAGTACCACATATTACTCAGCAATCACTATGGACGGCTGGCGTTATTGGTATTATTGGTTTTATTATTGTTAATCTAGCGCCCAACGTGCTGAATGTGATGGGCGTCCCTGAGAACATTCAACCTATCGCTGCTCAGTATTTACATGGGGTTTCTTTTGGCTTTCCTGCTCTTGCGGTCTATGCGGTACTGCGAAGCTACTGCGAAGCGCTAGGTCGTCCTGAACCGGTAACGATTATCAGTATTATCGGTTTATTAGCAGATATCCCGCTGAACTATATTTTTATTCATGGTCTATATGGAATGCCAGAGCTTGGCGGAGCTGGCTGCGGGGTAGCAACAGCGCTAGTACTATGGATTAACGTGCTATTATTAGGCGCTTACACCACCTTTACTAAGCGCCAGCAATTTGCCAGCACCCGCTTTTTTTATAGCTTCACTAAACCCAATCGCGAGCAAATCACCAAGCTACTTAAGCTGGGTATACCAATTGGCATCTCTATCTTTTTTGAGGCCAGTTTATTTAGCTTAGGGGCACTGGTTATCAGTCCGTTAGGCGAATTGGCAACCGCCTCGCATCAAGTGGCACTGGCTGTGACTTCGCAGCTATTTATGATCCCCATATCGGTAGCGATGGCACTGACGATTATGGTATCCAATCGCTTTGGTGAGAAAAATCTCCTTGCTCTGCGTCATGTACAAGCGACTGGGCTTATTTGGACCGTACTTATTGCCATCGTTTGTATGCTTGGAATTTGGCTATTTAGGCCACAGCTGGCTGCCGCTTTCACTGATAATCTAGAAGTACGAGCACAAGCGATGCATCTGTTAATCTTTGCGCTCGCTTATCAGTTATTTGATGGCTGGCAGGTTAATATTGCTGGTATTTTACGTGGTATGCAAGACACTACTGTACCGATGTGGGTGACTCTATTTTGTTATTGGATAGTCGCTTTGCCGCTTGGAATCTATTTAGTGCGCTTTACGGATGTTGGCGCGCAAGGATTTTGGATGGCATTAATTACCGGTCTATTCTTATCTTCTATCCTACTCACATTACGTCTGCGTTATCAACAAAAACGCTTGTGGTCACAGTGGGCTTAGCCTATTAATAGAACGTTTGTGCTCAGGTTGACAATGATCCTGATAACCATCAGGACAATAAACTGAGCGCATAGCCAATGGATCTTCTCTCGAGTATGCAGCGCATGGATGCGCTTCTAACTTTTGTTATATAAAAATTCTAATTATTATCTTATAAGACTCTCTAGTTTTTCTAGTATGCTTGTCTATCGTAGCATGTGGTAATCAACGCTAGCACTACCTGCTCACATAGACTATGATAAATACCTGAGTTTTTATAGATAAAGTCTTGAGTTGCACTTTAAAGTCGCAAAAAACCACCCTAACAACTAAGCCATTCTTAATCTCAACGCTATAATTGCAAGGTATGACTCATTAATATGTCAACTTGCGTCAATGATATGTAAAAATTTCCAGTTAACAACTGTACATCGATTGCTCATTGCACCGAATATAGGTATCATTAGCGATTAATCAAACAATATTTTGTTACACTATTTTTTTCTTAAATTTTAGTATAAGGTCTCATTAAAATTATGGATATTGAAAAAATACGCACTCTAATCACCCTCATGGAAGAAAATGAACTGGTTAACTTAGAAGTCAGTTCAGACGATGAGCACATTAGCCTTACCCGTCATTACGACGCTCCTGCCCCAACGATGATGGCTGCTCCTACTGCTGGCGCTGCACCTGTTGCTATTGACGCCAAAGCACATGTAAAAGCTGGTAGCGTTGAGACCTCACCCATGGTAGGTGTCTTTTATTCTGCTCCTAGCCCTAACGATCCCCCCTTTGTCAAAGTCGGTCAAAAAGTGCAAGCTGGTGATACAGTTGGCATCATTGAAGCAATGAAAATTATGAACCCGCTTGAAGCGACTCAAAGTGGTGTCGTTGATGAAATCTTAGTGGATAACTCTGAGGTCGTACAGTTTGGCCAGCCCGTTATACGCTATAAAGCCTAACGGTATCTGCCCCACTTTACATAGTTATGATTGACACTTCGTTATGACTGTTACTAGAGTAATTATTGCTATAGTAGCTGTGACTACATCAATTGCGGTTGTATTGAATACGACTGCATGATGAGTAACCCGTAACGATCTGATTGATCACCGCTGCTTTGACAAGGATGACCCCATGATAAAAAAACTGCTCATCGCCAATCGAGGTGAGATTGCCCTACGTATCGTACGTGCCTGTAAAGCGCTTGGTATCGAGACCGTTGGTGTCTACTCTACTGCTGATGAAAATTTGATGCATTTGCGCTTCGTTGATGAAGCCGTCTGTATCGGCAAGCCTAACGCCAACCAAAGCTATTTGGATATTAATACCATCTTAACCGCTGCTGAAATCTCTGGCGCGGATGCCATTCATCCCGGTTATGGCTTTTTAGCTGAAAATGCTGAGTTCGCTGAGCGAGTCGAAGAAGCAGGGTTAACATTCGTCGGTCCTAACGCTGATCATATACGTTTAATGGGTAATAAAGTCTCTGCTATTAATGCCATGAAAAAAGCGGGCGTTCCTACCGTACCAGGCTCCGTTGGTGCCGTAAATCTACATAATGCTGAAGAACAAGCGCGCAATATCGGCTTTCCGCTGATAATTAAAGCAGCATCTGGCGGTGGTGGACGCGGTATGCGAGTCGTTGAGCGCTTTGATGAGCTTATCGGCCAAGTCCAAGCGGCAAAACAAGAAGCTGAGCTATGGTTTGGTGACGATACTGTCTATATGGAACGCTACTTACAGAACCCGCGCCACGTTGAAGTGCAAGTACTTGGTGATGGTAATGGTAATGCCATTCATCTCTATGATCGTGACTGCTCACTACAGCGCCGCCATCAAAAAGTGCTAGAAGAAGCGCCAGCGCCTGATATTCCTGATGATATCCGTCAGCCGATTTTGGATGCTTGTGTCAAAGCTTGTGAACTGGTTAAGTATCGCGGTGCTGGTACCTTTGAATTTTTATTTGAAAATAATGAATTTTTCTTTATCGAGATGAATACCCGCGTTCAGGTTGAACATCCAGTCACTGAAATGATTACCGGTATTGATGTAGTGGTCGAGCAATTAAAAATTGCCGCTGGTTACGGTCTATCCTATCGCCAAAGCGAGATTGAAGTTCAAGGTCACGCTATTGAATGTCGTATCAATGCGGAAGATGCCACTACGTTTATGCCCTCTCCGGGTACAGTTACCCAATTATTTGCTCCAAGTGGTGCAGGCGTTCGCTTTGACTCGCATCTCTATCCCGGTTATGAGATTCCCAGTTATTATGACTCGTTAATCGGCAAGCTGATTTGTCATGGACAGACACGCCAGCAAGCTATTGCCAAGACCACACATGCACTAGATGAGCTGATCATTGAAGGTATAAAAACCAATATTTCGTTGCATCGTGATGTTATTTTAGCCGATGAGAATTTTGTTAATGAAGCACAAAATATTCATTATCTTGAAAAAGAGTTACTTACTGCTAATAAAGAAAAAGTGGCATCATAATTCGCATGCTGTTGTTATTATCAGTAATAGTCATGACTATTACTGATAATAACTATGTATAACAAAAAACCGCTATCATCATCGATAGCGGTTTTTTATTATAGTTTAATAAGACAATTTTCACTAGCTAGATTGGACTACACTTAGCCATTCTAAATATGCTTAGCGACTATGGCAATACCCGATTGAAATTCATGAAGCATTCTTTACCATTAGGGTCAGCACACCATTGCATTTGATTGCCATCATGGTTTAAAAAAGCAATCAAAGCTTCATCAGTCTGATCGATTTGATTGCCTGAGCAATCCGGTTCATTGTTATCATAGATAGTTTTGATAGCAATAATCGGTAGACCTTCCTCCCTATGACTGACTATATAACGTCCATAAGTCAATTCTTTGCCACTAACCGCCCACATCTCATTGTCTGCGCCAAAGTTATATAGCTCACGGCACTGAGCAGACTTTACCCCTAATGCGCTTGTAGTCTGCGCGGCGTTAGGCTTGATATTAGACTTAGTCTTAACAATACGCTGCTCGTTTTGCGCTATTACTCCGCCTTCTGTGCCAGCAATTATTTTGGGCTCATTACTAACTAGCGACTGATCAGCGGACGCTGCTACTGGCTCGCCAATCGTATTTGTGCTATTAAGGTCTATCTCCCATTGGCCAGCGATAGCTGGACTAATGTGTGTCGTAATCGTCGATTTATTGACTGGTACACCATTAGCAGGTAGTGACGCTAGAATAGACGCTAGCGTAAATGAAGCAATTGAAACAGGTTCCATAATTAACCTTTTATTTATACTAATACGTTATATAAACATTAGCGTAAGTCCTAGACACTAAAAACACAAGTAATATTATGCTATCAACGTCCATACACGGATTAACACGTTAGGTAATAACGGTTTAATGTCAATTTGAGGTGCCAACCATTTAAAAAATTGGTAAATTAACATAGCAAAAAATAACGCCATGACCCTAGTTTGCTTACCGCAAAGAGACATGACGTTATAACCATTAAACTATTCGGCTAACTTGCTTAAGTAAGTTGCTATGTAAGCTTATGCTGCAGTCACTGCTGGTGCTTGGGCGAAAGCTGATAAAGCGCCTTTCAGCATAGCGGACACGGTGCTGCTACAAGTCCCAATACCTGAATAGACCTCACCGTCAACATTCAACTGTATATAAGCGGCAGCATTAGCATTGGTCTTGTTATTACTATTAGTATCATCATCGATACCGTCGCTACTGTCATGCTGTGGATTAATTGCATGCTCGGCATAGTTAATGACATGTAGTGATTTGCCGGTATGTTGTGCAAGGCCGTTAATGAAAGACGACAAGGGGCCATTACCTGTGCCATCAATAGTGATGGTGTCCCCATTCATCTGGACTTGGCCATTAAAGTAAACCTCACCACCTTTGTTGTTGACACTGTAATCAAGTAGCTCAAAATTACCTTGCTGTAAGTAAGTGTCTTCAAAGGTTTGTAGGATCTCATCGTTTTGTAATTCACGAGCAGCGGTTTCAGCTTGTTGTTGAACCACACGGCTAAAGTCAATCTGCATCCAACGCGGTAGGTTAAAGCCATAGTTACGTTGCAAGATATAAGCAACGCCGCCTTTACCCGACTGGCTATTAATACGTACCACATCTTGATAACTGCGACCAATATGCGCCGGATCGATCGGTAGGTAAGCCACATCCCAAACATTTTCAGTTTTTTCTTTATTGTTCTCATTATAATCAAGACATTTTTTGATGGCGTCTTGATGTGAGCCACTAAAGGCCGTAAATACTAACTCACCAACGTAAGGATGGCGTGGATGTACTGGTAAGTTATTACACTCGCTGACTACCTGCACAATCTCGCTCATATTGCTAAAATCAAGTTCAGGGTCGATACCTTGGCTGAACAAGTTCATCGCCATAACCATGATATCCATATTACCGGTACGCTCACCGTTACCCAGCAACGTGCCTTCGATACGATCGGCACCCGCAAGTATACCTAGCTCAGCAGCAGCTACGGCACAGCCACGGTCATTATGGGTATGCAGGCTGACAATCACATGCTCACGCTGAGCCAAGTTACGGCAAAAATACTCGACCTGATCAGCAAAGATATTGGGCATGGATGCTTCAACAGTTGCTGGCAAGTTTAGAATAACTTCTTGACCTTGTTGCGGCTGCCAAATATCACAAACTGCATCACAAACTTCTACCGCATATTCTGCTTCCGTTTGGCTAAAGCTCTCTGGCGAATATTGGAATACCCATTCTGTTTCAGGATATTGTGCAGCATACTGTTTTAATAATTTTGCGCCAGTGATGGCAATCTCTTTAATCTCAGCAAGGTCTTTACCATAAACTTTTTCACGCTGAATGCGGCAAGTTGAGTTATAGACATGAACGATGGCACGTTTGGCGCCTTTTAGTGATTCAAAGGTACGTGCGATCAAATGCTCACGGGCTTGCACCAATACTTGCAAGGTGACGTCTTCAGGCACATGATTTTCTTCGATCAATTTACGAGCAAAATCAAACTCAACTTGCGCCGCTGATGGAAAACCGATTTCAATTTCTTTAAAACCAACATCAACTAAGGTCTTAAAAAAGCGCATTTTTTGATCAATAGTCATTGGATCAATTAAGGCTTGGTTACCATCACGCAGATCCACACTTGCCCATAATGGTGCTTTTTCAACCGTTTTGCTCGGCCATATGCGATCCGGTAATGACGGCGCAAAAGCAAAGGGACGATAGTTACGAAAGTCAAAAGCGGCATGCTTTGGGGTGACTTTTGCAGTTTGGGTGGTCGCGGAGCGTGTGGTATGTTTAGACATAATCAATCCTTAGATGATGTGTTGGATTATATTTGGTTCAAAGATTATATTCGGTTCACAACAGTTACGTTTTAATAATCGGTATTATCATACGAGATAACAAAAGTTTATGCCATTATAATAGCAAAGTTTGTGGAGTGAAAAGCAGCTTTATTACATATAAATTAACTAATTTTTAGTGATTAACACTACTTTTATCGATATAATTAGATTAAATAACTAATATTATGACTACATTATGACAAACAAGCATTCTAACGATCAAACGACTTATGAAATCGACGATATTGATCAACGTCTACTGAGCTTATTGCAGACTGAAGCGCGAATGAGTATTACTGAACTTGCCGAGCGCGTTAACCTATCTGCTACTCCATGCGCGCGCCGTGTTAAGCGCCTAGAAGATGCAGGTATTATTACCGGGTACCATACTCAAACAGACGCGCAAAAGCTAGGCTACCCACTGGCTATTTTTATCGCTATCAGCATGGATCGTCATACTGCTGAACGCTTTGAGCAGTTTGAGCATAAAATTCAAAGCTTCGACGAAGTCATCAGTTGTAGTATCGTCACTGGACGTACCGAAGATTATTTAATTAAAGTTCGAGTACGCGATATGGCTCATTATGAAGAGTTTTTATTACATCGACTCAATCGCATTGAAGGTGTGGCGCAGGTTCATACTAGCTTTGAGCTACGGGAAGTGTTTAGCCGTAACGTGATTTAGATTGCTCGGTGCGACTGGCGGCGAAATAGTAATATTAAGACAAAGCTAACCAGCAGTCCGATACCAGCGACTAACAACCCGGCATTAAAATTATCATTTTCTCCAGCTAACGCTACTGTTACTAATGGACCAATAAACTGACCTGCCCCATAAGCTAAAGTAGCCAAGCCAATTAATAAATTAGAATAGGCAGGATTCATATTTTTGATAATATTAAGGGTCATTGAAACCATACCGACAAAGGTCGAACCCAAAATAGCCGCGTTACCATATAAACCAAATGCACCATCAAACCATAAAGGTAATAACATCCCAAGCGCTTGTAATAAAGTTAGACCCATTAAGGTTTTGACTTCGCCAATACGCTTGGCCAGCGCACCCCATAGAGGGTTAGATAGCATCGCAAAAATACCAACAACCAACCAAATCAGTAGTCCAGCATAGGTTTGTGTTGTTAGGCGCTGGGCTGCCATCACAGGTAAAAATGTCGCCGAGGTGATATAGCCAAACCCTGCGAGCACATAGCTTGCTGCCAATAATGAAATAGCTTTGGTTTGACCTACAATCGCCTCATATAAGGATCGTTTAAAATTAATATAGGTTTGGCGCACTGAACGATGTTCGGCGTTAGGCTGAGCTTGTGCTTGTTTAGAGGTATTAACATTCAACGGACGTACGGCGTATAACAGCCACAAAAGTGGCAAACTACTAATCCCTGCAACCAGCCAAATCATATCAAAGTGAAAGCCAAGCGTTAACAGCCACCAAGTGAGTATAGCAGAGGCACTAATACCGACACCAATACCAGCAAAATGTACGGTTGATAGTACGGAACGGCGCTCAATACTGAAACGCTGAATGATAAAAGAAGAACTAAGAATCATCGCTACCCCACTTGCGATACCTGCCAGCAGGCGAATGACATACCATAGGCTAAGAGACATATCTGGTATCACTAGCAAAATGGTAGTAACAATACTGACGATCGTGCCAAACATTAATGCTCGCCACGTGATGTGGTGGGGTATAAACATCGCAATCAGCGCGCCAATGAAGTAACCGATATAGTTGACTGAGGCCAGCCAACCAGCAATAGTAGTCGATAGCGCTAACTGGGTCATAATATCAGGTAAGGTGGCGGTAAATAAGAAGCGCCCATAACCCATTACTACCGCCATGCAGTAAAGTCCTATCAAGGCAGTAGCCGTTTCATTAGTAATGGTAGTGAATGTTCGGCTTTTAGAAGCAGTCATCATGACAGAGCCAATTTGTGGCAATTAGCACACAATCCTTTGTGTTAAAAAACGTTTTAGCAAACACCTTAGCATCGCTATATTATAGTTATAGCAAGATGAGATATACAGTCGCCGTCACCTATCCTGCCGCAGCGCTGTCATAGACATATAGCAGTAAACCACTTTTGTACTTTAAAATAACGGCTTTTAGTGACTTATTACGATAATAGCTTATTACCGGAATAGGCCATCGTTCACTAAGAAGCAATTGATGATACAACTGTCGATGTGGCATCTTGCCCCAGTATTTTTACTCGCTGATCACTAAACATATCCATGTCCGGTGCAAGGGTTCGCATAAACCGATCAAAATATAACAGCTGCTTGGTCAACAAGGCAAAGTCGCGCGGGAAATGAATCCCATGACGCTTACCGATATCGATAATCTCTAGCATCATTTTATTGAGGTCATCGGCCTGCTCTTTGCTATTAAACGGTATACCACTGGTAAATGTAATATCTTCTGCCATAATAGTTTTCATCATGCGTTGCAAGTCATCAGCCAAAGCGGTTACGTTTACGGCACTGGGGCCATGGGTCATTTCCATATCGATCATATGGCGAGCCATCGCCTGATAATCATTATCTTGCAACGCCTGCATCATACCCATACAAGCGCGCCAGCTCTCAGCTTTTAGCTTACCCACTATTCCAAAGTCTATAAAGCCAATTCGGCCGTCCGTCAGCAGCATCAGATTACCAGCATGTAGATCAGCATGAAAGCTATTGCATAACATCAAACTGGCAAACCAGGTATTTAAGGTGTCAGCCATCACTTGCGCAGGATCATCACAATACTGGCGCATCGCCGACTCATCGATCATAGAAACACCACGCAGTCGGCTCATGGTCAATACGCGCCTAGTAGTCAGCTCGTCATAGACTTGCGGCGCGATCACTCGCGTATTACCTGATACTGCTAAGAATTGCTGAAAGTCACGAATATTTTGTGCCTCAGCGATAAAATCGGTCTCAGCAAGCATACGCAAGCGAATTTCATCAATAATAGGAGCGATACTGGCAAACTTCATCGAAGGCATGAGTAGCTCTAGCAGTTTAGTCACTCCATACAGCACTCCTAGATCAGTCTGCATGATAGTCTCGACACCTGGCTTTTGCACCTTTAATACCACTTCATCACCATTATGCAGACGGGCAGCATGTACCTGCGCGATTGAAGCTGACGCTAGCGGTTTTTTATCAATATGAGCAAACTTATCACTCAAAGTTTGGCCGTTGATTGCAAGCTCAGCAGTCAATACCTGCTCAATATAATCATACGATAAAGGGGTAGTCTGATCCAAACAGCTTTGAAAAGCTTCGACATATTCACGTGGAAATAATGAGGGCGTACTGGCAATAAACTGGCCAATTTTGATATAGGTAGTACCCAGTTGCTCAAAAGTATCTTTTAATAACGTGGCATCAGGCTTTTCGCCTTTAGCCACTCTTAACGCAGACAATCCTGCGATACTGGCCGTCTGGCGCACACGGTTGACCACATTAAACGTGTGCTTCAATAAATGAGGACGATGAATTTTCATAAAGGACAACTGTTATTAGTAAGCAAAAATAGTTAAGGAAAGAAAAATATAGCTAACAAGCTAAACTGCACAGATGGGACACTGCTTGTCTTGCCGATAGCCTATCAGCCGTTGCTGCATTCGGCTACCGTCCCACAATAGCAGCTTGCCTGTCAGTGGATTTTTGGTTAATCCTAAATATTGCAACGCAGCATTGGCCTGCAGACTACCCATAATCGCGGTAGTACTAGCCAGAACCCCTGAATTAGCACAGGTACGCTCATCAAGGGTAACATCACTGCTACTATCAAGATTAGGAGGTGCACCAAATACGCAGTGGTAACAGCCAGTATTTAACTGCGGCTCGAACAACGCCAATTGCCCTTGCATTGCAATCGCTGAGGCGGACAGCAGTGGAATTTGATAGCGTACACTAATACGATTGATGATATCGCGAGTCGAAAAATTATCGGTACAATCTAATAGCAAATCTGGTTTACCTGATTGCATATCGAGTAGCTGATAAGCATTGTCCTCACTGAGACGAGCAACCGTACCACAAGCTTCAATAAGCGGGTTTATTTGCTGTAGCATTTGCGCGGCAGTTAGCGCTTTTGGTTTGCCGATGTCGTCTGGTAAAAAAAGCGTCTGGCGCTGCAAATTACTGGCTTCAATGACATCATCGTCTATAAGATGTACCTGTCCAAGTCCTGCTCGCACTAGGGTTTCAGAAGCAGGGCAACCAAGTCCGCCGGCACCAATTATCACCACGCGGGCAAATTTTAAACGCAGTTGCGCATCAATATCCCAGCCCTCAAGCAATATTTGCCTAGCATAGCGCAGTAGCTCTGCATCTATTAACATCTCTGCACCTACTGAATGTGTCATATTTATTATCCAAACTTATTGTTTAACTGACCAGCATTTAGCGCGCCTATAGTGATGACTAAACAAAATAAATGCGGCCTATAAACTTGCAAGGCTGGCAAAATTTTCTCACTTACTGTGCGAATGCACTACTTCAAAGACACCGAAAATTTCTCCTACTATGCTGTAACTATTTTAGAATAGAGCAACCATACTACAATAAACTCGTTATGTTCTACTTAACTAAATTACCTAGAGCGCTTTAATCTGTCCAAGGGTCACCCGATCATTACCACCAAAATCTTGAATGGTTTGTACAGCGTCAAAGCTGCTATCCAAAAATAACTGGCGTACAGCCGCCCCTTGATCAAAGCCATGTTCAACGGCCAGTAGTCCATCTATGCGCAAGTATCTCGGCGCATGCTGAACAATATGCTCTATATCAGCCAAACCATAATTGGGTGCACTCAAAGCACTGACTGGCTCTGCTTGCAAGTGCTGCAAATGCACGTCCGCTTCATCAATATAGGGCGGGTTTGAGACCATCACATCAAATAACTTCTCAGAATGGGTAGATAATTCGCTATACCAACTGCTCTGGATAAATTCAATATTATTAATTTTATTTATAACAGCATTATGCCTTGCAACTTTAAGCGCCTCCGCTGAAACATCAACCGCTACCACTTGCCACTTAGTTTGGTTATCTTTATCAACATTATTATTTTTTGGCGACAATTCATGCGCAAGGCTAATAGCAATACAGCCTGAACCCGTACCCAAATCAAGTAGGCGTTTATTCGCTCCATCACGTTGACCAGCAGTAGCTTCAGTATTACTCTGTATGTTTATCCAATTTAGCACCTGTTCTACCAATACTTCAGTATCGGGTCTAGGAATTAAAGTATGCTCATTAACCTTGAAGTCCAATGACCAAAATTCCTGATGACCGGTCAAATACGCTAAAGGAATGCCCTTCTGCATCTTAGTTACACCGGCGTTAAACTGCTCATATTCGGCCTTGGTCAACTGATAGTCATCGTTGGTCATTAAGAATACTGATGGCTTTTTTATGACATACAGTAGCCAGTCCGTTATCCAAAAATGAGGTATAGCACCATTCATAGACGCATTTGCCAGCGGCTGACTTTGCTGTTTTATTTGCTGAATAATAGGTGTTGTCATAGTCCAATCTTACTTGTTGGGTGTTTATTAACGATAGCCAAATCAATATTACTATTATTAACCCTTACTCTATTCTGACGCACGTGGCGGCTCATTGGTATCAGTCAAATTAGGGTTGGCCTTAGTCAACGAAGGTTTTCCGTCATCACCCCTATTATCATCGTCACCATAAATATCATCGTTATCACCGATAACAATATGTTTATCAACAAAATAAATCAGCGCTAGAATGGGAATTCCAATAGCAAAGGTGAAGATAAAGAAGAACGGATAGCCCATCTTATCAACGATGGTACCTGAATAGCCGCCCAACACCTTAGGTAGAAGGGTCATGAGCGATGAGAAAATCGCATATTGAACGGCGGTAAATCGTATCGAGGTTAGCGCGGATAAAAAAGCAATAAACACCGCACTGGCAAGACCTGCCGCAAGATTATCAAATATCACTGCCATATACATATACGGCAAACTACCTTGATGGTAAGTCAGCAATACAAATAATAAATTAGTCACAGCAGCTAATATCGCCCCAACCATCATCGCCTGCATCATACGTAGCTTTTGCGCCATCAGGCCACCCAAGAAGCCACCAGCAATCACCATGATAACCCCGACTAACTTGACGGCATTGGCAATATCAGTCTTAGTAAAGCCCATATCTAGATAAAAAACGTTGGATATGACGCCAGCAACAATGTCGGAGATACGGTAAAGTCCAATCAGCGCCAATAATAGCAGTGCCTTTTTACCATAACGGCGAAAAAAGTCAGCAATAGGTTCAACCCAGGTTGCAACGGCAACTTGCTTTTGTACGAGTCCTGCTTTTACCAAGAAATAACCGATAATCAAAGCGGTCGCTAAACTGAGTACCAAATGCACTATTTCAATTAAAAATCCCAAAACGGCACTATCAGTCTCAGGTAACAGTTGTCCGACATTGGCAAATACGAGAACGAAGCCGACAACCGATAAAGCAAACACCGATACCAATCGTGTGTAGTCTGAGGTCTTACGTGGGGCACGTACTTGTTCACTAACAGGCTCATGGATGACTAAGGTGGTAATAACCCCAATACCCATGACTCCGGCCATTACCCAATAGGTATTACGCCACGCCTCATAACTATATAACGCTTCGGTAGAGCCAAAGTAATCAGCCAAATATAGCGCACCAGCACCTGCAACGATCATCCCTAAACGATAGCCAGCCGTATACATCGCCGAAAGTACCGACTGTAAACTGGGCGGTGCAAGCTCAATCCGGTAAGCATCGATGACGATATCTTGGGTCGCAGAAGAAAAACCAAGTAGTACTGCCCCCACCGCCATATAAACCAAGCTACTATCATCAATCGGATTGACGCTGGCCATCAGACAAATCGCTAAGATAATCATCAATTGGGCAATCAATATCCAGCTACGCCGACGACCCAATAACTTAGTCAATACAGGCAGTGGCACCGCATCAACCAAGGGCGCCCAAATAAACTTAAACGAATAACCTAACGCTGCCCAACTGAACATCGTCACTACGCTGCGATCAATGCCCGCTTCGCGCAGCCATAATGACAGACTTGAGAAAATCAGTAAGATTGGGATACCAGCAACAAATCCCAAAAACAGCATAATGATAGCACGCCGATCAAGATAGGCTTTTGCCGCATCACCCCATGACTTTTCAGCGACCGGAGGATTGGGTGGTACAGGTTGGACAGCAGACATAACAAATCACCAAAAAGGAACAAAAAATACAACGGTGTGCAATTCCCTACTAAATATCGAGGTCAAATATCGATAAAAAATTGCCTAGCGCTGCACAAATAACAGTGCTTGCAGCAAAATTTAATTATGGTACTTGAGAACGCCTATCTTGACTAGACATTCTGATAATATTTTTGCATTAACTTATCTATTATGCGCATTAATGAAAGGTGGATATATCACAGTAGTAACGCTATATATCGTGAACTTACAGAACTATTAAATGCTATCTTGATTTTCTGTTTACTGTCCTACAGGCAAAATCTCTTTATTATCTATTTTTGCAAAATCTAATGTGATAACGTTCGCTACAAACTACTGTCATTCATGAACAAGATAGAATTTTTCATGGGATGCTGTCAAACTTGTTAACACTGAATGAGACAATGCAATGGTAAAATACCAGTCAGACATTGATTGGTATTTTAAAACCTAACATTTTTATATATTAGTTTTCTAAATCATGAATAACTCTATATGCTAGGTATATAAACAATTATGAACAATAGCGCTAACTACTGCTATTTACCGTTCTTATCACAGCCAAGGAGTTATCCAATGACCAACTCGACCCCCAATAATTCAACAGCAGAGTCTACTGGCTGCCCTGTTGACCATGACAGCGATTCCAGCACCCACACTAATACTGCTTATGATCAGGGCGATGGCCAAGGTCCGACAATTCATAGTGAGAATGTAGACCAGTCGCATACACCGCAGCGCCCCAGTATGGGCGGTTGTCCGGTCATGCATCAAGCACATACTACTACTGCCTCAGCGGCGACTGATTGGTGGCCGAACAGCTTAAACCTAGATATTTTACATCAGCAAGACCATAAAACCAATCCAATGGATCCTGAATTTGATTATGCTGAGGCCTTTAAGCAATTAGATTTAGAAGCCGTTAAGCAAGACCTAAAAGATCTGATGACCGAATCGCAAGCGTGGTGGCCAGCAGATTGGGGTCATTATGGCGGCCTCATGATTCGAATGGCTTGGCATTCCGCAGGTACTTATCGTCGCTCTGATGGACGCGGGGGCTCTAACACTGGCAATCAGCGCTTTGCGCCATTGAACAGCTGGCCGGACAACGTTAACTTAGACAAAGCACGTCGTCTATTATGGCCGATGAAGAAAAAGTACGGCAATAAACTGTCTTGGGCGGATTTGATAATTTTAGCCGGTAATATGGCTTATGAGTCTATGGGCTTTAAAACGTTAGGCTTTGCTGGCGGACGTGCAGATATCTGGCACCCAGAAAAAGACATATATTGGGGTTCTGAGCGCGAATGGCTTGCGGCTACCAAAAACCGCTATGAAGATGATAATGAACGTGAATCACTTGAAAACCCATTAGCGGCGGTACAAATGGGCTTGATTTATGTCAATCCTGAAGGTGTAGATGGTAATCCTGACCCCATTAAAACAGCACAAGATATACGCACCACCTTTGCGCGGATGTCGATGAACGATGAAGAAACGGTTGCCTTAACCGCCGGTGGACATACCGTTGGTAAATGTCATGGTAATGGCGATGCAACGGTATTAGAAGATGAGCCAGAAGGTGCTGGCATCGAAGAGCAAGGCTTAGGCTGGCGCAATCCTAATGGTAGCGGCAATGCGGGTGATACAGTCTCCAGTGGGATTGAAGGCGCATGGACTACTCACCCAACCCAATGGGATTATGAGTATTTCGAGTTGCTGCTTAATCACAACTGGGAACTAACTAAGAGCCCAGCGGGTGCATGGCAGTGGGAGCCGACTGATATTGCCGAGGAAGACAAGCCGGTAGATGCGCATGACCCAAGTATACGCCGCAATCCTATGATGACCGATGCCGATATGGCAATGATTAAAGATCCAGCGTATCGCGTGATTTCAGAAAACTTCCATAAAAATCCAGAATACTTTGATGACGTATTTGCCAAAGTGTGGTTTAAACTTACCCATCGCGACTTAGGGCCAAAATCGCGTTATTTAGGTGCCGACGTGCCAGCAGAAGATTTTGTATGGCAAGATCCTATTCCAGCCGGCAACGCTGACTTAACTGCTGATGATATTGCCACGCTAAAAGCGCAAATCAAAGACAGTGGTCTCAGCCGCCGTGAGCTAATCATCACCGCATGGGACAGCGCCCGTACTTTCCGTGCTTCTGACTATCGCGGCGGTGCCAATGGCGCCCGTATTCGTCTAGCCCCGCAAAAGGATTGGATCGGTAATGAGCCTGAGCAGTTACAATGCGTGCTTGAGACTTTAACCCGCGTTCAAACTGAGTTTGCTAAGCCTGTAAGCATGGCTGACTTAATTGTCCTTGCTGGTAATAGTGCTATTGAACAAGCTGCTGCTGATGCAGGCGTTAAGACGACTGTACCTTTCAATGCAGGGCGCGGCGATGCAACGGATGCGATGACTGATGGTGAATCCTTCTCTGATCTTGAACCCCGCCACGACGGCTATCGCAACTGGGTAAAAGACAACTATGCAGTATCCCCTGAAGAGATGCTGCTGGATCGTACCCAATTGATGGGTATAACGGCTCCTGAGATGGTGGTCTTAATTGGTGGTATGCGCGTTCTTGATACCAACTATGGCCATAAGCAACACGGCGTCTTTACCGACCGCGCTGGCGTGCTTAGTAATGACTTCTTTGTCAATCTAACCGATATGAATCTTACTTGGCACCCAATCAATGACAATGATGATTCAGAGCATACCTCTAACCTTTATGAAGTACGTGAGCGTGCAACCGGTAATGTGAAATGGCAGGCCACTCGTGTGGACTTAGTATTTGGCTCAAATTCTATCTTACGTGCTTATTCTGAGCTTTACGCGCAGGATGATAATCTAGAGAAGTTTGTCCACGACTTTGTTAATGCTTGGAGTAAAGTGATGAATGCGGATCGTTTTTAGCATTCAATTCTAATATTCATTTAACTCTGATTATTATCAACTTCAGACTTATGATTAGCCCTAGGCAAAGAGCCACCTTACATAAATAAGGTGGCTCTTTTTTCACTTCATTCTGCTAGCCAACACTTTAACCCTATATTCCTAAATAACATAAATAGATACCTATTTATTATATACAAGAATAATAACTTTGTTTTACACTAGGCTCTTGCTGCGCGTTTGAGCATTTTTATTATTTTATATGCAGACTTTGTTTTTATTGGATAGGATTATTTTATGGCAATCGACGTGGTGATCAATCAGCGGCATCTGCAGATTCAGCTCAAACAATTGGAGACAGTGTGGCATACGGTCGTCAATGGCTACAATCTAAGTCAAGCAGCAACGGTGCTGCATACCAGTCAATCCAGCTTATCGAAGCATATTGCCGCTCTTGAGAACCAACTAAAAACCGAAGTATTTGTTCGTCAAGGTAAGCGGCTGACTGGACTCACCACTATGGGTACCGCTCTGATGCCACATATTGAATCCATTTTTGCTGAGATTCGTACTATTGAGAACTTAAGTCTTGATTTCAATAATCCTAATACGGGTACGCTAACCATTGCAACGACTCATACCCAAGCACGTTATGTATTGCCTAAAGTGGTCAAAGAGTTCAAGGAACGCTTCCCTAAGGTGAACTTAATCCTCCAGCAGGCTGACCCTGAGACTATCGCCCAGATGGTCATTCGTGGGCAAGCTGACATTGGTATTGCCACTGAATCCTTATTGCATAATAACTACCTACGCTGTTATCGATATTACGACTGGACGCACCGTGTTATCGTGCCAAGCGATCATGAGCTTGCCGGTCAAGAAACTATCGACTTACCCACTCTTGCCAGCTATCCATTAGTAACTTATCACGGTGGCTTTACCGGGCGTGGGGCGATTGATAAAGCTTTTGAGGCTGCCGGATTGGAGCCTGACATTGTATTAGCGGCGCTAGATGCGGATGTGATCAGCACTTATGTAGGATTAGGTCTAGGTATTGGTATTATCGCTGAGATGGCCTTTGAGCCCAGCCATTATCAAAACTTAACCGCCATTCCAGTCGATCATTTTGGCCGCTTCACCAGTTGGATGGCAGTACGGGACGATGCCGAAATCCGTCAATACGGTCGTGCTTTTATGGAGCTTTGTCAGAATCAGTTTGACCAACAAGATTAGAGAGTAATTTTCATATTTCAAAGTCGTACTTAACACCAAGGCCTCATTATTCATTGATAATGAGGCCTTTTACTTGCTTTTAATAAAATGTTAGCTGGCCTGTTTTTAGCTCTATAGCCTTATTAATATTTGTTATCACCTTTGACACTAGCCTTTATATTCAGGATAACCGCCCCATTATATAAAGTGTTAAGCGCTAACGGTTTTCTATAAGCTGTCTACAAAAAACTGCCAGAATAATCCTGTAAGCGCTTTTGAATGAATAACAATATAAGAGTGCCATTGTTAATATGGCATCATAAAAACAGGTGACTTATGAGTAACAAAATTCCTTTATCCTTCCTAGATTTAGCACCCGTTCCTACTGGCAAAACCATTGCCGATGGCATTGCCCAAACGGTAGAGATGGCACAGCAAGCAGAAAAAGTCGGCCTAAACCGTTATTGGATGGCCGAGCATCATAATATGGCAGGCATTGCGAGCGCTGCTACCTCAGTATTGTTGTCACATATTGGCAGCCAAACTGACCGCATTCGTATCGGCTCAGGCGGTATCATGCTTCCTAATCACGCGCCATTAGTCGTTGCTGAGCAGTTTGGTACCTTGCAAGCGTTATATGGTGACCGCATTGATTTAGGTCTCGGACGCGCCCCAGGTACTGATGGGGCTACTTTTCAGGCCCTACGTCGGGAGATGCATGATGCTGAGCGCTTCCCGCAAGATGTGCAGGAGCTGCTATATCTATTAGGTGATGATACTGATAATAGTCCAGTACAAGCGTTCCCTGGTGCAAAATCAAACGTGCCGATTTGGATTTTGGGGTCGTCATTATTTGGTGCAACCCTAGCTGCACATTTAGGGCTACCGTATGTTTTTGCCTCACATTTTGCCCCGCAAATGCTTAGCCATGCCATCACTGCTTATCGTGAGCAATTCCAGCCATCCGTTTATCTTGATAAGCCTTATGTCATGCTAGCTGCCAATTTACTCTTAGCTGATGATGATGCGACAGCGAACTATCACTTTACTTCAACACAACAAAGCTTTGTGCGTTTACGTCGTAATGAGCGCGGACAAATGCCAAAACCTATCGAAGATATGAATACCCTGTGGAGCCCAGCAGAAAAAATGATGGTCGATAGTGCTTTGTCGGTGTCTTTTATCGGCTCAGTTGAGACCGTACAGCCAAAACTTGCTGAATTCATCGCTGAATATGAACCTGATGAGTTGATTGTTACCGCCAACGTCTATGATCAAGCAGCGCGGCTACATTCATTGGCATTAGTGCCTCAGTTAAATTTATTTACTTTACAATCTGAGGCGGCGCTTGCATAATAATTTATAAACTTTAATTGGATATCTGACATGGACGCTACTCCTATTATCGGCGCATCACTATTTATTGGCTCATCAATATTTTTGTATATCTTGGCGTTTATGGGGGTTATGGTTATCGGTGGTTATCTAACATATCGTACCAGCCCCGGTCGTAAAAAGCGCCGTGAAGAAAAACGTAACGATCGTTGATAGCTGATGTGTAAACGTTAAACTTTGGTCTTTAAATTAGACAAAAACCTCCTACTCTTAAGTGAGTAGGAGGTTTTTTATTGATAGCATTTATGGTTATAAACACACTGATTATAACCATTCTAACTGTTGAAATTATAGCTATAAGATTCCTATCCTGATATTTACGTGCCAAGATTATTTTGCTTGTACTTGCTGTGCAACATAGAGTGCTACTGCCGCATCAAAACTGGCTGCGCCTACCGACTTAAATAACGTCATAGTTTGCGCAGGTTTAGTCGATTTTTCTGTTAGCGCTGCTGGTATCTTATCAGTCACTAGTGCTTGTAGATCGCCACTAAGCTCATCCCAGGTCCATGCACAATCAGAAGCATCATGAGCTTGGATCAAATCTCCAGCTTCATGACGACTGCCAACTAAATCATCAACCACCACTATACCGCTATTTTCAATAACATCATTGCTGATCTCTTTCATTGATGACCGATATGCCCCTACCGCGTTGATATGGACGTCAGGTTTAATTTGCTCGATGCTAAATAAGCCTTTATTAGCACGCGTCGCTACGTTGATAATATCCGCATCTTTAATGGCATCAGTCAGCTGCTCGCAAATGTTTAATTCCACATCCCATTGTGCATAATCACGAGCAAAACGCGCTTTAAAATTCTCAGCACCTTGCGCGCTTCTATTCCATAAGTAAACAGTCTTAATCTCAGGGCGTACGGTCAGTACCGCGTTCAATTGTTCATAAGCCATCCCGCCGCAGCCGACAACAGCGACGCTTTGGCAGTCAGCCTTAGCCATATATTTAGTAGCGATACCCGATAGCGCTGCGGTACGTACTTGGGTAATATAAATGCCATCCATCACCGCTAATATCTCACCAGTGGCATTATTTGATACAGTAATAATGGCAGTAGTCGTTGGCAGGTCACGACTGGGATTGTCTGGGCAGATAGTGACTAGTTTTACCGTAGTGTATTCTTGCTCGCCATCATAAATCATCGCTGGCATTGATAAATGCGAGCCTGAACTATGAGTACTATCTTCACTAAAAGTCTCAATAACTAAGCGCTCAGGCGATTTAATCCAATTTGGATGTACCGCTTGCTGATGTAATAACTGTTCAATCGTATCAATAGCGGCTTGCATATTGAGGTGTTCGGTCACTGTTTGTTGATCTAACCACTGCATTCTGATTATTCCTTATTGATAATGTCATTAACATATTAATTGTTATTAATAACCTATCATGCCTTTATCTTACCAGCAACACAATGATCATTACCCTCATGACTTAACATTAAAGGCCATAAAACACGCTTTAGCGTAGAAGGTTTGCGACAGGTATTCTATAAGTTAGCAAAACGATAAAAACTAAGCCATTTACGGTTTGAGGCATTTATGAGTCAATAACAGCCATCACGCTTAGGCAAAATAAGAAATTTTTACTTACCAAGTGAACGATACTAACTTGTCGATTATATTTTTTATGGGGTCTTTTATTGCGTCTTAGACTGTATCATGACTATATTCGTCCACGATTTCTGCGGTAATGGTCTGCCAAATAGCAAGTTCAGGGGTACCTTCTAGACGCTGACCAAACACACTAAATATACTAGTGCCATAACTGTCAAAACCTTCAATACAAGATACAATACCATCTTTGGTCGGACGCTTAACGCACCATACTTGCGCTAACGCCTTATCTTTTAGGTGCAAAGTAAAGTCAGTATGATCTTTATCAAAGATATTAAGCCAGTCGCCTATACGCTTAAGCGTATGAACTTGGCCGGTCTGAATCTGTACCATACCGCTATTACCCACAAAGATCATAATAGGGCATTTGGCATCGCGTGCCTGCTCAAAAGTAGCAGCAACCGCATCAATACTAAGCTGATGAGTGGTTTGATCCGGTGCCTGACGATAGCTGCTGGCACGGTCTATATTAAGCTTTTGTAATAAAAAATAAAACTGATGTACATCGGTCATTTTCCGCCATCTTCGTTGTAGCTCTTCACGCTTATCATCGCTAAGTGTCTTATATTGCCATGGTTTAAGCGGCGTTTTCACCTCTAAATTCAGCTCATCATTAGTGACTGTCTCTAACTGCTGCTGAATCATTGCCTGCCAGCAGGCAATTGCCTTCTCTGTCAGCTCACGCAAGTAAACTTTATCAATCGCGGCACCCTGCTTGTCATAAAACTGAATACTATAAGACGGTTTATCCGCTTTACTGGTGTCGGTTACGGCAAGCATATGCTGCCAACGCCACATAAAGAAGCGCAGATCAAGTCCGCCGACATTGAGCGCTATGCCCATCTTGTCACCCAGTTTTAAATTATGATATTGACCTTGTTTTTCGTGCACGGCTAGCGCATTTCTAACGATGCTCTCAACCTTACCAAAACTTTCAAACTGCTTGAGTACCGCTTTGCACTGCCCGCCAATATATTGGCTATAAGGCGACGCAAGCATCAACTCAAACTCACTGACACCCAGTGCTGCCGCACCTTCTGTTGGGAATAACATCGGACTTTGCGATTTTTTATTTTGGTAGGCTTGCCATAGAGCAGTGTTTTTATGGGTTAATAATAGTGATTGGCTCATAGTGATATCCAAATAATTGATAGCGAGAGAACAGTTTACGCTTTGTATAACATTAAGGGCTGTTGATGCAAAGAGCAATGCTTGTCTGCAAATCAACGTTACTTTTTATAACCCACCGACACCCATGCCCTTTGAAGACAACCACTTATTGTGACAATTCTGCCGAGGTTAGATTAACTAAACTTTACCTTAACTTTCTATCATTTAAAACCCAGTATCAATATCGTTATATTAATTTCTTATTGTGCTCTATTAAAATAAAAATTCTACATTAGCCCAAATCCGCGTAATACCCCTGCCCCAATCGCCATTCCGAACATACCGACCACAGTTGTAAATGCTAAAATATTAGCAGCTAATATATCATTACCGCCCATCGCCTTTGCCATTACATAACTGGCGGCAGCGGTTGGGGCGCCAACCATTAAAAACAGCACGCCCATATGAATACCCGTCAGCCCAAAACTAAGCCCTACTGCAATAGCTATCAGCGGCGCGATGACGATACGGCCAATACTTGCCTGCATCGATATGCCTGAAAGACTCAGCATTGACTTCAAGTCGATACTAGCACCCGCACATATCAGTGCTAGCGGTAACGCTACAGCAGCCAATAGATCGCCAGTGGTATGAATAACACCTGTAATCGGCGGTAATGATGAGGCTTTATAGGCAAAAGCGGCCAATAGCGCAACCATGAGTGGATTGGTTGCCAACTTTTTGACAATCAAAATAATGCGACTTATCCAGGTATCACTAACACTTTTGGACACGCGGCTCAAAGTAATCACTGCCAAAATATTAAATAGTATCGTTACTACGCCCATATAGACCGCACCGATACTCAGACCGCGCTCCCCATAAGCATTGGCGACGGTTGCAAGGCCAATAATGGCCATATTACTGCGAAAAACCCCTTGTACAAATACCCCTTGATCGGCCGGCTGCTCGATATAGCGCTTGGCATAAAGCTCAGCACCAAAGAATAGAATAAAAGTAATTAATACCCCAACCGCTATCAGTAATACCTGCTTCGCATAATCCACTTCACTATCGACTACGCTAAAGAATAACAGGCACGGCAAGCAATAGTTAAAGACGAAGCTTGAGGCTTGATCGATAAACGCTTGGCTGGCCTGTCCTTGTCTTTGCATAAAAAAACCCAACCCCATTAAGGCAAGGTTGGGCAGTACAATAGTGATCGCAAAAAGAATAGCTTCGGTCATAAATGGGCTCAGGTCAGTAAGATGCCCGAAATAATACGAACATCACTACGGTAAATTGGAACGAGTTATGACTCTAAAGCCGACTTGGCTTTTTTCTGTTTTTTGATGGTCATCGCCAATAGCTGAATGGCTGCGGGAGTGACACCGCTAACGCGACCGGCTTGCGCCAGCGTCGCAGGACGTACTTGAGATAGTTTCTGTACAATCTCATTTGACAGCCCAGACACTACGCTATAATTAAAGTCCATTGGCAGTGCGGTATTTTCTAGACGCTTCATCTGATCAATCTCTTCTTGCTGACGATCAATATAGCCGGCATATTTAACTGATATCTCGATCTGCTCGCCCACTTGTGGATCGACTTGTGAGTCAGTAATCGCTGCAATATCTTTAAAGTGAATTTGCGGACGTTTTAGCAAATCATAGGCAGTAGATTCTTTCGATAACACCTCGCCCGTTTGCGCGGTTATCTGCGCTCCTAATGCGTTAACAGGGGTTGCCCATAAGTCTTTTAGACGATTGGTCTCTTTACCGATGGCTTCCATTTTTTCTTGATAAGCCTGCCAGCGCACATCATCGACCAAGCCCAGCTTACGCCCGGTTTCAGTGAGACGCTGATCCGCATTGTCTTCACGTAACAACAGGCGATATTCAGCGCGACTGGTAAACATCCGGTAGGGCTCAGTGGTGCCGTGGGTGATTAAGTCATCGACAAGCACACCAAGATAAGCTTGGTCACGGCGCGGTGTCCAAGTTTCAAACTCACTGTTATCACGGGTGACTAGTGCCGCATTGGTTCCTGCCAGTAACCCTTGCACGCCTGCTTCTTCATAGCCAGTTGTGCCATTGATTTGTCCGGCAAAATACAAGCGATCAATAGACTTAGTTTCAAGAGTAGGTTTTAAATTTTGTGGATCAAAATAATCATATTCAATCGCATAACCTGGGCGAGTAATATGTGCATTCTCAAGCCCTTTCATGCTATGAATAAATTCTAACTGTACATCAAACGG
The DNA here is from genome assembly GCF_040309805.1 of Psychrobacter sp. CAL346-MNA-CIBAN-0220. Taxonomy (NCBI): domain Bacteria; kingdom Pseudomonadati; phylum Pseudomonadota; class Gammaproteobacteria; order Moraxellales; family Moraxellaceae; genus Psychrobacter; species Psychrobacter sp. CAL346-MNA-CIBAN-0220. The sequence goes on along the minus strand of NZ_JBEOPF010000001.1, from coordinate 255,199 downwards.
CAAACTGGTCGAGATACCATTGGGATATAATTCATGAGTGGTCAGACCTTCAGGCTCAATAAATATCTGATGGCTGTCTTTATCGGCGAAACGATGAATTTTGTCCTCAATAGAGGGACAATAGCGCGGGCCTACACCTTCAATTTTGCCAGAAAACATCGGTGAGCGATCTAAATTTTCACGAATAATGTCATGGGTACGCGCATTGGTATGCGTGATATAGCAGTTCACTTGCTCGGGATGCATGGAGACATCGCCCATATAACTCATCACCGGTAAAGGCGTATCACCAGGCTGGGTGGTCATCACGCTAAAGTCAACGCTACGCGCATCAATACGTGCCGGGGTGCCAGTCTTAAGGCGCCCTACCGGTAGCTTTAGCTCGCGCAGACGGTCAGCAAGCTTGATGGAAGGCTGATCCCCTGCGCGTCCGCCTTTAGAATTTTCAAGCCCAATATGAATGACGCCGCCTAGAAACGTCCCTGAGGTTAAGACAACGGTTTCGGTTTTAAAGACAATCCCAGTAGAGGTCACAACCGCAGTGGCACGACCATTTTCCACTAAGATATCATCAGCAGCTTGCTGAAATATATCAAGGTTTGGCTGATTCTCAAGCGTATGGCGAATAGCTGCTTTATAAATAATACGATCTGCTTGCGCACGCGTCGCTCGAACGGCGGCACCTTTACGGCTGTTCAATACTCGAAATTGAATACCCGCTTTATCGGTAGCTAGCGCCATTGCACCGCCAAGTGCATCAATCTCACGCACCAAATGTGACTTACCAATACCGCCAATCGCTGGATTACAGCTCATCTGACCCAGCGTCTCAATATTATGGGTCAATAGTAAGGTCTGCGCGCCCATACGCGCGGCAGCTAAGGCCGCTTCTGTGCCGGCATGACCGCCACCGATTACCACCACGTCGTAATTTTTTGGATATTGCATGCATGCCTCACTTGACTGATTGTGCCAGTTTTTACCACAAGTTATTGATTTATAACAATAACTGTCCGTATGATAAATAGGCGTCAATCATGTTTTAAAAATAAATAACTGCTAAAAATAGATAACCGCTAAGATAAGCCGTTAAAATCTGGAAGATAACCGATAATTATAACAATGTTTAGCGTCTTTAAAAATCTTTACGCTAAAAACTCTGTAACTGTTCTTTAAAACCCAGTCTTTAAAAGCTGGAATTTAAAAATCAGGCCTTGTCAGTCGTCGTTAGTATTATTGTTAATATTGTTATTAACATTGTCGTCATGACTCATCGATAAAATCTGATCGGCCTGACTACTAGTCAACAGATGCTGGCTGCCATACCCTTCAGGGTTGATTTGCAGATAGGCATTCATTTGCCCAATCGCATCACCATCATCACTGGCTAAAACCTGTTCTTTAATCATATCAACAGGCGGTAATGGCAAGTTTTTTAGAAGTGCTAAACGCTGCTGATTATCACCTTTGGCAACCACCAACTCAATAAGCTGGCGCACATCAATTGGTAAATCTGACGTATTCTGTGCCAGTAATGATAAATGATAAGCCCCGGCGGCGTCTTGATCAGTAACGATACGTTGCTCAATAGCAACATAGGTACCTTCGGTTGCGCCGCCGGCCACACTAAGTTGATGAATACATTTTAAAGCAGAATGGGGCTCATTATTGGCAATATCAATAATACGCACTGACTCGTTTTTTAAGTGCTCACGGCGTTGCTCGATAGCTTGTTGCTCAATTTCTTCTTTCTTAACAGTCTCTTGCTCAGCTATTTGTTGGTCGCTTAGCGGCTGCTGATTTGATTGGTTATTCATAGGGCTCTCTTATTATTGAAGAGGTATTTATAGGAGTTTTATCATCAGCATTGTATGGGGGTAAAAACTATAAAAACAATAAATTGTAAAGACCAGCATTCAAAAACCACAAAGCCCAAGCAGTCATCAGTGGACTGCTTGGGCTTGCTACTTCTTAGGCTCAGTACTTAGCAATTCAACATTTATAAATTTAGACGTCGAATATGCCTAGATAGAAGCGCTTGAACGTTATATCGTTAAAAACTATGCCGCTGGGCTATTGGCTTCGACCATTGGCTTAAGCTCGCCTGATTGATACATTTGCAAAATAATGTCTGAACCACCCATCAACTCACCATCAATCCACAATTGTGGAAACGTTGGCCAATTAGCAATTTTTGGCAAGGTGGCACGGATTTCTGGGTTTTCTAAAATATTCACAAAGGCAAATGGGCGACCAATTTGAGTCAGCACTTCGATAGAACGCGCAGAAAAGCCACACTGTGGAAACTGTGGCGTGCCTTTCATATATAAGATAACTTTATTATCTTTAATTTGGTCACGAATCAGCTGTTCAACGTCGTTCGCAGTGGTGTTTGGGGTTTGCTCCGTCATAAAAGCTCCTATTGATTAAACGATTTATTAAAAATGGTTATTTTGAATACGGTTATATCAAACAGTAAGGTCTGCATACTGCTGGTACATGGGGCAATAGTCGCCATATTACAAGCTTATGTTATTAGCGTCAGGCTTTATACTGTAATCTTTACCTGTTGGCTAAGTAGCATCAGGTATTGGACAACTAAACTCTAAATATTGGAATTTATCGCTAGGTGTTGAACCCTACTTATCACTCGGCACTAATAATACCACGGCATTAGCCATGATGCCCTCTTGCCGACCAGTAAAGCCAAGTTTTTCAGTGGTCGTTGCTTTAACACTAACGTTACTAATGGCGGTTTGTAGATCGCTAGCGATATTGCCACGCATTGCTTGATTATAGGGCGCAAGTTTCGGATATTCACACATCACGGTAATATCAGCATTACCTAATATATAGCCCGCTGCTTGGACTTTACCATACACATAACGCAGCAATATCCGCGAATCAAGACCAGCGTTCGCCGCATCAGTATCAGGAAAATGCTGACCAATATCGCCAAGCGCTAACGCGCCAAGTAGCGCATCGGCTAGCGCATGAAGCACCACGTCGCCATCAGAATGTGCAAGCAAGCTATGGCTATGCTCAATAAGTACACCGGCTAGCATCACATATTGTTGCTGTTGGCCATTATTATGAAAGGCGTGAACGTCGATACCTTGACCAATTTTTATCATGATTATTCCAAAGTCTATTAAAGGTTATTAAAAAAAGCAGTCACGGTCAGTCATCAATAAATAGTTATCACAATCATCGTGGCTGTTAAAAATTTATTTGATGGCTTTACAGTAGTTCGAAAGGCTGCATAAAGTTTTCCAGCCATTACTCGATGAACGTAAAGTAAAGAAATTCAAGTCAACAACGCTGATCGTATCCAAGCATCTATTAAAATTATTGTGCAAGTTTTTAAACTAGAAAGGAGCGCGCCTCGCCACCGCTTTCAATTAGCTGTTATAATATGACGCTTATTTTACCATAAGTTGTTGAGCACTTTTTATGTCAGCTATGTCAACCATGCCAAATGTATCAACCACACCAGTATCAACTACTTTCAGCGCCCATCGCGCTTTAACCCTCACTGATATTGACAATCCTACTACTACGCGGGTAATTGTCGGCATGTCAGGCGGGGTTGATTCTTCGGTATCCGCCGTTCTGCTGCAGCAAGCAGGTTTTATGGTAGAAGGGTTGTTTATGAAAAACTGGGAAGAAGATGACGGCACCGAATACTGTACCGCGATGGACGATTTAGCGGACGCGCAATCAGTATGCGATAAGATTGGCATCAAATTACATACCGCCAACTTTGCAATGGAGTATTGGGACCGGGTCTTTGAGCATTTCTTAGCTGAATATAAAGCCGGACGGACACCCAATCCTGATATCTTATGTAATAAAGAAATTAAATTTAAAGCCTTTTTAGATTATGCCCTAACCCTTGGTGCCGACTATATTGCCACCGGTCATTATACCCGTCGCAGTGTGACTTATACCAATGCGGATGACACGCTTGTCGCGCAACTATTACGTGGCCTTGATAATAATAAAGACCAAAGCTACTTCCTACATGCCGTCGGCGGCGACAAACTTGCTAAAACCTTGTTTCCAGTGGGCGAACTTGAAAAACCAGTCGTCCGTCAGATTGCCGAAGAGTATGATTTGATTACGGCTAATAAAAAAGATTCTACTGGTATTTGCTTTATTGGCGAGCGCCGCTTTAAAGACTTTTTACAACAGTACCTACCTGCCCAAAAAGGTGAAATTATTACTGATGATGGCAATGTCATCGGCACCCATGATGGACTGATGTATTATACTTTAGGTCAGCGTGGCGGTATTGGTATCGGCGGTGTTAAAGACCGTCCGGAAGAACCGTGGTTTGTATTGGCAAAAGACTTAGATAAAAATCGTCTAATCGTTGGACAAGGTCATGAGCATCCGATGATGTTAAGTACCGAGCTACACGCTTATAAGCTCGATTGGGTCGATGGGCTGCCGCCTGCTGATATTTTTAGCGCTGAGGGTCTACGTTGTATGGCAAAGGCGCGTTATCGTCAGCCCGACCAAGCTTGCACTGTAAACGCTATTAATGAAGATGGCAGCGAAGTACGAGTGGTGTTTGATGAGCCGCAACGCGCCGTGACTCCTGGTCAGTCAGCCGTATTTTATATTGGTGAGGTTTGCTTGGGTGGCGGTGTTATTGCGTCTATTGATGCGCCGTGTGGGTTTTAGGGCAGATTAACAATACCATTTTATATTTTTATTAATTTTTTAAACGTTGCTTTATTTTTAATTTCTTTCACTTATAACGACTTGAGGTATTACCATGACCCCACTTACCGCGCTCTCCCCGATTGATGGCCGCTATGCATCTAAAGCCGATAGCTTGCGCCCTTATTTATCTGAATTTGGTCTGATTAAAGCCCGCGTCACCGTTGAGATTCGCTGGTTGCAGTCCTTGGCTGATAATAAAGCCATTGGTGAATTAGCAGCATTTGATAGCGATACTAACGCCTTTTTAAACGCTATTGTTGATGATTTTAGTGAAGCAGATGCACAAGCGATTAAAGATATCGAAGCAACCACCAATCACGATGTGAAAGCGGTTGAGTACTTTATCAAAAATAAATTTCGTGGTCAGGCAGCCCTTAACGACTCGCTAGAATTCATCCATTTTGCTTGTACTAGTGAAGATATTAACAATCTATCGTATGCCTTGATGCTAAAAGACAGTCGCACAATCGTACTCGATAAAATGCAACAAATGACCGATAGCATTGTTGCTTTAGCGATTACTCATGCTGACCAACCGATGCTGTCACGCACTCATGGTCAAACGGCAAGCCCAACCACACTTGGTAAAGAGATGGCCAACGTCGCTTATCGTCTAGCCCGTCAAATTAAACAAGTGAGTCAGGTGGAACTACTAGGTAAAATCAATGGCGCAGTCGGTAACTATAATGCCCATTATGCCGCCTATCCTGATGTTAATTGGCAAGCACATGCTGAGCAGTTCATTGATGAGCATCTTGAGCTGACGTTTAACCCTTATACCACGCAAATTGAGCCCCATGATTATATTGCTGAATTGTTTGACGCGGTCAAGCGTTTTAATACCATTCTTATCGATTTTAACCGCGATATTTGGCAATATATTAGCTTAGGCTATTTTAAGCAGCGCCTAAAAGATGGTGAAGTCGGTTCTTCTACCATGCCGCATAAGGTTAATCCGATTGACTTTGAAAACTCAGAAGGCAACCTTGGTGTAGCTAATGCCATGCTGGCACATTTGGGCGAAAAGCTGCCGATTTCACGCATGCAACGCGACTTATCAGATTCGACCGTATTGCGTAATATTGGTGTTGGTCTGGCACAAAGTATGATTGCTTATGATGCTTGCCTAAAAGGGGTTAGCAAACTTGAATTGAATCCACAGCGTATTAATAGCGACCTTGAGCAAGCGCAAGAAGTATTGGCTGAGCCCATTCAAACCGTCATGCGCCGCTACCGTGTTGAAAACCCTTATGAGAAGCTTAAAGCACTAACTCGTGGTAATGCCATGACTCGTGAAGCGATGTTAACCTTCGTTGAAAGCGATGAGCTGTCTGCGGTTAGCGATAGTGATAAAGCACGCTTACGTGAGATGACCCCTGCCACTTATATTGGTAATGCCGCTGAGCAAGCGCATAGCATTAAAGAATGGATTGCCAAGCTTGATAAGTAATAGGCTTAATAAATAAAAGATATAAATCAGTATTTACTAGTCACTAATTTATATCACTTTACTCTATAACCTTACTCTGAATACTAGGATTTATCTTCAAAAACCTAGTAGAGGAGTAAGGTTTTATTTTTTATCGTTCTTATTATCATCGTCTTCATCACCGCCAGGTATGATGGCTTTGGTGACGGCGACCGTACCTTTGACCACGCCTTTAGTGGTTTTATAGGCAACTTTAACCGGTACGGTAACCAGTTTGTGCACACAAGCTTGTAGTAGGAATATGCTAGCAAGTAGAGCAATAATTTGTAATTTTTTCATGAATGTCCTATGGTTGATTAGATAGCTTATATAAGCCATTAGCTATCAGTAATTAGAGAATAATAACCAGATAACAGCAAATAAGTATTGGTAATTAGATAACTGGTAATCATAAACTATTAAATTGCTTTTCTAAAGCAAACCTATGCATTATTTCAAACCAATTAAATGATATGGATTCATCAATGACCTCTCTAAAGCTTTGTTTACCCGATGCTATAACACCGGAACAGTTCCTAGCAGAATACTGGCAAAAAAAGCCACTATTAATTAAGCAAGGGTTACCCCAGCTGATCGGTATGTTTGAGCCGGATGATATTTTAAGTTTGGCACTCGATGAAGAGGCTTCGGCAAGATTAATCACTCAAAGGTCAGTGAGCGATTTAAAATCTATCCCTATAAAGAACGGCAAGGCTGATAGCAGTAACGGCAACTATAACGACGATGATAACTCAGATAACCAAACGAGCACATCACAATGGCAACTCAAAAAAAGCCCGTTAACCGAAGCAGACTTTGACAACTTGCCCGAGCAGTGGACGGTATTGGTACAAAATTTAGAACAGTGGTCGCCTGAGTTGGGGCAATTATGGCAAGCCCTTGACTTTATTCCGCAGTGGCAGCGTGATGATATTATGGTGTCTTATGCCCCCAAAGGTGGCTCGGTTGGTAAACATTATGATGATTATGATGTGTTCTTAGCACAAGGTTATGGTCAGCGCCGTTGGCAGCTGGGCAAATTTTGTGATGAGCAGACTGAATTTGTTGCCGATGAACCGATTCGTATTTTTGATGATATGGGTGAGATTATCTTTGATGAGATTTTAGAAGCTGGTGATGTGCTATATGTACCGCCTAAATTATCTCATTTTGGCGTGGCGCAAGACGATTGTATGACCTTTTCATTTGGCTGCCGTCGTCCTAATGTAATGCAAGTTATCGACAGTCTTGCCGATGTGGCGACCAACGATAGTGAGTTATTTATTCCGATGATTTTGCCACAAGCGCCACAAGCTTCAGGTGAGTTACAAGCGGAAAGTATAGATGCCATCACCGCACAATTATTGCAACTATTACAGTCGGAGCGTGGTGCTGATATTATTCGCCAAGCGGTATGTGAAGTGGTCAGTAAGCGTCAATATGATGCGTTAGTACCTGAAGACACGATGAATACTGATGAGCTGATACAAGCGTTAGCGCAAGGTGCCACACTACAAGCCGACTATAGCAATCGTTTACTTTATAACCAAACGGCTAAAGGCGCAACCTTATACGCGAATGGTCAACGGCTAGACGGTCTCGATAATTACGCTACAGCGCTGCTGATACGCTTAGCTGATGGTGAGAATATAAACGCTGACGATATTGCTGACATTGACCCAGACGATTTGATGGAATGGTTAGAGAACGGTTGGATATGGGTAGATTATCCTGAGTAGTTTTTGACTAACTGCCTTTAAACTCATCTTATTTAAGCACAAAAAACCCGATGTCCAACTTACTGAGACATCGGGTTTTTATATGGACTACCCCACTCTCAACTTGAAATAAGCAGCTCAAATTGAAGTGGCGGGTTTCCGAGTTGTTTATTGAGCATAAAGCACAGATTATGTGACAGTATCTTACGAATAAGCCGATGTGATAAATGCCATAAGTCTTTTGCCCATACCTTTTGTATATTAAAGCGTTCTGATAACTGTCCAATGACGGTTTCAACCGTACGGCGGACTTTCATCAAACGTCTTAACATAGGTTTAGGTCTATCCTCTGCCATGTTACGTCTGAGTGGCGTTTGCAAATCAATACTCTGAGACTAATAGTAGTGAGTGAGGTTGGGACTGATATATCCTTTATAAGCCCCAAGCAACCCATGAATATCACCGGTTATATCAGGCGCAACCTTTCTTTCATCAACATTAGCAGGTGCGATAGTAAAGCCTTTAATCATGCCCGATAGGGTAATCAGTAGATGCCCCTCAAAGCCATAATACTTTTCTTGTTTAGCGGCACAATAACTAAAAGCGGCATGATCTTGGTAGTTTTTATGCCGATAGGCTCGTCCATAATGACATACCGGTATGGGAAAACCATCAATGAGATGAATGTGATCATTCCCTTCTAGATGCCTGACCTTATCCTGTATCCGTTTTTTAACCTGCCATAAATTGGCGCAGTGCTTGGCAAAGTTAGGATATGAGCCTATCGCTAGAAACCATGCTTGCCAATGCTGCTTAAAGTATTGCCAAATCCGTTTGTCTTGATCCCTGTTTAAAAACTCACCCACCACTTCCATACAAATAATCTCTGGATCACTGAGTTTAGGAGCGTAACCACCGGTTCTTAATGATTCGATGACGATTATTTTGTAGTAATGCTCTACCGTTAGATAGATATTGATGATAAATTCATCTATAGGCATCTCATGACTCCGTTAGATTCTTAGTCGAAAACAATAGAGTAGTGAGATGCTTTTCTTTTTTCAATCACTATCGAAGTTGAGAGTGGCGTAATCAAATATAAGATCCATATCAATCCTTTTAATAAAGTTGCATTGTTACTGTAAGAACAACTGTTTCGTTTGATAAATAAAACAATTATCAGGGACTATTCACTAGTGCCGGTTTAATCAAGATGACATTCTATTGCTACCATTGACCTGAATGATATAATGATGGCAGGTAAGTTTCGACGCTAACATCAAAGCTGGTAAGTCATATTAGAAGATAACTGCAAATAGAAAGTAGCTGCAAACCTTTCGATGATCTTAAACCATGCTTACCCTTTTACTATTTACTATGACCTTTGAACTCATCCCTGATACGCCGAGGAATCCTCGATTGATGAACTCGTTCAAGCAGAGTGAACCAGCTGATTCGTTAGGTGGCTGATTTAACCTTACCTGCATCCTTTGGCCGCAAATAACCGGTTTCAGCGGACGGCAAAAACTCGGTTTTGAACCGGGCGTTGGTTGTCTAACTTAGCAATTATCTTAACTAGGATATTCAATATGAGACGATTATTTAATCAAAATAAAGTATTGCCATTAGTCATATTAGTCCCTTGAATTATTTGAACTGTCACATGACGTTGTCAAGATAAGGTGAACGTACAAGGGCATGTCTATTGTTTAATGAAAAACATCTAGAAATTAAGAATCAGCCTGCTCAGCCTGCATTGAAGGAGATTGGCAGGCATCTGGTGATACTGGATTCCTGTTCAATACTTGATCACTTCATTAATTCTTTTGGTATAACGTTAATATAGCTTTCAAAATCAACTTCTAAGGCGTATAAAGTACACAAATCGTTTTAATAATTCAACGATTCTTAGCAAAGCTGACATGCTATCTCTACAAACAGCATCAGCGATTTACTATTCAAGTCTGATTAACTCATTTTTTATAAAAATGTCAATACCATAAACAGCTTTATTAATCAGAGCAAGTTCGCATCTTATTAACTATGTCGCCTGATCGGGAATCTGGCCAATAAGCGTTCCTCGATTGCATAGGAAAAATCAGAGATAGCAGCGTTTTTGATTAAGTCATTGTTAGCGACGGGTGTGGCAACAAAGACTTATTCTTGATTTTAACCCACCAAACTGATTAGATTTCCCAGATTAGGGCGTTAGCGCTCAATAAGCGAGTACACATTGTTTTCAGCATTAAGAAAATCCTTAGCAAGCAAAATAACACTTTCAGATATTCAAGAGAATATTCTGTCAGGGTTAGCTGTCGGCGTGATTGCGCTTCCGCTATCTATGGCGTTAGCCATTGCAAGTGGTGTTCCACCTCAGCATGGACTGTACACGGCTATTGTGGCCGGCATTGTTATTGCCCTTAGTGGCGGTTCTAAAGTGAATATATCAGGCCCCACTGCGGCGTTTGTCGTTGTGTTATTGCCAATTGTTCAACAGTTTGGTATAGGGGGACTGCTCGTTAGTGGTTTTATGGCAGGTATCATTATGATATTGATGGGGGTTGGCAAGCTTGGCAAACTTATTGAGATTGTTCCCTACCCGGTTATTATCGGATTTACAGCCGGTATTGGTGTTGTTATCGGTACGTTGCAGATAAAAGATTTTCTAGGTCTCAATATAGAAGCATTAAATGGGGACTATCTGGATAAACTTTTATTGATAGTGTCTTCATTACCCACCATTAACTGGCAGGAATTGTTAATTGGTGCACTGACTATTATCACATTATTACTCTGGCCTCGCATGCGATCTAAAATACCGGGACATCTGATCGCACTCCTTGTGGGCTCCATCTCTGCATGGTTATTTAGCCTGCTAAGTCAGGATTTTTCTGTTGCAACCATTGCTAGTCGATTTCATTATGAAGTCAATGGTCTAATTGGTGATGGCATCCCAGCAATTTTGCCGGCATTTGAGTGGCCATGGAATTTACCCGATGCCAATGGTAATCCAATTGGCCTGAGTTTTGCTCTTATTAAAATGTTATTACCCGCTGCGATTACCATTGCCATACTGGGCGCACTTGAATCACTGTTATGCGCGGTCGTCGCTGATGGTATGTCAGGCAAAAAACATAATCCCAATGATGAGCTTATCGGGCAAGGGATTGGTAATATGATTGCCCCGTTATTTGGTGGCATACCTGCAACCGCAGCCATTGCCCGCACCGCTGCTAATATTAAAGCTGGGGGGAGTTTGCCGCTCGCATCCGTAGTACACAGTTTGTTTATTCTTGGTTCAATACTGGCGCTTACGCCTTTACTCGCTTATATCCCGATGGCATCAATGGCGGCTTTATTATTGGTAGTAGCATGGAATATGAGTGAAGCGAAACACTTTATTCACACTATTAAAGTCGCGCCAAGGGATGATGTTATTGTCTTGATTTTATGTTTTTCACTGACGGTACTCTTTGATATGACGGTTGCTGTCGCAGTGGGAATGGGATTATCCGCTCTGCTGTTTATCCGCAGAAGTATTACGCTGACCCAGACAACCGAAATGGAAAAAAACCATGAACTCCACGGTGAGCTCGCTGATAATATTGTAATCTATGATATTAACGGGCCATTATTTTTCGGATCTGCGCAAAAAGCGCTGCAAAGTATTTCCATTGTTACGCCGGATCTTCGCGTTGTTATACTGGATATGTCTGAGGTTAATATGCTTGATATGAGTGCAATTGTCACCATTGAATCGATTAAGGATAGTCTTGCCAGACAACATATAGGATTAGTTATTAATAACTTAGAACCAAGAATGGTGGTGAAATTACGCCGTGCTGGAGTCCGCTATAAACCGGGGGAAATTCAATTCTCGCGGACAATCAAAGATGCTGTTGCCATCGCTAATGAAATGATCTCGCAATAATATTTATCGAAAACGCGCGGAATACGGCATCCATAGCCAGTGAGCCTAAGCGAATTGGTTTGGGTGGTGATGGATAGCGCAACCATCGTTTCAGCGATAGATATAAATAGCTTTAGGTGGCGTTCATTCTCCACCTAAAGCAAGCGGAGCGATAGCGACATCCTTATTGACTCTCGAACATTATCGGGGCGCATTCTCGTTTGCTTTAGCGGCAAGTTAAACCTTATGTCAAATGATTAAAATATAATACAACCCATTTCCCTTACCAAAAATTAATCACAACATGATATAAAATGGTTTTCTGATTTATCTATCCACGTTAGAATAAAAATAGGCTTATAAAATCAGTTTATTGTGAATAGGTGCGGAATGTTGAATACAAAGTAATAGCATTAAAAATTAAAGCTAACCTTAATTAAACGATTAAACTATCGCCTCTGGTGTAAGAACTGGCATCAGTTTAAAAATCAGGAAAGGTTAATAATGTACTTTAAGTGTGTCACGGTCAACGCTTACAGGCTGATATAAGGCCGTCTGCAAACGGCAAACCTTATTAAAATACCTTGCTTGCTGACAACAATGGACTTTGCTTTTAGTGAGGGTTTGGAAACGCGATCGCGTTAGCTAGAAGTCGTTAATTCTGCTGGTTGAATTGATGAGACCGATCAAATCAAGGTTATTTAGGGTAACAATCCACACTCTGTCGCCAGTTCAACAAATGCGGAACCGGTAAGATAATCTAGGTGAAAATGGGTGTTTTAGTGAGCGGTTTTTGAGGAAGGAAAGCCCAGAAGTGTCAGCCAATCATTAACACATTTTCCGGTTAATGATTCATACTCAGAGACCCCTTTACGCTGCCCATTACGACGTTCGCGCAGGTTATACCAAGCTTTAAATAATTCTAAGAAACCTTGATTAACTCCTTTCCTTGCATAAACATAAGTTCGCAAGGTTGCGTTCAATCCTTCAATTGCACTTGATGCTATATGCCGAGTGTGGAGGAGTTGCTCTATTTTACGCATGATTTCCGTAATCTCTGTATCAATGAGTTCGCGGCCGAGTAAATAATACGCTCCCGCTATTTCGATAGTCACATCACGGCGCTTCCATGGATTCATTTTTTTAGTTTCCTTTTACGTTCAATTATACGGCAGGTCAGTGAGATAACCGCATCAGAGTATTGGCATCGGAGCGCTGATAAACGTTGATATAATGCTGATGGTCAACGGCTAGACGGTCTCGATAATTACGCTACAGCGCTGCTGATACGCTTAGCAGATGGTGAGAATATAAACGCTGACGATATAGCAGATGTTGATCCAGACGATTTGATGGAATGGTTAGAGAACGGTTGGATATGGGTTGATTATCCTGAGTAGTTTTTGATTAACTGCCTTTAAACTCATCTTATTTAAGCACAAAAAAACCGATGTCCAGTATACGACCAGACATCGGTTTTTTGTTTATTAATATAGCATTGAATTAATAAACTTTAGATTAAGAAAAAATATGCCCATAGTCCAACGATAAACGTGGCAATGATATTGAGCACCACACCCGTACGTATCATTTCTGACTGTTTTATAAGCCCAGTACCGAAGACAATCGCATTAGGCGGGGTAGCAACAGGGAGCATAAAGGCACACGATGCACCAATACCAATGACCAAGACCAGCACTTCACGCGGTAGACCCATCTGCTCTGCAATAGCTGCAAATACCGGCACCAACAGCGCAGCTGAAGCCGTATTAGAAGCAAACTCCGTCAAGAAGATAATAAAGGCTGATATCGCAATCATCACTACGATAAGCGGCGCAGATGACAGAGCATTGGCGACCGTTTCCCCCAGTACCAAAGATGCCCCAGAGACTTTTAACACCGTTGACAGGGCGATACCACCACCGAACAGCATGAGTACACCCCAGTCGGTATTATCAGAGACTTGTTTCCATGATACCAGTCCTAAACTAACCACGGCTGCTGCCGCTGATAGGGCAATGACAGCATCTGTATCCGCGATACCGAACGCCGCACCAATCTTTTTGGAGAATATCCAGCTCAGCGCCGTCACAATAAAGACGATGATAGTCAACACCCGTGGTTTATTCCACTCAATGGGCACTTCTTGCGCAATAGTGACTTTACGATTCAGATTGGGCTTCAGCACCAAATACATGGCACCCAATAAGACGGGTAACAACACCAACATCATCGGTACGCCAAACTTCATCCAATCAATAAATGTGATATCGAGCGCTTTTGCTGCAATGGCATTGGGCGGTGAGCCTACGATAGTACCCAGACCACCTAAGCTTGCTGAATAAGCGATACCCAAGAGTACAAACACAAAAGTGCCACGATCTTTTTCGCGGTCTACCTGCGTTAATATTCCCAGCGCAAGCGGTAGCATCATTGCCGCAGTAGCGGTATTCGATATCCACATCGATAAAAATGCGGTCACCCCAAATATTAAGAATACCGCAGTACCCAACTTGCCACCTGACATTGACAATATTTTTAGCGCAATCTTTTTATCCAGCTGCTGGACATGCAAAGCTGCTGCCAATGCAAAACCACCAAAGAACAGGTAAATAATGGGACTAGCGAAGCTTTGTAAGCCGATTTTGGCATCAAAGTCTGGTATGCTAATTAGCGTGCCCACAATCACTACCAACAGCGCAGTAATGGTCACATGCACTGCTTCAGTCAGCCATAGCGTACCAATAAAAAACAGCAAGGATAGACCTTTGTTGGCATTGATATCAAAAGGCAGTACATTATAAATAATCATACTGAGGATCGCGGCTATCACCACCACTATCAATCCTTTACCCGTACCTTTTGGAAAAGTGTCTGTAAATAAATACTCATTACCATCATCGGGAATATGGCTGTCTAGTTTTTGCTCTGGCATAAAACTTCCTTATTGCAATTGCACTCAGAGAGAAGGATAAAAAATCTTAACGTAAATAGCATGTTTTAGCGATAATTTACTGCTATAAAATATCCTCGCTACAATGCCCGCCATCATAACAGAACTTTTTTCTGCCAGAATAGTTTCTGTTCACCTAATATAAAAAGTGATACCCTTTACTATTATTTTATCTGTGGTGAATGATAATTGTTTATTTTTAACCATTCAGGTAAACAAATGACTCATTACACATCGTCACCAAATTGACATAATTACATCCTGTACAAAATAAAAGGATTGACCCATAATCAAGAGGTTGTTTTATATACCTAATTAAAAGTGGATAAAAGCCAACAGGAGTATCCCATGGCAAATCGTGAAAAGACTGACTCGACAACTAAAATGTCACCAAAAGATATTAATCAAGATAGACTTGCTAAAGAAGATCAGCAGCGTACCGATGATTCAGCGCTCGACATGATGCAGGGCTTACACGAGCATGAAAACCATGAAGAAGACGACAAATAGCAGACACTTTTAACCACGCTAGCTGCTGTATTTTAAAGAATATATATTCAATTTAAAAAGCGCTTATTCATTTAATGAGCGCTTTTTTCGTCTGGACTGACGTTTTTCTGGCAAGTCATCAGATGCATGGTTATAAATAAATGCAGCTGTGAGCACAATAATAATCGGTACGAATAACGCGCCATAGCCGACTCTAGCGTACAAAAATGCACCCACTACCCCGCCAGCATAGAAACAATACCAGATGACGGCTTAAAAACCGAGGGCGGGCTTGCTAATTGGTCGTCCTGCTAACCAATTGCCTATTGCTGCGCCCACATCAGAGGTCAAACCGGTCAAATGGGTGGTACGAATAACCGCGCCACCATAACTTCTACCTAATTTTAGAGATTTTTGGCCAATTACAAAGCCGCTTAATATTGCCCCTGCTAAGAATGACAATAGTGAGGCGCTGATATATAAGATACTGTGCGCATCGAAATGTGCTACGGCTGCTGAAAACAAACTAACGTTTCCAGTAACATGCGACACAGATAGATTGGTAAATTCCATCAGCGCTGCCGTATTGACGCAGCCAGCACTAAATGCTAACACTGCCCCGCCCCACAGTATCCACCTCGGTAATTTGGTTAACATATCTACCGCCTAAGAGCTCATTACCCTAAAAAAGCCACTAGTATAACTAAAAAAGGCAACCTTTTGGCTGCCTTCATTATGCTCATAGGAACGAATATCTAAGCGTTAATGATTAATTGCTACCTACTAGTAATTTAAAGTATTGTGGTTAAATTATTGATTTGGCTCATCAAGCATCATCAATTGCTCGCTAATAGCAACGGTATTAAAACCTGCATCGACGAACATAATCTCACCTGTGATACCTGATGCCCAAGGTGATAATAAAAATAGTGCCGCATTACCCACTTCCATTTGACTGATATTACGCTGGAGCGGGGCTATTTTTTCACTGATATCGAGCATTTTACGGAATGACTTAATGCCGCTGGCCGCAAGAGTTCGAATGGGCCCTGCTGAGATAGCATTAACCCGTATCCCTTCACCGCCCATTGAGGTTGCTAAATAGCGGACGCTGGCCTCTAAACTGGCTTTTGCCATGCCCATGACATTATAATTTGGCAATACTGAGATGCTACCTTCGTAAGTCAAAGTCAGCATAGAGCCATGACGCATGGCTAGTAGCTCACGCGCTTCTTTGGCAAGTGCCACAAAACTATAGCTTGAGATATCGTGGGCAATCTGGCTGCCTTCACGCGTTGTAGCACTGGTAAAATCGCCATTGAGCTGATCCATCGGCGCAAAGCCAATCGCATGCACCACGCCATCAATACCGTCACCCCAATGCGCGGTTACTTGCTCAAAACAGGCAGCAATAGAATCATCAGAGGCCACATCACACTCAAGTACCAAATCAGCCTCGAATTTTTCAGCGGCCATATCAACACGTTTTTTAATTTTATCATTCGGATAAGTTAGAATCAAAGACGCGCCTTCACGATGCAGCGCTTCGGCGATAGCCCATGCGATAGAAAGTTTGCTTGCAATGCCGGTGACGACAAATCGTTGTCCTTGAAGTAGCATAATATTTCCTTGTTGGCCGATCGAATACATTGCATATAGATTCGATATAATAAATAAAAGTTGCACAGTGGCAATAAGGTTGCACAGTGGCAATAAGATAATCAGATGGGTTATTGTACACGAAACAATTATACACGAATCAAATTAAGTAAACAGTCGTAAACTATTAGTGCTTTATTGTGGATAATTGCTTATTAAAGCATTAAGAATAGCCATAGCGGTATGAAGTTAAGCGGTTTTCAAGTATAATCACAGCCCTTCCCAGCTTGCACAGTCCTTATAAAAATCCTTTACAAAATAGGATTTAGCGTTAAGCTATACCCACATTTTGGATGGCTACCAAACTTATGAGTAACACCTCAATAATAACATCAGATTATCAAGAAAGTATTGAATCCTATCGCCAATTGATTACTTCAACTGGCGAAGACTTAGAGCGTCCTGGTCTTGAAGAGACGCCTATGCGTGCTGCGAAAGCGTTTGCTCACTTAACTCGAGGCTATCATCAAAGTTTGGATGAAGTCGTCAATGACGCACTATTTCCATCGAGTAACCGTGAGCTAGTATTGGTACAAAACATTGAATTTTATTCATTATGTGAGCACCATATGCTGCCCTTTCATGGTATCGCCCACATCGGCTATCTGCCTAATGGACAAGTATTAGGCTTATCGAAATTTGCGCGTATCTTAGATATGTTTGCTCGTCGTTTACAAGTTCAAGAAAACTTAAGTGAACAGGTCGCCCAGACTATTATGGATGTGACCGGCTGTCGCGGCGTGGCAGTGGTAATGGATGCAGCGCATATGTGTATGATGATGCGCGGTGTGAACAAGCAGCATTCAACCACCCGTACAACAGCGATGCTGGGTGAATTTGTCCATGACAATCAAGCACGTATGGAGTTTTTGAGCGCGATACCGAGACGACAACCAGCGTTTTAACTTTTAACATAAAATTAATAATTTAAAGGACGCTTAGGCGTCTTTTTTTGTTGGTTTTTAAGTTGATTTAGCTGTCTAAAGTATGAGCTCATTTTTTACTTAGGCTATTGAAGATTGGCGTGCGGAAATCTGGAGAATTAGTCATTCAGTGTATATGGTGAAGTACCTTGCTGACAGTTACTAAAAAGCATTTAATTGACGCAAAGTTACACCCAGTATTGCCAACTACTATAGTTAATACTAAATAAAATAGATACGCTAACAGTCACGTGCAGCTGGTAAAATTTTCTGGCTTGCTATGCAGCGATGCCACTCCAGAAGCTGCAAAAATTTCTACCAGCCACGCTGTATCCGTTTTAAAGTGAATTGGCTATACAAGTGCGACAAGTGATATCTCAAACCGCTTAATTAACCTGACGTTTGTCATTACAATGACTTTGAATGAATTTTAGTAGCTTTTACCCCACGCTTCAACAACATTTATATTAGCAAAATTTGGGCGGATTTGATGAATTGAATATTTTATTGTAATAAGAATATTTATGTGCTTTCAGGGGCAATATTTATATGCTAGAGTGTGCCCAAGTTACGTTCAGTTCTTTGTAAATTTGTCATAAAGGCAAATAAAAAGTCTGATTTAGCCCGTGAAATATATCTTCTATAATCTTTTTTATATCATGAGGTTATAGGTTACTAATAAATCTTTGTCAGTTGAGTTACCCACTATAATTATTTCGTTTAGGGTTACTTTTAGACTGAGCAAACAATCTTATAAGGAGACCCTATTATTTAAGAGCTTTTATTCGTTACTTTGATGTAATACGTCTATTTTAGTTCTATTAGACGGTCTTGTCGAAAATCACAATACGCACATTAGTAGTTTGGACATTCCAAGAGATGTCCTCGCTAAAGGTATCAATAGCTAAGATTTTATTGTTAGTGCTTAATTCCATTTATCTGAATTTAGTTCGAAATCAAATATTACTTAGGAGATATACATGCGTTATTCATTACTAGCTGTAGTAACAGTGGCCGGTGCCCTTACTCTAGCAGCTTGTGATAAGAAAGAACCTGCTAACAATGATGTTGCAGTAGTAGAAACAGAAGGGGTGAGTCAATCCCCTACAACCGCTAAAACGACGACTGCCCCAACAGACTCTTTTAAGTCTGCCGAAAATGTCTCGATGACCATTACCGGAGCAGGTGCGTCATTTCCACAACCTATCTATGCTAAATGGTCTTACGACTACAATGCGGCAACCGGTGGTCAAGTCAACTACCAATCAATCGGTTCTTCCGGCGGTATCAAACAAATCCAATCAAAAACAGTAGACTTTGGTGCCTCTGATGCGCCTTTGACACCCAAAGAGCTCGAAGAAGCCGGTCTTATTCAGTTTCCAACCGTTATCGGCGGCGTAGTGCCTGTTGTTAACATTGACGGTATCAAACCAGGCGAGCTTAAATTAGATGGTGAAACTTTAGCCAATATCTATTTGGGTAAAATTAGTAATTGGAATGACCCTGCTATTGCTGCTATGAACCCAGACCTAACCCTTCCTAATGCGTCCATCACTACCGTATTTCGTTCAGACGGCTCGGGCACTACCTTCAACTTTACGGATTATCTAGCCAAAGTCTCAAACGACTGGAAAGATACGGTTGGTGTAGAAAAGACCGTTAAATGGCCTACTTCTGCAACAGGAGCGGGTGGTAAAGGTAACGAAGGCGTTGCAAGCTACGTCAACCGTATGAAAAACTCCATCGGTTATGTCGAGTATGCTTATGCCAAACAAAACAAAATGTCACATGCAGCACTGAAAAACGCTGCTGGTAACATCGTTCAGCCTTCTGCTCAGACATTTGCTGCTGCTGGTGATATCGACTGGTCAAAACAAGAAGGCTTTTATAAAGTCATTACCAACTCTGAGACTGATCAAGCGTGGCCAATCGCTGCCGCGACTTTCATCTTAGTTCACAAACAACCTGAGAATCCTAAGCAAGCTGCTGGCGTATTGAACTTCTTCGATTGGGCTTACAGCCAAGGCGATGATGATGCCATATTGCTTGATTATGTACCTTTCTCTGACACTGCCGTTGCCCTATTCAAAGACAAGTGGAATGAAGTAAAAGGTAGTGATGGACAACCCGTCTATACACCAGCCCAATAACTTTATTTGTCAGTCATTATTTATTCTTATATCGTTAAGTTGACCCGAAGGCGTTGACTTGTAATCCTCTTGAACGATTACTGTCCCAAAAGGAGAGTGGTTCGAGAGGTTTTATCACAGCAAATTTAACGGTAAAGATGATGGGTTATATCAACCTACTTAACAGTTGTCAATTAGCAGCTATATACTAGCCGCTATAATAGATAGCTGTGCCCGCTTAACCATTTTAAGGTTGCTGTGGTAAGCGATAATCAAATGATAATGTTTTTAACTGACAGTTTACTCTTTTTGACTTAACAATATTCAATGATGAGGCGCTTATGTCAGATTTAAGGTCCCAGCTGGCTAAACAAAAACGTTACGATGCTCTATTTGTCAATGCAACTAAGGCCTTTGCAATAATAGTACTTTTGTCTTTAGGCGGCATTTTACTTTCCTTAATTGTCGGTGCGTGGCCGAGCATTCAGGAGTTTGGCCTCGGATTTTATACCAGCAATAACTGGGATACGGTAGCGGATGAATACGGTGCGCTGGCACCAATCTATGGCACCCTAGTGACGTCGTTAATCGCTATCGTGATTGCGGTTCCAGTCAGCTTTGGAATTGCGATATTTTTAACAGAGATGTGTCCGGGCTTCTTAAAAAAACCACTCGGTATCGCAATCGAGCTATTAGCAGGAATCCCCTCTATCATTTACGGTATGTGGGGATTATTTGTATTTGCGCCATTTTTTGGTAATAACATCCAACCTTGGTTTATCGAAAACTTAGGTCCATTGCCAATAATAGGTCAGTTATTTACGGGCGCACCGATGGGGCTTGGGATGTTTACCGCCTCACTGGTGCTAGCGATCATGATTATTCCATTCATCGCCGCCACCATGCGTGATGTCTTCTCAGTCGTACCCGATTTACTCAAAGAGTCCGCTTATGCAATGGGCGCGACGACCTGGGAAGTCATGTTTAAGATTATCCTACCTTATACCAAGGCTGGTGTGGTTGGCGGCGTAATCTTAGGGCTCGGCCGAGCACTGGGTGAGACCATGGCGGTTACTTTTTTGATCGGTAACGCCTTTAATATTAGCCCAAGTTTATTCACCTCTGGGGTGACCATTACTTCAGCACTGGCCAATGAATTTGCCGAAGCCTCTAGTGAGCTACATCTGGCGTCACTACTACATTTAGGCCTAATCTTGTTTGTCATTACCTTTATTGTACTATCCATCGCTAAATTAATGTTGATGCGTCTAGATCATAAAGCAGGTAATTAATAGATTTCGACAGCTATTCATATTAGCTAAGACGATACAGGAAAATAAATTTATGCCTACTACAAACGCGGCGTCCCCTATCGAGACTAGTTTTGAGGGACGTTATAACAAAAGCCTTTATAACAAGCGTCG
Source organism: Psychrobacter sp. CAL346-MNA-CIBAN-0220 (assembly GCF_040309805.1). Lineage (NCBI taxonomy): Bacteria > Pseudomonadati > Pseudomonadota > Gammaproteobacteria > Moraxellales > Moraxellaceae > Psychrobacter > Psychrobacter sp. CAL346-MNA-CIBAN-0220. The sequence goes on along the minus strand of NZ_JBEOPF010000001.1, from coordinate 233,795 downwards.
CCGGATTAATAAACTCGGCCTGGGCTTTGCTTTATCGGCGATGACTTTTGGGTTGTTTTGGTTATTTTGGATTTTAGTGACGCTATTTATGGAAGGCTTTCAAGGTTTGGTGCAGTTGCCAATCTTTGTCGCCGATACACCGCCACCCATGATTGAGGGCGGACTACGCAACGCTATTGTTGGTTCAATCATGTTGGCATTTTCAGGTTTATTTATCGGGGCGCCTATCGGGCTGATGACCGGTATTTATTTGTCTGAGTTTTCCCATGGCAGTATGCTTGGCAAAGTGACGCGGTTCTTAAATGACATTTTGTTATCGGCACCGTCCATTGTCATTGGTCTCTTTGTTTATGCGCTTATGGTTAAAGGCAGCAACTTTTCTGGTTGGGCAGGCGCGGTAGCATTAGCGCTCATTGTAATCCCTGTGGTGGTTCGAACTACTGAAAATATGCTCAATCTAGTCCCGAATACCCTTCGCGAAGCAGCTTATGCTTTGGGAACGCCAAAATGGCAGTTGGTGACCAAAGTCACTATTAAGGCTGCCAAAGCGGGTCTGACCACAGGCGTACTTCTAGCCTTTGCCAGAATTACTGGTGAGACCGCGCCTTTACTATTTACCGCCCTCAACAACCAATATTTTAGTACCGACATGAGTCAGCCTATCGCTAACTTACCCAATACCATCTATCAGTTTGCGATGAGTCCCTATGATAACTGGCATACATTAGCATGGGCTGCCGCCCTATTGATCACCTTATCGGTATTGATGTTGAATATTTTGGCGCGCTATATTGGTGGCAGAAACAACACTAAATAAATACCAATACCAAATTGATAAGGCAGCACTCATTTTCTTAAATTTATATTAAATATAATTAAGCTAGGTTGGATAAAATTATGAATGACGTCATAAATAAAGCCTCTACAAAAACCGCTGTTGATAATGCCAATAAGACAGCAGTCAATACGACAGAAGGCAACTTATTAGCACAACCTATCTCAACTGCTGCGCAAATGAATCAGCCAGATGCAACAAGCTTTACCAAGCAGACAATCGCTGATATCCCTAAAAACATGCCCCCTACAAAAATAGAAATTCGTGATTTAAGTTTTTATTATGGCGATTTTAAAGCCCTCAAAAATATCAATATTGATATTCCTGATAAAAAAGTCACCGCATTTATTGGTCCTTCAGGCTGCGGCAAGTCGACGCTTTTGCGTACCTTTAATCGTATGTATGATCTATATCCGGGTATGCGTGCAGAAGGCCGCATTAATATCGATGGAAAAAACATCTTAGGTAAAGATATCGATGTCAACTTGCTACGGGCACAAGTCGGCATGGTCTTTCAAAAGCCGACTCCGTTTCCCATGTCAATTTACGATAACGTCGCCTTTGGGGTCCGCCTATATGAGAAGCTCAGCAAATCTGAGCTTAATGACCGCGTTGAGTGGGCACTTAAAAAGTCTGCTTTATGGCTTGAAGTTAAAGACAAACTTAAAGCATCAGGACTGTCCTTATCGGGCGGGCAGCAGCAACGCTTGTGTATCGCTCGTAGTATCGCCACCAAGCCTGAGGTGCTATTACTCGATGAGCCGACTTCAGCCCTTGATCCCATCTCTACAGGGGCCATTGAAGATTTGATTGAAGATTTAAAAACGGACTATACCATCGCTATCGTGACCCATAACATGCAACAAGCGGCGCGGGTATCAGACTATACGGTCTATATGTATTTGGGCGATATGATTGAGATGGGTGAGACCGATCAAATATTTACCAAACCTGCCCAAAGAGCGACTGAAGATTATATTACTGGTCGTTATGGTTAATCACGATTGGCTTAGGATTCATACAACGAACATTAGGATGAATTTGGGTTAAACCGCAAAACGATTCTTATTTATTCTTTCAAGTGGCTGTTTAGAGTACCTATTTAGAGTGACTGTTATGAGCAATAATTGTGAAGGATGATTCAGAGTTTTTAGGATTAGAAAAAGTATATCAGCAACTGGGGTTCGAACCATCAAACAATGTTCGATTCCATCGTCTTGCTATGCCGCCAGTATCTCAATGTCAGGGAGTACGTCCTATGAAAAATGATAAGCATATCTCTAAAAGTTTTGATCAAGATCTTGATGAAGCCATTCGGTTATTTTTATACATGGGTGAAAGCGCTGCCAGTCAAGTGGCAAAGGCGATTCATGCCCTCACTGATAAAAACAAAGCGATGGCACAAGAAGTCATTGATATGGACTTTGATATCAACCGTATGGAAATGGAGCTGGACGAACATATTTTATTGTTGGTTGCCAAACGCCAGCCGGCTGCTAGCGATTTACGCTTAGTAATGGCCATCAGTAAAGGGGTGGTTGATCTAGAGCGTATTGGTGATGAAGCGGTCAAGATCGCACAGATGGCCATTAAAATCACGGCACAAGGCAATGCACCGTGCGGTTACGCCGAGGTTCAGCATTTGAGCAATCAAGTTCGCTTAATGGTTCATAATGCCCTAGAAGCCTTTAGTCGCTCGAACGCTGAACAAGCGTTTGAAGTCATGCGTAATGATACTCTGGTAAATGATGAATATCAGTCTGCTCTGCGTTCTTTGATGACTTATATCATGGAGGACTCAAAGCATGTGTCTAAAGTCATTAATATTATGTGGGTATTGCGAGCCCTTGAACGTATTGGCGATCATGCACAAAACGTAGCAGAGTTAGTGATTAACTCGATTAGTGGACAGGACGTGCGGCATTCGGACTATGCCCAAGTCGAAAAGGCAGTGCAAGCAGCCAACGATCGGATGGCCGCTCGCCAAACCGGCACCACGCCAATGACTAACCCTAAATCGGCAGATAACGACGAGCACTAACCTTTAAAATAGACAGTCTAAAGTCAGCAGATTGAAATCAGCAAAAAGCGCGCTATTTATTATATAGCGTGCTTTTTGTGTGGGAGCAATTTTAATTGCCCCAGTAACAGCACAACCCTGATAAGGGTTACCTTCATTCATAGCTTAATGTCGCAGTAGATTCATGCTCATTAGCATTATCACCTTTACAAATTTTACTGCGAATAGTCATCATAATAGGTTTGCCGTTGATATTCCATTTGTATTCAATACCTTCAGCACCGGCAAAACAAACAACAGTAACAGTAGCAGTGGTTGGCTACAAAAAGTCCGCTTCACGCTTCACGCTTCACGCTTCAATACTGAGTTTATTACCCTTAATCACTGTGCACCAACTTTTTTCTGTATTTGCGAAAGATATGAATGCAGATATAAGTTCTTGTGGGTTAGAGTGATTAACGCGAAGCTGTTCTTTTGGAGTCGCTTTTGTAGGGTGTGAAATAACTTCTGTCGATTCCATTGATAATTATTACAAACAATAAGAGAAACACTAGATGCTAAGCATAAAGTAGTTGACTTCCTCCCCTTCCTAAACGGAGGGAGTTCCTACTACTATAGCTATGCTCGATGCAATAATGCTTTAGTCGATAAGCAGTGGGTGAGACCACCATAGCAATCCCAATATAAGAAGAAAGTCATAGAGTATGGTTAGACTTCGTGAAAAAACCTGCCGTATGGCTACGACAGGTTGAGATAAAAGACTAAATCAATAAAACTATTATTGACCAAATATGTAAGACATACCAACTCGGCCACCGAACTTTGAATCAGCAAAACCAAATGCACCACTGACTGACGTGCGACCATTATCTAACATTGTAGCGGCACCAATAGCTAAAGCACTTTCACCCTCGTAATGACCCATACCACCAAAAACAGCAACATTGCCTGGTTTAAGATTAGGGATAGCCTGTTGTGTTGCTAAAGAAATGGCCACGCCACTATTGGCTGTTTTTTCTACATCATCAACCCGACGATTTACGCCATTAGAATAATTCTGAAAGCTGCTATTCAAAATGTCATATTTGTTATCAGTATAGGCGTTAGCATCAGACACTGCGTTGACTCTTGCTGTATTCAACTGTTTGACATTGACCGCATCTGTGTTCTGTGTGCCCTCAGCCACATTAATTACTTGACGTTCACTACCTACTGCCCCAACTGATACTGTATTATCACGACTTGAAGTTGAATTACTTCCTACAACTACTGCATTATTGACTGCGGTACTGATTTCGTTTCCTACAACTACCGTGTTATTGCCTGTTACGGTATTATTATTACCAAAGCTATAGCTACCCGAACCACTTACGGTGCTTGGATCACCAAGCGCACCCGAATTTTGACCCGTTACTATGTTACCGACACCAATACTAATGGATTGACTGCCTTCAGCTAATGCACCATTACCAATCGCTATAGAATCTTGGCCGATAGCTTGGGCTGGTGTATCCGTACTATTAGAGGTCTGTACAGCTACACTGATATTAACATCCTTACCTGCTTCACCTTGAGCACCAGTCAGACCAGTATCGCCTTTATCACCTTGAACACCAGTTAGTCCAGTATCACCTTTGTCACCTTTGACTCCAGTATCACCTTTAGCGCCAATTTCACCTTGTACGCCTTGAATACCTTGAGCACCAGCTAGTCCAGTATCGCCTTTGTCACCTTTGACTCCAGTATCACCTTTAGCGCCAATTTTACCTTGTACGCCTTGAATACCAGTTAGTCCAGTATCGCCTTTGTCACCTTTGACTCCAGTATCACCTTTAGCGCCAATTTCACCTTGAATACCTTGATCGCCTTTGTCGCCATCTATACCAGCAGGACCCATAGGACCTGGGAATCCACACATCCACGGATCTAGCGAGCAAGAATCTACTGCCATTGCAGACTCTGTCGTTAGATATATTCCGCTAACTGCCAGCATACTGATTGCTAAATAAGATGCCTTCTTACCTAATTTATGCATTTCCTTATTAGCAGGTGTAACTAGAATTGGATTCCATAATTTTTTAACATAACTTATGCTCCTTGATGTAGCTTTAAACACTGCGAGTTTCAGACGCTAAAAACCTTAAATTTTAAATTAACTAAAAGTATACATTTTGATAATTATATTACACAAATACCATTAAATAAACACATTTAATAACTAAATAGCAATGTTTATACATTATACAAAAAAATTGCTCACTATGCCATTTAGACAGTAGTGAGCAATTTTTAATTTTAGTAGAGCAGCGTTAGCCAGCAGTTTTTACTTCGCTGATCCAGTTACCGTAACCTTCTTTTTCCATCTGCGCCAGCGGAATGAAGCGCATTGCCGCTGAGTTCATGCAATAGCGCTTGCCTGTGGGTGCTGGGCCGTCATCGAATACGTGACCCACGTGCGAATCAGCGTAGCGGCTACGAATTTCAGTGCGGGTCGAAAAGAAACCTTGATCTGCCTTTTCAACTACCATGTCAGCGCCTAACGGACGGATAAAGCTCGGCCAGCCAGTTCCAGACTTAAACTGGTCACGAGAGGAATATAGCGGTTCACCTGATATTACGTCTACATAAAGCCCAGGCTCTTTGTTATCCCAATAGGCGTTTTTGAAAGCACGCTCGGTACCGTCTTCCTGAGTAACTTTATATTGCATGTCGCTAAGTGACTTTTTCAGTTCTGCTTTTCCTGGCTTTACAAACGTATCTGGATTAAAGCCTGCGCCTACTTTGGCGTTTGAATTTTTCCCTGAGACCTCCTGCTGTGCACTATCAGCGGTAGGTTTGAACTGACTAAAATCTAGCTCATAATCTTTACCATACACGCTTTCGATAAACTGGTAGCGCCCAGAGTTAAAAGTATAATACTTGTAGCGCAATGGGTTCTTTTTATAATAATCTTGATGATATTCTTCCGCTGGGTAGAAGGTGCTAGCAGGAACAATCTCGATCACTACTGGCTTATCGTACACACCAGATTCTTGCAAGGATTGCTTAGCGGCTTCCGCTTTTTGCTTTTCTTCCTGATTGTTATAGAAAATAGCAGGACGATACTGGGTACCGCGATCTACAAACTGACCTTTGTCATCGGTTGGATCTGCAATTCGCCACAGCGCTTGCAGTATGCCATCATAAGTAATTTTTTGCGGATCATAATACACTTGAGCGGCTTCGGTATAGCCAGTACCACCTGCTGACACCGAGCTATAGGTTGGATTTTCAGTCTGACCACCGGCATAACCGGAAACCACTTCTACCACACCAGGAATCTTCTCATAACCTGATTCTACGCACCAGAAACAACCACCGGCCAGCGTCGCTACGGCCAGTTTCGAATCTGTGGGCGCATAGGGATTATCAACAGTAGAGGTTTGCACAGTAGGACTATTTTCAGTAGAAGCACAGCCTACGTAAAAAGCACTGCTCGCCAGTATAACGGTACCAACAACTTTAGCCTGTATTTTGAAATCCATTAGTATTTTGCGTTTCATAAAGAGTTCCTAAGAGTAATTTCATGTAACCATCGTAACTCTTAGGTATCACCGAAACGTTCCCAAACTGTTAGGTATTTACAACATTCTGTACTATTTTTCAATCGGCTAAAGATAATGACAATATAGATTCGATACCATTCTTAAGCCGATTGCGTACAGTAAATAGGTCCTACTGACACTTCACCGTTTCGGCATGCGATCACCAATCTAAGCCTAATTTGGTTGCTACGGCAAGCATTTATATTTGAAGGTAAACGTGTAAAGGAATGTAAGTGCAAATACTATAGCAAGTGAAATTCGTAAGTCTACTTATTTTAAATTAATCATGCTATTTTTCAGAAGAGACGTAAGGGTTTAATTATTTATTACTTAGGCTATTATGCTGGCTTGTAATAAACGCTTGGCGTAAGGATGCTGCGGATTATTAAAGATATCCTCGGTAGGTCCCGACTCCACACAACTACCATCTTTTAATACCATAATATGCTGACATAAGGCACGTACGACTTTTAGATCATGACTGATAAACACGTAACTTATCTGCAATTTCTGTTGTATTTCTCGCAGCAAATTAACGACTGTCACTTGCGTGGTACTATCAAGCGCAGAAGTTGGCTCATCTAAAATCAATAGTCGTGGCTGCATGACTAAAGCCCGCGCAAGCGCTACCCGCTGGCGTTGTCCGCCTGAAAGCTCATGTGGATAGCGCTGAATAAATTCAGCCGGTAGATGGACGGTTGCAAGGCTATCCATTACGGCTTGCTGACGCGCTACCTTATTGACACCTCGTACTAGCAGTCCTTCTTCGATGATTTGTAGTACCGTCATACGTGGATTGATACTGGCAAATGGGTCTTGAAACACCATTTGAATCTGCGCACGAAACTTGCGTAACTCATTTTTAGATAATGCCGAGATATCTTGTCCACTAACAATTATTTGTCCATTCACGCGCGCGTTATTACTTAGCAGCTGACTTAAAGCAAGGGCGATAGTGGTTTTTCCTGAACCAGACTCGCCAACGATACCCAATGCCTGCCCTGTCTGTAGCGTCATATCCACATCTTTTACCGCATCAAACCAGTGCTTAGTACTGCCAAATAAGCTTTTTTCTATAGAAAATAGTACCTGCAAATTCTTCACTTCTAGCACTGGAACATGACTGTCTTTAGGCGCAATATCAGCTATATCAAGAGCGGCGCCAAAGTTCTGCTGCATTAAGGTACGAGTGTAGTCCGCTTTAGGTTGGCTAAAAATGATAGAGGTACTGCCTTGCTCAATCGTCTGTCCTTGACGCATGACGATGATATCGTCACTATAATGCCGTACCAGGTTGAGGTCATGGCTGATTAAAATCATCGCCATATTATGCTCACGCTTAAGATTATTTAATAGCGCTAAAATTTCATGCTGTAAGGTTACATCAAGCGCGGTGGTGGGCTCATCGGCAACTAAAATATCCGGTTGCTGCGCTAATGCCATCGCAATCATCACCCGCTGACGCTGACCACCTGACAGCTCATGCGGATAGCGATTTAGCTTATCAGTAGGATCGGTGATATTGACATCATTCAACAGTGCAATACTTTTCTTTAGCCACTGCTTTTTGGGCACGCCGCTTAAACATAGGGATTCAGAAATTTGTTTGGCGACCGTATGTAAGGGATTGAGCGCGGTCATCGGTTCTTGAAATACCATGCCAATACGCTGACCACGAATGGCTTTCAGTGACCTATTTCGGGCGCTACTACTATTACTACCATTAGCAATCGATAATCCACCTATTCCTTCTAGCTGCACATTTCCGCTAACGGTGAGACTCTCCGGTAGTAATCCTAACAATGCCAAGCTGGCAATCGATTTACCCGATCCAGATTCACCAACAATCGCCAGCGTTTGACCTTTTTTTAGCTGGTAGGACAGCTTATCAACCAATACCATCCCTGCTTGAGTGACAATACTTAAGTTATCGACCATCAAGATTGCTTCGTTTGGCAGGTTAACCTTGTTTTGTTGATTAAGGCTGCTTCGATGCTGTTCATCATTTGCAGTGTTTGTTGTAGTAGTTGTCGTTTTTATAGTCATATTAGGAACGCCTTGGATCAAACGCGTCACGCAGCGCTTCCCCAATGAAAATGAGCAGCGATAAAATAAAAGTCAAACTAAAGAATCCTGACAACGCAAGCCACGGGGCATCAAGGTTGTTTTTTCCTTGTACCATTAACTCACCCAGTGATGGCGAGCCAGGCGGTAGACCGTACCCTAAGAAGTCCAGCGCAGTCAGTGCAATAATATTGGCGGTCAAAATAAATGGCAGCTGCGATAAGCTCGACGCTAAGGCATTGGGCAAAATGTGCCGAAGCATAATTTGACGGTCTGAAACACCAAGATTGCGTGCCGCTCGAACATAATCAAAATTCCGTGCACGCAAAAATTCTGCTCGAACCAAGCCAACCAGTCCCATCCAGCCAAATAACAACATCAACGCAAATAGCACAGTGATACTGGGGCTAAACAAGCTGACTAAGATAATGATCATGAAGAGCTGCGGCATCCCACCCCATACTTCCATAAAACGCTGGCCTGCCAAATCAACCCAACCGCCGTAATAGCCTTGAATCGCCCCGATAATAATACCAATAATCGCTCCGGCTATGGTTAACGCCAGTCCAAACAATAGTGATACCCGCATGCCATAAAGTATTCTTGCCAATACATCACGTCCCATATCATCGGTACCCAACCAATTTTGAGCGTTGGGCGCAGCTGGATACGGAATCCCCAGCTCAACGTTGGGCGTTTGGTCAGCAAACGGGATGAGCGGCATCACATAATAGCCCTGCGCATTAATTAATTCTTGTACCGCTGGATCTTTATAGTTGGTCTCGGTTTCGAATATGCCGCCAAACATGGTTTCAGGATAAGCTTTTAACACCGGAGTATAATAATCGCCTTGATACTGCACCAATAGTGGCTTGTCGTTGGCGATTACATTTGCCGCCATACAAATCACAAAAACGATGGTAAAAATAACTAGCGATATAACCCCAAGGCGATTATGGCGAAAACGATTGAGACGCGCTTGCCAGACAGGATTTAAGCGGTGCTTTTTTTGTTTAGATAGGTTAGATTTTGGCACAGGTGGTGGTTTAGAATGAGATGACTGCGTATTGAGAGAGTCAGGGTTTGAAGATTCAGTATTAACGGAGGTATGATGAGTTGACATTAGCGCCCCTCAAAATCAATACGCGGATCGATTAAGTGATAGCTTAAATCACTGATAAGCTGTAATAATAATCCTAATAAAGTAAAGATAAATAACGTACCAAATATTACCGGATAATCGCGCTGCTGAATGGCCTCAAAGCCTAACAACCCTAGCCCATCAAGCTTAAAAATAATCTCAATTAAGAAGTTACCGGCAAAGAATATACCAACGATAGCGGCTGGTATACCGGCAATAATAATCAGCATCGCATTTCGAAATACATGGCCATATAATACTTGCCGCTCCCCTAAACCTTTGGCGCGCGCCGTAAGCACATATTGCTTACCTAATTCTTCTAAAAAGCTAAATTTAGTCAAATAAGTCAGCCCTGCAAAGCCCCCGACCGTACTTGCCAGCAGCGGTAATGCCAAATGCCAAAAGTAATCCTTAATCTTGCCCAGCGCTGATAATTGGTCGAAATTTTCTGAGGTCAGTCCTTGTAGTGGGAAAATATGCCAATAACTACCACCAGCAAAAAACACCAACAGTATTACCGCAAATACAAACACCGGTATCGCGTGTCCAACCGCAAGTAGCATGGCAGTCGCTTTATCAATGGCTGACCCATGATGCATGGCTTTATAAACACCTAATGGAATAGCGATTAAATAAATAAGCAGCGTACTCCACAGCCCAAGCGAGATAGACACGGGTAGCTTTTCTACAATCAACTCCGTAACGGGCTGCCCTTTAAAGAATGACTCGCCAAAATCTAGGCGCGCGTAATTCTTTAGCATTAACCAAAAGCGCTCAGGAGCGGATTTATCAAAACCGTATTGGGCATTGATAGCCGCCACCATCTCCTCTGATAGACCCCGCGTACCTTGATAAGTACTGTCATTACCACCAGCGCTACCAGCACCAATATTGCTACCGAGCGCATTATCTTTGGCCCCTTGTTCAATAAGTGCCAACTGTTGCTCAACCGGACCACCTGGGGCGGCTTGCACAATCACAAAGTTCGCCAGCAAGATTAAGAATAGCGTCGGTAATATCAATAGCAGTCTTTTTAATATATAACGGCCCATGATGGCAACTTCCTAAAATGCAATGTCGGTGTAAAAGAGCGTGATAACAGCATTATTTAAAAATTATTTTTGAGTTCGCGTAATGCCGCAAATATCGTTAGCGGCTTCTCATCGTCAAGTTTCATTTTAGAGGCGACCCCTGCTATCACACTGGGCTCATCGGCTCGTAAAAACACATTAACCTCACGTTCGTGCGCTACCGTTACTGGCAACGTGGGAATGCCTTGATTTGTTTTCTCTTCGGCCTGTATCAAGGCTTGCTGCATGGCTACGTTTCCAGGTTCGATAGACAAACCAAAGCGCAAGTTACTGGCAGTATATTCGTGCGCTGGATAAAACAGAGCCTCATCTGACAAATTGCTTAAACGCTCAAAGCTGGCGTATAACTGTTCGATAGTACCGGTAAAAACCCGACCACAGCCGCCACTAAACAACGTATCACCGCAAAAACAATGCTTGTGCCCGTCAATATCTAGGATATAGGCCATATGGCTGGCAGTATGGCCTGAGACATCCCATACTTGTGCGGAACAGCCCCAAGCGTTTACTATGCTACCGTCTTTAATGGTTTGGTCTTCATCTACATTATGTTCACTGTGTGCAACCAGATGAGTCATGGGGAAGTGCTCTTGTAGCTCAGCAACCCCGCCAATATGGTCATGATGGTGATGGGTCGTCCAAATCGCTATCATCTCCAACCCTTCTGCCTCTAGGTATTCGATGACGGGCGCTGCTTGCCCGGGGTCAATGATAATAGCCTGTTTATTATTCTTATTAATCAAGGTCCAAATATAATTATCATTGAACGCTTTAATCGGGTGAATACGAATAGTCATATTAAATCCTTATTGAAAGTTATCTTTATTTTTAATGTGGGAGATCTAAAAGAGCTGCTATTCAAAGAATCTGCTTATTTTAAAGCACTAGCAATAAAACAATCGTCTACTTTATCGGCCCAAATATTTATCGACACGCGCAGCCGCCTCTTTATCAACCCACCAGTAGTCAATACCAACTGCGTTAGTAGGCAGTTTTTTGGCATGGCGATATTGATTCCAATAAGCAACGTTGGTCTCGGATTTACCATATAGCGGTACTAAATAATATCCAGCACGCAGCAGACGGTCCAGCACGTGAGTGTATAAAACAATCTCATCACGACTCTCAGCGTCACTAAGTGCTGCCACTACCTTATCAATCGCCACGTTTTTGATACCAATCGTATTGTTATTACCCGCTTCGTCAGCAGCGACACTGCCCCAAAAGGCCGCTTGTTCCGCTCCAGGCGACAGACTCTGCGCAAACACATCAACCGTCATATCATAATCAAAGCTACGCAGCCGTTCGTAATATTGTGGCCCATCGACTTGGCGTAATTTTGCATCAAACCCTAGGCGCTTTATATTACGAATATAAGGCAATAATACACGGCCCATTGTATCACCGGTCATCAGAATTTCAATTTGGGCAGGCGCACCATCAGGCTGATATAACTTCATATCATCATAATAAAATCCAGCATCTAATAATAATTGTCGCGCTTTTAGTAATCCTTGACGATTAAAGCCGCCCCCATCACTGGTTGGCAGCTGCCATTCATCTAATACCGCTTGGCGCTGAATAGGCTCAAGCTCAGATAACAAAGGCGTTAAAACTTGCATCTCAGTCGTTGATGGCTTGCCAGTCGCTGCCAGCTCTGAGCCATGAAAGAAGCTTTGCAAACGCTCATATTGATCATGGAACAAAGTCTTATTCATCCATTCAAAATCATAAGCAGCGGTAAGTGCTTGGCGAACCCGAATATCTTGAAAAATTGGCCGCCGCATATTCATAATTAAACCTTGCATCGGCACTGGATTCTGACTTTTGATGGCTTCTTTATTAATCAGTCCAGCGGTAACCGCAGGGAAGTTATAGCCCGTCGCCCAGTTAGATGCTTTATTCTCAGGACGAAAGCGGTATTGGCCAGATTTAAAACCCTCAAAGGCAATCTCATCACTTTGATAATAAACAAACTTAATCATATCAAAATTATAACGACCGCGATTGACCATCAAATCACGTCCCCAGTAATCAGGATCACGCACATAACTGACTGCTCGCCCTGCTTCGACATCTCCTAACTTATAAGGCCCACTTCCCATTAGCGGTGTTAGGCTAATCTTTTCAAAATTGGCATCGATAGAAGATTTAGCGAAAATAGGAAACTGTCCGACCGTTAGAAGAATCTCTTTATTGTCATCAGAGGCAAAGATGAATTTTACTTGCTGCTTATCAATCGTTTGTATGGCTTTAATATCGCCTAAATAGCTGCGAATAAACATCGGCCCTTTAGTCAATAGCGCCTCATAAGTTGCTTTAACATCGCTACTGGTAACCGGCGAGCCATCCCAAAAGCGCGCAGCAGGATTAATATGGTAAATAATCCAGCTACTATCGTTAGGATCATAAGTAACTTTGCTTGCCAACTGCGGATACATAGTGAAGGCTTCATTTAAGGAGCCAGTCATCAAAGTGTCATACAGATAATCAGTGCCAATCATCGCCACACCAGTGGTCATCCATTTATTGGCACTATTAAAAGTGCCGCGTGCGTCTAAGGATAAAGTGCCGCCAGTTGGGGCGTTAGGATTGGCATACGGCATATAAGGCGCATTAATATACTCGGCAGAACTGTTATGCCCGAGCGCAGTAGTGGTTATAGGCGCAGCCATAGTGATAGGCACCCAGCCAGTAGCCGCACAAAGCAAGACGATTTTCAACATGGCATTTTTTATCATAACTTTTCTATCATGGCTTCTTTATCATAATCGGCGTTATAGCAAACCTATGCACTTGACTCATTTATGTACTGACTTAAAATAGCGACAAATACCTCAAAATAGCTAAAAACATTAAAGTTACAAAATTTTATCATAACAAACTTAACTTTTTTAACCTAATGCTTTGCGGTAATAGGCTTCTATGAAATATATTCAAATAAAAAAGGCGCAACTATTATCAGCTGCGCCTTTTTTATTTAAGCAAAAATTGCTTCCAGGGTACTTATCAGCTTAGCCATACTTTTTTTCAAATTCTAGCATAAAGTCTACCAACAACTGTACCCATTCAAGCGGTACGGCATTATAAATACTAGCGCGCATACCACCAACGTCACGATGACCTTTTAGATTAAGCAGCCCTGCTTTTTCTGACTGCATCAAGAATTCTTTATCCAAGCTATTGTCTGCTAAGGTAAATGGCACGTTCATAATAGAGCGATACTTATGGGCCACTGGATTGTGGTAGAACGCACTATTATCAATGGTGTCATACAATAGCGCTGCTTTTTGCTGATTTATTTTACCAATAGCAGCAACCCCACCTTGCTGCTCAAGCCAGTCAAACACCAAGCCGGCTAAATACCAAGAATAAGTCGCCGGCGTATTAGACATTGACTCTTTCTCTGCTTGATGCTCATAGTTAAGGAGCATCGGGCACCACTCACTGGCCTGCCCTAATAAATCGTCACGAATGATAATAATCACCAATCCCGCAGGACCGATATTCTTTTGCGCACCAGCGTAGATCATCCCAAACTTAGAGACATCTATCGGCTGCGATAAGATACATGATGACATATCAACGATCAGCGGTGCATTCACTACTGGGGGCTCAAATATTTGTAGACCGTGAATGGTCTCATTGGCGCAGTAATGGAAATAAGCAGCATCATCGCTAATATTCCAATCGCTTGGTACGGGAACATCAGTAAAATTATTGTCTTTGCCCGTTGCTACGAGGTTAATATCACCCAAACCTAAATTAGCATAACGCTGCGCTTCTTTGATCGCTTTACCAGACCATGCACCTGTAGTCAGATAATCGGCGCGCCCGCCATTCAATAAATTCAATGGAATTGCTGAAAACTGTAAACTTGCACCGCCTTGCAGAAACAGTACTTTATAATTATCTGGAATTTCCATTAGTGAGCGTAGCTGAGTTTCAGCCTTTGCAGTGATAGCCATATAGTCTTTGCTACGATGGCTCATTTCCATTACTGATAGGCCGCGACCTTGCCAATCGAGCAGTTCATCTTGGGCGCGCATCAGCACTTCAGTAGGCATAGTAGCAGGCCCAGCACAAAAATTAGGAAGACGATGCGGTGCGGATTTGGTGGTCATGATATTTGTCCTAAATACAAGGGAGTAAGCGTTGTTATCTCAATTTTATCTTAAAACGTGTCAAAATCAATCTTACATTTATTACTTAACCATCAAGTAATAAGCCATCATTCAAAAAACTCTCTAGATTTTAATCTTGCTTGGACAGCTGGTGCCAAAACTGCTTCTTGAGATGGCTATCAGTTAGCATCTCATTTAATGTGGGCACAGAGGTAAGATTTGGATGCTCAATACCGTCAGGCAACGCGGTCAATGCTGCAATGAGCACTTCTTCACTTCTACCAATCTTAAAGATATATCCGGCAAAGCTAGCGTTTGCTAACTCAGTGGTATCCATACCCGCGCAAATGGGAAAAGAGCTGGTCTCGCACGATAAAGATAACGCTTGGGTGATATTTTGCCATAATTTTTGGCTGTCATTATTTAGTGCTTGGATATCGATCAGTAGTACCCAATTGCCATAACGCCCGCCTTGCAAATCAAACGGGGCAACTTTATTTAGGCTGTTGTTATTATTATTTTTAACTGTATTATCTGGTGCTGTTAATGCTACATCGCTGATAGACGATGTGACTGTCTCTACTAGCGGTTCTACCCACTGCTGCGCAACTGTTTGCGTGACAACCTGATTATCGGGGGCGACGGGGGCTTTTATTGTACTGCTTTCAGCGGTATCTATTGTAGACTTATGTCCATCGGATATGTCAGTATCAATAGGAACAGTGTGCTCATAATCGCCAATAATAGTCGGCGTATCTTGCATAGGCGCTTTAGGCTCAAAGCTTGCGTGCTCAACGTCTAACTCAGATATTGGTTGTTGATCTTCCACTGGTTGCTGTACGGTCGGCGCTGGAATGTTGGCCATACTTATTGTTGGCGAGCTCGGTTGCACCCACTGCTCAATACCCATCATCGCCAAAATCTGACGCTGCTGCACTTGCCGCTGCCGTAAGATTAGATCGTCTTGGGTATCATTCATAGGTAGGTATTTATCCTAACGAGTTTGCTGATATGGTTATAGATACTGTCTTTATATATAGTTTAAGCGACTGACAAAAAATCAATCAATCGTTGGCCTAACACCAAGACAGTTTTCTGTTAATACCGTTAAGCGGATATGGTCGTCTTGGCTTATTATCGTATCGTGTAGCATAGAAGCATGCAAGGCAATCAGCCCTATCCAATAGTTATTATAGATATTTTTAGAGGAATAGTGGTTTAAGAATAGAATAATAAGATAAAACTTTAACCAAAAAAATTCTTTTAAATAAAGAGCTTAATCAGGGCACAGATACTATAGAACATATTATATCAAATTTTAGACAAAAAAAAGCGACTCCAAAAGCACATCCTCGGCACACATCATAACTATTACCGTTGCTACCTTCCGGTCCTGGCGGGGTTCATAGAACAATGTTGCGAGGCTACCAATGGAGCCACCAGTTGCAAATTATACAAGGTTTTTGCAGGATTACAACCCCTATCAGCAGATAGATGCTTATCAGCCAAGTCAACTACAACTGATCACCACAAATATATTGCTATCTATATCAATAATCAGTTATTCCGGTAGCTGGCCAGTCATTGAATTTTGACTCATCCTAGTGAGGCTAAGGTCACTAGGCTAAAAAGACAGCGGCACTATCGACTGTAAGATGCAGAAACAAAGGTAAGTTTGGAAGCAGTAACCTGATTGACAAAACCCTTACAGCATCACGCGCCAAACCTGCTATTTTAGCTGTAACCTGCCATCTGAAAATACGCTTGAAATGTGCTATTAAACTCAATATATGCTACTTAATGAGTAGAGCAGGTAACAATAATACAAATTTTTTCGCTCATACTTTACTTAGGAGATTATTATGAAAACCACACTACTGAATAAGGCGGCTATCGCCTCTGGTACAGTTTGTTTGTTTACCGCTATGATGGGCAGCGCGCATGCCGAACCAACGGGTTACGATCAGCTCAGCTTTCAAACGGAAGTCAAAGCCGAAGTGGCAAATGACGAAGTACGCGCAAGTATGTATAAAAAAACGCAAGCGACCGATGCAAAAACGTTAGCAACTAGGCTCAATACCTCAATCAATAACGCTTTGATTATTGCCAAGCGCTATCCTAGCGTCACAGTCAGCACCGGACAGCAGCGCACCTATCCCCGCTACGATAAGAATGACAAAATTATCGGCTGGACAGGACAGGCCAATATAGACCTAAAAAGTACTGACTTTACTGCCACCAGCCAACTTATTGCAGATTTGCAAGAAACTTTAGTCATGGATAATCTAAACTTTGGGGTATCAGATGTTAAAAAAGATGCGCTTGAGCAAAAGTTAATGACTGATGCCTCTCGTGCCTTTCAAAAACAGGCTAAAAACTTAACCCAAGCATGGGATGCTCGTGGCTATCGCATCGTCACTGTCAATCTTAATACGGGTAGCAACTATCCGCGCCCGATGTATAGCGCTATGAATATGAAAGCAGAAGCCGCCGATGCGTCCGTACCCAGTCAAAGTTTTGAATCTGGTGATAGCACCATTTCAGTGACCGCTAACGGTACGATAGAGCTAACCAAATAAATACAACCTCATTTATAAAGGTTATTTGCTTAGATTATTATTGTTAAATGATTACCATTAATATAGATAATGAGACCATATAAATACTGAAACGGGCAAGTGCTTTACATGGCACTTGCCCGTTTGGGTTTTAACTTAAATATTTATCAAGACTGTCTGCTCGTTCTATGTAACCACTGGCATATTAGTTGAACACAAGCCGCGTTAAGCACTGTTCGATAGTTTTTAACTTTTTACTTATTAGCTTGCTGCTTATCAATGTCATCTTGGCGCAGTTTGAGTAATACTTTTTGATGCCATGGCAAACGCTGATAGGCTAACAGCTGCTGTGCAATTTTCTTATTATTTTGCAAAATCATAGTGTTTTGAATCACATAAATAGTACGGGCCGTTTGCGTAATGGTCTGTCCCGCCTTGTTTTTTACTACAGCTTTTATACTATGACCCCCCGGTAATATATCAACCGTTGAAATCGAAGTACTTAATCCTTGGCCTACTTCCTTACCATCTAGATAAATGCTGACGCTATCACCGACCTGTAGTACGGGTTTTAACTGCACATTTACCAAGATACTTTGGGCAGGACGACGATAAGCACGTGCTTCACTAGGTTCGGTCATCGTTAATTGATAGTTTACACGTGGCGCTTTGGTAGCAGTAGAAGCGGCTGCCGTTGGTTGTAGCGGTGCTAGTGCAGTGCTAGTTGTTTGATTCGGTGCTGTCGACGCATTCTCAGAGCTACTAGTGCTATTAGTAGTAATATGAGTTTCAATAATCTGCTTACCTGCCTGCTGCTCATAGCTTTGCGGACGATCTGTAAAAGTGATCTGACCAGTTTTTTCATCGACTATTTTATAAATAGCTGCTGCATTGAGCATAGGTGCATAAAGAATGGCCACTCCTACCATTAAGCCTACTAGGAGAGCAGCTGGCCTACTACTATTAGATGGCTGGTGTTTAGGCGGTTTGTATTTAGATACTAAGCGATGAAATAATGGGATCATAGTCAGTCAACCTAAATTTATCAATGTCGTTGATGGTGCTTATGTAACGCCTATTATGCAATACTTTTGTCGTATTCACTGTTAATTTACTGGGTGAAATCCTAGCCTATAATGAATACGCTTAGTCTGTGTAGCGCAGATGTCGCGATAGTATAAACCCACATCAACAACTTTTAACCTTAACACCACTGTCTCATATACAGCCATAAAAAAACCAGCTAAGGCGCACTTAGCTGGTTGTTATTATTCAATAATTATTTAGCGTATTAGCTAGATACTAGCAGCTGTAGTACAAGTCAAACTCAACCGGATGCACAGTAACGTTGACGCGCTGTACCTCTTCTTCTTTTAGCGCAATGAATGCCTCGAGCATGTCTTTAGTGAACACATCGCCTTTTAACAAGAACTCGTGATCTTCTTTTAAGGCTTGTAGCGCCACTTCCAAGTTCTCAGCGACGGTTGGAATCATGGCTTCTTCTTCAGGTGGCAAGTCATACAAGTTCTTATCAGCCGCTTCGCCAGGATGCATCTTGTTTTGGATACCGTCAAGGCCCGCCATCAATAATGCCGCAAAGGCTAAATAGGGGTTGGCTGCTGGATCAGGGAAACGCGCTTCGATACGAACCGCTTTTGGGCTACTAACGTGTGGAATGCGGATAGACGCTGAACGGTTAGAAGCAGAGTATGCCAATTTGATAGGCGCTTCATAATGCGGTACGAGACGCTTGTAGCTGTTAGTAGATGGGTTAGTAATCGCGTTCAATGCACGCGCATGCTTGATAATACCACCGATGAAGTATAACGCGGTTTCAGACAGACCCGCATATTCGTCACCAGAGAAGGTATTTACACCATCTTTTGAGATCGACATATGTACATGCATACCCGAGCCATTATCACCAACGATAGGCTTGGGCATAAAGGTCGCTGTCTTACCAAACTGATGCGCCACGTTATGGACGACATATTTTAGCTGCTGTACTTCATCCGCTTTTCGTACCAAAGTGTTGAACGCGACGCCAATTTCTGACTGACAAGGCGCAACTTCATGATGATGCACCTCAATGCAACCTTCGCCAATAATCTCTTCTAAGCGCTCACACATAACTGCGCGCATATCTTGTGAACTATCAACTGGCGGTACTGGGAAATAAGCGCCTTTGACACGGGGACGATGCGCCATGTTGCCCCATTCATAAGATTCGTTAGTTGACCATGCCGCTTCTTCAGCAACGATTTTATGGCTAACACCTGACATCTCAATGGACCACTTCACTTCATCAAATACGAAGAACTCAGGCTCAGGACCGAAGTAGGCCGTATCACCGATACCCGTTGATTTTAAGTATTCTTCAGCACGGCGAGCGATAGAGCGTGGATCGCGTTCATAGCCTTGCAGCGTCGATGGCTCAATAATGTCACAAGTTACTACCACCGTAATGGCATCAAAGAACGGATCAAGAAAAGCGCTCTCTGGATCAGGACGCAAAATCATATCAGACGCTTCGATGCCTTTCCAGCCAGCGATGGATGAACCATCAAACATTTTGCCATCTTCCATCACTTCTTCGTCGACGGTATAGGCAGGAAAGCTGATATGTTGTTCTTTACCACGGGTATCGGTAAAGCGAAAATCAACCCATTTGGCATTAGATGATTTGATAAGATCTAGTAATTTATTCGACATGAATAGTCTCCCTGGTGGTTATCATTTGATTGCGAGTTAAGATTGCCGTGCTCGTTTCTATATTCTATTACTATTTTAAGTTTTAGTCGCTTTTTAACGACTACGTTATTTATAGGTAGGAACATCGCTGCGCTATTTTAGCAATATATGACTCATAATGCTGAACTGTTATGTCCTCTTAGCTGGCTTGTTAGTCATACCACTCGTTAAGTACCTACCATAAGTATCTACCAATAGGTACATTTATCTTAATCGACATTCATTAGCTGTCACCATTAAAGTAATGCAAGCGCTGTGCCAAATCATCCTATTAGATACGGCATAAAACGACAGTCATTAGCACTACCCTAGCTAGCACCTCAATAAATGATATAAAAATATTAAAACCAGGCAAAGAGTAGCATTAACACTGCACAAACGTGGTGTCATTAAAATAAAAAAGCACTAAGTTAGTGCATTTATAATATTTATATAATTAAGTTGGTGCATTTTAAATTTTTTATTCAGATTAGATTAATTTGATTGTAAAAAATATCAATACTTTTAAGACATAAAAATACGGTTAGTCAGGAGCCAACAGACGCTCTGCGTTTGATAGACGACAAAATAGTGGTAAGATATCAGGCTTCAATAAAAGTATGCCAAATAGCCTATGTTTAATAGCTATAACCATAATGGATGCGCATTTATAAAGTATAACGACAACAATAGGTTGAAACCATAATGATTCTGATGATCGATAATTACGACAGCTTTACGTACAATATTGTACAGTACTTCGGTGAATTACAGCAGGACATCACCGTCTGGCGTAACGATCAGGTCACACTCGAACAGATTAAAACCCTTGCTCCTGATGTGATTGTCATTGGTCCCGGTCCATGTGATCCAGATCGCGCTGGAATTTCTTTAGAAGTCATTGATACTTTTAAAGGTCTGATACCTATATTAGGTATTTGCTTGGGTCATCAAGCGATTGGACAAGCGTTTGGCGGGCAGGTTGTCAAAGCAGGCGAAGTCATGCACGGACGTTTATCTGCTATCTATCATAACAATCAAGGTGTCTTTATGGACTTACCCAATCCATCACAAGCCACGCGCTATCACTCATTAGTGGTTGATAAAACCAGCTTGCCTGCTTGTCTCGAGGTGACCGCATGGACGCAAAATCCGGATGGCAGTATTGAAGAAATTATGGGTGTACGCCATAAAAGCTTCGCCATTGAAGGGGTACAATTCCATCCGGAATCTATCTTAAGTGAAGCCGGCTATCAGCTGCTCAATAACTTTTTGCGGATTCATAACTTGGCGGTATTAACCTCAGATCAATTGCCACAAGTGGGCTAGTGATTCTAAATTGGTTTTGATAATACTGGTTTGTAATGTCAGCCAAATAAGTGTGCCCCATTACTATAAAAGATAACAATAAGCGAGACTATCATGAGCACTATTAACATACAGGACACGCAATTACAAAGCGCAAAGACGCCTGAGGATATTGCCCAGCTCTCTGATGAGCATATTCATAAACTACTGACCACCGCCTTAGATAGAATCTTCCAGCATATTGATCTGACCTTTGATGAGATGCATCAAGTGATGCTAATTATCATGCAAGGAAAATGCAGTAACGCTATGATGGGCGCTATCTTAACCGGTCTGCGTATGAAAGGTGAATCCATCGATGAGATCACTGCTTCTGCCAGTGCCATGCGTAATTTAGCGGCTAATATTGTACCGAGTTCTTGCAATCATCTGGTCGATATTGTTGGTACCGGCGGTGATGGTGCTAATTTATTTAATGTGTCTACTGCCTCGGCTTTCGTCGCAGCAGCGGCAGGTGCTCAAGTCGCTAAGCACGGCAATCGCGGCGTATCTACCAAGTCAGGTAGCTCAGATTTACTGGAGCAGGCCGGTATTAGTTTGGCACTCACACCCCTACAAGCGCTTAATTGTATCGAAAACCAAGGGATTGGCTTTTTATTTGCACCCAATCATCATAGCGCCATGCGTTATGCCAACCCAGTACGCCGTGAGCTTAAATCGCGGACGATTTTCAATATTTTAGGCCCATTAACCAACCCTGCTGGCGTCCCTAATCTAGTTATTGGTGTCTTTACCGCACGACTATGTGAGCCGCTAGCGAAAGTCATGAAAAATCTAGGCGCACGTCATGTGATGGTTGTCGGCGCAAAAGATGGCTTAGATGAGATCAGCCTGGCCACTTCAACCACGGTCGCTGAGCTAAAAGACGGCAAAATATCTGTTTATGAGTTAATGCCGGAAGATGCAGGTATCGAGTCACAAACACTAATCGGGCTTGACGTAGAGTCACCAGAACAAAGCCTTGAGCTAATTCGTGCTGCTTTATCAGGTAGCGCTACTACTGATCGTGCGGTACTCAAAGCACGTGATATGATTGCCCTTAATGCCGGGGCAGCAATTTATACGGCAGGGCTTGCCAGCAATTACCCGAATGGCGTCAGTCAGGCGCAGACAGTGATTAAAAATGGTTCAGCATTGGCCAAGCTTGAGTCGTTAGCAGCCTATACTCAGCAGCTGGCTACCGTTTCTACCTAGGCCTGATGTTATTTATTAAGCTTCTAACGGATTAAATCACGACACTAAATACTAAATAATGGCTAAAAAACCTTATTTTCTATTCAATTTACTGACCATTCAAACTTACTGATAACCGGATATATCTATGACCACTACCGCTCATATTCCCTCAGTATTACAGCGTATTGTCGCCACTAAACGTGATGAAGTTAAGGCTGCCCGAGACTTGCTAGCGCTTGCCGACTTACAAGCACAAGTTGCCGCTGACCAGCGTCCACGTCGTGGCTTTGCTGCCGCTTTACGTAGCGCTGATATTGGCATTATCGCTGAGATTAAAAAAGCTTCACCATCGAAAGGTATTATCAGCCGTAACTTTGAACCTGCCGCTTTTGCCCAGCAGTATGAGCAAGCGGGTGCCAGTTGTCTGTCAGTATTGACGGATAGCGATTATTTTCAAGGCGATGACAGTTATCTCACTCAAGCACACGAAGCCTGTAATTTACCGCTATTGCGTAAAGACTTTATGATTGACATCTATCAGATTTATCAGTCCTACTTGCTGGGTGCTGATTGTATATTACTGATTATGGCCTGCCTAGATGACGCCCAAGTGCAAGAGCTACATGCGCTGAGTATCGAACTTGGCATGGATGTGTTGATTGAAGTTCATACTGCCGGAGAACTCGACCGTGCATTAAAGCTACCGCGCTCAGCACACAATATTTATGGTATCAATAACCGCGACTTGAATACCTTTAAGGTAGATTTGCAAACCACGCTAGACCTCAAAAACACTTTATTGCAAGCATTGGAAGCCGACCCTGATGCTAACAACAAAGATAAAGCATCAGAAGCGCTTATCGTTACTGAGAGTGGTATTCATAGCGCCGATGATATTCGCTTAATGCTGAGCCATAATATTCAGCACTTTTTAATCGGTGAGCAGTTTATGAAGACGGATCATCCAGGACAAGCGTTACAATCCTTACTTGCGAGTGTTCCTACGAGCGCGTAAAGTAATATAAATGATGCCAGTAGCATACTGGCTGTAACATTAACTATAGTATTGATTATTAAATCATTCTTCTATTAATTAAACAGACACGTTAACTTTTATGGTAAATTCTATTTTTTCAAAAGAAATGCAAGACCAGCTCAAAGAGCTTAAAGGACAACTGAGCAAGGGCCGTGATACCACATCACCCGATGGCGAAGAGCAAAAGCCAACCGAGTCGGTGTCTCTACTGTCTCAAAAGCAAGTTAAAAGAACGGTCAAGCAATTAGATAGCGAACATATTGACGATGACAAAGTACTGTTTATGCAAGCGATGCATGGCGTCAATCAACTCGATGATAAAAACCTCCGCTCGCCTGCTAATGCTAAAAAAGGTAGCAAACCTGATGCGACGACTTTATCAAAACGTGCCGCCGCTCAAGGTAGTGAAGCAAGCGATTTAGGTGCAGGTTTATCCGATATGCAAGCGCTGCTCAATCCTGTGGCTGGTGAAGCGTACTTATCTTATAAGCAGCCAACGTTGCAGAACAAAATTTTTACTCAGCTAAAGCAAGGTAAATTGCGCTGGTATGATGCCGTAGATATTCATGGCTGCACGATTGAAGAAGCCCGCGCAGCCATGACCCAACTCCTCAGCCAAGCAAAACAGAATAATGAAACGATGGTAAAAATTGTCCATGGCAAAGGTAGTGAAGCGATTCTTAAAACTTGCGTCAATGGTTGGCTACGTCAACTGCCAGAAGTACTGGCCTTTTGCTCGGCTCCACCAAAAGATGGGGGTAACGGCGCGGTATTGATACTCCTAAAGAAACCTAAAACCGATGGCGAGTAAGTGTTAGGCCATTCATTTTAGACATAAAAAAGGACTGCATATACGCAGTCTTTTTTTATGTCTAGCAAGCTTATATTTAGGCTTTTTTACGTGAGTGAACGCCACTAAGTGGCACGATGTACAAATCCCTAATTATTTTTTACATTGAAGCGTTTAAAGCTTCTTTTAATGTGTTTCAGCTTTCTTCGTGCTAATGCACTAACTGTATCTTTATTAGTATCATTCTGCTGGTTACTTTGCTGAATATCTTCTTTTTCCTCATGCTCTCGTTTATAGGCTTGCCCCGCATTTTCGAGTGCTTCTAAATCTTTCATTAAATCAACAGAGTCAGGTTTAGGTTCAGGACTACTATCTATTTCTTGCTCAGGATTATCGGCTACGGCTTTGTCTTCGACATCATTTTTTAATTGATGCTCAAGCTCAGCTTGGTTGACGATTAATTGCTGCGTTGGCAGCGCATGTTCGACTTTATATTTTGCGACTTGATTCAATACATCAACGAATACTACGTTTTGTTTGTCGTAAAACTCCATAACATCATTGGCATTAATGTAAGCCTGCAATTGGATAACATAACAATCTTGGCGCAGCTCTAAAATATTGACTTGATTCCATTCTTGATTGGTTAAGTAATGCTTATTTAAAAATTCATCTAAGTCTTTTACCATCTTGAATACCACGTCAATATTTGCAGTACGTTTGAGATATAATTGATGGAAAAAACGGAACATATCACGGGAAGTAAAGTTCTCAATCTGCATCGATGAAAAATCGCCATTGGGAACGGTTACAATAGTACGCGTTAGGGTGCGCACGCGCGATGAGCGAATACCAATATCAACTACAGTCCCTTCATACGTACCAAACTTACAATAGTCACCTATGCGCACCGGTGAATCTGCCACCACCACCACACTACCAACCAGGTTCTCAATAGTCTTTTGCGCACCAAGGGCTAAGGCTAAACCACCTACCCCAAGCGCGGCTATACCAGTGGTTAAGTCAAAACCTAAATTGCCAAAAATAACAATAATGGCAAATATTAGTAATAGCGCTTTGACGATTTTGCGCAGCAACCCTAATATAGACACCCGCTCAATATAGTTCTTTTTATAGCTTAAATTGACAGCGCGGGTAAAGATAGCGTCGATGACCCGTAGTAATAGCCAAGTTGTCGCTAGCCACGAGGCAATCTCGGTAAAGCGATTGACTGGCTCGCGTAGCGTCACCGATACACCCGCATAAACCATGATTTCAGATAAAATCAGCGCCATAATAACCACAGCAAGCGGCAATATCACCTTGTCAGGTAATGGCAATGGCACGCCGCGCACTCGTGGATAAATGAGCTTTAATAGGTGATACCACAGCCATACCAACACATAAGTCAGTACAAAGCTACCAATCGCTAGTGCTACTGCTGCAACCAAATCAGACAGTTGATAACCAAGCAACTTTTTATCTTGGAGAGAATCAATGGTATAACGCGATGTTAGGGTTTGCTCCGTATTTTCTATCACTTCTGGAATAGAGCTAAGGGTGTCATTAGAGAACTGCCAGTACTGCTCGCCTTTTTTAGAGACTACCCGCTCAAGCAATAGCGGCACACTTTTACCATTAATACTGATACTGCCCACATTCTCTTGGCTGGGCGGCAGCTGATCGGTTAAGTTACCGTCAGGAGTATTATTCAGCTGCAAGTCAGGCTGAAAACGACCACCTGCATCAAGCGCCTGCTTGAACTGACGCACGGCAGTAGTTGGATTGTCAGATTTAGATAAATTGAGATAATTACTGGCCAATAAGTAATCATTTTCACCTAGTGCACTGATAAATCCTTGTACCGTATAACGTGGTGTATCTCGTCCAAATGAGTCAGGTACTGGTGTACGTGCACTCTCGTTCTCCTTACTACTAGAACCAATACCAAGCACGCCCGCTTCAGCAGCAAAGACAGTATTTGGCAATACCAGACTAAACAACAACGCTATCAATAACACCATTGCAAGTGGCGCTCTGGCTAATAAAGATAATGCAGTAGCAGGACTCACATAACGCTCAATAGACAAAACGAACCTCTTAACTTGATAGATAGAATATAAAAAAGGACAAAAGCTGCCGCTATGATAGCAATTATTTATAACTACAGTGCTTTTGATTGCGCACTTTTATGGTAACTGGTAATGGGGTCTATTATTGATGTTTTGCTTATTTTTTGGGTTCTCAAAAGCTGGTAAATTATAAAATTAGTTTTAAAATGCGGCAAAATGAGTAAATAGCATCTCATCTTGAAAATGGCTCAGCTTACAGTGAAGAAACATTAGGTTAAAGTTGTTTATAAATGTGTAAGTATTGTAGATAATGAGTACTATTCAGTTTGTCTGCTGATTTTGCTAATTTATAGTTTTATAACTTTGGGATTGTTTATGGTTTTTCTACGTTCATCTTCGAGCACTTATTTGCGTTGCTGTATCTTAAGCACGCTTGGCTTATTTGCCGTTAGCGCAACAGCAGCCACGCCTGCCAATACTGATTCAAATATCATTAGCGATAAAGAGCTACCTCAAGTCGAACTTGACAAAATTATAGTGACCGCTACACGCACCCCGACTAAAACTAGTAATGTTATTGCTCAAACTCGTGTTATTGATAAAGAAGATCTAAAGCGTTTCCAAGGTCAAACGGTGCTAGAAGTGCTTAGACGTCAGCCTAGTTTTAGTATTAAGCAAGATGGTGGTATGGGTAGTAGCAGTAATTTTTATCTGCGGGGCTATGACAGTAAGCGCGTATTAGTATTAATAGACGGTGTTCGTTATGGCTCAATGTCAACTGGCCAGCCAGCCTTAGGCTTATTACCTGCTGATCAAATTGATCGTATCGAAATCTTATATGGTGCATCCGGCTCTAGTATTTATGGTTCTGATGCCATGGGCGGCGTTATTCAAATCTTTACCAAAGGCTCTGATGTTGATCAGACTAACTTTTCTGTTACTGCAGGTGTTGGCTCACACGATCATTATATTTATGGTGCTGCAGCACAATTTGCAAATACTCAAGGGGCGAAACTTAGTCTGTCTGCCAGTCGCAACCAAACTGACGGTATCAGCGCTCTTGAATACCAAACAGGTAACAATAAAGACGACGATGGCTTTAAAAGTAACAATTTTGCAATAAATACCAGCATTCCCTTAACTAAAAATATTAGTGTTGGCGCCAATGGTCTTTTTGCAAAATCAACCACTGAATTTGATGACTTTAATCAAAGCACCAATGCAGAAATTGATCAAGAAAATGGGGCGATATCAGCATTTTCACAGTATGAGAATAACAACGTAACACTGCGATTATCGGCAGGTGAGAGCTTAGATAAACTTGATAATAAAGTGGGCGATGAATTTGAAACCAAACAAAAACAGGCGAATCTACTAAGTATTTATCGCTTGCCTACAGGTCAACTGCAAGCGGGTGGAGAATGGCTCAAACAAGAAATAGATGTTGTAGATAATACGCCTAGTGTTACTGGTAAAGACACCTATAAAGAAAACGAACGTACTATCAAAAGTGGTTTTGTAGGTTATCAAATCAACAAAGAAGCGTATGACCTGCAAGCCAATGTCCGTTACGATGATAATTCACAATTTGATAATGAAACTACATATAGCCTTGGATACGCCGTAAAACTAGCGCCTAGCCTGCGTCTTGGTACTAGCTTTGCCACTGGTTATAGAGCGCCATCTCTGAATGATTTATATATTGAAAGTTTCTACTATGTTCCCAATGAAGACTTGGAAGTTGAAAAAAGTAAAAACCTTGAAGTATTCATTGAGTCAAATAGTACAATACAAACCACTCGTCTAACTGGGTTTAATAGTCGTGTTGACAACCTTATTGATAATGCTTACGACCCTTCAATTGGAAAGTACCAAGCTATTAATATTAATGAAGCACGATTATCAGGTTATAGTTTTACCTCAGATTGGCAGTTAAGTAATGTTTTATTTGGTGGTCAATATACGCGTACAAACGCAGAAGAACGTTCAGGAACTAATAAAGGCAAACAGCTGGTTTATCGTCCTGAACATACTGGGTTAGTGTATGTCGGTTACCAAGCTGCAGACTTTGACATTCGTACTGAAGCAGAATACGTTGGTAAGACTTATAACGTTGCAGATAATAGTACTTTTATTGATGACTATACGCTATTTAATATCAGTGGTAACTATTACCTTAGTCCAAACCTGACATGGACCAGTCGTATTAACAACTTAACTAATATAGATTATTCTACTAATGAAAGTTTCGGTCAGTTTGGCTCTCGTTATAACCAAGATGGCACCAACTTCTTTACTTTATTAACCTACAACTGGTTCTAAGCATATTTGGCACGACCTATAATTTATATTGCTAATACAAGGGTCATCAATCGATGGCCTTTTTTTTGGCTGTATATCGGCGGTCAAGTACACAAGTTAGGAAAGCGCAACATGAACGCCTAGATTTTCCTGTCACCAGTAGGTGACAACCTGCGTCCCATATATTACAATAACGACCTCCGAGAGGTGTTGCGCCATATGAACTGATCATTGCGTTTGGGCTTTATAAACAAACGACGCTGATTAATTTGTCATGTTAGGCTCGGTAAACTGTTTAATACTGGCTATTCCAGTCTTTGACAGCATAACAACGGCACCTGCGTTTTTATTCTTTTTATCATACGTTAACCACTGATAGGAGCATATTATGGACGCAGTGTCTACTTCCCCATCTGCCCATACGATCGACCCCTCTTTCACTGACTATAAAGTCGCTGATATTAGCTTAGCTGATTACGGCCGCCGTGAAATCACCCTTGCTGAAGCCGAAATGCCTGCCCTGATGGGTTTGCGTCGTCGCTACGAAGCGGATCAACCGCTTAAAGGCGCGAAAATTGTCGGCTGTATCCATATGACCATTCAGACTGCCGTACTTATCGAGACCTTAATGGCGCTCGGTGCTGAAGTACGTTGGACTTCATGTAATATCTTCTCAACCCAAGACCACGCTGCTGCTGCGATTGCTGCTGCTGGTATTCCTGTCTTCGCTTGGAAAGGCGAAACTGACGCAGAATACGAATGGTGCTTACGTCAGCAAGTACACGTTGGCGGCGAAGACTCTGGTCAGCTTTGGGATGCTAACTTAATCTTAGATGATGGCGGCGACTTAACCGCACTTATCCATAACGAGTATGCTGAGCTTCTTGATAATATGCATGGTATCTCAGAAGAGACAACCACTGGCGTGCATCGCTTAATCGAAATGCTTAACAAAGGCACACTAAAAGTTCCTGCTATCAACGTCAATGACGCCGTCACTAAGTCTAAAAATGACAATAAATACGGCTGCCGTCATAGCTTAAATGACGCGATTAAACGTGGTACGGATATGTTCCTTGCCGGTCGTCGCGCTTTAGTCATCGGTTATGGTGATGTGGGCAAAGGCTCAGCACAAAGCTTACGTCAAGAAGGCATGATTGTTCGGGTTTCAGAAGTTGATCCTATCTGTGCCATGCAGGCTTGTATGGACGGTTATGAAGTATTATCACCGTACATTAACGGCGATAATACTGGCGGCGCTGAAAACATCAATACTCGTTTGCTCGAAGACACGGACATGATTGTCACGACTACTGGCAACTATCACGTCTGTGACAAGCATATGCTAGCGGCGTTAAAACCTGGCGCAGTGGTTTGTAACATTGGTCACTTTGATACCGAAATTGATACTCAGTTTATGCGTGATAATTGGCGCTGGGAAGAAGTTAAGCCACAAGTTCATCAAATCTTCCGCTCAGAAGATGTAAACGATTACCTGATTCTATTGGCTGAAGGTCGTTTAGTAAACTTAGGCAACGCGACTGGTCACCCATCACGCGTGATGGACGGCTCATTTGCCAACCAAGTATTGGCGCAAATGTATCTGTTTGAAGAAAAATTCGCCGAGCTGCCTGTCGATGAACGCTTTGATAATTTATATGTCAAAGTCTTACCGAAAAAGCTGGACGAAGAAGTGGCTGCCGCCATGGTCGCAGGCTTTAATGGTACGCTGACCAAGCTCACCGCAAAACAAGCCGAATACTTGGGTGTGCCTGTTGAAGGTCCGTTCAAACCTGATGCCTATAAATATTAATATGAGTATCTATATTAGTACTTCTATTAAAAATAAGGAGCGTGACTGTGAGTAAGCCCGCTTTCTCTTTTGAGTTTTTTCCTGCCAAGTCTGAGCAAGGACATGAGAAGCTACTCAATACCTTTGATGAGCTGAACAAGCTATCGCCAACCTATTTTTCGGTAACCTATGGTGCGGGGGGCTCAACACGTAGCCGAACCTTAGAGATTGTACAAGCGTTGTGTGCACGCGGTGATACTGAGGTTGCGCCGCATATCTCTTGTATTGGTGACGATAAAGTCGAAATAGCTGAGCTATTAACCCATTATAAAAGCTTAGGTATTAAGCGCTTGGTGGCGCTACGAGGTGATTTGCCATCAGGGCAAGTGGGCATGGGTCAATTGCCTTTTGCGGTCGATTTAGTCAAATTTATCCGTGAGCATTCAGGGGATCATTTTCATATCGAAGTGGCCGCCTACCCTGAGATGCATCCGCAAGCGCGTAGTTTTTTATTCGATATTGATAACTTAGTCAATAAATATCAGGCTGGCGCAAACGCGGCGATTACCCAGTTCTTTTATAATGCAGATAGCTATTTATACTTGCGTGATGCATTAGAAGGTCGCGGTATTGACACCGTCGCCCAGCCATTAGTCGCTGGCATTATGCCAATCACCAACTCTAGTAATCTAGTACGCTTTGCTGACAGCTGTGGCGCTGATATTCCGCGTTATGTCCGTAAGCAGCTGGCTGACTTTGGCGATGATCGTAAGGCCATTCGTGAGTTTGGCTTTGAGGTCGTTTATCGCTTATGTGAGCGCTTAATCGCCGAGGGTGTACCCGCCATGCACTTTTATAGTATGAATAGGATTGAGCCGAATAAACGCTTGGTTGAAGCGTTAGGACTTGTGGGTTAGTATTTTTTAATAGGCTTCAACCAACTGGCGTTCTTAGGAGCGCCAGTTTTTTTATCTGCTGATATCTTCAGCAAACCTTGCCTCATTTTTTGCATCTTGCATTTAAGCTACGATACCGCTACTGATGACAAGCTTGCCTTTACAGCTAAAAATGCCTTTCATTACCCATAAATGCTATTCTAGCAAGTTATTAAGAAAGATTATTATTTAAATAATAGGACTAAAAAGCCGTGCGACGTTTTTTTTATGCAACTGATAGCGATAACGAAGACTTTAATAATGATGACGGTAAGAAACCTTGCTTACCAAGACTAAGTACGCTGCCCCTAGGTAGTGACGTGGCATTGACGGACAGTATTGTGCATCACTGGTGCCGCGTGCTGCGGGCAAATATTGGTGACCAGGGTATTTTATTCGACGGCTTTGGCGGTGAATATCAAGTACAACTGCAAACCATTAGCAAAAAACAAGCGATGGTCACCTTATTAACGCACCTAGATGAAGATCGTAGTGCCCCTATTATTAGTAAAATTGGCTTAGTCATGAGCCGCGGTGAGCGCATGGATTATGCCATCCAAAAAGCCACTGAGCTTGGGGTGACTGCCATTCAACTACTCAGCAGCCACCATGGTGAGGTCTCACTTAAGCCTGCACAAGTGGACAAAAAATTACAGCATTGGCAACAAGTTGCTATTGCTGCTTGTGAGCAATGTGGGTTGAATAGACTGCCACTTATCCTTGCGCCAGTATCTATCGCCGAGTGGTTAAAAAATATAGATGCTGAAGTTTTAAGCACCAATATGGCTGTCAGTCCTATCGTAGCAGCGCTAAGCCAAGATACTTATTATCAAACATTAAATACCTCAGCAGACTTGCGTCTGCAAATGAGTGTGCCAGCCGCTGGACAACCAGCAATGCCAGAAAAATTATTGGCAATATTGGTGCAAGATCTGCCTTATATTGAGCTATTGATTGGCCCTGAAGGTGGACTCAGTAATGACGAGTGCGCGAAGGCTGAACAAACGGGCTTTGCACCTTGGCAAATTGGCGCACGCGTGCTGCGTACAGAAACAGCACCAGTTGTTGCCTTAGCAACATTACATGCGCTAAGTCCCTAATAATAAATTAAAAACAGCGTTCACTTTTAACAAAAAATATTATAAACTTTTGTCATTTATTATTTATAATTGGCCATATGACTCTTCTTATAAATGATTATATAGTTGACAGTATCGTTATTTAGCCGCTATTACCTTGATTACTGCTGCTTACTGACTTTATATTACTTATTTTGATTTCATGAGCACCGATTATGAGTAATTTCACCCCTATTTCATCCTCAATAAAGCAGCAACTGTTGACTGAACTATGTGAGCGTCTTGAAGACGCTATATTTATCTTAGATACACAGCTTCGATATATGTCGGTGAACGCGGCCTATGAAATTATGATTGGTTACAAAGAATCGTTTTTAATCGGTCGGCCGCTTGGCATATATGCTGCTGATTTTTTATCAGAAGAGGAGCGCGCCATATTAAAAGATATCTCTACTCGCCTAGATAAAGATGGCTTTTATGAAAATAACTTTGCGATGGCCAATCGCTATGGTCAAACCCTCAATTGCCATATGACTTATCGTAGCATCTATATCGGCGATATCATTTATTATATCGGCATGGTGCGCGATATTTCTTCAGCGGTTGAAGACCAGCAACAGTTGGTGCATCTACTTAATTATGATCAATTGACCGGCCTACCCAATCGTAAGGTATTTTTGAGTCAGACCAATGATATATTGATGGACAGCTACCAAGAAGTGGTTGTTATTCGCGCAAATATTGATCGTTATCGTATTCTGACTAACAATCTTGGACAAGATAAGGTCAATACCCTCATAAAAGACTTTGTCGCTCGGGTCAACAACCTTGACCTTGAGGAACTCCTGTGCTTTTCACACTTCGGTGGTGATGACTTCGGGTTATTGTTTGAGTGTAATGATGCCAATATGATTCGTCATCAACTTGATAGCTTAATGCAAATGTGTCAACGACCATTTTCGTTAGAGGGCAATGATATCTACTTGCAAATCTCTGTTGGTGTTAGCTACTTTCCAGAACATGGCAATCAGTTGATAAGCTTATTAAATAAAGCTGAAAAAGCACTGCACTATGTTAAGCAACAGGGTGGCGATGATATTTGTTGGTATCGCGATGAGCTGAATAATATGTCGTTTGATAATCTACAATTAGAGGCTGAGCTGCGCGCGGCTATGAGCACCAATCAGTTTGAGCCTTACTATCAGCCAAAAATAGCCTTAGATACTGGAGCTATTGCTGGTTTTGAGGCACTCGTACGCTGGCGTCATCCCACCCGCGGACTGTTAGAGCCCATAGATTTTATCGATGCGGTGATCAAACACAAACTGTCATTTGAGCTATTTTGTCAAATGGCCTTACAGATCGCTAAACAGCTGTCCGTTTGGCAAGCAATGGGTTTCACTCAGCATATCTGTATTAACGCTGATGCTGCTGAATTTAGTCACCCTGAGTTTTTTAATTTTGTCAGTCATTTGTTTACCCAGTATCTGCTCTCTCCACATCAGTTGCATATTGAAGTTACCGAATCGTCTTTAATGCTGCGACATGCCAGCATTAAACAACAGCTGATAGCGCTTAAAGAATTGGGGGTTTGCTTGGCGCTTGATGACTTCGGTACCGGCTATGCGTCGCTCAGCTACTTGCAAGAATACCCTTTTGACTTTATTAAAATCGATAAAAGTTTTACTGATAAAATTTCTTCAGATCGTACTCAGTACGCTATCGTTAAAGCCATTTTAGATCTGGCAACCGCTCTCGATATGAAGGCCGTTGCTGAAGGTATCGAAACTGAGCAGCAGCGTGATTTATTATCACAAATGGGTTGTGCCTATGGTCAAGGCTATTGGTTTGCACGGCCTGTCCCTGCTGATGTAGCGACTGAGATGCTTGTCTAATTACGCCCTACTAAAACACCCAGCTTCTGAACTGATTTCTTGTGACTTCTGAACTAATTTTTTATAAATAGTGACTGCGTTTATACTTTACCTATAATGATTGCGACGCTTATAGGTTCAAACTGTTGCCTACCTTTCAGATCATTTTTCTCACTATATTTGAAGACAACTTATCCCTTCCCAACGTTGATTGTATAACCGATGCAAGAGAGGTTCATGACTTATCAGTGTCACTACTAAACTTGTATAATTTCCTGCGAACACCTATCTTTTATGGGTAAATATGACCCGAGAATACATTGCACCGTCCATTAAAAAAGTCGCTTAAAGAAAAGTGCTTAAAGACAGGCGCTTGCAAGATTGACACTCGGTCATGCTAAATATCATATTCCAAAAAAGGATAGGAAGTTATGCAGTATAAAGCCCCTCTACGCGA
Organism: Psychrobacter sp. CAL346-MNA-CIBAN-0220; assembly: GCF_040309805.1. NCBI lineage: Bacteria > Pseudomonadati > Pseudomonadota > Gammaproteobacteria > Moraxellales > Moraxellaceae > Psychrobacter > Psychrobacter sp. CAL346-MNA-CIBAN-0220. Next base: position 198,768 of record NZ_JBEOPF010000001.1, on the reverse strand, counting down.
CATCAAATTCGTCATGCATGAGCTACTTGATAGTGAAAGCCATTATAAGAATATCCCAGAATTTCAAGAAACTGATCGCGAGTTGATGGACAGTCTATTTGAGATGGCGGCAAGCTTCGCTGAAAATGAGCTGTCGCCACTCAATCAAAGCGGCGATGCGGAAGGCTGTCATTTCGATAATGGCAAAGTCACCACGCCAGCGGGCTTTAAAGAAGCTTATAAGCAATATTGCGAACTTGGCTTCCCAGCCTTATCTGCTGAAGAAGAATTCGGTGGGCAAAATATGCCATTCTCATTATCTACGGTCATTAATGAGATGGTAGGCACCGCCAACTGGTCATTCTCCATGTATCCTGGGCTGTCGCATGGTGCTATTCAAACCATCGAACATCACGGTACGGATAGCCAAAAAGAGACCTATTTAGAAAAAATGGTCAGCGGTGAATGGTCAGGAACCATGTGTCTTACCGAAGCACATGCGGGTTCCGATCTAGGCATTACCCGCACTAAAGCTGAGCCCAATGACGATGGCAGCTATCGCATCACCGGTCAAAAGATTTTTATCTCAGCTGGCGAGCACGACTTGACTGACAATATCGTTCACATCGTTTTAGCCCGTCTACCTGGCGCGCCTGCAGGCACTAAAGGTATTTCATTATTCATCGTCCCCAAAGTAATGGTCAACGAAGACGGTAGCTTAGGTGATAATAATAAACTTGCTTGCGGCTCTATCGAACACAAAATGGGCATTAAAGCCTCTTCTACTTGTGTGATGAACTTCGATGGCGCTATCGGCTATTTGATTGGCCCTGAGAACCGCGGCCTACAGTGTATGTTTACCTTTATGAACGTCGCACGTATCGGTACCGCACTTCAAGGTTTAACGGCAGCAGAATATGCGTTCCAAGGATCATTATCTTATGCTAAAGATCGCCTTGCTATGCGCTCCTTATCAGGGGTCAAAGCGCCGGATAAAGTCGCTGATCCTATTATCGTCCATCCTGCCGTGCGCAACATGCTGTTGACCGAAAAAGCCTTTGCAGAAGGCGGCCGCGCACTGATGTACTATCTATCACACTTTGTCGATACCGTTGCCAAAGGCACCGGCGATGACCTTGAATTTGCCGATCAAATGCTGTCATTGCTGACGCCAATTGCTAAAGCCTTCCTAACTGAAACTGGTCTTGAGGCGGCAAACCATGGCGTGCAAGTCTATGGTGGTCACGGCTATATTAGCGAATGGGGCATGGAGCAAAACGTCCGTGATACCCGTATCGCCTGCTTATATGAAGGTACCACTGAGATTCAAGCGCTTGATTTACTGGGCCGTAAAGTCTTAGGCTCACAAGGTAAATTGCTCGCAAACTTTGTCCAGGTTATTCAACAGTTCTGCGATGAGAATAAAGACAATGACCAAATGGGTCAATTTATTCGGCCACTTGCCAAGCACCTCAAAGAATGGGGTGATTTGACTTCGCGTATTGGTATGCAAGCGACTGAAAACCCTGAAGCAGTAGGTGGCGCAGCTGTTGATTACATGTACTTTAGTGGTTATGTTACCCTAGCGTACTTATGGGCACGTATGGCACTAGTCGCGCAAACCGCTATTGCTGATGGCAGCAGCGAACAAGCTTTCTACGATGCTAAAATCAAAACCGCACAGTTCTATTTTGCCAAATTGCTACCGCGTACAACCACTTATGTACAGCGTATCGATACTGGCGTCGAACCTTACATGAGTATGGATGTCGATCAATTTGCTTTTTAATGAATAGAATAATTAAGCACTTCTTGTAATTACTACTGCTAATTATTACTGTTGGTTATCACCATAATTGTTCAATACCCTCATGATCGGCAACATATTCAGATATGTTGCCGATTTTATTTTCTATGATTTATGGCAAAAATTGTCTCAACAATGTTAGTTGTGTTTATTCACCTTTATTAGCCTGTCTTGATTGGCAACGTTATTAATCAAGTTTTATTTACACACTACAAGTGTACTTATGGACTTTTGGTGTACGCATAATTCACGAAGATATACACAAGGTTAGTCTCTAATTTGCTAAACTTTAGTCATTAATCGTTAAGATCAAGCTAAAAAGTTAGAAACCTCAATAAATTTATTTTTTTGAATCAAAGGAATGTTTATGTCTGTATACAATGCTCCCCTTAATGACATGCGCTTTATCTTAACGGATGTCTTTAAAGCCCATGAGTTTTGGCAAAATAATGAAAATTTGTCTCATGTCGATATGGAAACCGTCGATATGATTTTAGAAGAAATGGCAAAATTATCCAAAAATGTCTTGCTACCCATCAACCGCAGTGGCGATGAAGAAGGCGCGATCTTTCAAGGTGATGGTGTCGTCACTACTCCTGAAGGTTTTAAGGAAGCCTATAAGCAGTACGCTGAATCAGGCTGGGTTGGTCTTGGTGGTAACCCTGAGTACGGCGGACAAGGTTTTCCAAAAATGGTCACTATGCTGACCGAAGAGATGATCTTTACTACCAACCAATCTTTTGCTTTATACCCCAACCTTACTGTTGGCGCGACTCTTTGTATGAATGCTGCTGCCTCAGAAGAGCAAAAGCAGATGTATCTAGAAAAAATGTATTCTGGTGAATGGTCAGGTACCATGTGCTTGACTGAGTCCCATGCGGGTACGGACTTAGGAATCATCAAAACTAAAGCCGTTCCTAACGATGATGGTAGCTTTAATATTTCTGGTACCAAAATTTTTATTACCGGCGGCGAGCATGATTTAACAGAAAATATTATTCATTTAGTCTTAGCAAAAACCCCAAATGCACCAGCAGGCTCTAAAGGTATCTCACTGTTTGTGGTGCCAAAATTTTTGGTTAATGAAGATGGTAGCTTAGGCGAGCGCAATACACTGGCAGTCGGCTCCATTGAGCATAAAATGGGTATCAAAGCCTCTGCTACTTGTGTCATGAACTTTGATAATGCCAAAGGCTGGTTGATTGGGGCTGAAAATACCGGCCTGTCCTCTATGTTTATCATGATGAACTATGAGCGCGTGACGATGGGCTTACAAGGTCTTGGTGGCTCTGAACTTGCTTACCAAAATGCCGCGCTTTACGCCGTTGATCGCGCCCAAGGTCGTAGCGATACGCAACTTCAAAGCCCTGAAAAACCAGCGGATGCCATCATTCACCATGCCGATGTACGCCGTATGCTGCTAAATGCCAAAGCCAACTCTGAAGCCTCACGCTGCTTTGCGATGTATGTTGCCAAACAACTCGACGCCGAAAAATTTAGCACTGATCCTGAAGTGGCTCAAGTTGCCGCTGCCCGTGTGGCCTTATTAACCCCAGTTGCTAAAGCGTTCTTAACCGACAAAGCTTTAGAGGCAACCATTGATTGTCAGCAAGTCTTCGGTGGTCATGGTTATGTGCGTGAATGGGGTATGGAACAAATCGTTCGTGATACCCGTATCGCTCAGATTTATGAAGGCGCAAACGGTATTCAAGCGCTTGACTTATTAGGCCGTAAAGTTGCCCGTAATAACGGTAAATATGTCACCAATTTCTTAGGTGAGATTCGTGATTATATTAACGCCATGCAAGCAGACCACGGTATCAAGCAAGCGACATTAGGTGCTGCAGATACGGTTGAAGAATTAACCAAGACCGTCCTTGCCAATATCAGCACGCGTAAGAGCGAAATTAATGGCTGTGCAGTTGATTACATGCATGCATTCGGCTATCTCTGCTACTCCTACATGTTTGCTATGATGGTAGAAGCCGCAGATGGTAAAGAAGGCGAGTTTTATACTAATAAAGCCAAGCTTGCTGATTACTTCGTTGGTCGCATCCTACCGCGTATTGATGCGCATGCACAGATGGTCCAAGCCGGTAGCGATCCGATGATGAACTTCGATCTTGATTATTTTAATGCTTCTGCAAGCTAAGTGATTATTAAATAACTTACAATGAGATAATAAAAAAGGACAGTCTGATTACTGTCCTTTTTTGTGCCAAAAAATAACTACTAGCAGAACAACTACTAACAAAATAGTTGACCATCTACACACCGTTCAGATTAAAATAACTCAAAATAATGTTGAAAAGCAAACGTACTAACACTTAGCTCTATGCCATAGAACCATGCCATGATACGCATTAAATAATAACAACGACTAGAATAACTATGAGAAAGGGTACAATGTGTCAGAGATAAAACGCATTTTACAGCAGATTACTGCCTTAAGTGATGTACCTGATCCCTCGGTGCTTAAACGCTTAATCGATGAGCTGCGAGTCACCGAAAAAGAGCCAGAACTTGCTAATGAAAAAATTCAAATGCTCATTGATATTTTATATCAGCATCCAGAATATGCTGATGGATTGGCAAGCTTTGTTTTAGAGCTTATTATTGAGTATCGCCAAATCGCCCTATATACCGATACTGGCATCATGTCAGATGAGGGTTTTTTTAGTAGCCTTCGCCGCCTAATTGGTCACAGATTTTTACCTTTATTGCCACAAGAAGGCTCTGTCGTTGAAATGATGGGTAATTTATTTGACCAGCGTCAAGATGAACGCTGGCTTGCCAACATTGATAAAAACAAGTGGGATGCCTTAGTTGCATTACTCAAAGTAAAAGAAGCACACCTACATCTGGTGGCAACGGCAAAAAATAGTATTCTAAACGCCATTGTTATTTTGTCTTATCGTATCACTGGTATTGGTCTGCATCCGCACTTAATGGAAGCCTATCCGCAAATATTGAACTACTCAGCGTCTTTTGTAGCGCAAAACCAAGAAGCAGTCTTGTTCGTCAACCAATACCGACAGGAACACGAGCTAGATAACTTAACCGATATTACCCCTGAGCAAGCGGTTAACCCAGCGCCATTATTAGTCATGCTGGAGCAATGTGAAGACATCGTTGCTACCGTGCGCAAGCGTATTTATAAAACCGGTATTTCCATCCGCCTAACCAATATGATGCTGCGTCTCGATCAAAGTTTGCAACGCATGCGTATTTTAACTCAGCTGATTTCAGATGACTCTCAAAAACGCGATCGCGCCATAATTGAGCTGATTCAGACGCTGATTACGTCTGCTAATCGCCTTTATAGCATCGGTTATTTGATTGATAATAACACCAAACTACTATCACGCAAAGTTACCGAAAACGCTAGCCGCGTTGGTGAACACTATATCAGTACTGATAAAGCGGGCTATCACAAAATGTTTAGAAAAGCCTCTATTGGTGGCTTTGTGATTGCCTTTATGGCCACTACTAAAATATTGGCTTATCATTTAGCGCTGGCGCCAATGGGACGAGCGTTTATAAACAGTATGATTTATGGCTTAGGCTTCGTTTTTATCCATGTTATCCACGGTACAGTAGCAACTAAGCAGCCGGCGATGACCGCTGCTGCTATCGCTTCGACCATCTCAGATGGTTCCGGTAAAAAATCGCACCAGCTCACCAAGCTATCAGAACTGGTGGTCGATATCTTACGGACTCAGTTCATCGCTATTATGGGTAATATTATGGTTGCGATACCCGTGGCGCTGATTATCTCCTTTGCGTGGCTGCAATATACAGGAGCGCCGATGGTTGATACGAAGAAGGCGGCGCACCTTCTCCATGACTTGGATCCCTTTCGCTCATTAGCGCTACCGCACGCAGCCATTGCTGGGGTTTATCTGTTCTTATCCGGTCTTATTGCCGGGTACTATGATAATTTGGCCGTTTATAATCATATTGGTGCGCGAATTCGTCGCCATCGGCTACTACAGTATTTATTACCCAAATCATGGCTGCAACGTTTAGGTGGCTTTGTAGAAGCCAATCTTGGCGCGATTATGGGCAACTTTTTATTCGGGGTATTTTTAGGCAGTACCGCCACTATCGGTTACTTATTTGGCTTACCAATTGATATTCGCCATATTGCGTTTGCTTCGGCAAATTTGGCGCATGGACTGTTTAATCTCTCAGCCACACAAATGAGTTGGGAGGTCATTTTATTGTCTATCCTGGGGGTTGCGCTGATCGGCATGGTCAACTTAATGGTCAGCTTCTCACTGGCCCTATTTGTGGCATTACGCTCTAAAGAGGTCAGATTCTTTGAATGGAGCCGTCTTACCAAACAGATTTTTAGCCACATTATTCATCACCCGACCGATTTCTTTTGGCCACGCGATAAACCGATGAAGTACGCGCGCATCGATAGCCAAGGGCATATGATTTTTGAGGACAACTCAGCACAAAAAGGAGGTAAGCCGCTGCCTAGCAATTATGTTATTAGACGGCTATCTGATGTTAAAATATTACCAGAGTCCATGCAAGCTCATGCGCAGAGCGCACAGGCGACCACTGATATACATTATGACAATCAGCCAAGAAATAATAATACTAACTCTGAAATAAGCGGCCGTGAAGGACAAGTAACACAAAAAATATCCTCTAAAAAGGTTGTTGATTTGGATGATGGTCTGATAGACGAGGCGCTAAACAGCGTGCCTTATACTGATGACATTCAGTACGATAAAGCAACCAAAACGCTGGACACCACTGCCAATACAATCAATAAGCCAAGTTCCGATAGCAAAGCGCCGGGAGATGCAAAAACGCCCTTACCAAAACCCAAAAAACCGCCTAACCTACCCCATTAATTTGATGGTAGGTTGAAGCGGTTTTTGTATGTATTTATAAAAAAATTACTATGGTTATGGCGTAGGACAATGCGCACTTGAAGTAATGACTTTGCCATCACTTAATCGATAAGCCAATAGATAGTTGCCCCAAACACAGCCACCGTCAAGCGCACGAGCATAGGGCAAATCAACCTCACCTTTCAGCGCTGCCCAATGCCCAAATAGTATCTTACGTTCGCGTGGCACCTGCCATGCAAACCAAGGTAAAAAGTCATCGGGCATCGCCTCATCGAGAGTGGAGGTAAAGCTAAACTCCAACGATCCATCCTGCTTACATAAACGCATGCGGGTAAAATAATTGGCAATCGCTCTTATCTTAACAAAGCCATTAATATTTTCATTCCAATCATCTGCCGTTTTACTATACAAATGCGGTAGTATGCGATCAAGCTGCTTTAAGCTGCCTTGCAATTGCGCCTCTAACTGCTGAGCATAGCCAGCAGCGTCATCTAAACACCAATGCGGCGGAATACCAGCATGTACCAATACCGTATGCGCATCAGGATAAGCTAGAATCGGCTGGTGGCGTAACCATTGCAGTAATTCATCACTATCTCCTGCAGCAAAAATCGGGGCCGTCTTGTCTTTTTTCTTAATCTTAATCGCCCCGCGCCACACTGCGAGCAAATTCAAATCATGATTACCAAGAACAGTCGCTGCTGCACCTTGCTCACACAAAGCTTTGACATCGCGCAAGGTATTTAACGAGTCCTCACCGCGCGCCACTAAGTCCCCAGCAAACCATAACTTATCTTGGCTGGGGTCAAAATCCAAGGTCTTAAGTAATTGACGAAAAGCAGCATAGCAACCTTGTAAGTCACCGATAACGTATTGGTGGCGAAAACTCATAATGTCTCAACTGTTGAAGTTACTAACTTATCGATAATTACTAAAAAATACGCTTAGACCGCTAAATGCTTAGCGTGATTGCTTAACATCACAAAGTCACTAACGCTGAGCGTTTCTGGACGTGCTTGTGGATCAATACTACAAGCGGCAAAATCATCTTCGTTCAATGTCGGTAGCAAGGTGGATTTCTTGAAGATGGCGCGTAGCGTTTTACGGCGATGGTTAAAAGTCTCACGTACTACAATGGCAAAATATTGCTCATCTTCTGCTACTATCGGTTTGTTCTCATGCGGGGTGAGACGAAAAACAGCACTAGTGACTTTAGGTGGTGGATTAAAGGCACCTCTAGGGACAGTCAGGAGGTAGTCAGTATCGCAGTGATACTGCATAATGACCGACAAGCGACCATAGGTCTTACTGCCAACGTCGGCAGTGATACGTTCGACCACTTCTTTTTGTAGCATAAAGTGCATGTCTTGAATAACATCTGCATAGCTAAGTAGATGAAATAGTATTGGCGTGGAGATATTGTAAGGTAGGTTGCCCACCACGCGTAGCTTGCCGCGCTCAGTACTATACAGCTCACGATAATCGACATGCATCGCGTTGGCTTTAATAATCGTAAAATTAGGATGACTGTTAGCACCGATACGAATACGTAAACTATCTGCCAAGTCACGATCCAGCTCGATCACAGTCATGGCATCAACTTCAGCCAGTAGCGGCTCAGTCAACGCCCCCATGCCCGGACCAATTTCTAACAAATTATCAGAACGGTCTAAATGAATACTATCAACAATTTCACGAATAACGCTACCGTCATGTAAGAAGTTTTGACCGAAGCGTTTACGTGGTTGATGTTTGGAAGCTCGCAAGCTAGCAGCGAGTGTTTGAGCGTCAAACGAAGGTGTAGACATAAATAATTCTTATCATCAATGAAAAATAAAATAATAAATGGGCCGGTAAAACGGCAGAATAGCGCTATAAAAAAAGCCGCACTTTAATAATATGACCTACAGGCACGAATCAGCCAGTACTCTTGCCGTTTTGTTATCAATTCAAAATTATACCATAGCTTATAATCAGGCTGTATTTTAGCGATACGATTAATTATTTATATAGTTAATTATAGCCCAGCCAAAAAATTAACACTCTTAACCTCATAACAAAGTAATAAAAAAGCTATGTAGTAAAAAACCCTTAACCCTAGCATTCACCAGCGCGTACAATCATTCGTTTATCTTTGCCCAATCGCATTATTAATATCGTTATGCAAAGTTGCCATATTTTCTCTAATAACAGCGCTATGACTTATGAAAATGGCAGTGCTTTGTTTGCCATCTCATTGGCCATCACTAATGCTTGATATAAGCTAGTGGCACTCGCGCCACTACGCCCTGCCAAATCAAGTGCCGTCCCATGATCGACAGAAGTACGAATATAAGGCAATCCTAGCGTTAAATTGACCGTATCACCAAAACCGTGCGATTTAAGTACTGGTAGCCCTTGATCGTGATACATCGCAATAACGGCATCACAATTGTTTAAGTGTCTTGGGGTAAATAAAGTATCCGCTGGCATTGCTTCTGAAATATCTACTCCAGCAGCAATAAATTCTTGTAATACCGGATTGATAATTTCAATCTCCTCTAGGCCTAAGTGCCCACCCTCGCCGGCATGCGGATTAAGGCCACAAACTAAAATTCGCGGTTTTGTAAGGCCAAACTTCGACTGCATATCATCAAGGACTATCTGCACCGTTTGCCGAACATTATCTTTAGTAATAGCGGCAGGTACATCTTTCAAGGCTAAATGAGTGGTCACCAGCGCTACTTTCATAGCTTGATTGGCGAGCATCATTACTACTTTATTACAGTTGCTTTGCTGCATAAAAAACTCGGTATGACCACTAAACATAGTGCCGTCTAATAGCTTGATATCAGCATCAATAAGCGCAGATTTTTGTAGAGGGCCAGTGACAATAGCCGCCACGGTATGATTTGTAGCAAGCTGATGGGCGAACTCTAATTGCTGCGCGACCATCACGGCATTATTGATATCAATGTGACCTGCAACTACAGGTGCCCCGCAGGGCATATCAAGCAATATAAATGCGTTATTTTCTGCATCGATATGCTGCTGTGAGATATGAGTTATAGTATTAGTAATATCACCTTGCAACTCTATGGTGTGCCAAGTGGGACAAACAGATAATACACCAGCGGCAATTAACGCCTCGGCACGCGCTTGCATAGCTTCAGCATCAGCAGTCACCCAAATAAGTCGTGCAAAATCTTGCAACTTGCCCTCTTGTGCTAAAAGCAACACCACATCCATCCCAATGCCAGCAGGCTCGCCCGTAGTAAGTAGTAGAGGTAATTTTTGCATAGTATAATCGTCCTTATTTATTATTTATAATATTAGGTTTTATTGTATTTTTTATTAATATTGCAATTTTTCAATTTGCCATTTAACTGGGTATTCGTACTTGTGAAGCGACTGGCGAATACATAGATAGTTACTGATAGCATCCGAAAAAAGCACATAATGTGTTAAACTTCCGCTTTTGATTGTAGCATCAACCAGCTAGAAATTAAGACACGTTTTGGTACCTCTTTGGTAGATTTACCATGCGTTCTTCAATAACATGTCGCTCACTATACAGTTACAGTAATAGCCAGACAGCATAGACAGTGACAATATTATTTATGCTTGGCTATATCTCGATTAGCAGCGCCGCTGACTTTTGTAACTATCCTCAGAACATTATAACTATTTAGGCACTCATGGCAGATACCAGCAAAACCGACGACTTACTCAATCAGCAGCCCCCGCACAATATCGATATTGAAAAGGCGCTACTGGCTTCTTTGATGAGTATCGAAGAGGCCTATGACAAGATTGCCGATATCGTCACCAAAGACGACTTTTATGCCGGGCGGCATCAGCATATTTTTGCGGGTATCGCTCATTTGGCAGCAGTAAATGAACCGTATGACACAGTGATGGTACATGACTGGCTTGAGGCCCAAAAGCTACTCAAAAGTGCCGGTGGTGACAGCTATTTGGCTGATATTTTAAGCCAAAGCCCAGCGACTCTGTTTAACCTGACGGCCTACGCTCAGCGCGTACGTGAGCTGTCTACCTTGCGCCAGCTGATAACGACCGGTAACGATATGCTGACTTTAGCTTATAATCCTAAAGATCAATCGGTCAGTGACATTTTGGATAGTGTTGAGGCCAAAATATTTGGCATCAATGAGCAGCATAATAAGCGTGCTGAGCAACGTGGCCCTGTTGGAATTACTTCGGTGTTGACCAACGTTATTGACAAGATTCAAGAGCTTAAATCCAATCCTGATGGCATGATTGGTCTGCAGACGCCTTTTGCCGAACTTAACAATAAAACCCAAGGTCTACAAGCCGGTGATTTAGTCATTGTGGCCGCTCGTCCTTCGATGGGTAAAACCACCTTTGCGATGAACTTAGCAGAAGGGATTTTATTTAATGAAGACTTGCCGGTAGTGGTATTTTCGATGGAGATGCCAGCGGAATCTATTGTTATGCGTTTGCTATCTTCTTGGGGTGCGATTAATCAGACCCATTTGCGTTCAGGACAAATGAATGAGGATGAATGGGCGAAGATGATGAACGCCATTCAACACTTGCAATCGAAGCATTTATATATCGATGATAGTACCGCGCTGCCACCATCTGAGATGCGCTCACGTTGCCGCCGTATCGCCAAAAACCATGATGGACGCTTAGGCGCTGTTATTGTGGATTATCTGCAACTAATGAAAGTACCCAACCTTGATGGTAACCGCGTCGGGGAAATCTCTGAGATCTCACGCAGTTTAAAAGCGCTGGCACGCGAGCTTGAATGTCCGGTCATTGCCCTATCACAGCTTAACCGTAGCTTGGAAAATCGGCCTAATAAACGCCCTATTATGTCAGATTTACGTGAGTCCGGCGCTATCGAGCAAGATGCCGATTTGATTATGTTTATCTATCGTGATGAAGTTTATAATGAAAATTCAGACCATAAAGGCGTGGCTGAAATCATCATCGGAAAACAGCGTAATGGACCTATCGGTACCATACGTTTGGCCTTTGAAGGGCAATTTACTCGATTTACCAATCTCACTCCTGAATATTATCAAGGTGTTAGCTTTGATGACGAATAAATGTAAATAATAAGTAGCCTTTAACAATGAGTCGCTGTTGATAGTAAATCGCTATTAATAAACATAGCTTTGACTAATCAGTAGCTTTAAAACCCTGCTAATAAAGAAATCACCTATGCGTACTGCCACAATTGCCATTAACCCAACTGCCCTCACTCATAATTTAAATCAAGTTAAAAAACTTGCTCCCAACGCCAAAGTTTTAGCCATGGTAAAGGCCAATGCTTACGGTCATGGTATCAAAACAGTATTACCTGCACTGCAACAAGCAGATGGTATTGGCGTCGCAAGCTTCGCTGAAGCTCTAGAGGCGCGGCAATTAGGCTGGGATAAAACCATTGGCTTAATCGAGGGCGTATTTAGCGCCAGCGAGTGGCAACAGGCTATCAATAATGCATTTAGCTGTGTGATTCATCATACACCGCAGTTGGACTGGGCATTAGAAAACGTGCCACCAGTGGACAATCCGACGCGGCAAATTTGGATAAAATACAATACCGGTATGAACCGTTTGGGCTTTAACGACGAGGCGCTTATTCTAGCTGCCCAACGTCTCCATGATGCTGGCTATCAGCTGATTCTTGCTACTCACTTTGCTAATGCTGATGACCGTGACCATCCGTTAAACACTGTCCAAAAAAAACGCTTTGCCGATATGATAAATTATCTAAAAAATACTATTAGCCCCGATATACAAGGGTCACTCTGCAACTCAGCAGGTATCGTAAACTTTGCAAGCAACCATTACGATTGGGTACGTCCCGGCATTATGTTATATGGTAGCTCTCCGGTTACTGACCAAAGTGCAGCTGATTTAAACTTGCAGCCTGCTATGGATTTTAGCGCCCAAATTATGGCCTTTCAAACCGTCAATATTGGTGATGCTATCGGCTATGGTAGCGGTTGGATTGCCAAGCAAGAGACTAAAACTGCGCTAGTCAGTATTGGCTACGGTGATGGCTATCCGCGCGTGATAAACGGGGATGCTTATGTCTGCGTCATCGATACCAATAGCAACCAAAGCTACGTATGCCCTGTTCGTGGGCGGGTGGCGATGGATATGATTGTCATTGATATCAGCCAAGCTCCTACCGATATCGCTTTAAATAGTAAAGTCATATTGTGGGGTGTCATGCCGCACGTTGATGAGGTGGCCGTCCATGCCGGCACTACCGGCTATGAGCTACTATGCCGACTGAGCGCGCGGCCAGAGCGTACTCAAGTGTAGTTGATCGTTTAACAACTGCGCTTACATCGCATAACTTTTGGCAAAATTGGGCGTTTACATTGAAAGTAATTACGCTATACTAAAAGTTTGTTGTCACCATAATCTAGGCATTTTCCTAGCGCCACTGACGGCTGATAACGTTTCATTGACTGTGATCGACTGCTGAGTTTGCTATGAGTTTGCGCCATTTTTTGACCTTATCGGATTTAACCAAACAAGAACTAGAAGCCCTTATCAAACGCGCAAGCGAACTGCGTCAAATGCAGCATGCTGGCGAGATTTATCAGCCCTTTGTTGGCCGTACGCTGGGTATGATTTTTGAGAAATCATCCACCCGTACCCGTATCTCTTTTGAGACTGGTATGGGACAGTTCGGTGGTAGCGCGATATTTTTATCGCCAAATGACACTCAACTTGGCCGCGGTGAGCCTTTAGAGGACTCAGCACGGGTGATATCGAGCATGGTTGACATCATTATGATTCGTACCTTTGGGCACGAAAAAGTTGAAACTTTTGCGGAATATTCAAGTGTACCAATTATTAATGCGCTAACCGACGAGTTTCACCCTTGTCAGCTGCTTGCTGATATGCAGACCTACTACGAGCACCGCGGTAGTATCGAAAACAAAATCGTCACGTGGGTCGGTGACGGCAACAATATGTGCTCATCCTTTATGCAAGCAGCACATCAATTTGGCTTTGAGCTACGTGTTGCTGCGCCTTATGGCTTTGAGCCAGACCCTGCGCTTATGGAGCGCTTTTCGCACTGCGTTAGTTTGGTCGAAAATGTACAAGATGCGGCGAAAGATTCAAACTTAATTGTCACTGACGTTTGGGCAAGTATGGGGCAAGAGTCGGAACAAAATACCCGCGCCCGCCGCTTTGCTCCCTATCAAGTAACGCCTTCACTATTAGACAAAGCTGATCCAGAAGTGGTATTTATGCACTGCTTGCCGGCCCATCGCGGCGAAGAAATCTCTCACGATATGCTCGATGATCCGCGTTCTGTAGTCTGGGATGAGGCTGAAAACCGCTTACATGCACAGAAGGCATTGATGGAATTTTTATTAAAAGACAAGATAAAACTGCCTACATAGTGAAGGTAGTATAGTTAGTTACTCAATGTTAAAGCAGATAACACTTACCTAGAGAAATTTTTAAAGTCTTTGGAGTGGCGAAGCCGTACAGCAAGCGAGATAATTTTTCGAACTAGGCGATTTTATATTCCGTAGCTATTTTATTTAGTGCTCACTATATGCAAAAGTTATTTAAAGACAGGCATTTAAAGACAGTATCATAAAAAATTGACGCATTAAAAAAGGCAGGTTACGTTGGTAATCTGCCTTTTTCTCATTCAAACATCTTGAACTTCAAACATTTTATGAAAAGTTAACGCGTTAATACTTTGACCCCATCGCTACCTGCTTTTAGCAAAATATCTGCTTGATTGGCGGCAAAAATACCATTGCATACCACGCCAACGATATTATTCAGCTGTTGCTCAAGCGCTAAAGGATTACTGACATCTAAATCGTAAGTATCTAAGATAACATTACCGTAATCGGTAACAAAATTTTCACGATATACCGGCTCACCGCCCAACTGTGCCAACTGCCGCGCCACATAAGAACGCGCTTGTGGTAACACCTCAATTGGCACCGGAAAGTCACGTCCAAGACTCTCGACCATTTTACTGTCATCAACCATACACACAAACTTATTAGAGGCAGCCGCAACGATTTTTTCGCGAGTGAGTGCCCCGCCGCCACCTTTAATCAACTGCAAATGCCCATTAACCTCATCGGCGCCGTCAATATAGACATCAAGCGTCCCTGCAAAGTTTAGATCGATCACCTCAATACCCAGTGCCTTTAGTTTATCTTCAGTGATTTGTGAGCTGGCAACTGCACCTGCCAGTCGCAGTGTGGGTAATAACTCAATCAGACAGTTCACAGTGCTACCTGTTCCTACGCCCAGTATCATGTCATCTTCGATATAGCGTAGAGCTGCTTTGGCAGCGGCTTGCTTTTGTGCGTGCTGATCACTCATCGTAAATCCTTGGCAATGTGAAAAAATGTCAAAATGCGCGATCATTATAACCGATGCCTATAACGGATGTCAGTACAATGCCAACTCTAATTTAGCCGCTATTTAGACCATATTCATAAGCAGTTTTTTATGATGAAACCACTGATAAACTATATAGCACCCTATAAGCGCTCACGAAAATTGCAATTGTGTCTTGCAAGATGACAAAAATCAGCATAGGCTGATCTATTTCGTTTTTATCTTAATCTATCACCTATTTATTTATCACCTAAATTAGGAACCATTATGCTGTCACATTGGGTACGAGCTATTTTGCAAGCCACTGTTTATGATGTTGCTATCCAAACCCCACTTGAGCCTGCACCAAAGCTGACCCAGCGTTTTGCTAATGACATTCGTCTTAAACGCGAAGATTTACAACCAGTTTTTTCATTTAAATTACGTGGTGCCTATAACCGTATCAGTCAATTAAGTGATGAGCAAAAAGCGCGTGGGGTTATTTGTGCCTCAGCAGGCAATCATGCCCAAGGTGTCGCTTATTCTGCGCGAAAATTATCGCTAAAGAATATTATTGTCATGCCAACCACTACCCCTGATATCAAGGTCGATGCGGTTAAAGCGCTCGGCGGTAATGTTGACTTGCATGGCGACAGCTTCGATGAGGCCAACCGCTACGCAATCGAACTTGCCGAGCGTGAAGGCTTAACCTTTATCCCTCCTTATGATGATGAGCTGGTGATTGCCGGACAAGGTACCATCGGACTCGAGCTGACCCAGCAGTGGCGCGATATGGATTACGTCTTTGTCGCAACTGGCGGTGGTGGTCTAATCGCAGGTGTGGCGGCATTCTTAGGTGAAGTGGCGCCGCATGTTAAGGTCATTTCAGTAGAAGCAGAAGAAGCCGCCTGTTTGAAAGCCGCTCTTGCAGCGAATGAGCGTGTACGCTTGCCGCAAGTGGGCTTATTTGTCGATGGTGTGGCGGTCGCACAAATTGGTAAAATACCTTTTGACGTCATCCGTATGCAAAAAAGCGATAACTCAGGTCCAGTAGTTGAGCCTGAGGTTGTTACTTGCACCAACGACGAAGTATGCGCTGCCATTAAAGACGTCTTTGAAGAAAATCGTAGCATCGTAGAGCCAGCTGGGGCATTATCAGTTGCAGGTATGAAAAAATATATCAAGGCTTATGACTTACAAGGTAAAAACTGTGTGAGTATCATTTGCGGCGCGAACATGAACTTCGATCGGCTGCGTTATATCGCCGAGCGTACTGAGATTGGTGAGAAAAAAGAAGCAATCTTTGCGGTGACTATTCCTGAGCAGACAGGTGCGTTCTTAAACTTCTGCCGCAGCTTGCATGGACGTAATATTACCGAATTTAACTACCGTGCGGACAATCAACAGTCACCCGACTCTATGGATCCTGCGGCGATATTTGTCGGGATTGCCTTAAAAGAGGGCGATAAAGAACGCCAAACGATAAGTGATCAGCTGACTGCTGATGGCTATCTGGCACATGACTTAACGGATGATGATATTGCTAAATCTCATATTCGTCATCTGATTGGTGGCCATGCCCACGTAGAAAATGAGCAATTACTAAAAATTACTTTCCCAGAACGTCCTGGCGCATTATTAACCTTCCTAGAGAAACTCGGTGATGATTTTAATATTACCTTATTCCATTATCGCAATCATGGCGCGGCTGAAGGTCGAGTATTAGTGGGCTTACAAGCGTCTGAAAGCAACTCGCGCTTGCTACAAGATGCGCTACTTGATATCGGTTATGACTGTATCACCGTTAATGATAATATTGGTTATCAGCTGTTTTTGAAGTAAAGTTTGCAATGAAAACTGATTGGATAAGTTTGTGTATCGTTCGGTGTTATTTGCTTTGTAGTTGAGATTTTATGAAAAATATCTTTATTATTGCGGCTTTACTATTTTTAGCATTGTATGGTTATAAAAATTTTCAAGCAAAAGAGACTGCGACTGATGATTTTGACATTCCGCCGACATACAATACTGCTTATGAAACAGTTGATGAATTAGGGGTAAGCGCTTCCTCATTGAACAACCAGAGTTATAATTGTGATGGTAGGATGCATTGCTCGCAGATGACGTCATGTGAGGAGGCAACCTACTTCATAAACCACTGTCCTAATACAAAAATGGATGGTAATAATGATGGAATACCTTGTGAGAGTCAATTTTGTTATTAGCTTTACTATAGTAATTTCCACAAAATTGACTGCTGCTTTTAAAGCTATTAATCTATTTTTAAATAATTAAGCAATACGATGAGTTAATATCACTCTTTTAATCGATGAGTTAAGCACTATTAATACCATAATCTATTGATGAGGTTTTGATGAGTAAAACTAACGATACACCCAACGCCCTAGTCAAAATCCGCCTCGACAAATGGCTGTGGGCAGCGCGTTTTTATCGGACGCGTACCTTGGCTAAGCAAGCTATCGAGAGCGGACGAGTACATTATGGTGGTAGCCGCGTCAAGACCAGTAAAGAGATTGCGGTCGGAGATGAGCTAACCATTCGCCAAGGTTCAGCGACAGCGATGACTGAAAAAACCGTCGTTGTTGAGGCCTTAACAGCTCAGCGTGGTAACGCCAGCGCCGCGCAAGTTTTATATTCAGAAACCGAGGAGAGCGAAGAGCGCCGTGCCTATTATGCCGATCAGCGTAAGCTTGCCAACCTTGCCCGCCCTGATAACAAGCCTGATAAGAAGCAGCGCCGTGATTTACAGCGCTTTAAGAATAATCAAGAATAAAGCTATCAAGACTAAATGATCTCGAAAAATTGACTCAAAGCATTAATTAAGTAGCAGGATAGATGTCTACATTGTTACTGACGTTATTGACCTTATTGGTTAGTCTCTATCCTTGCCATTTGCAGTGTTAGCAGTTACGCTAGTCGCTAATTTATCCATTTGCATGCTCATAAGCCGCATTACTAATGCCGGGCTCTTATAGCATGTTTTTTTGTTGTTATAAGTTGTCATAAAAGGTCATACTATGTTGATCAAAGCGTCTACACCATCCTCTGTTTTGTTGGTTTGTTTGGGCAATATTTGCAGATCACCTACCGCCGAAGAGATCTTTCGTCAGCAAGTGGCCATTGCTGGACTCTCAATGAAAGTAGACTCAGCAGGTACTGGAGACTGGCATATTGGCCACGCTCCCGACGTACGAGCACAGCGCCATGCCAAATCTCATGGTTATAACATTAGTAAGCTGGTTGCGCGTCAAGTCAATACGGATGACTTTCGCAACTTTGATTTGATTTTGGCAATGGATGCCCAAAACCTAGCGGATCTACAATTAATCAAAGACAGCATTACTGACTCAACAGATAATCCTGATTCAACAAAAAAGTTAGCGAAACTTGCTTTATTTAGCGAAGAAGATCCGACCTATGGTGGTGATGACGTACCCGACCCTTATCAAGGCGATGGTAACGCATTTGAAGAAGTGATTGAGCGCATCGAGTCAAGTGCACAAGCTTGGATTGAAAGCTGGAAAACGAATTAAATTAGGCAGTTGTAGCGTTTATAACGTGATGTCGCAAGCATTTATAGTTCCCATTAATAGCCACAAGTAGACGTTTAGTAGTCTGCTAAAAAGTCTCATTTTTTATCCACTTTTATAGGGTGTATACCCTATAATAACGAACGCTTTAATTCTTATTTATTTACCGAACAGGCCGCCTTATGACTGCAGCTTTGCGCCTTGATCTTAGTGTCCAACATCATTCATTGTATGACCTGTCACATGAGAATACCATGGCGCTAGCATGCGTTGCTGACTGCGTTGTAACGTTGACGGATGAGGCGCAGCTTGATGCTTTTATGGCTAGTGATATAGCAGATCGGGAGCAAAGTCGGCCATTATTTGTATTGTCTGGTGGTAGCAATGTATTATTGCCAGCGCAATTAAATGCTATCGTATTGCGACCACAGCTGCGTGGCATCATGATCACCAATCAGACGCAGGATTATGTGGATCTTGAAGTGATGGCTGGTGAAAACTGGCATGATCTGGTTGTCTATACCGTCAACCAAGGCTGGTATGGGCTAGAGAATTTAGCCCTCATACCAGGATTGACTGGGGCGGCGCCCATACAAAATATTGGTGCTTATGGCGTTCAACTAGAAGACTGTTTGCAGTATGTGCGTGCTTATCATCTGCCCAGCAAAACGTGGCATCATTTATTAGCGGCGGACTGCGAGTTTGGCTATCGTGATAGTATTTTCAAACGCACGCCAAATACCTGGCTTATTACTCGCGTGGGCTTTCGTCTGCATACTGACCCGGCGAAGATTTTAGCGAGTTATGGCGATGTACAAACGGTCGCGCAAGATTATGCTAAGCAGCAAGGACGCTTACAACCAGCACCTGCTGATGTGATGCATGCCATTATTGATATTCGTCAGCAAAAACTACCAGATCCTAAGCAGCTACCTAATTGTGGTAGTTTTTTTCAAAATCCTATCATTAGTCAAGATCAATTTATAGCGCTACAAGCCACTTACCCTAATATCGTCGGCTACCCTATGCCAGAATTAATGGTTAAAGTCGCGGCAGGTTGGCTAATCGAACAAGCAGGTTTAAAAGGTGGTGGCATTGAGCCCATTGTTACCCATCAACAGCAAGCCTTGGTGCTAACTAACCATACGCCCTATCAAGCAACGCAAGACGATGTTGAACAAGCACAGAGTTACATTGTGGCATGCATTTATAAAAAATTTTCTATTACCTTATCGCGTGAGCCGGTTTGGGTAAACGCTAACGGTACAATTGGGCATGGCAAGCATGTGGTCTAAACGGTTATGGCGACACTATCTACGATCAGCTGAGCGTATGCTTAAAGTATTTCGAATTATAAATATAACTTTTTTACTGGGCTCAACGATTATTATTGTGGTGCTGCTCAGTCTATTCACGCCGCTGTTTTCACGCACAGTCGTTTATGTTTTATATCATCTTCCCTTACCTGAGATACCAGAAACAGCAATAAACTCACCACCAACTGCCTACGTAATCCTCGGTGGCGGCCTCACCAACGACAACAATAATCAAATTATTCTTAATCCTTATAGCTTAAACCGTGTCCGTACTGCTGCTACAGCGTATCACGACCTGCCACTTCCTATCGTGTTAAGCGGCGCTGAATCCCCTTGGCTTGGTCAGTGGCTCAACGAGCATGGTATTGATGAGCTGATCAGCGAAAACGCCAGTATGAATACTTGTGAAAATGCACGTTTTACCGCTAAACGCGTTGCGCTACGTCACGTCTATCTAGTTACCGATAGTTATCACATGGCACGGGCTCGTCGGCAATTTGCTCTAAATGGTATCAATAGCACCCCGATTAATGCGCCTCTGCCCGTCAAACGTGACTGGAGCGAACCGGCACAAAACTTAAGTCACTCAAGACGTGCCGTCTATGAAATAGCTGCCTACCTTCGTGATGTACTGCGACCGCAACTAGACTGTCGCCGTGCCGAAGATATCAGCACTCAGCAGCTATTGACCCCAAGAGGCAAAGCTATTAAGACCTTCAATTAATAAGTACTGATAAGGCATTAAACCCTATAATCTATTCGGTACATTTAATCTGTCCATAATAAGCGTATAATAAATAACCATAAATACGAAAAACTGTCATTAAAGAGGATTGTCATGCTCAGCATATTTTTATTAATTCCATTAAGTTTAATGCTGTTTGTGGTGGCTATTTGGGCAGTACGTTATGCAGTAAAATCCAACCAGTTTGAAGACCTAGACAATGCCTCACAGCGCATTATATTAGATGACCGTCAAGAACGCCGGCAAACTATTCAAGCTCATGAGCATTTAGATACTGCTCATCACCCTGATGATACACCCCCTAATAACGCAGTTGATAAGGTAACAGGGGACAACATCGAAACAGATACGATTAATCGTACTGATACTGATGACACCCCAAAGATATAGACTTGATCTTCTATGTTACGTATCCGTGACCTGTCGCAGCTATTGGCATACTTAATAAGTCATCAACGATAGAAAATTAGTTTACATTTCGCTATTCATTCTAGGAGATATTCCCTATGACCACAGCCTTACTCGTTGCGGCATTATTAATGGGATTTTTTGGTTCACCGCATTGCTTAGGTATGTGTGGTGGTCTGGTAGCAGCATTTGGACTATCTATGAAAGATGTCAGTCCTGCCAAGCGCCGTGGCTTAATAGCCACCTATCATCTTGGACGTTTGCTCAGCTACGCCTCTTTGGGTTTGATTGCAGGCTTGATTGGTACCACTGTTCTGGCACCTCTAATGATGGGTAACAGTACGCCGCGTATTCTGTTGGGCTTGGTATTAGTATTTGTAGGTATGACAATGCTTGGCGCGCCGTTCTTAACGAAGCTCGAACGCTTTGGAATGCGCTTTTGGCAAGTGCTTGCGCCACTACGCAAAAAGGTCTTTCCGCTCACAACTTTCCCACGTGCGCTGACAGCCGGCTTGTTATGGGGGTTCTTACCGTGCGGGCTGGTTTACGGAGCGCTACTGATTGCCGTCGTTGGACATGACCCCTTGACCGGTGCGGTATTGATGTTTGCCTTTGGTTTGGGTACCGTTCCCATGCTAGTCGCCACTCATGAGACCGTCGGCTGGTTACGTAATCAAATCGGTCGCTTGCGTTTACGACAAATGAATGGCGCTATAATGATGATCTCAGGACTGGCAGTTATTGTCGTACCTATGATTATGGCAAGCATGCATGGTGGTGGACATGGCGATGCAGCACCGATGGATCATAGCAGCCACACTTCTATGCCTATGCCGTCTGATACTGACACTACTATGAATCAAGACATGGATCACAGTATGCATAATATGGGTAGTAATGAATCGACTACGATGGAGCATGCTAACTAGTGAATATTAGATGACTGAAAGCTATAAAAAGCCCTCAACGCTAATCATAACGTTGAGGGCTTTTAGGTGCAACATGACATAATAATAGTTGGTTTACGATAACCACTTATATCTAACTACTGCTGCCACTGCTCAAGGGTGAACTTAGTGTCTAAGTGCTTTTCTAACGCCGGTATATTAAAAGCATCATCTTCACTGACAAAGCTAATACTTATCCCAGTTTTTCCAGCACGACCCGTACGACCAATGCGGTGTACATAATCATCTGGCTGATCAGGTAAGGTATAGTTGACTACATGACTAATATCGTCGACATGAATACCACGCCCTGCGACATCGGTCGCCACCAAAATAGAAGCATGGCCTTCTTTAAAGCGTTGCAAATATTTTTCGCGTTTTTGCTGAATAACATCACCTGATAGCATCACAATTTTATGCGCTTGGCGCAGCTTATGATAAAGACGCTTGACCTGATCTTTACGATTGGCAAAAACGATAACTTTGTCCACTGCCTTATCACTAATAATACGCTGCAAAGCTTCTAACTTCTGATCTTCTGTGAGCAAGTAGAAATGCTGATCGACCAATTCACTGGTCTTATGCTCTGGCTCAATCTCAACAAACTGGGGCTCATGTAACCAGCGATAAGCAAGATTCATCACATCTTGGTTAAAAGTTGCTGAAAACAATAAACTTTGACGATCGGTATTGGGCGGCATCCGGCCAACTAAGCGCTTAATATCGGGGATAAAGCCCATATCTAGCATACGATCTGCTTCATCTAACACCAGTACTTCCACACGATCGAGATAAACCATACCTTTATGCATCAGATCAATCAAACGACCAGGCGTAGCGATTAAGATATCCACGTATTGACGCTCAAGCTCATGCTGTTGGGTCTCATAATTAGTACCACCCATGATACAGACACTATGTAGCGAGGTATATTTGGTCAGCTCGATACAGTCATCAAATATCTGCTGCGCAAGCTCACGTGTTGGCGCCATAACAACGGCACGTGGTTCCCCTAAATAACGCTCTTCATCAGTAGCAAAAGGACGCTTGAGCAAAGCCTCCATAATGGTAATTAAAAATGTTGCGGTCTTACCCGTACCAGTTTGCGCTTGTCCAATGGCATCTTGATGTGCCAGGGTATGCGGTAATATCTGCGCTTGAATGGCGGTCAACTCGGTAAAACCTAAATCACTGACCGCGCGTAATGTCGGCGCTGAGAGTGGCAAATCAGTGAATGTCTTAAAATTACTCAAAAAATTATCCTTGTATATTAACTGCTCGTCTATTAAGCAATAGTAGACTAATGATAAGCCTTAGCATAGCTTGTATCGTTAGTCCAATATATATGAAGACAAATAAATGAAGACCTAAAAATAAAAGCCAAAAAATGAATGAATCCAAATGATTATCGCTATGCAAAATTAAAAAGCATAAAAAAAAGCCAAGCCTAACGTCTATTTCTCACCGAGTACGCTGCGATAAAATCAACGTCGGTAGGATAAGACGGGCTTGACTCAGTAGTATATCAGTAGTTTGTACAGACATTATAACTAAACTGCCATAATGACGCTATTGATTACTCTTCTACTTTTCTGACTTCTTCAGCTTGTAGTCCTTTGTCGCCTTCAACCACACTAAATTCGACTTTTTCGCCATCCTTTAAAGAGCGATAACCGTCTCCTTGGATTGCACGAAAGTGGACAAAAATATCCTCTCCGCTATCACGTTGAATGAAACCAAAGCCTTTTGAGTCATTAAACCATTTAACGATACCTTGCTCACGAGCTGACATAATATTGCTTCCTAAAAAGTACGCTTAGCCCCGAATTGCTTTGCAACATTGCATATAAAAGGGGTCTAAAATGATGAAGTCAGAATTTAAACATCTTTACTTAAATACAAGCAGTTGAGATTTACGGTGACACTTGCTTTACTAGTTGATGAAAGCTTCTCTCAAGGGAAACGACCCTGCTTTAGCCGCATTGGCTAGTGGCATTGCCCTGTCGCTGATAGCGTAATACTGTTTTATAAAACCTTTAAACAGTATTAGTAACAAACTTGTAAGATTTATTACTTAAAAATTATCATAGCACGGGTTTTTGGTAACACAAAGTTATTTAACATGATTTTTAATGGTTAGGTCCGCTTTTCCTGTAATTTTTTTATAACGTAGCAATCAAGCTGTTATGATAAAGCCTTATAATTTTTATTAAAAGTTTAACAATTCCCAATCCCCATTAAATTTTATATTTATAGAGAAACCTATGAGTCCCTCTTCTCAGTCAACCACAACAATAATGACCACTTGTTCAGAAAAAGATATCCCTCTTACGCGTAAACTATTACTTATCAATGGTGTTAATCTAAATCTACTCGGTTTGCGTGAGCCTGAAATTTATGGTCATACGACACTTGCAAATATTGAGGCGCATCTGACTGCCTGCGCCGCTAAGCACGGTATTGAAATGATTTGTATTCAGTCCAACCATGAGGGCAAACTTATTGATGATATTCAGCATTATGGTTTACTTACAGAAGCGCCAGCTCAAGTAGACGCTATTATTATTAATCCTGCGGCTTTTACACATACGTCGGTCGCGCTACGCGATGCACTGCTGGCAACACAAAAGCCATTTATCGAAGTGCATTTATCCAATGTGCACGCGCGCGAATCTTTCCGGCAGCACTCTTATTTGAGTGATGTCGCCGTTGGCGTTATCTGCGGTTTGGGACATTTAGGGTATCAGATGGCATTAGATTATTGGCTGACTCATTTATACTGTAAAGACTTGGCGGATAATTAAAACTTGATTTAAATAAGCCTTGATAAAAATATAAAAGTTATAGATAGTCTGTACATTGATAACCTAATAACATTTATAATCTATAGTATTTATAGTCAATAGCCTTTACAGAAAAATAGGCTTTATGAAGAACAACTTAATAAATAAACCAATACACGGTGACATAAATGGCAAAATCGTCCGGAAAACGCTTTATGAAACTCGCTGGTATGACTGCAAGTATTGCAGGCAAGGCGGCCAAAAACTCATTAAAGCATCTCTCTAGTGACGAGGAAAAGCGTCTCCAAGCGCGCTCTGAGCTGATGCAAGACGTGGGCATTCAAATAGCCGAAACGTTGGGTGAAATGAAAGGCGCAGTCATGAAGGTAGGGCAAATTGCCTCACAATATAAAGATGTATTCCCGCCTGAGGTCGCCACCGCTCTTGAAAAATTGCAAAAAGATGCACCGCCTATGCCTTATGCACAGATACGCGCACAAGTGGAGCGTGAGCTTAAAGCCCCTATTAGTGAATTATTTTCCGAATTTGATGAAACTCCTTTTGCTGCTGCTTCTATCGGGCAAGTCCACAAGGCTACTTTGCTTTCTGGCCAAAAGGTAGTGGTCAAAGTCCAATACCCTGGTGTCGATGAAAACTGTGATAGCGACCTTAAGCAAGTACGTATGGCACTCAAAATTGCAGGGGTTCTCAACATGAGCCGGGAGTTACAAGAACAGCTGTTCAACGAGATTCGCCAAAGCTTACATGATGAACTTGATTATATTAAAGAAGCGCATAACTTACGGGTATTTGGTGCCTTTCACGTCAGCGATAAAGGACTTATTATTCCAAAGGTGATCAGTAGTCACTCATCTAAGCGCGTATTAACCTTAACTGAAGAGATGGGTGAAACGCTGGCGGTCGCGGCAACATGGGACAATGACATTAAGCAAAAAATTGCTGAGCGCCTGTTTCATTTTAGCGCCGGACAGCTATTTGGCTTATATCGGATGCACTGTGATCCCCATCCAGGGAACTTTGCTTTTCTTGCGGATGGTAGCGTCATTGCCTATGACTTTGGCGGTACTCGCAGCTATAGTGATAGTGAAGTACAGCTGTTTCGCCGTTTTGCTCAGCATGCAGTAAAAGGCGATGTGACTGCACTGGAGCAAGACTTGGTTGCTCTTGATGTCCGCCGTGATGATAATACGAATATTCCCGGTGAGTTTTATGAAAAATGGCTCTCCATCGGTCTCAAGCCCTTATCTATCGCCCCTTATCAAGAGGGTGCCTTTGATTTTGCAACCAGCCAAGTGCATCATGAAGCCATTACCCAAATGCGCACATCTTTAAAATACTTTGGCCAATTTCAGCCCTCAGCCACTACTATGATGCTGGATCGTACTGTATCTGGACAGTATTGGAACTTGGTTAATTTGGGTGTTAAAATCGATCTGTCATCACTAGTCGAGGGCTATTTAAAAACACCCATGCACTCATAATCCTATAAAAACAGCTACTTATTATACGTGCAGCGCATGGCCACAACGATCACAGAACGCCGCCCCTACCGCATGACCGAACTTACCACAGTTCGGACAGGTAATTGGATTAAGCTGTGGGCGCATATTACGGGCAAGCTCAGAGGTAAAGATTCCCGTCGGTACCGCAATGATAGAATAACCAGTAATCATGACTAGGGTTGCAATGGTTTGACCTAGAGGGGTTTTTGGCGATATATCACCATAACCTACTGTCGTCATGGTTACTACCGCCCAATAAATAGACAGCGGAATACTGGTAAAACCATTTTCTGGCCCTTCAACCACATAAATGACCGATCCAAAAATGGTGACTAATAGCACCAGAGATAAGAAAAATACAGTAATCTTTTGCTGGCTAGTCTTCAGAGCTGATGCCAAAAAGCCAGCTTGCTGCATATAGGCTTTAAGTTTTAGAACCCGGAACACTCGTAAAATACGCAAAATACGTATTACTAGTAGATATTGCACGCCGACAAATATAAGGCTCAAGTAGCTTGGTAGCACGGAGAGTAAATCCACTACCCCAAAAAAGCTAAAAACATAACGTAGGCGGTTGGGTGCTGAAAACAGTCTTAAACTATACTCAATGGTAAATAAAATGGTAAAAAACCATTCAGCATAAAAAAATATCATCCCAAACTGTAAGCGCATATAGAGCACGCTATCAAGCATCACTACGGCCACACTGGCCAAAATCGCAATCAATAATACAATATCAAAAAGCTTACCCAAACGGGTGTCTGTCCCTTCAATAATGATATGAATGCGCTTACGTAGATGGGTAATGGCTTCGGTAGTTGGTTGCTTCATAGAGTCAGTAAGGTCACAAGATTAGTAGTTTTATAAAATCGAATGCTTTAAAGTAACCGGCACTGGCTTGGGTTAGTCAAAATGCGTATAAGTGGTCTATAATATCGGTAACTTATGATTATTAATGGCCAACATATTGCCTCATAGTTTGTCACAGTGTAGCAAAAAACCGCCCTTAACAACATACAAATCGCTCACTTGCACGTAAGCTTAAAACGGCAAACAAACCTAGCAGTCACAAAATAAAAGCCATATCAGTCAATATAAACGGCTGTTTTTAGCCGCTTTTTTTAGCATAATAAATAGTAAGAAAAACTTAAGGATATAGTATGGCAGGTCATTCAAAATGGGCAAATATCAAACACCGTAAAGCCCGTCAGGATGCGGTAAAGGGTAAAGTATTTACTAAAATTATCCGCGAAATTGTCTCAGCTGCCAAGCAAGGTGACCCCGACCCTGATAAAAATCCGCGCTTGCGAGCTGTCATTGAAAAAGCTTTATCAGTTAACATGACTAGAGATACGATCAATCGTGCTGTTTCCCGCGGTACTGGTGGCGGCGATAACGAAAACATGGAAGAGATCAGTTACGAAGGTTATGGGATTGGCGGCGTGGCGGTATTGGTGGAAACCATGACTGATAACGTTAATCGTACAGTCAGTGAAGTACGTCATGCATTCACCAAACACGATGGTAATTTAGGCACGTCAGGTTCTGTCGCTTATTTATTCAACAAGCGCGGTGAGATTAGTTTTAATGATATGAGTTTAGAGGATGATGTCATGCTTGCCGCGTTAGATGCAGGTGCCCTTGATATCGAAAATGATGGAGAGACGCTATTAGTCATTACCGAAGTGGATAGCTTTGGGCAAGTTAAAGATGCTTTAAACGCCGCAGGCTTAGTATCCGATAATGCTGAGGTGACTATGGCGCCCGCGACTAGTGCTGAAATTGATAATATTGATGACGCGCTAAAAGTGATGAAAATGATTGATATGTTAGAAGACATCGATGACGTACAAGACGTTTATACCAATGTCAACTTCTCAGATGAGGTAATGGCGCAGCTAGAGGAGTAATGGTTAGTTGTAAACTCTTAATTAATCAATAGCTTATATAAAAATAAAAAAGCCAAACACTTCAAAGTATTTGGCTTTTTTAGTGCACTTTTATTTGATATATATCTTAAAATTTTGGTTTTTAACCTTAAAGCTATCCTTTACACTCAACACCCTCTAGCGCTAACAAATATTCTTTCTTATCCAATCCGCCCGTGTAGCCGCCAAGTTTGCCGTCACTACTGATTACGCGATGACAAGGAATAATAATGCTAAATGGGTTCTTGCCATTGGCATTAGCAACGGCGCGATATCCTTTAGGGTTATTAACACGCTGCGCAAGCGTGGCATAGCTGATGGTTTGACCGTGGCTGATATCTTGTAACGCCTGCCAAACTTGCTGTTGAAACAAAGTACCGGATGATAAGTCTAAAGGTAAGTCAAAATGTTGACGCGTCCCTTGTAAATATTGCTGCATTTGCGCGATACTCGCTAACAGTAACTGCTGCTCAGGACTATTGGCATTGAGCTTCGAGGCTGGTACAAATTGAGAATCAGTTTTATCAAAACCATAATGCTTGGTTAACTTGGTCAGATTAATATTATCTTGCCAGCACACATCGGTAGCAAGCCAGTTACACCAAATAAGCTTTGGCACACCGTTTAGCATATGACTGCCGAACAAAAGCGCTGCTTCAGGTAGCTGTGCATTATCATTTGCTATATCGGACAACGCTATACTGGTGATAATCATAATCTCTACCTCATTGATATGGTTTCTATTTAAAAGTCCCTTGTCATCAGTTACTTGTCATCAGTCTCAAACAACGCCGCGACAAACTGTTTTGGACTAAAGGCACGTAAATCATCGATAGACTCACCAACCCCAATATAACGAATAGGCACATCAGAGGTTTCAGCAATGTTGAACACTACCCCACCTTTAGCAGTACCATCCAATTTAGTAATAGTAATACCAGTTAATGGTACGACTTTATTAAAAAGTTCAACTTGATTAATGGCATTTTGTCCCGTGCCAGCATCAAGAACAATCATGCCTTCATGGGGCGCGCTTGGATCAGATTTACGCATGACCCTGACCACTTTTTCAAGCTCCGCCATCAAGTGGGTTTTATTTTGCAAGCGGCCAGCAGTATCTGCTATCAGTACATCGACATTTTTAGCTTTGGCAGATTGCATGGCATCGAAAATAACTGAGGCGCTGTCTGAGCCATGACCTTGAGCAACTACGGGAATGTTATTACGATCACCCCAGATCTGAAGCTGCTCAGTAGCGGCAGCGCGGAAGGTATCACCAGCGGCCAGCATGACCGATTTACCTTCGCCTTGTAAACGCTTGGCAAGCTTACCGATAGTGGTGGTTTTGCCTACGCCATTAACGCCAACCACTAAAATAACGAAAGGTTTTTTACTGGTGTCAATGACCAGCGGCGCCACTTTGGGTGTCAAAATATCAACCAGCTCAGTCTGTAGCGCTTTATATAAAGAATGCGCATAGATTAAATCGCCACGCGTCGTCTGTTCAGTTAAGCTTTTAATAATACGGTTGGTCGCGTTCACGCCGATGTCCGCTACCAATAATTGGTCTTCAACTTCCTCTAATAGCTCATCGTCAATCTCTTTACCACCAATAAGAATACTTACCATACCTTCGGCTAGGTTTTTACGTGACTTAGTGAGTCCAGATTTCATGCGATTAAACCAACTGCCTTTTTGTCGGCCTTGTGGCTCATTTTCTTGGGCATCTTGCGGCTCATCTTTTTGTTCTGACTCTACTTTAGATGATTCTAAGTTAGAGGGTTCAGCCCCACTACTTTTAGAATGAGCACTGCCACTATCTCCTAACTGCTCTTGCAACGGCATTGTTGGTATCGCAGGTTGCGTGGTCTCATTTTTTATTGCATTCTGTGATGGACTGGCACTAGGCGACGTACTTTCGATCTCATTTTTTACTTCTGGTGATACAATCGGCGCCCCTAATGCTATCTCTACTGCTGCATCCGCACTTGTTAATTCTCCACTGCTGTCTTGGTTATGCTGAGTGCTGCTATCATTGGACTTTTCAGGTTCAGGCTTAGAATCGTACTCATCAATAATAGCGACAGATTGCGCCAGCAGACTGGGTAGGGTAATATCATCATCATCTAAATCATCGAGGCTGTCATCAAGGTTGATGACCACGCGATTGGCATTATTTGAATTGTTCATAAGCTTGCCCTAAAAGTTATCACTGTCAGTAATATGTTTATTGTAAAGTCATTATTAGCATCGTTAAAATAAGAGATGGTTTTTATGCTAGTTTAGCATAATTCAAGATAGGCTCAGCCAAGACCATAACCTAACGCACAGCAAAGCACTACAAACTATCTAAGAAAGCTTCGCTTAAGGTTTGAACACAAAAATCTGACCGTTGCTAAGTTAAACTTCGCTACAGTTTGGAATACCTTATTCATTTTTATTTAGCCCTTTGCCATTATCACGTTATCTATTTTTTAGTCGCCATTTAATAGGAATGCAGATGTCATCAATAGTTGCTCACTACAAAAATTTCGTAAGCATTAGCTCAATACTTATCATATCAACACTGGCGTTTTCAGCAACAGGCTGTAGTACGACCCAAGAATTTAAGCCGACCGCTAGTGTCATAGTTGGCGCACATAAAGCGTTATGATCTTACTTCGCTTTTATGGCAAAATTTAACATTCATATCTTCAATCGTTATTTTATATAAGTAGGATCTATCATGTCATCCTCAATGCAATCACGCTTATTAGAACATTATCATTTATTGAAGTTCCAGAATCGATCAAAAAATGCTAAACATAAGAGATCTAGGCATGAGAAAGTTACTAAAATAACCTTCTCGCTCATTATCGCTGCTTTGTCTTCTTTAGCAGTAGGTTGTAACACGCTTCAAGCGCTTGAACCAACGGCCATTTTAATTTCTAATATAAAACATTCTATATAGTATTGCTCGTTGCTGTATTTGATTGATTGTTATATTTAAAATTACTGTATTAGTCGCTATCTTTAGAAGTTGAGAATACTATGCTCCCCTCACCCCTCTCTGTCTCTTTGTCCTTATCACTGCCCGCTACGTCACTGCGCGTTGCCAGTTGTCTAGCGTTAGCTACTATCCTTGCTGCCTGCCAAACGACTGCTATACCTCCTGCATCTACCTCTAAAATGGTGCACCCTACTCAAACCTCCGTGACTCAAGATTCAACTAGCCAAAGTGCTGATAAACCATCCGCTTTGGCTATCGATATGTCTGGTCGCCATGAGTATCAGTTGGATAATGGTCTCAAGATTATTGTCAAAGAAGACCACCGCGCGCCAGTAGTAATGACTCAGATTTGGTATCGGGTAGGCTCAACGGATGAACCGCTTGATAAAGGGGGTATTTCGCATGTACTAGAGCACATGATGTTTAAAGGTACAACTGACGTTTCAAGCGATGACTTTGAGCGCTTAATTGCTAAATTTGGTGGGGTCAATAATGCTTTTACTAGCTATGACTATACCGGCTATTATGAGTTATTTCCGGCCAATCGTCTGCCCTTAGCCCTTGAGCTCGAAGCAGATCGCATGAAGAACTTACGCTTTGATGCCAAAGAGTTTGCTAAAGAGCATCAAGTGGTCATGGAAGAACGTCGTCAGCGTACCGATGACAATCCACTTGCTAAAGCTTATGAATCGTTTCGCCTACTGGCTTTGCCCGATAGTCCCAAAGGTGAGTCCGTCATTGGGCCCATGAGCGAGCTTGAATCAATTACCCTGCCAGAATTAAAAGATTGGTATAAAACTTGGTATGCACCGAACAATGCAACCTTGGTTATCGTCGGTGACGTTGAGCCCCAAGAGGTACTAACACAAATCAAACGCTACTTTGGTGACTTGCCTGCCAGCAAACTTCCTAAACGCCCTGCTGTCCGCCAAAAAGGGTTCCGTGGTTATCAGCAAGTCAACTCCGAGCAAGCGGTACAAGTACCGGTATTACTAATGGGTTATAACGTACCCAGTTTACTAACTGCTAAGCCTTCCGATGAAAAACAAGTTTATGCGTTATCACTGGCGCAAGACGTGTTAGATGGTGGCTTATCTGCCCGCCTAGAGAGCCGTTTGATCCGTGAGCAAGGGTTACTGACCTCAGTTGGTACCTCTTATGACTTGTTTGATCGCGGCGATGGGCTGTTCTTAATTCAAGCAACACCGCGCGAAGGCGTGAGCCTAGAAGCTGCACAGAAAGCTATCATGACTGAAATTAGTAAACTTGCCATTGATCCGATAGATGCTGATGAAATCAGCCGCGCTAAAACCAATACAGTGACAGGTCTAGTATACGCTCAAGACAGTATGGAGGGTCAGGCCCAAATGATTGGTTCTCTACAGTCTATCGGACTTGATGACCGATTAATTGCCACCCTACCAGCCAAACTCGATAGGGTAACGATTGCTGATATTAAAGCCGCCAGTCAAAAATACTTGGTCAAAGATAATTTAACCGTTATGCATGTCGTACCACCTGAAGACCAAAAGAATAAAGCTGACGTTAATAAAACAAAGACCAATAATTAAAAAAAACGCTTTGAGTCAACCTTTGCTACGATTTCATCCATTTAGCATCCGACCCATATTTTAAGAAACTATTTATTAAGAAGCCCTTTATTAAGAAGACAGTTATGACGTATAAGACTTCTATATTCAAGATAAAAAGCACCGCATTGATCCTTAATCAAGCGTCACAATTAACACGATTTAAGACTGCTCGAGCCTCTTATATGAGGGCTGGCATGGTTTTAGGTTTAGTAACACTGGCTATTCCCGCTTATGCCGACTCGAATCAAGTAGAAGATCGTCGTGCTTCTATGGCAGCAATCGATGCAAATGCCCCTATTGCCGCGCAATCTAAACTCACTAGCCTTGATAACGTCAAACCGTTGCAAGTGACCGTGCCAACTATTGAACACTTTAAAACCAAAAATGGAATTTCAGTTTCCTTTGTGCGCGCAGCAACATTATCTATTGTTGATATTGATCTACGCTTTAACGCGGGTAGCGCTCGCGATGGCGATATACGTGCGAACGGCTTTGGTATTGCCAGTATGACTGCCACTATGCTTACCCAAGGTACTAATAGCTTAGATGAAAATAATTTTACGCGCGCAGTTGAAACCTTAGGTATCAATCTAAATAGCAGCGCTTATAAGGATATGTTTATCGTCTCGCTACGCAGCTTGTCTGATGATGAGCATCTATTACCTGCTATTGATCTAATGACCCAAATGCTTACTGAGCCCAATTTTAATCAGCAAATTTTAGCGCGTAATAAAGCGCGTTTATTAGTCGGCTTACAGCAGCAAAAACAAGACCCCGGTAGCCTAGCTAGTATTGCTTTCAATCAAGCATTATATGGTGAACACCCTTATGCCCATCCGTCTTCTGGCACGCTTGAAACAGTGCCCACTATTGAACAACAAGATTTGACTGCTTTTCAAAAACGCTATTTGGTCGCTGCTAATGCATCGCTGGCAATGACGGGTAACTTGACTCTAAACCAAGCTAAAAAACTTGCTGAAGACCTTACTACTAATTTATCCATTGGCAAATCCGCAGCCACCCTACCTGAACCAAAGCCGCTTACCCAAGCCCAGCATATTCATATCCCCTTTCCCAGTACTCAAACCACAGTACTAATGGGGCAATTGGGTGATAAACGCGCTACTGATTCTAAAGCGCAGCAGCAGCAAACCAACTTTGCAGTCGGCAATGAGGTAATGGCAGGCGGTGATTTTAATGCGCGGCTGATGACCGAAATTCGGCAAAACCTTGGTTATACCTATGGCATCTCAGGATCTATGAACCCGATGCTAGCACGCGGCCCTTATCAAATCAGCTTTGCGACGCGCAATGACAAAGCCCGCGCGGCAATTGATGCCAGCGTAGAGGTGATTAACGATACGTTAGATAAAGGTATTACTGCTGCTGAGATGCGCCTAACGACAGATAACTTAAAAAACAGTTTTCCGATGGGCTTTGCCAGTAATGCCGGGATTAATGGTTTGCTGGGAATGATGAATTTTTACCAACTACCTGATAGTTATTTAGCCGACTATGTGACCCGTATTGATAACGTACAACTATCAGAAATTAATCAAACAATGCGCGACACACTCCATCCGGATAAATTTTTAATTGTGACGGTTGGACAAGACAATCCATGGGAGGAAAAGCAAGCGACGCCTTAATTATAGACTTAGGGCGTAATAAACTTAGTCGCTAATATTTATGGTCACATTATAGCTCAAGCGTTCAGGCTTATAAGAAGCACCATTATAAGACAATCGAATCACATGCTTATCATAGGATGTGACTTCATACGCCCCATTAGCAAAGTCATGTAAAACAGGGACAATTAGCAGGGCATCAATTTGATTGTTATCAACACTAACCATAATATTTTGGCCGGTACGTAGGTATAGAAAATAATCACAATAGTTATTTACCATAACTTCAGCAAGGCGCTGAATTTCGTTGTTATCGATATCTTTTTGTATTAATTTTGGGCAGATATCTGGGTGCTGGGCAGCTAGCCGTGCATAAGAGTTTTCAATATTATCTTCAATCTCTGTAACATCTTGGTGTTTTTGCTGAACAATTGCTGCTTCTCTATCAGCCTCGCTGTCGGTGGAGGCTGATAGACTACAAGAATTAATAATCGATAGTAATGAGACAGCAATAATAAGCCATACAAGATGCGTTGTTTTTGATTGTGCCGCTATGTAATCAATCAGACGGCACTTACGCACGGTTGCTACTATTAATGACCAAAAGTCCTTCATGAGTCTCGCTTATATCAAGCTCTACAATTTTACTTTTCAAATAATAGGCTTGTATGAAAAACAAACAATAATCTATAACTATTAAAACATACTTAAGTGGCTTTTTACTAATTTTTAGTGCTCCATTTTTTATGAATCTAGATTTTCGACCGCTGGCTACTTCAATTATCATTCTTTTAGGCGCTGTTAATGCTTAGGTTAATTCTTCATTTCATTTGATGACAGTAGTTATTTTGGTCATATAATTGTTAATAGTTACAAACATTAATAGCGACACGCTGAGCTGCTACTCGCATGATTAAAACCCCATTTACGATAGCCTTCAGTGTCTAAATGAAGGGCGCCCGTTGAATACAATCCTAGCCCAAAATTATGAGACTCACCTTGATATTGCCAAAACTGACATAAACTATCCTGCATATTACTAAGCTGCCATAAATTATCATCGTATTCAGGTACCCAAATGTCTATTGCACTAGCAGTCATATGCTTACTGCTGTTAGCCCCGCCCGCACAATCATTGAGTCCCGGACTGCGATATACTGAACGAATCTCGCTACTGGCTGGTAATATTCCTTGATTTTTTAGCTGACTATAAAGCCGCAATGTAGGCACAATATTTGACCATAGTTCTTGGGGCGGCAACTGATAGGGCTCGTAGCCACATTTTTCCCAGCTACGGGCAGTCGTTAGCAGCTGATCTAATGGCGGCACGTTTTTAGCGCCAATTTGCGAGCTTAGGTAACGCTGGTAATTGGCAACTTCTTGGGCACGAAAGCGATTGCTATTCAGCCAGGCGTTGAAGTTCATATCAACATAACTGCTATAGCTGCTATAACTATTGTTTTCTGTACGATAGGAGGTAGCGTTGTAAGACGTATTGCGATCAGTGCTGCTATAACGAGACCCGCCCCGTTTAACGTTTACGCGTTTATTCTCTTCTATCGATAACTTGGCATCGAACTCAAATTCACGTTGTTTTTGTTGAATAAGGCCTTGCATACTGTCGCTACTTTGTTCATTTAACATAGTGACGCCCGCACTATTACTTATTGTGGCAGTAGTCGAGGGAGCAATATAAACAGTGCTACTGTCATTGCTACTACCGTGACGTATTTGAATACGTCGCTCACTATCATCACTCAAAATAGCGGCATGGACGCTGACACTACTAATGCCAATAAGTAGCGCTATGGTAGGCTTAATGACAGCAGCAATAAAAGAGGTCGGGATTGCCGTGACGGCTGTTTTTGTCTGATAGATCAGGGGCTTATCATGCGTGTTGATAGGCATATGGATAATTCTATGGACGCGGTCTTTTACATTTATCATTGCGGGCAGATACCACTAAAAACATTTTATCGATACTATCAAATTTTAAGCGAGCAGGCTAAACTATCCTCTTTTATCTGCCACCATATATTTGTTATTAACACTTATCCTCATCATTTTCTATAATGACGTTACTTTATTGCTGATACGTTACTTTTTACTAGATTCACTGTCACTTATCACAACAAATACTTTAATATCTTCTTTTAACGCCATTCTTCAGCCGCACCTTGCCTATGTCTTTTAATCCGCAGTATCGATTTTCACGCCACAGCCATCATCTCGATCCCCATAATGTGCCGACGCTATGGCAGCGTATTCATATTGATCCCTGGTTGACCCTGCTCTTGCTAACCATTTGCTGTATTGGTTTGACCATATTATATAGTGCCTCGACTCAAAATAGCGCTATGGTTATCCGTCAGATGGTCAGTTATGGTATAGGGTTTGGGGTAATGTTTACCATGGCCCAAGTACCGCCCAGTATTTATCGTACGTTCACTCCCCTATTTTACGTCTTGGGGCTCGTGCTACTGGTGTTGGTTGATATCATTGGCGAAGTACGAATGGGTGCCCAGCGCTGGATTAATTTACCGGGGTTCG
Source organism: Psychrobacter sp. CAL346-MNA-CIBAN-0220 (assembly GCF_040309805.1). NCBI lineage: Bacteria > Pseudomonadati > Pseudomonadota > Gammaproteobacteria > Moraxellales > Moraxellaceae > Psychrobacter > Psychrobacter sp. CAL346-MNA-CIBAN-0220. The sequence goes on along the minus strand of NZ_JBEOPF010000001.1, from coordinate 161,799 downwards.
GTAGTGTACAACCGTCAGAATTTATGAAACTTGGCATGCCGATGATGTGTGCCTGGGTTTTATCCAAGCGTGAGCTACCGCCGTCGCTATCGAGTGTCGTAATAACGCTAAGCTTAACCATCATACCTGTACTATTGATTGCCAAAGAACCTGATTTGGGCACCTCACTATTAGTGGCTTTAAGTGGTATTTTTGTGCTGTTTTTGGCTGGGGTATCATGGTGGATAATCTCAGGCGCGCTGGCTTTATCAATACCGCTTATGACCTTTGCATGGTATTTTTTATTACATGATTATCAGCGCATGCGGGTTTTAACTCTGTTCAATCCTGAGGCCGATGTCCAAGGGGCGGGTTGGAATATTATTCAATCCAAAATAGCGATTGGTGCGGGTGGTCTTACCGGTAAAGGTTATCTAGACGGTACTCAAGCGCATCTACATTTTTTACCCGAAGGTCATACCGACTTTATTATTGCGGCTTTTTCTGAAGAGTTCGGTCTCGTCGGTGTGATATTGCTAATGTTTATATATGCTTGCCTGCTATCGCGCGCGCTATATATTGCCTTTATAAATCCCGATACTTACAGCCGGCTGCTGGCAGGCGCTATTGCCATGTCATTCTTCGTTTACGTATTTGTCAATGTGGGTATGGTCGGTGGTATCTTGCCCGTCGTTGGTGTTCCCTTGCCCTTTGTTAGTTATGGCGGCACCGCTATTGTGACTCTAATGGCTGGTTTCGGCTTGCTGATGTCGATTCATACTCATAGCACCTACTAACCTATAATCTTCAAATAGAGCAACAATCGATACCTTAAATGATAAATAAATAATTATTTCCAGCTTTAAGTTAGTTTTATCCTAGAGCTTGAAATAACGATAACAAGATGTCAAGTAAGGCTCTTGACAGTAGCGAATAAAGTAGGTTATTTAGCAAACTGTGAGTATGGATTAATGAATTTTTTAAATCTATAAACAAAGACATTCACGTTAATCTAACGTGGTATTATCATTTTTTGATGGTATTTTTATTAAATGTTACTTAACAATAATAATCATTATATTAAGTAGCTATCTCACATAAACTATTGTTATTGTTACAGTAAAATATCATTAATTACTGCTTCACCACCCTAATCATACGCTATCTATTCAATATTTGTTATATATCTTAACGCTTGTTTTTTGCAAAAAATTGAGTTACTCTCCTTTTAGTGTGTTTGATACACAACCCGTACACAGCTACTAACAAAGTTAGCATTTAATTATATTTGAGTCATAGCTTTTGAGTATAGTTAGCGCCTATTATCATTTAAGCTTTCAAAGACAATACTTAGTTAACGGTTTAATAACAAAGCGTTGCGTAATACTACTTAGATTATTTATTTGTTTAATGGTCTCAAACATAATAAGTACTGAATAAAATAAGTATCTAAGAAAATATAACGGACACTTAGAGCTAACTTATTACTTTTTTCTAATGCTATGTTTTTGTTATTATAATCAGTTATTGTTTGAACATGACATAAGTATCAGCGGATATTATCTGCCGTCTGCAAACTCATGACAACGAAATAAAAAACTTATCCATACCTTAAAGCCTACAAAAAGTCTGTATTTAATATCCATGACTATTAATCTAATAGTTATGGATATTAGAGACTTTAGAGTATAAGGCAGTCTTAGAGTGGTCTAATATTGCTACGCTCAATCTTAGAATTTCAAGATTAGGTTTTAAGGTATAAGTTATAGAGGTATTTATGAATAAGCGTTTATCTGGTTTACTTACAATGTCAGTGTGTCTATTTGCTGGCTCTGCAATGGCCTCCAATGCAAATGCAGTAGAAGCAAAAACGTCCATTATGACGTTGTCAAAAGATAACGCTTCCCATATTGATCGTGTCCTTGGTGAGCTTACTCGCCAGCATGACAGTGCATCAAGCTTGGTTAAATCAGCACGTCAGCCAACATCCTTAGCGCTTAATAGCTCCCTACTGGCTAGTGATACTTCGCAATTAAGCAATGATGAAGACGTGCTTGAGCGCCTAACTGCTGTCGCCTCTAATTCTGTCAGTAAGTTTAAACAAACAGGTCTTGCTTCATGGTACGGTCGTAAATTTCATGGTCGCAAAACAGCCAGTGGCGATACCTTTGATATGAATGCTTTGACTGCTGCTCATCGCTCATTACCTTTGAACTGTTATGTTAAAGTCACCAACAAAACCAATGGCAAAACTGTAGTCGTCAAAGTCAATGATCGTGGCCCGTTCTCAGGTAACCGTGTATTAGATCTATCTTATGGTGCTGCCAAGCAGTTAGGTATGACTGCCAAGGGTGTTGGTAATGTTGCTATTGAGCGTGTTTCAGGCCCTTAGTTTTAGAGACTAGTTATTGTATAAATATTTTACAGACATAAAAAAGCGCCAAGTTCATATGAACTTGGCGCTTTTTTATTGGTTTGACGTTTTTTTATTGATAGTACGGAAGGTATTGTTTAGATAAAAACTATAATTCAAACGCACTTTCAATGGCCTCATCAAGGCGCTCTACGGCAATCACCTTAATGCCTTTAAACTGAGCAGCATTACTGGCAGGCGCATTGGCTTTAGGAACGATAGCATGGGTAAAACCGTGTTTCATCGCCTCTTTTAAGCGCTCTTGTCCATTAGGTACTGGACGAATCTCACCCGATAAACCTACCTCACCAAATACTGCCAATGACGACGGTAACGGTTTTTCTTTAATACTCGACGCGCAAGCTAATAACACCGCTAAATCCGAACCCGTTTCCATAACTTTTACGCCGCCAACAACGTTGACGTAAACATCTTGCCCGCTGGTATGAATACCGCCATGACGATGCATGACTGCTAGTAACATGGATAAGCGCTGAAAATCAAGCCCAAGCGCCATCCGGCGTGGCTGCCCTTGGGAATCATCAACTAAGGCTTGTACCTCAACCAATAATGGACGTGTGCCTTCGCGGCTAACCATGACCACTGATCCAGATACTGGCTTATCATAACGACTCAAAAAGATAGCAGACGGGTTAGCCACTTCTTTGAGTCCCATATCGGTCATGCCAAAAATCCCTAACTCATTGACCGCCCCAAAGCGATTCTTGACGGCACGAATCATCCGGAATCGCGAGTCAGACTGCCCTTCAAAATACAGCACAGCATCGACCATATGCTCCAGTACTCGCGGACCTGCCAGTGTACCTTCTTTGGTTACATGACCAACTAAGAATAGCGCCGTGCCGGTTTGCTTTGCATATCGAGTCAGAATAGCGGCAGATTCTCGAATTTGACTGACGCCGCCTGGCGCTGAATTAATAGCATCGGTATAGATCGTCTGAATAGAGTCAATAATAGCAATGGCGGGCTGCTCTTGCGTCAACGCAGCACATATCGTCTCTACATTAGTTTCAGCCAGCACCCGCAGACGATCAGCCGGTAGATCCAAACGCTTAGCACGCATGGCGACCTGCGCGAGTGACTCTTCACCAGTGACATAAAGCGCACTGCCTGCTAGTGAGTCAGCACGGGCCATGTTAGTGGCCGTCTGTAGCAAAATAGTCGACTTACCAATACCTGGGTCACCCCCTATCAATACCACAGAACCAGCAACTAATCCGCCACCTAATACCCGATCAAACTCGCCAATGCCTGTGGACATACGCGCATCTAAAGACACACTAACCGCATTGAGCGGCATAACCGCGCTATGGGTTCCTGAATAGTTTCCCGTAGGTGCACCACCACCGGCACTACGCGACGGCGCCCGGTTAGCTGCTGGCTTAGATGCAGTCTTATTATGATGAGGCATACTAACATTGGGCGCCTCAACCAAGCTGTTCCATTCGCCACAATCAGAGCATTGTCCCGCCCACTTACCAAAATGAGCACCGCAATGCTGACAGACATAGCTGCTTTTATTTTTTGCCATAGTAGGTAAGCCTTATGCAGGTTATCAATAGAAAAATAAATGATAGGTAATATGCTATTGCTGAGACGAGCGCTAGAGGAAATACGAATTGTTGCGATGCATTTAGCACAGTTCAATGGGTTATTGGCAGTGACTTATTTGCTTCACAGCTTGACAGTCAAAGCAGCTACGAGCAGGACGATAATAAGCACTTCAAGTAATATAAAAGCATTCACTGCGAGCAATAATAAGGTTGAAAAAGAATAAGGATAGAGATGAAAATTTCAAAAAACAATCATTAAGTTAATCGCTTCTATTGCCCATCTATTTTAAGACGGATACGGAGTTACTGGTAAATTTTGCAGTATCTAGGACAATACGGCATACCGTAAGCCATAAATTTTTACCAGTCACACGTGACTACTAGCGTATTTATTCTATTTAGTATCAATGATACCTATTGGATCTATAATATTGGTAACATCAAGCTCATTTATACCTGAAAATCCTTACCCAAATAGACCGTTTTAACCAAATCATTATCTAGGATATGTTGCGGCGTACCCTCTGCGATAATCGCACCTTCGGAGACGATATAGGCTTTTTCACAAATGGCTAGCGTATCACGGACGTTATGATCGGTAATTAATACGCCAATACCACGATTTTTCAAGGCTAAGATAACCTCTTTAATATCGCCAACAGAAATCGGATCAACACCCGCAAAAGGCTCATCTAATAAGATAAACTTGGGGTCGGCTGCTAAGGCACGGGCAATCTCGCAGCGACGGCGCTCACCGCCTGAGACACTCATACCTAATGATTCACGGACATGTTCTAAATGGAACTCATCAATCAATTTTTCAAGTTCTTGACGCTGGTCGCTGGCGGTTAATTCTTTACGTGTTTGTAAAATAGCTAGAATATTATCTTCGATAGACAACTTACGGAAGATGGACGCTTCTTGCGGCAGATAGCCAATACCAGCGCGCGCCCGCTCATGCATGGCATATTTAGATAAGTCCATTTTTCCCAAAGTAACGCGGCCTTTATCCATATTGACCAAGCCCACTACCATATAAAAGCTAGTGGTCTTGCCTGCACCATTAGGACCTAATAGACCCACCACTTGACCTTGTTCAACAGAAAATGACACGTCTTTGACGACCCAGCGCTTACCGTAACGTTTACCTAAATTTTGCATGACCAAACGGGCGACAGGCTCGGCGCTGCTGGTTGGCGACAGATGATGAATACTGGTATTAGTACTGCTATTATCACTCATAACTTACTCATGCTATTACAAAAATTAGGTACAAAAATTACGATCTACTTAAGAGAATGCTCAGTCATCAGCTACCGTAACTGCTCTTTTTCACCTTGCAGTGCTTATACTATTTGGCAGGTGCTGTTCAAGTTAGCGTATGCTGTTTTGGTTGGTACTATTACTGGGTGGAAATACCAGCTCAACGCGCTGATTGCCGCCAGCTGTCGCTTCTACGTCACCCGCTTTTAGGCTATAACGTATGACGTTACCGGCAAAACTGGCACCGTTTTGAGTCAATTTAGCATTGCCTGTTAAAGTGATGATGCCAGTCATTGCATTATAGTCAATTTTATTGGCTTGGCCTTTTGCTAGTCCCTTTTCTTGGCTAACGATCTGCTGCATGGTCGCTGGTCGTCCGGTCGCTATCGCTGAATTGATACTGCGCTGCTGTGATAAATTCACTGTGATGTTATCAGCGGTCATCTTCAGCGATCCTTGGGTAATGATGACACTACCAGAATAACTGGTCACACCGGTACGCTCACTATAAGTCGCCTTATCAGCAAGTAGCTTAATCGCCTGATTGGCATCCGAAGGCAGTGCATAACTGTACAGTGGTAGCGCCAATAACAACACCATAGGCAACGTCTGCAGACAACGCGATGCTTGAATGGGAGAGGTTAATATGGAGCGCATAGCCGGCAAAAATTTGAATTTCATAAACAATTACTCTTTTGATAATTGGTAAGTAATGATGAATATAAATGGTACTTTTGATAATGTTGTTATCGTCTATTCTAAGCTCTCACAAGATAGGTCATAGATAATTGCCATTATCAAAATAGCGCTTTATTTTGGCGTTCTACGGGAGTAAAGGTCACCGCCACTTTCCCGAATTCATACTCCCCAGTCTCAAGGTTGGCTTTCATGCTGGAGGCTTCAAAACGGTTCATGCCTTGTACGACCTTGACCGGCTCATTACTATAAACTTGCCGCGATTTAGTGTTACCTTTAAGCGTCTGACCGGTCACTTGTATCGGTTCTATGTCGGTCGCAGCTGTCTTATTCTCACTAACTTTGTCTTCACTCACTAAGGTAAAGCCGCCCGATAAATGTAGCTCACCCGTTTGCTGATTGATGGCCGCACTGCCCGCCTCAATACGGTAGCGCTGCTCATCTGAGGGCTCCCAATTCATGGTGATGCCTGACATCTCATCCTGATTGGTCACCGGATTATGGGTTAATGACTCAGCATTAAGTTCATACTCAGTCTCACCTTGCTCATTGGTCTGTACCGCTTTAATATCTGTGGCTTCATAATCAACTTCTGATGCCTCTATATTTACTGGCGGCGAGATCTTTCCTTGCTGCTGGAAAAACCAACCAGCAATACCAGCAATAATCAAAGCTAAGATAATTAAAATACGAGTATTCACGACAAGTTATCCTGTGTACTCGCTTGAGTGTGATCAAGAGAGTTATGCTGAACCCTTGTATCATCCAGGGTATACTGTGCAATAAAGTCTTTATAATGACCATGACCCTTTAGAATAAGATCACATACCTCACGAACGGCACCATAACCACCAGCGCGAGTAGTGACCATATCACTACGATTGATCACTTCTGAATGGGCATTAGGTACGGTAGCGGCAAAGCTTACCGTTTGCATGGCTTTAATATCAGGTAAATCATCACCCATATAAGCGCAGTCAGCGGCTGTAATGTCCAGTGTTGAGAGCAGCTCATTCAAAGCGATTAGCTTATCATCTCGACCTTGTACCACATAATCAACACCCATCTCCGCGGCGCGCTTGTTCACCATAGGACTGCTACGACCGGTAATAATGGCCGTCGAAATACCATAATGCGCTAAAGACTTAATCCCAACGCCATCTTGTACCGAAAATGCTTTGGTCTCAATGCCGTTAGCATCATAGATAATCTGACCGTTCGATAAAATACCATCGACATCTAGCACCAATAGCTTTACTTGACCCGCCTTTTTTATTAAGTCTTGCATAATCTGCCTCTTATAATAGGGTCTATCTTACTTAATATAAAATCAAAACCAAAACAATTAAGCGGTAGCATTAGCTGCTTATATTACGCCAGCTTGCAGTAAGTCATGAACGGTAATAATAGCATCTAAATGACCATCTTCATCCATTACCAGCAACTGACTGATGGCATTTTCGTTCATCACACTCAAAGCATCTGAGGCGCGCATGGTTTTATTCACATGCCGCGGATTGGTGGTCATTACCTCACGCATCGGTGTGGCCAGATCAATGCCTTTTTCTAAACCGCGGCGCAAGTCACCATCAGTGAAAACACCAACGACTTTTTTATCATCATCGGTCACTACCGTCATACCCAAGCGTCCATTAGACATAGTGAATAAGGCTTCATGTAGTAGAGAACGTTGATTGACCAGTGGCAAGTCCTCTGAAGTGGTATGCATCAAATCTTCGACTCGCGTCAATAGCTGGCGACCGAGGGCACCAGCAGGATGTGATAATGCAAAATCTTCTGAGGTGAAATGACGCGCATGTAGCAAGGCTACCGCTAAAGCATCACCCAGCGCTAACGTTGCTGTCGTACTCGAAGTAGGCGCCAGCTTTAGCGGACATGCTTCCTCAAATTGACCTAATGTCAGCATAATATCAGCAGCGCGTGGTAGCATACCGCGCTTATCACGACTGATACTGATCAGGGGAATACCCAAACGCTTGACTACTGGTAATAGTGTCTTAATCTCATCAGACTCACCAGAGTTAGAAATGGCCAGCAGCACATCGCCTTTTACCAGCATACCCAAATCGCCATGACCGGCTTCACCAGGATGCATAAAAAAGGACGGCGTACCAGTAGAGGCAAACGTTGCTGCTATCTTACGTCCGATCAGTCCCGACTTGCCCATACCCGTCACTACTACCCGACCCGCACAAGCTAAGATGACATCACAAGCCTGTGCAAATCGATCATCTATCTGCTCAACCAATAACTCGAGAGCAGCTTGCTCAGTTTTAATCGCATCAATGGCGTTAATAATAAATTGGTCGTGGGTTAAGCTACGTGGGCTATTAATCATGGGTTGGCTCAATGCTTGTAATGAATCAATGACACATTTTACTATATTATAGCCAATATTAATAATATAGCTGAAAATATGTAGACTACCCGTTATTAGCGCATCATTAGAGCTATATCTACCAGAAGAAATAATAATTAGAAGGGATATAGAAAAAAGACCCACTCTGATAGTAGGCCTTTATTTAATAGCAGTCATTTTGATAGCAAGTAGCTATATAAAAGTCATAATAATAAAAATCATGGCACATAGCAGCGTGGCGCAAAGTTTATAACCTTTTGATATAATGTTTTTAATACTTACGCATTAAACGACTAACTATTGTTGTTACTGTTATCAAAATCATCATTGGGCTTGTCTTCTGGGCCAGCATTATCGGCTGGGGTGTCAAAACCACGATCTTGACCAAATCCACCACGTTCAAAGCCGCGCTCTTGACCCTGACCAAAGCTTCCACGTTCAAAGCCGCGCTCTTGACCCTGACCAAAGCCGCTACGATTAAAGCCACTACGATTAGAGGCAGAAGTAAAGCCGCGTTCTTCAAAGCCGCCATCAGTACTAGTAGCATTACTACCGCGCTCAAAGCCACCGCTCGTACTGCCACCTTGATAACCGGCAGTCCCTGTACTTTGGGCTGGTGTACTACTTCCTGTTGCTGTAGTGGTGGTGCTACCTCGCGGATTGCGCGCTGGAACAACCGTTGAAATGGCATGTTTATATACCATCTGGCTTACTGTATTTTTGAGTAGTACCACATATTGGTCAAATGATTCAATTTGACCTTGTAATTTAATGCCATTAACTAAAAAAATAGACACAGGAATGCGGTCTTTGCGCAAGGAGTTTAAGAACGGATCTTGTAGGGTTTGTCCTTTTGACATGAAAACTCTCCTAAATATTATGTAGTTATGTTTTAAGTGATAATTATTATAAGTGCTAGCTCAATTATAATGATTATAAGCAGATACGATAATAAGTTTTATTAATGAAACGTATCTAAATGAGCACCAGTTATTCTTAAGTAATTCTACTTTATCGCGAATATAATATTATTGTAGATAAATAAGTAACTACTTGTTTCTATAATGGTTATTATCAACAATTATCGATTCATACTAATAAATTACAGTAGCAAGTAAGCTATACAAGTTTATACTTTATTTAATACCGCTAAATTATAACAGCTATCCGAAATACACTTTGAAGTTTATTGTCATTGGTTTTTATTAAGTTTTTATAAAAGTATATCTCGCTGACCTGCCGTATTTTTTACAGCTTTTCTAACCCCTAACTTTCATGCATAGTGATCAATTAGAAAAGATAATCCCTAGCCTGTGCCATTGTCGTAAACGCTCTTACTGTGGTTTGATTATTTCCAGTATAAAATGATGTAGATGTATCTAACGGTAAACTGGGTAATTGAATCAATTTACGCAACCAAGTGTACTGGCGCTTTGCAAGCTGTCTTGTCGCATATAATGCCTTATTTTGCATTTGGTCACAAGACAGCGCTCCCAGTTCATTGTTAGCTTTGAGTAGATATTCAGTCTGTTGCGACGCCCCATTTTGGTAGGCTTGAACCTGATTTGTCTCATCAAATCGTCCAAACATAGCATAAAACTGAGCTTTATCTAGATGTGGCTGATCGAATATTGGATGGTCAATCTGAACGAGATGCTCTAATACTTGACGATAGCCAACACAGCGCATAGATGGCAAGTTTGGCGTTAATGGATAACGTTTAAGCAGATCAATGACCTCAGTAACCAAACCCTCATGCCACATAATATCCAAGCGCTGGGCGATACGCTTGTGTAGCCAAGCACGATCAGGCATGACTGCAAGTGCGTGCCACTGCTGGTGGGCATTATGCGACAATGCTTGTTTGGGCTGATCCTGCCAGGCGCTTATCGGCACTTCTGTTTGCAACTGCACCTCAACGGCGCGAGTGATACGCTGGGTGTCGGTAGCGTTCAGACGCTGATGGCTGATAGGATCTACCTTGCTAAGATAATTATATAACGCATCAATGCCTTCAGTCTGCCGCCATTGTTCAACTTTTTGGCGGACATTATCCTTGCTATCTGGCACAGGTGACAGCCCATCAAGTAGCGCCATGTAATACATCATAGTACCACCAACCAATAGTGGTATTTTACCCTTTTGATGGCAACTATCGATAAGACGGGCGACGTCAGTGACAAATTCCGCCACACTATAGCTTTGAGTTGGGTCAATAATATTTACCAGATGATGAGGGTAACACTCAAGCTCAGCTGCCGTTGGTTTGGCCGTACCGATGTTCATATCACGATATATCAGCGCTGAGTCTACTGAGATCAGCTCGTAGCGACCCGTATCATACAGCTCATAAGCCAGCGCAGTCTTGCCGCTAGCCGTTGGTGCCATTAAGCACACCACACTATTATCCGCTAAGGTATCAGATGGCAGTCGCATAGGTTTTCTCTTACTGGTTAAATAGGTGACTTTTTATTATGGTTGGCTTTAACATGATTAGTTTGAGTTGAAACTGACGTACTGTCTTCATAACAATTTAATAAACAACACTGAACTCCTATTTTCGCACACTCTCAAATTTTCTTGTTTGTCCTTATTAAACTATTTCTATAACTATTCTCAGAAGTATTGATAATAATATTTGGAAAACAGCTATCTGATCTCGGATGATAACAGTAACGCTACTAATTGCTCAGTATCTATAACCTTATAGGCATTGGTATTTAACATTTGCTCAAAGGTTACAGTAAAGGTTGCAAATTCTTGTGCGGATAACTGGCTGACAACTTTGGCTAAGTGCTGATTGATAATAGCAGCATTCATAGGCGTTTTTTTTTGTTTAAATGATGATTGCTCAAATAGCGCTTGTTCGAATAATGGTGACACTTTTGATTGATTGTCAGCGAGTTTTTGCAAAATTTGCAGCCAGCACTGTTCACTAACCAGCAAAAATCGCTCTTGATTATAAAGCAGTAACCACGGTTCAGGTAAGTGGTTGATGACGTCTAAGCACTGTGGCAAAGAAGAAGCCGTTATGTTAGGGAGCTCTATATCAGAATTTTGTAGTCGCTGATTTAATACAGTCTCATTGACGCTAAAGTCTGTTGACCCTTTCGGTAATTGTGGCGTTGCTAAATGCTGATACTGCTGCTTCGGTGCCTGCACTTGCTGGCGTGACGTCTTGGCTTCAGACAACGTGGTTGTAGATAGCAAAGTCTTAGACGGTATGTTGTTATCTGATGTCTGTTTTAATAAAAAATTATTAGTTGAGGTTTGCGGGTTACTCACCTCTTTAGGCTTAAGAGCCTTAAGCTTAAGACTGACAGCGTGACTTAAATGCGCCATGATATTATTTAATGGGCTGATTTTGATACGTTGCTTGGTAGGGTGGACGTTGATATTAAGCCAATGACTAGGAAGCTCAAAATATAATGCATAGCCGAGGCCCTTGAGCTCAGCACTGGTTACCAATTGGCGTAATTGGTTACTAATGAGCACCTCTTTGACCAGCCGCCCATTTACATATAATAGCTTAGGTAATAAGCTCTGCTGATCATCTGTAGGCCATAGCCAACCACTAATCTTTGCTTGATAATCACTCTTTTGGTTGGTGACGTTCTCAGTTGCCATAGCCGGCTGTTGTAAAAGACTTGATAAATCTACTGTCACTTCAAGAGCATTATCAGACAATGGTGATCCGAGCGCTTGTTCAAGGCGTGATAGCGGCAAGCGCTTGGCATTACTTTGATCTAAGCGTGTTGATAGTAAAGATGCTGGTTGTGCTAATAATGACAGCCGCTTTTTTTGATCATGAAAGAGACTGAGTGTCACATCTGCGCGCGCGAGTGCCACCTCACGAACGATAGTTTCAATATGGGAAAACTCAGTGGCAACAGACTTGAGATTACCGCGCCGCGCCGGCACGTTAAAATAGAGATCCTTTACCGTGACTGTGGTACCGCGATTGTGCACTACTGGCGTCAGTTTTGGCATATCGGCTAATACGCCAGCCACTTGTAGCTGACGCCCAATACCACTGTCATCATGACTGCTTATCAGCGTCAAACGCGCGACTGCTGCCACTGCCGCCAGTGCCTCACCGCGAAAACCTAAGGTCGTAATACCATGCAAATTGGCAATGTCAGCAACTTTACTGGTAGCATGGCGAGTAACTGCCATCGCCATATCATCAGGATGAATACCGGCGCCGTTATCCACAATCTCAATCATACCCATGCCACCTTGAGTAATATGCACCTCAATATTGGTAGCACCCGCATCAATGGCATTCTCAAGCAGCTCTTTAACCACTGCCGCCGGACGCGTCACCACCTCACCGGCTGCCAATTGATTGATTAGCAGCGGTGATAGTTTTTTGATGCGTGTATTGGCACTGCTATTTAACATTGGTATCTGACATGGTATAAGGTAATATTAGGTTTTAATGGTTTCTGAGATGTTTTTCAACAAAGCTTAATGTTATTAAAAATAACTAAAGACTAAGCGCTGATAAATCCAATCCTTGCGCCTGCCCTACTCGTGACAGTCGTAGCTCAACTTGTCGTGATTCACTATTACTTTGAGCACTATCATCTTGAACATTGTCACCTTGGGTCATATCAATAAACAATGTCGGCGGTGGTAAATAACTGTCAGCACGACTCGGCCATTCGATAATGACCAGTGCCTCCGGTTCATCAAGATATTCATCAAAACCAATAAAAGACAGCTCTTCTGGGTCTTGCAACCGATATAGATCGGCATGATAAACGGGCTTAACCGTACCATCAGTTTGCTGAATACTATAAGGCTCAACCAAAGTATAAGTCGGACTTTTTACCGTGCCCGAGTGCCCTAGTGCTTGCAGCCAGTAACGGGTCAGCGTGGTTTTACCTGCACCTAAATCACCTACCAGCCACACGCTGCCGGACAACGGTAACTTTGCTAACTGCTGCGCTAAAGCCTGCGTATCTGCCTCAGAAGTCAGCGTTAACTTTATCGACTGTTGATTAACTTTAGAATGCTCATTGCCATTAGACATCAGGTTGCACCTGCGGCACTTGCATAGTTACCTTTGGGTTAACAAAATTTTCACCGCGAATCAGCTTGGCATACAGCTCTGGATCATGCCATTCAGCAGACACTTGCGAACTGAATTCAAATTTATCCAGTTCAAGCTTGCCCATTTGTTCATTCGATACGTCTCCGGCAAAGCACTGCGCGTAACCGGTCGCAGTCTCATGAGCAATCACCGAATAGACGGCGACATCAGCTTCACCATTTTGCATTTGGGTTTGTTGCAGAATTTCTTGCGCCCAAAAGAATATCACTCGGGAGAACTGTTCAGCAGATGGGGAGACGGGCAAACTTATCCAGCGCGCACTGAACTTTTTACAAGCAGCGATATATTCAGGATCGTCTTGATTCCAAAAACAAATAGCATGATCAAAGCTATCAATAATGTCTTTAATCGACGACTTTAATAATCCAAAATCATAAACCATCTGCCCATGATCTAAACGCTGGGCCTCAAGGATCAGCTCAATCTGGTAGCTGTGACCATGAATAGAGTGTTTGCAGCGCTCAGAACTACAGTTACGAACAATATGAGCATTTTCAAATTTAAAGAGTTTACGGATACGCATAATAATAAATTAACCAAAACAGTGAGCATCATTGTGCTAAATAAGAGTTTGCTGACCCTAGTAACCAGCTTGTTCCCTATTATAGCAAATCGCCATGTATCCGTAAGTAAGCGCTTATCAACGTTACCGTCAGTGGAGTGCGACTTTGAGAGATGAATAGAAAAAGTATAGTATGTATAATCATATTTCGTCCAGCAAGTGGCTAACAGATGAGTAGCGGCAACGCATAGTGAGCCTGAGCTATAGCTGGCTATTACTCAGGCTTAAGGCTATACTGATTTCATTACGCAGCGACTGCGTAGCCACTGCCCTTAGGTTGGCTCAAGCTGACTTTAAAGGTTTTAGAAGCTATTTCAAATATGTTATATGCTACCTCAGAAGGAAAGTAATCATGAGTAAAGGCCAAGATAGTAAAAAGAATGTAAAAAAGAAACCACTTTTAACCGCAAAAGAAAAGAAAGCGGCCAAAAAATCAAAGAAAGATGATAACAGTATATTAGGACAGCATTAAGTAAGACCGGCCATCTAAAGACGACTGTACATCGTTGCCTAAGGTGGCCATTACCTACCTCATCATACCAAGTCTCATCGCACGTTCATTGTTCCACATAATAAGAGTCACACTCTTACCTTCTACGAACATATTAAGAACCTAAACACGCTAATCGGACCCAATAATTTAATAAACAGGCTTTGCTTGGCAATTTAGGTGCTGCGCGGTGCAAACATAATAATCGCCATGCCTAAGAGCGCCACCGCCGACCCTACTATATCCCATGTGGTTGGCCGAATACCATTGACTGTCCACAGCCACATAATCGCCATAAAAATATACATTCCGCCATAAGCAGCATAAACCCTACCCGCAGCGGTTGGATGCAGAGTCAGCAGCCATACAAAAGCAATCAAACTGAGCGCGCTGGGAATAAGAAGCCAAATGGTTTTACCTTCTCGTAGCCAAAGATAAGGTAGGTAGCAACCGACAATTTCTGCTAGCGCCGTAAGCATAAAAAGGCCAACAGTCTTTAACTCAGGCAAGGCAACTTACTCCTTCAGTCATCTATAATGCTGCGATTTTTAGCAAATTTAGGGCGTTGCAGCAGTGAGGTTTTTTTGATGATAGCCTAGCAACTACTCATTGCTTTATTAAAACAAAGACGTCTATATCTTTACACAGTAATAAACCCCGTTAAATACTGCACCGCATTACCTGAGACAAGTACTCTATCACCTGCGACAGTACAGTTTAGCACCCCGCCTCGGCTTGACGCTTGATAAGCTACCAATTCATTTTTGCCCAATCGCTGCGCCCAAAGTGGTGCTAGACCCGTATGAATCGACCCCGTGACTGGATCTTCATCACCACCGTTTGCTGGCCAGAAGTATCTTGAGATAAAATCGTATTCATCATAATCCTTTGATTGCGCCTGACAGGTAACGACGACATCTAAGGGTTTCAGCTGTTTGAGTACTTCATTATCACGAACTACCGATAGCACATCAGACTCCAATGGATAAACCACAAAATATGCCTGCGTATTCCGATAAACCTCAGTAGCAGCAATGGACAAACCCATTAGTAAATTATCAGGAATCGTTTCAACTTTTTCAGGTTTAGTATTGGGAAAATCCATTTGAATTTTACCAGAGTTGGTTTGTACGACTGTTAATATTCCAACTGCTTTCGCTAAAAACTTAATAACTTTTAAAGTGGGATTCTTTTTAAATAAGACAAAAGCGGAGGCTAAAGTCACATGGCCACAAAAAGCAATTTCAGTCAGTGGTGAGAACCAGCGGATATGATAAGTGTCTTTTTTATCTGACAGGCCTTTGTCATCTGACTTATCGGCAACTAAAAAAGCAGTCTCCGATAAGTTATTCTCCGTCGCAATCGACTGCATCAACTCTTCGGCCAACCAATTCTCGGTAATAATGACCGCTGCTGAGTTTCCTTTAAAGACAGTATCTGTAAAAGCGTCGATGACATTAATTTCGAGTTGCATTTTTTGTCCTCTTTAAATTGCCTTTAATCAACAATAAACAGCTTAGCGCCACCTGTGGTTGATGAACGATGCGCTACTGTATCGTCTGCTACCTGATAGGTCATGCCCGGCGTTAGAGTAAAAGTACGCCCGTCTTGTAGCTCGGTATTTAGCTCACCTTCGATACACAGTAGTATATGTCCTTTATTACACCAGTGATCGGCAAGATAACCGGCTGAATACTCGACCATATGCACATTAATAGTACCGAATTCGAGTGTTTTCCAATGCCCAGCACCTGTTTCACCTTTAACTTCTAGCGCTTCCACTGCGGTCCAATCGGTGGTTCCAAAAGGTATATTATTGATTTCCATAATACTGTCTCCTAATTTTTAACTTAATTATTTGATGGCTTATAACAAGGTTATAAAGCGATATTTTATAAGTGTAGATGGTGAATTCAGCCCAATATAGTTTATTTATCACTTAAAGTACCCACTAAAATACTCACTGTCCATTCAAACAGAATAAGCAAACCTGAGCAATACCATTTAACATGAAACCTTCATTAATCTTTACAGCCAGCGACGCACCTTCGTTAAATAAGCTTGATATTTATCACCAAACTTCTGCATCATAATCTTCTCTTCTGCCTGAATTTGAAAGCGACTCATATAAATAATAAAAACTGGAAGCAATACAAATGCCAAAACATGAGACAAATATAATGCCCAGCCTAACAAAATAAGAACAAGGCCTAAATACATGGGGTTGCGACTATATTGATAAATGCCACTTGTTACCAAATCCGTGGCTTTTTCGGGAGTATGTGGATTAACGGTCGTTTGCGCTTTTTTAAATTCAGTGACGCCCATTACCCCGACACCCAAACCTGTGACAGCGAGAGCGCTTGCTAACCAACCTGAACCGGTAAGCGAAAACTGCAACGATGGCAGCGTTTTAGATACGCCATACATTGCGGCGCCTACAGTCAAGACTTGTAGCACAGGCGGAACTTTTAGCTCTAGAAATTTCATAATATTACCTTCATAATGTCACCTTATGGTAGAAAACTATGCGAATACCTCCGGCTCGTTCAGCATCAATAACACTGTAACTCAAAATGGAACGCCTCCTTATGTTATTGGCAGCAGAAAAAATAAACCAGTCCACCATCACCCCACATAATACTCGTCTCATCCTCGGAGTCTATTTGAGCAAAAAATGCCATCTGCGTCTTGCACTTTGAGCACAGAGGTGTGGCCTCTCCTTGAATACAACGCAGGTACCCATCTAAGAGGATGGCACATTCGTTTAAGTAGCAGATATCGTCACTGTCTTTTCGATTTAAGAGTAAACCAACTTACAATGCTATATTTTTCGCGCAATAATAAATACCCTGATATCATTTATTCCATGATGCCATTGGCGCTCAATCGCAAATCCTGCGTTTGTAATCTCGTTTTCCAATTTGGCTTCGGTCAATATAGATATATTAGGCATTAGACCAAGCCTTTTACCAAGCGCTGCTGCGAGCTTAATAAAACGCAAATACGAATGACCAAGGCAGATAGTACTACTCACAAAAATACCACCGGGCTTCAAAATTCTAGCAACTTCCGCTATTGTAGCTTGTCGATTTGCTAATAAATGCAGCACGTTTAAGGCCAAAACAGCATCTAAGCTGGCAGACTCTGCATTGAATGCCTCCAAATCTCCATGAGTAAACTCGATATTCTCAATACCCGCCTCTTTAGCCTTGCTCCGGCCAATCTCAAGCATCTTTTCAGATATGTCTATTGCATCAATATGCTGCACATAGGTAGCGTGAAGAATAGCCGTCGCGCCTGTTCCGCAGCCAAATTCTAAAATATGCATGTCTGGCTCAAAAAAACTCTGGGTTTCAGTGAGTTTCTTCTCATAGGTCGCCATATCCGACACTGACATTTTCGCGTAGCGATCAGCCACTTTATCCCAAAACTTATCAGAGCTAACTTGAGATTTCATATCCAATTCCCTTATATGTAAGGCTAGAGTTTAATAGCGCTTAGTTAGCATGACTAAGCTGTGAGAAACAAGCATTACTTCTAATTTCATATTTAGCAATGACTACTAGCAATCATCCAGCCAACCCGCTTTTACCGCTAAATTAAGGGTATCAGTCATCCACAAATGAATCTCAGGAAAATCATCAGCAATGAATGCATGTGCGTTCACTACTTGGGATTTCTTTACACCGAGCTCTCGCCAAGTCTTGCCTTCGCTGTTGATATTATGTAGAAATGGCAATAGCCTATCTACCACTTTTAGCAGCTTAGTCTCTAAGCTATGGCCCGTTTCTTGCTCTTCCCACAACTCAGATAGATCGCTAATAGCATTGCCTGGGTGGCTTTTTAATCGTTTAATACCTTCTCGTTCGGCAGTATGCGCGCTACTTCTATCAGCTGCATAAAGAAAGGTATCACCAGCGTCAATCTCACCTAAGTCATGGATTAGCGCCAGCTTCAATAGCTTCTCTTCAGAGATATCAAGATCAAAACTTCTTGAAATTGACCAACAAGCCATAGCCAAATGCCATGAGTGCTCAGCAGAATTCTCAAGGCGAACTCCGCCATCAATATAAGTACGACGGTTAACCAGCTTTAAGGCATCAAGCTCAAGAAAGTACTCAGTAATCGCTGTTAATTGATTCGACAAGGTAAACTCCTTATTTAAAATTATTTAGATTTTGCCCAAAATTTTAGCAACAGCCGCAATTCTGCATCCTGTTAGTTGTTATTGGATAGCCACTTTTATTTTTAGCATCAATAGCTCCCTCACATTTTAAATAAAAAAAGCTTTCCAATGTTATAAATAAATACTGGAAAGCTGGCTGTTAATTTAGCTCTTAGACTGGCTGTTAAATATCCGGTTATTTTCAAATAAAACTATTAAACAGAAGCAGCATATTCAGCTTTGATTTGCACCGCCATTTTTTCGGCAATAGCGATAGTTGGGGCATTGGTATTGGCACTGATTAGGGTAGGCATAATAGAGGCATCAATTACTCGCAAGCCCTTAACTCCTCTAACTTTAAGGTCTATATCAACGACCGATTGACTGTCTGCGCCCATTCGGCAAGTGCCTATGGGATGATAAATAGTATCCGATTTGTTGCGGATATAACCGAGTAAACCATCTTTTTCGATATAAGGCGCGGCGTAGTCTTCAGTAATGTACTTTGCCATCGGTGCCTCGATCATAATAGCGCGAGTACGCTCTGCCCCTGCAATCATATATTCAACATCTTTTGGGTCAGCTAAATAATTAGGATCTATCAGCGGTGCCGCGCTCGGATCAGTGGAGGCCAGTTTTACTGTGCCCCGACTTTCAGGGCGCAAATAACAGCTATGGATGGAAACCGCATAACCCCACTTAAGCTCACGTCCGTGATTAATCACTCGAGAAATGACAAAGTGTAGCTGGATGTCTGGCCACTCTTCTGGAGTCTCTTCTTTGGCACTAAAAAAAGCACCTGCTTCCGCAAAGTTGGTTGATAACAGCCCAGTACCGTCTTTTCTCCAATCGTTTGAGGCTTTGATCAAGTTACCGGCTGCTGTAAAACCAATACCAAACACATCTTTGGTATTCACCTCATAATCAAAAACCACATCGAGGTGATCTTGTAGGTTTTTACCCACATTTGGCGAATCATAAACAATCTCAATGCCATGTTGTTGCAAGTGATCTTTGGGACCAATACCCGAAAGCATCAATATCTTGGGTGAACCGAAGGTCCCCGCACATAGGATAACTTCTGAACGGGCTTTGATAGTATATTCTTCGCCGCTTTTATGGTAAACCATGCCGATTGCCCGCTTGTCTTCTATTAAGACACGTGAGGCCATTGCACCTGTAATAATGGTAAGATTTGAGCGATCCTCAATAGGATGTAGATAAGCGGCAGCTGCTGAGCAGCGTTGCCCTTGCTTGTCACCATGAAAGTGGGTGACTTGGTACAGACCTGCGCCGTCTTGCTTGGCACCATTAAAGTCGTCATTACGGTCAATTCCATTGGCGACACACGCATCAACGAAGGCGTTAGAGATAGGACGGGGACTGAGTAATTCGGTGACATGCAGAGGCCCGCTATCACCATGATAGTCATCTGCGCCGCGGCTGTTGTTTTCTGCTTTTTTAAAATAAGGTAGTAATTGCTCGTAGCCCCAACCGTCACAACCTAAATCTACCCAACGGTCATAATCCTTTGGACTACCACGGGTATAGATCATCGCATTAATAGCCGACGAGCCACCGAGACAATGCCCACGAGGTTGATAGCCAAGGCGGTTATTAAGGTTGGTTTGCGGTACAGTATTAAAGCACCAGTTATTGATTTTTATCGGCTTGTCACGCATCATCATAATGACGGCTCCAGGGACACGTACCACCAGATCTTTGCCCTCACCGCCAGATTCCAGCAGACAGACATTGATATTGGGATCTTCCGATAAGCGTCCTGCTAACACACACCCTGCAGACCCACCGCCAACGATAATATAGTCAAATTCCATAAATAGCTCCCTGCTCATGAGTGTTATTGGTTTAATAACCCGCTACTCTTATCCCTAAGAGTAATGTTTGACTTATATAAATTGAGGTCATTGTCAGTCAACTATACTCGCTTAGTTGAGCGAATATAATAATATAAAAAAACGCTCAGTCAAAAACATAAGACCACTAAGATTAGTCTCGTTCAATGATTAGGAATCTTGGCTTGTTTGATCATGCGCACTTGGTGCTGGACTATGAATACTTAAAGGTTATCGCCTACTCGCTGGTGCACTGTATTTGGTTTGGTTGAGTAATGTGCGTAGGAAGGTTGAGTTTCGAGTTTTAGTTAATATTTTGCTACATATTAATGCTTCAATAAATGTAGCAATTATAGATCTAGCCTTGTATCGCATAAGCGTAGCATAGGTAGTACGATATCACTGCCTCGTCCCTCTTAGTTGAGTGATGAATAGCAGAATCAACTCCCCTATTAAACCATCAAAAGCAGACCACAAAAAAGCCCACTTAGCATCAATAGAAAAATGCTAAACGGGCTTTTTTTAATACAAAATACAGCTAATTAAATATCAAACGTTAACGCTCTATCACCATCTGCATCTTGAATTCGCGTCGGTAAACCAATCTCATTTAATAGATTAATAAGGGGCTTAGCATCAAGCTCTTCGACGTTGACCATTTTCCCTTCATCCCACTCGCCAGTAGCGATTAGCATAGCAGCGGCAACCGGCGGCACACCAGCAGTATAAGAGATGCCTTGACTACCCATGGCTTCATAAGCGTCTTTATGGTCTGAAGTATTATAGATAAATACTTCAGTATCTACGCCGTCTTTCTTACCTTTGACCTTGTCGCCGATACAAGTATTGCCGGTATAGTTCGGTGCCAATGAGCTTGGATCAGGCAGTACCGCTTTGACAACTTTTAGCGGTATAACCTCTAAGCCTTCAGCAGTCATGACTGGCTGCTCGGACAATAATCCCAAGCTTTGAAGGACGGTAAAGACATTGATGTAATGCTCACCAAAACCCATCCAAAAGCGAATATTTGGTACATCTAAATTGACGGATAAAGAATGAATTTCGTCATGACCGCTTAGATAGCTGTTTTGCACGCCAACGACGGGAAAATCATCCGTACGCTTAACTTCAAACATCTTGTTAGATTGCCACTTACTGTTCTGCCACGAATAAACCGTACCAGTGAATTCGCGGAAGTTAATTTCAGGGTCAAAGTTAGTGGCGAAGTATTTGCCGTGGTTGCCGGCATTAATGTCGATGATATCAATATCAGTGACCGAGCCTGCATCCATCATGTCATAGCCGAGTCTGGCATAAGCATTGACCATGCCAGGATCGAAGCCTGCGCCTAAAATGGCAGTGATATTGTTATCTGCACAGCGCTGTTTACGCTGCCATTCATAGTTGTCATACCATGGCGGGGTCTCACAAATCTTGCGTGGATCTTCATGAATAGCGGTATCGATGTAAGCGACACTAGTCTCAATACAGGCTTCTAACACACTCATATTAATAAAAGGTGAACCGACATTGATAACGATTTGAATGCCAGTGTCGCTAATAAGCTGTATCAGCGCTGGGATATCCATGGCATCGATTTGGTGCGTATGTAAGGTAGCGGTCTGCTTAAAGCTATTTTTATCCTGCACACTTTGAGCGATAGCATCACATTTGGCTTGCGTGCGTGAAGCGATATGAATCGTACCTAGTACGTCATTATGCATCGCACATTTATGCGCGACCACTTGCGCAACGCCGCCAGCACCGATAATAAGTACATTTTTTTTAGCTTGCTTGGTATGTTGAGTTGGTTTCAATGCAACAATCCTCCTTTGTGTCTCTGTTGGCGCCTGTGACCATTGTGATAAAGGCTATTCAAAACAGAAACCAGTGAATGATATGCGTGAATTAAAAAGGAAGACCAAGGAAAACCCACGCACCCGATGGACAATGACTGCTATTTTTGTCCGTAGTGATTATAACAATTTTTACCCACCTTTCGGCAAGAATTAGCAAATCAGAAAAATCTTGCCGTCTGAGCCAATTATAAAGCTGGCAACATTAAGACAAACTCGCTTTATAATCCTGATAATCAAACTCTCGCTGCACCTTAATACTCCCATCAAGACGACGAATCACAATCGCGGGCATATTAACACCATTAAACCAGTTCTTTTTAACCATGGTATAACCAGCCGCATTACCAAAAGTGACGGTATCGCCTATTTGCAATGAGCTTTGTGAAGAATTTGACAGTGAATATTCACCAAAGATATCACCAGCCAAACAAGAACGACCATAAATAATAGTATTATTAGCTGCTTCAGCTTGTTCAGTTGCTGAAATATCAGTGGGTGTACTGCTAGTAGGATCGATATCAAGAGGCGCGATATCAATTGGGTTATTATTAATAGCAACTATCGGCGCGGACTCACGATATATAAGTAAATCCAACATATGCGCTTCAATAGAGGAATCTACCACTACGAGATTTTTCTCGTTATACATGATATCTAAAACCGTCGTGACCAACGTACCAGCGCCATGAATACTAGCCTCACCCGGCTCTAAGTAGACTTGCACGCCATAAGTTTCGCTAAAGGTTTTTAGACGTTCCGCCAGCTGCTCAAGCGGATAATCAGGAGCAATAAAGTGAATGCCGCCGCCTAAACTTACCCATTCTAGCTGTTTTAAAATGCCACCAAACTTAGCTTCGATATCGGCCAAGCTTTTACTAAAGGATTCAAAACTGTCATTCTCGCAGTTGTTATGAATCATGACCCCAGTGATGTCATCGAGCACCGCTGCAATACTGTCTTTATCATGTTCTCCAAGACGACTAAAAGGACGCGCTGGATCAGCAATAATAAATGACGAATTACTGGTCTTGGGATTTAACCGCAATCCTACGGGGACACTTTGCGCCTTCGCTTGGTCTTTAAAGGCATTTAATTGTGAGATAGAATTAAAAATAATTTTATCAGCATAGCTAAGTACTTCAGGGATTTCATCCGCGCTATAAGCCACACTATAGGCATGGGTTTCCTTCTCGTTTGTATTACTAAAAGTCTCATATCCTAGTCGTACTTCATTAAGGGACGATGAAGTCGTACCATGTAAATATGGCTGTATAACATCGAAGACGCCCCATGTAGCAAAGCATTTTAGCGCCAATAAAGCCTTTGCGCCGGATAGCTCACATAGACGAGCGATAATCTGCATATTCGCCACAATAGCGGCCTCATCAAGTAAATAATAAGGGGTAGGTACATTTATTGGTTGTACAGTGGCGGAGGAATTCATAGTAGATAACCTAATAGCTTTTGATAAGGATAGTGACCGTCATGATAATAATAATAGAAACAAGCAAAAACTTATGGATTATAGGTGATGCTCAGTAGCGATATGACACACGTAAATAATTGCGTTATAGTAGACTAAACCTATCATAATTAGAATAGCTTATGTCTCTCTCAACCGATTATTCTACCTTCTTGAATCAACCTGATTTAACCCAGCTTAACCTACCACACCTTCACGCTGATGCCCACGCTGTCTTGAAATTTTGGTTTGATAAAGACAACGAACCGTATTGGTTTTTAGAAGATGATAAATTTGATCAGACAATCAATGATAAGTTTGGTGAGATATGGCAAGCTTCTAGACAGGGTGAATGTGCACTTTGGCGACGTGTTGAGGAACATACAACTACTGATGATACAGGGATTGATACTGTAGCGACTAACCTTGCTGGGCGCTTAGCAGAGATTATTGTTTTAGATCAATTTTCACGTAATCTATGTCGCAAGCAAGCATGCGCATTTGCGCAAGATAATATGGCTTTGGTGCTGGCGCAAGAAGCCATTTATCAGCCTAAATTTAGTAATTTACCGTGGCAATGGCGCCAGTTTATGATTATGCCGTTTATGCATTCTGAATCAGCAGTGATTCAGGCACGCTACTTTTCCCTGTTTGAGCAGTTAGATGATCCCGTTACACTAGACTTTGCTTATGGTCATCAAGCAATTATCGAGCAATTTGGACGTTATCCACATCGTAATGCGGCCTTAAATCGAACATCAACTGGAGCAGAAGAAGTATTCCTGCAGCAGCCAAATTCATCTTTTTAGGTACTCTTTTTAGTATTTTTGAGTAAATTTTAGGCAAGAGTTGCTACTGTTTAATAATTCACATTACCTGTTCTGAAAGTAAATTTTTTCGTATTTAAGGTTTGGTTATCTACCAAAACATCAAAGCTTACTTTGTACTCGCTATTGCCATAAAGTCCGCAATTTTGACCTTGCTTTCTGCCTGTTTTACAGCTTTTTAGACTATCGGTTAATGGTAAAATAAAGGCTTCATTTTTTGGCAGTTCATACGCGGTGTTTTTATGGGGATCGTTATTAAAGTCTAATAGATCGGTAGAGACGTCTACTTTACGCTGCACATCATAAAATTTAATATTGCTGACTTTAATAGAGTTCGCTGACGGCATACTGATATACACTGGCTGACCAATAGGGTCATATTTTAGGTTGCGACCTGTCCCGGCCACTGGGCTTGGGAACTCATTGTATAGTGCTGTATTGGTATCAGTTACACCAGCACACGGATAAGTAAACAGTCCTTTTACACTATCGTTTTTTGTACTTTGAGTCGCAGATGAGGCGTTGACAAAGACATAGCTCTGACTTTTATCGCTGGCCTTATTATAAGGCTTATAAGCGACCATACCTGACCCTGTTTGGCTGAGATTAGGGGTCATAAGTATGCGCTGATGATAGGGCGCAGCCAATAGCGATTTTGTCATTGAATATGAGGCGTATTCAGGAGATATCACCTTACCGGCAGAATTAAAGTACGCGGTCTGGGCAATATTCTCAGTGACACCATAAGCTAGATCGGGATAATTGGCTCTGAGCAGGCGGTCTTTGAAACTGACACCCCTAAAGAATGGATTGTTCTTTCCGGTCGAGTTCTTGATATCGGCAATCTCATTTTCGTAATGAGCATTGAAGGTAGTCGGTGTGGTGTTGGAGAACACATGCTGTATATACTGAGCATGTTGAGTCGCAATTTCGGTCAACTCCTGGTCATACTCGACCCCGCCAAGTCCGCAGTCCTGTCTTTGTAGGCTAATTAAGTTAGAGCCGACTAACGCTGCTTGATCATAGTTTTTACTATCAATGCTACTGATAGTTACCTTAGCATCCCCTACTGGGAGAATGGCATCAGAGTTTGATGGCTTAGAGGGAGTAGCAGGCTTGGTAGGTTTTAATGTCTGAGTAGACTCTATTGGCTTAACAGTTGCCGGTGGGTTCGAGTTGTTTGAATTGTTATCTGAGTCCCCGCCACCACCACAAGCAGTCAAAATTATGGTTGAGAAAAAAGCAACGGCAAGGCCTTTTTCTGTCGGATTAAAAATCATCATTTATCCTATAGGGTAATGAAGTGGACATACCAATTCATAATAAAAATACTGTCTATGATAACAATAAAACCGTCTGTAGGATACCGCTTGACATAACATAAATTTTAGAAACTAATTTGAGGAATAATCCTAGTGTTAATCCAGAGAATAGCCTATTTATTACTTAGGCTATTTAATTTAAGTGTTGACTGCTTTTAAGACAATAATTTATCTTTGGTCGACTATTTATTCTCTAACGCTCGTCTGATGGGTGCAAAACTGCGCCGATGGTCAGGTAATACCCCATGAGTATCAATCGCCTGCATATGCACGCGGGTTGGATAACCTTTATGCTGAGCAATACCGTATTGTGGATACTGGGAGTCCAGCTCATACATCGTTTGATCGCGACTGACTTTTGCTAAGATACTGGCCGCCGCGATACTGGTATGACGTGCATCCCCTTTTACCCAGGCTTGACAATCAATAGTTGACTTTTCTATGCCTAATGTAGCAAGCTTTAGATAATCGAGCTCCGGACAGCGATTGCCATCAAATAATACTTGCGCTTGCAGATGGCGAGACGCTTCTGTTGCATCATTTATAGCGGTAGCCGACTGACTTACCATCACTTCTAATAACACTTCAGTACATAAGCGCATGCCCAGCAGAGTCGCTTGTAGAATATTCACCTGATCAATCACCGCTGCTGGAATGTCGGCAACCACATAACCTATCGCATGCTGCTGTACTAATGGATAAAGCCTATCGCGCTTTTTCTCACTTAGCTTTTTGGAGTCGGTTAGGATAGACAGTAAGGTATGTTGTAGCGGTTGTGCTTCAATTAAACCTGACCATGCCTTAGGTAATATCGCAGCAGCCACATTGACGCTGCCAAGTAATGGCCCGCGTCCTGCTTCATCAACGCCAATCTGTAAGGCTGTTTCATCTGATTCTTGCCCTGTATTTATCCACTGCTCCGCTAATAGCTTAGAGATATTTAGCTGACCAGACAGCTTGATAGGTGCTGCCAAGCTAACATCTTGTCCTTTAACATCGATATGCTCAATAACGCTTTTAATAGGGATTACAAAGTTTTCTAGACAGGTCTCAATACTCATAACTTTAAAGCTTCTTGTTTATTAATTTGATTAACAATAATAGTTGTTTACTAGTACTTAATTGTTAGCATTCAATTATTTGTTCTCACTTAAATAACGACATTTAATCGATGATAGTTAATGACTGTTCTGAGTAAACCATTGCTCAATCACGCTATTCGCAGGGTCATGATTGCTTTGTTGCTGTAGCTTTTGTTTGGTGCTAGTGAGGGCTTTTAATTGCTCCGTATACGCGCGCGGCTGCAATAGTTGCATAACCGTCCTACAGATATTCTCGCCACTCGCGTGCTCTTGGATAAGCTCAGGAACAATGGCCTTACCCGCTAAAATATTAGGTAGCGCCACATAAGGTACTTTTACCAAGCGCTTAGCGATCTGATAGGTCAGCTGATTTAGCTGGTAAATGACCACCATTGGGCGCTCAAGGAGCATGGCCTCAAGGGTTGCTGTGCCCGATGCGAGCATAACAAGATCGGACGCGGCCATCGCTTGTTGACTAAAGGCTGCCTGGCTTTCATCATAGACCACGACAATAGCAGCACGCAGTTGCTCGGAGCGCTTATCAATGACTTCTTGTACGATATACTGATGGTTTTGATCCACTGTTGGAATGATAAAACATAGCTTAGGGTCTAGTAATATCAGTTTTTGGATACCGTCAAGCATCAAGGGCAAGATAGCCGTAATTTCACCACGCCGCGACCCTGGCATCACGCAAATAAGTTGACTGACATCATTAAAGCGCTCAATAAAGAACTGCTGTAGGCCGTCATTGTGCCAGACCAGCTCACTACGCAGCTGATTGGTCGGTGTGTCTAACAAGTCTTGGTTCATAGTCCGCAATAACGGATGTCCAACACATATCGCTGGATGACTATAATGCTCGTAAACCGGCAGCTCAAACGGAAACAAACACAGCACTAAGTTAGTTGCAGCCTTGATGCCGTGAATACGCGACTCACGCCATGCCCAAATTGACGGACTGACATATTGGACACAAAACACGCCTGCAGGTTTGAGTTTTTTAGCGACTCGTAAATTAAAATCAGGCGCATCAATACCGATGAACCAATCGATATCAGCGGTTTTAAAGGCGGCTAATAGCTCACGGCGCGCTTTGAGTAGATCTGGTAATTGCGATAATACTTCTACTAAACCCATCACTGCCAGACGTGATAACGGAAAAATACTTTGTAGGCCTTGTGCTTGCATTTTTGTACCACCAACGCCTACCCAGATAATATCATCACGCAGATTGTTCATCTGCTGCATAAAGTCGGCACCCAAACTGTCCCCTGATACCTCACCGGCAACAATACCAATTACTAGCGGCGACGTTGGTGACATAGGCGATATTGCCACTTCAGAATTATTAGCAGACACTTTAGTAGGTTTGGGGGGCGTAGCAGAATCTGTCATAACAAGCTCTCGATCTTGACAAGGCATAATAAGTACAATACCGTCTAGGCTATATGTAATGTGTCTTAGGTTAAATAAATTATTAGCATTATAGTAAGCATCATACGTGACGGTCATAACAATAGCCAATGACCGAGAACAAAGCTTAATGGACTATAATTTGTCTTTACGGTAAGGCGTCAATAAAAATGAGTGACCAAAAAATGTAGGTCGAGAATAGTGTCAATGCTCAACATAACAGGTCAGTATAACAAAATTTTGGTTTTGACATTCCAGTTATCAGTCAATTAACTGAGCGACTACCCTTGTCAACCCACTGTTTTCACCGCATAATGAATATTCCTATAAATTAGCTAGACGACGTATAATCATGACTACACCAGCTACTCATAACGCAGATATTGATGACGTGAATATTGAACAATTCATCCCCTTAATTACTCCCGCTGAGCTAAAAACTGAGCTACCTCTCACAGAGCCGGCCTATAAAACCGTCTTAAAAGGCCGCCGTACTATCCAAGATATCTTGGACGGTACCGATAAGCGTCTGTTCGTGGTGATTGGCCCTTGCTCTATTCATGACATTAAAGCGGCGCACGAATATGCTGACCGCCTAGCCGTATTGGCAAAAGAGATTGAAGACACTATCTTTGTGGTCATGCGCGTCTATTTTGAAAAGCCGCGTACCACGGTCGGCTGGAAAGGCATGATCAATGACCCTGATATGAATGACAGCTTTGATATCGAAAAAGGTTTACGTACTGCCCGTAAGCTGCTGATTGACTTGAATGAAAAAGGTCTGCCTTGTGCCACTGAAGCCCTTGATCCAAATACCCCACAGTATATGCAAGACTTAATCAGCTGGTCAGCGATTGGCGCGCGTACCACTGAGAGCCAAACCCACCGCGAGATGAGTTCAGGCTTATCCTGTCCAGTAGGCTTCAAAAATGGTACCGATGGGGGCATGACTGTCGCCGTCAATGCCATGCAAGCAGTCAAAGCCGGACATAGCTTTTTAGGTCTGTCAGTAGATGGCAAAGTATGTATCATCAAGTCTAAAGGCAACCCTTATGCTCACGTGGTATTGCGCGGTGGTAATGGCAAACCTAACTATGATGAAACGGCCGTTTCTCAAGTCGAAAATGCCCTAGCTGAAGGCAAAACCAGCGGCAAGATTATGATTGACTCCAGCCATGCCAACTCCGGTAAAGACCCTTACTTGCAGCCGATGGTTATTAATAACGTCGCTGAACAAATCCAAAATGGTAATAAATCTATCATCGGTATGATGATAGAGAGCCATCTAAAAGGCGGTAATCAAAAACTGACTGCTGATTTGGATGCACTAGAATATGGCGTGTCGATCACTGATGGTTGCCTAGATTGGGACAGCACGGTAACGGCCCTACATAACCTACGTGATATGGTAAAAGACGTTTTACCCAATCGCTAAACGCTATTACTAATAGTTCTTTGAAATAGTGTTTATTAAACGTTTAAAACTAAAAAAGCCCGTCTACGAATAGACGGGCTTTTTTAGTTTTAAACGTTTACTCTATAGTGAATACCAACCGAAATAGATACGACACATAAACTCGTGAGGCTGATGACATTCAATATAATAATTATGTGACGATTGATTAAAGAACATTCGACTCCGTTGTTCGCAAACTCCCAGAGTCGCTCGTTTATCTCTAACAAATCGTCTTTACACGCTTTTAATTAATAGCAAATCTCAGACCTATTAATTAGACAGCCTCGATATAAATCAATCACCCATTGCACCTAATACACTGTCCAAGCTCTCAAGCACGTGTTTAGAAGAGACGTGCTGCTGCAAGGCTATTAAATGTTCGTGCGCCATTTGGCGACGGGGCTCGACCAAAGTATACCAGCGCGCCAGTACTTGTAATAGACGTGAGGCAACCACTGGGTTAGTTTCATCCAGTTTTTTGATGACACCAGTATAGATATCTAAGCCTTCTGGCGTCCAGAGTACCGTTGGCTGGGCAGTAAAGGCGCTAATCACTGAGCGTATACGGTTGGGCGTATTCCAGTCAAAGTCAGTATGAGCAAATAAGGCCTTAATGGTATCAGTGCTAACATGATCAGCAGAGGCTTGCACACTGAACCATAAATCAATGACCAAGTCATCAGCTTGAAAGCGTTCGTAAAAATCTGCCAAATAAGCATCAGCGCCGGCAACTTGGTGGTTGACCATTACTTTTAGCGCGCCAAAACGTTCAGTCATACAGCTTGCTACGTCATACTGCTGCTTCGCCCATTCAGTAGCGTCGCTGACTTTAGCAGTCAACGCCATATCGAGCACCACGTTACGCAGTGCTCGTTCTCCACGAGCTTCAGGGCTATCTGAGTATGGCTGTAGTGATAATTGCTCATAGAGCGCTGTCCACTGCTCTCTGAGCGACTCAGCAACTTGTTGGTATAAACCTTCGCGCTGCTGCTTAATCAGTACCGGATCATAGCTTTTATGAATAGCCGACGCCAGCTCCTGCGGCGATGGTATATCTAATAACCGCGCAGCCAGCATGGCATCAGTAGCAGCCAGTTTTGGCAATGTTGTTGCTAAGGCTTGTAAATATATTCTTGGGTCATGATCTTGTAGCAAGATACGATTAACCAGCATTTGTGTCACTTGCCAGCGGTTAAAACCATTGGTCTCATGCGTGAGTAAAAACGCTAAATCTTCCTCTTGATAATCATAATTCAACTGTACTGGTGCGCTAAAATCACGCAGTAACGACACCACAGGCTCACTAGCGACATTATCAAAGCTAAACGTTTGCTCTGCTTGATCTAACATCAACAACCGCTCAGTGACAATCTTGCCCGTTGCTTTATCGAACAAAGCAGTGGCCACCGGAATCGGTAATGGCTGTGGCGCATCAAAGCCTGATACGTGGCGGGTCTGTTGGCTCAACGTAATTGTCAATATTTGGGTTTCGCCATCATAGTGCTGATGACCGGACACTATGGGCGTACCCGGCTGACGATACCAATCGATAAAATCTTCAATCTTACTGTCGGTAATGCTCAGTGCTGATAAGAAGTCCTCAACGGTTACCGCTTGTCCATCATAACGACGGAAGTACTCATCCGTACCTTTACGAAAATTATCCGGCCCCAGTGTATTAGCAAGCATACGCACGATTTCCGCGCCTTTCTCATAAACAGTCGTGGTATAAAAGTTATTAATCTCCACAAAGCTCTCAGGGCGAACCGGATGCGCCAATGGTCCTGCATCTTCGGCAAACTGATGCGCGCGCAAGGTTGCCACATCATCAATCCGCTGTACGGCGCTTGATTGCTGATCAGCTGAAAAAGACTGATCGCGAAATACCGTAAAGCCTTCTTTTAAGCACAATTGAAACCAATCACGACAGGTAATACGGTTGCCGGTCCAGTTGTGAAAATATTCATGGGCAATAACCGCTTTGACATTGAAGCTGCGCGCATCAGTCGTGGTTTCAGGACTGGATAACACACAGGCGGTATTAAAAATATTAAGGCCTTTGTTTTCCATCGCACCCATATTAAATTGACTGACCGCTACTATCATATAACGATCTAAATCATAGGCACGGCCGTAATTGACTTCATCCCAAACCATCGCATCTTTGAGCGCTTGCATACCGACATGGCATTTATCAATATCAGTAGATTTAGCGTACAGCTCAAGGATGACATCTCGACCGTCGCTAGTAGTATGATGATCGGTCAGCACGTCTAAGTCGGCAACCACACAGGCAAATAGATAGCTGGGCTTGTTAGTTGGATCATGCCAAATCGCATAATGGCGGTCTGGCGCGTCTGCCACTTCTCCTTGCTCAACCAAATTGCCATTGGCCAGCAGCGTAGGATAGCGTTTATCTGCTTCCAGGCGCGTGGTAAATCTTGCCAATACATCGGGACGATCTGGATAAAAGGTAATTTTACGAAAACCTTCAGGCTCACACTGAGTAACGAACATGGTATCACTACCGCTACCCGCCATATATAGCCCTTCAAGTGCCGTATTGGTTTGCGGGCAAAGCCGCACTTGCAACTCTAAGGTTAAGCTATCAGGTGCATTAGTAATCGTCAGCGTGCCAGCCTGTTGATGATAACGCTCAGGCGCAAGCGATTCGCCATCAATCCTGATGGTTAGCAGCTCAATGTTTTCACCATAAAGAACTAAATCACCCACAGTCTGACGGTTCATCACTAGCTTGCTATCAATCAGTGCATAATCGTCAAACAGTTTAATATCTAAATCGACAGTATCAACATCAAAGCTTGGCGGCTTATAGTCTTTTAAATTAATTTTATTATTAATATCACTAGGCGCATGTAACGGGACATCTGGCATCTCAGGATTAATAATCTGGGCATCGTTTTCAGCGGTAGACATGGCATTTCCTATTATTTAGTATTAGCAAAGCTTGGGGCTAACGAATCAAGGTGATATGAATTTTACTTATAAATTTGACTATGATTAGACTTATGGTTACATTGGCTTAAATGACAAAATTTCAAGAGTAAATTTTTAAGGAAATGAGGTGGTCAGCGAATAGGACGTCAACCTACTGGCTGACAGACTATCCATAAACCTGACGACAACGTTGAACAAGTGGGCTACTTTTATGACCAGACACAATAACAACTGCCCCAATATTACCTTACCGTTATGCATCGCTTATATCGAGGCCTTACTGCCCTCTTTATCATTATCAGTTCCTAAAAACGTAACCGATGTTCCTGAGAATGATAATTCAGCGCCGCTGTTATGGGCCGTGCAAGATAAAGCTGAGGTATCAACCCTGCAAATGCAGCTTGATAATAAAAATAGTGATGACATAACTCATTGCAATCTGTCTACCTTACCAGAGCTTGCTATACACACTAAACCTGAGCGCTACCAACTTGCCTGCTTTTGGCTGCCAACGTTAACAGAAGAATTGCTGCAACCCTATATACCACTACTGATGCGCTATCGTGATCTCTATGCTGCACACCTGCTTGTTGCGCTTGATAGTGCTATAGACTTACGCGCTTAT
Source organism: Psychrobacter sp. CAL346-MNA-CIBAN-0220 (assembly GCF_040309805.1). NCBI lineage: Bacteria > Pseudomonadati > Pseudomonadota > Gammaproteobacteria > Moraxellales > Moraxellaceae > Psychrobacter > Psychrobacter sp. CAL346-MNA-CIBAN-0220. The sequence goes on along the minus strand of NZ_JBEOPF010000001.1, from coordinate 128,292 downwards.
GGTTTTACACCCTTTGATATTCTAAATAATGAAGGGTCAACACGGGACGACCATACAGCAGAATATTTACCACCCTCAAGCACTCCTATAAACTCTATAAGGCTCTGGCAATTTAATTTATATGATTATAAAAAGCTGCCAAACTGGTTAAATAGTAAATATTGGGCCAATCCTGAGAACTGGGGTAAAGAACGCTGGTAGAGAATTTACTCATCGCTACTTAGGTGAGTTATATAAGCTTATTCTACTTAAATCCGCTTAACATTTAGCAATACCAATCAATATAACTTACTAGATTGCTGGGTGATGAGAGGATTGCCAATTGCATATTGTAATAGGCAGCAAAATTTGGCATCATTTACAGTAATGCTATTTACATAACGTAACATTGATTTTACTATGAGCAGCAATTGCCTAGGTTCTATTACAGGCAGTTTTAAAAATAACAAGTCTGATTAAATATTTAGGAGCTTATCATGTCAATTCATTCTGCTTTGTCTAACACTCTATCTAAGAATCGTTTGGCTAAAATTGCCGCGCTTACCGTACTATCAAGCGCCGTTGCATTAACCACAGGTTGCGCCACTAAACGTGCTACCTCTGAAGTGGTGGTTGCACCTTTAGGGATTCCAAGCGGCCAAGTAGCCTATACCGGTGCGGTCATGGTCGATAATCCAACCGCAATCGTCACCGCTGCTGATACCTTACAAGCTGTTGTATATTTCGATTTTGATAGCAGCGAGATTACGGCTCAATCATCCAGCGTTTTAAACCAGCACGCCAGTTTATTAAGTTCAAACTCAGCGGCTAGTGTTATTGTCGCAGGCCACACTGATGAACGTGGTAGCCGTGAATATAATATAGCATTGGGCGAACGTCGTGCGCAGTCTGTACGTAGCTACCTGACTACTCAAGGCATAGCGGCAGATAATATCAAAGTCATCAGCTATGGTGAAGAACGCCCTGCCGTTGCTGGTACTACTGAAGAAGCTTACGCCCAAAACCGCCGTGCTGAGCTGTCTTACTAATCGCTATTAAGTGCCAGTAAGAAATACTAATCAATAAAGCCCAGCAATCAAAGTATTGCTGGGCTTTTTAAAATAAGTGCTTTTGATGAATTATTTTTTAATAAATTGCTCTTTATCAACCACTCAAAATGCTTAAAAGAATCAATATTGAGTGTTATATAGTCAGTTTAAGATAAAAAAGAGTCGTTCATATGAGCGTGCTACTGGTATAAATTTTAAATTGGATCGACTATACCTATTTAGCTACCGACTTTCCTTTTAGTTATCGATTTAACTTTTAATGGCTGATGACAATGACTTATGCAAAACTTGATATTACGCCGTAGCCACTATACCCAGCTTGACCCTATGACATGGTGCGCTACGGCTCAGGTTAGGCTGCAATTACAGTCAAGCTTATGGGGTAATCTACCCTGGCCGCTAGCGCCTTCTATTGCATTCATCGACTCTATCACGCTTTATAATTTTTACTGGCAACTCCAATCCAATCCAATCCCTTTGACAGTACCCGAGCATGCTCGCTATAAGCGCCAACAACAACGTAGTGGTGTTCGTCTTCTCTTGCAACAGCTGCTCGCTGAGCTTAGTATCGTTGATACATTAGATGACTCCCAATTCCCTTATCGCCTCATGAATAGCCGTCATTATGTCTGTTTTAGTCACTCTGCAAACAAAGTAGCTGTGGTCATTAGCACCCAGCGCGCCGTTGGTATCGACATTGAAACTCACAATATTACTCGGCATGTTACACAGCGCTTTTATCACTCTACTGAAACGACTACTTTAAATGAATTGTCATTACAACAACGCGATATTACTGCCAAATGGTTGTGGCAAATCAAAGAGAGCTTTATAAAAATTTATCAGTACAAGCTCGCACAGGGATTAGGGATGAACTACTCGCCTCTGATTGCTGATCTTATTATTAGCCTCGAACCAGCTAATTCTCCGTTAGTGTTTCCTAGCAGGAACGAATGTAACTACCAGATTGCTCTTTTACCTCAACAGCAAACGATTATTATTTTTTAGGCCTGTTTATCGAACTCTAATGCTTCTAGCAAGGGCATGTCATCAATTGGCACATTCATGTATTATGGTCTTGAAATGGCTAAAAACGCTCTAAATGGCGTCAAAACCCTTGTTAATAGGTTCATATTCGCTGTAAATATTTCCTTATTTAACCTCAACTTATCTCATTTTAGTCCTCGTAATCGAATTGATAACTTGCTCTAGGACTTTATAAGTTTAAACAAAAAAAACGACCCGAAGGTCGTTTCTTTAGCTTACTTTCTCTGATTACAGTACTTATTAGCTACTGTAATTAGAAGCGGTAAGTGGCGCCTAACTTAACAATTGGTAACCACTCAAGATAGTCTTTACCTTTTAGTTCGTTTTGAGCTTTAGAAGCAACTTCAGTTGCACTCTGACCTGATAAACTACCATCTTCAAGTTCTACGTTACTATTCGTACTATTTGTACGAATTGTAGCATCAGTTTTGCCTAAGTATGCAGCACCAACTTCACCAAACACGCCCCAATGGTTGTTGATGTTCGGACGGAAACCGATAGTACCATAAGGTGCCAACTTGTTGCGATGATCAACGCTACCTGTCAATGTTCCAAGGTCGTCAGCTTTATATCTTTCACCATCAATTTTGTAGAAACCACCTTCAGAATTAGCAGTTACGTCGATACTGTTGTCAGGAACGATGATACCAGCACCCATAGTGAACCAGTTACCTGCAGGACGTAGTTGTACACCCATGTACGGGTTGCTAAAGTCAGTCTCAACATCGTAGTTGACATCGTTTGCATCAAAATCGCCGCCGAATAAATCAGCGACATCACCACCTGCCCAACCGGCTTGTAGTTCAGTTTTGTCGTTAATCGCCCAACCGATATTAGCGCCGTAACCTAAGGTACCGACCTCAGCACTAACTGCTGCTGGATGAGTAACGGTGTTAAATAACGTCTTAGTACCGCCGAAAATAGCACCAGTAGTATTACGGATAATGCCTGCATCGTTATTGTACTGAGCAGCAGGAGCAGCTTCAGAGGCAACTGGTTCAGCTTCATATGCTACCGCAACTGGCTCAGCATAAGATACTGGCTCAGCTTCATAAACAACCGCATCAGTGTCATCAATAACAATGATAGGATCAGCTGCTAGTGCAGCAGTTGAGGCCAAAACAGCGGCAGCGACTGCAGTTAATTTAATAAGTTTCATGGTTATTCTCCTAAAGTATGAAATAACTAGCCCACAAAAAACGATTGTTTATTCTTTATTTTAAACAATCATTTTGTTGAGCAGATTAAAACAATTTTGGCTCAAAAAGTCATCCCTAAAGACGGTGTTTTTATTTGCCATTATGTAAAGATTGCATAGATATTGTAATGATTGCTACAGGAATCTGTAAAACGTCGCTTTGTTGTTACACGATACTCTTAAAGTAACTTATTGAAGAAATAACTTACCAAGCAATACCTTGTTTAGAAACTTACTTAATATTTAACAGGCCCGCATCAAAAGTCACGTTTATCGCAACAGATGAGCATCTTGATAAAACAATAAGGATTCATCAGTTACAGCTATAGCAACAGTGATACAAAACATGTCACTATAATGTCATTATAGTTAAACTAAAACAATGCAGATTATATAGCATATTATTACGGTATGTTGTGATTTGTTAGTGGAAGTATCAATGACTGCTTTTACAAATACATTGAGATACTGCACACAAACATATCGTAACCACTCTAATCTATTTTGATTCTTATCTGTGCTATTGAACATTATTCAAAATAGAACATTATGCTAAAATGGCCTTATATAGTGTCCTGCTTTCCTTTTTATCCTCATTGAGCTGTTCATATGCCTAAAGTGTCATCGATTACCCGTGTATTAGAGATTATTGAAGCGGTCTCCTATGCATCCAAACCTATTTCACCGCTTGAGTTATCACAAGCGCTTGATATTCCAAAACCGACGATTCATCGCTTGATTCAGAACCTAGTCGATGAGGGGTTCATAGCGGTTGATATTGGGGGTGGCATTATTCCTGGCAAGCGTGTGCGTAATTTAAGCGTCGAATTGTGGCAGCGGCGGCAGTTTTTTAACGAGCGCCAGGTGATATTGCAAAGACTGGTTGATGATATCAAAGAGACTTGCGGTATTGGCATTCCTTATCATATGGATATGATTTATACCAACCGCGCGCAGACAACGTTGCCGCTACAGATTTATCTGCCTGTAGGTGCAAAATCACCGATGTGGTGTACAGCAACTGGTAAACTGTATCTAAGTCAACTACCGGCAGCAAATCGACGCAAAATGCTGCATAGTTTAACGCTCAATAAATTTACTAAGAATACCATTACTGATCTTGATGTCCTAAATGTTGAGCTTGACCATATTGCTGAGACCGGCGTTGGTATCGATAATGAAGAGTTTATCTCTGAGATGGTAGCAGTAGCGGTACCTATATTGGATAAAAAATCACGTTATTTAGCATCGCTATATTTGCATGCACCGACTATTCGAGTATCTTTGGATGAGTTATTGACTCATGTACCGCGCTTACGTACGGCAGCGCAAGATATCCAAACGCTGGTTTATGAGCTACAAAGCTAAGCATTCTAACCAGATAAAAAAGTCCGATTGGCCTAGCAAGATATCCTGCTAGCCCAATCGGACTTTTTATTAACCGCTATCTTTTAAAAGATAGTTTTACGAGGCTTAGTATTGCTGAAAAAATATTAAATTACGAAGATAGCACCGAGCTATCATGGCGTGCCATAATACTCGAAAAATCTTTATCACCATGTTCGACAGCATGCTCCTGATATAGCTCAGCCGCTTTGGCACCCATTGGGGTATCAGCGTCACTATTTTCAGCGGTTTGCATGGCAAGATTAAGGTCTTTTTGCATGAGCTTACTCATAAAGCCGCCTTGATAGCCATTACTTGACGGCACATTATCCATCACTTGTGGATAAGGGTTATATACTTCAAGCGTCCAGTTGCGCCCAGAGCTTTGCAACATAATATCTGACAATACTTTAGGATCGAGACCGTTTTTGACCCCTAAACTAATCGCCTCAGCCGTTCCTGCCATTAAAATACCTAATAGCATATTATTACATATTTTAGCGATTTGTCCGGCACCATGATCGCCAGCATGAAAGATGTTTTTACCCATCACAGCCAGTATCGGTTCTGCTGTTGCAAAATCCTCAGCGCTGCCGCCCACAATAAAGGTAAGAGTTCCTGCAACGGCACCGCCTGTGCCACCTGAGACTGGCGCATCTAAAAAGTGAATGCCATGCGCCGTGGCAGCTTCCGCTACGACACGAGCATCAGCAGCAGCTATGGTACTACTATCAATGACCAGCGTGCCTTTTGGTAATTCGGCTAGCAGGCCATTATTGGCACCGTCCGCATCACCCAAATAGACAGAGTGTACGTGCTTGCCAGCGGGCAACATGCTTATAATGACTTGGGCATTAGCAGCGGCAGCCTTAGGGCTGTCAGCGACGCTAGCACCAGATTTCTGTAAATGCTGGGTCGCTGATTCAGATAAATCATATACCGATAACTTGTAACCTGCTTTTAGTAGGTTTTCTGCCATTGGGCCGCCCATATTACCGAGGCCAATGAAGGCAATATTCGGCTTTGAGTCCTGATTATTCTCTACTTTAGCCTTATCCTTTGTACTCATCTCATCGCTCCTTGATGATTGTGTAATCAATATTACAGACGATTTTAAGTCTTTTATTGACAGTTAAATTTCTAAAATATTTCTTAAAAATAAAGTGTGTTTTTAATATTGCTTAATAAATATATAGTGAATGCTAAATAAAATAAATACGAAACATAAAATTGCAAGGCTGGCGAAAATCTCTTCACAGCCCTGCTCACTGTATTTATTTTAAAATAAAGTAATTACTCTACTTGTCACAGGCTACTTAGCACACATGCTGTGCCCCAAAGGAATCAGTACTAAGCCAATCACTAAAGGGATGTTCGCCTACTGGATAAGGGTTGACAAAATGTTGCGCAATATACTCACGCCCCTCAGCGGTTAAGCAGTCTGCTAGTGAGCGTGACCATTGCGGGCTTCGGTCTTTATCAATCAGTAGCGCGCGCACCCCTTCTTTAAAGTCAGGATTGGCAGCACAATGCACCGCAACATTAGTTTCTAAATATAAAGTCTGCTCTAAGGATAAATCAGCGACTTTATGATATAGCCCATAAGTTAAGGCGGCTGTTACTGGACAGCCATGACGATAAGTCGCCACTGCCTTTTGTATCCAGCTGTCCTCAGCAAAATCCGTATCAAGTTGCTTTAACGCTTCATCATCCCGTAGCAATGCATCAATATCAGCTAAACCACCGCTGTTCATGAGCTGCTGAATAGGATGCCAATAGGTTGCAAGTTTGCTCGCAGGTAGCTTTGCGACTGGATGTGAGGCCAAGGCGCGACTTGCAATGCTATGTGCATTATCAGCATGTGTGATATCAGTCACCGATTGCCAATTGCTTTGAATTAAACGCTGCATGATGGCATCGTAGTCATGACTGGCTACCGCATACTCTGCAAGGCTGGCGAGCAACGCATCATTACCATTACAATGCGCACCGGTAAGTCCCAAAAACAGACCTGTTTTAGCGGGCATACGCTGCAGGAACCAACTGCCGGATGCATCAGGGAATAATCCAATGGTTATTTCAGGCATTGCAAAGCGCGTGCGCTCAGTAACCAGACGATGGCTACAACCAGCCATCAGTCCCATGCCACCACCCATAATGATGCCATCACCCCAAAGTATTAAGGGCTTAGGGTAAAAGTGCATCTGCCGATATAGCTTATACTCATGGCTAAAAAATTCGGTCGCATAAGGATTCGGTAGGGGCGCGGTCTCCGACATACTGTCATAAAGCTTACGAATATCGCCGCCCGCACAAAACGCCTTATCACCCGCCCCTTTTAATAGTATGGCGACCACTTTGTCATCTGCTTGCCATTGCTCTAGCTGATGCGATAATAGTTGACACATCTCAACACTCAAGGCATTTAGAGACTTTGGCGTATTTAAGGTCATTATCCCAATGATGTGGCCACAATCAGTTAACTCAGTATCAAAGAGTACAGGCGCTTCTGGGGTTATAGACTCATGATTGTTTGTATTATCCGCTGCTGTCATAAAAGTGACCTATAAATAGTTAAAAGGTAAAAAGGCTACTTTAATAAAGGCTACTTATTTTGCCAATTGGGCGACCGCTTTTCTAAAAAGGCCTGAACACCTTCACGTTGATCTTGGGTATCGAACAATTTAACAAAAGATTCACGCTCACAAATTAGATTCTGCGCCGGTGGGGTATGTCTAGCGGCTTGGATTAATTGCTTAGAATGACTAACGGCGACCGGTGACTGTTTAGCGGCTTTTGCAGCCAAAGCTTGTGCGGCTGCAAGACCAGCTCCTTTCTCGACCACTTCTTCAACCAGACCAATACGTAGCGCAGTGGCCGCATCGACCCGCTCGCCACATAATATCATGCGCTTTGCCCAGCCTTCACCAACGAGCCACGGTAGATTTTGCGTACCGCCCGCGCAAGGCAATAAGCCCACGCCGGTTTCTGGTAACGCCATTTGAGCATGATCTTCAGCGATGCGAATATCACAGGCTAGCGCACACTCAAGTCCGCCGCCCATCGCATAACCATTAATAACAGCGATGCTAACTCCGCGATAAGAGGACAAGGCTTCAAATGCGTCACCAAAAGCAATCGCCATACTTACCGCTTTTCCTTTATCGCCATCAGAAAAGTTATTCAAATCAGCCCCAGCTGAGAAGAACTTCTCGCCATCACCATGAATAATTAAGGCATAAATATCATCATTAACATTAAGATCTGTGATCAGATTTTTAAGTGCCTGTAGACTGTCCATCGTCCAGGTATGAGCGGGTGGATTTTGCAGGGTCAACGTGGCGATATGACCGTCAATTGACAATTGTAGATTGGTATATTCCGTCATAAGTCATCCTTTATTATTTTATCTATCTAGATTTTTATATATCCGTATGTTATCGCTTGTTTGCCATCACTCTTCTAGGACGCTGTGATAGCATTTTATTTAGAATAAATAGCAACAGATATTAGCGTAATTGGTTGAGCCCATCTTCTTGTAATAGCTGACGAGAGATAATCACCCGCATAATCTCGTTAGTACCTTCTAGGATTTGATGCACACGCAAATCACGAACATGACGCTCAAGTGGATACTCATTTAAATAACCATAACCACCATGAAGCTGTAACGCTTCATTTGCGACATCAAAACACAAATCCGTGGACAATCGTTTTGCCATGGCACAATAGACAGAAGCTTGTGGGTCCTTTTTGTCAACTTTATTAGCCGCCAAATACAGCATTTGCCGTGCAGCTACTGTCTGAGTGAGCATATCGGCCAGCTTAAACTGTACTGATTGTAACGTGGCGATGGGGCTGCCGAACTGACTGCGTTCTTTGACATAATTGGTTGCAGTCTCCAGTGCCGCCTGTGCGGTACCCACCGCACAAATACCGATATTGATACGGCCACCATCCAGACCTTTCATTGCTATTTGAAAGCCTTGCCCTTCTACGCCCAATAGGTTTACCGCTGGAACTTTGACGTCTTTAAAGCTAATAGTACGTGTTGGCTGTGCTTTCCAACCCATTTTGTGCTCATTTTTACCATATTCAATGCCATCACTCTGCGCATCGACGACGAAGGCAGAAACACCTTTTGGTCCAGAAGCACCAGTACGTGCCATGACCACCAATACATCGGTCGCACCAGCCCCAGAGATAAAGGTTTTTTCGCCAGTCAGTAAATAATAATCGCCTTGCTTATCGGCTTTAGTACGTAACGAGCCTGCATCAGAGCCCGCATTGGGCTCGGTTAAGCAATAACTGCCCAGCCACTCACCACTAACCATATTAGGCATATACTTCTGACACAGCGCATCGCTACCAAACTCGCCAACCATCCATGTAACCATGTTGTGGATGCTCATATAAGAGGCCACTGAGGTATCGCCCCATGCTAGCTCTTCGAACACTATGGCAGAATCCAAGCGTGGCAGTCCCAGTCCATCATACTCTGGATTGGCATACAGCCCTAAAAAGCCAAGCTCACCTGACTTTTTAATCACATCGACCGGAAAATGAGAATTACGATCCCACTCAGCGGCGTTCGGCTTCAGCTCTTTTAGTGCAAACTGTTTGGCAGTCTGTCCGAAAGCAATTTGATCATCGGTTAATGAAAAATCCATGAGGTCATCCTTGTGCTATAAGCGCGGTACATAAATAGAAGGCTAAGTTTAATATATCGTTACTTTGATATAAAAGCAGTACGAGGAAATCAAACTCAGATAGTAGCTAACGTATCAAAGTTAACATAGTAAGCGAGGTTGATACTGTACCGCAAATATATTTGATTAACATCTACATTGAGATGGTGGTATTCACACCGCGGCTTGCCTCATCGTCAAACCAACGCGCTGTCACGGTCTTAGTTTGGGTATAAAACTGTACCGCTTGCTTGCCATAAGGACCTAAATCGCCAAGCTTACTGGCACGTGAGCCCGAGAAGGAGAACATCGGTAGTGGCACTGGAATAGGTAAGTTAATCCCAATTTGTCCGACTTGAATATCTTGTTGGAACTTATGCGCGGCAGCTCCTGATTGGGTAAAGATAGCCGTGCCGTTACCATGTGGGTTGGCATTAAGTATCTCTATCGCGTCATCTAAACTGTCAGCGCGCATAATGCACAGTACGGGCCCAAATACTTCTTGCTCATAAATCTGCATATCAGCAGTGACGTTGTCAAAAATAGTCGGTCCAACGAAGTTGCCTTTTTCAAAGCCTTTGACGGTAATACCGCGACCATCAAGTACCAAAGTTGCACCCTCTTCTACGCCAGTGCCAATCAGATGCTCAACTTTTGCTTTGGCAGCTGGTGAAATCAATGGCCCTAAGTCTTTATCATCCTTACCGGCAGAAACAATTAAGCCTTCTGCTTTGGCCTTAATCTCATCGACCCACTCTCCAGCAGCACCAACCAGTACGACTACTGACAAAGCCATACAGCGCTGACCGGCGGCACCAAATGCGGCGCCTGCCAATTGATTTAGGGTTTGTTCTTTATTGGCATCCGGAAGGATAACTGCATGGTTCTTGGCACCCATCATGCACTGGGCGCGTTTGCCCGATAAGCTAGCGCGCTCATAGACATGCTTACCAACAGCAGTAGAGCCTACAAAAGAAACTGCTTTAATATCAGGATGATCACAGATAGCATCGACCGTGTCCTTACCACCATGTACGACGTTCAGTACACCTTCAGGAACACCCGCTTCTACTGCCAGCTCTACCAAACGCATGGTAACCATCGGGTCTTGCTCAGAAGGTTTTAAAATAAAAGTATTGCCAGTGGCGATGGCCATTGGGAACATCCATAACGGAATCATCGCTGGGAAGTTAAACGGAGTAATACCTGCACAGACGCCAAGAGGTTGCCAGATGCTATAAGTGTCCACACCAGATGCGACGTTTTCGACATAGTCACCGATTTGTAAATTGGCAATACCGGCAGCATGCTCAACCACTTCTAGACCACGGAACACATCACCACGAGCATCGGCAATCGTTTTACCTTGTTCAGCGGTTAAAATTCCTGCCAACTCATCCATATGCTCACGAATCAGAGCTTGGTATCTTAGGAAAATACGCGCACGAGTGGTAATCGGTGTTTTACGCCACGTTTGAAAGGCGGTTTGAGCGGCGGCGACTGCTTGATTAATCTCATCGTTGGTGGTTTGTGGAACTTTAGCGATGACTTCTTGAGTCGCTGGATCAGTAATATCAATCCATTCATTGGTGGCTGATTTGGTAAATTGACCATTAATAAGCTGCTGGACGTGATGCATAAGATATCCTTATCTTGTCTAGAGGATTGCCGCTATTTACTTAGTTATCAGTATCTGAACCAAGCTTAGCGATGTATTTATTTAAAATGATTTATTTCGTATCGTTATTGACTATAACAATAAAACAATTTTAGGGTCAAGCGCTTTCTTGAAGTTTTCGTACAGGAGGTCTTTTTTCAACAATAAAGCTATTGTTACTACCGTGTCTTATAGAAATCTATACAACCTTTGGAACTACCGTACAGTAAGCAAATAAAAAAGCCTATGGAGTTCCATAAGCTTAGAGATGAAATATAAGTGACGAATATTTGTAATTTTTATGAGTAATTAATTTCTCATAGTCTTTCGGAGACTGTCAAACTCGACATACTAGTAAATTGAGTAAAGTCTAAATAACCATCTAACGAATTAGAATTAATTTAAGAAGTTACTTTAGATATTCGGGTCTGTTGAACATTAAAATGACCCAAACATAGTTCCTAAGGTAATCACTACAATTAGTGCTATCAACGGTACAAAGACAGCAGTAACAAAAATATCTTTGTAAGACTCTTTATGAGTTAATCCACAAATAGCTAGCATCGTTATTACTGCTCCGTTATGGGGTAATGAGTCCAATCCCCCTGCAGCCAAAGAAGCAATACGATGCATCAGTTCAGGGTTAATATTATACTGTTCTGCTAATTGCATATAACTTTTGCCCATAATTTCTAGAGCAATACCTAACCCGCCAGAAGCTGACCCTGTAATACCTGCTAGAACGTTAATCATGATTGCTTCTGATATCAATGGATTGCCTGGTGCAAACCCCATAAGGTACTGTTTGATAATGGCAAAACCTGTAAGAGTGGCAATAACAGAGCCATAACCCACCTCTGATGCCGTATTAAAAATCGGCAGTAGAGAGCCCATAGCGCCTTTGTTTAAACTTTCTTTCACATTGTCCATTCTTCTAAAATTAAGTACCGTAACAAAAATACAAGCCAAAACTAACGATAAAATTATGGACCAAATACCAATGACAGAGCTTAATCCTACCCCTCCAAATTTTTCATCAGCTAAGTAGCCGTTACTCCATAAAGGTATTATGATTTTTGAAAAAACATAATTGCCGGATATGACGATGACAATGGGCAATAGTGCGAGCCAGAAATTGGGTATATCGATACCCGAAGGACTGTCTTGTTCATTTAAAGTATGATTTCCATACCCTTCATTGTTAACACGGGCAATACGAAGTTGGCGACTCATCCATAACATACCGCCCCCTAGCATAATTATTGCTGCAATAATGCCTAATCCCGGGGCTGCGAACGCATCTGTCTTAAAGTAAGGCATAGGAATAGCATTATGAATGGAGGGGGTACCCGGTAATGCGGTCATCGTTAGTGTCAAAGCACCAATACAAATCGCACCCGGTATCAGTCTTTTAGGGATATTGACGTGCCTGAACAAAGCGGCAGCAATCGGATATATAGCAAACGTAACCACAAAAGCGGATACCCCGCCATAAGTAAGAATAGCGCAGGCCAGTACTACCGATAGCATGGCATGCTTATCCCCTAATCTCGTAACTAGAGTTTTAGCAATGGCATAAGCATAGCCTGAATCTTGCATCAGCTTGCCAAAAATGGCTCCGAGTAAAAATAAGGGGAAATACTTAACCGCAAAGCTGCCCATCCCCTTCATAAATATTTGGGTATACATCCCCATGCTTTGATTGCCAACACCGCTTAAAACAACGGCCAGAATAGCAAGGATGGGAGCCAGTATTAGAACACTCACCCCTCGATATGCAAAATACATCAGCAATACCAAAGATAATACAATGGCAAAAATATCCATAACGCCAACTCTTTTCAATAACTTTTTTCAACTGAAACGGACAAGCCGTAGAAATATACTAAATAAAATGAATGGTTCTATTAGCAAATAGAACCTAGACCGTGGATTATTTAATAGTCTTTCATAGACTGCTTGACCGCATCAATCGCAGTTGGATTATCAAGGGTTGACATATCGCCCGTTGGCTTATCTTCTGCTAAGGCTCGGATAGCGCGGCGTAAGATCTTACCGGAACGGGTTTTTGGTAGTGCTTGTGGAAAATATACCGCTGCTGGACGCGCAATACCACCAAGGGACTTAACCACTGCGCCAATAATCTGCTGCTCAAGGCGAAAGCGATTTTCGGTCGTTGCCACTTGTTCGTGATCTCTGAGTACACAAAACGCGATAGGTAATTCGCCTTTGAGCTCATCTTGAATACCTACAACCGCACATTCTGCCATCTCTGGATGGGTGCTAATCGCCTCCTCAATCTCTTGGGTACCAAGCCGATGGCCAGCAACATTGATAACATCGTCAGTGCGACCTAAAATATAAAAATAGCCATCCTCATCAGTCACCGCATAATCTGAAGTTGAGTATTCATTACTATCAGATAAGCTAAAGTAGCTGCTGATAAAGCGCTCATCATTACGCCAAACGGTGGTTAAGCAGCCTGGTGGTAACGGTGCACTGATCGCCAACAGTCCTTTTTCGCCCGCAGCGCAACGCTCACCGGTTTCCTCATTAATAACATGCGCATCATAGCCATACATCGGATAACCGGGAGATCCTTGTTTATGCGGTTTGTGGTTAAACTTCGGTGTATTACTTAAAATCGGCCAGCCCGATTCTGTTTGCCAATAATGATCTAAAATCGGTACGCCTAGATGCTTAGTGAGCCAATTGGCAGTCGACTCATCAAGGGGCTCACCGGCTAAAAAGAAGGACTTAAGACTGGAGACATCGTAACGTGTCATCCAAGTCTCATCTTGCTTTTTAAGCATGCGTACGCCCGTTGGTGCAGTAAATAAGATATTGACCTTATTAGCTTCAACGATGCGCCACCAGATACCCGGATTGGGACGATGCGGTAGACCTTCATACATGACACTAGTCATACCTGCTAACAGCGGCGCATAAACAGTATAAGAGTGTCCGACTGCCCAGCCGATATCGGATATCGCCCAAAAGGTCTCGCCTGCTTTACCATCGTAGATATAGTCCATTGAGGTCGTTAACGCTACGGCATGACCGCCTGTATCGCGCTGTACCCCTTTTGGCGTACCGGTAGTGCCGGAGGTATAAAGCAAATATGATGGGGTATTAGACTCTAGCCATACCGGATCGACGATGGCATTGGCCTCGCAGCTAACACGGCGCTCGGTAGCATAGTCAACATCTAATGCCTGCGCTTTAAAAGGTAAAATACCGCGATCAACGACCAGCACATGTTCAGGCTTAACCGTTGCTTGCTCAAGCCCTTGATTGACCAGATTTTTATAATTAATAACTTTACCACCGCGCAGACCAGCATCCACGGTGATGACCATTTTTGCCTCGGCATCATCCATACGTATCGCTAAATTATGCGCCGCAAAGCCCCCGAATACTACCGAATGGATGGCACCAATACGCGCACACGCTAGCATGGCATAAGTAGCCTCTAAAATCATCGGCATATAGATAATGACTCGATCGCCCTGCTCGATACCGTGACGCTGGAGCACGTCTGCAAAATAATTCACTTCTTTATATAGATCGTTATAAGTCAGACGGCGTTTAGTGTAGTCAGTATAAAACTCAACGTTATTGCCCAAATCATTAAAAGAATCCACTACCGCTGGATAAGTCTCTATTAACTCTTGATTGATTTCTGATGACAACCAAATAAAAGCATCTTGCTCAGCACGCTCAGGCAGATGTCGATCGACGCAGTTATAGCATAGATTGGTCTCACCACCGACGAACCATTGGGCAAAAGGCAGGTTACTGTCATCAAGAATTTGTTCTGGCTCTTTATGCCAATAAATACGCTGAGCTTGCTCGGCCCAAAACTGCTCTCGGTCATTAATAGAGGCGTGATAAATATCAGCAAAGTTTGGCGTTTGCGGGGTTGGTGCAACTTGAGAAGTTTGGTTAGAAGCTTGATTGGTGGTTTGCTCGCTCATAATGGCTGTCCTTAGCGTAAACGAAATGTGATGCAACACAATAATAATAAATGAAAATAAAATAACAATTTAAGCACTAGTACACTGGCTATCCTTGCCGGAATTAGAAAACCGATACGTTATGTATCGGTTTAAAATGTAGCAGAGCAATGAATAAAGGTCAACTGTTAAGCAATTATTCTAGTAAACGACTTAACCAATCGACCACTTATTATTTAAAAAATTAAACTTCAGTCTGTTTAGAATACATCTCGCGCATAACTTTTTTGTCATGTTTGCCGACTGAGGTTTTGGGTAATTCATCGACAAACTTAAACTGACTGGGCACGCCATACTTAGGAATAATCCCTTTACTGGCCGCTTGCTCAGCAATGGCTTTGATATCATCGGCGCTGGTATCTTGGCAATCAGGTTTGAGGACCACTAGCGCTAGCGGACGCTCGCCCCACTGCTTATCACGAATACCAATCACTGCCACATCAGAGACTGACGGATGCAAAGATAAAATGGTCTCAATCTCTAACGATGAGATCCATTCTCCACCGGATTTGATGACATCCTTTAGGCGGTCAGTGATTTTGATAGTACCATCCAGTTGCATATAAGCAATGTCTTGGGTATGCATATAGCCATGTTCCCACAGCTCGATTCCAGCATCATCATTTTTTAGGTAGCTTTGGGTTAACCAGGGTGCGCGTAATACCAGCTCGCCGGTGTTGTCTTTGCCGGTACCAACTGACTGATTACTTTCACTCCAAATTTGCGCATCGACCATCAGCACGGGCTTACCGGTCATACAGCGGCGAGCGATATCTTCTTCCTCGCTTATCTCAGGTTCATTGATACTAAAGTCAGTCAAGCTAATCAACGGCGCTGTCTCTGACATACCATAACCAGTATAGACCTCAATATCTTGTGCCAATGCGGCTTTGGCTAAACCTTCGGTCAATCTTGAACCGCCAATGATCATTTTTAACCCATTAAAGCTAACGTTACGCGCTTGCGCTTCTTTAAGTACCATTTGCAAAATCGTCGGTACGCAATGGGTAATGCTGACCTTTTCATTAATAATTAAATCAAGCAAGGTATCTGGCGCATAGCGACCCGGATACACTTGCTTCAGACCAGTCATAGTGGCGGTAAACGGAAAGCCCCACGCATGTACATGGAACATTGGGGTCATCGGCATATAGACATCACCGTAGCTAACGCCTTGTTTATTGGGCAACATGCCGAGTGATGCCGCTTCTGCCATGGTATGTAATACCAATTGGCGATGGCTGAAGTAGACCCCTTTTGGATCGCCCGTCGTCCCTGACGTATAAAAAGTGGTGGCAATGGTGTTTTCATCGAAGTCAGGAAAATCAAAACTACTATCCGCACTGTCTAGTAGTGCCTCATACTCACCCACCACCCGACTTTGGTTATCACCAAAGACCCCTTCAACCGTCACACCATGATCATCAAGCCAAATAATATGCTCGATACTAGAGTTTTCAAACTGATAATTCTTCACCAGCTCCGCAAACTCAGAGTTCAGCATTAGGACTTTAGGCTTAGCATGATTGATGGTGTAGAGAACTTTTTCTGGTGACAAACGAATATTAACGGTTTGTAAAATATACTGCGACATCGGCACCGCAAAATAGGATTCTAAATAACGATGGCTATCCCAATCCATTACCGCGACCACATCACCGGCAGCAAGATTTAGGTCTGCTAAAACATTGGCCAGACGATTGATACGGGTAAATAATTCCGCATAAGTTAAGCGTTTTTTATCTGCATAGACAATTTCTTGGTCTAAGGACACAGTCTTAGCGCGGTTTAATAACTGTTTGATAAGTAGCGGAAATTCATAAGCAGATGGTGCGCTCGGATAAACATTTGACATAGGTTTAACTTCCTTGTTTGTTATGAATAGGGCACAGGCTATGGGTATTTTTTAAAGACGTTTTAATAAGTAGTCATCGTTATGATAATAAAAATGCTTATTAAAAGGTATTTATTGATAGTAAGAAAAAACCTGTTGCATGTAAAGGGCGTGCGCGTAAGTGTTGTAGGACTATCCGTTCGATGTCTATCGTTTAATTATTCGCCATATTGTGCTATGTCAAATGGGTGCTAAGTCGCGCGGGTTTTGGTTTTAATCATCCCAAAGCTTGCTATTAATAGTGCTAAGACTTGTACCAATAATAACAGCCATATCGTTAGCTTCCATTCTCCGCGCGCATAGGCAAGTCCGCACAGCCAAGCACCCATTGTGCCGCCCGCATAGTAACCCATGTAATATAAACCAGAGGCCAGTGAGCGTCCTTTTTTGACATTGACTGCGATATAGCTGATGGTCGCCGCTTGGGTAATAAATACTCCCGAGGACATGATGGCAAGACCAACAATGATACCCCATAGCGGTGTCACTTGAGTTAATAGCACACCTACCATTGAGACGATCACCGCGACTCGAACCGTCCGCGCGGCACCGAATCGGCGTAGCAGCGTAGTCGATAGTGGGGTGATAATCACTCCAATTAAGTAGACCGCGAAGATATTAGCCAGCTGTCCGGTGCTTAGATTGTAGGGGGCTTTGGCAAGATGGAGATTGATAAAGGTAAAACAGCCCACTAGCGAAAACAACACACAACCCCCAAGCAAGCAGGCAGTAACGACGTAACGGTTGGTCAAGTGTTCACCAAGCGTCTGTATCGCTGAGCGAAAGTTAGGATTGGCTTCAAAACAGCGCGATACCGGTAGCATTTTCCCCACCCACAACGCACCTACTAGAGTCATAGTCGCCATCACATAATAACCCTGCCGCCAGCCGATTAACTCATGTAAGTGCCCGAGTAAAAACCGACCCATAAAGCCACCAAGCACTGAGCCTGAGACATAAAACGACATCAGCTCAGTAACATCTCGTCCCTCAAACTCTTCACCAATATAAGCAATGGTCACCACCGTAATACCGGGAACAGATAACCCTTGAATAAACCGCCACAATCCCATCCAACCAATACTGGGACTTTGAGCAATTAAAGCCGTTGGTATCGCTAAAAACAACAAAGCCCCAACGATAAAAGACTTGCGACCAACCGCATCAGAGAGCATTCCTAAAAACGGCGACATGATTGCAATAGCCATCACCGTTGCCCCGACAATCATACCGACTTGTACTTCGGTGGCAGCAAAATCTACCATTAGGACGGGCAACACCGCTTGAACGGAATACACCTGCAAAAAAGCAAACATGCCGATTAAGCCGATGGTTAATTTTAAAATCCATGAAGGCGAATTAGCTGGTGGGGACAAAGGCGGTAAATCGGACTTTTGAATATGGTTTATAGAGTTATTCACGAGGATTCTAACTATGTTATACGCGGTTTATCTAAGCGTGGGTGATAGGAGTAAGGCTATAGAAGTCTGAACTTTTAATCATTTATATTTATTATAACAAGCCCTTTATGTTAGCACATTGGGAGTTAGGCTTAGGGTTCGAAGTGTGCTGTTAAAATTAAATAACACTTCCATTTGAGCACTAAAATTGTTAGATTTGACTGTGCATCATGTTTGCGTCAAAAAAAAATAGGTACGCCGACTTTACCACCGTAGAGGTGGCTTAGAAATTCCTCACCGCAAAGGTAGCTTAGAAATTGCCGCTAGCACGAATCTTCATCACCGCTTAGGTGATTTATGAACACCGTTAAAAATTGCATGCTAGAAAATCACAGATTTTCTCTTGCGTCAGGGTAAAGGTTTCCTAAACCTTTATTTTGTCCTTCCTCATAGGTGCGCAAGGAAAATTCTTTAAATAGAATTCACTAAAAGCTAGAATATAAATATGGGTTTGGACAGAAAAATACCGCAGAGATAGCTTGAACAAAAAAAGGCCGCTATTGATGTTAGCGGCCTTATTGTTAATTTTTTACGCCATCAAAATGCTTATTTACAGCTTGCCTTGCCAGTGCGATGATTGATAGCACCGTTTGCCGCGAGCAGCTCTTGCATCTCAATCAAATCGCGCGAACACGCATATGAGTAAGCGCCTTGATTGTATGATCCCATCTTCTTATCTTTAGTCGTCGCGACTAGATTGGGATTAGCGTCTTTAGATAGCAAGAATTTTACGGTTTCAATTCGATTGTTGCTAACAGCCACCATAATTAGAGTTTCACCATCGCTCTCTCGAGTTTGGTCATTTAAATCTACTGGTGCTTTCGCATCTAATAAACCTTTGAAAGTAGAGTTTTTTAGAACTTATTTCCCTTAACAAGAAGTAATCAAGGCTGACCATATACCATCTTTTTTATACAGACTTAAATACCTCTATGGAACATAATTATAAAATGTGGACATGAAATGCTGTAGCGCGAATATTACAGTCTTTTTAAGCACCATTTAATATATTGTTTATTAAGGAATAGCACAAATGACAGATAAAATTTATAATTTGGGTGCAGGCTTTTGGAATATACAAGGCTCGTTTCGCATTGGCGGTATTATTGATGTTGGCGCCCAATGCTCGTTGATCCGATTGCAGTCAGGAAAGTTTGTTTTTTTGGACAGTTACGCTCTAACCGGTGACGTCCGTAAAAAAGTTATGGTATTGACAAATAATGGACACGATGTGGAAGCGGTACTCAACGTCCATCCTTTCCATACTGTACATTGTGCACAGATGGCCAAAGACTTTCCACAAGCCACTTTTTATGGCAGTGAGCGTCACGCGCAGCAAGTGCCTGAAGTAGAATGGGCCGATGAACTTGTTGAAAGTGAGGCGGTAGCCCAATGCTATTCTGAGCTCAATTTTTCTTTACCTCAAGGTATTTATTATATTTCGCCTAATGAGAAAGTACACGCAGGATCGCTATTGGTATTTCATCCTGCTAGCCATAGCTTACACGTGGATGACACGTTTGTAAGCCCGCCTTCCCTGCTTAAAGCGCTGCTACCCGAGCTAATATTGCATCCCTCGACCAACAATGCGCTCAAAGATGAGCCCAATGCTGGCAAACAATATTGTGATTGGGCGACAGAGCTTGCGCATCAATGGCGTGATACCCGACATTTCTGTGCGGCGCATTCAAGCTTGGTTACGTTTGAAGTTGGTGGCTTTGAAAAAGCATTACTAAAAGCTATCGATAAAGCCCGTCCTAAGCTTGAAAAAGCCTAATACTTTAGGGTGTTGTCTTACTTATAACGTACCTCAGCTAAACTAAACACAAAACAAGACTGCCATATTGGTAGTCTTTTTTAATGCAGTTCTAAGTGGCTTATCTTGCTAACGTGTTTTTCAAGAGTCTGCTAAGTCAGTTGAAGGTATGGAAAAACGGTCAATTAAGAGAATGCTTTAGCTCAAAGGAATATTGCAGCAATAGACAATAAAACAGAGTATGTGAAGTTTATATAGATAGCGATTAAATAGGCTGTGATCATTATGAATAATTGAGTATCTTTCAGGATGGTACTGCAATTTATTAATACTACCCACCTTATTAATACTACTCACTGCTTTCTTCAAAACACCTTATCAGGATAACAGCCAATCAAGCTCAGCCTTATTATTAATGATATCAGCCAACGTGTAGCGCTCAAGTACTGTGATAAATGCCGTTAACGCTTCAAAGAATACGCCTTTTAATTGGCATACTGGACTGATCACACAACCTGATGTCGATTTATTCGCGGTTACTGCCGTCTCGTCAATAAGGGTCAGCGGTAAGCCTGGCGACTTAGCCGTATCATAACGCTCGTCATGGCTGGCGTTATAGTTGATGCCATCACTATCAGGTAACTTTTCGGCAAAGCACTCCACCAAAGCAAAATCTGGCTCGATTTGCTTGATTAATATGCCCAAATTGATATCTTTAGGTGCCATTGCTAGCCGAATACCGCCATTCTTACCACGTACGCTATCGATGTAGCCCAGCTGACCAAGCTGATGAATAATCTTGGTTAAATGACTTTTAGAGATATTATAACTGTCTGCAATATCACTGATATTGGCTAAAGTCTGCGGCGCTGGTTTGACCGCCAAATAGATCAAAGATCGTAACGCATAATCACTATAATTGGTCAATCGCATCTGCTAGCGCTCCTATTTTTATCGTTTTTTAATAAAGTAAAATCTTTAACTACCCAAATAAGCCATCAGGTCTAGGACGCGCCAGCATGGGTAAGTAGCTGATGCAAAATAACATAAAACAGGCAATCCATGCTCCTTGCGCTATCATTATCCATAGTAAATAATGACTGGTATCTACTAATGGCAGTAGCACACGACTGACAAATACCAACACCATCAGCGCAAACATTACAGTGACCATTTTAGATGGATTATGGATACTGCGTCCAGTATGGCCAAGTGATACCCGTGCCATCATTGCTACCGTCATCATGCCAACACCTGAAATCGATAGCCCATGTACCGCAATACTATGGTTATAACCGAGCCATGGTTGTAGCGCGTACAATACAAAGCTGAGACACATTCCCAAAAACGCGATATACAGCGACCATAACAGCGGCTTTTGCCAAATACCGCGATGATACCAACCTATTAATCGTACGATATTAACAGCCGCCACGCCCAGTGCCGTAATGGTCAGTAAGTACTTATTAGGATAAAACAAATCAACGATAAAAAATGCCAAGAAAAATAATAAACTGGCGATATCTTGCACTTTATTATTACGTACTTTAATGGTTTCTGTACTGTCGATACTAAGCCCACGCTCAATAAAGAACGGCACCACACGCCGACCCATGGTCAACACCAAGCCGATAATTAAATAAAAGCCTAGATACATACCTATCCTAGTAAGGTTCATATCCGCGCTAATAATGCCCCAATAGCACAGCCCATTACCGACCGTTAATAGCACCAGCTTGGCCAAAATACCCAGCTGCTTATATTGTTTAACTTGTAATACCGCTCGAAAAATCGCAAATGCCATCAACCCTATAAATAATAAATCAAACACGGCCGCCGCATATAGTAGCCATATCCCTTGACCAGCACCCTGCCCAACGCCAAAATCAATACCCAAACCAAATGCCAGCCAACCGAGACGTGCCAGCAACCAACAGACAAAGATACCCAGCAGTTTATAGCCATGCGGCATCATCACTCCTGTCCAGGTCTTCACTGCCGTCAGTAAAAAACCCGCCACCACCGCCAGTGCATAGCCATAAATCATCTCATGACCGTGCCAGTACAGTGGATTCAAGGTTTGCGCATCAATATTGGTATGACCGGTGAACACAAACGCCCACAGCGTCATCGTCACGATAGCAAATAGTGCCGCCGCACTAAAAAATATGCGGAAGCTCAAATTCAAAATGGGATGCGGAGAGGTCGGCGGCTTGCTAGGTAAAGATATCGGTTGCATAACAGACTTCTTAAAATAGATTGAATAAGTATTACCTCAAAGGTTTATTTTAAATGAATGTTACAGATTATACAATGGACGTGCTGCATTTAGCTACCAGTAACCTAGGGTTACTGATAGTACTCTCTAAGCAGCGCACTTCTCGACTATCTCATGATATTTTGTAATCGCCTGATAAACTCTATTTATATCTGTGGTGATAACCGCATCATCATCCGCCATAAGCTTTAGGTAGCCTGCTATTTCTGAGTCCATTGCTACCAACAGATTGTTTTGCGCACTTGTCAAACATGGCGTGACACCAAGTTTATTCGCCTCACGTCTTAACGATTGCATATCTTTTATAGCTGCCGGCAATTTTGCTTTGGGCGCTTTGCTTACAGCCTCGCTATTATGCTCCCATCGATTTGTAATATTATTAAGTTTGGCTAGGCTCTCTTCAGTAGCAACGACACTTACCTTAGATTGTGTACTGCTATAATATTTAAAGCCGATGATACCCAGCAATGCAATAACGGCTATAGCGACAATCATTTTAATTTTCATAGCTTATTGTACCAAATAATAAATTGACGCCATTCTAAACGCTTATAACTGCACTACTGCAATTATTAATGAAAAGACCACAATCGCAGTGACGTATTTCCTGACTTTAAAATAATCATAACTGATAATATGTGCTTGATTAAGACTGTAATCGATAACTAACATACAGACAAAACCTATCATTAGCAGCCAGAGAAAACCGACCATCGGTAACGTTAAAAACCCTAGCCACAAAGCGAGTGCCATAATATTACTAAATATAGGCAGCTTAACGGCCCAGCTATGGTCATCAGCCAAGCTAAGATGATTACCCCAGTGTGCACCCGCCATAAATGAGGCAATCACCAAGCCATAAATAGACAAAATATGCGCAGTCCTTCCCAAAACCGGTATGGCACCAATGCCCATAATGAGTAAAATGGTGCAAACTACGAACGGAATCGCACCTGCAAAAGTTAAGTAAGGGCTGGGTTTTTTCATATTATTAAAATCATCTTGTATTAAGTTCGCTAAGCTGAGACTTACCAGCAGTATTAACAGGTCTTATTACCTTGCCATTTATTAATAAAATCGCCATTGGGATCGTATTGTTGGGTTTGTTTTTTAAGATTAAACTGTCTACAGCCTCTTGGATCCGCACCGACTCCTGCTAAATACTGCCAATTGCCCCAGTTACTGCCAACATCATAATCAATAAGGTGCTGCTCAAAGTAGCTAGCGCCGTAACGCCAGTCCAGACCCAGCTCATGAATGAAACAACTGGCAACTATTTGCCTACCACGGTTCGACAGGTAGCCGGTACTTTTTAGCTGATTCATACAGGCATTGACCAGAGGATATGGCGTGGTGCCGTTTTGCCATTGTACTAAACGCTTTTTATCAAACTGAGTCGATGGGGCATGTTGAGCAATCCCTTGAAACCAAAATAGCTTTTGCTGGTGAGTGACTGCATACCAATAAAAATATTCACGCCAGAGTAACTCGAACCATATCCAGTAAGTTGACTCGTTAGCAGTAACTTGTGTTTGATAATGACGCAATCGATTGAGTAAAGTCTTAACTGATAAGGTGCCATTGGCCAGCCAAGCCGAAAATTTGGTGGAGTGAGTCCAGTCATCAAGCGCATTACGAGTGGTTTTATAAGTGCTGGGGGCGCTGGAATTAAAATAGTCATTTAAATGAAGCATGGCATTTGCTTCACCGCCTTTAAACTTATTCTGAAATTGGTGTTGTGATTGCTGCTGTAGCTGAGGTGCTATATCAGTATCAGTGGCTACAGGTGTTGGTTCGCCAAGTTTTTGATTTTCAAAAAAGTACTCACTTCTATTGGTCATGCTTTCGGGCATTGGCGGGAGTGCTTTCGGCGTTTGACAAACAATAAGGTCGTTTTCGGCATTTAGTAAATCATAATTTGATTCAATTTTTTTACGAAATTGAGTAAAACTTTTGGGCAGAGCGTCAAGCGGCAAAGTAGCAAATAAAGGGGCGGTTGACTGACCATGCCAGCATATTTGTGGATATTTATTTTGCAATATGTCATAAACTTGGTTTTGATTATAGTCTGCCGTTTGACTGACACTTATATCAGTAACCTGTTCTTGCTCAATGAGCTGGCAAAGCTGTAGAAGCGTATCCAAATATTGTGGTAACTGTTCCGGTGACGAATGCTCTTGTTGCAGATGTTTAGATTGTAAGTAAAGTAATCTGTTGCCAAGGCACTGTAGGGACTCATTTAAGTCAGCCAAGCTCTCATACAAAAACCGCTGACGGGCAGCGCCCTTCTCATCAAAGTAATAGGCTTGACTGACACTTTTTTGATCAAGTGTATCAGCCAAAGAAGACGCGTAAACGAGTAGCAATTGCCCATTATTAGCGTTGGCTACTGTTGCCGCTTGTAATAAAGTAGCATTATCATGAATCCGCAAATCGTTGTGGAATAAAACCAATGCGACTTTTTTATCTGACCGCTTATGTGACATATTTTAAATTTCCAAATAATTAAACGCACTCGATTAACGACCATCCTTAAACTATAATATTTTAAAACAGCATATACCGTATAGGGCGTGTTAAAGGTTTAACGCGAGCATTCATAACTGTTGTTATTATCATTATTCTAGCCATGAGTATTGACTCTCATTAATCTGACTGATTAAATGGTTAACACCTAGGAGAATGCTATGACTGAAGAACACGCTTCGATTGAAAAGCGTAAAATCATCGATAAATTTTTGATTAAACTGACTAAAGAACAGCCGCAAATGTATTATGCCACGACTGCTGAAGTCGCTCGCAGTATTCACACCATGATAAAGGAGCATACCAACCGCTTGTCAGTAGAAGAGCAGGCCCTAGTCAGACGTATGACCATCGAAGAGATTCAGTCTATGATGGGTTTTCATCTATAAATAAAACCGCAAACGGTCGAACAACGACCCCTTTCACAAATAAAAAAGACTACCAATATGGCAGTCTTTTTTTGATCTAAAAATTCAAGTTAAACGTACCACAATGTTTAAAACGGCCAATCTTAAAATGGCTGCTTTTAAAACGGCTACTGTTAGAATGGATAATCGCGCGGCGTATGTTGCACAGATATCCAATGCAAGGTCGTAAACTCTTCTAAGATCCACTCGCCATTAAAGCGACCAATACCAGAGTTCTTCTCACCACCGAACGGTGCATTACTGTCATCATTCACCGTAATGTCATTAATATGGGTCATGCCGGCTTTGATGCCGCGGGCAAAGCGCAGACCTTTTTCCATATCTTTGGTGAATACCGCACTAGATAGTCCATACATAGTGTCATTAGCAATGGTCAAAGCATCAGCCTCATCTTTGGCACGGATAATACCGACTAAGGGTCCAAATACCTCATTGCGAGCCAAGTCCATATCGCGAGTGACTTCTGTAAAGATATGCGGTGGGACCACTTGACCTTTAATCTCATCGCTTAAAATCATCTTCGCGCCTTCGTCGATAGCTTTAGCGATTTTATCCTTTAAAGACTTAACTTGTTTTTTATTGATAATAGGACCGACCGCTGTATCCGCTTGATTGGGATCACCGACGTTTAAGGTCTTAACGTGAGCAAGGAAACGCTCTACAAAGTCATCATAAATCTCATCTTCAACAATGATACGGTTGATAGCGATACAAATCTGACCTTGATGTAAAAATTTACCAAAGGCCGCCGCTTTTACTGCTTGTTCGATATCAGCATCTTTTAGCACGACGAACGGGCTGTTACCGCCCAGCTCTAGCGCCACTTGCTTGATATAATCACCACCATTGGCTAATTCGCCGATACGCTTACCTACCGCGGTCGAGCCGGTAAAAGATACTAATGACGGTATATCATGGGTGACAATTGCATCCCCTATCTCACTACCCGCACCAACGACCACGTTCAACAACCCTTTTGGCAAGCCTGCCTCTTCAAATATTTTTGCAAGCAATAAACCACCCGTAATAGGCGTATCACTAGCAGGTTTGAGTACCACCGCATTGCCAAGTGCTAAGGCTGGTGCGATAGAACGCTGAGTTAAATGTAGAGGAAAGTTCCAAGGGCTGATAACCGCGATGACACCCATTGGTTCACGATAGATAAAGTTTTCTTTACCGGGCGTGTTAGACGGACGAATCTCTCCATGCATACGGTTGGGAAAGGTCGCCGCTTCCAAAGTAATCGCACGCGCACTACCAAACTCTACCATTGCCTTAATACGAGTGCTGCCGGACTCTTTAATCAGCCAATCAACGATTTCGTCTTGACGCTGATCGAAGATAGTGACCACTTTATAGAGGACGCCAGCACGCTCGGCTGGGGTCTTTTGTGCCCACTCAGCCTGCGCGGTGGTTGCTGCTTGATAAGCCTCGTCAAGCTGCTGTTTTGTGGCCTGTTTAATCTCTACCAGCGTATCGCCGTTATAGGGGTTGGTATCGATATTGACGCTATCATCTTGGCCGCTTTGCCATTTACCTGCGATATATTGCAGATGGAAGTCACTATAAGCGTTCGCGGTAGTATTTGTATTATTAGTAGTCATAATTATTCCTATTGTTTATCCCTATTGTTATTCAAAATTTATCATTTAGAGGTACTGTCTTAATACGTTCATATTTATTTTATGTTGATCTTGTTTAAATGAATACGTAAATGCTGTAAAGCTAGCCGTTTAAAATTATGACGTTAATTTTTACTAAATTGCTCAAACACTTTCTAAATCTAACTTGCTAGACGACTGGTCTAATGCTACCATAGACAGTAATAAAACAAGACTTTCTTCTCACTAAAGTTTGTTGAAAAAACGTAACTTATTAATTAGAAGCATCCCTTATTAAAATAATAATCCAAGGAGAACATGACCTTTATGTCTGTTACTACAACCGCTGCTCCATTAGATACGCTCCCTTTAAATGCCGACCCTTTAGAAACGATTTCTTTAAATACGGGCCCAGCAAATACTAAAGATCATCTTTTAGCAACCGGCTATCAGCTGATCGCCCAAAAAGGTTTTACTGCCGTCGGTATCAAGCAAATATTAGATACCGCCGGTGTTCCTAAAGGCTCGTTCTATCATTACTTTGCCTCAAAAGAAGTCTTCGGTGAAGCCATTATCAACCATTACTTTACCTTATATAAAAATCGGCTGGATATCATTGGCGCACAAGACGTCAGCGCACAGCAAAAGCTTTATGATTACTTTCAGAACTGGTATGACACTCAGCAAAACGGCTGCGATCATGCAAAGTGCTTGGTGGTAAAGTTAAGCGCTGAAGTAGCAGATATGTCAGAGACGATGCGTAAAGCACTCGATGCGGGTTACCAGCAAACAATTACTTGGCTTGCTGAGCAAATTAAAGCCGGTTGGGCAGATAACTCGGTACCGCATCCCGATAATGTCGCGGCCGAAAGCATGGCCAAGCGTTGGTATTTCGCATGGCTTGGTGCCAGCTTAATCGCCAAAATTAGCCAAACCAATACCCCACTAGCTGAAGTATGGCAGATGACCACTACCCAAATGGGGCGCTAATAACGTTCTGTTTGTCTATTTTTTTACTTATATTTTTTATTCTGCTCATTAGACTTACTTAACCTAAAGATTTATTTGTATCGTTCGTCTTAACAGCTAATTTTGATATTCAACTATACGATAGTTTTGTAACTGATAATAACAAACTACTAGACGACCGGTCTAATTAATGTACAATGCGTGCAGATGTTCAAAAAGAGCATGCCCAGTATTTACGATTTAATCGTTTAATTTTCAGAATTTACATTAAAATTTCAGGAATATTATGAATAACTTTCAATATTACAATCCAGTACGTATCGTTTTCGGTGAAGGCCAAATCAAGCAATTGTCCGATCTAGTGCCTACTGATGCTCGCGTCCTTATTACTTACGGCGGTGGTTCAGCTCAGCGTACCGGTACCTTAGATGAAGTAAAAAACGCATTATCAGCAAATAGCGCACGGCAAGTATTTGAGTTTGGCGGTATTGAAGCCAATCCAGAATTTACCACTTTGCTAAAAGCGGCTGACATGGTCAACGAACACGACATCGATTTCTTATTAGCAGTCGGTGGCGGTTCAGTGATTGACGGAAGTAAGTTCGTTGCGCTCATCTCTTCACTAACCGAAGAAGATAATAAAAATATTGTCTCACGTGAGCAAGCTTGGGATGCGCTAACCAGTGGTTGCAAAAAAATCAACTCGGCTATTGATTTGGGTACGGTATTGACCATCCCAGCGACTGGTTCTGAGATGAACTCAGGTGGGGTCATTAACAGTAGCGAACGTCAAGCAAAACTACCTTTTGGTAGCCCATTAGTATTCCCTAAGTTCTCGATTTTAGATCCGACTAAGACCTTGACTTTACCTGAGCGCCAAGTGATGAATGGTGTCGCCGATGCCTTTGTCCACGTTATGGAACAGTATCTGACTTATCCAGTCAATGCCAAAGTTCAAGACGCCTTTGCTGAAAGTCTGCTCAAAATTCTGATTGATGAAGGCCGAGTGGTCAAAAATGACCCGGACAATTTAGAGACCCGCAAAAACATCATGTGGACAGCAACTATGGCGCTTAACGGTCTGATTGGTACAGGCGTACCACAAGATTGGACGACGCACATGATTGGTCATGAGTTAACGTCATTACATGCTATTGACCATGCACGGACGCTTACTATTCTACTGCCATCAGTCATGCGTGAGCTAAAAGACAGCAAAAAAGACAAGCTGCTCCAATATGCCCGTAATGTATGGAACATCACCGCTACTGATCAAGACGATGATGCCATCATTGAAAAAGCGATTGGCTATACCGAAAACTTCTTCCGTGAGCTTGGTTTACCAGTGAGCTTAGAAGACGCAGAACTAGATAAATCAGCGATTGAGCCTATCATCAAGCAGTTAGAGGCGCATAAAATGGTCAAATTAGGTGAGTATGGCAAGAATGATTTAGAGGTATCACGCCACATTTTAGAGCGCGCAGTAAGCAGCAAAGCGTCGTAAAAAACATCGCAGTACAATAATAAGCAGTACATAATAAATAGTAACAAGAAATACATCTAGTTATGCTATCTATAGTAACTACTCAGCATTGAGTAGTTACTATATTAAAAATCAAATATTTTAAAACTAATAAATACAAAGGAGCCTTAATATGAGCTTTGATAACAATTTTAATGAGCAGCAAAACCAACAACAAAACCGTCAAATCAAGCTTGCTAGCCGCCCACATGGCGCCCCAACGAACGATAACTTTGAGCTGACTGCTGGCAATATCCCGACACCCAATGACAAGCAAATGCTGCTACGTACGGTCTATTTATCACTTGACCCTTACATGCGTGGACGGATGAGTGATGCCAAAAGCTACACTGATCCACTACAAGTTGGTGACGTCATGACCGGCGGTACCGTTGCCCAAGTGGTTGAGTCTAATGTTGCTAACTTTGCCGTAGGCGACTTAGTGGTATCAAACTCTGGCTGGCAGGACTATAGCGTCAGTGATGGCGAAGGTGTACTCAAGCTCGATAAAAATATGTCAAACCCCTCTTACGGTTTAGGCGTTCTAGGTATGCCAGGCTTCACCGGTTATATGGGCTTGACTGATATTGGTAAACCACAAAAAGGCGAAACCTTAGTAGTCGCCGCAGCAACAGGTCCTGTCGGCGCAACCGTTGGCCAAGTGGGTAAACATTTGGGTCTACGTACAGTCGGCGTAGCAGGCGGTGCTGAAAAATGCGCTTATGCGGTCGATGAGTTAGGCTTTGATGCTTGTATTAACCACAAGGCTGATGACTTTTCTGAGCAGCTTAAAGCCGCTTGCCCCGATGGTATCGATATCTATTATGAAAACGTCGGTGGTAAAGTGTTTGACGCGGTATTACCATTACTGAACGCGCATGCGCGTATCCCAGTATGTGGTTTGGTCTCACAATATAACGCCACCGAACTCCCTGACGGCAAAGACCGCTTGGGTCTACTCATGGGAAATGTGCTAAGTAAACGTCTAACCATCAAAGGTTTTATCATCTTTGAGGAATATGGCGATCATTTCCCAGAATTCTTAAAAACTATGGGTAAATGGGTAGAATCTGGCGAAGTTAAAACCAAAGAATATCAAGCTGATGGCCTAGCACAAGCGCCACAAGCCTTCTTTGACATGCTAGAGGGTAAGAATTTTGGTAAGACCGTGGTAAAAGTTGCTGACGTTAAGTAACTTCTTAATATGATGGATAAACTTCACGGCTAAAAAGTAGATACCATTAGCATCCATGTTTTACAAATACGGATTGCTAACCTTCTCTTTCACTACACACTCTTAATGAATAATAAATAAGGACAGCTAATTATGAATATTCTAATGGTACTGACTTCACATGACCGTTTGGGCGATACTGGCAAAAAAACTGGCTTTTGGCTAGAAGAATTTGCGGCACCTTACTATGCTTTTATTGATGCGGGTGTGAACGTTACGCTTGCCTCTCCTGCCGGCGGTCAGCCACCACTTGACCCTAGTAGCGACACCCCAGATGCGCAAACAAAAGATACCAAACGTTTTAAAGAGGACTCTGATGCTCAAGAGCATCTTGCCAATACTAAGAAACTTGCTGATATGAAAGCTGAAGATTTTGATTCAGTATTTTATCCTGGCGGTCATGGCCCGCTATGGGATTTAGCAGTCAGCAAACATTCTATTGAATTAATCGAAACCTTTGTCAAACAAGACAAACCAGTTGCCTTTGTTTGCCATTCACCTGCAGCACTTAAAAACGTTAAAGTCGATGGCGAATACTTGGTTAAAGGTAAAAAAGTCACTGGCTTTAGCAATACTGAAGAAGAAGGCGTTGGCCTAAGCGATGTGGTGCCTTTCTTATTAGAAGATGCCCTTAAAGCCAATGGTGGCAACTATGAAAAAGGGGCGGATTGGGAATCATATGTGGTCGAAGACGGTCTACTGATCACTGGACAGAATCCAGCGTCTTCAGAAGATACTGCCAAACACCTACTCGCTAAGCTTCAAGCTTAATAAGCCAAAAGCTTAATAAAAGGTTACTACTATGATTCGCTTGCATCATCTTAACCAATCTCGTTCACTGCGTATTTTGTGGCTACTAGAGGAATTAGACGAGCCTTATGAAGTCATCAGCCACCAACGTGATGCCAAAACTCATCTAGCGCCAGATAGTCTCAAAGCAGTACATCCGCTTGGTAAGTCGCCGGTCATCGACATGGATGGTCAGTTATACTCAGAGTCGGGTGCTATCACTGAGCTATTGATTGAACGCTTTGCCCCTGAGCGTCTGCGCCCTGCTCCTGAGAGCGCAGATTATGGTTACTATCTGCAATGGGTTAACTTTGCTGAAAGCTCGCTGATGGTACCGTTGCTACTTGAGTTGTTTACCAAAAAAGCGGGGATGGGCGATAATGAGTTTTTAAACGGTTATATCAGTCAAGAAAAAAGTAACTTGCTGAGCTATCTAGATAATGCAGTCAATGGTAAGTCCTACATTGTTGGCGATAAACTCAGCGGCGCAGACTTTATGTTATCGTTTGACTTAATTATGCTTGCTAAGCGCGATGAGCTCGGTGACTATCCGCATATAGAACAATATGCGTTACAGCTTGCCAGCCTTGATAGCTACCAACGTGCCATGCGCTTGGAAGCCAATTATGATGAGACTACTGCAGTTTAGATAGTGTTAACGAACAGCATAGCTGCAAGCGCTAGTTAAAAATTATGATAAAATAGTCCAAGTAAATCTTGGACTGTTTTTTTTCGTTTTATCACCCTGCTGATAGTATTAACCATGATAGTACTCAGTTTAATTGCAGCCAAACTCAACAGGCGCTGCCAATTATAGGGAAGCGGTACCATGACCTTATTCTATTCACTTATACAGATCATCATGCGACCATGAATACCGAATATCAGTTCAAGCCCCATGAACAGCCGTTTATGTTGGGTTCACCTGCCACCCCTGACCATCCTGTACGCCGTAAGATACTATACTTATTTATCGGTATTTTTATTGGTCTGACGGCCAGTTTCCAAAATGGCCTACTGGTCGCTAACCTTACCCAAATTCAAGGCGAAATGGGCCTAACGCCCGTAGAAGGTGGTTGGATATCGGTCGCCTATAATATGACCAATGCCTGTATCACTGTATTGCTGTATAAAATACGGCAGCAATTTGGTATGTCACTGTTCAGTAAAATTACCCTGTTTTTTTTACTGGCGGCTACCAGCATGCAGTGGCTAGTAAGTAGTGAACTAACAAGCACAACGACTGGCATCACGTTAGATCCCTATTATCTAGAAATAGTTGCCCGTGGTTTTAGTGGGGTGGTCGCTAGTGCCATGACGGTGCTGTCGATTTTTTATTGTTTACAGGGCATGCCCACCGCTAAGCGTATCAGCGGCCTGATTTTGGGTTTTGGTTTGGTGCAATTTGGCATTCCGCTATCGCGTATCATCTCGCCCTATCTCGCCATTGATGGTCAGCTGGAGAATTTGTTCTTATTTGAGTTTGGAATGGCGCTGATTTGCTTTGGGCTGATTAACTTACTTGAGCTACCACCCGGTAATACTGAAAAGGTCTTTGAGAAACTCGATATTTTAAGTTTTGCTTTTTTTGCCAGCGGTCTTGCCGCGTTGTCAGTGTTCTTAGTACAAGGACGGATTTTATGGTGGAGTACGCCTTGGCTAAGCTATCCGCTTATTATTGCAGTGGTCACTATTTCTATTGCTCTATGGATAGAAACTCATCGCAAAAACCCCATGCTGCAAGTGCGCTGGATGCGCAGTCGTACTATTATTGCCTTTATGATTACCGGTGCGACTATGCGTATTTTGCTGTCTGAGCAAAATGTGGGTGCTGCTGGACTCTTGGCAAATTTAGGCTACGGTAATGATCAACTGGTACCTTTTTATGCAGTAATATTGGCAGCTAGTGCGCTAGCATTGGTGATTAGTGTGTTTCGCACCAATGCTATGGAGCTGCGCCGTCCGGTAATTTTTGCCGTAGCTCTGATTGCTTTAGGCGCGTGGATGGACACTGATGTTTCGTTAAACTCTGCGCCCTCTATGTTTTATTTGAGTCAGTTTTTGATCGCCTTTGCCGCCGTTTATTTTATGGGACCGATGGTCTTTGAAGGTATGTTTCGCGCCATTGCTAATGGTCCAGCTTATATCATCAGCTTTTCGGTAATTTTTGGTATCTCACAAACTATTGGTGGTCTGGCAGGCGCAGCAGCCATTCAAGCCTTTACCACTATTCGCACGCAGATGCATTATGCAGATATGGTCAGCTCCCTCAATTTGGGTGATCCCGCTCTGATGGCACAAGTGGCGGGCGCGCGTGGTGCGTTATCAACCCAAATAACCGACTCAGCGCAAGCCAGTGCAGCAGCAATGGGACAAGTATTACAAGGTATCCAGCGTCAAGCCACCGTTGCCGCTTATGGCGATTTATTTTTTCTCATGGCCAGTATTGCTACCGTAACGACCCTTATTTTATTGATAAACTACTTTTACTATCGCTATCATAAGCGCAACCCACTTGCCAAAGAACTGGCTGCTATCGCTAAAATGCGTGAACCAAAATAAGTCATTGCAATTACGATACGACCCTTACTCACATTTTTAATCTTTATAACCTAACGATTACCGTATTATTAAAGTTATTTATTATGCTGATTCAACCCCTTAGGAGCGCGTCATGAGCCAAAAAAAACCCAATGACTTCAATGAGCTCAATGACCTTGACCGCAAGGCTCAGACGCCAACTGATTCTCCAGCAACAGACACCCGTGTAGAATCAAAGATTAATACCATAGAAACTCGCACTGAAACGACGGCACCGCCTTTACAGGATAATAAAGAAGCGTTAGAGCCTGACTTTGAATCTAAACCTGAACCCAAACCTGCAACAGACACGCCCAGTTCAGCTAAATCAGATGACCTTAATAATATAAATGCTGCTGACAATGAGACGCCGATGCCACCCACTGAACCTATTCCTGGGCCCTCAGGTTGGTCGCCTAAAGACAAGTCTTTTTTAAATTTGAGCTTATTTATGGGTCTGATTATTATCGGGGTATTATTAATTCTATATGCATGGAAACTGCCGCCATTTACCCCTACTGTTCAGCAGACCAATAACGCCTTTGTAAAAGGTCAAACAACCGTTATCAGCCCACAAGTGTCCGGCTATGTTACCGAAGTGGCGGTGCAAGATTTTGAAAACGTACAAGCCGGAGATTTACTGGTCAAAATAGATGACCGTATCTTCCGCCAGCAGCTTGAGCAAGCACAGGCTGATATTGAAATCGCGGTTACCAATCGCTCTAGTAACGCTCAAGACACTCAGTCAAGCCAAGCACAAATCGAAGCGCGCGAGGCCGATTTATATAGTGCAAAAGTCAGTGTTGATAGTGCCTTAGAAGACGTCAAACGCTATCAAGGACTAGATGCGATTGGTGCCGTATCCAAAGCTGAAGTTTCGCATACCAAAGCGCAATTGGCAAAAGCGCAAGCAGGCGTACAGCAAGCCGAGGCCAACTTGCAAGCAGCGCGTCAAGCCCGTGAAAAAACCAGCGGTAGCCGCTCCTCTTTAGATGCCAATATTAAAAGTGCCGAGGCTGGCGCGAAGCAAGCACAAATCAATTTAGACAATGCGGTCATTACTGCTCCTGAATCGGGCCAGCTGAGCCAAGTGAGCGTCAAGACTGGCCAGTACGTTAGTGCGGGTACCCAGCTGATGTATATCGTACCAAAAGGTATATGGATTATCGCTAATTTTAAAGAAACCCAAGTGGCAAATATGACCATTGGCGAGCCCGCCACCATTCATGTTGACGCCCTTGGTGGCGCTAAATTTCGTGGTCATGTTAGTAATATCTCACCAGCAACCGGCAGTGAGTTTAGTGCCGGGGCGGCAAACCCTGCTACCGGTAATTATATTAAAATTGCTCAGCGTATTCCGGTACGGATTGATTTAGACCAAGGCCAGCCGGAGCTTGCACAATTGCGCCCTGGCATGTCGGTTTCTATCGATGTTGATACAAAAACCCAGTAAAAAATTCAGACCAGTAGCACTGGGTCGTTTTTAAGTTGGATTAACTATAATAAGTGCGATAAAAAATTACTAAGATTTACCAAAAAAAACCACTCTAAGTATCACCATAAATGTGACGACTTGAGTGGCTTTTGTGTGCAACTTAGTAATTAATTGTTTGTACTTATATTCAAATAAACATCATCGTTTTTATAACTAGTTATGGCAATAAACGCTTGGTGTGCCAGTTTGCAACATTGTCACTACTTTCATTATCGTCACGGCTATACACAATACGGTCGTGCATCCGATTGGCGCGACCTTGCCAAAACTCAATTTCATTTACCTTAATCTCATAGCCGCCCCAAAACTCTGGGGTTGGCACTGCTGCATTTTCTGGATAATCAGCTTGCAGTTGGTCAAAGGTTTGCTCCATGACCTCGCGATTGGCAACTTCGCCGCTTTGTGGTTGACTAACCCACGCTCCTACTTGGCTGTCATGCGGACGCTTCTGAAAATAAGCCGCAGACTTATCGGCATCTATTTTAGCGATACTACCGCTGATACGAATTTGACGTTCAAGCTCATGCCAAAAGAACAATACCTCCGCATTGGGGTTTTCAGCGATATCTTGGCCTTTAGCGCTTTCATAATTGGTATAGAAAACGATACCCGTTTCAGTAATTTCACGCATCAATACAATGCGCACGCTGGGTTTATTATCGGCGCCGCAAGTGGCCAAACTCATGGCATAAGGTTCTTGTACTTGCTGCTCTGTTGCCTCAGCAATCCAGCCCTTCAATAGCTCGAATGGAGACGCTGGCACTGACTGCTGATCTAAGCTGCCTTTTTCATAAGATAAGCGCTGATCGGTAAAATCCATGCTCATAACTGTTCCTTATTGCCGTTGTCTTATTTTAAATGGCTTGTTTATAGTATAAAGTGCCTATTAAAGGAATTATTAATAAAGTAACTATTAGACTTACCTATCAGCCCAGTACCGCCTTGATATGATCAGCCAAATCATTGGCCATGACATCACATTCTATTTCATCATCGGACTCGACCATGACTCGAATCATAGGCTCAGTACCTGACTGGCGAATAAGCAAGCGACCACGGCCCTCCAAGGTAGCGCGCGCTTTATCAAAAGCGGTAACCAGCTCTTTATAATTATAAGGGTCTTGCATTTTTGTTAGGCGTATATTGACTAGTTTTTGTGGCAAGACATCAAAGCCTTCAGTCAACTCACTCAGCGCTTTATTCCGCGCTTGCATCACTGCCAATACTTGTAGACTGGCAATAATCGCATCACCAGTGCGGCTTTTATCCAAACATAATATATGCCCTGAAGGCTCGCCGCCCAATATCCAATTTCTTGCTTCAAGCGCTTGCATCACGTAGCGGTCGCCAACTTTTGCACGGGTGAATTCAATCCCTTCTGCTTGTAGTGCTAGCTCTAAACCCATATTGCTCATCAATGTACCCGCCACGCCAGCTGCTCGTGTTCGACCTTGGGTTGCTAATACGTACAAGATACCATCGCCATCGACTAGTTTTCCTGTTTCATCTACCATAACGATACGATCTCCATCACCATCGAGAGCTATACCTACATCAGCACTATGATCTAAAACCGCTTGCTGTAGCGCTTCAGGATGAGTAGAACCACACTCATCATTAATGTTGATACCATTCGGAGTATTGTTAATAGCAATGACATTAGCCCCAAGCTCACGCAACACTCTTGGTGCGACACTGTAACCTGCACCGTTAGCGCAATCTACCACCACGGTCAGATGATCTAAATCATATTGGTAAGGAAAGCTGCCTTTACAGAACTCAATATAGCGCCCTTTAGCATCATTAATCCGGTGATTTTTACCTAATTTTGCAGGATCATTTATAGACATTAATGGGCTATCTTCGGTACTACTTTCCGCGCTCATGATAGCTTTTAATTTATCATTAATGGCATTTTGCATGTCGTCAGTGATCTTTTTGCCATCTGCTGAAAACAGTTTAATGCCATTATCATAATACGGATTGTGCGAGGC
This sequence comes from Psychrobacter sp. CAL346-MNA-CIBAN-0220, assembly GCF_040309805.1. Lineage (NCBI taxonomy): Bacteria > Pseudomonadati > Pseudomonadota > Gammaproteobacteria > Moraxellales > Moraxellaceae > Psychrobacter > Psychrobacter sp. CAL346-MNA-CIBAN-0220. Next base: position 90,725 of record NZ_JBEOPF010000001.1, on the reverse strand, counting down.
TGAAATCACAACGCCGGCGTCAGCATGAAAGCTGCGGGTCAAATGAGCAATAGCAGGCGTCGGTAGCGGGCCCAATATATGGACATCTACCCCTGCCGCATTAAAGCCAGCTTGCAGCGCGCCCTCAATGACGTAGCCCGAAAGCCGAGTGTCTTTACCAATAACCACACTGGGTTTACGCGCTGGATTGTCATTATTCTCTACGAGCACCTGTCCAGTCACATAACCTAATTTTAGAATAAAATCAGGGGTGATAGGCAGTTGACCAAATTTTCCACGAATACCATCAGTACCAAAGTAGCTCATTATAGTTATATCCTTATATTAAATGCTAAAAATAAAAGGCCAGCCTTACACGACGGTAAGAGGGTCTCTTACTGTCTTATTTTACAAAAAAGACAGCCAACAATGAACGAGCATTGTTGGCTGTTTGTATCTTGAGATCATTATCTTATAAATACTCACGTTTTTAACGCTGTTGTTTAGTTGATGCGATAGTTCGGTGCTTCTTTGGTAATTTGGACGTCATGAACATGTGATTCTTTCATACCAGCGGAGGTCACTTTAATGAACTGTGGTTTGCTACGCATGTCTTCGATAGTGGCACAACCGGTATAACCCATTGATGAGCGTAGGCCACCAACCAATTGATTAACAATACCGGCTACTGGGCCTTTGTAAGGAACACGGCCTTCGATACCTTCGGGAACCAGTTTTTCAACCCCATCTTTGGCATCTTGGAAGTAGCGGTCTGAAGAGCCATTGTCGCCTGACATTGCCCCTAAGCTACCCATACCACGATAGGCTTTATAATAGCGACCTTGGAAAAGCTCAACGTCACCAGGCGCTTCTTCGGTACCAGCCATCAATGAGCCTACCATGATGCACGACGCCCCAGCAGCAATCGCTTTTGCGATATCACCTGAAAAGCGAATACCGCCATCAGCAATCAAGGGAATACTGTTTTGCAGCGCACTGGCGACATTATCAATAGCTGATATTTGCGGCACCCCAATACCAGCAATAATACGGGTGGTACAAATGGAGCCAGGGCCAATACCGACTTTTACGGCATCAGCGCCGGCATCACGTAGGGCTTTAGCAGCATCGCCAGTTGCAATATTGCCACCGATAACTTGAATATGTGGGAAAGATTTTTTGATCCAAGCCACTTTATCGATAACACCTTTTGAATGACCATGCGCGGTGTCAACCACGATAACATCTACATCAGCCGCGACTAATGCTTCAACACGCGCTTGGGTATCTGCGCCGGTACCAACAGCCGCGCCAACTCGCAAGCGACCTTGCTCGTCTTTACAAGCATTGGGGTTATTTTCAGCTTTTGCAAAGTCGTTAACCGTAATCAGGCCACGCAAACGAAAATCATCATCAATAACCACTACTTTTTCGATACGATGCTCATGTAATAGCTTTTTAATATTTTCGTTACTTTCACCTTCGTGCACGGTGACTAGCTGCTCTTTTGGGGTCATGATATGACCCACTGGCAAGGAGAGATTGGTCTCAAAGCGCCAATCGCGGTGAGTGACAATACCCACTACTTTATCAGTGCCCTTCTCAACTACCGGTACCCCTGAAATATTGTTATCTTGGGTCAATTGTAGTAAGTCGCCAATGGTCATCTCTGGATGTACAGTGATAGGGTCAACCACCGTACCGGCTTCAAACTTCTTAACGCGGCGTACTTGGGTGGCTTGTTTAACGATGTCCATACTTTTGTGCAAAATACCCATACCGCCCAGTTGCGCCATAGTAATCGCCATCTCAGACTCAGTGACCGTATCCATAGCAGCAGAAATAATAGGCAAGTTGAGGGTGATATTTTTGGTCAAACGGGTAGACAGATCGGCAGTTTTTGGCAAGACTTCAGAATAGGCTGGTAACAATAAAACGTCATCAAAGGTGAAGGCTTCATCGACAATTCGTAACATACATACCCCTAGCAGTGGTTATTTTGATGGGTGGGAGCTCAGTATTAAGGACCTCAATCAACAGTTTGGCAGCCAGCAAACGCTAAATACAGACGCTTACTCGACTCAAATACTACGCTAATAATTGATCAATAGTACGGTGATGCAAATGTAGCATCGACCTTCGCTTAATAAATCAGTTATCCCTTAAAAATAACGCCACATTATAACAAATAAGCTAGCATATCGCATGATATATTTGTCAGCTTAGTTTACGGCTAGTTATCTATACTTACCATAAATTTGCCTATGAGGCGATTTATTATGAGGAGATAACTATTCCTAAAAAATATAAACTCCGATCTATTTAATGTTGTTTTGAAAGGTGAAGCGCTCGGTTGGCAGATAAGATTTTTGTTCTTGATAAATATAACTGAGCATCTGCTCGCGTACCGCGCATTCTAGTGTCCAGGCACTCAAAGGACCATCAGACGCCAGACTACCGCGTAGCTTAGTGGCATTTTCACTGACCGACACCGCGAATAGCTCAGGCTCTGTTTCACCATCCCACAGTTTGTGCGCCTTAACCACCTCGATATATTTTTGTCTAATGGCATCAATATCAGCGCCATAATCGACATATAAGTACACCGCACAGGTCTGATGCACATCAGTATGCGACCAGTTTTCAATAACTTCCGTAATAAGATAGCGCATCGGTACAATTAAGCGGCGCTCATCCCAAGTATTAAGCACTGCATAGGTATAGCGCAAGTCCTCAATCGTCGTCCACTCCCCTTCCATTATTACTGTATCGCCAATGCGTACTGGCTGAGTGAGTGCCACCTGTATACCCGCAATAATATTACCCAAGCTAGGCTGAGCAGCAATACCAATCACTACACCAGCAATACCTGCTGAGGTCAATAAGGTCTTGCCTAGCCCTTGAACGTTGGTAAATTCACTAAGACCGATCCAAAAACTGCCGAGAATCATGACAAAGATAAACAACCGCCGAAATACAGATACATAAGTACGGCGTCGGCGCACTTTATCGAACTGCTCTTCAGCTAAATTTTCAATTTGCAAATCTTGATAACGATTGGCAAAAAAATTAATGACCCGAATACCCAGCCACATAGCACTAAATACCAAACCAATCCAGACAATAGGTCGAGTCGATGATGCCACCGCATCTATATAAGGAAAGCCGCCGGATACTAAGGTAAATACTAATGAAAAACTGATGGTAAACGTCAATGGCACGGTCAGCTTACTGACTAAGTCCGCCACGCTGTTACTGCTGCCAACGTAGAGACTAAAGTTTTGATCGCTGGCATACCAGTTGATAATTTTTTCGGTGCCTTTACTCAGTAACCAACCCAACCCCATGGTCAACAAGAAAAATAAAACTAACGCTAAAAGTTCCCATAAAGCAATGCCAAAAAATCGCAGCGTAAGCCAAGTAGGTAGAAAACGCTCAAACTGCGTGGGATGATACTGCTCATAAAGGTTGTCGATCTTGCCAACCGTTTGTGCCGAAAACACCCAAAGCGGCGCATTATCGTCGACCCGTACCCGCTGTAAATAAATAGGCACACGGCGTTCACGATAATCCATGTAGCCAAGTTGAATGGAACGTCTGGGAATGCCCATTACGCTGCTGTTGTTGCCAATGGACGGCTCAATTAAACCATCAGGACGATCGGGCAATTCATTAAAAACATAGAGCTTCTTTTTAGTTAATAAAAAATCAAGGCGCTTAGATAGCTCAAGTGACCGGCTGCGCTGCAATTCCTTATCTATCAAGTTCATGTTCAGTGCATAGGCGGCCAAATCAAACTGTTGTTTCATAATTGCCGATTGAAAGAATTCTAAAGTTGCCAATGGTGTAGATAGGTTAGCTGGCTTAGACAATGGTGGCAAACCACTATTGAGCTCAGTTAATGGATAGTAGCTTTCGTTATACTCTCCAGTTAAACCCTCATCTCCTTGCAAATATCCTGCTTGCGGCACCGCTGTTTGTTTTAACGGATTGACCAGCTCCTTGGTAATCTCTGAGGGGCTAAAGCCTTTTTCTTTGATAATGTCGAGTTTCTGCGCAGCATAATCAACCAAGTTATCGGGTTTATCTTTTGTTTGTGTTGGCGGATTACGTTGCTCACTGTCATTAGTTGCACCATAGGCAGGTATATAAAACAGGCCAAGCAATATAACTACTAAGCCAAATATTAACGTTAGGCCGTTGCTGCCATGACTGGTGCTGTCATGACTGATAGTGTCATCATTGCTGCTGTCATCATTGATAATGTCGTTAGTGCAGCGGACATAATGATCCTCAAGCGCGCCGTTGAAATCAGAGCGATGAGTGCTGCTACGGTTAGAATTAGACGTTATGGATTTATGAGAAATTTGCATACGATAAAGTTTTTTGGTCTGAATATTAAGCCAATTTAAAACAGTCCACACAAAAAAGCCAGCGTAAGCTGACCAAAAGCGGGTCATTAGCAAGCACATTTATTCATTTTAGACCTTATAATCTCACTAATGACACGCCCTGATTTATTGGTACTTATATTTAATGACAAAAGTACTGGCTTTAATGACGGGTAATCCTAAGCACGGCGCCATGTGGTACCAGTACGGCTATCTTCAAGCTCAATTCCGGCATCTTTCAATTGCACACGTATTTCATCAGCACGGGCAAAGTTTTTGTTGGTTTTGGCATCGGCACGTTCAATAATTAAGTTATCAATAGTGTCATCGTTAAAGCCATCGTCTTGCGCTTCACCAATCACTGATTGCAAAAACTGCGACCCCGGTTGCTGTAATATATTGAGTGCCTGTGCCAATGCTTTTAGCTGCTGTGCCAATTGCCACGCCTTATCTACTTCCTCTGCCTTAATCGCTTTATTGATATCACGTGCCAGCCCAAATAGCACACTAGTAGCTGCTGAGGTATTAAAGTCATCGTTCATCGCTGCAATAAAGTCTTGTCCTGCAGCGCTGGTGTAAGCCACATTAACCAACTCATCATTATTAATCTCTAATGTCTGCCCTTGGTGTTGCTCTGCAATTTTTAGGGCATGATATAGTCTGCTTAGGCTATTATGTGCTTCGTCTAAGGCCACATCTGAGAAGTTTACTTGGCTGCGATAATGGCTGGACAATAGAAAGTAACGCACGGTTTCAGGATGATATTTTGCCATCACATCGCGAATGGTGAAGAAATTGCCCAAAGATTTAGACATCTTTTCACCATCGACATTGATAAAGCCCACATGCATCCAATTGCGCGCATATTCACAACCCGTACTGGCCTCAGACTGGGCAATTTCGTTTTCATGATGTGGAAACTGCAAATCGTGACCGCCGCCATGAATATCAAAGGTATTGCCTAGGCATTTAGTCGCCATTGCCGAGCATTCAATATGCCAGCCCGGACGACCTTGACCCCAAGGTGACGCCCATTGTGGCTCACCAGGTTTGGCCGCTTTCCATAATACAAAATCAAAGGGGTTGCGTTTATCGTTTTCAACGTCTACCCGCGAGCCAGCTTGCATCTCATCCAAATTACGCTTCGATAATTTGCCATAATCAGTAAAGCTATCGACCGCATAATAGACATCGCCCTTATTACCAGCATAGGCGTAGTCGCCAGTAACTAGCGTTTCAATAATATGCTGCATCTCATCAATATAGTCAGTAGCACGAGGCTCCTGATTAGGGGGTATGCACCCTAATGCCAGCTCATCTTCATGCATAGCCGTAATAAAACGCTCGGTCAACTCATTAATAGGTTCATTATTCTCTGCTGCGCGGTTAATAATCTTGTCATCAATGTCGGTGATATTACGTACATAATTGACTTCATAGCCCAATTGGCGTAACCAGCGCGAAATAACATCATAAGCAACCATAATTCGAGCATGACCAATATGACAATAATCATATATTGTCATCCCGCACACATACATGCCTACTTGCCCCTTAATAAGCGGTTTAAACGTTTGCTTACTTCCAGTTAGTGAATCATAAATCACAAGCTGAGACATGGCGTCGGTAAGAGGTGTGGTCATAATGGAATAGCCTTTTGAATAAAAATGAATCGAAAATAAATAGAAAAATAGCGCAAAAAATAGATAACTATGGTTTGTCAGTATTTTTAGGTTAATATCTAGAAACCCTTAAACTGACCGTAACACAACCACCAACCCTTTATCTTAGCGAAAACAGCCATAAAATACTACAATGGACGCACAATCCATACAGGTGCAGTAATAAATACTAAATTTTAAACCCTTACTTATCAACATAAGCACCAACACAATAAGGAAGTACCATGAGCAATCGTTTAAGCAAAATTTATACCCGTACCGGAGATGATGGTAGCACCGGCATGGCAGATGGCAGCCGCGTTAGTAAGGCGGATAACTTGTTCAGCGTGATGGGTGATGTCGATGAGCTCAACTCGCACATTGGGCTGGTACGCGCGCAACTGGCACAAGCAATCACAGCCTCTAATACTGGAGTAACAGACGATAGCCAAAAGCTGCCTGAACGTCTACACCAACAAGCAGATATGGATTTTGGCCAAGCATTGGTTATTATTCAACATCTATTGTTTAACCTGGGTGGTGAGCTTTCTATGCCAGAATATGAAGGTGTAAATGCCAGCCATATTGATTGGTTAGAGCAGCAAATTGATGCGATGAATACCACCTTGCCGCCGTTAAAAGACTTCATTTTGCCGACAGGCTCAGTATTGGTCAGTCAGCTGCATGTGGCGCGGTGTGTCTGCCGCCGTGCCGAACGTCAAGCGGTACTATTACAACAACAGCGCCCGCAAGCGATTCGGAGTACCGCGGTTAGCTTGGTTAATCGCTTATCTGATTGGCTATTTGTCGCCGCACGTTTCTGTACCGATCCTGAGCAAGTATCAGAAGTATTATGGGACAGCCAAGTGCTACAAAAATTCGTGGATAATGAATAGCGTAGAGTGCGCAATTTAAATATAGATATCTAAACGCAAACCGCCCGTAACTTTATAAAATTACGGGCGGTTTTTTATAACACGTCTTAAATTAAGAACCAAGTAAACATTTAGTAAATGGCGCTGTCATCTTCAATAATCACCATATCGATACTGTCATCTTTAGGGACAAGTATCGGCGATGTTGTGTTGCTAGCGGGCGCTTTATTGTTAGTATTAGGCGTCGCTTCCACTTGGCTATCACTCTGATCGCTGTTTTCATTGCCGTCTAGATTAATCGTTGGTGGCGTAGCAGGTTCAACTGGGCGAACGGGCTCAGTTGGCGTCACAGGTTTTGGCGTGGGCGGACGAACAGGCTTATTCTGGTTGCTTTTTTGATTGTTACTTTCAGTAGGTTCACGGCGACGTGGGCGTTCTTCGGCTGAACGCTGGACATCCATAGCCGACTTGAATACAGAGCCTGCCATAACATCGGCAACCGCAGTGATCAGTGCCGGTTGTCCAGCAATGCGCACCTGAACTTGACCATTTTGGACGCCAACGACATACGTAAACGACTCATCGACCAGCATATTATTATTAATGCGAATATTGTCTTGAGCCAAGCGCGTTTGCAAGCTTGGCTGGTTATTGGCCGCTGTTATTTGGCTCGCTTGATACAAATCTTCACTTGGTAAGGTCATGCTGACGCTAGCTTGACAAGTCGTTAGCCCATTAGCATTGGCTTCTTGTAAGACCGTAGCATTTTGTACGTCAATTAAAATACCATTAACCTTATCACTAACCGTACCGCTATTTAGGCTGATCTCTGCATTATTAGCATAGTTGGCAACTAGATTCTGGGCTTGCTGATTGAGCGTATTTTTTAAGGCATTTTTAAGACGATCTTGTACCATAGGATCATCACAATTGAAGGCTGGAGCTACCGCACCCTCATTAACAATCGGCTGTTCAGTCGTTACATCTGCAGTCTCGACGCTATCTTCTGTATCGTCTGAACGGCTACACCCAGCAACCGCTAAACCGCATATCACACTGATACCGGCAATTTTTTGCCATTTCATCCATTTTTTATTCACTACGCTCATATTCATCTTGCTCCGAATTACTGATTCGCACCACTGCCGATGACTATATTTGCCATCTATATCGCCATGAAGGCACGATCGTCATAAATATTAGATTTTAAAATCACGCCATTATACGAGGTTTGTAAGCGATGGTCATTAGTGTAAACCCTTGATATACAAATAAAAGCTATTGGTCAAATAAAAATCTATTTTTAATTGTCCAATATAACAAATGGCAATACTAATATGAGACTCAATGAGTTCTTGCCTACGCTGAATTTTAGCTAAGCAACAAGTAATTAAACTAATGGTCAATGTAATATATTGTCCGTACATTTTTCATAAACCATTTTACAAAACTTTGCGAGACTGTCTATTATTGAGCCAAGAAATAATTGATAATAAACGACTATGATAAACCTCGGAAAGACACGACTTCTTGGTCATCGCGGTGCACGCAGTGAAGCGTTTGAAAATACTTTATTTGGTTTTCAGCATGCACATAGCTTACAGCCACGCGGTTTGGCAGGTGTAGAATTTGATGTACAACTGACATCAGATGGACATTTAATCATTTTTCATGATGATACGCTACAGCGCTTATGTGGCTTGCAAGCACGTGTTGATCAGCTCAGCCTAACTGAGATCCAGCGACATCTGCAGTCTGGACATCATATTATTACGCTTGATATGCTGTCGCAGACCTTGCCCTTACCAATGCAATTATTATCTCAAACGTCGCAGAAGCAGGCGCTTGATAGTTTGTTTGGACTATCTAACCATACCGTATCAAAGACTAGGGGTTTAGAGACAACAGCCCAAGCGCTGGCTCAATTTACCCATATTGAGCTAGAGATTAAAACGCATGATCGTACTAATTACTCCAAGTTAATTCGGGCACTAACCTACTACTTGATTGATACCCCACTCGCCAGCCTTCCTATTGTCCTTACCAGTTTTGATGTGCAGCTTTTGGCTCGACTGCAACGTGATACGCTATTGTCTCATATTCCGCGTGGTTTATTGGTACGTACGCCACAATTGTTAAGCGCGGCACCCAATACGGCATTGCAACTCGGTTGCACCCATCTTGGGGTTTATCATCCACTACTCACTCAGTCAATGATCCAATATTGTCATCGCTATGGACTGCCAGTGAGTGCTTGGACAGTAAATGATATTGAACAAATCAAACAATTGGTACAGTGGCAAGTTGATGTCATCATTACCGACATTCCCACTCAGCTGTTATAAGAACTGTGCATCATTGCGCGTTTGGTATTTCCTTCACGGTGATTAACGTGCTCCTATTGTTTAGATTAAACTGAGCTTAAATGATATTAACTCTACCTCTATTTATGCTTTAAACCTTGCATATAGCACCTCTCAAATTCAACCCGACTTTTAACATAAAGTGGCTACGGCTTACATTTTTACTCAATTCCTGATAGCTATCATGGTATTGACAGAATAATATTCTATAATTCATACAAGTTATTGTTATTTAGTAAGATTTTTATAGTGCATGAGTGTTCACTTTCTTATGTTTTTACTGTAATATAGAGGCTTGAATTAATACCGTTAGGGATATTATATGATTGCAAAAAAAGCAATGGGCTTACCGCTTAAAGGCTTACGTTTGGCTATCAAATCTGGTGACACACTCATACAGACTGCTGGCACTCAAGCATTGCGTTTTAAGACGTGGTTTGATGATAGCAAAGCAGACGGAGCGCTCGATGAGCAGCCTACCGCAACACGCGGCTATATAAAAAATGCGTCTACTGATGCTTCGGACAATAAGGCTGCCGTTTCTATAGATGAGCCTATGGATATCCGTGAACTTGAGTTCAAAAAAGCTCCCATTAACTGGATACCAGCGACCATCTTAGTAGCAACCCCAATTGCTGCCGCAGTCATTACTCCCTGGTACTTGTTCACCCATCAAGTCAGCGCACCCGTCTGGGGCGTATTTGGTGCTTTTATGGTATGGACGGGCATCAGCATTACTGCAGGCTACCATCGTTTGCTATCACATCGTGCCTATAAAGCACACCCAGTGGTCAAAAACTTCTTATTGCTTGGTTCTACCTTAGCTGTACAAGGTTCAGCGTTTGACTGGGTTTCTGGTCACCGTAGCCATCACCGTCATGTCGATGATCGCATGGATGACCCGTATTCACCGAAGCGTGGCTTCTTCTTCAGTCATATCGGTTGGATGCTGCGTAACTATCCGAGCGGCAAATTTGACTATAAAAATATTCCGGATTTGACCAAAGATAGAGTGCTCCAAATTCAGCATAAATACTATGGTCTTTGGGTCTTAGCAGCAAACGTTGGCTTAGTAGCCGCTGTGGGTTGGTTAATTGGTGATGTTTGGGGTACCTTAGTACTGGCCGGGCTATTGCGTTTGGTCTTAACCCACCACTTTACTTTCTTTATTAACTCTTTATGTCATATGTTTGGTTCACGTCCTTATACTGACACCAACACCGCCCGTGATAACTTTATCTTAGCCATCTTTACTTGGGGCGAGGGTTATCATAACTATCATCACTTCTTCCAATACGACTATCGTAATGGAGTGAAATGGTGGCAATATGACCCAACCAAATGGTTGATTGCTGGTTTATCTAAAGTCGGCTTAACTACCGATTTGCGTACCATTGATGATACAACAATCAAACATGCTGAAGTACAGATGCAATTTAAACAAGCACAGCAGCAGATTGAGTCAGTAACCGCAGGCGGCCTTGATATCCCTCATGCGATGCAAAGTTTCCAAGATCGTATCAAGTTTGAATTCGAAGCTTTCACTCAAACAGTAGAAGAATGGCAAGCATTAAAAGCCAAAGCCATTGAGATGAAAAAGAACGAATTTGCTGATCGTTTACATGAAGTTGATGATAAGCTTAAACATGAATACGTTAAGATTGAACAAAAAATTCATGAGCATAACGATAACTTAAAAATAGCCTTCCGCTCTATTGGCTATAACAGTAAAGCGGCTTAATCAACATTGATTAGATGCTAATTTAGACCTTTTATTATGACGTTTCTCCTTCCCCCTATCTGTAATAGACAGGGGGATTTTTTTGGGTTAAATTTTAGTTAATACCTATTAGATTAGAAATAAATTACAGGACATTGACAGAGCACTCAGGTGCAGCATTGGGGCTATGTTATAGTGGTTTTATTCATTTCATTGACCCATTTTCATAGATAGTTTTTATTAACAGGAAGAGCTCATATGCGTTACCAAAATACCTATGTCAAATTAGACACGCGTCTTTATCATCGCCAACCGCCGACCCCATTGGAAAATCCGCGCGCAGGCCATTTTAACAACCAAGTCGCACAGCAACTCGGCTGGGCAGATGACCCTGATTTGATGGCGCGCTGGGTTGATATTATCGGTGGTCAGTATGTACCCACTCAGTTTGAGCCTTTGGCCATGGCTTATGCCGGTCATCAGTTCGGCCAATGGGCCGGACAATTGGGGGATGGTCGTGGATTGTTAATGGCTCAAGTACTCGATAACAATGACCAGCTACAAGATTTGCATCTTAAGGGTTGCGGCCTAACCCCCTACTCGCGGATGGGTGATGGCCGCGCAGTACTGCGTAGTACTATTCGTGAATACTTATGCGGTCATGCCTTGACCCAACTTGGTATCCCTTCCTCTAATGCGCTGGGTTTTGTGGTATCTGATACCCCGATACGTCGTGAGCGTATGGAGGCAGGTGCAGCCCTAATGCGGGTCGCTGACAGTCATGTTCGCCTCGGTCACGTAGAGTGGATTGCCAGCTTTGCGCCTGATCTATTGAGCGAGTTTACCGATTATATGATTGACACTTACTATCCAGAGTGCCGTGATAGCGAAAAACCGGTATTGGCATTTTTGCAAGCCGTAGTTCAGCGTACCGCCCGCATGATTGCTGACTGGCAGCTGACTGGCTTTGCTCACGGGGTGATGAATACCGATAATTTATCAATTACCGGCAGTACGTTGGACTTTGGTCCCTTTGGCTTTATGGAGCGCTTTGATCCAGCATGGATTAATAATCACTCAGATCATAGCGGACGTTATACTTATCAAAATCAGCCCGCTATCGGCCACTGGAATCTCAACGTCTGGCTACCACACTTTATGCGTTTAACCCAAGAGGGTGTCACGCGGGACAGTTTGGCAGAATGTTTGGCCCCTTATGAGCCCACCTTTATGCAACATTATCAACAAGGGTTGTGCCGTAAGTTAGGACTGCCGCATCAATCTGATAGTTTAACTTTAGCTTTTGAATTTTTAACCTTATTAGAAGATAATTTACTTGATTACACTAATAGCTTTCGGGCGTTATTAGGGCTGGTCGCAGCGGATGAGCATCCTTATGAGCAACAGCTACTTAAAATCATGATTGCTGAGCTGAGTGATGAGGCACGCCAAGTTTGGCAAGATTGGTCAACACGCTATTTAGCGCAAATACAGCAGCCGTCTAGTCCAACAAATGACCAAGTGGTTACTGATCTAAAAACCAATAATCCGGTTTATGTCCTACGTAATAGCATGGCTCAGCACGCCATTACTGCAGCTGAACAGGGACAGTTTGAAGAAGTCGCTCGGCTTTTTGAGTTACTTGCTAGCCCTTATACGGTACAAGATATCGCCACGGACCTTGATAGCCGTCCGCCGACCCCAAATGCACCACAATTGCCGATTAGCTGTTCGTCATAGCAGCTAGACGATGGCAGTTAATAGTCGGTAACAATCAACACTCATTTTTCTGTCCTTAACATCATTGCTCTAGTCCTCATATAAAATATATTGATTGACATTAATTTGGCTATCGCTTATTAAAAGGACTAAACTGTCATAGAAAAATACGTTTTCGATCATCATCAACTGTCTAAATGTTGGTTATCAATCTAATATGTAACTTGCCTATTTCACGCCCATTGACTAGGCAGTGAATTGCCAATAATGTTAGAATAGCTCACTTGTCAACTTGCATTTTTTTTGATGATGACTATGGTGTTTTTCACCCGCTTAATTTAGCGCCTACACCTATTATTTATATAAAATATTAAACCGTTATCGGTGTAGCTCAGGCGTTACTTTATCTTTATCACAGTTTATTTTATTCCAATTTATTCTAACAATGGCAATTACTATGAATGACGATACCAATTTGAATACGGATAATTCTAATGAAAAAGAGCAGTTTGAACAAGCTGCTCTGCATTACCATTCACACCCACGACCAGGCAAAATCTCGGTCACGCCTATCAAGCAGCTGGCTAACCAACGTGACTTGGCTTTGGCCTATTCGCCAGGTGTTGCTGTGCCGTGTCTCGAGATTCAAAGAGATCCGACACTAGCAGCCAAATATACCGCGCGCAGCAATCTAGTTGGTGTTATCACCAATGGCACCGCTGTTTTAGGCTTAGGTAATATCGGTCCATTAGCATCAAAACCAGTTATGGAAGGTAAAGGGGTATTATTCAAAAAATTCGCAGGTATCGATGTTTTTGATATTGAAATCGCCCAAAATGATCCTGATAAATTCATCGAAGCCGTTGCCTCTCTTGAGCCTACGTTTGGTGGTATTAACCTAGAAGATATCAAAGCACCAGAATGTTTTAAAATCGAGCGCGAATTGCGTAAACGCATGAACATTCCGGTCTTTCATGATGACCAACACGGTACCTCAATTATTGTTGCCGCTGCCATGCTTAACGCCTTATTGTTGACTGGCAAAAAAATTGAAGACCTCAAAGTAATCTGTTCAGGTGCAGGCGCTGCAGCGATTTCTTGCTTAAACCTTATCTGTGCGTTGGGGGTTCAAAAAGATAATATCTACGTTTCTGACTCACGTGGCATTATTACCACCAGCCGTGAAAACCTTGATGAATCCAAGCAGAGCTACGTCCGTGATACGGAAGCGAGCACTATTGATGAGCTCATAGATGATGTTGATATGTTCCTAGGTTTATCTATGCCTGGAACTTTGACCGCTGATATGGTTCGCCGTATGGCAAAAGACCCTATTATCTTTGCACTTGCTAACCCAACGCCTGAGATTATGCCAGAAGTGGCTCATTCAGTACGTCCAGACGTCATCATGGCAACCGGTCGCTCAGATTATCCAAACCAAGTTAACAACGCCTTATGTTTCCCTTATATCTTCCGCGGTGCGTTAGATGTAGGCGCGACCACTGTTAATGAAGAAATGAAAATTGCTTGCGTACGTGCTATTGCAGCTATGGCGCATGTTGAAGCCACGCCAACTAAGAATGTTAAAGACATTGAAAGCATGCAAAGCTTTGGTCGTGAGTATTTAATTCCAGGACCACTTGAGCCTAACCTGATCATCGAAATCGCTCCTGCTGTCGCCAAAGCTGCTATGGATTCAGGGGTTGCGACTTTACCTATTGAGGACCTTAACGCCTATCGCCAGCGTCTATCTGAGTTTGTTTATAACTCAGCCTTTGTAATGAAACCTATCTTTGCGCGTGCTAAATCAGATCCAAAACGTATCGTTTATTGTGAAGGTGAAGACAACAACGTCCTACTTGCCGTACAAGTAGTCGTCGACGAAAATCTGGCTCAACCTATCTTAGTCGGTCGTCCTTCAGTCATTGAAACCAATATCGAAAAACTGGGTCTACGTCTCAAAGATGGTGAAAATGTCACTATCGTCAACATTGATGATGATCCACGCTATAAAGACTACTGGCAAGGCTATTACAATAAAAACAAACGCAATGGCGTCAGTATCGAGCTTGCGCGCCGTGATGTACGTCGCAAAACCTCTTTGATCGGTTCACTACTGGTCGACAATGGCGATGCGGATGGCATGATTTGTGGTACGTTTGGTCATTATCAGTTGCATCTTAAGTACGTACAAAGCGTCATCGGTAAAAAAGAAGGCGTTAGTGACTTTTATGCGATGAATGCCGTCTTGATGCAAGACCGCAATATCTTTATTGCCGATACTTATATTCATGAAGACCCTACTGCCGAGCAGTTGGCTGAAATGACAATATTAGCTGCTGATCAATTGCGCCGCTTTAGTATCACCCCGCGGGTCGCGTTAGTATCCCATTCTAACTTTGGTACATCAGACCGTGCCAGCGCTGTAAAAATGCGCAAAGTGTATCAACTACTGACCGATATGAATGTCGATTTTGATTTTGACGGTGAGATGCAAGGTGATGCCGCTC
The DNA here is from genome assembly GCF_040309805.1 of Psychrobacter sp. CAL346-MNA-CIBAN-0220. Classification (NCBI taxonomy): domain Bacteria; kingdom Pseudomonadati; phylum Pseudomonadota; class Gammaproteobacteria; order Moraxellales; family Moraxellaceae; genus Psychrobacter; species Psychrobacter sp. CAL346-MNA-CIBAN-0220. The sequence continues at coordinate 75,507 of NZ_JBEOPF010000001.1, read as the reverse complement.
TTGATGAACGTATTCGTATAGAAGACTTGCCATCAAGTCAATTCAAAGGGGCTGCGAATCTGCTAATCTTACCAACCTTAGATGCAGCAAATATAGCCTTTAACTTGCTTAAAACCGCAACTGGTAGCGCCTCTATTGGCCCGATCTTATTAGGTGCCAACAAGCCGGTACATATCCTGACCCCATCAGCAACCGCGCGCCGTGTGGTAAATATGACCGCTCTTGCTGTGACTGAAGCGCAGGATTTAGAAAACGAAGCAGCAATAGCCGCTACTGTATGATCTAAAATATAAGCAATACGCTGATTTGCTACTATTATTAATTGATGGTAGCAGTCTGTTATAATAAAACCAGTCAACGCCATTATTACAATGGCGTTGACTGGTTTTTTTTAGCATCCTAAAAATTTGGCTTATTAAGATTTTATAACATTAAATAAAAGAGGTTGCGATGCAAGTCTATCTGGTTGGCGGCGCGGTACGTGATGAGCTATTAGGCCGTCCTATCAAAGACAAGGACTTTGTAGTGGTCGGCACTACCGTTGCCGCTATGCTAGCGGCCGGTTTTTATCAAGTAGGCACCGACTTTCCGGTATTCTTGCACCCAACCACCCAAGAAGAATATGCACTAGCACGTACTGAGCGTAAGCTTGGCCATGGCTATCAAGGTTTTAGCGTCCATGCCAGCCCTGATGTCAGTCTACAAGAAGACCTGCAACGCCGCGATTTGACTGTCAATGCGATGGCGATTGAAGTAACTAGTCTCACAGATGACACCCCTATTAGCGGTGCAGTTATTGACTATTATGGTGGACTGGATGATATCAAGGCTAAAACCTTATGCCATGTCTCGAAGGCCTTTAGCGAAGACCCGCTACGAGTACTCAGAACCGCACGCTTTTATGGACGTTATCATGATCTAGGCTTTAGGATTGCTGATGAAACTCTGACTTTAATGCGAGAATTGGTGAACTCTGGTGAGCTGGCGCATTTGAGTGCTGAGCGTATTTGGCAAGAGTCGAGCCGTGCGATGATGCAAATCTCGCCTCATATCTATTGGCAGCAACTGTATGAGAGTGGGGTCTTGACCGTCCATTTTACGCCTTTACACTATGCTTGGAACAATGGGCAAATACGAGAAACGGTACAGACCGCACTCTATTTCTCCGGTCAAATGCAATTAAACTTATCACAGCGCTGGGCGCTACTAATGGCAAGTCTTGATCAATCGTTATTCAATATTGATGGCATTAATGACACACTTACGGCTTCGAAAAATATTGCTCATATAGGCAACGTTGCTAAGGTACCTAAAGCCCAGACCCAGTTTGCCACCCTATTTATTCAACAAGCCAAAAATGTAAGCGCAATAAATGAGCTAACAGCGGCACAAAAAATCGACCTTATCCAAGCGTGTAGCGCCCATAAAGAGCCGGATAGACTCTCACAGCTATTGGTTACTAGCCATGTATTACAACTGGCACAGCATCATCGCCAGATGATGCTCGCGCTGAATAGTTTTCATACCATCGGTATGGAAGACGTTGCGCCAAATCTCCAAGGCGCAGCTATCGGCAACGCCCTACGTCAGGCGCGCATTGAACGCCTGCAAGCGCAGCATAATCATTGATATTAATATGTTGATATCGCTATGAATTATCCTCCTAAACATTCCGACCCAATAAGCAAGCTTGCACCGGTGATGTTAGTAACCGGTAGTGCCAAGCGAATTGGTGCCGCCATTATTCAAGCAGCGCACCAGCAAGGCTACCGAGTCATTATTCATTGTCATCATAGCCAGCTAGAGGCGGATAGTTTAGCAGAGGCACTCAATCAAATCCGTGCTGCTAGCGCGGTAGTAATCGTTGTAGATTTGGCAGTGGTCAATAGACAAACTACCTTAAACCCATTTATTCAAAAAATTATAGATGCCTTTGGCCAACTTGACGTACTGGTACATAATGCGTCGCGGTTTTATCCTACTGCTGTTGGTCATCTTACCTATGATCAATGGGATGAACTATTTTTGACCAATGCCAAAGTACCTTTGCTACTAAGCCAAGCGCTACTACCCTATCTGCAAGCCCAGCACGGTTGTATTATTAGCTTACTTGATATTCATGCTCACGATAAGCCGTTTAGTGGCTATATCATATATAATATGGCAAAAGCCGCTCAGCGGATGATGGTGCAGTCGTTAGCGCTAGATATGGCACCTTACGTGCGCGTCAATGGTATCGCACCTGGAGTGAATGTCCTACCTGAAACAGATAGTGATCAAGCGCTTGATGAGCAGCAGCAACACCGTATTGTTGCCTCTATTCCTATGCAGCGCATTGGTACGCCTGATGATATTGCCCATTGTGTGCTCTATTTAGCACAGGCAAGCTACATTACTGGGGAGATTATTACCGTTGATGGGGGTCGCAGTTTGACCTTAGCCGGTAGTAATCACTAACTGATATCATTTAGTAGACATCTTTTACTTGAAAATCTGAAAAATTCAGGTATCATTATGCGTCTACCAGGGCCCATAGCTCAGTTGGTTAGAGCAGAGGACTCATAATCCTTTGGTCGTAGGTTCGAGTCCTACTGGGCCCACCACATATTGAATCAGGCTTGTTCGCAGCGATGCGGCAAGCCTTTTTTTATGGGATTTTGCGTAATTTCCGAATATCTTGGTATATGGCGAACTATATAGAATATTGGTATATTTGTTGGTATAGATTATACCAACACGGAGATATACCAACATGCCATTGACTCATACTATTATCAATAAGTTAGCCCCAAGCGAAAAATGCACCCCTAACCGCCCTGACAAGCACAGTGATAGTGATGGATTACAGTTATGGGTAAGACATACAGGAAATAAAGTCTGGGTTAGCGCTTACCGCTGGCAAGGTAAACAGCAGTCGCTTACCTTAGGTAAATACCCAGTCATCACACTGCAGCAAGCACGCCAGCGTAATTTAGAAATAAAGCAACTGATCAGTGAAGGCATTAACCCGAAAGATAAGAAAAAAGAAAAAATTGCAGAACAAGATGGGTCAAGACTTTTTGATACCATTGCTCAAGCGTGGTATGCAGATCGTAAAACCTTTTTAGCCACAAGTACATTTAGTCGTAACTATTCAGCCTACATGCGTGACGTTAAACCAGTTATAGGACATAAGCTAATAGACGACATTACGTCACCTGATATTTTGACAATCGGTAAGAATATTGAAGCACGCGGCGCTAATGAAATGGCGCGACGAATTATGGCAGAAGTTGGACAGATATTTAAGCATGCTATTCGTACTGGTATGGCAACATCAAATCCTGCAGCAGACTTATCAGCAGCCATCAAACCGCATAAAACTAAAAACCACAGTCGCATTACTTCAAAAGAGTTGCCTCAGCTTTTAAGCGAAATTGATAGTTACACAGGTCATATGACTGTTAAATTAGGTCTATTGTTTCTATGCTATACCTTCGTGCGCACTAATGAGCTCAGGTTCATGGAATGGTCAGAGATCGACTGGAACGATAAAATTTGGCGTATACCTGCAGACAAAATGAAGATGGATAGACCTCACATTGTGCCTCTTTCACCACAGGTCATAGATATATTACAACAAATTAAAGAGCTGAACTTTTCAGAGCAGTATGTATTCTACAACCCTTCAACCCGCAAACCTTACAGCCAAAATGCGTTTATAAATGCTTTATATCAGATGGGCTATAAATATAGAATGACGGGGCACGGATTCCGAGGGCTGGCAAGCACTACCCTTCATGAGCAGGGGTTTATGCATGAAGCTATTGAGTTACAGCTGGCTCATGAACAAGAAAATAAAATCAGTAAAGCGTATAACGGCGCTCAGCATCTAGATTATCGTAGGGATATGATGAATCAGTGGGCGAATTTCATTCGTAACGCTATCAATAACAAAATTAAAAACTAGCAGAAGTAGAGGGATTATGAATAACGAACTTAAAGAATTTTATACCCTAAGTGAATTAGAAGTATTGGTGGCTGAAAATCTAGATATTGATATAAATAATACAGAAGAGTTAAATGAAATTATTTTCCACTTAGTCTTAGATAATCATTTAGTACCTTTTTTAGAGTATAAAGGGTTGGCAGGTATCGTAGAATCCGTCATGCCTCTCGCTTCATTTGAAATCACTGAAACTCTTCTTAATGCTCTAGAAAAATCCGAATATAGTAGTAATAAGAAAGAACTTTATCACTTATATGAATATAGCCCCACTATAAGCTCTATAAAAAATCTCATTAAGACGTTCGAACACGGCTATTGTACTAAACCACCACGTGAAGAAAATATAACTCATGCCATTTTTAGATTATCGCCTTTGTGTATTCTGAATACTCCACAAGGAATACAAGTTGAGCTTGGATTCACTAAACCAGTTGCTCATATAAAGCGGTTTATTGATGACCCCATAGAAAACAATGAATATGAGTTTTTGGGATATCAACTGTACCCTTCTGACCAAGTTAACACTCCAAGATTAAATATAAACGAAACTTGTAAATTACTATTTGATAGACTGAATGTTGAGTGCTTATTCAAAGCAATAAAAACTCAGCACAAAATATCTGATAACATTTCTTCATTAAGTATAGTAGAACAAAATAATAAAAGTACTAGGAGCCAGGACTCTAAATTAATTGCTGTAATGGCGATCATGCTTTCTAAAAAATCCTCACAGTTTAAGTATGCTAACAAACCTAATAGATCAGCTATAAAACGGGAAATTAAAAAACTTACTGATGAATTGCAAATTGACCGTGCACATGCTTATGGGCTTGAAGCTCCTGATCAGCGTATTAAACAATGCCTAGAAGAATTTTCAGAATTCTTTTTTACAACCAATGATTCTAAACATTAAAATAGATTGAAGGTTCAATCTATCTTTTGAACCTTCAACCTTCCTACAACTTATTTTACTATATTCCATGTGTACCGCAGCATGTCGCTGCAGTACACATGGAGAAATAAAATGACCGATCAATATAACGATAATGACTGTAACGCGTCATTAAAAAATGAGTTAATTATTACGTTACCTACCCAAGGCATGTCACGAGCAAAAACCATCCTTCCTTTTTTACCGTTTTCAAGAACGACTTTACACGAGTGGAGTCGTGTTGGTAAGTTTCCTGCCTGTATCAAACTCTCACCTTCCATGGCAGTTTGGCGTAATTCAGATGTTATAGAATGGCTCGAGAGTCATGATAAGCCGCTGATTATCTCTAAACAAGCAGGAGGAGAAACTGATGAAAGTTAAAAATAAAAACGCTCATGTTGGTAGCATGAGCGTTACTAATCACGAAAAATCTACATGTGACTGTAAATTTAATAGAGATTTTTTGAATGTTAATATTAACATGAAAAGTGCTTCTTCATTACAACATAACATCAATATGTTGGAAATTGATAAATGGCCAGATCCTGAGCCACTAGCCAACGACTCTAGCAAGCCTACGTCATACCCAATCAATGCATTTACAGGCTCATTGCGGCATACCATTGAGGCAATAGCCTATTATGCGCAGGTGCCACTTGCAATGGCTGGTCAGTGTGTATTGGGCGCGTTATCACATATAGGCCAGCAGTTTGTTGACGCACCTTTTGGAAATAGTTATAAGCCAGCGAGTTTGATACTAATAACAGAAGGTGAAAGTGGCGCTGGCAAGACTGAGACCATGAAGTTAACACATTTGAAAATTGATGAGTATGAGCAACGACAATATGAAAAATATATTGATGCATTAGTATTATGGGAAGCTAAAAAGGAAGTTTTAAATGGCAAAGAATTAAAAGAGTTTCTTGAATCAACACCTAAGCCATATAATCCTGAAATGGCATTCAAAGATATTACAATGGAGGCCTTACTTGATAAGTATGTAAATCGAGAAATTATTGCTGCAACGTGGGCAAGTGATGATGCAGCACAATTTTTCAATGGTCCTTCAATGACTAGTAAGACAGCTGGTAATAGTTTGACTGGAATTACTGACTTATATAGTAACGGTATGGTTAATCGATCACGATCACAAAAGACTGCTTTTGCTAACCCACGTACAAAAGCATATGGCGCACGTTTAACCTTGATGTTAATGGCACAGCATGTCATTTTAGAACCAGCATTAAGCGATCCGTTAATGAATGGTCAAGGGTTTTTAGCCCGTGCTTTGATTGCTTGTCCTGAAGATCTGCGAGGATATAGAACATGGAATGATCCAAAGCGTAGAAGTCATAGCTCAGACGACAACCCTTACTTAATGGAATATTGGTCACGCTGTCAAGTTTTGCTTGCTACTTTGCCCGCCGATGGGCCAACCAACGTCGCAGACAAATCTGAACGCATCAAAATACAATGGGCAGATGTCACAGCTCAACAGACTTTTGATGACCATATGCAAGCAATAGAAGATCGTCAGAAGCTAGGTGGTATATTTGCCACATTAAAAGCGTATGCATCACGCATGGCAGAAAATGCGAGCCGTATAGCTTCATTGATCGCATTCTTTGAAGAACGTAGGACAATCAATAGTGATGATATTAAACGTGCTTTTATGTTAGTTGAATATTCTACAGCTGAACGCTTACGCTATTTTGATAGCTCGCCTACATGTGAGCAAAACGATAGTGAGAAATTAAGCAACTGGCTTATGAGTAAGGCCAAGAATAAGAATCCTGCTATTTTAAATCGTACTGATGCCTTCAACGGAGCACCTACGCCAATGCGCAAAAATAATAAATTGTTGCAAATTGAGTTGGATAACTTAGAAAGTAAAGGGCATATAATACAGTCAACCCATGGCAGAAAAAAAATTATTGAGATTAATCCAAAATTGTACGCATAACACTTAAACCTTTAAATATACTTTTAAATTGCTCCTAGCTTTATAGCTAGGGGCTTTTTTGTTAGTATCCAACACCTAAGCGTACTTTAGCTACATCAAATCAGTATAAAAGTGCAATACCTAGGCAGTTTAAGACAACTTAAGCACATCCTGTTATCAAATCAACCCTTTACTGTCAAAATGCTATGGCTTGTTTAGGCAGAAAAGGCACACTCTTAGTCATATATAAATATTTATCGCATCTGTTATGGCAGATATATAGATGCCGTTTATTTATTATTAATAAGCGATAGCCTAGATTAACACACCAAGTGCAACGCTAAATAATATTATAGAACACCTGGCTTGGCATTCTAAACCCTAAACGCTTTCTTAGTCGGTTGTTTATTCTATCCTCAATAGCCTGTACTTCGTCATCAGATACCTGTCTAAAGTCACACCCTTCAGGCAGGTACTCTCTAATCAAGCCATTGGTATTTTCGTTTGTTCCTCGTTGCCATGAGGCATCAGCATCAGCAAAGTAGAATCTACTGTAAAGACGTTCAATATGGTGTTCTTTTATATCAATTATGGCTTCATCTAATGGCAGCATACTTTTTGAAACACCACCTAATTTTTATACATAAATAAGGTTAAATACATTTCAATAAGTGTGCCTCTATTCCTTTTATTGCCCTCATTCCTTGATATCAGAGCTGTCTCATTATTAACGACAGATGCCTAAATGTGCCTAATCTGCCTAAAAAAATAAGTAAAAAATAGATTTGTTAATCTCTAATCCATCGGTATTAGTATCATCAATAAATATCCAAGGTACTTCAGCATCCCCGACGAAGCATAATAATCATCTGTCATAGCCATGTTTTTATCAGATAGCTTATGCTTCTTCTGTACCACTCTCACCTCATAGCCATGAAAACTCTCACGAGCACCGACACGTATTGAGCTATCGAGCTCGAGCTCTTTTTTAACGTTACGCGCTGCTTTCTCGTTATGCGCCCTAATCTGCCAATGATTGGCATCGATAAGCTGACAACCTACTGTCACGAACTGCTGTAGCATTTTAAGCTGGGTCTCTTTAATACCAAAATGGATTGATGAAGTGTTTAAGTTGTGTTTATTTTTAAACACTTCCACAAATAATCTCAGTCTTGTAGGCTCATCAATTGACATCTGATACGCACGATCAAGCGCTTTAACTAAAACCTCTTGATTTTTATGTCCCGTTGGCGCACTCAAAAGCAACCTATCATCGGCAAAAATTTGATTAGCCCTGTTATAAGTCTTTCTAGCCTCGAAGACATGGATACCATGCCGTAGTGCGATCTCTGGCAACTGCTCAGCTCTTTTATCAACGCTTATTTTTTGTAGCTCTTCTAACAGCACAATAACATCATAAACTTTAGAATGAATAAATATAGACGGCTTAGTATCTACTGCGTCATTTTGTGTGTTTTGCTGGCAAGCTATATTAGTTGGAGTGCTGTTATAAGAAAATAGAGACTCTTTGCTCACAACCTTGCCAATTAAATAGCAACGCATCTTATCAAGATGAACCTGTTTAGTATTGGCACTATATGCCCTGCTATCCCTTCTATTCACTGTCTGATAACCAATACCTGTCACCATCTCAAATACGGTTATAGGCATAGCAAGCTTAGCTTGACTCATTTGCCATCCAGCCAATAGTTGAGCGGTATGTAGATAGTACTCAAACGTAGTATCTGGCGTTAGATGCCCAGCAAGGCTAGCCAGCCCAAACCATATACCTTTCTCTTTATTATTGGCAAGGACGGCTTTAGCGATAGCCTCGCTATGATCTCTATCATAATCTGTCATTAACTGCGTCAGTGGTGAACCGCTTAACACCAGTGCCAATTGGCTAATTGCGGTATGCCGAAAACTATGAAAAGTAAAATCATGGGTAATTAGCAGTCTATCCCATATGATCTTCATCATATTACTAAAGAATACAGGCGGCAGTGGTTGGTCGCCTGAGCCTTGTGAGAATAAATAGCGTCGCTTTAATCTATGCTGCTGATGATAATTCGCAATAAATTGCTTTAGCTCATCCGCTTTAAGTAGACTATCTATCGGTATTACCCGTTTAGCGCTGGAGCTTTTAAGCCTACGATAACGATTGGGTTTGAGGATTATTTTTGGCGCTTCAATCACCTGATTATTAATAAACCCTATATCTGCAATGTCGCTAACCTTAATGCCAATAATTTCGTTAACTCGCATACCAGTCCGATAAGCAAGCGCTAGTACCACAAAGCATAATTGCTTTTGATCGATCTCTAAATTTGATGATTGAACATAGTCTTTCATCGCATGATAGACACGCGGGGATACCATACTTGCTTTTACTACTTGTCTATTACTCCCCCATGGAAAATACACATAAGGGGCATCAAAGTACATACACTGATGATCGTGAAATGCTTTCAGACGACCATAAGTAAATTTCTGGCTGTCTTTCAGGCGGTCAAGATGAAATAGCGGTTGACCAGTAACATTTTTATCATTATCTATCACACTAGACATATCATCTTCAAACTCTGATGACTTGCACAGTACAGACAATTTGCGACCATCTTTTATCTTACTCTGAATAATTTGCTCATAAACTTCCTCAAAGTCACTGCCCTCCCACTGTTCAATATCCTCATCCATTGTCAGCATCAGCCAGTCGCGGCCAATGCAGCCCACATATTTACTGATGGTATTAAGCCGAATGCTATTATCACCGAGCAACGACAAAGTCCAACTAAGCAAGCGCTGCGCATTAGACTGGCTAGCGTCTGTCTTTAATGTTGTGATAGTAGAGATAGCACCAACTCTGGTCAGTTTGAGCGCATCTTGCAGCTCTTTGATCAGGTTTTTGCTAAAGCTTGGATAAGCTGTGGCATTTCTCTTGTCTTGTGATTTCCCTGCCGTCTGATAACTGATATCAAACAACTCAGACCACTCGAGTGGCTCAGGATTTGGGTTAATGGTTTCTTGGTTATAATAAATAAGTTTCTCAGTCGGCAGCCCCGTGGTTTTTATATCGCCTTGTTTCACCACAGTAAGCGCACCATCAATCAGGCTACCCTCTAGTTGTCGCCAGTGATAGTTGGCATATTTGATGAGCAGTGAGTGCTGCGGGCGATCGATATCTTTATTGGTGAGTTTAAGCGTTTTTGAGATATCGTTAATTACGGTATTAAATGGCTTTATCTTAGCCGTATTTAATTCCTTATCCTTTAGAGCATATAAAAAACACAAACTCATATCATCGGGAACATAATCAACAAAACGGAGTAAGCTTTCACTCTCATCAGCCGCGCAGCCATAATTATCGTCACATACCCTAAGCGGTATCACAGCCAATGACTCTGCTCTACTTTCTTCATCAGTTGCTGGCATTTCAATTTTATACATACGGCGCTCACCAAACAGCCAATCGTATAGCGCTCTTACCACCTCAATGTCATTCATACCACCATACATGATGCTGCAATACAGCAATCCCTCAACCAAGTCATTCACTGAAAAACGCCGTTTTCGTTGCCAGACATCTATCATTCTCGCGCTACTGTCTGCCACCATGCGTCCATTCACAAACCAATCATAGTTAATGGTCAAGCGCTCACGAGTTGCCAGTATCGGCACCACAGGCTCATTAAGATATATCTGGTGAGTTTTATTATAATCACGAACAAATTCTAAAAACCCGCGCCGAGCCAATTGGAAATTTTGAGCGGTGTCGAACCTCCCTTCTAGTAACTGGTTAATTGATTCATAATGATGCTGCAACTCACAAGGCGGTTGCATAGAGTTTTGATTGATATATTCTTCGATTAATTTTTTAGCATCACGCTTAACACTTTTTTTGGATTCTTCTCTATTCAGCTGTCGCAGTTTATGAGCGCTAATATTATCCATATAGACTAACCTCAATTTGTTTTAAGTGAAGATCTGTAGCAATCGCATCTAAATGAGGACTGAGCTGATGCAGCTGATTTATGAAGCTTGATGACATCGGATGCATAAATTCCTGATCAGCATGTTCGTGACCGTAAAGGGTGCAAATCAGATAGTCAGGCACGCGCCCCATAAGCATAGATCTAAGCTGATGACGCAGCCAGTTATCCTGATGGCTAAAAAAGTCTTGCAACTGATAGCGGACTCGGCTTGGCGTAATACTGGCAAAGCCTTTTGGATTTTTTTGGTAAATTTGAATGAGGGGTTGTTCTGACTGTAAGACTTCATTGATGGGATAAAGCACTGCTGGACATAATGAATTATAGATGGCAGCAAATTGCTTAATATAAATAATGTAGTTTTGAATAGCCGTTATCAAAAACTTACTAAGAGGAATGAGCCTGCCATCAGACTGCGCATGACGCTCTTCTTTGTCAGATACCCATAGCATGCGCTGCTGAAAGTCAAACTGGTGTAGCAAGCCTGGTGCATGCTTGACTGGGCGAATACCGGTTTGGATCATAACAATGTGCCATAGCCAAATGCTATAGCTATTGAACTGTGCAATATAGCGCTCGATACTGTGATTGAGCCGTCCATTATAGCTCTCAGCGCTCATAGCCAACTGTTCAAAGAACTGCTCGCACATTTTTGTTTCAAGTACCATATCGCTACCAATGTGGCTTTTATGCCCATTCATCGGTACGCTACACTCATCTATTAAAAGTACTTTTTGCTCATTATTGCAGTATTCAGTTATTAGCTCTACCGCTTTTATATAAGTTTGCTCTAGCTCTACCGTTTTAGTGCTAAGGTAATACAGCGCAGAGCTATGCCGTACATCAACACCTGTGAGCAGGTCAGCATATAATGGCTTATTAAGCTCGTTTTTGATGAGGATAAATAGGCCTACTTCAATATACTGGGGGCTCAGTGCTGGCAGGTTAAGCAGATCTTTAGCATAAGAAATAGCGTCTTTAACAGTATCGGATGAAACGGTAATTTTATCCTCAAGCATAATCTGTAAAGCTTCAGGAATTGCACGATAAAAGGTACTGCCATAGCTTTGTCTGTAGGCAAGTAGATGACTTCGAGTATTGGTCGTCACATCAATCGTGATGGCAATACTACTAACTTTACGGACACGGTCATAGACGAAATACTGCCGTTGACTGCGACTGCATTGCCAATCAGCAATGATGCTATCAATACTAAGACCGCTTAACAGTGATAGTAGTAAAACGGCATACCCAGTGCCACTCTCTTTATCAATACTCATAAAGCGTTGCCAAAGCGTGGCAAATAGCATCTGATATCCGGTAATGCTTAGCTGACGATGATTGGTTGGGAAATGAAATTGATTACGGCGGGCATGTTGATGGTTGTTCTTTAATCGCCATTGCTGCAGCTCAGAGGATTTAGCAATTTGTGTGGCTGGCTTAAAACCATTGTCTAGCAAAGGTACTTCGTCGTCATCAGCAATATTTTCAGCGCTTGCCACGTTACTTTGCTTTTTTGATTGTTTCGTACCAAACACTACTCTCTGTAGTGGCTCACCATCGATATGCATAACTGTCTTAGTGACTGCTTGAGCCGACTTTATGCGTTTAGTACTCTCGTTATAGGTTTTACCAATAAAAGCTTTATTATCAATCGCTACCTCATAAGCCAACCTGATTTGACCGATTTTACTAGCAAGATATTGGTTCGCTGTTTTACCTGTTGCCTCTTCCTGTTTGACGCTTGCTTCATATTGTCTGATATAAGATAAGCATGAGGACAAGCTATCGCATTGATCGTGAATGCGGATTAACTGTTCGAGAATGCCACGTTGTGGATCAGAAGGTCTTAGTGCCATACGAATACGCACGCCAAGCTTATCTATTTTGGCAAAGTGCTTGTCATGGCGTGCTGTGATCATAAATATCACTTTTAAGTAGCCGCTCATAAACCGCCAAGCATTACTATTAACGTCTATCGCACCATAGGCCTGATAGAAGACTATCAGCATATAGGTAACCGCCCACTCTCCAGTCTTACCTTCCCGAATGGTTTGTGTCATTGCCTCAGTGCAGTCTATGCCAGTAAAGTCTGCAAAATCAGACTCTCGTGTTGAGGGCAGTAAATCAATATCATCATCTGGCACCAGACTGATTACATCCATCACGAGCTGACGCATTTGTATGTGATGTGGTGAATCTATTGGGATAAGCTTATCAAACACTCGCCTATCGATTACTTCATTAAATAACTTAGTGTGAACCATAAGATGCATCCATCCAATTCAGGTTTTTGGGCAGCCCCAGCATCACCTCATCATTGGCTACCTTACACTGCTGATACTCATAAGCGCTTTGGTTGATACCCGCGAACCTACAATAGTTATCTACTGTCAGTCGCTCAATATTCATGAGCTCGCAAATAATACTTTTTGGTGCACTAGAGCTTAAAGCCTTTAGAAATTCAGGATGATTAATTCCCCTTGAGAAGGCCAGCTCGACAACCTCGCTCCAAGCTAAGCGCTTAATATCTCTCAGGCTTTCAGCGGCAACTAAGCAAGGCTGACGTGAACTGGTCTCTTCTATTAGAATTTCATCAAACCTTCTAAACTCATTAAAAAAATAATAAGTCGAATCTTTACCAATGACCAAGCGTAACGGTGGGCGATAATAATCATCCAAGCCACCTATATTTATAATTCTCATTCTTGGCCTAAATTGATGCCATATCAGCAATGCCTTTTGCGCATCTTGATGAACAACCAAATTATATTTACTAAAAGTTATAAACTTCTGAGTAGGCTTTAGATGAATAATATTCATTTTATTATCATTTATAGTGAATAATACTAATTATAATATGTTATAACTTATCGATTGTAAAGCCTTTAATATTGCTGTTATATTTTTATCTTTAGATAACTCAAATATTGACTTACAACCATTTTTTATACAAAAAAATACTCTTCAGCCTATATTTATAAAGGCATGAAGAGTATTTAAACATTTCAATTTTAGTTGGGTGAGGAGGTTAACGTCTTATATCAGTCGATCTTCCTATCAAGCTTAGATCTCTTCATTATCATCGGGAACATACTTTAAAACATCCCCTGGGCTGACTTTTAATACTTGGCACAACTTACTCAGGGTATCGAATTCTATGCGAGTTGTCTCATCGTTATAAATTCTATGAAGCGTTGACTTGCTGATGTCTGTCATTCTTACTAAATCTGCAACTCGCAATCTTCTTTCCGCTAAAAGCACTGGTAGATTACATGAAATCACAATAAAATCCTTATTGGTAAGTAAAAAATACTTGCCAGTGACTACTTTTCTGTTAAAATAATACTCGTTGGCAATAACTAAGTTTCCGTCAAAAACTATTTTGTGCTGACTAACGCTCTATTATGTCATAGACTCATCTTGCTGCTCAATAACTGGCTAACTATGATGGGTGCGACTTGTTCAATATATATAGTCACTATAGAAATATGACACTAATCATAGTCATTCTGCCATTAAAAAGGAGTATGTTGTGGGCATCAAGATTGAATGGAGCATGACACAAAATGCTTGGGATAAACGGGTCTGTGAGGATTATTGGGCCTATAATCATAAAATCAGCTATGTAGATTATGTGCGTATGCTCTGTCAAAAATACAATATTAGCTCGCAAACATTGTTTGAAACTATAAGTCAATGCTATGCTTGCTTAGATGATGTTTGCTGTGAATATTGTGGTAGCGCTTGTCCTATTGAGGTACCTGCTGATATCGCCTATATGCGGGCAAAAGAGAATTGGTTTTGTGCAGTATGTGAGCATGCTATGTGGAGAAGTGACTTTATTAGCAAATAAATAATCAAATCTACTTTCAGCTAAAAAACTCATATTTTTATCTGACACAACCAACCCTCTCTCACTCAAAACACTAACTCTATTCGTATTCATGACAATTTGGTTCTCGTTGACTTTATCATCAGTCAACAAGGCATCTGTATAGCCAAATATATTTCCATTTATGTCGTGATATTACATAGCCTATTCAATCATCAATATATATCGCTTTTAAATGAAACGAGTTAGGCTCATCACTCATATTTGAGCTGTAATAAATAGACGCAGCGGGATTAGATAACAACCCTTCAATAGCTTCTGTTACATAAGCCAAAGATTCCAATGGTAAACCTTGCACACTCTGCATTCCGACAAACATCCCTTTAGTATTATGAGCTTTTGCAAGTAGACTAATCAGCTTGTGTGTAGCTGTTTTTACCGTATCTGATTCAGGCTCACCTGTAGCGCTTGTTTGAACGAACTGGAATGAATTACCACGCTCAAGTAGGTTTATAACATCTACTACATCTATACCAATAATGGTACTTGCGGAATTTACATCTAGCAGTTCAACGACATCATTTACTTCATCAGGCTGACATCTAATAACTCCACCTATGATATCTAAGCTTTCATATTTATTATCATCTGTTTGTAAGCCTACTAAAATGTCAGCCTTTACTTTCTTTTTTAGCTCTAGTAGTGCCTGCTCATTCCAACCGTCACTGATGATAAAACAAGCAATGATAGCTGATGGAAAACACTCTGTATTTGATCGATATAGAGCTGCACAGGGGGTGTCATTTATTTGCGAGTTGTCGAGCTGATATTTCATGATTATACTCATTTGTAATTAGAGCTTCTAATTCAATAGATGGTTATCATTTAAAACCTGAAACACTGTGTCCATTTCTTCCAAGATTTTATCTGCCATCGTGCGTTCATTTATCATTAACCATGCCTCACTCGAACCTTTCCAGTCCTGCGGATCAAAGTAGTAGTAAGCAGGCCACTGAGCAGAGGAGCTCACTTTTTTATCAGTTAGCATCGTATTCAGTACCGTTTTCATACTTTCTGCATATGGACAAGCTTTCGCGGCTTCTACAGAAGTGAACTTAATTCCTAGGATTGGACGATCAAACCCTGCATTATCAAACTCGAAGCAAACCCATGCCTTATCATAGCCAGGAATTATGAATCTAATCTGTTCGTATCTTCTGCCCTCGCCGATATAACTAATATCTAATTCGTAATCAGTTTTTTTATATTTTGCTAACAAATCTATTTTCAGCTTAGCTATCAGCTCTTTCTTCATTCGATCTACAGTGTTAGATATCTTGATACTAGAATCGATAGTAGCTGCATTTTGTTTAATGATATCTAAAATTGCGTTGTCTTCATTCATATCTTCTATCCCCATAAATTGCTTTTGAATAAACTTAATTAGCTGTGCAATAAACTCACTGACACTATGATTCTGGCATTCTACTTGACACGCTTTGAGCCAACCAATCAGACCGCTAAATCTAAGATGACTATATTGATTACTGGTTACCCAACCTTCTAAAGTTTTAGTATCAACGCTATACTCACTTGGTACGTCATTGTCTTCGTTTAGATAAACAAGATGCCAATGCTTGTGTTTTCTATTTTTAAGTTCAGTAGCATAATCTTTCATTTGGTCCAGCTGATCTGCTGCATAAGGTTTATTTTCAACACAAATACCGTAGCTGTCATCACCTACCTGACATCTTAAGTAAATATCCATACGGCGCTGGGTATTATTTTTCCCCGTTACTTCTTCAAGAAAAACGTCTGTTTTCTCAAGGTTATTAAGAAAAACCTGCCAGTTATCGTCTTTATATATAACAGGCAAACAATGTTCCACAAATAATCTCAAAAAACTTTCTTGTTGAGCATGACTTCCTTTGGGATCAAGTAGAGCTGCCAAAATACGACTCAGCCCTAATTCATCAGTACTAATATAATCAAAAGTACTAAAATCTGGCGACAGTTGACGGCTATAGAGTGCTTGCGCTGTCTCTAAAGCATTAATCTTTTGGCTAACATTGCTTATCAAACTTTGTACCGTACTCATACTCACTCATCCTCTTAAAATCTCATTCAGTTTTGTTTGGTGCTACTATTGACCACTCAATTGCCTTAACATTTTGATAGTGTTTATATCGTAACTTCCTGCATAAAACTGATATAAAAGTTGCTCAAATATATACTTGTTACCAGCGGCAAAAGCAAATAACGTTAGCGAAGAGTGCAGCTTCAAGTTATCAGGTGAACCAAAAATATCTAAAGCGCTTTTATCAGGGTGTAACATCAGTAATTCAGTGCATTCTATTAATCGTGCTCCAAGCACCTCATGCTGCAAATACGCTTTCGCTTGCTCCAGACTACCTATTGCAAATCGTCGAGACATTTTACTGTGTCCTAACCCTTTCACCTGTGGAAAGATAAACCACATCCAATGCGTACGCTTACGACCTTGGGTCAGCTCTTCAATCACTTGTGAATAGATAGTATCTTGAGCTTGGATAAAAGCGTCGAACAGGGTTTCATTCATAGTGCTACTCCTGTCTATTTAGTTTTCATAAAGTACCAGTGCACTATGCAATCGATCCAGAATAACGGCTTTCAAGTCCACCGGCTCTACGACCACGGCTAGCTGAGACATACTCACTAGCCAGTCTTGCAGACGAGTAGTATTTGCAACCGTAGCGCTGACCTGATTCCAAGTGTCATCGATAATAGTAATCTGCTGATCTATCGATAAGGGACGTTCATACAAATGCTGGCAGGCGTACTTTTGTACCTTTAAAACCAAGTTGATTTCAATATTTTCCCCAAACTCTAGCTTGCCCAGCTTCTGTAAGCTATCTAATGTAAAAACGTCACGCCCTATCCAGTCAGGTATTGGCTTATCTATGACTACTGCCTCTGTAATACGATTGACTGCAAAATTGCGATGCGCTTTTAGCAGTACCTCATCATCGATATGATCATTTACTAGATTGAAGCCTGTGAGATAGATCATATTGTCAATAAAGATAAGTCCTTTAGGATAAATAACACGCTGTGTTGACTGATCATCCCACTTCTTTTGATAGCGTATCTGTAATTGACGACTTTGCAGCAAAGCCTGATGAATACTGCCAAATACATCACTATTAAGCTTTGGTGCTTGCACGATACTAGGCAGTGTGATGAGATGATCTTGCCATTGTCCTAGCTGACTTTGGTGAAAACTATCTTTATCTTGGCGACGTAACTGGGTAAGCTTATCTGTGAGTCCTTGTTTAAAAGATACTGGTAAGTAGTTTGCGGTATATTTATCAAGCATCTCCCAAAAGAACACTGTTTGCTCGTTGATAATATCGATACTAAAGCTGGATTCAATATAAAACCGTGCTGTCTTGCCACTGATATTCTTGCCCCATGCCGGCACTCGGATTAAGGCGTCACTATAGAATATGTCGTTAAAGACTTGATTTAAGCCAATCAAATCGTTCTCTAAATTTTTACGCTCATTTGTATAATTATCAGGATCATTACCATAGTTTTCCATAAGCTCGGTCAGTGACATAGCATCTGCTTCACTTCGAGGAAGGCTTTGATATAAAGCAAATAGACGTGCTGACTTTGTATAGCTGGCGATTGGATGTGCAGGCATAGTAGCTTCTCTATTGGACTGATGAAGTAATCAAATCATTATTAAAATACAGGCTCAATCAAAACGAACCAAAATCGCAGTGCCATTACCATAAGCATTGCCATCTGAGTCATACACTTGATGCTAAAGTGTCTGTAGCCAATCATTGCTCGGTACTAAATCATGAATGCCGTCACTACAAATTTCGAGACTAAAGGCAATACCACAGACTTGGGCTATTGTTCCAGTAAGAGGTTCATATTCATCACTTAAAGTAGCTGTCATATTCATTCGCTTATTATTTATTATCATTAAGACAAGTATAGTAGACTACCTAGTAATTTATTTTCTAGGTTATATACTATTATAAATCTCATAGATTATCCCAAAATAATAGTTAGCTTTGATTGTTGTTAGGTCTAAGGGTATATCGCTAGTAAAGATAAATGAATTTATATACTATAGTCTAATCTTTCACTCCTACTTATAAGCCATCAACACATTAAACCTGCCATAAAAATAATAAAATACTTACTCTTGCTGATTATTGTAGATTTATCAAACCCTACTACTCAGGTGAAGATACCAAAGTTTTCGAGGGTACGTCGTTATCAACTTTAATAGGACAAAGAGTCGATTGTTTAATACACCCTAGTACTAAAAATTGATAATAAGCACCGTCTTATATAGCTTAGCGAATTTTTTAGTTTTCAAAGAAATACTCAGGTGGCTTGGGCAATATTGGGGTTTGACAGAAAACCAGAGTATGATATAGACCATTGAACCACTACCTTCATTTATATTTGTTTTACTAAGAGAATTTATTAATGAGTGACGTTTTATCACTGTCCCAGTTAGAGCAATACCTTTCAAAAGCGGCCTGGATTCTAAAAGGTCCCGTCGATGCCTCAGACTTCAAAGTCTATATATTTCCTCTCTTATTTTTCAAGCGTATCTCCGACGTTTATGATGAAGAGTATCAGCAAGCCTTAGCAGAGTCTGACGGTGATATTGAATACGCATCTATGCCAGAAATGCACCGATTTGAAATCCCACAAGGCTGCCACTGGAATGATGTACGTGAAACAACCACTAACGTAGGTCAAGCCATAGAACAGGCGCTGCGTGGCATTGAACAAGCTAACCAAGGTTTTTTATACGGCATCTTTGGTGATGCTCAGTGGAGTAACAAAAATAAGCTGCCAGATAAGCTACTGATTGATCTGGTTGAGCATTTCTCACAGTATCGTTTGGGCCATGAAAATGCCAATCCAGATATGTTAGGCAACGCCTATGAGTATCTGATCAAACACTTTGCTGACCTAACCAATAAAAAAGCAGGTGAATTTTATACCCCGCGTTCAGTAGTACATTTGCTAGGGCTAATTCTCGATCCGCACGAAGGTGAATCTGTTTATGATCCTGCCTGTGGGACCGGAGGCATGTTATTGGAGTGTGTTGATAACCTGAAACATAACGGAGAAGACTTCCGTACGCTTAAACTCTACGGCCAAGAAAGAAACCTAACATCCAGTGCTATTGCGCGTATGAATATGTTTTTACATGGCATAGAGGATTTTGAAATTATCCGCGGTGATACCTTACGTGAGCCCGCTTTTTTCCAAGCAGATGGTTTGAAAACCTTTGATTGTGTCATAGCTAATCCGCCGTTCTCACTAAAAGACTGGGGCGCAGATAATTGGGCTAATGATCCCTATGGACGCAATATCGCTGGCGTGCCACCTAAAGGTAATGGAGACATGGCTTGGGTACAGCACATGGTTAAATCCATGAATAGCACAGGCCGTATGACCGTGGTATTGCCTCATGGTGCCCTATTTCGTAAAGGTGCGGAAGGTAAAATCCGTCAAGCATTACTAGAGCAGGATATTTTGGAAGCCGTCATAGGGTTAGGTCCTAATGTATTCTATGGAACACAGTTAGCCGCATGTGTCATGGTCTTTAAACAAAACAAAGATGCCGATAAAAAAGGAAACGTGCTATTTATCGATGCCTCTGAACAAATACGCGTTGGCCGTGCACAAAACCATTTAGAACCAGAGCATGTTCAACAAATATACCAATGGTATAGCGATTACCAAGATATTGAGAACTATGTCAAGGTAGCAAGTTTTGCAGATTTAAAAGAAAATGACTTTAATCTAAATATTCCACTCTACGTAGAAAAAATAATTGAAGATAATCTGCCCAGTGTTGAAGAGGCTATGGCTGACTTAAAAGAAGCATGGCAAGCCAGCCTTGAAGCTGAAGAGAAATTCAAAACGATATTAAAGGAATTCTTATAATGGCATATTCGAGCCTATCTATCAGGCAATTGATTAAAGATATCAATCATAATGAATATTATTTGCCTGCTATACAAAGAAAATTTGTCTGGGGTGAAGGGAAAATTTGCGAATTATTTAACTCCATTATGAAAGATTATCCGATTGGAACTTTCTTATTTTGGGAATTAACGGCTCAGAAAGCTCGTGATTATACATTTTACGAGTTTCTCAAGAATTATCATGAGCGTGACTCTAAGAATGAGTTAGTCAATTATAGTTTTTCTTCTAACATACGCGGTGTACTGGATGGACAGCAGCGTATCAGTTCAATGTATATTGCTTTACAAGGGGTATATTGTACTAAGAAGAAATATGCAAAGACCAAGAACGATAGCGCATATCCTGAACGTAAGATGTATATAAACCTATTAAATGAGGCTTATGAGTTTAAATTCTTAACTCACAAAGATGCACAAAATAGTAAGAATGGTTACTTCTATCTGGTTAGAAATATTTTAGATGAACTTGATTATGCAGATGCTGACTCTGAAGCTATTATTGATAGGTTGATAGAGAACGAACCTAGCAGAGCAGATTTATTGATAGAAAATAGAGAACTAGTAACAAAAATTATTGACCAGTTAATAAATAAGTTTAACGATGACCAACTAGTGAGTTACTTCAAAATCGTTAATAAGGACTTAGATGATATCTTAGATATTTTCGTACGTGTCAACAGTGGCGGAACGATACTATCAAAATCAGACCTTTTATTCTCTACCTTAGTGGCACATTGGGAACATGGGCGCGACCAAATTGAGAAACTTATATCTGATATGAATGGCGAAGATGGTCTGTTTAATTTCAATACAGATTTTTTGATGCGAACATGCCTGTTTCTGGTAGACGCACCAATGAACTTTAAGGTACAGACCTTTAACCCTACGAACATTCATAAGATAAAAGATAATTGGGATCAAATTCGCAAGGCTCTAATAGATGCAGCAGCAATGCTAAGAGAGTTTGGTTTTAATAAGAAGCGATTATCCTCCAACTATGCTGCAACTCCATTAGCCTATTATTTATATAAGGGCGGACAGGTAGACTCTACAACTAAACAGGAACTAAAAAAGCTGATTGTGCATAGTCTTTTGAAGCAGGTTTATAGTGGTCAAGCGGATACTGCTCTAAGCGGTTTGCGTGATGGGTTCAGAATAAAGTCTGACGATGGTGACGCATACATACTTAAAGCCATTAAGTTTGATTTTTCCGTATATAAACATACAAAAATGTCAGGTGGCAAAAAGCTAACAATTGATACCACAGATATTGAAAGCTTCTTAGAGTACAAAAAAGGAGCATTTACGTTCTTATTACTCTCAACGCTTTATCCAGACTTAAAGTTAGATCAAATATCTTTTCACCAGGATCACATGCACCCTCACAGCAAATTCAAACCCTCTGTATTAAAGGGTATTGGCATAGACGACGAAACTATCAAGCAGTGGCAAGATATGCGGGATCAGGTGCCTAATTTGCAGCTACTAGAGGGCCGAGAAAATACAGTGAAGCAGGCTACTGATTTATCCAAATGGGTTAGTGATAAGGTTGATGATGCTACCTATTATCGAAAGCGAAATTATATTTTAGATGAGCAGTCATTAGAGCTAAAAGATTTCAAAGACTTCTTTTTAAATCGAAAAGAACTTTTAAGAAAAAAACTACATGAGCTATTCGATGTGACTTATATTGAAGAATCGATTGAGGAGGCCGTATAGTGGCTAACCAGGAACTTGACCAAAAATCCTTAGAGAAATACCTCTGGGGTGCAGCTACTACCTTACGTGGCACCATTGATGCCGGCGACTACAAACAGTACATCTTCCCTTTACTATTCTTTAAGCGTATCTCTGATGTATATGACGAAGAGTTTGAAAAAGCGTTAGCTGAATCAGATGGAGATATGGAGTACGCAGCCTTTGCAGAAAACCACCATTTCCAAATTCCAGAAGGTACGCGCTGGCAAGACGTTCGTGAAACTACGGTTAATATCGGTCAAGCACTACAAAGCGCTATGCGTGCGATTGAGCAAGCCAATCCAGAAACCTTACAAGGTATCTTCGGTGATGCCAGCTGGACCAACAAAGACCGTCTATCCGATGCCATGCTCACTAACCTTATTGAGCATTACTCGCAGCATACGCTGAACTTAGCCAATGTGCCTGACGACAAGCTGGGCAACGCTTACGAATATCTGATTAAAGAGTTTGCTGATGATAGCGGCCATACGGCAGCTGAGTTTTATACCAACCGTACCGTTGTAAAGCTAATGACCATGATTATGGACCCACAGCCAGGCGAATCTGTTTATGACCCTACTTGTGGCTCTGGTGGTTTATTGCTGAATTGTGCGCTGCATCTAAAGGACGAAGGCAAAGAATACCGTACGCTCAAGCTATATGGTCAAGAGATTAACTTGCTAACCTCAGCGATTGCCCGCATGAATATGTTTATGCACGGTATTGAAGAGTTTGAGATTGTGCGTGGCGATACTTTAGCCAACCCAGGCTTAATAGAAAACGATGAGCTAAAAAAGTTTAATGTGATTCTTGCTAACCCACCCTATTCGATTAAGTCTTGGGATAGAAAAGCTTTTGAAAACGATTCTTACGGCAGAAATCTATGGGGCACGCCGCCGCAAGGCTGCGCAGATTATGCTTTCCAACAACATATTCAAAAGAGTCTTGATTTAGGTAATGGCCGTTCTATTTCATTATGGCCGCACGGTATTTTGTTTCGTGACTCTGAAATGCAAATACGTCGTAAAATGATTGAAGAAGACCTGGTGGAGTGCGTTATAGGTCTTGGGCCTAATCTGTTTTATAACTCATCAATGGTTTCATGTCTTCTTATCACTAATAACAAAAAATCAGACGCCCGAAAGGGAAAGATATGCTTTATACAGGCGGTTGATGAAGTTAGAAAAGAAAAGGCTATGAGTTATCTTGATGATAAAAACATTAACAAGATATTAAACTCTTATACAACATTTACTTCTATTGAAGGCTTTTCTAAAATTGTTGAAAACGCGGATATTTTAGAGGATAAGAATGCAAGGCTTAGTGTTGAGCTTCATATTGAAGATAGTGTCAATGATAAGCAGTCAATAGTTGAAACTATTTCACAGTGGAGTAATAGCTTTATGAATCTAAATGATTCGATAAGCGCGCTACTTAAGCAGGCGGAGTAATCTAATGAATGATTTAGTGATTAATAAGTCTAACTGGTCTCAGATTACTCTCGGTGAGTTAGCAGATGATATTTCACAGAGAGTTAGTAACCCTGATGGATCAGAATATAAAAGGTTTGTAGGCTTAGAGCATTTTGTTTCAGGAGACATAAAGATAAGCAAATATAGTGGAACTAAGGGATTGGTTTCAGCTGGCAAGGCTTTCCAAGCGGGTGATATTCTATTTGCTAGAAGAAATGCTTACTTAAGACGAGCGTCTATCGTTAACTTTGATGGAGTTTGTTCAGGTGACGCATTCGTTTTGAGGGAAAATAAAGCTAAATTAATACCAGGATTCTTATCTTATATAGTAAATTCCAATTCATTATGGGACTTTGCTAACTCAAATGCTGCCGGAACAATGTCAAAGAGGGTCAAATGGAGGGATTTAGCTGAATATCAAATAGTTTTGCCTCCGATAGACGAACAGTCTAAGTTAGATAAACTATTGAAATCCTGTGATGAAGTTGTTGGTAAACATAGAAATCTTCAAGAAAAAATAGAAAGATTTTACTCTGCCACAAGAGAAAAATTAATGCTTGAAGTAGATGATAATTGCAGCACTGAGTTCAATATAAAGTTAAAGAATAATATCAATAAAAACATCTGCTTTACTACAGTCTCTGATCATGTGGTAAATATAAAGTATGGAACCTCAAAGAAAGCAACAAAGGATTTATCAGGATATGAAGTTCTTGGGATTCCTAACGTAGTGAATGAAAGATTATCTTTAGACAGGTTATCAAGAGTAGACTTATCCCAAAATGAATATGAATCTATAAGACTTAGTTATGGTGATATCGTAATTGTTAGAACAAACGGAAATCCAGAATATACAGGGCGAAGTGCGATTTACAATATAGATGAAGGTCATGTTTTTGCATCTTATTTAATTAAATTAAGATTAGATGAGAATGTTTTTGATCCAGAGTTTGTGGTTAGGTATTTACAGTGCAATGTAGTTAGGAGGTATTTTAGACGACACGCTACTTCTTCAGCAGGTAATTACAACATAAACACTGAAACAATAAAGAACTTACCTATACCGCAATTTGAACTTAATAAACAAAGAGATATCGTAAAACAACTTAAGGAAATTGAACATACAATAGATCAAGTAAAAGACCATAGAACAAACAGTGAACTGCTCTTAAATCAATTGATAAACAAGGTGTTTTAAGGATGAGCTTCACCGAATTAAATAGCGTAGAGAATTACATCATTAATCAAATGAGCGGCATTAACTTAAACGCTTCTCATGAGAGCAACCAAGTTAATGAGCCTCGCCGTAAGTATGGTGCCCAGTGGCAGTTCCAATCAGCAGAGCAGCTTGGTCGTAGTGTGAATGAAGTGTTGGTTGAGCCGCAAGTCAAAGCGGCCCTATTACGCTTAAACCCAGAAATCCAAGCCAATCCTCTATTAGCTGATGAAGTGATCCATGCTCTGCGTGCTATTCTAATTTCGGTGAACCAAGTTGGTTTGGTCAAAGCCAACGAAGAGTTCTTTCAGTGGCTAACGGGCGAAAAGACCATGCCCTTTGGTGAGAATAATCACCATGTGTCTATTCGCCTAATTGACTTTGAAAACCTAGATAATAACCAATACATCATTACCAACCAGTTTCGCATTCATTATAGAGAAACCAAAATACCCGATATCGTCATGATGATTAACGGTATTCCTGTCGTCGTCGGTGAAGCTAAAACCCCTATTCGCCCTTCTGTTAGCTGGCTAGACGGTGCGCATGAAATACACAATATTTATGAAAACGCGGTACCACAGTTATTTGTGCCAAATATCCTCTCATTCGCTACCGAAGGAAAAGAGTTCTTTTATGGCTCTGTACGCTGTCCATTAGAGTTTTGGGCACCTTGGCGTCTAAGTAATGATGACGATGCTATCGCTAGAAGCTTTGGTTTAGGTGGAGTTGGTAAAGAATTAAAAGATCTACTTAATCCTGCTCGCTTATTAGACATCATGCGTAACTTCTCACTATTTAGCAGTAATAAGAAAAAGCAGCGGATGAAAATAATACCGCGCTTTCAGCAGTATGAAGGTGCGAATAAAATCGTTGAGCGCGTGATTGAAGGTAAAATTAAAAAAGGCTTAATATGGCATTTCCAAGGCTCAGGAAAATCCTTATTGATGGTATTTGCAGCACAAAAATTGCGCCGTGAAGCAAAGCTAAAAAGCCCAACGGTTATTGTGCTAGTGGATAGAACTGACTTAGACACACAAATAAGCGGCATTTTTAACGCTGCGGATATTGCTAACGTAGAGAGCACCGAAAGTATTAAAGAATTGCAGAAGATGCTTGAACGTGACACCCGTAAAATTATCATCTCTACTATTCATAAATTCCGTGACGCCAAACCTAATATGAATACCCGCGATAATATTATCGTGCTGGTAGATGAGGCACACCGTACACAGGAAGGTGATTTAGGACGTCAGATGCGTGCTGCGCTACCTAACGCATTTCTCTTTGGTTTAACAGGTACACCCGTTAATAAAGCGGATAAGAATACATTCTGGGCATTCGGTGCCGAGGAAGACCAAGGCGGCTATATGAGTCGCTATACCTTTCATGATTCCATTCGTGATGAAGCTACCCTACCTCTGCATTTTGAGCCACGTTTAGTTGATGTTCATATTGATAAAGAATCACTCGATAAGGCCTTTGCTGACTTTAAAGAAAGCCAAGCTCTGAGTGATGAAGACGCCGATGCATTAAATAAGAAGTCCGCTAAAATGGCAGCCTTTTTAAAATCGCCTGAACGCATTACTAGAATAGCTGAAGATATGGCTATCCACTTTATGGAGAAAGTAGAGCCGCACGGCTTTAAGGCAATGATAGTGACGCCAGATCGTCATGCTTGTGTTCTATATAAAGAAGCATTGGATATGCACTTCCCTGAGGCGGCCAGTAAAGTAGTTATCTCCACTACCGCTAACGATGATTATGAGTTTAAGAAAAAATGGGGTATAGACAAGAGCCAACAAGAAAAAATTATTGATGAGTTTAATGATGCTACATCGGAGCTTAAATTTATTATCGTTACTGCAAAGCTTTTGACAGGTTTTGATGCGCCTATTTGTCAGACCATGTACTTAGATAAGTCCATGAAAGACCATACTTTGCTACAAGCGATTTGCCGAACCAACCGTTTATATCCAGGCAAGACCTTTGGCTGTATTGTCGATTACTTTGGTGTATTTGATGATGCAGCAAAAGCGCTAGAGTTTGATGAGCTAGGTGCACAGCAAATCATTACCAACCTGTCAGAGCTGCGCGAACAGCTACCACAAGCCATGCATAATGCTTTATCCCACTTTGAAGGCGTAGATAGGACCTTAAAAGGCTTTGAGGGCTTAGAGGCTGCACAGAACGCTATAGCCAATAATGAAAAGAAAGATGCTTTCGCATTGGATTTTAAGTTTCTATTCAAACTTTGGGAATCGTTATCGCCAGACTCGGTATTAGACAGTTACAACCAAGACTATAAGTGGCTGGCTCAGGTTTATGAGTCGGTTAAGCCCGCTTCAGACAGTATTGGTAAGCTTCTTTGGTTGACACTGGGTGCACAGACTACCAAATTAATCCATGACAACGTGCATGTGGGCAGCGTGCATGTCTTAGATGAATTTGTAATGGATGCAAATATCATCGAGGAGATTTTCAATAATCCGAGTCCGAAAAAAGTAAAGCAGTTAGAGAAGGCTTTAATTGAGCGTTTTAAGAATGCTGGAGAGTTACCTAACTTTAAGTCTTTAAGTGAACGCCTTGAAGCCTTACGTGATAAAGCTGAGAAAGGGTTAGTAGCTTCCATTGATTTTGTAAAAGAGCTTTGTAAGATTGCTAAGGAAACAGTCCAAGCAGAAAAAGAGCTAGAGATTGATGTTCAAGAAAAATTACCTACAGCGGCTTTGTCTGAGTTGTTTCTAGAGCTGAAAACGGATCAAACACCGGCAGTGGTCGAGCGTATTGTTGGTGATATTGATGCCATTGTGAGAATTGTGCGCTTTCCTGGCTGGCAGACGACTAGCGCTGGCGAGCGTGAAGTACAAAAATCATTACGCAAAGCACTTTTGAAATATCAGCTACACAAAGACCAGGAACTATTCGATCGGGCCTATGCTTATATTAAAGAGTACTATTGAGTTATTGAATCGGTAGTTTAAATTAAATATTAGCATCCTTTTGAAGATTACATTTAGACCACTTAGTAGAATTTTACTAATTTTTAATGATCTTTATATGAGCTGCTAACGCGTACTTCAGACTTGATTAGTAACGTTTAGAGATATTTATGGAATTGATAATAACTAGTTTCGAAGCAAAATATGGCGATGCTTTTCTTATCGAAGAGCCTGATAGTAATATAAAGTTTCTAGTAGATTGTGGGTTTAAACTAACCTATAAACACCATATAAAAAAGAGAACCAATTCAGCGGATTTCATTATTTTAACTCACTCGGATGAAGATCACATTAACGGCGCTTTTCCATTAATTAATGATTATCCTGTAAAATTCCCTTTGAATAAAGTGTACGTAAACTCCCCTGAATCTATACCCATCCCCAGAACTGACGGTGAAATATCTATACGACAAGCTAAAGATTTAGTTAACTTGCTAAAAGACAAAGAATTACCATTTGAAGGTCTAATTCAAGGACAGACTATTAAGGTCTCTAAAAATCTTTCGCTAGATATTATTTCCCCAACCCAAACAGAGCTAGATAGTTATTACGCGAAATATAATGACCAAATAGCTACTGTACAACAGAATACTAAGGGAACGGACATATCTTTAAACGCACCCACTAAATCTGTTACCGAGTGGATCAAACAGCCAGATTCATTTCCTAAAATATCCGATGATATTGCTAATGCTAGCTCTATTGCTTTCATTCTCAATTATAAAGATAAGAAAGTACTTTTTTTAGCTGATTCACACCCTGAAGTGATTTCAGATTATTTACTAAAACAAGGCTTTAATTCAACGAACAAAGCAACATTCGACTATATCAAATTATCTCATCACGGAAGTGCAAAAAGCATTTCAAAACAGTTACTTAACATAATTAGCTGTAATAACTTTATTATTAGCACAAACGGTGGTAAGGCAAGGAGTAAGCATCCTAGTGCTGAAACTATTGCTAAGCTAGCAGCTTTAGTTGATAGAAATGGCAATGATGAAATTAATTTTTACTTTAATTACTCGATTTCGTCTATTGAAACAAGAAATGGACCTTTATTAAGTGTTGAAGAACGTACTTCATACAAGATAAATTATATAGAACGAAATGAGATTAGATTGCCATGAACCACCTAACATTTCTACCCAACGCAACTGTTCAAATTTCTAAAGAGTCAAACTACCTAGGAAGTGCTGTACTCATTAAAGTGAAAAATGCATTTTATGTATTAACTGCTGCTCACGTCTCTTTTGGAGAAAAGTGTGAGCAATATAGCGAAGATCTTAGTTCTTCATTAACTTATGAATCCGAAAATTTTGGAAATTTAACGTTTATTAGAGAGTTAGGTAATATCGAAATATTTAAGGATCATGACATCCTTGCAATTGAAGTTGGCGTAAATAGCGATGACTTTCCAGAAATATTTTTTACTAGTGATACTAATGAGCCAACATTGGAGTTTATATTTAGAGGCAGAGGCAAGGTTCAAAGCGGTAAAATTTATTCAGTGAAACCTTGTTTCAAGAACGGAACTGCGGGGGAAGATATTCATATAGAGATACCAGAGAAAAACTATACTGATTTTCAAGGCGAAGCAGGAGCCGAGATTTTACAAGGCTTGTCTGGTAGTGGCGTATTTATTCATGATAATGACTCAAGTAAAGCCTTTCTAACTTCAATAGTAAAGTCTGTAAGCGAAGATAACTTCGTTGGTGTTAATTGTACTTGT
Source organism: Psychrobacter sp. CAL346-MNA-CIBAN-0220 (assembly GCF_040309805.1). Classification (NCBI taxonomy): domain Bacteria; kingdom Pseudomonadati; phylum Pseudomonadota; class Gammaproteobacteria; order Moraxellales; family Moraxellaceae; genus Psychrobacter; species Psychrobacter sp. CAL346-MNA-CIBAN-0220. Next base: position 45,652 of record NZ_JBEOPF010000001.1, on the reverse strand, counting down.
ATATCCTTATTTAAGAAGTACTTAATCCCTGAATTAAATCTAATAGATTACAAACATTATAGAAGTGAAAAAAGTACCAGTTCTCAAAGTAAATTAACCGACCCCGCTACCCAAATAGATGTGGAAGAATTGACTCGTTCAATTTCAAAAAACTTGATTTCTCAATTTATGCCTTCTTCATCGGGTAATTCAGACATAGCTGTAGCAAACACGTCACCTCTAAGCTCAATTGAAAGTGTTCCGCTTCCTAAATCAATAGCGTTGAGAAAGGAACTAATTGATAGCACAGTCTATTCACTTAAAAACAATAATACTGCGTGGCTGTTTGGGGCGGCTGGCGTTGGCAAAACCGTTGCGGCCAAGATGGCTACGAAACATATTGGAGGAAGTTGGATTGGTACTAATTTGAGAGGACTAAACTCTCTGGAAGTGTGTCAAATTTTAGATAGTTCAGTAACTAATCTTAATAATCAAGAAGTGACTGGAGTCCTTATTGATGATTTTGAATGTGTCTTCACGCCTACTGTTATCGAGAAGTTACTTAGCATTCATCATTTTTGTAAAAGTATTAATGTTTTTATACTTTTCACATCATCAAAAGCAACGGATGAAGATTACTTGTATTCTGCTGACCTCCCCCAAGAGGTTGAACAAAAAGTTGATGACTTTTCAGAGGCCGATATTAAAGAAATTTTATCATCTTTTGGTGTGACAGAAGATTATTGGGCACGATATATACATATATCATCAGGTGGAGGACATCCTCAATTAGTAATCGCAATGATTCAAAGTATGAGAAAAAGCGAATGGAGCATTGAAGAATTTCGAACCTTAGACTCTTTACTACAAAGAAATGAAACGGTTGAAAAAGTTAAGAAGAAAACAAGGGAACGGTTACTTCATGAACTTCCCGCTAGTGCAAGGGAACTTATCGAGCGGGTATCTTTAATTACAGGTAGGTTTAACAGGCATCTGATTCTTGATTTAGCTTTATTACCTCCTAAAATAGCTGACGCAGGAATCATTTTTGATCAACTTTTAGGCTCTTGGGTAGATCAACATGAAATTGACCGCTTTTCTTTATCTCCATTGTTATCTAACTTTGCCAATGCGACTTTAACTAAGCAGCAACAGAAACCAATTCAATGTGAAATTGCGGACTCAATCCTTCGTACAAAAGTAATTGATCCAATTACAATGAATGCTGCATTCCTTGCAGCATTTGCAGGGGAAAATACTAGAGCGCTTGCACTTCTATGTTATCCAATTCTAACTACTGAACTCAATGAGCTTCAAATTATCGCCCCACATTTAGTGATGTTTACTTTATTCACTACAGAAAATTCAATTTATATACATGACTCGAGTGTAAATATTATGTTGAGAGGAGCCCAACTAATACTTTTAACGTGTTTTGAAGATAAAAAAGAGAGTTATTTAGAAACGTTTAACCGTTTTGAAATTGAAGCAGGCAACTCTAATGCTCAAGAGACTGGCAGCTCGGTCTTAGTACGTATGGTGATCTACACAAAACTTTTATTGTCCCAGCCCAAATTTGGAAATTTACCAAATTGGAATTTAATAGTAATGAAGCTTAATGCTTTATTTAAAAACAAAGCAGAATTACTTCCTATTTCAATACCTCATAAAGAAATACCGACAGAAGTTAATGGTATCTCAGTTGTGAGCTTTTCAATCATCAATCAAATCCGTCAAATTGAAACAATAGAAGCACTGATTCCATTATTTGAATTTATTGATACATTGGACTCAGATATTAGAAAAGAGCTATTCCAAACTATAGATCAAATTGATTTTGGGGTAGATTATTTTGTGAGGGGGGCATGGTTACATGAGTATAAAAGAGAAACTATTGATTGCGAAAAGCATTCAGCTATATTCTCTGAACTAGAAACTTTTGCAAATAAGTGGGATTATGAGGAGCTTGCGTCAGTTTGCGTACAATTCGCCGCTATTATTTGGGATGAATTAGGAGGGCAAAAAGAGAAAGCGCTAAAGGTCATTGATTCAGGTCTGGCGAAATATGGAGCTTCAAATTTTGTCTTAATAAGAGCAAAAGCAAAAGTCCTATTTAGGGCAAAAGAATATGGTAAAAGTCTTACACTCTCAAATCAACTTATAGATTCTAATGCTCCACTTAATAATACTGCTAAAATATTTTTTTATCGGGATGCAGCTATCTGTGCAGAAAACGAGAATGATTATTTAATAGCAAGAAAGTATTATTTGCTTGGAGCTTCTGCTAGCAGAGAAAAGGAGTTACCAGAAAACAAACCGATGGAAGTAGGTTTTAAAGCTGATGCTGCTTTAGCAAGTTGGCATAGAGGTAATAAAGAAGAGTGTATTCAAGACCTTGCAGACGTACTGTTTGAGCTTGAAGAAATAGACCCTAAAAGCTCATTACAAGCTGCTCATTGCCATGCAATATCTCGCCACATTTTGTTATGGCTTCGACAAGAAGCCACTAAAGAAAAGTTTTTTTTACCTAATGGTGAAGAGGTCAGCATGTTTCCAGGTTGCGTTAGCAACCCTGAACCTAGTATAGATATAGATAAGCAAAGGTTAGCACCTATCGAAATGGCTTGGTACATGTTGGCTTCGATTGAGAATTACTGCTCATTAGATGTAGGTATATCCTCAAAGCTTGTGGAAAATTTACCTAATGGTCCATTAGTGGAAGGTGAGCTTGATCTAAACTCTTCTAAACTTAATTTGGCAATCATAAAACCAAATGGCGAGTTACTAATAAATGCTTTAAAAGGCTTTGTATCAAGTTTAAGTTATGTTGCAGCTAATGCGGATAATAGAAATGAATCATCTGATATTAATTTCACATATCAAACATTACCAGAAGCAGCCATATCAGATTTTGAACGTTGTGGTGGTATCGTTGAGCACTACTTACTTAGTTTCGTTACCAGTTGTTCGCTGCAAAATAAGTGGCATGAGGTCGATAAACTAGTTGAACATATTTCACTAGAGCCAGAAGCAATTATTCGAACAGAGTTAATTAGTATATTGGAAGGCAATAATATAAATATAACTGATGCACTAGCTAACAATTTTAAATTAATGATGAGCTTTCGCCATCAGCAAAACAAAGCTCCTATACATCTAATTATTGGGACATTTCACCAGACTCTAATCGCCATCCAAATTAGTATTAATATCAAGCAGTCAAATTTAATCTCTAGGTTGGCCTTTGAGTCATTCAAAGTTAAATGGTTATATTTTTGGGGGCAACAAAGGCATTTACTTAAAAATCCTGAATATCACTTCGCAAACATAAATAGAGCTATTTCAGTAAAAGATTACTCTTGGACTGTTAATATATTGTGCTTAATGAAAGCTATTTTACCTACTTTAAATATTGGAGATGAGCTGGAGGTTAATAAGACTTTAGATGAATTACTTTTAAAGGTTCGTACCTGAAACTAAAATTTTAAAGTATTTTTGAGCAATTTTATTCATACTTTGGTAGTTTTGTCCGCTAAACTTACCTAAGTACTTTAATCTGATATAAAAAACCGCTTTGAGCTGTTAACAATAGCCCTAAAGGCAGTTTTTTTATGCCTGCTATCTACTCAATAGTCTTAGCTACTGAATTGTGTGTTGCAAAATGGGCTACAAGTGCTACCAAACCATACATGCCTTAGCATTTTATAATCTTGGGATACCCAAGCTCATTCTTCAATATGCCCCAGAAGCTTTCTATTGGAGCGTTGTCGAAACAACTGCCTTACTACTCATTTAGCCTGTAAATTGACGCTACTTGATAATCTTGTGGTAGGCATGGCTACAATACTGACTGCTTCTGTCAGAAGGACAAATCAGCTTTTTGTTGGGACGTCTATTATTAAATGCTATGGCTAACTTCCTTCTTCCTACGTTTAAGAGCCATAAGCTAGTTTCCCTACTCTATCACTTTCATCGAGATGTGGCGTGTGCTTAAGCAAAGAACGCGCATACTGCCTTTGCTGATATTTACTTCACTAAGCTAGTGCTTGGTAGTCTGATTGATTTGGCCAATAGCCAAGGTCATAAGATAAATAATGTGAAGAGCCTATATAATTTTAGTCAAATGGCACGTATACCGATACATTCAAGCTTTGGCAAGCATAAGTGTAAGGCTATTACAGATTTAGCTGCGAGCTCTAAAGGTGTTGGCTTTATTAAATGACGGCTTAAACAGGACAATGTTGACCCTTATTTAGCTCAAGCATGCCAGCAAGTATTAGAGTCGGTATAAATACACTGATGTAGTCGGTTTTATAGTCGAGCTATGCTAAAAATTGAGATTGATACTCAAAATAGTTAACACTAAAGTAAATTAAGTTCTTATTGAAACTATAACTTATTAGGTAGTAAGTCCCTCAATATTATGGTGTTTAGAATATCATCAATATCTGCATATACCATGGAACAAACTTACTCTAACAAGTCAGAAAATCTCTATATGCTATTATTTATATAATGTAGAGGGCTGAGGTATAAAACTTACTTTTATTAGGTGACGCTATTAATATCAGGGTTTGTAACAGCTTATCTTGTCTATCGCAATTTTGATACCTATATTAGCTGTCAGTTAATTGGTTAAATTACTCCTCGATTAATTAACTTCTTAGGAATAATCATGAATATTGTACAAAGCTCCACATTACCAACAATAAGTTTCTTTAATAAGGCGATTTTAGATAGTCTAGGAATTTGGGGGGGAGATGTCGTTGATGTCGAGTTTGATGTAATGGCTACAGAAGATCAACGCAGAAAAGCTGTAAATCTTGTATTTGAGGAGCACAAGAAACCTGATGGATCTTATGGGCCTCTTTCATCCGTTCTTAAGTCAATGGAAGATAATGCGCCACAAAGCTATAAACTTCAGCGGAGAACGCGAACAATTCAGGATTTAATTCAGCATTTTGCTAAGGAAGATTTTCGTAGTAGTTTTGAATTTGATGAATTAGAACCTTATATACAAGAGGTTATAAAAGAAAAATTTAGTGATCCTATATTAAGTGAATTCGTAATAAACACTAGACGTTCTCTAATTGAACACTATAAAGAGTTTGTTAGGGAATTTATCCCTAATGATGCTGAGGCAATAAATGGTTATCAGTTATTTTTAACCCACATTGCTGTAGAGGTTATATGTAAGTCGCTGTTTTCAACACTGTCGCACTCCTACTCACTCGAAGAGCTAAGTTGCGCTGCTATTTCATTTGGTAGTCAAAAAGATAATGAAGAGATATGGCCTCTTAAAGCATATTTTGACGAGTTACTAAAAAGCTCGCAAGTCTCTGCTTATAAGCTTCATCAATTTCATGAATTTCAATTAAACAATCCAAATCTCGCTGATGTTGATATTTGGAAAAAGATTAACCCCGCTGATTTGACCAATACGAAGTCCAAACAAGTCGTTGCACGTTTCAACCGAAAAAACAAAATGAACTGGAATAAGGTTTGGCAACAAATATCTCCAATTATTTCTCGTTTACCAGTTGATGAAAAAATAGTGAAGTTGAATAGTTTTGTTGCTCAGTGGATTCATAATTTAGTCATTAATATAGAGCCAGTAAGTGAATGTGAGTATGCATTAGAAGGGATATTAGCTAGCATCTATAAAAGCATTGAATACTCTAAAGAAAAATATTTAGTAAAGCAGAATACTATTTATTTAAAGCCAATTAGCGATGTTATTGATGATTTTTCAGATATTACATTTGCTGAATCTGGTGGGACTCGTGATATAGAAACATCTGATTTTTTAGTTACTTGTAAGGTTAATCAGGATAAATATAGATCTTGGTTAGCTAGTAGTAAGTTTTACGCAAGTAACTCGCTGCCTATTGAATTTACCAACTTTTGGTGTATTGACACTGAAGAAAATATCGATGTAAAGAAACTTTCAGTTGTAGTTGAAGCTACTCTCCTCAATCCTTTTTCTTCCTGGGTTAAATACTGGAGTGAAGCAAGAAGGTCAATGATCGAAGGGGATATGAACGAGGCGTTACAGTATTTTAAACTATCTTTATCACACGCAAAATATGGATCAGGTCGCTATTTTACATCTCTCTATATTGATATCTGTGCTTTTTGTAAAATGATGTATAAGTACTTTTCTGCAAGAAATGAAGCTGATATTTTTGAACGATTCTATGATGAACTTGGTTCTAATGCTTCAAAATATAGTAATTTGCTAGGATATAAGCCGAAATGGATGCGAGATCCAAAAACATTAGCTCCATCTTATACTAATCAACTTAAAAATTCGATGATAGTGAAAATGATAGATTTAACAGTGGTGAAAATGCAGCAGCTTCAGAGTAGCGATTGTTTATAAACAATGGAGCTATTTTTACTATTAAAAATATTGAATTCAGGAAGATAAAATGAAAAGTGAAATCTGTTTTGGAAAGGTATCTGGCGAGTCACTTACGGAGTATTATTCTGAACATGAAGCTTTAGATGCAGCAGAGTATTCAGAAATACAATTTGGGCATGAACTAGTACCATACAACTGTAGGAAATGCGGGCAATGGCATTTGTCACCAAAAAGCAGGCAAACACCTACTAAAACCTGTGAATTTTGTACTGCCGCTGATAGTAGCTTTAAGGAATCATATAAAACGAAAGTTGATGCTAAAACAAGATCTAAAATTATCAGAGATGAGCGTGGAATTAATTTAACTGTTTATCAATGTATTCATGGTAACGGTTGGCATCTGACAAAGGCATAATAAATATATTCACGGTGAGTCGTTTTCGGCCTTGTCCAGAAATCTGTGTGATTTTATAAGGCGGGACGATTACGGCTTAGCTTTCTGAGGCGCTTGGGGCTATTTCCCTCACCTATCTTTGTAGTAGTCAACTAATTTAGTACATTTGATAAGAGGTTTTGATTAAAGTAACGTCTTTTTTTCAGCCGGTGTTAGAATCAGTGTGAATACAATGACGTGGCTAGTTTTATAGTCTAGCTATGCTGAAAATTGAGATTAATACTAGAAATAATTAACGTTGAAGTAGATCAAATTCTTATTAAAACTATAACTTATTAGGTAGTAAATCCTTCAATATTGTGGTGTTTAAAATATCATCAATATTTGCATATGCCATGGATCAATCTTACTCTGGCAATTTGGAAAAGCTCTATATGCTATTATTTGTATAGTGTAGAGGGCTAGGTTATGAAACTTACTTTTCTTAGGTGACGCTATTAATACCGGGGTTTGAACACATAAGTCCAAAAAAAGAGCTAGATACAGTAGCCCACCCTGCTTACTTTGTTAACACCGAACAAACTACTGTAGAAGATGTTATTGCTAACATAGAAAGGTTATGTGAAAAGTTAAGGAATATCAATGATGAGTAACGCCAATCAACGGGAACGCATAAGAAGAGTTAGTTTATAGGCTGGCTTGAGATTTGTCAGACGCCAACAACCTCATTAATGAGGTTATAAGGATATTAATACCATAAATTCATATACGGTATGACTGATTTTGATAGAAGTAGAAAAGGTTGCCAACACTGTATCATACATAGTGTTAGCAACTTTTCTCTACTTAGCATTTTACTTAGATGAAGTTGTCAAAATTGGGGTTTGACTAAACTTGGAATCTACTATCTTCACCTTTATTCCTAACGATTTTGGCTAGTTCACTGGTTTCACGATCTAAAGCAGTTTTTAACACAGCTACTTTGTTGACTTTAATTTTCTTTTGCTTAGCATGGAGATCGGCAGCCCTATCCAACTCAACTTGCTTATTTAAATCGGGCAGTAACTCTGGAGTTACATATCCGTACTCATCGTTAAGAGTATTTATTATTTCACTTGGTGAAAACCCCGTTTCTTCTGCAAGGACCGAGACGCTCTTAGCCAAACTACGTTGTAGATTACGTTGAACAATATTTGACATAGTATTTACCTCTTGATTAGACATTTTGGTTATTTAGGCAACTAGCAAAAACTAATCTGTTGCTCTGGTGTAGATATTAAAACAAGGTTACGATCTAAAAAGCAGAAAAAATTAATAAGTGATAAATTTATGGATTTAGAGAATCAAGAAAAACTCTTAGTCACGAATAGAGATGAGTTGCGTCGAAGGCATAAGGGCAACTATAAAGCAGTGACTAATGGAGAGATTTATCTCTTACCGTATGAAGTATCGTTACGCTCTAAGAGTGACTCATTCTTTTCATCCTTATCAAACTATGACTTTCTGAAAAATACTGATAATGATGGACAATTGACGCTTACAGGGCTTAGACAAGAATTATGGGTATTAGATGATGAAAATAGTAATAATGATTTTTGGAAAAACTTCAATGATTCAGCACTCAAGACGCACTTGAATACAATTTTGGGGCTAACTAGAAGTAATAAAAAGGATAAGGATTGGCGTCAAACCTATCTCAAGCAAGCAAAAGAAACAGATATTGATAAGCCACATCATGATGATATGCTCAAATGCATTTATCTTCTAGCACATATGCATAAAGCAAGTCCAACATTTATTCGGCAACTAGCTGTAGTTAATGATGCTTGGTCTACGGACTTAAGAGTGTATTATCCTCGTAAAGACTTCGCTTTTAGCGAAGAATACGGAGGGTATTTGGCGGAGCTTTACAGTAATATTCTCTATCACCAGTCCGATGAAATATGCAAGGTTTTGAAATCCTTTGATCTTCTGATTGATAAAATGGTGAAACTTTCGGGCGTAATGTTTGCAGATATATTAGAGAGACGTAGCAAAGACAATGATAGTCCCAGTCTCAAAATTCTAAAATATAATCAAATTTCGAGCATTACGCACCACCAGGCTTTGCAACGTTATTTGATTAGTAAGATAACAGCAGATTTTTATGATGATTCCTTTGATTCCCTAAAGAATAGAGAGAACCAAGGATTGGCAAATGTGAGACATTATTGGCTAGTAGCAGCTCAATGTCTACGATTGAAATTAGGAAATCCTATGACTAAAAAAGGAGATTACTGGTACTCTGATGGTAATCAATCCATATCTCAACAAGACGTGGATTATCTCATTAGTTTACATGCTAATGCGTTAGCAGCTGACGCCTTACAAGACTTAAAATTCGAAAGCCCAGGCTCTAAGAGTGGCAAGAAGGATACGTCTCTGCCAGCTGCTATTCGAAAAATGGCCGAACAGAATCCGCAAACAGTCGATGAGATATTAGAAGCGCCTGTACTAGATGTTGCTAACATCCCAGAAGTTTATACTAAATATATGTTGTGCCGAACTCAATATGCTGAATTTTACCGTAAACAAAGACATTTAGAGTTTATTGAGAACATGAAGCCTAACCCGAAGGTAGAAAAAGTACTAAGCTATATCAAAGGAAATAATTTAGCTCAAATACATGCTGACGTTGATGAAATAGAGCGCAAAGTAAAGTTAATGAACATCCTTCAAGGAAATATCGATAATATAGAAGGTGTTACAATAGTTTTTGAATATGGGATGCATGAGCTGCCAAAACGAGAGTGATTATCGTTGGTACTTAGAGAAGAAAGCGCTTAGAGTTCCATTAAGGCAGTATCTGATTGCTCAGACAACTGATTGGACGGGATTTTCCTAAAAAGTGTGTAACTGCTTATAATCCACTAACCGGAGAATAAGCAATGACTACCCAATCTGACATCAAGAAACTAGCCGAGCAAATGGCTGGTAGCATGAACAGCTTTGATGACATCAAAGACTTTCAGAAGCAGCTCATGAAATCCTTTATCGATACTGCTCTTGAAGCTGAGATGGAAGACCATCTCGGCTATCCTAAGCATGAGAAGGCGGATAAGCCCAATGGACATGGACACACTAAAAAGACCGTCCGCAGTGACACATGCGATCTTGAGATATCCACCCCAATAGACCGTGATAGCAGCTTTGACTGTACCCGTCAGTAAGCATCAAACCCGTATCTCAGGTCTTGATGATAAAATCATATTCTTTTACGCTAAAGGTCAAACCATCACTGAGATCGTCGAAACTATTAAAGAGCTCTACGATGTAGATATCTCAAGCAGCTTGGTTTCAAGAGTCATGGATAATATATTAGATGACATCACCGCACGGCAGAACCGGCCATTGAGCAGTATTTATCCTATCGTCTATCTAGACTGCATTGTCGTCAAGGTACGTCAAGACAAGCAGATCATCAACAAAGCCATTTACTTAGCCTTAGGCGTTAACCTTAACGGTAAAAAAGAGCTGCTTGGTATGTGGTTATCAGAGAATGAGGGCGCTAAGTTCTGGCTAGGCGTTCTCACTGAACTACAAAACCGTAGGGTAAAAGACATCCTCATTGCGTGTGTAGATGGTTTAAAGGGCTTCCCTGATGCCATCAACACCGTCTATCCAAAGGCTCAGGTTCAGCTGTGTATCGTACACATGGTGCGTTACTCAATGAAGTTTTTACCGTGGACGGATAATAAGGCAGTAGCCGCTGATTTAAAGGCCATCTACGGTGCGGATACCCTCGAGATAGCAGAGGCCAATCTCGATCATTTCGATGAGGTGTAGGGTGATAAGTATCCGCATGTCATCAAGTCTTGGCTTAATAACTGGGAGGGCTTAACGGTGTTCTTTGGCTACCCTAAAGATATCAGAAAAGCCATTTATACCACCAATGCTATTGAGTCACTAAACAGTGTGATTCGGACAGCGGTGAATAAGCGTAAGGTGTTCCCATCTGATCAGGCAGCATTCAAAGTGGTGTACTTAGCCACCCAGCAAGCATCCAAGAAGTGGTCGATGCCAATCCGTAACTGGACGTCTGCTCTTAATCGCTTTATGATTATGTTTGATGACCGTATCAGTAAGCACTTAATCTAAATGGCAGTTACACAGAATGTGGGATGGTCTCGATTGAATACCCGTTCCCATATGCTTTTTTGACCAATAACTAAAACAAGTATGAATCACTCTAAAGTCGCCTAAGCGTTCAGGTAGATTACGCCAAGCTATGCCAGTCTTGTCATAGTTGAGCTCGGTTTGCTATATATAAAATGAGTATAGCTTATTCTAAAACACTTCTGCTAATTGATGACACGCTTTTATTTAAAAGATTTAAAACAACCTCTATATCAGGCTTTCATAATTCTTATTGGGTAGTGAGCCCTAAGTTGTTATTTTAGTTAAGCATCTCATAACACTAAAAATACTATTAAACTTTAACTAACCTGAGTATACCCATTTAATATTTCTGACTCTATTCTGTTCAACCTGAGGAGAGCATCATTTTCAGACAGCTCGTCTGTATTTAAACACTGTTCAGAAGTCGCAAATATGACCATCGCTCTATGACCTTCATTTTTAGAACTAGGATAAATTACACCATCTACTTGCCTGCCATCTTCACTTTTAAAAACATGTCTGAAGTATTCTGTCACAATTTGAGTGGGCACGTAATCTATATGAGCCCTATCGTCTCTTGCAATAGGTTTAACAAAATCGTGAACGAAATTTTGCAAAAATCTTATATAACTACGAGTTTCTCTTTTATGCTCATCGAACAGACTAGGAACATTAGATTTTTCAGGTAGATTAACTAATACAAGCTCTCTGGTCGGTCTAAAAATACCACAGATAGCTTTTTTATTGTTACTACATTGTTGATAAGTTTCACTTACTGCAGTTTCCATATCAAATGCGCCGTAAAACATCGGGATACCTGCTGGACTCATCCTGTTCGGCATAGTGGCAAATTGAGTTGGCGGAGAACCTAAATCTTTGGCAGTAGTCAAATCCTCGTCTAGTTCAGTAATTCTTACTCGAAGTATTTCAGTATCTATACTTACCACTTCAATTAAACCAACTCTATTTATAATACTACCTAATACATCAAGTATTTTTACAGGATCCATCTCATCATGTTGCTTTGTATTATAATCAAGATTTCTTGCGTTTAAGAAAAGATATCTTGATTTCGTTTTAACAAAGCTACAAAAATGATTCCATCCATACATATAGGTTTCGTCAATTTTTAAGGAGTACGGCTCTCTTTCACACCATTGTTGGTTATCTATTGAGTCCATAATTAATTGGGAAACATTATAATTTACAATACCCAACTCAATTATTTCAAATAAATCCCACGTATCGTAAACCTCTCCCTGCCAACCCCCTTCTCTGGTTTCATATGGTAGCCCCTCATTATTTGGATCTCCCCATTCATAATGAATACTATTCAAAATATGTTCTAGCACTAACTCTAACTTACTGGCAATGACATCTTCATCATAACCTTCACAAAATGAGCATGTTGTAGAAGTCTGATGCTCTTTTATAAAATTATTAATACCATCTTCTTCAAAACAGTTATTACAGACCGTTAAATATTTGTCACAGCTAAAGCCTCGCTCCCAGTCGCTAATTTGCTGTTGTTTTGCCATTCCCATGCTTTAACCTCTCAATTTTATATATTTAACTTGTATCTCAATTTACGTATATACGATAGTATCTAACTTAATAAATGTTCTAATCTAAGAATTCAAAAATTCTAACTCAATCATTATTATCGACTTAACTATGGCAAGTGACATCAAACATACGCAGCTAACCAGAGTAGGATATTCATATCAAGACCTCTGGTGTACTAAGCTTCTAATAGATTGGTTCCATAATCCTAATTTATATCAGTGGATGACTATAGAAAACTCTGAATCAGGACCACATGATTTTAAAGGTCTAGATGACGTTGTAGCTCTGAACTTACAAGGAAAATACGAGCTTTATCAAGTCAAGTTTACTATCGATTCGGAGCGTAAAGATTTAAGCTTAAGCCTTGACTGGTTATTAAAGAAGAAAGACAAAGGTACATCCTTTATTCAAAAATGGAATACCGACTTTAAAAAGTACTATGAGGTTGATTTACTGGCCAAGGCTGTTCTAATTACCAATAGAGTACCCGATAATATTGTTAGTCAAGCACTTACTAACGAAATTATAGATCTTAAAATGATTCCTTCTGAATACCTTAGCCAAATTTATAAGCAGCTCGGTGGAACCGATGAAGCAAAGAGCTTCTTCAAACACTTTAAATTTCAACATAGTCAGCCGACAAACAATGACCTTGAAACGTCACTTCGCAATAGTCTTGTGCCTGACCATACTACAGATGAAGGTTGGTATCGCTTCATAAAAGCTGTTGAAAGATGGGCCACTACAAAGAAGCAGCCAGCACCTGATGGTCACATTAAGCTACAACATTTAAAAGACTTATTCAGTGTAGCTATTTCACAACCTTTATCGCAGTTTTTCGAAGTCCCAAATGGCTATACGCCTCCTTCAAAAGACTTTCATAAAAACATTTTAGCTAAAACTGAAAAATCGGGCGCATGGGTTGTTTTTGGTCGTCCTGGTATGGGTAAGAGTACATACCTATCGCATTTAACTAATGTATTAGTTGAGAAAGGTGTGCCTGTATTACGCCATCACTATTCTATTTTATCGCAAGGAGAGGTTGAGAGGGTCAGTTATACCAACGTAGCCAGATCAATACTACTTCAAATTAAACAAGTATTTCCAGATTTAATTAAGACTTCAGACTTAAATCATAATGACTTCTATGTCTCACTTAAAGAGGCTTGTGATAAAGCAGAAGCAAACAACAAGCAACTGGTACTGATTATTGATGGATTAGATCATGTTAGTAGAGAACGATCTGGTGATATTAGTCAGCTCAACCACCTAATTAATATTGTAAATAAACTCAAAGACAGGATATGTATAATTTATGGCACGCAACCGATAAGCAACATAAAACTGCCAGCGATTATGGAAGTAGATACACCTAGAGATACTCATTGGTTTGAATTACCACCTATGGATATGCATGCCATCAGAAGTTGGTTAGACAATTTAGTTGCTAGCAGTCAAATTAAAGTAGTAGGTGACAATGAATATAGGAATTCTGAACTAAGTGCCATCACTACCGCCTTTCATAGAGTATCAAGTGGCTACCCTCTCTATCTTATTTATTCGATAAGAAAACTGGCGAATAATAAAAACTACATAACTGCTTATGATGTTGAACGCTTACCTATCTGCCCAGATGGCAATATTCTCAAATATTATGATGTGCTGTGGTCAAACTTATCTGCTCAAGCACGTGAGGTTCTTCTTCAAATATCATGCGTAGAATTCTCATGGCCAGATAGAGACAGCTTAGCCACTTGCTTTGAAGATACCTTGAGCTTTACGAATGCTTTTGATGAAATTCGGCACTTATTTGATATTCGTTTAAGCGGTATCACGCCTTTTCATAGCAGTATTATTGTCTACTTAAAAAGTAAAGATGAGTTTACACAACAATCGAAAACTTTAACGAAAAGAGCGAAAAGCTGGCTTGATACTGACGCACCTGAATATTGGAGATGGGGCTGGCAATGGATTATTGAAAGCTATTTGGATAATCCACTACCTCTTCTAGAAGGTGTTAACCGTGATTGGTTAATTGACTCTGTATGCAAAGGATATCCTAACTCACATATTGAACGAATATTATATTTCGCTGAAAGAGCAGCTTTCGAGCAAAAAAAATATTCCGATCTTGTGAAATTTAGATTGATTAAGATGCGTCATCTTGATGGTCCAGATTTTCAAATTCAGGATTTTTCTGAATTTCTCAAAATTGCTGTGGAGAATCCAACAGCTAATTATGCCATGCTATGGCGAATAGATAATCTAAACACTTTATCTAACCAAGATATATCTGTGGTTGTATCTTATTCTAAGAGTAGCCCTAACGTATTAATGCGTTGTTTTGATGAACTGATTAAACGTATTAAGTTCTATGCTATGTATGGCGATGATCAAGGAAATACTGTAGATGCTTTGATCAGCTCAGCTTTTGACTGTCTTATTAAGTCCGAAAACCCAGATATAACGAAAGTTGTCTGGCTTCTTAACAAGCTTAATGAAAGGGCAGTTTGGTTTGATAAAATTATTGAAAGACTAGTATCATCTGGTTATTCCGATATTATTTTGGACTTTCCAGTAAGCTCTATTCCCGAAGATTCAATAAATATATATTGGGATAGCTTTGTGCTAGCATGTTGTGATCATGACATTTCTTTTCTACATAGACCAGAAAGAAAGAAAGCTATTACGAGCATTTACGGCTCAATAATTGCAAAATTAGAAGACAATAGGTTTCAAATAGATTGGGCTCAATTTACTAAGCCAGAGCCAATAGCTTCTTTTGAAAGTATGCCTTATAAGCGATATATAAAGCTATTTTTCTATAATTTAGCTCAATCTTTATCACATCCCAAAGCAACTCGTAAACTACCGGATTTCACTAATTCAGACATCACCACCTTTCAAAAAGATGCTGATATGTTTTTTGAGTATGTAGCCTCTAATGTAGCATATGATTTTTTAATTTCTAATAAAATAGATATCTTTGACATCTATAAACAAATAGAAGTATTCAGTTTTCCTAAGAGAACAGACTGTAATAACGACAAAGCACAGGTATGGCATACCGTATCAAAAGCCTTGACCCAAATATCTATTGTGCTGTATAGATTGTTCAGCACTACTAATCGAATAGTACCACTAAATGTGTCTGACTTTGACTATTTAGTAACTAACAGCTTATGGCTCGCACAAAACTGGCTAGAATCTGCTTCTGAACACGGTATCACAATATCTGTTCCTATAAAGGTCATAGAAAAAACGATACAAAGTTCGTTCGAAGAGTTATCACTACAAAAAAACCTTACCAACTACTTAGCAGGTGATAGTTTAGAAGTTACCAAGCTTGCCTATCAATATAACTTAGATAATGAGACAACAATTGGTTTAAAGAGTACGGCACAACATATTTATGGTTACGGTCATCGAAAAGATATCACGTTAAATGACGTTTATGAAGCTGTGGATGCTTGTGCAGAATATAGTGTAGGAAGTATTAAGGACTGGGTAATCCGACTAACGCCCTTCACTACTGATATATTTGAATATTCAGAAAAAGAGAACAGGCACATTCCTAGCTGGAGAATTAAGCTAATAGCTAAATACGTACCAGAACGTTTGGTGGATGAATTTGCATATCACATATCAGAACATAATTGGTCATTATGTCAAGATGTTCTTGACCAATTTATAATCAACTTTCCTCTTAACTCTGCAGCGGAAAAAGCACTATTATTATCGCAAACCACTTATGAGTCTCTAAGACAATTGGAATTAAGAGCTAATGAAAGCACTACTCTAAAAACCATCTTTAACGAACAATTAGAATTCTTGGGTAGTTTTCCTCCAGCGCCTAGAGACAGTAGATCTTCCTCTGATATGAGTAAGACTATTGAAATAGATATTGAAGAGTATCCACCAAACCGGCTGAATGATTTATGCGATGAGCTCAAGGCCCAAAATATATACTCTGCAGATGACTTTATAACAGGTTGGATCGATTATTGGGTAGATCAAAGTAAAGCTTTTGATATTATCGAAGCTTACGAAGCTCTGCTGATACTTGAAGATAATTTTCCTGACAACCTAAGAAGAAGCCTTGATAAAGTGTTTTTACTTAGTTGTAAGCTTAGAGGCGTAAAAAAATCTTATGCAATTGCATTGCATAGCGTTCGTCTAAATAGGCTATGGAGTCGGTTTTGGGGTGGAAAAGATACCATCCTTATTTATGCTGAAAAATACAAGAGTGACTGGCAAAAGTTCTTAGATGATACGTTATCTTCAAAATTTTCCAAAACTGGCGATTCAGAATGGTTTCTTATACCCACTTACGAACTCGTCAAATTTTTTCTTGTCGTTGGAGAGTATGATTTAGCGGTTGCTACAACTGAGTCTATGCTCAAATACTTGGAAGATGAGACTAGTCATCTGTCACTCACACCTTTATATTGGCAACTACAAGAATTAGCTATAGAACAAGTACCGTCTCACATACTTTTATGGTCATACAAATGGCCAGACAGAGTTGCTAGATTAAGGACAGCTCATCAAATTGCTAAACTTCTCGAAAGTGACATTTCGTTTCGACCACTATTTTTGCAGCACTTGAGTCAACTACAGTATGAAATAGACATAACTGACTACTTGTCAATCCTGTTGTTGATAAACAGAAAAATTTATAGTTCTGAGGAGCTAACCTTAGCTATTATATATCCATCAATATTATCGAATAATATTTTGAGAAAACTAGGGTTACTACCTAAAAAAGTAACTAGTGCTTTCTATACTGTTAAAAATGAAGATAAAACTTATTCAGATTCAGATTCATTTAACAAAGCACAGAATGGTATAGCTCCTTTATATTTGCATTTTCTACAAGTTTTAAGTAAGGAGTTGAATTATCCTCTTTTAGCACACTGTGAGTACGAATGGGAATATATCAAAGGTAGACAAGATTTTATTTACTTTAACTATTATGGCTTTTGTAACAATCGTTTTTATCCAAGAGATAAATTAGTATTCAATATAGTTACTCAAGCAGAAACGGTCATCTTATCCGCTTATTTAAGAACATTATCCTATGCATATCACTGTCTAGGACTATCTGATGAAAAAGCGAGTTTTTTCGCGAATCAAGTTAAACCTTTCGGCACTCCTTATACTTCTTTGCAACCGTCTAAAGCACCAACTGGTTGGCCTCAGCTTTTAGAAATTAAAAAAAATGAAGCTTTACCTGATAAAGCAGCATTGGCAAAATATATGCAAAACTTGATAAAGCAGGAAGAAAAGATACTATCTGGTTCAGGTCCGATTATTCGTACTATAAATGGTGTATGTATAGACATGGAGCTGCAAATCTTTCAATCTAGTAAAAAAACAAGCCTAACTCCTAAAGAAGTATTTGATGCACTCCAGTACGACATTGGTAGAGAGCTAGGTATTAACCCCTTTTCAATGCGTGCACATCCACTAGGCTTAGAATTGGGTAGATTCGAAGTTAATTATGCCTCTAGAGGCATCGAGACTCCGAGCTTTACAATCGGCTGCCCTCCCGCAGATATGAGAACAACATTAAGCTCAGTTGACCATTACTTTGGAGATGTTCTGAATACTAAGTATAAAATATGGCACTATCATTGGTATCCGATACATTATGCGTATATAGGCCCAGCGATGGGAGCCTATTTGATAGTGCCAGAAGGTATATGGAATATATTACGAGACAGATTTGAGAACAGTATCTATATGTTGGGAAGGCTTACTATCATAGATAAGCGTAATTACAATAAGGATGATGACCCTATTGAGATTTATAGCATAATAAAAATATAAATAAAAAATTCTCATATTTAACAAATGATAACAATATTTCTTGTTGAATCTGAATACCTAAATTTAGCTAGTTAACCAAGCTTTTACCCAAATGAATAGTTGGTATATTGGTTGGTATAAATATTTTATTTATATATAAAATTCATAAATATCATATACTTAATTACTAAGTTAAGTTGATACTGGGCCCACCATATATAAGCTATACCATTAAAGACTTTCAAGAGATTGAAGGTCTTTTTTATTGTCTGCTATTTTCTATCAGCTTGTAAAAAGTAATCAGATAGCAATCGGTATTGAGCTATTTAGACCAACTTAGACCAAAATTGAGGCAAATAAAAAAGCCTCTTATAGCTATATTTAATAAAGCGTTAAGAGGTTATTACGTTTTAGATTTTTATTAGGTGACAAGGTTGAACCTGGGGTTTGAACCACACAATTAACGACACTATATAATAAGCAACTATAATTTTATGATTTCAAATACAATCATCCTTATATTAGCCAATAATTAAGGTTAAATCAAAAGCCAATAATAATAAACAAAGCCGAATGCTACTGCTAGCAGTAACATTCGGCTCTTTTATATGACCTTTCTAACCGCTAGAAGGAGGTACGACGATAATTGCGGTATTTAGGCAACCAGAAATTAGCCTTTAATCGACGTTCGAAATTTTCTGCCGTTATAGGTAATGCCAATCTATCTTCAACCGCTTGTAATGCAACTGCACTGGCTATTTTTTCACTGATCTCTCTAATGACTTTGATTGGCGGTAATAGTGCGCCTGGTGCTTTTTCATATTCCATTGATATATCTGCAAGTGCTTGACTTGCGGCCATGAGCATATTATCGCTGATACTAGTCGCACGTGATGCTAAAACACCTAGGCCAATACCTGGAAATATATAACTGTTATTACACTGAGAAACTTCAAAAGACTGACCTTCAAAAGTTGTATTAGGAAAAGGGCTACCGGTTGCAATAATTGCCTTACCTTTACTCCAGTTCGTTATTTCTTGTGGTGTTGCTTCAACGCGAGACGTTGGGTTTGAAAGCGGTAATACAATTGGATTTTCAGTGTTAACACATAAAGCTTCGATCACCTCCTGTGTAAATAGACCTTTTTGTCCGCTCACACCAAACAATACCGTTATTTTTGCTTGTTTAACCACTTGCGCTAAACCGAGTTTTTGACTCTTATCCCAGCTTTCAATAGCTGATTCTTTTTGCACTAACGGTGCTTGGAATTTTTGTAGCTCTGTCATGCTATCCGTTAGCAAACCATAACGGTCAACCATAAATACTTGTCTGCGGGCCTGCTCTTCCGTTAAACCTTCACGCTGCATTTGGCGAACAATATGCTCGGCGATACCACAACCAGCTGATCCTGCACCCAAAAATGCTATTCTCTGTTGACTAAGTTTTTGACCTTTATTTAAACAAGCTGCAATCAATGTGCCGACTGAAACAGCAGCGGTCCCTTGAATATCATCATTGAAGCAACATAATTGATCACGATATTTATTTAACAAGGGTGTCGCGTTCCCTTGTGCAAAATCTTCAAATTGTAATAATACCTCTGGCCAACGACGTTTAACCGCTTGAATAAATAAATCTACAAATTCATTATATTCATCACCAGAAATTCGTGGATTTCTCCAGCCCATGTACATAGGGTCGTCAAGTAACTGTTGATTATTGGTGCCGACATCTAATAAAATGGGTAGGCAATAAGCAGGGCTAATACCACCACAAGCCGTATATAAAGCTAATTTACCAATTGGGATTCCCATTCCGCCAATGCCTTGATCTCCTAAGCCCAATATACGTTCACCGTCGGTGACAACAATCACTTTCACTTTTTGTTTGGTTGCATTTTGCAGCATGTCATCGATTTTATGGCGCTCAGGATAAGAGATAAACAAGCCACGTTTACGACGATAAATTTTAGAGAATTTTTCACAAGCTTGGCCAACCGTTGGGGTATATATCAACGGCATCACTTCCTCAATATGCTGCTCAATCAAATGATGGAATAAGGTTTCATTGGTATCTTGTATATTACGCAAATAAATATGCTTATCCATATCACTAGTAAACGAGCTAAGTTGATGATAAGCGCGTAATGATTGCTCTTCAATCGTCTCGATATTATGAGGTAATAAACCGGTTAGATTAAAGCTATCGCGTTCTTCTGATGAAAAAGCGCTACCCTTATTTAACAAAGAGGTTTCTAATAGTGCTGGCCCAGCAAAGGGGATATATAACGGACGTTGGTTTGACATAATAAAATCTTCTTAGTAAAGGCGTATGGTGGTACAAAGTTAATGGTTTAAATGTTTTTACAAATTCATTAAATAACAGAAATTATTTACATTTATTTCTTTGTCTAACTTTCTTAAAATTATTCAAACTAACACACTTAAGGGTTGATACCCATAAGCAATTAAATGTCTTTCATAGGCTCTCAGCATTGATGATGAAGTGATTTTTTTATTATGTTTGCTTAATTGGATAAGTAATTTATAGTAAGTTAGAGATTGAGCGATGCTGAAGAAACCGTAAAGATAAACTTGGTAAACTAACCACTCGACGAGAAAGTTACCATGACCAAGAAAATGCAGAGCTATAGTACAGAATTTAAAGCAGAAGCGGTCAAAAAGATAGCAGATAATAACGGTAACTTGCGTGCCACTGCTCAGCAATTAGGAATAGCGATGCAAACGTTATCAAATTGGCAGAACAAAACCAATTAAGGCAAGCTTGTCGGCACAGAACCATATGATCCTAAACTTATGGCAGCTCTTGAAGAAATCAAGCAATTCAAACGGCAATTAAAAATAACCCAAGAGGCACGAGAGATATTAAATAAGGAAGGATAAAGCGAATCACAGCTCGTAAAGTATGCCTTTATTGAAGCCAACCAGCAAGTATTTAGTATTACGCTTATGTGTCGTATACTGGACGTTAAGCCATCAAGCTACTATGACTTGGGTGAATCGTGACATCAGTGAGCAGCAAATACATGGTCAGAAGCCTTAAAGAATAGCATGGCATTGCTTACCGTCGCTACAAACGCTTTAAAGTCCCCACCAACTCCAGTCATAACGAGCTGGTCTATCCAAATGTATTAGATCAGAAATTTAATGCCAAGACAGATATGGTTTGGCTCTTATCATCAGGCTGCTTGATCAAAATCTCCCAAGTTCATGTTTACGGATTTGACAGCATAGGTCACTCTTAATTGCTCGAGCAGCTACCCCAAGCAATTGGTCTAAATCATTAACTAACGGCAAGTTATTAATTAACGCCAAGTTATTAATTAACGCCAAGTTATTAATTAACGTAAGGCATCAACGACCGCCAACATGGCAATTAACGACGCTTCACCTAATTTAACAGAACGCTCTGGTGACCAACCCATAGCCACGTCGGGTACATTATCGTTATCTTTAAAAGGCATCTCTAAAGTATTTGCAAGGCAGTCAAAATGTTCAGCAGCCCAGTGAGTTGCGATGGTCATGTTCGCTTTACCCGGCGCATCAACCTCATAACCAAATTCAGATTGAAAATCGGCACTGGCTAATTTTAACACGTCTGAAAATCTATCACGTAGACGCGCGAGACGGTCGTTATAACTTGGCGTACCTTCAGAGCCGGCAAGGAACACAAAAGGTAATGCTTCATCGCCATGCACATCATAAAATAGATCCACACCGGTCTCTTTCATTTTATTGATCACATGAAACACCTCAGGACTTTTTTCTAAACTTGGATTTAACCATTCACGGTTTAAATTAGCACCTGATGCATTAGTACGTAGATGTCCGCGCGCACTACCATCGGGGTTCATATTAGGCACAATATAGAAGTTAGCTTTATCTAACAACAACTTACCGGTGGCATTATCACTATCCAACAAGCTATGTATTAAACCATCGACTAACCATTCAGCCATCGTTTCACCGGGATGCTGACGCGCAATGATCCAAATATTACGTTTATTAGTATTTCCATCACCAATTTTAACTAAAGTTAAGTCGCGCTTATCAAGGGTTTCACCTAAATGCTCTACGTTCACTAATGGGTGCATTTGTACGGCTGCTAATAAATCTTGATGACGCTCATAACTATAAGGGGCAAAATAAGCAATTTGAATGGTTTCATACTCCATATCTGCCACTATGGTTAACGTTCCGTCTTTATAAAAGGTTGGCAGACGGAACCAATGCTGACGATCGTACGAAGCAACGGCTTGGTAATCTTCCCACCCTGCCGGGTATGACGCTTCGCCTGCATTAAGAATATTGAGAACATATTGTTCTCCAACCTGACCTGATAGACGAAAGTTAAACCACTGGAAAAACTCTCCGCCAAAGTCCGGACGAATAGCCAACTGGATATCTTTTTTATTATCTAAATTAATAACGTCAATATTGCCGGCGTCGAAATTAGCAGTGATATGCATAACCTTTCCTTAATTAGTTTTTACCATAACTTTTTATACCGTTTTTCTTTAAACTGGAGCTGTGGCAGTCGGGCCAATTAATCTCTATTTGTGTCTTCATGACCTCAAATATAACATTTTTTCTCCGGCTGTAGACTCTCCTTTGATTTCTCAATATACTTTTTAAAACAACACCAATAAACGATTATAAATCATTATTTTATCGAGCTATCAGACCCAACCCTCTTCCAAAAGCTGCTCGGTATTACTCACTTGAAACTCATTACATAAGTCAAAAAATACCATCGGTTCTTCCACATTATCGAGCAACTCTCGTTTATTGAGTGCCACAAACATAGCCAGCGCATAAGCCGAACAATGGATAGACTTTTTGGGATTAAACTCAATATCAGTAAAAGCTTGATATTGCATGACCTCTTCATGCAGCTGAGGATTTTGCTTTAGGGCATTCACATACAGCCAATCATAAAAAGTAGTTAAGGGCTCTACGCCCCACTCCATACCAAAATAATTGTAGCCAATTAATTCACCCGAGGTTGTTAATCGCTCGTCTTTTTTGGCTTGTCTTGGCGGGGCTGTCAACAAGTCGGTGTAGGGACCACCGTCCTCAAAAACCATACTGCTTTGAAAGGCGTTTTCGACACTATACTGTTGACCATCATGCTCATTAGCTAACTTTAAGCTCGATGGACTCAGCAAAAAACTCAACTTATTGCCAGATTTGCTAGACAGCTCTAAGACGTGATTAAATCCATACTTTTTGCGAATAACTTGATGCAGGTCATTGATAGATTTTTTCTTTTGTCTACTCGCGAATCCCACATGCCGCTCAAACCTAACCATGTCCGTTTTTACCAGATTGTCACTGTTGACTCTAGGCATAAATACGGGTCTATGTTCTACAGCGTTTTGTGTTTGTTCCATAGGGTTCTGTCTTTGTTCCATAGCGATGTGCCTTATATCAATGGTCTTGTATAAATTTTCTTTCATAACTGGTCTGGCATAAATAGCATTTAAATAAGCAGTGATCCAAATACATCAAGCGCTTCTGGCGGCTCACTCTATCATTGCTAGCAGCGCCTCTTTATCTCTTGGCATTTCACTCTCTGGCAGTCAAATGCATTTGCTCAATCCAAAATACACTGAACCCAATCAGCGCTCGCGGGGAAGTTTATCTTATTATTAATCATTTATCCTATCCTATTTTTGACCTATGCTGTCAAACCCGTAGACATTAACTTGGGAGATTTTAATCAAGCAACCTGACGGTAAAAGTCAAACCACATCTGCCTTGACGTTTTATACCCTAAACGCTCTTGAATTCTAGTCCCACTACGAGCACAGCTCTTGTCTTGCGTCGCTGCAAAGCAGTTGCCCCGCAGTGATATATAGTTTAAATACCTTTAAAATAAATTCGTAATAATGTAATTTTACCTACAGGTTAAAAAATGACTTGTTACAACTTGCCGTTGATGCTATATTTTAGTTGGTTGATGAGTATCTACACTTTTCAACCAAAACTTCTTAGTCCATCCTTCGTAAAAACAGTTACCGCAAGAAACACCATAAAAAGAAAGCAGTAAGCAGTATAGTGATAAATCACCTGCAACTCCTTTCTCTTGACATGGTTAATTTTTAAATCTATAAAACACAAAAGATAAACTCGTATGAGTCAGGAAGACTCTTGCATAAAATCCGATTGGCACCCTGCATATACAATTTTTGTATAACCTTTATACAAACTTACAAGGATGTAAATCAGAACGCTGCAAAATCCAATTTTTGTTCCTGATCCTACCAATATACTAGACAGACTACGTCACGTGATCAACGTGCCGTCCCTATCACTGTGCATCTGATTTCTCAGATAGATTTTTGCCCGTACTTTTTGATATCAAAAAAGTAGGTGGCACACGATATGGCGAAGTCATTCTGTTCAGTGTAGCAACTAAATAAGCAACTCAACAACAAAAATTAAAGGGTATTTTTTATGATAACAAATAACGATGGACTAACGATTCCAACCCTTGATGATATGCTAGAGGCTCATGAGCGAATCAAGCCATACATTCATCGCACCCCTGTTTTGACCTCGCAGTTTTTGAACGAGATGGCCGGCTGTGAGATGTTCTTTAAGTGTGAGAACTTCCAAAAAGCCGGTGCCTTTAAAGTACGCGGCGCATCAAACGCGGTGTTTGGTCTGTCTGACGAAGCAGCAAAAAATGGGGTATGTACGCACAGCTCAGGCAACCATGCGTTGTCTTTATCTTATGCTGCTGGCCGGCGTGGCGTACCGTGTCATGTGGTGATGCCGCATAGTGCACCAGAAGCAAAAAAAGCGGCAGTACGGGGCTACGGCGGAATTATTACCGAGTGCGAGCCATCAACCACTTCACGCGAAGAAGTGTTTGCTAAGGTTCAAGCAGAAACCGGTGGCGACTTTGTACATCCATATAACGACCCACGAGTAATTGCAGGACAAGCCACTTGCTCCTATGAGTTTTTAGAGCAAATGCAAGAAATTGGCAAAAAACCCGATATAGTTATCGCACCAATTGGTGGTGGTGGCATGATATCAGGTACTTGTTTGACCCTATCGAACCTAGCCCCTGACATCAAGATATATGCAGCAGAACCTCTAAATGCTGACGATGCTGCGCGCTCATTAAAAGCCGGTCACATTATCGCTGATGATGCACCCAATACCATCGCTGATGGCTTAAAAGTACCGCTTAAAGATTTGACCTGGCACTTTGTTAGTAATTACGTTACTGATATTTTGACCGCGACTGAAGAAGAAATTATTGAAGCCATGAAATTAACGTGGCGCCATATGAAAATCATCATCGAGCCAAGCTGTGCAGTACCGCTTGCCGTTATTTTAAAGAATAAAGACATATTTGCAGGAAAAACGGTCGGCGTCATTATCACTGGTGGTAACGTCGATCTTGATAAGTTGCCTTGGAACTAATTATCGGCAACTAAGTATTAGGCATTAATAATTAAGCATCATCGATACGAAAATTGAGCGTTAACTAAGCGCAAGTCATGCGCAAGTTTAAACGGCTTTTATACCATTAACGAAATACAACTAACTAACAACATGGAAGAATTAAAATGACAATTACTGCTGAATTAGAAGTAGGTTATAACGTACCCGCCGCTGTTGGTATGGACGAAGCCGACATTCAAACCCCTTGTTTGATATTAGACTTAGACGCCCTTGAGCGTAACGTCAAAAAAATGGGTGACTATGCCAAAGCGCATAACATGCGTCACCGTAGCCACGGTAAAATGCACAAATCGGTTGATGTACAAAAACTGCAAGAAGAGCTTGGCGGCGCTATCGGTGTTTGCTGTCAAAAAGTATCTGAAGCTGAAGTGTTTGTACGCGGCGGCATCAAGGATGTGCTGGTATCAAACCAAGTACGTGAGCCTGCCAAACTCGATCGCCTAGCAAAATTGCCTAAGATGGGTTCAACCATCACTGTCTGTGTCGATGACATTGATAACGTTGCTGAGTTATCAGAAGCTGCGACTAGAAACGGCACTGAACTTAATTGCTATATCGAAATCGATTGCGGCGCTGGACGTTGTGGTGTCACTACGACAGAAGCAGTGGTAGAGATTGCCAAAGCGATTGATGCTGCAAACAATATCCATTTCACGGGTATCCAAGCCTATCAAGGTGCGATGCAGCATATGGACAGCTATAGTGACCGTCAAACCAAGACCAACATCGCCATTGCTCAAGTAAAAGACGCCGTCGATGCGCTAACAGAGATCGGTTTAAAACCAAAATTTGTCTCAGGCGGCGGTACAGGCAGTTATTATTTTGAAAGTAATTCAGGTGTATTTAACGAATTACAGTGTGGCTCTTACGCGTTTATGGATGCCGATTATGGTCGTATTCTAGACGAAGACGGCAAGCGTATCGATGAAAATGAGTGGGAAAATGCGTTATTTCTTCTAACCTCTGTTATGAGCCACGCCAAAACCGACAAAGCGATTGTCGATGCCGGTCTAAAAGCTCAGTCAGTTGATAGTGGCCTACCCTTTATCTATGGTCGTGACGATGTTGAGTATGTTAAATGTTCAGACGAGCATGGCGTCGTAAGCGATCCACATGGCGTACTTAAAGTGAATGAAAAACTTAAGCTGGTACCTGGTCACTGTGATCCAACTTGTAATGTCCATGATTGGTATGTGGGTGTCCGTAACGGTAAAGTCGAAACCGTATGGCCGGTATCTGCACGCGGTAAAATGTACTAAAAAACCCTACTCTTAATATCATAATTTATGAAATGGGCTTTCAATGTGGCTATAGCTTTAGCCCACAGCCCATATCAAATTGAAAGTTGCGCACTAAAAAGGAATTTACAATGAGCGAGGAAAACAATATTAATAACGAAGGCGGTCTGCTGATCGTATCAGAAGATGCTTGCAAAGCAGTGATTGATCGTACTTCTGCATTTAGCGCGGTTGAAAATGTTTTTGCAGCAATGTCACACGGTGATGCTTATAACTTTCCGGTTATTCGAGAAGCGATTGGCTATGCTGATGCGCTATATGGCTTTAAATCAGGCTTTGACCGTGCTGGTAAAACACTAGGTCTTAAATCAGGTGGTTATTGGCCGGGCAATGCTGCTAAAGGCTTGACCAACCACCAATCGACGATTTTTTTGTTTGATCCCGATAACGGTAAATTGCGCGCTTTAGTGGGTGGCAACTACTTAACTGCCGTACGTACTGCCGCAGCATCTGCGGTATCGATCGCCCATCTGGCACGTAAAGACAGCAAGGTACTGGGTATGGTTGGTGCGGGTCATCAGTCTACTTTTCAGCTGCGCGCTGCACTTGAACAACGCAGTTTTGAAAAAGTAGTTGCTTGGAATAAGAATAAAGAGCGTCTCAAAAACCTACAAGCAGTTGCTGAGGAATTAGGCGTACCGTTTGAAGCCGTTGAGCGCGAACAGTTATGTGCAGAAGCTGATGTGATTATTACCATTACTTCGGCGTTTGAGCCGCTGCTTATGAAAGAGTGGATCAAACCCGGTACGCATCTTGCCTGTATGGGCACAGATACTAAAGGTAAGCAGGAAGTTGATGCTGATCTGATGTCAGCAGCCACTGTATTCACTGATGAAGTCGCACAATCAATTAGTCTTGGTGAAACACAGCATGCCATTGCTTCTGGCACAATCAAAGAAGAGGCGATTATTACGATCGGTGATGTTATCAATGGTAAACATGCTGGTCGTACCTCTGATGATGAGATTACAATTTTTGATGGCACAGGAGTTGGCTTGCAAGATTTAGCGATCGCATCAGTTGCTGTCAAACTTGCCGTTGAGAAAGGTGAAGCCCAGCACATCTCGTTGTAATTATGAGACTAGCCGCTGTATTTTAGAACCGCCAAATAATTAGTTTATTTGGCGGTTTTTTTATGATAAGTATAAGATGAGCTATGCTAAAGAAACCGTAGACTAACATTCGATAAGCTAAGAAAATAGAAGTCACTCTTGAACTCAACCACCTTCTAAATTTAACAACCTACTAAACTTAGAAAACGTCGAGAAAGAGTGTCCCCATACTTCATTCTATCTGTTTGGTTAAAATTTTCTAAAGTGATAATAGCGGATTCTTTTGCTTCGTCGGTATTTTTTCTGTCCACTTACTTTATCGAGATACCCCAGCAATGGCTCACCGCTAGTAACAATGGTATTCAAAGCCGTACTATAATGTATATATTCATGAATCAAGCTGGCATTGCCGATTTTCTTAACTCAGACACCAAGCCACAATGTATCAGGATAAATCACTGGTTTAAAGTATCGACAGGATTACGTAGCCATTACTGAAAAAGACTTGCCATTGAATAGATTTAATTGTTCATTATAATGGGTACGAGCATTTTGGGCATACCTAATCATTCGCCTATACTGTGATGGAGACTTTTTTGCGCGCGTGTGTGCGTTGCGGTCGGCTTCTAAGTCACCTGAGCGGTGATGAAGAATTTATTGGCTATAATATCGCTTAAGGTTAGGCAGACAGCTAGTATAGTAAAATGTTAAAACTTTGATCTACTGAACACTGAACCCAAATGTTTAACTTTTTTTAAAAGCATTAATAAAAAACTGTCATAAAGATAATTCTCATTTTTAGGTAAAATACACTTTATAAGATAAGCTAGAGTCAAACCATACCGTAGGCTAGCCTGCAAGCCAGATAAGCGCTTTAAACGGTTCAAATAAAAGGCGGCTATCAGCGTTCGTCGAGACATTAACAACCCAATGAACCTCAATGAGAAGAGTGGGTAGTTAACAACAAGGATAATTAGACCCCAGGAGTATATATGTCTGCAAGCAAAGAAGAGATTGTTGCCTTTATAGCATTAGAGTTTCCACAAACCAAATGTATCGTTGAGGCAGTAGGTGATAAGGGTTCGACCTTATCGCATGATATTGGTATAGACGAGCTGCGTCCTGGTGGAACGGTCTCCGGCCCTGTGATGATGAGCATTGCTGATGTAGCAATCTATGTCGCGATACTCGGTACCATTGGCATTGTACCGTTGACAGTGACGACGAGCCTTACCATCAATTTTTTGCGTAAACCATCAGCAGAAGCACGTATTATTGCTGACTGCACCTTGCTAAAAGTAGGTCGCACGCTAATCGTAGGTGAGGTTTCTTTATACTCAGAAGGCTCTAGCGACTTGGTCGCACATGTTGTTGGCACTTATTCCGTACCGCCCAAGCATGACTAAGCGGCTTGTCTATTTTTGAAGGGCACATTATGCGCTCTTCAAAAATAGACAATCAATATAGATAAGTTACTTATGCTTTATAGCCACAAACCGCTACATAGTCAC
Organism: Psychrobacter sp. CAL346-MNA-CIBAN-0220; assembly: GCF_040309805.1. Lineage (NCBI taxonomy): Bacteria > Pseudomonadati > Pseudomonadota > Gammaproteobacteria > Moraxellales > Moraxellaceae > Psychrobacter > Psychrobacter sp. CAL346-MNA-CIBAN-0220. Next base: position 16,016 of record NZ_JBEOPF010000001.1, on the reverse strand, counting down.
CGCGGTCATAGCCTTCAATAACCTCTTGCACTTTGTCATTGGCGAACATTGGGTGAGTCAACAAGGTTTGAGCGTATTCAAAATCTACAAATCCATTAGCTTGCATTAGCTCAATTTTTTCATCAGAAGTGCGCCAGTTTGCCGATTTCACCAGTTCAATAGGATAAGGGTCGGCAGGGGAAATGTGTGCTAGCAGCTGGTGTTCCCATGTCCCTAGTGAGCTGGCTAAATTGTATAAGCTTGCAAACCCGCTCTCTTTTGGAACATCAATAAGTATTAATTTACCACCCGTTTTTAAGGCATCAAAAGCCTTTTTAATACACAGATCTAAATCACTAATATAGCTGACACTGCCGTTAAACAGGATGACATCGAATTTATTAGGCTCAATCTCACAAACTTCGGCAGGGCTGACATCCACTTGTAAGCCTCGTTTTTCGGCGATTCCGGCCATGTCTTTTGAGGGTTCAACACCATGTTTAATATGGATGTCGTAGTCTTTTGCCAGTAACATCTCAAATAGTCCGCTGCCACAGCCGATAGATAAAATCTCGCTGTTTTTATCCAAAAAGTGTGCTACTAGTTTTAGCTCACTGGTTAATAAATTTTGATTGCCCAAAAACCAGCTGTCGTATGCGGTTGCATGTTCATCGAATGCTGCCATGATGTTGCTCCTTGATTGTGCTTAGAATCATGATTGTTTCTATAGTTTTTAATATGGATGCTTATTTAGGACAGCTCTAATGCCATCTGCCAAAAATTAATCTCCATACGAGAGGCGGTATCAAATAACTGTTGAAACCTCTGTTCTTGACAGGGAGTCGCCCCAGCCAGTAGCTCATCAATATGTGCCTCGTTCTGGGCAGTCACTTCTTGAAATTCAGCACTTGCAAAGACGTCTATCCATTGTTGGTAGGGATTTTCAGACTTGTGACCTTGCGCTTTAAGGCGTTTGCCAATTTCGCCATAGCCCATCAAGCAGGGGGCAATAGCGGCATACAAATCAGCCAGTGAGCCTGACATTGCCGTGTCCAATAGATAGCCGCTATAATCAGTAGTGGCGGCAGATTCATCGGTATTTTCGACCTCTTTAAGTTCAATACCCCACTGTTTACAAAAGTCTAGGTACATACCTATTTCTAAATCAAGCATGGCATTGATACCGGCTTGGCCGATACGCATTTGCGCAAGACTGTCACTTTTATAAACGCTTAAAGCCATGACGCGAGTATAGTGAATCAAATATAAATAGTCTTGTTTTAAGTAATGGCGGAAGCTGTCTTCTGCGAGGGTTCCTGCCGCCACTTGATTGACAAAGTCATGATTAATATAGGCATCCCATGTGGGGCAGTTGTTACTTAGCGTTTGGTAATCCATAGTTTTAGCTTATTTTTATGAGGGTGTGTTAACGCCGTAAATAGTGAATAGCAAACAAAAAGAAGCTGCTTAACTAACTGAGCCATTACTTTAGTGGTTGGTTTTTTGGCTGCTACGCTTACTTGATCTGCAAGATTGAATAGACCTTTGATACGACATGCTTGTCTTTTTTTGTTGAATCTAGAAACAAGCAGGCTGATAAAAATTGAGTGCTGTTATCCTCCGAGGTACTCTTAAATCACATGAATCAGATATATATGGTGGACTTTGCTTGGCTGTGAATTCATGGGCTTTTGACTTGGCTATCAGGTGGTATTTTGACTATAAACGGCAGGGTAATAGATAACCAGTCGGATGTCTACCAAGTGTTTTGGCGATGTTCGGGTTTTAAATGTCTGCTATCAACAACACTATTAACGACATTTGGCTGTCGCTACCTCTATTATTGATGTTTTCAATTATAATTATATAGTTCTTAGGTCATGCCGTATACGGCAAAATATCTGACATTGATCTGCTTTGAAGAATCACGTCTACCTGAGTACAGTGCTCAGCACTTAATAAGTACAGATTTAGAAGGACTTTAAGAGCCTTAATTGTTAAATTTTATTAAAAAATTAGATTTATACTCCAAATGGATTCCAATTGGAGTATATTAAGCATATTAGTTGGACGTATTAGACAGTTTTGATCGTAAGGAGCAGACGATGGCAAGCAACAATATTACGCCCATTCGCGCTAGAGCAGGCGAGACGGAAAAGGTCACCATTAATTTAGGTTACGTAGATCTTGGGCAAGTCGATTTAATGGTGCAGGAAGGTTTCTATTCTAACCGCACTGACTTTATCCGCACGGCGATTCGCAATCAGCTAACCACGCATGCTGAGGTGGTGCGTCAAACGGTTGCTCGTAAAACTTTGGAGTTAGGACTGCGTCATTACACTCGCGCCGATCTTGAGGCGGTTCAACAGCGCAATGAAAAATTACATATTCAAGTATTGGGTCTGGCGACCATCGCCGCTGACGTAACCCCGGAACTTGTAGAGGCCACTATTGAAAGCATTACGGTATTAGGCGTGCTGCAGGCAAGCCCCGAGATAAAAGCGGTATTGGTTAATAAGATGATTTAAGCATCCGCTCTTACGACTCTCTCTAAAATTTATATCAATATACGACGGAAAATAACCAATGGACTTTTCAAAACTAAGCATGACACCGCCGCACCTTCAAGAAGCGATGACACTCATGCAATCAGGCGATTTGAAAGCGGCCACTATCGCGATTCAAAATAACTTGAGTGGCATAGCATCAGCCAGCGATACCGCTAATAACATAATGGTTGATTTACCAATGCCACAAGATGGTTTAGCCCCGATGGGCAAGCTTATAGATGTTAATAAACTGCAAGGTTTTACAGATACAATGAAGCACTTTAAGTTGGACTTGCCAACGGTTATGAATATGAGTGCCGGGGTTAATACGCATAGCGAGCAGCCTATTCCTGACAATGCGCAGTTTCTTAAAGGCACGCTTAAGTCATCTCAAGGAAGCCATGACTACCGGCTGTATATTCCATCAAGCTACGCACAAGCTGTAGAAAAAGGCTTGCGCCTGCCGCTAATAGTAATGCTGCATGGCTGCACTCAATCACCGGAGGATTTTGCAGCGGGTACCCGCATGAATGAGTTGGCAGAACAACACCGTTGCCTGATCGTTTATCCCTCTCAGCCCGCTTCTGCGAATCAAAATCGCTGTTGGAACTGGTTTAACCCCACCGATCAACAGCAAGGTCAAGGTGAGCCTGCATGGCTTGCGGCATTGACTCAATCCATTACTAAGGATTACGCAGTGGACTCATCACGTGTGTATATTGCAGGACTATCCGCAGGCGCTGCCATGGCAGTGATTATGGCGGAGGCTTATCCGCAACTGTATGCGGCGGTTGGCGTTCATTCAGGATTGGCTTATCGCAGTGCCACCGACTTACCGTCTGCATTAATGGCGATGCGTCAGGGTGGCGCAGCTGCCATGAACCGTGCGGGGAACAGTAAGTTTGTCCCGATGATTGTGTTTCATGGTGATCAGGATCATACGGTAAGTATTCGTAATGGTAATCAGATCGTTGAGCAGGCAAAGCAACGGTTACAAGCGCAAAAAAATGATTTAAACACCCAGCAGCATCAACGATGTTCCGAGCAAAATTGTCGTAGTACGCAATTAGAGATTTGTGATGAGAGAGGAGTTAGTCAGTTGGAGTATTGGAAAATTCACGGTGCCGGGCATAGCTGGGCAGGTGGCAGTAGCGCAGGATCTCATACTGATCCCAAAGGGCCGGACGCTTCAAAGGAGATGCTGCGGTTTTTCTTGAATCATTGATTTATAACACGCTTCATTGATGAGGTAGAAACTTGCCTCATCAATAGATGGGTTTGGCTTGACTGCCTCCCCTCCCTAAACGGAAGGGATTCCTACTACCAAGCCACCTTTATAACTGTCAGGGATAGGTCTCTTCTTTTCAATGTAATTACTCAACGTAATTATCAAGACTGCTTAAGAATTTATGAGATTTCTCAGTAAATTAATAGAATCCACTATGTAACCCTATATTACTTCCTCGCTCATTGTAGGCAACACTTTCTCTGGTATAAGAGAAGACTTGATCTCATACTCACCTTTATAACGGTAAGAATTAAGGGTATCCCATCATTATTTCAATAACTCAATATATTAGCGTATACAGCGCACAGCCGAAGGTCCAAGTCCTAAATAAGGCGCTGAACCCTTGTTATCAAAAGCCTGTTAATAGTCCATTTTAATTGGTAGGTTAATCAGCCTCACTGAGCGTAGCCTCAACCAAGGCTAACCAGATACTTTTCCATTGACTTATAACCTATTAATGTTAATCTGAGCGCTCTTTGGGGAGTAGCCTGCTTTCGTTTTACGAAAGAGTTCGTGTCAACATGCTTGGCCATATGCCATGGTACGAACACCTCTCGGTTGGCGAGACCATCGATATATCCACACTGCAGGTCGGGGGTGTGAGTATGTCGTGGACTCTATACTCGACCTGAGAAAATAAAAATGAACCCTATAGCCCTTCTATTACTTGCTCTTTCTATGTCTACCGATGCCTTTTCTGTGGCAGTTAGTAAAGGCGCAAACCTTAAAAACCCCCGTTTTACCGAAGCTTTAAGAATGGGCCTCATTTTTGGCACCATTGAAGCTATCACCCCCATTATTGGTTGGTTTATTGGTCATTCAGCAGCCTCTTTTGTAGACGCTTCTTTTGTTGAAGCCTGGGATCACTGGATAGCGTTCACCATACTTGTCGCCCTCGGTCTGCACATGCTGTATGAAGGTTTGAAGCCAAGCAGTCAAAAGGCAGAAGCACCGTCGAGACATTCTTTTTTCAAACTTGCTTTGACCGCATTCGGCACCAGCATTGATGCGATGGCTATAGGTATTAGCCTAGCGTTTATAGAGGTTAATATTTTACTGGCGGCGGGCCTAATTGGCTTAGCTACCACAATAATGGTCACTCTAGGCGTCATGCTAGGGAAAGTGTTGGGTTCATTACTCGGTCATAAGACTGAAGTATTTGGTGGTTTAATGCTAATTGCTATCGGTACGTGGATTCTGTCAAATCATCTTTAATCGCTACCTTGGTGCTTCCACCTGAGTATACGACGCAAAGACAGGGGAGTGACGGAGGTTATACTGCTGAATGACCGTTTTACTACCAAGTAACTCTTGTTATAACTCCGCCAGCTGTGCAAGATCAAGCGGAATGGCGCCCTCGCGGGTACGCCTTGCCATAATATCTACGAAACGTTCAATACGCTTTAATTCTTTCCCCTCACTTTTGAGTTTTAAAATTTTATGTACAGAGGCTAAGAAGGCCTAAGCGCTTAGTGTTAAGAAGGAAAAAATACCACCTCATCCCCCTCTTGCCATGGCTGAAACTTGGTCATGGCTTGCAGAAAGAATGGATGATCCAACCAATGTTGTAGCCACAACTGCAGCTTTGGGTAAGGTAGACTGTAAAAAATATCGCGATCCACATGGGCGAATTGGCGGACAAAAGGCATGATGCCAATATCTGCAATGGTCGCGCTATCCCCCAGTAGGTAAGGGTTTTTAGTCAGCAATACCTCTAAAACCTGTAAAAAATCTTCACCCTGTTGCCGATATTCTGTCTGGGTCATCTCAAAATGACGGTCGGCGTATTTATAACGATCCAACCAATATTTAAATTGGTTGTCGTTTTGCTCGATCAGATCATTGGCCTGATGCAAAACCTTTGCATCCAATAGCCCTTGCGGATCTTTCTGTGCAAGCGCCCACACCATTATTTCCCGGCTTTCTTCAACCACAGCACCGTCCACAGTAGCGTCAAAAATCTGTAAAACAGGCACGGTGCCTTTCGGGCTAATCGCTAGCATCTCGGCCGGTTTGTTTTTCAGGATTATCTCCCGCAGCTCCACCTGTAACTCGGCAAACAAGAGGCTGAGACGGGCGCGCATGGCATAGGGACAGCGACGAAAAGAGTACAAGCGATGAAGGGAGGAAGTCATAGATATTTTTCACAGTTAAATCGAGATCAGTGAGCTCAGAGTCACTGATTCCAATGGTTAGTTAATTTTACTCTTGATCTCTGTTAAAGAGGGCTGTCTTGTATAAATTTATTTACAAGAACAACAGCCCTAAACCAATCACAACGCCACTGACTACCAACACAATGAGACAAAAGCCCATGATGTCTTTGGCTTTCAGACCAGCGATTGCCAGTGCTGGCAATGCCCAGAACGGCTGGATCATGTTTGTCCAAGCATCACCCCAGGCAACACCCATGGCAACTTTTGCCGGGTCACTGCCAAGCATTTCTGCAGCTTCTAACATAATCGGCGCTTGAACGGCCCATTGTCCACCACCTGAAGGGACGAAGAAGTTGACCAATCCTGCACTTAGGAAGGCGAAAAGTGGGAGGGTATCCGCTGTCGAGACGCTGACGAACGCTTCTGACATAACGCCTGCCAAACCGGATGCCGTCATCATTCCCATAATGCCTGCATAAAACGGAAATTGAACGATGATAGCGCCTGCTCCTTTGACGGCTTCTTGAACGGCAATCAAATAGTTGCGAGGCGTTCCGTGGAATATAATGCCAAGGAACAAGAACATAAAGTTAACCAAATCGAGCGTTAACGCGAATCCATTTTGTGCGAAATAATAAACGACAAAAGCAATCCCCATTGCACCAATGACCATCGATAAAATCCAGCTGTTTTCCAAACGCTCTGCAGGTGTCATACTCGATTTTGCCGGAAGTTCCTCAATGACCGGATCAACTAGAACTTTCGGATCCACTGTGACCGTATCTTCTTTGCTCGGCATCATCAAACGGTTTAACAAAGGGACAATAATAACCAATGCAGCAATGATGATTAAGTTATAACTAGCAAAAATGGTCGCACTCGTTGGAATGATACCGATTTTATCAACGAATGGATGGCCTTCTGTCGCAATGGACAACGGAATCGAACCAGAAAATCCGGCATGCCAAATTATAAATCCAGAATAAGCACTGGCAATTAGCAAACGGTAATCGACATGTTGAACACGCTTCGCCAATTCTTTTGCGAATAACGCCCCAATAACCAACCCAAATCCCCAGTTGATCCAGCTTGCTGCCAGTGACACTAAGGTTACCCAGATAATCGCACTACCGGGCGAATTTGCGAAACTCGCCAGTTTGCCTAAGCCTTTTTTAAATATCGGGCTGCTTGCCAATACAAAACCAGTGACTAGGACCAACACCATTTGCATCGAGAATGCAAGTAACGCCCAGAACCCTTCACCCCAAAACGCCACCATCTGTACCGGTGAAGAATCGGTTAAGCCTAAGCCCAGCCCAAAAATGACGACGGTTAAGATAATGACGAATAAAAATGGATCGGGTAAATACTTCTCCATCAAACTATTCGAAAAACGTGTAATCCCTTTCATCTTCTAACTTCCTTGTTGTTTGAATTTGCACTTCATTTCTAATGCTACCTCATTCTTCGTTTTTATTCTTACTCATTCATCAGAAATCTACTTTTTTGATGCAGTGTTGACTTCTCAAATTGTTCTTATTATTCTTCAATAGAAAAAGCCTTTGGAGAGCTATGTCGCCCTACAAAGACTTCCAATCATTCTTATGTAAGAAATGATAGTAATCAGCCAGTTCGCACCGCGTTGCGTTCTTCTTTTTCTCCATGCTGTGCCGATCAATTTCAGCATTTTTGACAGTTAGCATTTTTGACAGTTAGATAGTTTCGTAACAACTATGGCCGTGTTTACAATTTAACCCTATGTCGTCAAGGTAAAAGCTAAAAAGCCCCACTTATTAGGTGGGGCTTTTTGTCATGTCGCTATCAGAAACAAGCCATCGACAAAATTAACAGTGACAAGATATAGCGGTCTTGAAGGCTACCCTGTAGCAGGGTGTTTTCTATCCGTGCGTCATCTTATCGTCTCAATCCACATACGCTGCATATCCATCTTCTTTCAAAAAGCATATTATAGATTGCTAAAAGTAACCACACTCCGGCAGTGATGATTATCAAAAATAAAAGGGAGGCCCACCTAATAGTTATGGGTTCTTTAATATGAAGCGTTTCTCTTTCATTAGACTGACAATACATGTATTTCTGTTTAACTCTATGACCCCTCGCGGTTAGATCAAACAAGTTTTTTTCTTACGGTACCCAATAAACTTATTTAATAAAATCACCAATCACGATACCAAAAGCAAATAACAGACAAAACAAAGAATACTGTAAACACTTGGGCTACAGCTGATATATCAAGGCCTAATATGGGGATCGGACAGGACTTCAGGGCAGACGTACGTCGTTAATGAAAGTTGATGTTGAGCTTCATAGCCTATAGTAAAAAAGACAGTACGTCCAAAATGACTGAATTTTTTTACACCATAATCACAAATACATGTTAATTTAACTAAACCACTCATTCCTCTAAAACAAGAGAAGCTAGCATGATTGATTCCTTAGATTTATCAATTTATGAATTGGGTATAATTAACAACGCCTTACGAAATCAAATGATGAGGTTAGAAGATGCTAAAAATTATATGGGAATTGAAGATGAACATAACAACAATCAAATCGATGTTTTTAGTTTAGAGTTAGTGGCGCTCAAACAAAAAATTAGAGATATTATTTCAGATAAATCAGATAAAGATAGCTTATAAGTGGCAATCGCCCTGTATTGCTTTAACTTAGCCAAAGCGTTTTCCACTAAGTGTCTTGTCTTGTATAACAGTGCAAGCAGCTTGTTACTGCGAAACCAACGCTAGTAGTAGTACGCCTTGTAGACGGTTTTGGGCTCACTAAGCCAATAGGTCGCGCCAAGAACAGCCAACACGCATACGATACAGCACACCTTCAACCGTATTTCTAAGATTCGCGTTGTCATAGATATTAAGTGCTAGTAATATAATTTTTAGTCTTGTCCAATGTTCATCTTTGAGCATAGTACGAGGTATAGTGAACCATGTCTTTTTTGTGAGCATTCAAAAATTACTTATTTGCTATAGTTAGTCCACTCTGAAATCAATACAGCGAGCATGGTTAGGGGAAATTTTCTAAGCCTCTAGAGTGGCATAGCCGCACAGCAAGCGAGAAAATCTTGCCAGCTGCGCGTCACTGTTAGCGTATCTATTTTATTTAGTATTAACTATATGCTCTCATAAATAATTAGGTATAAAGAAATTAAAATTACGATTTTTAAAGGTGATAAACTTTTGTTGCAGTAATTGTAGATATGCTATTCTAAATTAGCACGACTATTTTCCAATTAATTTGATGAGAAGGTTAAGGATGACTATAGATAACGACGTATTACGTGAACGTATCAGCTTGTTAGGTTCATTCCTAGGCAAGGCGATTTCTCGCCAGTCTGGTGAAGAAACGGTCCATACTATTGAGACCCTGCGTAAAGGTTTTATTCAACAACGCCGTGAGCCTAACGAAACCCATAAGCAGCAACTCATCGACTTCATTGCCTCTTTAGACAATCAAACCTTAAAAAATGTCATACGTGGCTTTTCTATCTATTTTTTTCTCGCCAATCTAAGTGAAGAAAATTACTTACGTGAGCAACGTCATGCCTTGCGTGCGCAATCTGAACAGAGCTGGGAAGGATCGTTTCGTCGTACTTTACTTGAATGTCGTGAACGCAATATTGAGCCCGCCCAAATGCAAGAACTCATTGATCAACTGAAATTTATACCTGTATTTACCGCGCACCCTACTGAAGCTCGCCGCCGTACGACGATGAATATCTTACAGAGTCTATTTGCTGACAGCGACGCCCTAAACAACCTGACCGAAAACAGTTTTGCCTACGAGCAAGCGAAAGAACAAACGGCGCAAACCATTGATTTATTATGGTCATCCGATGAAGTGCGGACGCGTAAACCTCTGGTCTATGACGAGATCAATAATGGCCTGCACTATTTTAACGCCAGTTTGTTTGAGGCCATTCCCAAGGTCTATCGTAATATTAAAGCGGCCATTGTCGATATTTACCCCGAGTTAACAGAGTACCCGTTACCGGCCTTTATGAGTTTTGGTTCTTGGATAGGCGGCGACAGAGACGGCAACCCCTTTGTGACTTTTGAGACCACAGAACTTGCGGTATTAATGCATGCTGATACCGTGTTGCGTCATTATCAAGTACTGCTCAAAAAGTTGCGCCGCCAGCTTATCCATAGCGATACGACCGTTAATGTCGCACCGGAAGTGTATGCAAAAATTGAGAGTTACGATGAGCTTGATCAACGGGTATTTGATTACAATCTCGATGATTACGGCAATGAGCCTTATCGTAGACTACTCTCCTTAATTCTTAATAAAGTCAAAGCCACTAACCGCCTTATTCAGAGTAAAGGCAGTGATAGTGAGGCTGAAAAAGATGCTTACACCAATCCACAAGCGCTATTAGAAGACTTACGTATCATCCGTCAAAGTGTGAATACTCATGATACGGCCCATGCGGAAGGGTTATTGCTTGATATGATTCGTCTGGTAAAAACCTGTGGCTTTCATTTGGCAGCGCTCGATATTCGTCAAGAGTCCTCTTATCATAGTGACGTGATTGCCGATATTTTTGCCAGTGCCTCTAATTTGCCAGATTATCAAATGCTGGGTGAAATTGAGCGCCAAGAGTGGCTGACGCGCTTGCTTAAAAAGCCTGGTACACCGCTCATTTATACTGAAAACTTAACAGATAAAACCCGAGAACAACTGGCCTTGATGAACTCGGTGGCGACCTTGCGTAAACTGGTTGGGCAAGATACTTTCGGCAGTTATGTTATTTCGATGACTAACAATGCCAGTCAGATATTGGAAGTGTTGCTATTAATGCGCTTCGCGGGCTTATGCAAAATCAATGATGAGGGGCAATTATCTGCGGACTTACCAGTAGCACCCTTGTTTGAGACCATCGAAGATCTTAAAAATATCGATAAGATCTTACCTGCGGTTTTGGATAACCCACTTTATCGAGGCTTGCTACAGCACTCAGATAACACCCAAGAAATCATGCTAGGCTATTCAGATTCATCGAAAGATGGCGGTATCATTACCTCTGCATGGCAGCTTTATAGCGCGCAACAAACCATTAACCGTATCGCTGAGGAATATGGTATCAAAACCCGCTTGTTTCATGGGCGTGGCGGGTCAGTGAGTCGTGGCGGTGGGTCAACCCATAAAGCAATCGCCGCTCAGCCAGCGGGTACACTGCACGGACAAATCAAAGTCACCGAACAAGGCGAAGTCCTTTATGCCAAATATGCCAATACCGATACTGCTGTATTTGAGCTCACCATGGGCATCACGGGTACCCTTAAAGCTTGCTCCTCAAGATTTGTGGTACAACCGGCTGAGCTGCCCAGTTATGAAGCACTCTTTGCTCGTTTAGCCGATGCCGGTGAGTATCGCTATCGCGAACTTACCGACCATACTGACGGCTTTTATAAGTTCTATTCACAAGCGACCCCAGTAGCAGAAATCTCTTTATTAAACATTGGCTCACGCCCAGCGCATCGTAAAAAAGGCCTACCAAGTAAATCCACTTTACGGGCAATTCCTTGGGTATTCGGCTGGTCATTAGCCCGCTTTACCCTACCTGCTTGGTACGGCGTCGGTAGTGCTTTACATAGCGTTAAAGAAGACGAAGACTTGATGAAGGAAATGAATGACTGCTGGCCCTTTTTTAGCGTGTTTATTAGCAATATCGAAATGGCTTTTACCAAATCTGAGATGAGTATTGCTCACGCCTATAGCCAATTATGTGACGATGAGACGTTACGTGAAAAGATTATGACAGCGGTGACTGATGAGCACCAGCTGACCTATTCAGGTTTAAACTCTTTGCTTAATCAAGAGTCCTTATTGTCTAGCCAGCAAAATCTCGCCGCTTCCCTTGAATGGCGAGATGCTTATTTAGACCCGATTAACTATATCCAAATTGAGCTATTAAAACGTGCCAGACAAAAGGATACTACAGGCGATAGTGATCATGGTGGTCATAAGGACCTGGACGTTGAAGATCCATTAATCCGTAGTATCAATGCCCTGGCAGCAGGTCTGCGCAATACCGGTTAATCACTACAGCGATACATTTATTAATTAAACCGAGTAAACCAACACTGGCTTAATTTTATTGGGTCTCAACGAAGAAGTCTGATAGCATTATTTAAACCCCTTTAAATCGTCGATTTAAAGGGGTTTTTTATGGCCTAAAAATTGACAACGGGGCGTCCATATTTCAAATTTTACAATAATCATAATTTTTGCTGACCGCTTTTATAATGGCTTCTATAAACATCAACAGGCAAAAACACCTTTCCCTAAAAATATTTTTAAATAAGAAAAATATTTAAACCTGACCATTTGGTCAGTTATTGTCAATGAAATCATATCCTTAGTGAATACTAGCAATATAACGACACGTAATAGGGCTTTACTTCCATAAAATATAAGTTGTTAGGCGGTTTTAAATATGCTTAACTGTTTCAAATCGTTAATAAATTTTTTGTTACGTCTGTATCTATCGATTTATTTTCATTGTTCTGAGCTATATTTATAGCTGCTATTTTCGACCTCAGTTAGCAACAATATTTACTGTCTTTTATTAAATTTTATTATCCATACCTCACTAATACCCAATTAACACTTATCTTTTCCCTAGCACTACTGACCCGTTTTAACAGGACGTTAAAACCAGATCAGGCCTCATCGCTATAACCGCGCCTTTAGGGAAAACCAACCACTGTACATAAGGAAGTAATACTGTGCGTTCTACTCTATTAACCAGCCTACCCGCTCATATCCAACCTTCTATCCAAGCCTCTAAGAGCAAACTGTCTGCTATCAAGCCCTTGACTATGGCAGCAGTTGCTATCGTCGCTTTGGGCACTATGACTGGCGTACAGGCTAAAACCCTTTTTGCCGATACCAGTATCACTGGACTCTATGGTGATAACTTTAAATTAACGCCTAATAAGGATGACAATACCCTTAAGGTGATGACTCTAGAGCATGCCTCTACTCACACTTGGGGCGGCGTATTTTTCTTCGTTGACCGTATTCAAGGGGATGAATATGTCTCCAATACAGTCACTGGCGAAACTAAAAAGTTTAAAGAAACTTATGGTGAGCTGGCACCTAAGCTTAAGCTGGCCACTTTTGATAACAGTTTTATCAAGCAAGTTAACTTAGCGGGTCAGTATGAGTTTGGCTCAAACGGTAAAGGCTTTAGTCAAGATAACTATTTAGTAGGCGTCGGTGCCGATCTAAACCTACCGATTCCCGGTATGAAATACGCATCTGCCTCGTTATATCATGCCTATAACAGCAAAGATGATGCAGATGATCAACAAATCACTTTGACCTATGGTTGGGAGAAGAATGACTTTGTCATTGATGGCTATATTGACTACGCCTTTAATAGTGAGGATGATAGCGTTAGAGACAACATCCATATCAACCCCCAAATTAAATATAACCTGCAAAAAGTGCTCGGTATCGATAACCGCTTAGAAGTCGGTATGGAATATAGCTACTGGAAAAATAAATTCGGTAGCGATGAGACGCAAAATGCCGCTAGTGCCTTGGTAAAATATCATTTTTAAACAGCATTCTGATTATTTATAAATCTTGTTTATATAACCGGGCTTATAAAACCTGGTTTATAAAAATTAGGGTCATAGAAAAGCCCCATTCAGCTGATTAATGCTAAATGGGGCTTTTTGCGTTAGTGATTAACTCGCCTATTATTAAACGCTTGGCAATATAAGCTTAATCTACTTAAGGCTTCAGCGCTGCGCTGATATCAGCCAATAACGGTGGGATATCGTGCTTGTCCGCTATCACTTCTAAGAACACCATTTTATCCGTAGTGTCTGCTGCTTTTTGTAGAGCTGCTTTTAACTCGCCAGCAGTTTCCGCTTTAAGTAATAAGGTATTGTCCTCATTGCCGCCAAAGGCTTGCGGCATTGACTGCCAATTACATTTAGGAATGTCGTTATAGGGTTGGTTTTCGCCATGAATAGCACGCTCAACGGTATAACCATCATTATTAATAAGCACAATGACCGGGTTAATACGCTCTTGCAGCATCACTGCTAGCTCTTGGATGGTCAGTAAGGCTGAGCCATCACCAATCAGTACCACACTGCGCTTATCCGGAGAAGCGATAGCGCCGCCTAGGCCTGCCGGTAAGGTATAGCCGATTGATCCCCACATCGGTTGTCCGTAGCAGGTCACGCCTTCTGGTAGACGCACATCACTAATGCCAAAATAAGCAGTACCTTGATCAGCAAATACCAGATTGTTATGGTTTAGACGCTCGGCAATGATGTGCCACAGGTCATCTTGACGGATAGGCTCGTCATCCTTGCCATGTTGCTCATGGGGCTGTATCTGGCTACATAACGGCTTAGGCACAACATTGATACCAGAGGTCATCACTTCATGGAGCGCTTGCAGCGTGTCTTTAAGCGAAATAGGAGCAAAGTTCTGTCCACTGATGGTCGCCCGTTCATAATGCAAATCAACCACTACTTTATCATCGATATCTTGGCTAAATCCTGCGGTAGTAGTATCGGTATATTGAACCCCAATTTTAATCAAACATTCGCAGTTCTCTACCGCATCTTTGACTACCGGACGTGATGCCACCCCGGCATAAGTGCCTGCCCAGCGCTCGCTATGCTCATCAAGTAACGTCTTACCCCATGATAAAGTGGTATACGGTATCTCAGTATCGGCAATTAAAGCCTTCAGCTGGTCCTGCAGCCCCAAACGATGCACCATTAAATCTGCCATCAAGGTCGTGGTTTTGTTCGGTAAAAAATCAATCAGAGCTTGTTTAAAGGCTGCTAATGCCGCTTGGCTAGTAATATTCTCTTCGCTATCGTTAAGCTTAGTAGTAGGCGGATAAATAGGCTGACGCGCGACATCGGGTGATAGCATTAAATAGCCGGGGCGATGTTTTTTGAGAATAGTACGAATCACTCGATCTATCTCAGAGGCGGCGTTTTCGGGCGTAATCTGGGCGCGGGCAACAGTGACTGGCTCTACCATTTTTATAAAATGATTAAATACGCCATCACCAAGGGTATGATGAATCCGACGCTTTGAGTCTTGTAAAGCCATGGCCGGCGCGCCTACTATATGCAGTACTGGTGCGTATTCAGCGTACGAGCCCGCAGTCGCATTAATCGCCGATAGCTCCCCCACACCGAAGGTGGTCACCATCGCGGCAAAACCACGCTCACGGGCATAGCCATCGGCGGCGTAGCCTGCATTAAGCTCATTGGTATTACCGACCCAACGTAGTTTATCAGAGGCGATAATATTATCTAAAAATGTTAAGTTAAAATCGCCCGGTACCCCGAATATATCAGTCGCGCCCGCTTCGGCAATACGCTCAAATAAATAGTCAGCGATAGTATATGGTTTGCTCATGTTGCTTATCCTTAAGGCTTATCGTTATAAGTAGTTATGGTTATAACTGTGGTTGAAGATCATCATAAAACAGCATTCCAGCTTATTTATCAAAACAAAGCTTTTGGAATGTATATTATAACCATCTGTTATAACATAGTTCTATAGGGGGATAACATGCCTATTTTGCTAATTTTTACCTTTTTTCATAATGTCTATTGACAGCCCGAATAAACTGCGTATAATACGCCATCATCATCTAGCGATAGTTAGTTGACGATTAGTTGATAATTATGCGGGAATAGCTCAGTGGTAGAGCATAACCTTGCCAAGGTTGGGGTCGAGAGTTCGAATCTCTTTTCCCGCTCCAAATATGGCTCGTTAAGAGCAAAAAGCCTCACTTTATAGTGAGGCTTTTTTTATGCTTAAAATTCCATGAAATTGTTAATTAATCACTTATTCAATAGACGAATGCAACGCTGAATCACAGGTGCATCGACCATATTACCTACGGTTTATCTATATTGCTATCACAAACCACTTCTAGCTTAATAACACCAGAGATATGGCAGGGAAAGACACCAGCACAATCAATCGAATCAAGTCAGAGACAATGAAGGG